>NZ_NGMF01000011.1:0-1346 GCF_002140245.1 Enterococcus sp. 10F3_DIV0382 | reverse complement strand
AATTTTATGAAAAGAAACGCCTAAAATAACCAAACCTGTCTCTTATACACATCTAGATGTGTATAATTAGTTCCTAGTGCTGAGAAACTAAGATGATGCCTGATAATTTTATGAAAAGAAACGCCTAAAATAACCAAACTGTGGAATATTTAAACTTTCTTAAACTATAACCTAATAAATGTGAAGAAATAATGCACAATTTCTTCACATTTATCTTCTATTCTATATACATACCAACCAACAACCCTATATACCTGTCTCTTATACACATCTAGATGTGTATAAGAGACAGTTCTCACGGTATGAAGAAAAAGTTGCAGATTATTTCAATGATTATGAAACCATTTGATGTCTTAGTTTTAGACGAACCCTGTAGAGGATTAGATGTCGAAGCTGTTTATGTTCTGAAAAAAATAGTGGATTCGTTTAAACGCAAGGGGAAAATGATACTTATTACTAGTCATGATTTACTCTTTATTGAAGAAATATGTGACAAAATTTTAATTTTAACTCGTGGAATAGTAGTAGGAGGTGGTACTCCTGAAGAAATCAAATCCCAATATAAAAAAAATAAAATAGAAGAGGCATTTCTTGAGGCGGCATTTTTGAAAGAAAGGGAGAATGAAATTGATTGTTATCTTGAAGATTATTTCGATGTTATCGAAAGTATATAGAAATAAAATCAATCAAGTTCTAAATTCAAAAGAAAAGAGAATTGGAATGTTTCTTTCTGTTTTTATCATAATCGGAATTTCTGCTTTACTAGCAAATATTCTAACACATGATGTTGTATCTGTCTCTTATACACATCTAGATGTGTATAAGAGAATATTCTAACACATGATGTTGTATCTATTTTTTTAAATGGGAATTTAGAGATACTTTATTCTGCAAATTTAACCTATTTAATATCGCTATCAATCTTTACTTTTTCTATTTTTATTGTTTTAAAATTTCTTGATCCAGATGAATCTAAAATTTTAAAAAACTTGGATAGGTTGCCTATATCTAAATTAGCTATGTATATTGGATATTATTCTTTTCCGTTAAGCATACAGGCTGTCTCTTATACACATCTAGATGTGTATAAGAGACAGTTGTTATACATACCAATCAATATGGAATGAAAAATCTCAAAATCTTTATTTTTTTCTATTTTTCTTTCAATGTCTGATAATCTACCGTTTATGTAATTTGTTTCAAAAACAAATAAAAGAGTAGTAAAGGTTGCCATTTCAAATCTTCCCCAATCATCAACAGCTTCCAAATAATTTTTTAACTCGGATAGATATTCTTTATCAGAGTTGTTTAGTTTTCTTTCGCTATCTGCTAATTGATACCAACCA
>NZ_NGMF01000010.1:0-1397 GCF_002140245.1 Enterococcus sp. 10F3_DIV0382 | reverse complement strand
GAGGTCAAAGAAAATCTGACTGCCTTTGAATTACAGAAAATTCCAGTTTTGACCATTACTGCAGCTGGAGATAATTATTTCACACGCCATAGTACCTGTCTCTTATACACATCTAGATGTGTATAAGAGACAGAAGATAGACATCCTGAAGTAGTCCTTCACATAATGATTAAGGATTATCAAAATAATATTTCTGAAGTACACTATGCAGCAGATAATATTCAATTAGTACTACCCATACAATATACTTCAAAAGAGTTGGAGGAGGAATTACATGACTGAGAAAGAACAAGTACAACAAATCGTGAAGAAGTATAATAAAAGTATCGCTGATTTATCAGAAAATGCCTCAGCGAAAGAATTTAAAACAGTAATGAAGTACGTAGCAGATGAAGCAAATCGTAAGCAGCGAAAACTAGTTGGGTTGGATAAGTAAATTTTTTAAACCAGATCCTTGTAAAGTTGAGTTTTTTATTTTAATGAACTAAGACTATTAAATAGATAATTATTGTAACTTAAAAACACAGCTGAAAATTGGTTGTGTTTTTTTATTAGGTTTACTTTTCTGGTATAAAAGGAACTAGCTACTTTTTCAAAATTTCTAAACCTTTCCATATGTAACGTTTACCAAATTATTCGCCATAAAATTTTATAATTCAATCACCCATTGTTTTACCTAAGTCGTATTTGTCTCTTATACACATCTAGATGTGTATAAGAGACAGATGTAACGTTTACCAAATTATTCGCAGATGTGTATAAGAGACAGGATAAGAGTATCCAATTGAAGAGAATGATTAGGAGAAAGAATCTCCGTACTTTTCATAGTAATCATAGTATCCAAGTTTGTATAGACGAATCGTTTTTTGTCTTATTTCTTCTGTTTCAAAATGGACTGCTTGAAGAATCAAATCTGTGGATTCTATAGGAGCTGTTCCATTCGCGGTAATCAAGTTATGATCTTTTACAGCTTGTTGTTCTATAAAATCTTCTTTATTTTGATAATTTTCCGATTCTAACCAAGGAAATTGCATATTTCCGGTGTGTTTGTAACCTTGCAATAATCCGCTCTGTGCTAAATAATCAACTGCCCCACAAATCGCAGCTACTGCTGTCTCTTATACACATCTAGATGTGTATAAGAGACAGGTATATTGTATGGGTAGTACTAATTGAATATTATCTGCTGCATAGTGTACTTCAGAAATATTATTTTGATAATCCTTAATCATTATGTGAAGGACTACTTCAGGATGTCTATCTTCTGTCTCTTATACACATCTAGATGTGTATAAGAGACAGGTACTATGGCGTGTGAAATAATTATCTCCAGCTGCAGTAATGGTCAAAACTGGAATTTTCTGTAATTCAAAGGCAGTCAGATTTTCTTTGACCTC
>NZ_NGMF01000009.1:0-1576 GCF_002140245.1 Enterococcus sp. 10F3_DIV0382 | reverse complement strand
GTATATATAATTCCCATGTCGATATTTTGATTTTATAAAACTGTTCCAAAGTATAGAAAATCGTTTGTGTATTTTGATAAAACAATTTGTTGTTGATTTTCAGCTGGTTGATATCTTCTGGGACTGGATAGTCTTCTGCACCAAGTATCGTTCGTTCGACCATCAAAGCTAGATGCATCATTAAATTGAACTTCATTTTAGCATTCAACTGAAGACTGAATCTTTTCTCGCACTTTTCTACTACATCTTCTACTTGTCGGATAATCACATCAGGGTTTAAAAATTCGAGTTTTTCAGATAAACCTTCTTTTGAAAAGAAATGAATGAATTCGTTCGTTAATAATGGAACACTACTAGGATGAATTAGGTTTCTCAATTGTCTATTCAATTTATTCTCTGCATCTTCATCCAAAACATCAATTAGATTAATACTAGGAACCGGGGTTGTGTTATCCAGATAGGAAGTTGTCAAGATCAACGCCGTCTCTTTCAAATATCCTTCTTCCGAAGAAGCTCGTTCTAATGTGCTCACTAATTCTCCGTAGTTTAATACGATTAGCTTAATGTCAGGATTAAAGTATTTTTCACAGATCATTTTTATTTTCTTAGCAATATCACGACCAGATATACTAGAAATAATGACATTTTTTTCTACAGCAAAACCTTCAAAATACTGGATATTCGTTACAAAATCACTTTCTGCCGTTTTTGCAATCTCATAAAAAAGATTTCCATTGATTAGTTGCTGTCCAATCTCTAGTGCATAAGCTGTCTCTTATACACATCTAGATGTGTATAAGAGACAGCTCTTATGCACTAGAGATTGGACAGCAACTAATCAATGGAAATCTTTTTTATGAGATTGCAAAAACGGCAGAAAGTGATTTTGTAACGAATATCCAGTATTTTGAAGGTTTTGCTGTAGAAAAAAATGTCATTATTTCTAGTATATCTGGTCGTGATATTGCTAAGAAAATAAAAATGATCTGTGAAAAATACTTTAATCCTGACATTAAGCTAATCGTATTAAACTACGGAGAATTAGTGAGCACATTAGAACGAGCTTCTTCGGAAGAAGGATATTTGAAAGAGACGGCGTTGATCTTGACAACTTCCTATCTGGATAACACAACCCCGGTTCCTAGTATTAATCTAATTGATGTTTTGGATGAAGATGCAGAGAATAAATTGAATAGACAATTGAGAAACCTAATTCATCCTAGTAGTGTTCCATTATTAACGAACGAATTCATTCATTTCTTTTCAAAAGAAGGTTTATCTGAAAAACTCGAATTTTTAAACCCTGATGTGATTATCCGACAAGTAGAAGATGTAGTAGAAAAGTGCGAGAAAAGATTCAGTCTTCAGTTGAATGCTAAAATGAAGTTCAATTTAATGATGCATCTAGCTTTGATGGTCGAACGAACGATACTTGGTGCAGAAGACTATCCAGTCCCAGAAGATATCAACCAGCTGAAAATCAACAACAAATTGTTTTATCAAAATACACAAACGATTTTCTATACTTTGGAACAGTTTTATAAAATCAAAATATCGACATGGGAATTATATATAC
>NZ_NGMF01000007.1:0-1797 GCF_002140245.1 Enterococcus sp. 10F3_DIV0382 | reverse complement strand
TAAAAGTTGCTACGGCAGCCAAAATAAATCGGAAAAACATTTCCGATGAAGTAGACCTTTGAAAACTGAACAAAGTAAGACAAACCAAATGTGTAGGGCGTCTTGATTCAATTCAAGACAACAAACATTTTTAACAAGCAAGCAATATGCTAGCAAACAAATTGAGCTTAACAATCGTAAGATTGTTCGAACTTTTTATGAGAGTTTGATCCTGGCTCAGGACGAACGCTGGCGGCGTGCCTAATACATGCAAGTCGTACGCTTCTTTTTCCACCGGAGCTTGCTCCACTGGAAAAAGAAGAGTGGCGAACGGGTGAGTAACACGTGGGTAACCTGCCCATCAGAAGGGGATAACACTTGGAAACAGGTGCTAATACCGTATAACAATCGAAACCGCATGGTTTTGATTTGAAAGGCGCTTTCGGGTGTCGCTGATGGATGGACCCGCGGTGCATTAGCTAGTTGGTGAGGTAACGGCTCACCAAGGCCACGATGCATAGCCGACCTGAGAGGGTGATCGGCCACATTGGGACTGAGACACGGCCCAAACTCCTACGGGAGGCAGCAGTAGGGAATCTTCGGCAATGGACGAAAGTCTGACCGAGCAACGCCGCGTGAGTGAAGAAGGTTTTCGGATCGTAAAACTCTGTTGTTAGAGAAGAACAAGGATGAGAGTAACTGTTCATCCCTTGACGGTATCTAACCAGAAAGCCACGGCTAACTACGTGCCAGCAGCCGCGGTAATACGTAGGTGGCAAGCGTTGTCCGGATTTATTGGGCGTAAAGCGAGCGCAGGCGGTTTCTTAAGTCTGATGTGAAAGCCCCCGGCTCAACCGGGGAGGGTCATTGGAAACTGGGAGACTTGAGTGCAGAAGAGGAGAGTGGAATTCCATGTGTAGCGGTGAAATGCGTAGATATATGGAGGAACACCAGTGGCGAAGGCGGCTCTCTGGTCTGTAACTGACGCTGAGGCTCGAAAGCGTGGGGAGCAAACAGGATTAGATACCCTGGTAGTCCACGCCGTAAACGATGAGTGCTAAGTGTTGGAGGGTTTCCGCCCTTCAGTGCTGCAGCTAACGCATTAAGCACTCCGCCTGGGGAGTACGACCGCAAGGTTGAAACTCAAAGGAATTGACGGGGGCCCGCACAAGCGGTGGAGCATGTGGTTTAATTCGAAGCAACGCGAAGAACCTTACCAGGTCTTGACATCCTTTGACCACTCTAGAGATAGAGCTTCCCCTTCGGGGGCAAAGTGACAGGTGGTGCATGGTTGTCGTCAGCTCGTGTCGTGAGATGTTGGGTTAAGTCCCGCAACGAGCGCAACCCTTATTGTTAGTTGCCACCATTCAGTTGGGCACTCTAGCAAGACTGCCGGTGACAAACCGGAGGAAGGTGGGGATGACGTCAAATCATCATGCCCCTTATGACCTGGGCTACACACGTGCTACAATGGGAAGTACAACGAGTTGCGAAGTCGCGAGGCTAAGCTAATCTCTTAAAGCTTCTCTCAGTTCGGATTGTAGGCTGCAACTCGCCTGCATGAAGCCGGAATCGCTAGTAATCGCGGATCAGCACGCCGCGGTGAATACGTTCCCGGGCCTTGTACACACCGCCCGTCACACCACGAGAGTTTGTAACACCCGAAGTCGGTGAGGTAACCTTTTGGAGCCAGCCGCCTAAGGTGGGATAGATGATTGGGGTGAAGTCGTAACAAGGTAGCCGTATCGGAAGGTGCGGCTGGATCACCTCCTTTCTAAGGAATATTACGGAGACTACACAATTTGTTTTTACTTTGTT
>NZ_NGMF01000006.1:0-2749 GCF_002140245.1 Enterococcus sp. 10F3_DIV0382 | reverse complement strand
ATGTATATATGATATAAGAAAAACATGTTCGCACTTCTAGGCAAACCAGGCTTTGAAGATCTTGCTAAAGAATTGAACGAACGATTGTAAGATAAGGGTTTCTCGCTAGATTTAAAAAATCAGTGATAGAAACATGCTGACTTTAAAATGAAAGCTGGTACCCATTTAGGTACTTAACACATATCGGCACCATTTATTCGGAAAAAGGGGGCTGTGACAAGAATTTTGTCCCAGCCTCTTGTTTGTATGGGAATCGATTCATTGCCTTGTTCTTTAGTTAAGGACTTGAAGAACAGGAAAGTGACTTCGAAGACCAATTCTATTTTTTCTAAAATCAGTAAGTAAAAAAGCACTCACTTCGAGTGCTTTTTTGCGATATTTTCTTAGTGTTAAGATAGCCCTAATTTGTCTTTTACAGATGAAGGTACTTTATCGCTAGTGATTACTTTTTTCTCTATAATTCGCTTTTCGCTTGCTTTCAACTGCAAGATTGTTCCTTCGGGATAAGCAGAACCATTAGCAGAGTCGCCAGAAGTAATGACATCAAAATCCAATTGTCTTTTTTCACCGTTTTCAGCGTACGCATCTACGTTATATTTAAACCCTTTTCCAATTACTTCTCCATTATCTGCTTTAATATCAGTTTCTGCAGGCATCGGTGCTTTGATTACTGCATAATAATCTTTTCCTACATAAGTAGACTGATAGTAGTCCCAGCCTTTCCAACCTATAAAAGCAATCAATACGATAACGATTAACCCTAAAATTTTTTTCATGAAAATTCTCCTTTTTTATTTTTATTCTATAGAATATCTGTCTCTTATACACATCTAGATGTGTATAAGAGATGTGTTGTGATTGATTATTTAATATAGATATAATACAAAAAGGCAAAGATATTTTCAAAACATTTTTTCTTGATGTGATATCCTTGTCTTTTTTGTAATGTTTTTAACTTATTGCTTTTGCAAAATTTATTTACCTGTTTTCTGGATCAACGATAGTGTATATTATGCTATCCTTGTTTGGATTTTAGGACGTTTAAAGAGGCACTTTTTTACATAACTTAATCCATAGACATAGACCTTTTAAGCATGCTGTGAGATAATAATAAAGAAGAGTTTAAAGCGTGTCTCTTATACACATCTAGATGTGTATAAGCGCACCCCAAACCACTTCCCCATAAGTGTATTACGCTTTAAACTCTTTTATATTTGAATTCACTAAGAAGCATACCATATATTTGAATTTACTAAGAAGCTGTCTCTTATACACATCTAGATGTGTATACCCCATAAGTGTATTACGCTTTAAACTCTTTTATATTTGAATTCACTAAGAAGCATACCATCTGTCTCTTATACACATCTAGATGTGTATAAGAGACAGGTGTTTAAAGCGTTCCCCAAAAACCACTCCCCCATAAGTGTGTTACGCTTTAAACTCTTTTATATTTGAAGCCATTAAAAAGTATATCATATAACCTGTCTCTTATACACATCTAGATGTGTATAAGAGACAGATCATACAGATCCTTACGGTTATCTTTCTGAAATGGGTGTAAGTAAAGAAAAACTAGCCTATGATTTGGCTCATGGTTTTACGGATGATAATCCAACTACTTCGGAGGATAAACCAGTAATTGATCCAACTCGAGCAGGTGCTGCAAATTCTACGCTGACAGATGGAACAAATTACGCCCACATTGATCAGTTCGGAGAAATCGAAAACGCAAACTTGCATGTAGCTGGATGGCACATTGCTAATTATAAATACGAGTATATTTTCATTATGGACTACAATACTGGAAAAGAACTAGCTAGAGTAAGAGCTGATGGGATTTATAGACCAGACGTAAATCAAGCTTATAATACTTTAGGAAATGTTGGCTATCATGTATCTTTCAATATGCGTGATTTCCCTAATAAGAAAGTATACGTCATGATGCGTGCGACAAACGATCCAGAAGGAAATACTAAGGGTGGAGCACAAGATTTTCATGACAAGCGTTGGTATTTAAATATTCCACAACGATAAAAAATTCCCCCCTCTTTGAGGGGCGGTACATAAAAATTTATTATTTAGATTCTATAAACATGTGCAACTTATCTAACAACAAAGTATATATTCCTGTCTCTTATACACATCTAGATGTGTATAAGAGACAGGAAGTAAACAAATAGCTTATATTTTAGGATGTACACAAATTGACAAGTATAATAAAACTTTGATAAAATACAAATGTTTTTTATTTTTATGTGTGATTAGTTAGAACTTACTTAAATCCTATTATAATATTTTTGTTAATGATTTTAATAAAATGATTGGAGAGAAAATGATGGATCAAAAAGCGTTTATCGAATCTATTGATTCTACAATCGATAGATTAAAAAAAGAAATTCGATTTTATAATAGAGTAATTGGTATCGGAAATATTATAAAAATAGTCTTATCAGCTAGTATCCCAATATTAATTGATCAGGCTTCCGAACACAGGTCTTTACTATTGATTGTTTCAATTGCTTCAGCAATAATTACAATTATACAACTTTCTCTTATACACATCTAGATGTGTATAAGAGACAAGTGGGATGTCTGCATTTAATTATCAAGATAAAGTACAGACTTCGACAGAGTTATTAATGAAAATTGAAAAAGAAAAGTTGTTATATATAACCTGTCTCTTATACACATCTAGATGTGTATAAGAGACAGGTCTTATCTCTTTTCTTAATGCTATAAATTCATA
>NZ_NGMF01000005.1:5288-8861 GCF_002140245.1 Enterococcus sp. 10F3_DIV0382 | reverse complement strand
AAGAGAGGACGAAGTTCGTCCTCTCTAGATGTTAGCTTTTCATCTACCCACTACAGTTGACAAAGAGCCAAAATAAGATCCCCTATCGACAGGGGACCTTATTTTTTAGGAAGGAAACACACTTATTTTAGACCATCTTTGGTATAATGGCCATCTACTTTAAAATCAAAACCAACTGAAACCGGGAATTGAATAGTAGAATTTGGTTTATTAAATAATAATTTTACATTAGAATTTGCATATTCTTCTTGTAAATCGATATAGAAGTGACCTTTGCTATCTTTCAACATAGCTTGACCAGGCCAAGCTCCCAAAGGCAGTTGAATTAAATTACCATAATAGGCATAGACATTTGCAGCACTCCATCCACCAGGATTTTCAAAGGTAATACGGGTAAAGCCTTCGGCAACTGGTTCTGGTAAAACTGCTCTATGGCTACCGTCTATTTCATAGACTTGTCCAAGTTCCAAATCATAGCCAGGTTTATTTTGAGCTGGAAATTGAACTTTTGTATCAGGATTATTGAAAATTACTTTACCACCTGCAAATTCTTCACCAAGCTCAATATAATATCCGTACTCATCTTGACTCATTTCTTTACCTGGCCAATTGCCAACGAGTGGTACACCTTTATTATCATAAACATAGGTGTAGACCTTAGACCAACCTTGTGAATTGTTGAAGTAAACACGGTTGGCAATTTGTTGCTCGATGTCTGGGACTTTTGTACCGACTTCAACTACTTGTGTTACTGGCTCTTTGCTAACTGTTTCACTGATTTTTGTCTTAGAAACAAGTTGATCACCAATGTACTCTGAACGGTAAGTTATTGTCTTCACTCCGTCTTGACCTTCAACGCGAGTTACTTTCTGTCCTTTTTTAAGTTCAGGATTGTCTACATACTCTGTTTCAAATGGAATTGGAAGCTCTTCATTTTCTTCTTTGAACTCGCTTTCAGGTTTTTCGGCAACTAAACCATCTTTAGAATATGTTCCGCCTGATTTAAATTCAAAACCAAGGGATTGTGGATACTGTGCTCCTTTGTTGTTAGAAAAGAGTACTTTTACGCCATCAGTCTCGTATGATATTGGAAGAGTGATGGCTAAAAGACCTGTACCATCTTTTTCCATCTTAGTTCCTGGCCATGCGCCCAACAATTTATCACCTTTGGCATTATACATATATACAAAGACATCTGTCCATTTATCTGGATTTTCAAAGCGAATGGTTGTATTGGCATTCGGATCTTCTTTTGTAAAGCGATAAACGGATTGAACTGTCTCACCTTTAGCGTTTTTAGCAGATAATGTAACCGTTACTGTTTCACCAAATTGCACTTGACTTCCGATTGTAATGACTTTTCCATTTTCAAATTTAATTGGAGCGCCATTATTGACAGAATAGGTAGCCTCACTAGTATTAGAAGTTTGTAATGTAAGATTTAATGTATCTGTCAAGAAAGTATGGCTGCCTTCTTGATATCCTTGAACTGACAAGGATGCTAGATTATCATCACCTTTTGTTAATACTAATACTGATCGTCTCGCAATGGAACCACTTAATCGTCCGTTCGAAACAGTGTAGGTTTTACCAGAAATTTGGTCTTTATAGGTTCCATTCGCCAATTTTGTCTCAGTATTTAAGCTTTTCTCACTGTCGGAAAGGTTTGCAATTACTGCGCCTTGAGTGCCTCGTTCAATCATGGCAACGTTTGTATCACCATTCGGGTTCCGAATATATTCTGATTGACCAACCATGGCATTATGGAATTTGTTTACTGCTACAATCGTAGGGTCTTTATAAAGATTGCTACCCGCATCACCGAGTTTAGTTTGTTCAGGGAAACGGACACCATTACCGCCACCAACTGGACGTGAGAAGAATAGAGGTGTACCTTTGGCGCGTGCAGTAATCATTGCCCAGCCAAGTTTCAAATCTTCATCGCTCATCCAAGCTGATTCAGATTCACTATCCGTCTTTCCGTTTGCATACGTATCGTGAGATTCGACCCAAAGTACGAGTTTAGATGGATCTACTCCTGCTTGGTAGTTGCCAAGATTTCCAGCATTGGCATTTCGATTGCGGAGCATGTCTCGGATAGAGTGCCCATATTGGGATGCAGTAATGCTCATCAAGTTCGCATAATCTGCATCACGTGAAATATTGTCTTGTAACACTTCACCATATTGGAACTCAGAACCATTATTTAATATAACATTCCAGAAATTACTACCAAATTCGCTAGGATATTCTCCTGGTAATTCGATATGTTTTGCAGCATCATAACGAAATCCATCCGCTCCATCAGCAACTGCATTTTTTAAGAATTTCAACAAATACTGTTGTACTTCTGGATTTTGTGTATTCCATTCCCAGAGCTGAAGCAGAGAGTTTTGAGTTACATCCCAACGACTCCCCCAGTTTTCAATTAAAGTATTTCCATGAGTCCATTTTGGAATGGATTTAACTTCTGAAGAGATCGCATTATAATCAGAAGTAGTATGATTCAGTACTGCATCAACTATAATTTTTATACCATACTGCTCTGCGACACGATTCATCTCGATAAATTCAGCTTCAGTCCCAAGCTGATAGTTACCAATCGTATAGGCGGTTGGTTGATAATGATAATACCATTGCTCTGTAAATTTCTTATCTCCACCATTTCCAACAACTACAGCATTAATTGGGGATGTTTGAACACTTGTATAGCCTGCTTCTTTAATGGCCGCCATATTTTCTTTGATAGAATTAAACGACCAACACCAAGCATGCAAAACAGTCCCATCTTTCATTGAAACCTGCTGGTTGGAGCTGGCAACGATTGTTTCACCATTTACTGAAGTGATTGTGAATGCCTGTTCAATTCCAGCAAACATGGATAAAACCAGGGTAACACTAACTGCTTTTTTTACCAGTTTGGATAGTATTCTCTTACTTTGATAAGCCATATAAACCTCCTAAAAAATAATAAGAAAACGTTCGCATTTTCTTGAAAAAATATATCTACAGTTGATGACCTTGAACCTAGCAATCAACTGTAGAGGAATAAGTACTCTCCTTTCTTTCAAAATTAAATCATTCGCCAAATGCAAACGGTTGCAAAATTATAATATCATATTTGTTGGTTAATTTCAAACAGCTAAAAAATCATGAAAAACCGCTCTGTATCAGGTTTTACTGTCAATTTATGCTACTTTAGGGAAAATTTTGTTACCGTTAACAATTTGGCTCTATAATTTCTGTAGTGGGTAAATCCACTGTAGAGATTATGGAGCCTTTTTTAGTGTAGAAAAAAAGTCCCATATGACCTATAATGAAAAGCGACGAAACTCACATTAGAAAGACTCATATGGAACAACTAAATCTTATCACAAATTTTCTCAGAATTAAAGACAAAAATATCACTATCACTGATGAATATGATATGGGGACTCACTTAGAACTCCACGGTCACTTGGACTACACAGCCCCTAAATGCCCAAAATGCAAGGGACAAATGGCTAAGTACGACTACCAGAAAACTTCTAAAATCCCCTACCTAGAAACTGCTGGCTACCCTTTACTTATCCG
>NZ_NGMF01000005.1:0-566 GCF_002140245.1 Enterococcus sp. 10F3_DIV0382 | reverse complement strand
CTTATTTTATCATCAACAATCACAAATCACAAGTGATTTGTGATTAATCACTTGTGATTTGTGATTCTATTCTTTTTCGTTTTCTAATTGAATAATTCGTTCAAGCATTTCAAAAAATACGTTCTCATACATGGATAAAACTTTTTTGTCATAGCCTTTGTGTTCTGTAATTCCGTTTTTAGACCAGGTACTTACTTTATTACTTCGCTTGATAATATTTTGGAAAACCAAGTTATCTTCTTTATGTTGCTTGTACAGTTCTTCCAGGTTTGATTTTATCGTTGCGCTGTCCGTATCAACTAAATAAGGAACAAAACCGATCATATCTAGTCCAGGGTTAAATTGTTCTTGTAAATCAATCAAATAGGAAATATAGTTTTGAATGTTGTTTGTACTTTCTTCTTCTGCTTGTAAAGGGATCATAACGTAATCACTCGCCACGATTGCATTATTTGTATAAACGCTTGGCGTTGGTACAGTATCAATAATAATGAGATCATAGTCACTTTTTAAAGGTTCCAACAGAGTAGCTAGTAATTTACTTTCATTTTCAAACGTCCATGAGC
>NZ_NGMF01000004.1:71736-75324 GCF_002140245.1 Enterococcus sp. 10F3_DIV0382 | reverse complement strand
CTTCTGATGGGCAGGTTACCCACGTGTTACTCACCCGTTCGCCACTCTTCTTTTTCCGGTGGAGCAAGCTCCGGTGGAAAAAGAAGCGTACGACTTGCATGTATTAGGCACGCCGCCAGCGTTCGTCCTGAGCCAGGATCAAACTCTCATAAAAAGTTCGAACAATCTTGCGATTGTTAAGCTCAATTTGTTTGCTAGCATATTGCTTGCTTGTTAAAAATGTTTGTTGTCTTGAATTGAATCAAGACGCCCTACACATTTGGTTTGTCTTACTTTGTTCAGTTTTCAAAGGTCTACTTCATCGGAAATGTTTTTCCGATTTATTTTGGCTGCCGTAGCAACTTTTACATCATATCAGAGTGGCAAGTGATTGTCAACTCTTTTTTAAAAGTTTTCTTCGATTTCGTTTTTCGAAACCTTTCAGCAACTCATTCATTATAACTTGTCGTTTGTTATTTGTCAAGAACTTTTTTGAAGTTTTTTTCGATAGAATCAAGCTTCGCAAGCTGTTCTTTTTTAACGACTCAGTTATCTTATCACGTCTAAAAATATGTGTCAACTCTTTTTTGGAAATTTCACAAAATGTTTCAATCAGATGCGACAACGTTGTTTAATATATCATTAAAAAAAATAAAGGTCAAGCTAAAATAATATTTTAGCTTGACCTTATTATAATTTCAACGATTGTCAAAAGTATTGTTTGCAACTGTGTTCCCTGTTTCTATTGATAGAATACAGCTTTCGAAACATAAGTTTTGAACTGCTTCGATTCGTCCAAATTCTTTTGCAGTTATTGTACAATGAGTAAAGCAGACATCTTCTATAGTTTTTTCAGGAAATGCTACCAAGTCAAAAGCCCGGGAAGGAAGTGGATAGCCTGGAGAAAGACTTGCCTGTACATTTTTGACATGTATGTTTCTGACTTTTGTCATTTGTTTTGATTCAGGTATTTCTTCAGCCACTGCTTGCCAGCTTTCTGGCATTCGTTCAAGATCATTGCTATTTTTTCTATTATATTCATTATGCCAGTCCATTATCCAAGAAAACGGAAATTGTACATCCATCATATTCAGGTTTTCTACCCTGATATTTTCAATCACTCCCCCTCTTTCTCTTGAAGATTTCATTCGAATACCACAGTCTGACTGAAAAAAATCGATATCGTGAATATACACATCACTAACTCCAGCACTAACTTCGCTACCAATAGTTACACCGTAACCTGAACGAATGTTACATCTCGCAATCTCGATTCTTGATGATTTTCGATTGACTCTTGCACCGTTACCGTCCCTGCCAGATTTAATAGCGATACAATCATCACCACAGGCCAAATCACATTCATAGATACGCACATCTGTTGAAGAATCAATATCAATCCCATCTGTACTTGGCCCATCATTATGACGGATGATTATTTTTTCTACTAATACATCGTTAGAATAAGTGATTTGCAGGTTCCAAAAACCTGATTTTTGAAAAATCAAATCACGAATGACAACATGTTCTGCATGATACAGTAAACACGCCCGCGGACGCTTAATAGCATAATCTGCAATCCAACGCAGTCCCTTTCGATCATATTCAGCTCTTGTTCCGCTTTTTTGGTCTTTCCCCCAATATAGTTCCCACCAATGCTCTCCTTGACCGTCGATTATTCCTTTTCCTTCTATAAGAATATCTTTTGCTGAGAGAACATTCAAAATCGCTGCTGGCCATTTCATTTCTACTCCAGCAACTCGTGTATCAATCTCTGGAAATGCTTCGATCTCTGTTTTTCCCTTGAGAACAGCCCCTTCTTCGAAAATGAGATGGCTCTTATCTTTTAAAAAAAGTGCGCCGACTAAATAAATACCTTTTGGAATAAATACGGGCGAGTGTTCTTTTGCACCTTGATTGATTGCCTTTTGCAGCATTACTGTATCATCTTGTTGAATGTCGTTTGTTTTAAAGTCTAAAGCATTGATGAACTCTTTTTTTGTCTGCAATACTTTTCTCCTTATCTTTCATTGATTTTTTTTAATTCTTCACCAATAAACACAGTTTTCGAACGATTCAGCGGATACCCTACTAATAAAATGATTGCGGATACAAATAAACAGAATGCTGGTAGCAAGTTTGCCATCGTATAAATTCTTTCTTGTACTAAAACTGATTGGATGGCTCCACCTGTTGTAGACGATTGGTAACCAATGAGTGCTAGCATAAATCCTCCGACTGCTCCTGCGCATGCTTGTCCTACTTTTCTCGCAAAAGAATTCACTCCGTATACTGTTCCATCTTCTCTTAAGCCTGTCTTATATTGATGATAGTCAATCACATCAGTAATGAATGCCCAGACCATCAAATTGAATAAACCAGATCCTAAAGTAGCAATAAATAAAAGAATCAGATATACCCATGCATTTGTTATATGAAGGAAATACATCAGCAAGTACATACATGAAGAAGCGAGTAACGCAAATACGCTTGCTTCCTTTTTACCAAATAATTTTGTCAGCTTTGTAGCAAATGGTGCTAAAACTACTACTGTTCCGTAAGTAAATAAAAGAGCGACAGACATTGCTTGTTTATTATGGAAGTAATCATTAAATAAATAAGTCATATTCGTCCCAGCTAAAATCTGATTGATCACAATGAAAATGTCAACAATGACTAAAATAATCAGTGCTCGGTTAGCTAACAAACCTTTTACCAACTGAGAAGCAGACACTTTTTCGTTTTTGACAACTCTTACTCGTTCAGTAGTCAATTTACAAGTCAGCATGTATGCGACAAATGCAATTGCCGCACATCCGATGGAAATCCAAAAGAAATGATTCCCCGAAACGACTTGCTGCCCACTCTTGTTATGGGTGTACATCAAAATCGGGATAAAGAACCCTGTAGTTGACCCGCCAATCGCAGAACCAATGCTTCGGAATGTGGATAACGAGGTGCGGTCATTAGGATTTGAACTAATGGCTGCTGCCATTGCTCCGTAAGGGATATTGATTGTTGACAGAAAAATACCATAAACAATATATGAAACAAAAATATATGCAACCTTCACCGTCATTGGAAGATGTTGGACGAATGGTAAAAACAAAATGACTGTCACTAAGCAAAATGGATATTTCATTTTTCTGATCCAAGGAATAAATCGACCAGTTTCTGTTAACTCTGAGACATCGCATAATCTTCCAACCATCACATCAGCAAACGCATCCAAAATTCTTGAAATCAAGAATAACGTACCTACGATTGCTCCTGAAACACCAAGAACATTCGTATAATAAATCATCAAGAAACTATTGACCAAACCTAAAATAAAACAGTTACCTAAATCACCGAACATGTAGCCTAACTTATCGGAAATCCCAAATTCCTTTTTTTCTTTTTTTACTGTATTTGCTGTAACAGCATTTTGTGAAAGCATTTGAATTCCTCCTACCTCTTATAGTAAACGTTTTCAAAATTATAACTCTTTTTTTCTTGTTTTTATATTCACAATATTGACATTTTATTGCATTATCTTGACAGAGAAAAAACAAAAATACGTTTAAAAACATTGTCAGTTACCTAAATCACCGAACATGTAGCCTAACT
>NZ_NGMF01000004.1:1022-71636 GCF_002140245.1 Enterococcus sp. 10F3_DIV0382 | reverse complement strand
TATAAGAGACAGGTATCATAGATAAACAAAAAGATTCACTAACTAGCAAAAACAAGTTAGTGAATCTCTATTTATTAGAGAGATAGATCATTCATGATCTTTTCCATCATACTTAAAAAATTCAAAGTCAGCATAACTTCCTCTTTTTCTATTTAAATCATGTACGACTATCCCGATAAAATTCCCCGTAAATCCACCTGAGAGTATACACATGTTTTTTTGTAGACCTACTTCCTTCCATTCTTCAGATGGTGTGTCTTTCAAATAAAACTGTGCTGTCTCTTTCTTTACGGCTACTTTCAAGAAAGTCTTCTTTTCTGTGAGTGGAATCCTCCACTCTTCTATTTGTGCAACTCCGTTTTCTGATTCTATCATACGAAGACATTTTCCCTTGTTTTCATCCCAAGTAACATAGCAATAAATATAATTGGATTCGTTTAGGTACAATACCAGTCCAGCCATCTGATTAAAATTATTAGGTGTATATTCAAATGCTGTCTCCGCATCAAAAGTAAAATCCGTTTGCCGAATAGCTAATAAGTGATGGCCAAAGGTAGATTGAAGAGATTCACCGGCAATCAGTCGTAAAAAACCAGGTCTAGTTTTTGTATCACACCAATCAGCCCTTGGCAAAATACGTCTGGCATTCCAGTTCTTTTTTAGCTCTCCTTCGAATGTATCCATAAACTGATACGCTCTTTCTTGTTGTACCTCTTCATTCGTCTCAATCATTATTTCTTCCATCGGAGCTGTCTGGCTATCTTTTAGTCTTAACCAATCGTCGGACGTCCAATACACTTCTTGGATAGCGGTTTCTCTTCCCAAAATAGCCGCACCGTTTAATGGTCTGGTACAAAGATATGTCATGTACCATTTTCCTGACGGGGTTTGTACTAAGCTCCCATGTCCTGTACACTGCAATGTAGAAGCAGGTTTGTCACTAGCTGTCAGCATAGGAAAACCAGGATCAAGCTCGTAAGGACCAATAATATTCTTTGCTCGGCAGACTGTGACTGAATGTCCTCTTCCTGTACCTCCTTCTGCCGTCATCAAATAATAATACCCGTTACGAAAATACAAATGCGGTGCCTCCGTTTTCGCTAATTCTGTACCTGCAAATATTTTATAGATGGGACCATCAAGCTTCTTCTTCTCTGCATCATACTCTTGCAATACGATACCGCTGGACTTATTCGGTGTGTCCAGACGATAATCCCATAATTCATTGACAAGCCATTTTTTTCCTGTTTCCAAATCATGAAACAAAGAAGGATCAAAGCCGTTACTATTTAAATAAATCGGTTCGGACCAAGGTCCTGTGATCTCAGATGCAGTAATCAAGTAATTGTGGACATCTTTAAACGGACGGCCTGCACTTTTGACATCTGTGTAAACAAGATAGAACAATCCATCAGCATAACTGATTTGCGGTGCCCATATGCTTCCGTTTGTAGGATTTCCTTGCAAAGATACTTGAGTGGTCAAAATATCCGATGTATGTGACCAATTGACTAAATTTTTCGACTCATATACTCGAATTCCTGGAAGCCATTCAAAAGAGGAGACAATAATGTAATATCGGTCTTTCGCTCTTAAAATATTAGGATCTGGATTGAACCCTCTCAAAATAGGATTTTTTACTTTGATAGTCTGCATGATTCAGGCTTCCTTTCTTATTCTTACTCGATACAAACTGAATGCCCCAGCGGCAAAATAAAAAAATGCAAAAGGAAACGCAATAAACTGAGTGCCGACCAACAATATAACACCTGTTATAAAATACAAGCCAGTGGCAGTTGTTAAGTATTTTCCTTTAGCCGTCAAAAATAGTGCTACTGCTAAAAAAGCAAGTGAAATAAACAATACAACGGCAAACAGACCAGTCATGTCCTGTAATAGCTCAAATGTATTTTCTAAAGACAAAGATGGATGATCGACAGCAAGCGACTGATAACTTTTTTTAAACTCTGACGCAGACATATTACTTAAAGTAACTGCTAACCCGCCAAAGAAAATCAGAGATAGGCTGCCACCGATCATTCCTAGCAATAGTTCCCATTTTCTTTTCATTTCAGAACCCCCTGCTTTTCTAAATGGATCCATTCAGGTCTTTTGATTGGTGTTTCATAATTGTTATTTCGTTCAGAGAATTTGGCAGTCTGTTCATTTTTCTTGTCATCCCAATTATCCCAACCAGTTGGGTGAACATGCCCACCTATCTTACATGCTTCAAACACGACATTTGCATACGGACGCCACGGTCTTCCTAAATAGACGTTTCTAGTATCAGGCTCTGCAGTCAAGGTACAGCTTTCAAAACGATACCCTGATTTTTGTTTTTTTGGCGTAGATGCTGCTGTGATATATCCAGGATTTTTACTGGCTAAGCTATGGATACGGCACTGGCGAAAAATTGCATCTGCCCCACCAAATATGAAATCCACCGTTCCTTCAATCCAGCAATATTCATAGGTCTGACGACAATAATCAGGATTGACAGAAGCCGGTGTACAAAAGGGTGTACCATCTTTTTGCAAGTCAGGCAACGGACCCGTGCATAAAGTATCCTGATAACCAGTTAGTCGACAGTTTTTTAACAACACGCGATCTCCTGAATTGAATAAAGCAACAGCTTGACCTACTTTTTCTCCTGGACCTGCTGTATTTTCGATGTGAAGATTTTCTAATACGACATTCGATCCTTCTAAGAAGAAAGTAGCACTTCGGAAAGTCCCTAACTGGCTACCGTCAAGATACTCCTGTTTTGCAAAACGATTACCGGAGATCACTACTGTTCCTGTTCCCACAAGTTTAAAATTGGATAATCTGCTTTCTATATATTCATCATATCTTCCTTCTTTTACTATCAAGACCTTTGGATGGCTATCCGGCAGGTCTGCCAAATAATCGATTCCTTCTTGGATAGTTTCAAAATCCGTCGGGGTATCTATAGAATTTTTTCCAATTATCGGTTTGTCTTTCATCCTCATAAATGCTCCTTTATGAATTGTTTCCAAATGTTTCTCATTTCTTGTGTTTCCATATGACCGCCTGTTAAAGAAAAAGAAGAAAAGTTTTCTGGACTACCCATTGATTGATACTTTTTGTCCAGCCCTTTTCTCAGCTTCAGTACGCCTTCGTCCAAGCACATCGTATCGTTTTTTCCAACTAAGCTAAGACGAGGGCGCGGAGCGATTTTTTCTTGGATTGCTAACGTTGTATAAGCTGTCAGTAGGTTTGGCACATAGTAATAAAACCCATGATGATCTAGGCGACGATGTAGCAAAAGTGTTTCGATGTCCACCTGTGCTGCTAGATCAATACAAACTTTGACACGAGAATCCAATGCCGCCACCCACCAGCTTAATAAGCCTCCCATAGAAAGACCAATCGTTGCAATCCGTTGAGTATCTGTGTCTTCCCTTGTCTCCAAATAATCGATCAAGCTGATCACATCATAAATACGCATTCCCCATAACGTTTTTCCTGTTAATAAAAATTGTTTGAACAACTCACTTTCGGAAATACCTCCGCGTTCTTCAAATCCCCAAGCATCAATCGACCAAACAGCATATCCCATTCCCGTCAGTACTTCTGCAAAAGATGGAGAAGCTAAGTAAGGAGCACCATGGATCAATTCACTTTTCCCGACTGAAAAATCTCCGCCGTGAGAATGCAGGTAAAGGACCGTCGGAAACGGTCCTTCTTTCTCCGGATAAGCATAAAGTGCTGGTACTGTTTCCAATTCATTTAAGTACAGTTGATAATATTCAAGCATAAACCCATTTTGTTTTTCTCTGTATAATCGCTTTCCACTAGGAGTAAGTCTGCTAGATGGATCACCTAAAAAGTCATTCAACTGCATAAGCAAAGTTTTTACGAACAACCAGCTCATCCATATTTTCCGATTGAGTTGACCGGAATTTCTCAATACTTATTTCTTTCGTATTTTCTAATAGAAATGCTGGTCCTTCATGATTCTCAATCGTCATTTGATTAAAGGTAACCTTATCCGCAAAACCAATGTAAAATCCTTGCTTGCTCATTTCCTCTATCCCTGTCATCATAGCAGGGACACCGGGAACTGCATCTTGGGCCATTGAAACATCAATATTATCAAATGTGATTTCTTGTATAAACTGTTCTGCTAATCCATAAATAAATCCTGCAGAAGCATGGACATTCCTTGCCGTGATATTCGAAAAATGGATCCTTCTGAATGCTGGTGTCCGCTCATCTATCGGATAAGCCGTTTTTTCCCATACATATGGTTCTTTTCCTCGCGGACCGCAGAAATAATAAAGATTCAGTATAAATGGACACATCACATTATCCATGACTATATTGGATACTCGAATGTCTTCAACGATCCCGCCTCGACCTCGTCTAGATTTCAATCGTATTCCTCGATCAGTTTCTTGGAAGATACAATTTGAAATGGTAATATTACGTATACTACCACTCATTTCACTTCCTAACACGACCCCTCCGTGTCCATGGACCATCGTACAATTTGTGATCGTGATATTTTCACAAGCAATCCTTTCGTACGTATCTTCAGTCCCTGCTTTGATTGCGATACAGTCATCTCCCACGTCAATATGGCAATTACTAATACGCACATTTTTGCAGGATTCTGGATCGATTCCGTCTGTATTTGGTGAATCTGCTGGGTTCAAAATCGTCAAGTTGTCAAACGTCGCGTTGCTACAAAGAATTGGGTTGATCGTCCAGCTTGGTGACTGGATCAGTTTGATATCTTTCACAGTGATTCGATGGCAGTTATGGAAACTCATCAATTTAGGACGAGGATAAGCCAGATTATCTGGTTCGTTTCGGAAAGTATTCCACCATTTTTTTCCATTTCCATCTAATGTACCAAAACCAGTGACAGAGATGTTCTCTACATTTTGAGCATAGATACAGGAAGCATAGACTTTTCGATGGACTCCTTCCCAACGTGAATGAACAATAGGATAATCTTTTGGATCGTCAGAGAATTTCAAAACCGCCCCTGCGCTCAAATGAAGTTCTACATTGCTTTTTAAAAATAAAGCCCCTGTTAAAAATTCACCTGCTGGCACAACCACGGTCCCGCCTCCTGCGCTTGCTGCTGCATCAATCGCTTGTTGTATTGCTTCAGTATTCAATTCATCAATTGATGCGCCAAATGTCAAAATATCATACATATTTATAATGCCTCCACTTCGATTAATGCTTGCAAGAATGCACCGACACCTTTTTGATCATTACAAATAATCGGCTCACTGATGTAGTAAGCGTATGAACCATCTCGTTGTTCTGCTCCGCCTAACCCTGCTACTTGACAGTTTTTGTTCAAGTTCAACCAGCCTTCTTTTGTTTCAAGAACAAATTCATCGAGTAGTCCTTGATGAGATTTTTTCACTTGCGGCAGCCACTCTTCTTTGTTCAGCAAGCCTAAGCGTATCCCTTTAGCCATTGCGTAAACAAACATACTGCTGCCAGAAGCTTCCAGATAATTTCCTTTCCGTTTTGTTTCTGTTGTTACTTGATACCATGTCCCACTGTTTTCTTCTTGATACGGAAGTAGTGCGGTCAATGTCTTTTCTAAAATTTCCTTCAGCAAAGAACAATCCGTTTCCGCATGAAGCAATTCATAGGTATCTGCCGCAGCCATCAGATACCAGCCAATCGATCGACTCCAGAAATGATGAGATAAACCTGTTTCTGGGTCAGCCCATGGTTGGACTTTCTTTTCATCCCATGCATGGATTAATAAATTTGTTTTTGGATCGAATAAATGTTTATAGCTGATTTCAAACTGTCTCAAGACATCTTGGTAATCTTTTTCTTCACTAAAATTCTGGATAAATTCAGCATAAAATGGTGAGCCCATATATAATCCATCTAACCAAATTTGATAAGGATAAATTTCTTTATGCCAAAAAGCCCCTTCGGATGTACGCGGATGGTTTGCCAACTGCTGGGAAAGGAGTTCTGCTGCTTTTTTATATTTTTCTTCGCCTGTTTCTTTGTACAATAAAAAGAAAAGCTTTCCGGTATTTACATGGTCGATATTGTATTCTTCAACGCTGTAGCCACGGATTGTTCCATCTTCTTGCACGAAATAGTCGATATTGTCTTTTATGAAATCAAAATAAATTTTTTCTTGGGTTTGTTCCCAAAGTAATTGGAACCCTTTAAGTACGACGCCATAGTCATAAGACCATTTTCCTTTATACCACTTTTCTTCATATAAGCGAGGTGTTCTTTCCATGATGCTTTTTGCTAATTTCTTTGACCAGTTTTCCATTATTTACTCTCCTTTAAAAGTTAAAATAGGATTTGGGACAAATACCAAGAAGTATTTGTCCCAATCATCTATACTATTGTGCGGCTTTGTAAGCTTCCTCGTACTCTTGTGTGATTCGGTCGCCACCTTGTGCTTTCCAGTCTTCTACAGCTTTCTTGAATCCGTCTTCGTCAAGCTGTCCCATGATGTATTGCACTGTAGCATCAATAACGATTTTTTCGATTTCCGACCCTACTTCATTGTTCGTTGCAGAATCCAATGGTACAGAAGGATCCATTACAGCGAATTCTTCGTTTTCTTTGATCAATTGATTCGACAATTCTTTTTCAGGATCTGCATCTTTGAAAGAGAACGTCACTTCACTAGGGCGAGAACTTGATAGCGGTTGCACTTCTTGTTGCCAAAGATCCATATCGATAAATTCAATAGAACCATCATCATTCAATTCATAATGTGTTCCCTCAATACCACCAGTCATCAATTTATACATATCTTCTTCTAGAAGATCATCAACAAATTGCAGTAATTTCTTCAATTGTGCTTCGTCTTTTACTTGTGATTTAGGGAATGCTAACAAACCACCAATACCATTTCCTTCTGACCAAACATGATAACCGCCGCCTTCACCATCTGAAATCTTGTTTACAGGGACTAATTCCATATCATCTTGAATACCTTGTCCCATTGTCTTCAGGTTCTTGATATCCACCATCCCAGTGTAGATTCCTGTTTTTCCTTGTGCAAATTGTTCTTGCTGGTCAGTCTTTTGAGTAACCGCAAAATCTTGTGCCAAATAGCCATTCTCAAATAGATCTCTTGAGAAGTTCAACGCTTTCATGTATTCTTCTGTATCAAATTCTGGAGTAAATTTGCCATTATCATCTACAGCCCAGCCATTCGGTGCTCCAAAATAAGAAGTGAACAGCTTAAAGCTGGTATAACGAATATCACTAGGCGCACGATCACCAAAACCAACTGTATCATCCACACCATTTCCATCTGGATCGTTTTCTGTAAATTGTTTAGCTACTTCGTAAAGTTCATCCATCGTAGTTGGAACATCTAATCCAAGATTATCCAACCAGTCTTTTCGAATGACTAAACCAGCACGAGCATAATCCTTTTGCATTGGCACACCATACAATGCTCCGTCGATACTTGCAGCTTCGATTCTATCCTCAGAGATTTGGCTTAAGTTTTTATAGTCTTTTAAATATTCCGATACATCCCAGAATACGCCTGATTTCAACGCACTTCGGACAGAAGAGTTTTTCAGCATAGCAATTTGAAGTGTAACGATATCTCCTAGTTCGTCAGAAGCCAATGCAGTTGTCAGTCTTTCTTCTTTTGAAGCATCAGGAATCCAATTGAATGTAAGTTCCGTATCGGTTTTTTCTTCTATTAGATTCACGATTGTGTCAGTTGGTGGGGAAGCATGGTGTAAAATATTCAACCAAGTGATTTTGGTTTTCCCATCTTCTGTTTCTGAAGAACTGTTGTTTGAACTGTTGCCACATGCGGCAAGTGCTAAAATTCCTGCAAAACTAAGACCTAATTTTACGAGCGTTGCTTTTTTCATAAATTTTCTCCTTCACTGTTTTAATGATATTTTTGTTTTCTTCTGTTTTTTCTGTATATGAGTTCTTCCATTCCAAATGGCAAAATATAGAATTTGCTGTCCACGTGACTGCGGAAAAGAAGAGACTGCCACCGATAAAGGTTAAAACACCTGGCATTGTTTGGATGATCATCAGGTAAATACCCACCAGACTTAGTATTAATACTAATGAATAATGAAGATGAGAGAATCCGAACAAAAATGCCATTTTCATTTTGAAAAAATATCCTTTCCAATCATAATGTGCCATAATTGGAAAAATATAGAGTGCTGAGAGCAAATACAAGAACGCAGCAATATACAAAGCGATTCTAAGATACCAATTGTGTATGAAAGAAAGATCCACAAGTAAAACAACTCCGATGACGCCGTATATCCAGCTCATCAGCAAGGTTTCACGATAGTTTTCTTTAAAATATGAGAAGTACGTTTTCGTCAAAGGAAATGTTTCTTTTGTGCGCAGCCATTTTCTAATCACTGCAACCATTGCATAAGATGCAGGACCAAAAGTAAAAACCCCCAGACCTGCAATGACTAAACCACCCCACAGAAAATTCAAATAAACCAACTGTAAAATACGATTTAGCCTTCCATTTATTTTATCTAATGACTGCAGCATGTCTTTTCCTCTCTTTCTAAATTAGTAAACGCCGTCTTCTCCTAGCTTTTTGGCGATCTTGTTAGCTAAAATTACCATGAATAATCCTACGACCCCTTTAAACAATCCCATTGCTGTACTGAAACTTAATTGTCCATTCTTCAATCCAGCTGTATAAATGTAGGTGTCGAAAATTTCTGCAACACTTCGATTCAATGAATTCAATAACAAGTACATATGCTCGAAACCTAAGTCCAGTGTCTGACCGATTTTTAGAATCAGCAAGGTAATGATTACTGGACGAATCGCCGGCAATGTAACATGCCATGTTTTTCTCAAGCGTCCTGCGCCATCCATTTCAGCTGCTTCATATAACTGTGTATCTACTGCAGTGATTGCTGAAAGGTAGATGATTGTAGACCAGCCCAACTCTTTCCAGATTACTTGTCCAATATAGACTGTTCGTGTCCACTCAGGAGATGTCAGAAAACTGATTTTTTCGAATCCCATCGTTGCAAGGAATTCATTCAATACCCCTCCGTCAACGTTCAAAAATACATAAGTAATCGAAACGATGATTACCCAAGACATGAAATGAGGGATATAAATGATCGTTTGAATCCCACTTTTCAGTCGCTTGTTCGTTACTTCGTTTAATAGTAGGGACAAAATAATTGGCATCGGAAAAAACACGAAGATATTTAACCCGAACAAGATCAAAGTATTCCTTAATAAAGTAAAGAAAGTCGGCTCTGTAAACAAACGAATGAAATGTTTGAATCCCACCCAAGGACTGCCCATTATCCCTAAAAATGGTTGATAATCTTGAAAAGCAATAACGAGCCCTCCCATAGGAAGATACCTAAAGATCAGGAAATAAAGGACCCCCGGCAGAATCATCACGTATAAAAATTTATTCGTTTTGATTCCTGCAATTATTTTTTTTCGTCTTCTGAGCTTTTCTTCTTTTTTCGATAGCGTCAGTTGAAATGGTTCTTGTTTCTTTACACTTTCCATAAGCCCCTCCTTAGTTTTATGAATGTTTGCTGCTTATGACTTTATGATAGATAACTATCCGAATTACGTATATAATCATTTTTATCGCACGTAAAAACGCTTACACGACAATGATTTTTATACTCGCAAAATATAAAAGTGTATTTCTTCACAAATAAGATACGCCTAGTAACTATTCTATTTTTTTCTATCTGGCACTTAACGTAGGAAATGATTATATACGTAATCTTTCACCGATGATAAATTGAATACATAGAAACAGAACATTTAATTTATTTTGAGGAGGAGCCTATCTATATGAAAAAGAGAGTCTCTATAGGAGAAAGAAGTTTTACATTTTTCAACAATACGTTTCTGATCTTGCTAGCTTTGATCTGTATCGTGCCTTTTTTAAATATCATCGCTACATCTTTCGCTTCTACACAAGAAGTCGTCGCGAAAAAATTTATCCTTTTCCCTACTACCTTTTCTCTAGACGCGTATCGCTATATTCTATCTACGCCAACTATTTTTAGAGCACTTGCTGTTTCGATTGGCGTTACCGGGGTTGGAACGATCGTCAGCATGTGCGCAACTTCACTGATGGCATACGGGCTTTCCAGAAAGTACTTGTTTGGTCGAGGATTCGTCAACTTTCTTGTTGTATTTTCTATGTTGTTCAGCGGGGGAATGATTCCCACATTCTTGGTTGTTCGTTCTCTGGGACTGGTCAATTCTTATTGGGCAATGATCTTACCTGTAGCTGTTAATGCAATGAACATGATCATTATGAGAAACTTTTTCCAAGCCTTGCCGGATAGTTTGGAAGAATCGGCAAAAATGGATGGTTGCACAGATTTTGGTGTATTTTTCAAAATCATGCTACCATTAGCGTTACCGTCTATTGCTACTATCTCACTTTTTTATGCTGTTACTTACTGGAACACTTATATGACCGCTATTTTGTATATCAACGATTCATCTAAATGGCCGATACAGATCCTTTTACGTCAGATCGTCATTGTATCAAGCGGGATGCAAGCAGAAAGTAGTGCCGTTGATGTGATTCCACCAGCACAAACAGTTAAAATGGCTGTTATCGTTATTGCCACAGTCCCTATGCTGATTGCTTATCCTTTTGTTCAGAAATACTTTGTCAAAGGCGCACTCGTAGGTTCTGTTAAAGGTTGATTGTGTATGGGACATAAAATGGAGGTTGTGAAAGAGACGTTCAGCCTTATTGTTTATAAGCTGTCTCTTGAACACCGTTTATTCGCAAAAAGGACTGTGACAAAGCTTTAGTCACAGTCCTTTTTGCGTGCTTAGCCTTGAAATTTAACTATCCATAAAGTCAAATACTAAGGTTATTCTCCTTTCTTTTATTGCTTGAATCAGATCACAAGAAAAACAGCCTCTTGATTAAACGGCGTTTATCTTGTTGATTCTGCGGCAATAAAATCAGCCAGCACAAAACATGAAATGCTGTTTTTCGCTGTCCTCTTTTATTGCTTGAATCAGATCACAAGAAAAACAGCCTCTTGATTCACAAATATTTTTTTCGATATTCTCCCGGAGTGATCGATTCTTTCTTTTTGAAGAAACGAATAAAATTTTGCGGATTTCGATATTGCAGTCTTTCTGCAATATCTTTTACAGAGAGATTTGTTTCTTTCAACCACTTTTTCGCTACCTCTAGACGATGATTTTGGACGAAATCACCAAATTTTTCTCCTGTTTCCTTTTTAAATACATTGCTTAAATAATTAGGGTTATAATGCAACCTATCAGCAATCACATCTAGAGATAGATCACGGTCATATTCTGTATAGACGATGTGCATGATATTCTCCGAAAGATTTTTAAATTCATGATCAGTGATTGCTTGAGAACATTCTGTGATTGGCAAGACTAATTGTTCTAAAACAAGTTTTTCTAGCTCTTTAGGATGATAATTATTCAATGCTTTTACATAGATTTGTTTCATGTTATCAAAATTTTTTGAATCTACTCCCAATAACTGCCCTAATTGAACGAGCTCATTGATCAAACGGACCGAAACTACTTCTCGGCTCAGAGGATTTTTATTTTGTGCGAACAATGCATTAATTAATTCATGTACCAGCTTCCTTACTTCCTGATTTCCGGAACGAATAGCTTCAAACAATCGATTCTGTTCTTCTACTGGATATCTAATAAGCGTTTTTTCATGCGCAGCAGGAACAATTTCCTGATAAAATATGATCGAACTCGGACCAGTATTTACACGATAATACAGGGCTTCTTTTGCTCGGTCAACCGATTGCTTGCTTTCATTCAGCGTTTCGAATCGGTTACTGATACCTATACTCACAGTTAATTTCAAGTATTCTTTTACACGTTTTTGAATGAGTCGGCAATACTCCATGACTTTTTTGCTTGCTTCTGCATCGTCTTTATCCATTCGATAAATAGTGGCTTGCATTTCTTCATTCAAAACGATCGGCAGCATTCGATTTTCCTTTGGCACAATTTCCGTGATCATGTTGTTGATTGCTAAAAGTAGCAAATCACGCTCCCCACCGTGACTATCTTCTAACAGATCGATTTGAACCAAGGCCGTATAATAGCAGTCATTTTGAGAACTATAACCAAATTGCTGCAACCGCTGGTCTAGTTCTCGCCTTTCTACTCGATTTCTAAATAAACTAAGTACAAATAATGTTTCTAGTTGTGGCTTTTGGGTAACTAAGTGTGCACTTAACGCTTCTTTTTCTCCTATGATCCGACTGACTGATTGAGCGACCAAATCTAGTTCTTTCCCACTGAATCCTTTTGATTTAAGATTCAAACGTTCCTGAATTTGAGAAATTGGACGGGCAAATCTGTCCGAAAATAAATAGGAAAGGAGACCGATCAGTCCTACCAGCGTCAAAGACACTGCAACTAACCCGATTCTCAGATTGCGAATCGTTGCTCCAATTGCACTAGAATCAACTTCTAATCTGTAAATCCAATTATTATAATCTGATTTCAGTACGATATAGGATGTCCCATTTTCTCTTATCACTTTCAACTGGTTGTACTCTAGATCCACATCCGCTAATGCTTCTGGCTGCTCTTCTTCTTTTACTTTCTGTGTAGAAAAAAGCTTTCCATCTTCGTTTTCGATAGAAAGTATATCTTCTCCACTTTCCCCAACAACTTGTTCTATTGTATGTTTCTCTATCGTAGCAATTCCCAATGCATATTTTTCTTTTTCAAACATTGGTAAAGGAATCACCATTTCGATTCCTTTATTTTTCTTTTGCCAAAATAAATTATCTTTGTTATCTATGTACTTTTGTTGATACCTTTCAACTTCCTCTTCAGTCAGTTGAGTCAACGATCCATTGATTACTCCCCATTTACCAGCTAAACTGAGTAAATCATAATTATTATCATCCATAACAATTGTTTCTATAAAGTTTAGCTCTTTCCTGATTTCAGAATAAGTGGAGTAATTTGTATATGTCAGCGGATGCTTGAATATATCCGAGAAATTTTTGGTCGAACCATACGTAGAAAACGAATATTCGATTGTTCTGATTTTCCATTCAACGTTCGTTTTGACTTGCCTGAGTAGGTTCTTTTTATCTGTTAAATAACTCGATTCGATCGACTCATAGGTATTCTGATAAATAAATAAACTAAATCCTATGACAAGTACGGCTCCTAATAAAAACATCGGTAAAAATATTTTATAAAACACTGTACTTTTCTTCATTTTCTTCCTCTCTTCCCTTTAAGTAAAAGGCTTTCATTTTTCTGTAAAATTGATACTCATCTAATTAAATGAGCATTCCCCGTTTTTAAGAATAGCATAATTAAAAATAAAAAGCCAAGTAATTTTTAACGTGTGCAATCTTTTCATACCAAAGATCTATTGACTTATCGTAGTTATCGTAATATGATGAATGCGTTAACAAAAAGTGAAAAAGTAAGGAAAATGATGGAATGGTAACGATCAAAGATATCGCTAAAGCAGCTGGTGTTTCTCATACGACAGTTTCTCGTGCTTTGAATAACAGCAGTTTAATCAAAAATGAAACAAAACAAAAAATACGGCAACTAGCTAAGGAAATGAATTATTTGCCGAACTATAGTGCAAAAGGTTTAGTAAATCAAAAAAAATATCTTATCGGACTGTTTTTCTCAAGTTTGCATAAAGGAACTTCATCAAATTTCCTAGCAGATTCCATTGCAGGTATCCATTCAGTGTTGGACACAAACTACAGCTTATCTGTCGAAAGTATCGATGCTGTTGATTTAACAGAAATCAATTTGCAACGTTATGATGGTCTAATCGTTATGAGTCAAAGTGATGAAGATCAGCCTTTTATCGATTATCTAAAAGAAAAAGAGTTTCCCTTCGTAGTTGTCAATCGTCACATCAATGATCCAGCGGTTATCAATGTTACTGCCGATGATGCGGCCGGTGTTATGCAGGCAGTAGATTACGGTATTGGGTGCGGACATACGAAGATCGCTTATATTGGTGGGAAAAAAAACTTTCGTTCGACAAAAGAACGGGAAAAAGGTGTATTGGACAGTCTAAAAAAAGCAAGCATCCCTGCCAATCCAGCCTATTTTTTAACAGGGGACTACAGCTTAGAAAGCGGCCTCCAAAACATGGAGTACCTATTATCGCTTTCTGACCTGCCTACTCTGGTTTTTTGTGGCAACGACGACATAGCGATTGGTGCATTGAGAGCTGTACATTCAGCTGGTCTTCGTGTTCCCCAGAACATTTCTCTGATTGGGTTCGATGATTCTCCAGTCGTCTCCTATCTTAATCCACCGCTTACTACAGTACACAAACCGTTGAAAGAAATGTGTCAAGTAGGAACAAAGCTTTTATTGGATTTGATTGAAGACAGGCCGATCGAACAATCTAAAATGGAGCTCTCCACCTTACTGATGCTTCGTGAGTCGATCAATTACTTGTAAACTGCAAGTAATTTTATATAAAAATGTTAACGTGTGCATAACACAGAAAGGAAGTAATCTATGAATAAACTGACAAAAGAATTAGTGAAAAAAAACGAGGCTCCCGTAAAAGTTCTTCAATTCGGCGAAGGCAATTTTATGCGCGGATTTGTTGATTGGCAGATTCAGCAACTGAATAACCAACAATTGTTTAAAGGAAATGTCGCCATCATTCAGCCTTTAGAACAAGGTCTTGGGAATATGATGAACCAGCAAGACAATTTATATACGGTCATTTTACAAGGACTCAGCAATGGCGAAATCGTTGATACTTCCGAGATTATCACCATAGTAGAACAGATGATCAATCCTTATCATGAATGGGATGCTTATCTTTCTCTAGCAGAAAATGACGACTTAGCCTATATCGTCTCCAATACAACAGAGGCAGGAATCCAATTTGTGGAGACTGATGAACGAACAGATACGCCACCACAGAGCTTCCCGAGCAAACTGACAGCCTTTTTATATCGACGTTTTGAATTAAACAAAGCTGGTTTTACCATTATTCCTTGTGAATTGATTGACAGAAACGGTGAACGTCTAAAAGAAATTATTTTACGCTATGCAGAAAAATGGGATTTAGAACCTGCTTTTATTGAGTGGTTAGAAAAAGAAAATGTTTTTTGTTGTAGTTTAGTTGATCGCATCGTACCAGGTTATCCTCGTGAGGATGCAGATGTTTTCAATCAACGACATAACTATGAAGATCAATTGATGGTCAAAGCGGAACCATTCATGCTTTGGGTGATCGAAGGACCTAAAGAGTTGGAAAATCAACTACGATTCAAACAGGCTGGCTTGAATGTCATCATCACAGATGATATGACTCCTTATCGTGAACGTAAGGTACATTTGCTTAATGGACCGCACACAGCGATGGTCCCTCTTGCTTTGTTGGCGGAATTGGAAACTGTAGAAGAAGTAATGAAAGATCCTTTATTCTCCGCTTATGTTGATCAGCTATTCGATCTAGAATTGATTCCTATGCTTTCTTTACCTAAAGATGAATTAGCCATTTATGCTGATCAAATCAAAGAACGTTTCTTGAATCCTTTTGCCGATCACAAATTAGAAGCGATTTCATTAAATAGTGTTTCAAAATTCAGCACCCGTCTGCTTCCGGTCTTCAAGAAGTATATCGAAGAAAAAAATCAAGTACCACCGCTAATCTCTGTTTCACTAGCTGCGTTACTTCTTATGTATCGAGGCGATCAAGTAAAGCCCCATGATGATGAAAAGACGATAAGCGAATTTGTTGATGCTTGGTCTGATAATGAAACAGCTATTCTTCGATTATTGCAAAACGCTGCGCTTTGGGGAGAAGATTTGTCTCAATTACCGAATGTGGCAGATACTGTTCAAGAAATGGCTACAAAAATCGATCAAAAAGGTGTCCGAGCAGTATTACAAGAAATGAAAGGAACGATGGTCCATGCTTGAAACCCTGCAACCAACAATGAAATTAAATCAACGAGACAGTGTTGTTGTCGCATTAACACCTATCCCAAAGCAAACACAACTGACGATTGATCAGCAAACGATCACCACTCTTGAAGATATCCCGCAAGGTCACAAGATTGCATTGAGTGATTTGAAAGCTGGAGACAACGTGATCAAATATGGCTATCCAATCGGGCACGTGACGACAGATGTAACTGCCGGTCAATGGCTGCACACTCATAATGTAAAAACCAACCTTTCTGGTGAATTGGATTATCGATATGAAAAAGATGTCCATCCAAGTCATTATCCTTTTGAGAACCGAACATTTCAAGGCTACTTACGAAAAAATGGAAAAGTAGGGATTCGTAATGACTTGTTCTTAGTCCCTACCGTTGGGTGTGTGAATGGAATTGCTGAACTGATCGTCAAACAGTTCAAAGAAAAACATCCGGATCTGGGACAGTTTGATCATATTACGATTTTAAAGCATCCCTACGGCTGTTCACAGCTTGGAAAAGATCATCAAAATACTCGAGAAATCTTAGCAGACGCGGTAAACCATCCAAATGCTGGCGGAGTTTTAGTGTTTGGATTAGGTTGCGAGAACAATACCGTTCCTGAATTCAAAAAAATTTTAGGTGAATATGATGAAGAACGAGTGAAATTTCTAGTGGCTCAAGATGTCTATGATGAGATCGAACAAGGCGTAGCTCTATTAGAAGAACTTTTAACCGCGGTCGAAAACGACCAGCGCATACCAGTCCCGCTCTCTAAGTTGAATGTCGGTTTGAAATGCGGCGGTTCTGATGGTCTATCGGGAATAACTGCCAATCCTTTGCTTGGTGCATTTTCTGATTACTTGATTGCTCAAGGAGGTAGCACGATCTTAACAGAAGTGCCAGAAATGTTTGGTGCAGAACAAGTATTGATGGCACGAGCGGAAAATGAAAAAGTTTTTGGTTCAATCGTTGACTTGATCAATGACTTCAAACAGTATTTCTTGTCTTACGGGGAACCAGTTTACGAAAACCCATCTCCTGGTAATAAAGCAGGTGGGATCACTACATTAGAAGATAAGTCTTTAGGCTGCACGCAAAAATCAGGAAGCTCTCCTGTCGTTGATGTACTGCAATATGGCGAAAAAATCAGAAAACCAGGACTTAGTTTATTGCAAGCTCCCGGGAATGATCTTGTAGCTGCCTCTGCTCTTGCTTCATCCGATTGCCAGTTGGTCTTGTTTACCACAGGAAGAGGGACTCCGTTTGGCTCATATGTCCCTACGGTCAAGGTATCTACGAACACGACTCTTTTTGAACGCAAAGGTCATTGGATGGACTTTAATGCAGGCGTCTTATTAGAACAACCAATGGAAGTGATCTTAGAATCATTTGTTCAAAAAATCATCGCTGTGGCTAGTGGAGAAGAAACGAAAAATGAACAAAATGACGTTAGAGAAATTGCCATTTTTAAAAACGGAGTAACACTTTGATTTTCATAAAACAGTATAAAAAGAAAGAAGGAAGATTTATGTTTTTATCTGATGATTTTTTATTAAAAGACGATTGGGCGAAAAATCTTTATCATTCCTACGCAAAAAATATGCCCATTATTGATTATCACTGTCACTTAGATCCAAAAGAAATTTACGAAAACAACAATTTCAGCAATCTGACAGAAGCTTGGTTAGGAGGCGATCATTACAAATGGCGCTTGATGCGAGCTTGCGGCGTGCCTGAAGAAAAAATCACAGGAAATGCTTCTGATTTTGAAAAATTTTTAGCTTGGTGTCAAACCGTACCAAAAATTATCGGCAATCCGCTTTACAGTTGGTCACATCTTGAATTGAAGCGTTTCTTCGATATTGACTTGTTGATAAATGAAGAAAACGCAGAGAAAATTTGGACACAAGCAAATGAAATTTTGGCATCTCCTGATTTCCGTCGGCGGGAAATCGCGAAAAAATCGAATGTAGAAGTGATTTGTACGACAGATGATCCAGCAGATGACTTACACTATCATCAATTGCTTGCTCATGAAGAACCAGATTTGAAAGTTCTCCCTTCATTCCGTCCAGACAAAGCACTCAATATTGAAAAAGAAGGATTTAATGTATGGATTACACTACTGGAAGAAGCAGCTGACCAAACGATTACCACCTATCAAGAACTGATCGAAGTTTTAGGGCAGCGGATAGAATACTTCCATCAACATGGATGTCGTGTTTCCGACCACGCTTTAGACACCTTACGCTATAAAGAAGCGGATGAAACAGTATTAGAAGAGATTTTTCAAAAAGCACGAGCTAACAAACTATTATCTTCAGATGAAATCGATGCTTATCGTACAGAAACACTGATACGTTTGACCCACTTCTATCATTCTCATAATTGGACAATGCAGCTGCATATTCATGCTTATCGTAATTGTAATACACAAATGTTGGAAAAATTAGGACCCGATACCGGTTATGATGGAATGAATGATCTTTCTTTGACTATTCCTCTGCAAAAATTATTGAATCGTGCAGAAGAAACGAATCAGTTGCCAAAGACGACCCTCTATTCACTGAATCCAAATGACTACCCTGCGATTTTAGCTTTGATGGGCTGTTTCCAAAAAGAACAGAATGGAAAACTGCAGTTAGGTTCTGGATGGTGGTACAACGATACTCGAGCTGGTATGCGCGATCAATTGACACAGTTTGCTGATGGTAGTGCTTTGGGGAATTTTGTCGGCATGCTGACAGATTCAAGAAGTTTCCTTTCCTACACTAGACATGAATATTTCCGTCGTGTTCTTTGTGAATTTTTAGGCGAAATGGTCATGCGAGGGGAAGCACCTGAGGATGAACAACTTTTAGGAAGTCTCGTTCAAGCGATTAGTTATACAAATGCTAAAAATTACTTTGGCTTTTTTGCCTAATTGATTAATAGTAACAGTAACGAATCAAAAACAGGATAGCGAAATAACGGAATCCGTTTATCCACGTTTTAGAGAAGAAGACGGACCAAATTTGCTCCGTCTTCTTCTCTTGCTGTTCTGCTTCATTGCCTATAAACCTTTATGAAAGAAGAGATAACATGCCTACTATCCATATTGCCGGTGATTCTACTGCGGCAGAAAAAGATGAAAACAAGCGTCCCGAGACAGGTTGGGGAGAAAAAATATCTGCTTATTTTTCACCTGAGATCCAGATTAATAACCAAGCAAAGAATGGACGCAGCACTAAAACATTTATCCAGGAAGGAAGGTTAGCCCGTTTAGCTTCACAGTTTCAGCCAAATGATTTCTTATTTGTACAATTTGGACATAACGACCAGAAAATCCAAGAAGAAAGAGGTACGCTTCCCTTCGGTAGCTATTTAAAAAATCTGCAGATATTTTTTGAATGCGCAAAAAAAGCGAATGTCCACATGGTCTTGCTGACATCTGTGACGCGACGAGATTACTTAGAAAATGGAACATTGAATCCAGATATACTTGGAGACTATCCAAAAGCGATGCGTGCATTTGCTGAGAAATATCATATTCCGCTTTTAGATGTTTTCTCACGATCACAAGAATATTTCCAGACCTTTTCAAAAGAAGAGACAAAAAAATTCTATCTGCATCTTATGCCTAATAGTTGTGAAAATTACCCAGAAGGACTAAAGGATAATACCCACTTTAGTCCAGAAGGCGCTGATAAAGTTGCCCGAATAATTGCTGAATTGATAAAAGAATCCCGTCTGCCTCTTGCTGATTATTTACAAAAAGGAGTTTGAAATGTTTCCATTAAATTTAGGCATTCGTGCCCATGATCTAGAGGTTCGAAATCGTGAAGAAATCGTTCAAAAAGTATCACAGCTTCACTTGTCCCATATCCAATTTGCACCGCAAAAAGCATTTCCTGAACAACTTAAATTAAATGCCATGACACTTGGAAGTGCTGCCTATTTTGGTGAATACTTCCAAAAAAACAATATCGAACTTTCCATTTTAGGATGCTATATCAACCTATCCAGCAAAAATCAAGAAGTTCGTGCACAAGCATTAGCAACTTTCAAACAGCAAATTGCTCTGTGCTCTGCCTATCAAGCCAAGATGATCGCTACAGAAACTGGTAGTGTCTCTGTCGGTTACACAAAAGAAAATTTTACTGAAGAAGCTTATCAGATCGCTAGAAATTCTGTCATTGAATTAGTCGCTCATGCAGAAAATTTTGGCGTAACTGTTGCTGTTGAAGCAGGGATCAATCATCCAATCTATAACTATCAGTTAGCCAAACGTTTAGTCGATGAAGTAGCTTCACCAAATTTAAAAATTATTTTAGATTGTGCGAATTTGATGCATAAAGAAAATCATACTGATCAGGAGAAAGTGATCCAAGGTGCCTTGGACAATTTACAGGGTTGTATTACAGCCCTTCATCTCAAAGACTACATCATGGAAAATGGAAAGATCCGCATGGTTCCTGTTGGCAAAGGCTGTTTAGATTTCCGACCGGTACTGCATTATATCAAATATGAGCGTCCTCTAATGTACGCCACTCTTGAAGCTACTCCTGAGATTTATGTTCCTGAAGCAATAGAACACTTGCAGTTTATTTACCAAGATTGTTAAGGAGAAGATTATGGAGGAACGAATACAGAAAAGTTATCAAAAATATCATGCAAATGCTTTTCAGACATTGCTGCATCTTTATCAGGGGAATTATTGGCGCTTTGCTATGTCAGGACTCTTTTTTATTATCAAACATCTTCCATCTTGGTTAATGCCGATCGCTATTGCCAATGTAATCAATGCAGCTTCATCAAAAGATTCCTCTCAATTGCAGGCGATTTATTTCAACGCTTTTTTGATGACTTGTCTGATCGGTCAAAATATATTGACGAATTATTTTCATGTAAAATACCATAGCACTTCGATCCGGCAAGTAGAAGCTGGACTAAGAGCGACCCTTATCAAGAAAATCCAAGAACTTTCTATTCCCTATCAAAAAGAATTGCAATCTGGCCGGATCCAATCAAAGATCATCCGTGATGTAGAAGCCATCCAAACATTGTCCTCTCAAGTATTTGTCAGCGGATTGAACATTGCTGTCAATTTATTCGTGGCTTTAGGTATCACGCTTTATAGAAGTCCTGTCGTTTTCTTGTTTTTCTTATTGACTGTCCCTCTCGCCGCGTTAGTTACTCTTTTTTTCCGGAAAAGGATCAGACAGTCCAATTCAGATTTCCGGCAAGAAATGGAAGAAACTTCTGCAAAAGTGATCGAAGTGATCGAATTAGCACCGATTGCTCGAGCTCATGGGTTAGAAAAACACGAAACCACTCGCTTAAATAAGCATTTTACCCAAATCTATGAAAAAGGATTCCACTTAGATATCCTGCAATCTGTTTTCGGATCAGTCAGCTGGGCTAGTTTTCAGATATTTCAGCTGATTTGTTTGATTTTCACTGGGATATTAGCTTTACAAGGGCGTATCCAACCAGGTGATGTCGTGATGTATCAGACATATTTCACAACGATCGTCAATTCCGTTTCTGGAATGATCACACTGATTCCTACGATTTCAAAAGGCATGGAATCTATTACTTCTATTGGTGAACTGTTGATTGCTGGCGATGTAGAAACTTATCACGGTAAGAAAAAAATCCAACATTTGGATGGAAATTTTCGTTTTGAGAATGTTTCTTTTCATTACCCGGACTCACTCAAGCCGATTATCGATCATTTTTCTCTAGAGGTGAAAGCTGGAGAAACAATTGCTTTTGTTGGGCCATCTGGTTCTGGAAAATCTACACTCCTTAACTTATTGATTGGATTTATCCAGCCGTCTTCAGGGAGGATTTTCTTGGATGATCAGCCTTTGGATGAATTGGATATGCGAAGTGTGCGTAATTATTTAGCCGTTGTTCCTCAAACCACTTTGTTGTTCTCCGCTTCGATCAAAGAGAACATCACTTATGGCTTGAAAAACGTATCAAAAGAACGTTTAAATGAAGTCATCGAAGCTGCGCAACTTTCTTCACTGATTGACCAGCTTCCTGATGGTCTGGATACCTTAGTAGGCGAACATGGCAACAAGCTGTCTGGTGGCCAAAAACAACGTATCTCTATTGCACGAGCATTGATACGTCAGCCGAAAATCATTTTGCTAGATGAAGCAACTTCAGCTTTAGACAACCAGTCAGAGAAAAAAATCCAGCAGGCCCTGAATTACCTGACAGAAACACCCACTACTTTTATTGTGGCTCATCGGCTTTCAACAATCAAAGAGGCAGATAAAATCGTCGTGATCGATGAAGGAAAAATCGTTGAGATGGGTACTTACGAAGAGCTGTTAGCTCAAGAGGGCTATTTTTACCGTTTGAAAAATGAATGACAAAAAAAGGAGAGACGACAAGAGTTTTGTCGTCTCTCCTTTTTCTGAATAAACGGTGTTCTCCTGCCAACTCCTCGGTCACAAATCACAATAGTCATCAAACATGAGAAGCTTTTTTTGAAATTGTTCCTTGTAACTCAGAGTTAAACGGTAGGCTCACGACCTCTTGGTAAATGGTGTTCAAGCGACAGTCTATCGGCAATAAGAAGCAATTTTGTCATCGCTCAAGGCTGAACAGCTCTTTCACAACCTCTGTTGTTTCATAAAATAGTTCTATTCGCTGTAAAGGTCGCGAACTGGCGTCATGATAATCCGGTTCAAGTCATTAATGATCGTACTGAACCCTTGTTCTTTTTGCATTAAATCATTGATTACTTCTTCTGATTGAATTTTTACAGCCATTTCTTGTGCTTTCATTGCATCTTCGTCGCTGAATTCTTGTCCGCTCATTTGTTTTTCTTGTAATTCGATTTGCATCGCTTGGAAGTCTTTGAATAGCTTGTGTGCTTCTTCGTTTGCTTGTACTTTCTCGTACGCTTCTTTCAACGCTTTGAATTCTGGTAATTCACGGATCTCACGTTCGATCTGATTTGCGCTATCGTAGATGTTTGACATGTTATGCCCTCTTTTCTTTTAGTAGTTACTCTCTATTGTAACATGGGGTTATTCGTTTTCAAAGGGTCTACTCTCCTTGATATTTCCGCCAGAGGTCTTTAGCCGCTTCACCAATTCCCTGAACGCCTTCTTTTACCATATCGCCGAAATTCTTCAATCCTTCTTTTGCTTGTTCACCATATTGATTCAAGTTATCTTGCCAATTTCCAGACTCTCCATTAGAATTACCTGTATTTCCAACTTGATCTGCTGCTACTACTTGCCCTCCTGTGGCATAGGCATCCGCTACACTAAATCCTGTTTTGGAAGTATAAGGAAGGATACCTTCTGCCGCTGATTTGAAGACTTTCCCGACAACATTTCCACTTGTCCCTTCCAAATAATGCAGCTTGCTGGATTCTTCATACCCCATCCATGTCGAAATCACTACGTCTGGCGTATACCCAATCATCCATTGGTCATTTGCTTTCGTGGCATCGAAATTAGTTTCTGTGGTTCCTGTTTTCCCTGCTATCGTATAACCTGCAGGATTCGCAGCAGCTGCTGTCCCATTTGAGAATGTACCAAGAAGCATGCTAGTCATTTCATCGGCTGTTTCCTTTGATATGACCTGTTTTGGCTTTTTGTTTGTATTATCGATGATCACCGCTCCAGTTGAATCAACGATTTTCGTGATGAGATGCGGCGTATACATCTGACCTTCATTGGCAAATGCACTGTAAGCACCCGCCATGATCATTGGAGATACTCCTTTTTCTAATCCGCCAAGAGCTAAGCCATAATACTTATCAGATTTTGCTAAAGGCAGGCCGAATTCTTCTGCTTTATCATATCCTTTTTGTAAACCGATCTCATGCAAAAGCCATACAGCAGGCAAGTTCAAACTTTGTGCAACAGCCTGATACATCGGTACTTCTCCTTGGTATGTCCCGTCAAAATTATGCGCATCGTAATAACTTTGCGGTTCATCTTTCAAGACACTAGAAGGCTTGTAGCCAGCTTCCAACGCTGGTGTATACACGCTTAATGGTTTGATCGTTGATCCTGGAGAACGGCGCATCTGTGTAGCAAAGCTGAATCCTCTAAAGACATGATCTCCTCTTCGTCCTACTAATGCTTGTACACCGCCTGTATTCGGATCTAAAGCTACTGAAGCAGATTGGACCATGGCACCATCTGAAGCATTTGCTGGGAATAATGCATTATTTTGATAAGTAGCTTCTAATTGCTTTTGGTAATCCTGATCTAAAGCTGTATAGATTTTATAGCCTTTATTCATGACATCTTCTTCATCAAGACCATACTCGTTCACTGCTTCATCGATCACTGCATCAAAATAATAAGGATAACGATAACCAGAATCTGAATTGTCGTATGTGTCATGAAGATAAGCACTGATGTCTGTCTGGCTTTCTGCTTGTTCTTGTTCTTTTGTGATTTTTCCGTTTTCTTCCATTACGCTTAATACTGTGTTTTTCCGATCATTCGCATTTGCTGGGTGATCAATCGGATTATAAATACCAGGACCTTTCAGCATTCCTGCCAAAGTAGCAGCCTCAGATAGCGTAACATTCGTTGCATCTACTCCAAAATACTTTCTGGAAGCGTCTTGGACACCCCATACCCCGTTGCCAAAATAGGCATTGTTAAGATACATGGTCAAGATTTCTTCTTTGCTGTACTTCTTTTCGATCTCGATTGCCAAAAATAATTCCTTCGCTTTTCGATCAAATGTTTGATCTAATGTCAGATAAGCATTTTTGGCAAGCTGCTGAGTGATCGTACTTCCTCCGCCCCCTGATGTTCCGCCAGACAAAACCATCCGAACAGCCGCACGGGCGATTCCTTTGATATCAAATCCGTGATGTTCGTAAAAATTCCTATCTTCTGTCGAGATCACCGCATCTTGGATATAGGGAGAAATCGCGTTTAATTCTACGTATGTCCCTTTTTGGGCGTACAGTGTGCCAGCTTCTTCATTTTTCTTGTCATAAATGACTGTCGATTGGCTTAATCCAGATTTTAACGTTTCGACATTTGCTTGTTTGGCTAAAATAAAAAGGTAGATACTTGTCACTAAGACACAGATCAAACCAATCAGCAAAATCAATTTGTTCACATGATATTTTTTCCAAATGCGCTTTCGCCATCGATGGAATTGTCCGAGATATGGTCTGATCCATCGCCAAAAACTGATCAAAGCAGCTTTTATCTTTCCTAAAATGCTTTGAAAATCCATTCGCTTCTTCTCCTGTCTATTCAATTCAATCGTCTTATTTTACCATAATGAAAGAGTGTTTTCTTCCTGCTTAAGTTGTAGTTCGATTTGTTTTTTTTCGCTAGTGCAAGTAGAGTAACATAAGAATGAACAGAAAAATGTAAGTTTTTTCTTAAATATGTTTTAAAAATGGTACAATTAGTCTGCAATTTTACCGAAAGGAGTACACTTGTGAAAATCACGATTACTTTACCTATGAACCACCCTGAAACAACGATTCGCGACTTGCTTGAAAAGGAATGGTTAGTTCCTAGAAAGGTTCGGCACTTTTTGCGTATACGTAAAAACGTTTGGATCAATCAACAACCTGCTTTGTTCCATCATGAAGTAAAAGGCAATGACCAGATCACATTGTTATTCGAAGAAACAGATTATAATTATCAAGAAGTCCAATTAGGAGATGCGAAGCACATTCGTGTTTTATATGAAGATGAACATTTGATTATAGTGGATAAGCCTGCAGGAATGAAGACTCATCCAAACGAACCAACAGAAAACAGTACCTTGCTCAATCACTTAGCTGCTTATCTCGATACGAAAAAACAACGACCTTATGTTGTCCACCGTTTGGACAAAGAAACAAGCGGCGCTGTTTTATTTGCAAAAAACCCATTTGTCTTGCCGATACTTGGAAGAATGTTGGAACAAAAAATGATCTATCGGAGATATCAAGCCATCGTATGGGGGAAAATCGCCAAAGATAGGACTATTACCAATAAAATCGGACGCGATCGCCATGATCGGAGAAAACGGGTCGTAGATGATAAAAATGGTCAGAACGCCTTGACACATGTCACTGTCGACAAAGTACTTTCTGGAAAAACACAAGTGTATTGTGTTTTGGAAACCGGTCGTACGCACCAGATCAGAGTTCACTTAGCTCATATAGGGCATCCAATCGTCGGAGACCCTCTTTACCAAAATAGACCAGCTGAACGACTGATGCTCCATGCATTAGAACTGCACATGATTCATCCATTTACTCAAGAAAAAATAGTTGGTAAAGCTTTACCCGGATTGTGGAAATAGAAAGAAGAACGTAGTCCTATCATTATCTGCTGATAAGACTACGTTCTTTTTGTGTAACTTGTCTGCTTACTTTTGATGTTCGTGTTCTGCTAACAGCAAACTACCGATAATCCCACTTTCATTCGGCAGTCCCCAACGAACGATATATTCACTTACTTGAGGTGTTTCCATGTAGCCACCCATCAATTCAACAAATTGCTGACGAATTTTTTGAAGGAGATGATCCTGATTCATTACCCCGCCGCCTAAAATAATCTTTTCAGGTGCTAACGTCAACGTATAGTTGATCAGTGCTTGAGCAATATAGAAAGCTTGAATATCCCAAATCGGATGATCTTGTGGCAGATCTTGCCCTTTGATTCCTATACGTGCCTCAATAGACGGACCTGCTGCTAATCCTTCTAAACAGTCTTTATGATAAGGACAAGTGCCTTCATATTGATCATCTGGATGGCGTTTTACCCAAATATGTCCCATTTCAGGATGTGCGATTCCTGAAAAAATTTCCTCATTGATCACAACGCCTGCACCGATTCCTGTTCCCACGGTAAGGTAAATACAACTATTTTTTCCTTGTGCCGCCCCTTGCTTCAGCTCCCCGTATGCAGCCGCATTGACATCCGTCGTCCAAGCAACAGGAACATTGTAGCGTTTCCTGATTGTGCCGAGAAAATCAAATTGTGCCCATCCTTTTTTGGGAGTTGCCAAAACGTATCCGTAATTATCTTTTGTTTGGTCGATACCAATCGGGCCGAATGAGCCAATCCCGATTCCATTCAGTTCATAACGATCAAAAAATTCAAATACTTGATCCAATGTTTCTTCTGGTGTTGTGGTAGGAATACTTGTTTTTTCCAAAATCTCTCCATCTTCTGAAACCGCACACACAAATTTTGTTCCGCCTGCTTCTATTCCGCCATACATTTAGTTTTCCTCCTCGAATCCGATTGTCCGAATTTCATAAGGTTGGATTATCGGGACAACCGATTGCTGCGTTGGTTCTTCAAGCAGATTCAATATGACCGTTTTTCGATTGTCTTTAGTTATTTCTAATTTTTCTAAATGACTAGACATATTGAAACCTCTCACTACTACTTTATCACTAAACTTACTCCGTTTCAAAGCTGTAATTGCAAACGTTTCACTTTTTATCGTTAAATATTGTTGTTTTGATGCCAATGTTCCTTCATGATGTTTGATTTGTTGAGTGGAAAAAGGAATCTGTGCCGCGTATGCATGCAAATAAGTAGAGAATGTTTCTTCTGGTCCATGTAGTTCAACGCTGTAATTGAACTGATGCTTACCTAAACACTGTGCTTCTGGTGTTGGAAAATACCCCCAATCTCCTAGTTCTCCCACACAGCGAAGTAGCGTCACCGCGATTTGTCCATCTGCTGTTACTTCGTATTCATTCAAACCAAAGTTACCAACTGTTACACCGTTCTGTTCATCATGAATATTGACAAATGCTTGCTGATGTTGCGGATTCGTGGGATTTTCCCAGCTCCTAGATACATGGTTTGGGCGCTTTACTACTTCAAAAATACTATCTGCTTCGTGATGTTCCACATGTAACTTTGTAGGAAACAAGATACGCAATCGATGATCTTTCATTTGATTGTCAAGAGTCGTTTCAAAGTCGATTTTTTTACTATCTTTTCTGACTGTCATGATCGTTTCTATTTGAAGGATCCGTTTTTCTTTAGATCGTTCTGCTTTTCGATAACGAAATTCTACAACCATCCGTTGTTCTTTCTCTAAACGCTCGTCTGCAGAAACTGGGATCTCCATTTCCTGTAGAATACTTATTTTTGCTATTTCTGGTGTATCTACTAATACTTTTACTTCAGAGTCCTCTTGATTACTGGATAGGATTGGTTGATCATAGACAGGTTGCTTAAAGATATACTCGTTTCCTATATCACCGATATCTTCAAAAATATGCAGGTTATTCCATTTTCGTTTGTTTTTACGATCTTCCATTGTAATGGCACCGTTTTTTTCAATCGTCAAACGTAGGTGGGCGTTTTCGACGATTCGTCCACTCTGACGGATCATTGTTTCCTTTTCTTCTGCTTTCGCTTCCCCTTCTACAAGCGCGAATGTTTCCCAAGAAAACGCTGGCATGTTTTTTATTGGGAAAGTTACCTTGATTGTCTTTGCCATATATGGCACACGGAAACGATCTTTCGGCAAATCATAACCAAATTGTACAGTTTCTTCAGATAAAATAGCTGGTATAGTGGCCCCGCTTTTTGTTTCTACGTGATACTTCCGTCTAGGCAACTGTTCTAACTCTTGATACAGATGTTCCGGTATTCCCTCAGCGAATCTTTTTCTTTCTAATTCGATGGTTATTTCTGCTTCGCCAGTTTTATCCATTCCTGCAGTATTTACAACGACAAATGGAAAGCTGTCTTTTGGAAATCCAGTTGTATCGATTGCTGTGGCCAGTTGTTCTAAAGAATCTTGTGCAAGATACTTTCCGACTTCATCTGCTTTTTCAAAACGAGGAATCATTTCCCGATGGACAGAATCGACTGAACAACCGCAAATACTGTCATGAGGATGATTTTGCATTAATGTCTTCCAAGCATAATCTAACTGATCGTGGGGATAAATCCCTGTAACTTCGTAAGCCATCGTCGCAAGTGGTTCCGTGATGTTTTCTAGCTGCCGTTGGACCTTGGTATTCCATTGTTTCAAATAAACGCGAGCAGATGCTGTATTGGCTAAAGTATACCAGCCATCCGTTTCTTGACTTGTCAATTCTCCTTCTACTGAACCTAAGTCTTCTGGCAACTCTTGTCGAACTGCTTCCAGATAGTCAGTAAAATTAGAATGGATGAACTCGTAATCTGGAAACAGCTCATTTGCGAGATGAATTGCTTTTGATATATCTTTTTGTACTGGTTGATGATCAACACCATTCATCATTAATAGATGATCAGTAGATGCATATTGTTCTGCATCTGCTAATTTCTGCTTCCAAAAGACACGAGCAGCTTCTTTTTCTACGGGAATCTCGTTCCCATTGCTATACCAATTGGCAAATAACAGACCAAAAATTTCTGTTTGATCAGGTCCTTTCCACCACATCTCTGAGTATTGAGAAGAATAGTTTTCTGCTTCCAGAACTTGATTGTCAAAGCCAATTGGTTTTACCCCACGGCCAAACGCCGCTGCTGAAATACCAGCTTGTTTCATTAATTGAGGCGTCTGTCCCATATTTCCAAATGTATCAGGAAAATAACCTAACATGACGGGGGTTCCCCATTTACGGCTTTCTTCCATGCCAATCAGCATATTTCTCACGTTTGATTCCGAACTGATCAGAAAATCATCTTGCAAGATATAAAATGGTCCGATTCTCAATTTTCCTTCATTGATTGCTTGTTGGAGCGCCTGTCTTTTTTCTGGTCTTACTTGAAGATAGTCATCTAAAATAATCGTTTGCCCATCCAAATGAAAACTGTTGAAGGACGGATCAACTTCAAATAGCTCTAATAAATCGTCTATCAATTCAATCAACCGCATGTGATGCTGTTCGTAAGCCATGTACCATTCACGATCCCAGTGACTATGAGAAATGATATATACTTTCTTTTTCATTTACAGTACCTCCTATTTTTCTACTCGAATATCAAAGTAATCCATGACTAATTCGCAAAACATCATGTTTGCCCAAGAAAACCATTCTCTTGTATAATTTTCAGGATTGTTCACATCAAATCCTTCGTGCATAAGATGTGTTCCTGCATCAGTTGCTACAAGCAAATTCAATAGCCGTTCTTTTTCAGATTTATCTGGTGTTGTCATTCCTTCCATAGCTAGTGCAATTGGCCAAACATACTCTTTTGGCGTATGGGAAGAACCAATTCCTTTTGCATACTTTCCTTCATAAAAATATGGATTCTCTTTACTCAACAATGTTCTTCTTGTTTGAAGATAATCTTCCTCTTTTTCCGAACAGTAACCCAAATAAGGTGCCGCGATCAAATTGGGCACATTGCTGTCATCCATGACCGTCGCGTGCCCCATTCCATCTACTTCGTATGCATAAATCGTTTGCCCTTTTTGATTAACCGTCCGTCCGTGATTTTGGATACCTTCTTGAATCTCTTTCTTCAATATTTGTGCTTTCTGTACAATTTCTTTATCATCGAGTATCGTTTGGAAAATTTCTTCCACATAACCTAACACGACCACCGCAAACATATTGGATGGTACCAGATATCCGTAACGGCAAGCATCATCGCTAGGACGGAACCCAGACCATGTCATACCTGTAAAAGTTGTTTTGGCTCCTCGTCCGTCATTGATCAGCGTATCTTCTTTTCTTGTCGTATCTCGTATAAATGTATAAGGAGAGTGTTCATGATCCTGCTCTGTTTCGAACACGCCTAAGATTTTTTTGATCCCTTCAATAAAAGTTGGGTTGAATTGGTCCGTTTTTCCTGTATTTTTATAAAGAAGATAGGCCAACTGTATCGGGTAGCATAAAGAATCAATTTCATATTTTCTTTCCCAGATCCAATCGTTCATTTTTGTGTGATCTGTTTGGTGTCCCGCACCGTTCGCTTCTTCATTGAAGGCATTCGCATATGGATCGATGTTGATATAAAAAAATTGCTTTTTGACCAACCCACTAATCATGTCAGCTAGTTCCTCATCTTCTTTTGCAATCACTAAATAAGGACGAACTTGTGCAGTAGAATCTCGCAACCACATTGCAGGAATGTCTCCTGTCAATAAAAAAGTAGTACCGTCATTTTGCTTTTTGACTGTTGTCAATAATGTGTTGGCAAATGCTGCTGTAAAATTCGTTGCCCAGTCCGCATGGTTTTTCCCGCATTTTTGTGTGATATCATTCATAAATTTTTGTACTGACTTTGGTATATCTTTATAAACCATATAAATTTCCTCTTTTCATTTGATATATCTTTAAAGATTATACCTCTTGTGTCATTTTATGTCTACGCTTTCAAAAAAATAAATTTTTATTTACTTTTTCATCTATTATGGTATTATTTAAATATGATATATCATTAAGAGGTGTTTATATGAATCAACCATTGTACCAGACAATATTTAATGATTTGCAAATGGCTATTTTAACTGGTGAATTACCTGTAGATAGCCAACTACCAACTGAAAAGGAACTTTCCCATACTTATAAAGTAAGCAGAATCACTTCAAAACGTGCATTGACTGAATTAGAGCAATTAGGGCTGATTTATCGCGTTCGTGGGAAAGGCAGTTTTGTTAAATCAGCTTCTCCGGAGCAGATGCTTCCTTCACCTACAAAAACACGGCGGATTCTGTTTCTTCTTCCATATGTCGCTGATTTGTCTGTTGGTGATTTTACCAAGGGATTGAATCCTGTGATGCAGGATAAACAGATGGATGTCATGATGACGACACATGATTTTTTACAAAATAAAACGGCAAAAGAACTCATCCATGAATTTGATGGATTGATTTATTATGCCTTTGATACAGAACAGCATCTTGACTTGCTTTTTGAGCTTTCATTAAAGGAATTCCCTGTTATCATATTGGATAAAAAAATCTATGAATTGCCTTTTCCTACCGTGCTTTCCGACAACTTCCAAGGTGGTGTGCTCGCTACTTCTCATTTGATCGAACAGGGACATTCAAAAATCGCTTATTTATTTGGTGCACAGACTCATCCACAATCCGTACGTCAGCGTTACCTTGGTTACCTTGAAGCATTAGACAAAGCTGGTTTGGCTTTCCACACTTCGCTGGATGACAAAAGCGCGACATTCGATGAATTGCTTTCTTATATCACTAAGTATGAAGTGACCGCTTTTGTTTGCGAAAACGATGTTGTTGCTATCCAGACGATGAATTTCTTGAGACAGCATGATTATCATGTTCCTGAAGATTTTTCAATCATCGGATTTGATGATATCCAAGCAGCCGCTCTTGTTGATCCACCGCTGACAACCATTGCACAAGATTTTGAACAGTTAGGCAAGCTTGCTGGAGAGGCTTTGATCACTTGGTTAGAGACAAACGAACGTCCTTCCGACAGCAAATTTCCAGTTTCATTTATCAAAAGACAATCAACAAAGGAGAAATAAAATGAATATCGGTCAAATAGATACTAGACATGGCACAGCTAATCAGCCAAATTTCTCTAACGGGAACTGCCAGCCTTACACTGGCGTTCCTTTTGGGATGAATTATTTTGCACCGCAAACGACCGATCAAAACGGCAGCTGGTGGTTTCATCCTGAGGATCGTGTTTTTCAAGGTTATCGACTTACCCACCAACCAAGTCCTTGGATGGGCGATTTTAGTCATATGCTGCTCACGCCAATCAATGGTAAATTACAGGAAAATACCCTTTTTCATGCTCAAAGTTCTTACCGCCCAGAAGAAAGTATATTTTGTCCGACTCATCTGTCGATCCGTCAATTGCGTTATGGCATCCGCTCTACATTGATACCCAGTATGTATGGCGGAATCTTATCTATTGATTACAGCAGAAATGATAGCGGTTTACTTTTATCCTTTCCGGGACGTCATCAGCTCTTTGTTATAGATCCTTACACAGTGGAAGGAAAAATCACACATTTTGCTGGTTCAGAAGATCCTGATTTTTCTTTTTATTTTATATTGAGATTTGAATATCCTTTAACAATTGATGAGTTAGCTGTTTCCAACAAAAATAGCGATTCGATCCCGTTGTATTTTGAACAGACAAAAAAACAAATCATCCGATTCGGGACATCTTTTATCAGCTCGGAACAAGCAGCTTATAACCTGGAACTAGAACAAAACCAAAGTAAAGAGACTTACCTTGCTAACAGCCAGAAACAATGGCAATCCTATTTTGATCGTATACAGCTCACACACCATGATCAACAACAATTGCGGACGTTTTATCATAACTTCTATCGAGTGTTTTTATTTCCGCAGACATTTTATGAAATGGATCCTAGTGGGCAAAAAATCCACTATGATACGACTAGTCGATCTGTGAAACCTGGTGTTCTCTATACAAATAATGGGTTTTGGGATACGTATAAAACGGTTTATCCTCTTTATTCTTTGATTGCTGTAGAAAAGTACGAAGAAATGCTGGAAGGTTTTTTGAATAGCTATAGAGAAAGTGGCTATTTGCCAAAATGGCTGTCTCCTGACGAACGTGGACTAATGCCTGGGACATTAATTGATGCAGTCATTGCAGATGCTGCTGTAAAAGATATTCGGCCAGACTTGATGCAGGAATTTCTAACAGCAATGAAGAAAGGCGCTACAGTTCAAAGTAATCATCCAAATTATGGACGACAAGGGACAGAGGATTACTTGACATACGGCTATGTTCCTAATCACTACCATGAATCGGTCAATCATACGCTAGACTATGCTTACAGCGACTTTTGTATTAGTCAAGTTGCCAAAGTACTAGCAGAGGACGAAACGGTGAAAAAATATCAGCAACGATCATTGAACTATCAAAATATTTTTGACTATGAGACAGGATGGATGCGTTCCAAAGACAAAAATGGCAAATTCAGAGAACCATTTTCTGCTCATCGTTGGGGACAAGATTATGCAGAAGGCAGTGCTTGGCAAAGCAGCTTTGCTGTTTATCATGATTTTGCAGGGTTGATCGAAAAATATGGCGGCAGTGAGAGATTCAAAGAAAAACTCATTGATTTGTGCAATCAATCTCCGACATTTGAAACAGGAGGATATGGTTTTGAGATTCATGAAATGAGCGAGATGGCTGCGATAGAATTTGGGCAGTTAGCTATCTCCAATCAGCCAAGTTTTCATTACCCATACTTGTTCAGCTATATTGGACAACCCGAAATGGCACAGCCATTGCTTAAACAATTGATGACTCAAACTTTCAACGATTCTTCAACGGGTTACCCTGGAGATGAGGACAACGGAAGTATGGCTGCTTGGTATATCTTCAATAGTCTGGGATTCTATCCTGTCACACCAGGAACCGGTGAATATGTTATCGGTATGCCTTTAATGGACAAGGCTGTTGTGCTTTTGTCAAATGGAAAGGAATTGACGATTGAAGCCACTCCTAATCGGCCGCAACAGCAATTTATCCATAAAATCAATCGGATGGACAAAGAATATACGAAATTATATTTTACCCATCAAGATTTGCTGAAAGGCGGCAAGATTTCTTACCAATTAGGTATCGTCCCTCATCCTAAGAAGTATCGATCAAAAGATTTGCCTTTTTCTTTATCAAACGATAACTAACAAAAGGTTGTGAAAAAGCTGTCCTGCATCAAGTAATAAGAACAGCCAAACAAAAATAGCTCCTCCTATTTTCGTTTGGTTGGGCTTATTACCGCAGATGCAAACTTTTGAACATTGATTCATTCCATACGCTTCTTTTTTTAGGATTCTCCTCTTTTTTCCCGATACTCCTTAGGGGATCTGCCGACAATCTTCTTGAATAATTTAGAGAAATACGTGGTATTGTTGTAGCCAATCTCACTTGCTATTTCATTGACGTTTTGATTACTGTGCAAAAGCAGCTGCTTTGCTTTTTCCATACGCAAATGGTTCAAATAAGCTGAAAAACTTTTTTTCGTTTCTTTTTTGAACAACTGCCCTAAATACATGACATTTAAATGCAAACTTTCTGACACTTCTTTGAGTGTAAGTGGTTCTTGATAATGCTGATGCAGGATTTCGATTACTTTTTCTACATTGCCACTGTATTTTTTCTGTCTCTGGTGCTTTTGGACGAACGACAGAAGAAGCTGATGGAGTTCTTGCACCGTTTTTGCCTGATGAATTTTTTCGATTCCTTGTAAATATTCCTCATCTTCTAGATCAATCAATTCCCGTTGAATCTCCATAAACAGTAAAAAGCTGGAGTACCGGATGTCTTCCGGCATCATGGCTGCTAACTGAAATTGCTCGAAAAAATCAGTGATCATTTTTTGGGCATCATCTAATCGTTTATTTTGCAACACACGTCTGAAACTTGAAAAATCGATGGTTTGCTCTTTTATTGTTGCTTGTATTGCGTAAAAAACATGCTCGTCTTTATCTCCATAAAATTGATGTAATTGTAGATTGTCTTTCGCTTGTTGAAATGTTTCAGGGATCTTGTCCAATGAATCTGTCTCTTCCCCGATACTGATCAGCCATTCCTGATCAGGGATGTTTTCTTGGACAAAACAGCAAAATCTATCAACTTCATCTGCCTCCAACAACAGCGTAATCAATATACGGTCTCCATAATTTCTTTGATAATAAAAGATTTGCTGGTGTTCTTTCAACCATGTATTGATAAGAGGATCATGAATTCTTGATAATTGGATCAATACTATTCTATGCTGTTTCTCACTGATTTGTCCTATTATTTCTTCTTCACTTGCTTCATCTAACTCTTCATTCAACCATTGACTGAATAATAGTTCCTGATAGATTTCTTGCTGATTTTTTTGTTCATTTTGCTGGTCTAACCGTGTTTTGATTTTCTTGAGGCTTTCAATCAATTCGAACTTATTCACGGGTTTCATCAAATAATTCACTGCGCCTAATTGCATGCCTTCTTTCAAATAATCAAATTCTTGGTACCCGGACAAAATCATAAATTCAAAATTATGATGTTCTTTTTGAGCCGCTTCAATAAATTCCAGTCCGTTTATTTCTGGCATCGTCACATCCGTTACCACTAGATCAATCCGCTGTTGCTCAAGGACAGATAGTCCTTCTTTGGCATTCTCCGCTGTTGCTACTATTTGGAACCCTAAACTTTTCCAATCAATTATCTTTTTTAACCCATTCAAAATCATGTATTCATCATCTACCAATAACACCTGGTACATGTTCACCCCTCCTTGAATGTAATAGAAACAGTCAGTCCACCTGTCTCATTATTCTCAAGCGACATGTAATAACTGCTGCCGAAGTTGGCACGTAAACGTTCATTCACGTTTTGCAGACCGATTGATTCGTGAAGTTCCACTTTGGGATGAGACAGTTTTTCTTCCACCTGTTTTAGCCGTTTTTCAGTCATCCCTCTTCCATTATCTTTGACGATGATTCTTACCCGCTTGTCTTCCTGTAAGACTTTGACACTTAGGGCATTATCAAATCGAGTAAAATCAATACCATGTTTAAAATAATTTTCAACTAATGGTTGAATCACAAATTTAGGTACTTCGATCTTTTCCAAATCAGGATCGATCATAAAATGATAGGCCACTCGATTAGGATAACGCATTTGATATAAATAGACATATTTTTCGCAAAAGTCCAGTTCTTCTTTCAAAGTGATCGTCTTCTCTTGATTTGTGTTGTTTCGGAGCAAGGCAGAAAAAGCATATACAACATCTGCTAATTCTTCGCTTCCTTCGCTGATTGCATACATTCGGATATATTCTAATGTATTGTATAAAAAATGCGGATTGATCTGTGCTTGAAGCGCCCGCATATGTGCATCTTGCTGTTTGATTTCTAGTTTGTAGATGTCTTCGACAAATTGATTGATGCTATCCAACATTTCGTTGATACCGATTGAAAGTTCCTTTAGTTCATATTCCGTTTTTGTTGTATCAATCCGGGTTTCTAAATTCCCTGCTGCTGTTTGCTCCATTGCCTGCATGACGATGGATATTTGCTGTGAATATCGTTTGAATGTTTTATAAAGAAAGATAAGCAATATACTGTCTAAAACAATGATACCTACAATCAGCGGGGCAAGGTTTTTCCCCGTTTCGATTTTTACGCTTTTTTTATCTAATACAGCTAATATTCGGTAATCATCCGACAGTTCTTGATGTTGGATAAAATTATTTTTTCTCAGATTAGCAATTGGCAATTGTGAATTTTTCTGAAGACTCTCTGAGATAATCGTTTCTTGTCTTCCAAACGTTTCTTTAGCTATTTTATTATCATGGAACGTATACAAGCGATTTGTCGTGCCAGAAATCATGTATAAAGAGAGTCCATTGAATGACGTTAGATTCTCTAAAATCGTATCTAGCTCTTTCTTTTGGAAACCGATAAAAATACTGCCTGACTCAGCTCCTCCTTGTGTGATAGGCAACTTGATATAAAAGGCGTCTAGTAATTTTGGCGTTCCTGCTTTTACTTCTCCGCCTTTGTTTTCTCTAGAGGATTCATAATACTCCGGTAGCTGATTCAGTACGATATATACCGCACTTAGTTCTTCATAATTTATATAAAGATCTTTGATTTGATTTGGGAAAGAAACTAATTCGTCGGTACTGTTTTGCTGCTCATACACATACATCAAATACTGATCTATGGGTTTTGTTAAGTAGGTAGTGACATTTTCGATTTTTTCGGAATCACCGACGAGTTGGTTTTTAATGATCCTACTCAAAGTTGTTTTGTCATTCAGCATTCTGCTTGTACTTTGAACGGCATCACTTGTCATGTTTTCTGCTTGCTTTTGGTTTTGATCCCACGTATGGACACTAAAAATAATAGTAGCAGTCATCGTTACACCAATCATGATAACCGCATATTTCCGCAACAGCCGATTCAGTAACGTTCCTTTTGAAAATAGAATCCGGATCCTATTCATAACTTTCCAACTGTTTATCTAACTCTTCACGCCACTGTTTCGTCGTCGTACCATTCCAAACCGTCAAAAGACCAATGACACCAAATAAGATCAATCCTTTGAATTGCCAAGTCACAGCTATAATTATACCGCTACCAATAATTGTTTTTAGAAAAGACGAAAAGCTGGAAAAAACCGAAATAAAACTCAGCTTTAGTAGATTAGGAACAGAGATCGTATATTCACTGTCTAAAATCATACTGTATTGATAAGTAGCAAATAGACAAAATAAGGCAAAAAGCAAAATAAAATCAATAGCTAAAAAAATGAGTCCTTTGATTTGAACAGATAGATATAGATTGTAGCTCAATAAAGCAGTACTAGATAAAAATAAACCAAATAGCAGATTTCCTCTTAAAAAATTTCTTTTATATATATTCCAGCCTCTTTTTAACGTGATTTCTTTATACTCGAATCCATATAAATAAAATAACTCATTGACTGTTTTCCATGCCGTACCTAATCCAAAGATGATTCCGCCGACAAACGTGTATACCCAGAAATATAAGGTTAGTTTTATAACGACCCAGATTCGGATAAACAACTCTTCCAAAACCTTCCCTAACATATCTTCTCCTCCAAACATTAAGTTTATACTTTCTCATTATACAAAAAAGGTTGGGCAATCAGCACCATGGCCTGAGTATTAAAGGTTGTAAAAGTGCTGCCCTGCATCAAGTAATAAGAACAGCCGAACAAAAATAGCTCTCTACGTTTTTCGTTCGGTTGGGCTGATTGCCGCAGATGCAAGGTTTTGAACACCGTTTATTCGGAACAAGAGGTTGCGACACGTTTTTGTCACAACCTCTTTGTCTTTATTCATTATTGTTCTTGTCAAAACTCGTCATATTGTTTTTGCATTTCTTTCAATACCTTGTCATAACCAGCTTTATCTAAAGCTTCTTTTAATTTCGGCAATGTTTCATCTGGATCAACAGTTCCTGTATTCAATCCATCCAAATACTGGTTCATGACATTTGAAATATTACTTAATTCTGTTTTTACATTGTCCGTGTTGAAGCTGAATCCTAAAATCGGTGAAGTTTCTGCTTCAGCAATCGATTGGTCGCGTTTGGCAATCATGTCATCCGTAATGGACTCTTGTGTATATAGAATCTTGTTGTTTCCTGTATTCCAAGCAGACATATGTGTGTTTGGCTGATAACCATCTAGCAATTTGATTTTATCCTCTGAACCATCGACTTTTTCCCATGCTTCTCCTTCGATTCCCCAAACAAGTCCATTCAATAATTCTGGATCACTGTTAAGCAGCCCTAGAAGTTCTACTGATTTTTCTTTATTTTTTGAAGTATTGGATACGACAAAATTTGCCATTTGTGCTTGAGCTGTAGATTTCAATGGAACAGTAATTGCTTTTGAAACTAGTTCTTGTTTTGCTGCATTTGTCAAAATCGTATCGCCATAATCATAGGGTCCTTGTGTTTCTCCACGCATCAGCCAAGTATTTCCTTCTAGTGGATAGTCCTTATTGCTCGTTGCAGCGTCACTTGGAATGAGTCCTTGTTTGTACCAGCTATGCATCGTACGCAGCAGTCCGATATACGTTTCATTGTCGTATTGATTGATGATTTTTGAATCATCTCCATCCAGATCAATAGCAAATGGTAAAGTGTTCCCTAAAGGATAGTCAAAGTTTCCTTGGACTTTGAATCCTTGTCCAATGGCAAAAGCGGCCGTGTTTGGTTCTTTTTCATGGAATTCCTTCAAAACTTTTTCTGCATCAGCGTAAGATTGGATTCCATCAATTGAAAGATCATATTTATCTAGTAAAGCTTTGTTAAAAGTAAGTACTTGTTGAGCAAAGACATTTCCATTTACTGGAAAGGCATATAATTTCCCATTCACCAAATTTCCCTTGATATAAGCTTCATCTAAATCATTATACGCTTTTTCAGCGTACTTAGGCGCTAATTCAGTCAAATCAGCAAAGGCTCCTTTTTGAGCATTGGAAACATAGTTGTTCGCAAAGGCGATATCGTAATTTTCTCCGGAAGAAATGATGACGTTCATTTTCTTTTCGTAATCGCCCCAACCAATGTAATTGATATTGACTTTTGCACCGATCTCTTTTTCGATTCGTTTGTTTGCCACTTCCATCAATTGATCGAAATTATCCGGTTTATCGCCGATTTGATACATCTGCAAAGTGTCCGAATCACTAGCTTCTGCTTGCTCTTTAGAACCAGAACCTCCGCATGCCGCTAATGTACCTACCAATAATGCTGAAACACCTGTAAAGGCTAGTTTCTTCCATAACTTCATTTTTCTTCCTCCTAATTTTATGATTTATATTTTTTTATTCTTTTACTCCACCGATCGTTAGACCTTTGACAAAATGTTTCTGGAAAAATGGATAGCTGATCGCAATAGGCAACGTAGAGATAACTACGATCGCCATTCTGGCGGATTCTCCTGGAACTGAAGCTAGCCCACCTGTCAATTGGCTTCCTGCTCCTGAATTTTGCGTCAGATATTGAATATTACTTTGGATTTTCATCAAAAGATACTGTAGTGGAACTAGCTTATCATCTTGAATGTATAGTAAAGCATTGAACCAGTCATTCCAGTAACCCAATGCGGCAAATAAGCTGATTGTTGCGATACCAGGAACAGCTAACGGTAAAACGATTTGAACGAATATTCGAAGTTCGCTAGCTCCGTCGATCCGCGCCGATTCAATAATCGAATCAGAGACCGAACGTTTAAAGAATGTGCGCATCACAATAATATTGAAGGGGCTGACAGCCATTGGCAAGATCAATGCCCAAATCGTATCTTTTAACTGGAGAAGATTTGTCATAACAAGATAATTAGCTACCATACCGGGTGAGAACAACATCGTAATCAAACAAAAAACGGTAAAAAAACGACGGAATGGAAAATTTGACCGCGAAATCGCATAAGCATATAAAGAAGTAGCCGTGCTATTGATCAGTGTACCTAAAACAGTGACAAGCATAGTAACATAAAGCGCTTGGAAAATTTTATCCTGCATCTGGTCGAACAAATACGTATAACCAAATAGACTGAATTTTTCTGGCCAAAAACTGTACCCGTGCGTCGACAATACGGACTCATCGGTAACAGAGATGGCAATAACAAATATAAATGGCAAAATACAGGAAATAGCAAAGAGTGCAATCATTATATTAGAGAAAAAATTGGTTGTCTTATTGAAAGAACGGACTTGGACTCTCTCCACTTTCTTTTTTTTCATTTTTTTCCTCCTTAGAATAATGCAGAATCGCTATCAAAACGACGGGCGACCGTATTTGTGATCATCAATAAGACAAAACCAACAACTGATTGATAAAGTCCTGCAGCAGCCGTCATACCAAAATCTCCTGTGGATGTCAGCCCATTGTAGATATACGTATCCAAAACTTGAGTCACATCGTACAATGCACCGGAATTCCTAGGAATGTTATAAAACAGGCCAAAATCAGCTCGAAAAATGTTTCCTACGGCTAAAATCGTTAAAATCGTCATCAATGGAATCAGTTGTGGTATCGTCACATGTTTGATTTGCTGCCATTTGCTAGCTCCATCAACCATAGCAGCTTCATAATAAGTCGGATCGATTCCCATAACAGATGCAAAGTAAATGATGCTGTTATAACCAATCCCTTTCCATGTACCGATGAACACTAAGATAAATGGCCAATATTTCGGTTCATTATACCAATTGACAGCTTCTCCTCCGTGTCCAGTAATCCACTGGTTGAATATTCCTTTGTCGGGACTTAAAAAGGCGTAAACGAAGTAACTGATAATGACCCAAGATAGAAAATAAGGGAGCAAGGACATCGTTTGATAAACTTTAACAAGTCGTTTATTTCTCAACTCGCTCATAATGATTGCAAATACGACTGAAATGAGCAGATTTAAAAGGATAAATGTCACATTATATAAAATTGTATTTTTAGTGATGAGAAATGCTTGGTCCGAAGAAAATAAAAATTTGAAATTTTCCCAACCCACCCAAGGACTTTCCCTCAGGCTAGCCAGGAACCCATCTGCTGAAATATGAAAATTTTTGAATGCTACGACATTCGCCATTACAGGTATGTAAAAGAAAAAAATCATCCAAAGCATACCCGGTACAGCCATCAGGACAAGTGCTTTATAACGCCATAGATTCATAAAAAAATGATTGAACCCCTTTCGTTTTTTCATCTAAAAACCCCTTTCGATTCATTTCCAACGCAATTATAGCGCTTTCAATAATGAGAATAAATAAACAAAGTATAGGGAAAATGAAACAAAGTATAGGAGAGGTTGTGAAATCAGCGTTTTGTCCTGAGTATTAGAGAAAAGAACGGAAAAATAGTTTCTCATATTTTGCCGTTTTTTGAGCTAATACCGAGGGTCAGCTGATTGCACACCGTTTATCAGAGGTTGTGAAATCAGCGTTTTGTCCTGAATATTAGGGAGATCGTGACCTTACTATCTAACTCCGAGTCACAAGGAGCAATGGGGACTGTGACAAAAGTCTTGTCACAGTCCCTTATTCTGAACAAACAATGTTCCAGAAGTAGCTTCTACGGAAATAAGTCGAAATTTCACAAAAAGGCCATCCAAAAGTCAGACGGATAAGTCTGCTTTTCAGATGGCGCTACAACTACGCTACTTATTCTTTTAACTGTCCATTCACTTATTTTTCTCTCACTTGTTCTAGCTCTTCTTTGGTCAGGGGGCGATACTGCCCTTTATTCAAATCTTTAGGCAGCCAAAAATTCCCCATACGGATTCTTTTTAAATATAAGACTTCTTTTCCTACTGCTTTGACCATTCGCTTGACTTGGTGAAACTTCCCTTCATGCAAAATCAGTCGGATAATTGAAGTTTCTGACTCTTGATCTACTTGATCAATTTGGAGTTTTGCCGGCAATGTCTGCTCATCGCAATCAATAATTAATCCTTCTGCAAATAAACGGATATCTTCTTCTGTCATTATACCGCTAACCTCAGCTAGATATTCTTTCTCCACGTGTTTTTTTGGTGATAATAACTGATGAGCAAATATCCCATCATTCGTTAAAATCAGGAGGCCTTCCGTGTCTTTATCCAATCGGCCAACTGGAAAAAGATCTTCCCGATAATCTTGATCTTTCAACAAATCGATTACGGTTTGGTCATGATTATCCTGAGTAGCAGAAATGACTCCTGCAGGTTTATGCAAAATATAATAAAAATCTTTTTGATACGCAATGATTTCTCCTAAATAAGTAACCGTATCTTCAAACTCGTTTACTTGCGTTTTATCGCTTTTGACCACTTGCCCATTGACTTCAATCGTTCCTTTTTTGATCAATCCTTTGACTTCTTTGCGGCTACCAAGTCCCATATCTGCTAAAAATTTATCTAAACGCATGCGTTTCCCCCATTTCAAAAGAGCATTGATTCTGCTCTTCCCATTCACTTATTTTATTTTTAATTTGTGTCGTAAACGCGCTATTCCTGGTCCTAGTAGTCTTTCTGCCAAACGGATTTTCAAAGCTAAATAACCGTACACCAATGCCCCTATACCTGCTACTGCAAGAATCAATAATAGAGACTGGAATTTGCTATCTTCATTTAAGAAAGTCCCAAAAATTATCTTTGTGATCCACGAAGCAAAAAGCATAATCAAGGTAAGAATAAAGATCAGTAATGTCCTACGCCAGACAAAACTTGGTTTAAAGCGGGCTACTTCATGGATCCTCTTTAAGATTAAGGTACAAGACACAGCAAACCCGAGCATTGTCGCTAATAAAGGGCCATACACTTCAAATAAACGAATGGCTGGATATTGAAGAAGTAGTTTCACCAGAAACCCAACAACCAAATAACTGATTGCTGCCCTGTTTTCAAACATTCCTTGCAGCATGTTGGAAACTAGCATATATAACCCTAAGAAGAGTCCTACAAAACTTGCTTGGATCAGTACATTGCTTCCTAGAGAATCTGGTGTATAAAATAATGTGTTTAGCGGATAGGCGAGTAACATGACACCGAATGTCGCTGGAAACATAAAAAATGAAAACAGTTGTAAATTTCCGCTCGTCAATTTTGCCAGCCCTACTCGATCTTTCAACGTAACAGCTTCTGTAATCAACGGTAACCCGGTAGACGCGATCGATGTTGCCAATGCGATAACTACCATCGTCAACTTATCTGGATTGGCACTGAAAATCGAAAAAAGATCTAACAACTGTGCGTTGGAATATTCAGTGGATGCGGACATGATCCTCATAAAAGTGAATTGATCGACTAATTTGAAGATTGTTACCCCTGAACCAACGATAATAAACGGTATTGCTTCTTTAATGGTATCTAACAACAATTCCTTCGTTGCAATATTTACTTTGTTTTCGCTGTAGTGGATAAATGCAGATGTATACGCTTGATGTTTCTTCAAAAAATACAAAAGGACAAGGATACTTGCTAGCATACCGATAAATGCCGCGAAAGTTGATTGCGTGACCGCTGTCACATAATCGCCATTCATGACTTTCATGATGATGAATGTAGCCAATAGCATATAAAAAATACGTGCCACTTGTTCAACGATCTGCGACAGCGCATAAGGCATCATCTCTTGATTCCCTTGAAAATACCCTCGTATCACACTCATACAAGGAAAAACCAATACAGCGATACTCAAAGAGCGCATCGTTGGAATCAGTTCTTCTCCGCCACCAGAAGCATGAGCTAGCCAAGGAGAGGCGATGTACATGAACAAAGCGAACAACAGACCTAACCCGCCCATCATCTGTAATGCCCGGATGAATAATCGTCGTGAAGTGCCATATTCATTCAACGAATTATATCGCGCGGTTTGTTTTGCGATCGCCGCGGGTATTCCTGCTGTAGAGATCAGTAGAAACAATGCATATATATTGTACCCCATATTGAATAATCCATTGGCAGCCTTAGCATTTTCGCCCATCCAAGCATACCAAGGAATGATATAGACAGCTCCTAGCAACCTTGAAATGATATTACTGGCGGTCATCCAGGCAGAGCCTCGTGCCATTTTTTCTTGCGGTGATAATTGATCTAATGCTGGTTTTCTTTGATTATCCATCGGTCAGATTCCAACTTTCTACAAAACATTACTATCATTTTAATTGGTAAAACAGAAACTGGCAATCGATTTTATATAACTTTTATAAGAACGATTGTTTTTTTGAATTCGATTTCGTTTTTTTGGTAAAGTAAAGAAATATACAGCCTTTTATGGCTAACATTTATAGGAGATATCAATGACACAAGAAATAAAAAAACTACCCGTTATATTTTTAGGTCTTTTCTTTATCACAGTTGGATTGAATTGGTTCTTGCTCCCTCATGATATAGCTTCCGCCGGAGTGGGCGCAATCGGACATTTAGTTGAAACGGCCTTTTCTATCCAGCGCTCAGTTACTGTTTGGATCATCAACCTTATGATGCTGCTTCTAGCCGCTGTTCTATTAGGAAAATCAGTATTTTTTAAAACTGTAGCGGGAAGTCTGCTTTTTCCTGTTGTTTTAGAGATTGTTCCAAAAGTGGAAATGCTCTCCTCACATTTCTTTTCACTGATTTCAGGAAGTCTTTTGTTCAGTCTTGGGGTTTACACATTGTACACCGTTGGAGCCTCAAATGGCGGGATAACGATACCGCCGATTATTTTCCACAAATTTTTTCGGCTTCCAATGCCGCAAGGACTGTTACTTACGAATAGCCTTATCGTCTTTTTGAATTATTATGTATTTGGATGGTTAGAGACACTGTTCGTTCTCCTATCTATTACAGTCAGTTCATTGTTTATGAAAATACTCATCCGCTTGTCCCCTGTGTCAAGAAAATTTGAATAAAGCTGGATTTTGTCATAGCGGAATCAAACGATATATTGAAAAGAGTGTGCTATAATAAATCAAGAAATTGAATGAAGCGAGGGATCAATCAATGAGCTTCTCTTTAGAAGACATCCGTCATTTACTATTAAAAGAACATCTATTAAAAGAATTTGTTTCAACAAAAGGCTGGCATCTTGATGTACCAGAAAAAGCTGAATTTCTTCAGTTAAGTTATGATTCAAGAAAAGCTGATGCTTCTACTCTGTTTTTCTGTAAAGGAATGAATTTCAAAGAAGAATATTTGGATTCAGCGATCGAACAAGGTATCCAATATTACGTATCAGAGCAGCCATACGAAAATTCAGCAGTAGGAATCATTGTGACGGATATCCGTAAAGCAATGGCACTTCTTGCTATGGCCTTTTACGACTATCCACAAAATAAATTGAAAGTGATTGGATTCACTGGAACAAAAGGTAAAACAACTGCTGCGTACTTTACTAAAGCAATCTTGGATCACACAACGAATAAAAAAACTGCATTGCTTTCTACGATGAATACAACGCTAGATGGCAAAACGTATTTCAAATCCCATTTGACAACGCCTGAGTCATTAGATTTATATCGTATGATGGCAGAAGCAGTTGAAAATGGTATGACTCATCTAGTGATGGAAGTTTCTTCTCAAGCTTACAAAACACAACGTGTGTACGGGTTGACTTTAGATGTAGGAATCTTCTTGAATATCTCGCCTGACCATATCAGTCCGATCGAACATCCAACATTCGATGATTATTTCTATTGCAAGCGTCAATTGATCTTAAACTCAAAAACAGTTGTTTTGAATCACGAAAGTGACTATTTTGATTTGCTTAAAGAAACCGCCGATCTATTCCAGATCCCAACGATCACTTATGGCCGTTCGGAAGAAAGCAATTATCAAGTGATCCATTCAGACAAAGGTACCCACGGGTTTACTTTATCTTCTCGTCAAGATCACTTAGCTATCTGCGATACTGCTTATGATATTTTGCTGGCCGGAGGATTCAATCAAGAAAATGCAGCCAGTGCGATCATTGCCGCAGCACTAACCGGTGCTTCCAGTCAAGATGCACAAGCCGGATTAAAAGAAGCTCGTGTACCAGGTCGAATGGATCAATTGATCCAAACAAATGGGGCGCATGTCTATGTGGACTACGCACATAATTATCTAAGTTTGAAAACATTGCTAGAATTTGCCAAAAATGAACATCCAGATGGTCGTGTAATTGTTGTATTAGGCAGCCCAGGAAACAAAGCAATCTCCCGTCGACATGATTTTGGAAAAGTGCTATCAGAAACAGCTGACGTTGCCTTTTTGACGGCAGATGACCCAGCATTTGAAGATCCGCAAAAAATCGCGGAAGAAATCAATGAAGCAATTACTAATCCAGAATTGATCGTTCATTATGAAATGGACCGTCCTGAAGCGATTCGACGTGCTTTAGCAGAAAGTACTCCGCAGGATTCAGTCGTCATTGCGGGAAAAGGGGTTGATCCCTATCAAAAAATCAATGGTGTAGATGAACCTTATGAAGGGGATTATGCAATCGTGAAGCGGTTGATTGAAGAGTAATGTTATTTATGTTCTAGTGGACGGGACGCTATGAAAAGAAAACTTTTCATAGCGTCCCGTCTATGGAATTATCAAGAAAAGTTGCCGGAACTGCGTTAATTTTTATTGTTTCTTTATCATGCCTCTTAAAGATAGCGCTATCATCCGTTTTGCTTACTGGTTCTTCTATCGTTGCTTTTAGTTTGTTATTCCTGTTTTTCAATAATATAAAGGTGGTTATTATGAAAAAATTTTTCAACTTAGCAAACGGTATCTTTTTTCTTTCTCTTTTTTCTGTCATTTTTCTAACTTTGAATTTGCAAAGTGGCAAAATGGGGGTCGTTATTTTTAGAAATCTCCATTTGCCAGTTGATGCATCGATTGTTGGATGGTTACTGCTACTTTTTTCTTACTTGATGAGTCGGAAGCATCAGACTAAGTTTTTCGCGCGCTTAGGCGGAAGGGTTGCTCTATTTTTTCTAGTCGTTTATCTGATATTCACATGTCTAGGTTTGCTTCAGTCGCTCGGTATTCTGCCTTGATACTTCGTTCGAATCATATTGACTATAATAAATAGAGGCTGGGACAGAAGCGTTTAACTCCAAGAAATAAGAAGGAATTCACGAAAATTGCTTTTCAAATTTTTGTGAATTTCAGCTTATTTCCGAAGGAGTTGCTTCTGCTTCCGCCGTTTACACATGTTTAGAGCGTGAGACAAAAGTTTTTCTTTACTTTTGTCCCACACTCTCTTAGAAATCAGTTAGCTGACTTTTCGCCAGCTAATTCTGCTGCCTTTTCTCTTTCTTCATTCAATAATTTATTATCATAGAATTTAATAAATGGGAACCAGATAATGAATGCGATGATTGCACAAAAGACAGCTAGCACAGCCGCTTTCCAATCACCCCCACTGCCGACAAATGCGCCAATTCCAACTGGTGAAGGCCACGGCATCTGTGCAAGCATCGGTTTAACGATTTCCAGCCGAATGGCAAAATAAGCGAGTGTAGCAGAAGCCATCGGTGCTAAGAAAAACGGAACCGCTAAATAGGGATTGTAAACGATTGGCATCCCGAAAATAATTGGTTCGTTGATATTGAATAGTCCTGGTACAAGAGAGGCTTTTCCTAACACTTTCAGCTGATCAGATTTCGCGAGGAATGCAATAAAGATGATCAATCCTAAGGTCGCACCTGATCCACCAACGGTTACATAAGAATTGTTGAATTCTCCTGCCAACGGATAATTTGCGCCTTGTGCGTTAGCTGCCATATTAGCTAATACGATTGGGGTCAAGAAAGAAGTGATGATATTCGCTCCATGGATTCCTACGATCCACAATGCATGGATCAAGAAATAAATTACCATGACACCAAGCCACGTATTCGTCAGCTGCGTAACAAACCCAAATGGGATAGCAATCATTTTGAAGATATCCGTTCCTAGCGCAACTAATAATCCATTGATGATCATCACCACAAACGCAATGACAAATGTTGGGATCAGAGCAGTGAAAGAACGAGAAACTCCTGGCGGAACAACATCTGGCATTTTTATGACCCAATTTCTCTTGACACACATACAATACAATTCGACCGCAATAATCGACATAATAATAGCTGTAAAGATTCCTGAAGTTCCTAAACGTTCGACAAAAGAGCCCATCCGTATCCCATTTACTACAGTTTCTGTCTCATTGATAGAAGCAATCAAGCTGATTTTACCATCGTTCATGATCAATTCAGGGATACACATAAAGAATGCAAAAACAGATAGTAATGCCCCCGTGAGCGGATTAACGTTCAACTTTTGTTCATCTCGTTCAATTGACGTTAATTCATAAGCAAACACAATGGCAAAGTAAATAGATAAAATACCCATCGTCATTGTATTGACGATCATGTACAAGTCACTAACTTTGAAAAAAGTTGCATTAAAAAATCCTTCTAAAAATGGGAACGGTAATGGCAAAATATTCAAAACCAAAAACATCGAACCTACAATCGTGAAAGGAATAGAAGCCATCCCCGCTGCCATGACAGCCCGAACGATTTTAAGTTGCGCAATTTTCCCCATAGGTCCCATCAGGTATTTCTGCAAAAAATCAAACATTAATTATTCTCCTTTCCTAAATACAACGCTTTTTCATATTGTTTTATACGGATATACTGCTGATCTTGATTGAGCGAAATTTTCTTTAAACGATACTGGATAAATACACTGACAAAAATACCGCTTACAATAAGAATGAAAACAAATAGCTGTCCTCTATTGTTATTTGCCATAAAAGGATACAAGAGTGTAAATCCTGAGGTGAACAACACTGGAATCAATAATATATTGCAGACACCCTGAAACAAAAAATACCGCTTTGTCCATGGAACATTCGTTTGGTGCTTTCGATAAAGCTTTACTTGTTCTCCTACTGCAGGCAAAATAGCTAAAAGTAGAACCATTGGTAAACTGCTTCCTAAACTTTTAGCTGATAGAAGCAGAATCATCCATTGCATGTTCATGAAAAAGAAAAAGGCAGTCAGATAGCGTACGAACAGATAACGATTGAAATACATGTTTTTCAAACTAAGTTGCTTTTTTTCTAATTCGTTTTTCTTTTTTACTGTATCCTGCACAATAAATCTTCCTTTCTATTTATTTTTTTGATACAAATAATTCATTTCCTGTGCAACTTCCAATAATGTCATCGTCGTCATCAGATGATCTTGTGCATGGACCATGATAATTTCCATTTCTATTTTTGTCCCACTAGCATATTCTTTCAGAAGTTGAGTTTGTGATTGATGCGCATGAAGAATCTCTTCATTTGCTTGTCGCAACTTCTCTTCTACTTCTTCAAACATCTCCTTACGCATCGAGCGAAATGCTTCATGTATCAGTGTTCGTGCATTTCCGCTATGAAAAATGATATCAAAAGACGTCACTTGTAGCGTTTCACTGTTTATTTTTTCAGCCACCTGTTTTCCTCCTTATTCGATCAGTTTGATAAATTTACTGCTGAAATTCTCAAAAATAGGTTCAGCTAAGATTTCCTGTTGCACGTTTAGCTGGTCAACTAACCTAACGATTGCTTTGGTCACGACCGTAATTCCTTCATTTTCGATATAAGAAGGCGAAACTAGAAAAACAAAATGGATTCCTTGATACTGATACCATTGCATCCCTGAAGGAATCAATGCAACGGCTACCTTTGTTTCGATTCCAACTGGAACAGCGGGATGTGGGACTGCCACTGTATCACTGAATATGATTTGTCCCATACTTTCACGTTGCTGGATCTGCTTTCGCATTTCTCTTATATATCCTTCTTCTTCATTTATGCTCAGCTTTTGCAACAAATCATGAAGAACTTCTTCTTTTTTTGGTTCGTACGTATAAGTCTTGAAAAATTTTTCAGACAGCTGCTCGGTGTAAATCCGCTTTTTTTGCTGTAGAGAAAATACTGGTATCGGTCGATCTGAGGAATGATAAGGTATGGATTCACCAATTACCTTTCGTATTTTATGAACATCATCTTCATTCAAAAAAATACTGACATGTAAAACTGGAATTTTAAAAAACATTGTCGAAAGATCAATAGAAGAAATAATCAGGTCGATTCCTTTTAAAGTTGTTTCATTGATCTCATAATAGCCTTTTACATTTACCACTGTAATATTTTTTCCAAATTCGCTGATCACACGATTCTTTAATAATTGAGCACTGCCATAACCTGTTGCGCAGATGATCAACGCATGTAACTTATGCGTAGCTCTTTCTTTTTCCAATGCCGCCATGAGATGCAAAGCCAAATAGGCCCATTCATCTTCATTGATGGTATAGTTTTTCAAAGCTGGCATGTTGCTGAAATGTGTTTTTACTGCTTCAAAAACTTTGGGATTTTCTTTCTTTATCTCTTCAGTCAGAGGGTTCTCAATGCGAATGCCTCGGCTCAATCGAATCATCATTGGTGACAAATGATCAAGCAGTCCATTGAAAAGCTGGTGATCCTCTATTAATGAAAAACGAAATTCCTGAGACAATCGTTTCAAAACTTTCACTACTTCCTTTGATAGTTCCTGATCATTTTTATTTTCTCTATGATTTAACTTAGCCATAAGGTGTAAAGTCAAATAAGCAATTTCTTCTTGGGGAAACGATACATCCGCGATTACCTCAATACGTTGAACAATGCGTTGCGCCACTTGGTACTCTACTCGATCAGAAACTTCTTGTTCGATACCTAGTTCCTTGATTTCAAACCCTTCTCGTAGACGTTTGATTCCCAAAGCCAAGTGTAAGGACAAATTCTGTATGATAAAATCAGAAACTTTTAACTTAGCTTCTCTTGTTTCATCGAGAATGATGATCACTAGCTCTTCAAAACTGATGTCTGTGAAAAAGCGACTTTGTCCTAAATATTCTTTCAATGAATTTCCACAATGGTTCCCGAAAAAAGTATCCATGATAAAATGCCGTCGATTTCTTTCTTCCCCTTCGATCCATATCCCTTGACCATGCTTAGAAACAATTTTTAGTGAATAAGGAATCAACCGCTCTTTGATTGCTTGCATGTCCTTTGTCAAACTAGAACGACTGATATAAAGCTCTTCTGCCAAATCATCCATAAAAAGAATGGCATCTTCCAAAAGCAGTTGATTCAATATATACTTTTGTCGGTCTTCCGACTCATAAAATCCTTGAGGTTCTCTAGCATATCCCGGTACTATTTCTTGCCGACTCAAAAACAGATCAAATGTCAATCTCTGCAAGATGTGCAGTTGGTAGCCATAACCTGGTTTAGCAAGGATCTTACCTCCGTTTTCTTCTACTAACTCTTTGATCCGCTGCAAGTAATTACGGATTGTCCGATCAGATAATAACAATTCAGAAGCTAAACGTTGACTGGTGACATACTCCTTCCTGTGATCAATCAAATATCTCAACAGCAATTTTTCCTTCTGTTTCATTATCATCCACTCCTATTCCATCATATGTTCTCTTCGATCACCTCTGCTAACTTCTGGATGCCTGTAGGGATTGGGACATACGCTTGGAAAGGGATACTAACAACAGGCTTTCCAACAGATTCTCCTAATTTTTTGAATTTATCCAAAAACATCGTCGTTTGCGGGCTGATCAGAAATAAATCAAAATCACTATTCTTAATCATATTATCGCCTTCTGTAGCTGAAACTGCATCTACGAGTACCTCTTCTCCTTTTTGCTTAAACAAATCCGTTGTCTTTGAGGCCATCATCGATGATGACATTCCTGCGGCACAAATAATCAATGCTTTTTTCATAAATCAATCACTCCTTTTATTTTTATAAATCAAGCATAACTTGTAAGCGTTTTCTATTCAAAATATATATTTCCGTAGCATTACGGAAAAAATGTGTATCATATCTTGAATAATAATTTCTGGCACCGTGATATACTAGTGATAGAATTTTTTCAGGAGGGGATTTAGTGAGTATCACAGTGAATATTTTGTATACAAGTACAAATGGACAAGCCAGAAAATTTGCAGAAGAAATGGTCGAAAGAAACATTGTCAAAGCGATTCGCGCAGAAGAAGGAAACGAGAAATATGACTATTACTTTCCACTAGAAGATCCAGAATCTCTTTTACTGATCGACCGTTGGAAAGATGAAGAAGCAATCGAAAAGCATCACAAATCCGAAATGATGGCCCAAATAAACGAACTCCGTAAAAAGTATAAATTAAAAATGAAAGTCGAACGTTTCACTGATCTACCTTAAAACAATGAAGTTGTGACAGACATGGTCAGTTTCAAGAAACAAGAAGGAATTTACGAAAATTGCTACTCAAATTTTTGTAAAATTTGGGCTCATTTTTCGAAGAAGATACTTCTGGAACACCGTTTATTCGTAAAAAGAGGCTGTGACAAAAGTCTTGTCACAGCCCCTTCTTCATTTTTTTCATTATTTTTTAGTGGAACTTACCAAAGGATTCACTTCATGTTTTTCTCTTATTTTTCGGATAAGTATTTCAGTCAACCCAATATACATGACCCCTAGACATACCCCAAGAACATTCTCAAAGATACGGATTGACACTGCTCCTGGAACCCCGAATAAACTGGCAGTGATTGCCAAAGCACCAAAACAATTAAAAACTGTTTTATATCTATAGGTAGAACAAACACCTAAAGCTAGACCACCTAATATACCGACCCAGTTAAAAGGAATAAATTGGCTGATACCAATAAATAAAGCACATCCAATCAATGACCCAATGATTCGGTCTACTGCTCGTTCTTTGAAACCAATCGACATCAATCCATAGCTAGATACAATAGAAGAAAATGCAAACCCTGCCCACATCAATCGCTGAAAAGGGACATACTCTCCTGCAACAATCAAAAAGCTAATGCCAAATGCATAGATGAGCATCCAAATTTTTTCCTGCGAATACATGCCTTTCAAAAAAATCTCTTTAAACAAGCTTTTGTCTTTGTTCTTTTCTCGATGTTTTCTGTAAAGGAGAACTGAAAACCAACAAAAAAACAAAAACAATAAGCTACTTGTTTGTGTAAAGAAATTCTTGTTCAACGAATCTTTAGGTAACGAATAAACAATAAAGAGATATGAAAAGCCGTACAAAGAAGCATTCCCCATTTTGGGATCACTAGCGGTTGCCATTAATATGCTGCTTAGTAAAACAAAATGAATCAACATGCCCATAACTGTCCATTTAATCAGATGGATATAAGGCGCTGTTAATAGTGAGAGCATAACGATGGCTAAACTAATGATCGAATGAGAAATCTTATAACCAAAATCAACAAAACGAATACTCATCAACATACAGAATAAAACCACCGCGTATGGTTTATGCGTCGATTCAAACAATGTTGTAATGAAAATAATAAAACAAATGGCAAACAATACGATGAATAATGATCGTAAAAACAATGAACAAATATACATGCACTTTTCTTTTTTAGAAGCTGCTTCTCGTATTTTTTGTTTTAAAATAAACGGATCTAGTTGTAGAGACTGATAAAAATTCACCTGTTGTCGTCCTTTCTTTTACTTTTATTTCAATATTTTTTACAGTCAACTATGACAGGTTGTAAATACTATGGAACATCATATGGCGTTGTTATTTTCTTGTCAACTATTTTCTCTATTCATGTTTTTTTACAAAAAAACAGCTGACAGAGATTCTGCCAACTGCTTTTATCAGGTTATTTAATTAGCAACGATATTGACTAACTTATTTGGTACCGCAATAACTTTTCTGACTGTTTTGCCTTCGATATATTCTTGCACTGTTTCATTGGCTAATGCTACTTTTTCTAGCTCATCTTTCCCTAAGTCTCGGGGAACATTGCTTTTCGCACGAACTTTACCGTTTACTTGGAAAACAACTTCTACTTCGTCTTCCACAAGTGCTGCTTCGTCGTATGTTGGCCATGGTGCGTAAGAAATACCACCATCATTGCCAAGGATAGACCATAGTTCTTCACCCATGTGAGGAGCAATCGGTGCGAGTAGTTGAACAAATCCTTCGATATATTCATAAGGCAGAGCGTCCACTTTATAGGCTTCATTGATAAAGACCATCAATTGGGAGATTGCTGTATTGAAATGAAGATTTTCATAGTCTTCTGTCACTTTTTTTACTGTTTGATGGTATACTTTATCAAGTTTGCCGTCGTTCAATGTAGTGATACGGTCACGCATTTTATTGTTTTCATCAACGATCAAACGCCATACACGATCTAAGAATTTACGGCTTCCTTCTAAGCCATTTTCGCTCCAAGCAATCGAAGCGTCTAATGGTCCCATGAACATTTCGTACATGCGCAGTGTATCTGCACCGTAAGTTTCAACCACATCATCAGGATTGACTACATTACCGCGAGATTTTGACATTTTTTCGTTGTTTTCGCCTAAGATCATTCCTTGATTGTATAGTTTTTGGAATGGTTCTTTTGTAGGAACAACACCGATATCGTATAAGAACTTATGCCAGAATCGTGCATATAGTAAATGAAGCACCGCATGTTCTGCTCCACCAATGTAGATGTCAACTGGTAGCCAACGCTTCAACTTTTCATAATCTGCTAGCTCTTTTTTGTTATGAGGGTCGATATAACGCAGGTAATACCATGAGCTTCCTGCCCATTGTGGCATTGTATTCGTTTCGCGACGGCCTTTTTTACCTGTTACAGGATCAACGACATTGACCCACTCCTCAATATTTGCTAATGGAGATTCTCCAGTACCGCTTGGCTTGATATTTTTTGTCTTAGGCAAACGTAATGGTAACTCTTCTTCTGGGACAGCTGTGACTGTTCCGTCTTCCCAGTGGATGATTGGGATTGGCTCGCCCCAGTAACGTTGACGGGAGAATAGCCAGTCACGTAAGCGATAGCTGACTTCTTTTTTCCCTACGCCATTTTCTTCTAGCCATTCATTCATTTTGTCGATTGCTTCTTGTTTGTTCATACCGTCTAGAAATTCAGAGTTGATGTGCGTACCATCTTCTGTGTAAGCAGCTTTTTGAACATCTCCACCTTCGATAACTGGAAGAATCTCTAGTCCGAAAGTTTGAGCGAATTCAAAGTCACGTTCATCATGTGCTGGAACAGCCATGATAGCTCCTGTGCCGTAAGAAGCTAATACATAATCAGCGATCCAGATTGGGATTTCTTTGCCATTGACTGGATTGATTGCGTAAGCACCAGTAAATACTCCTGTTTTTTCTTTTGCAAGATCTGTTCTCTTCAGATCTGATTTTTTCGCTGTCTCTTCGATATAAGCTTCTACAGCAGCTTTTTGTTCAGGGGTCGTAATTTCTCTAACAAGATCTAGTTCAGGTGCAAGAACCGAGTAAGTTGCACCGAATAAAGTATCTGGTCGTGTCGTAAACACGGTATAGGATTTATCCGTACCAGCCACTTTAAATTCAATATTTGCTCCCACTGAACGACCGATCCAATTTCTTTGCATTTCCTTGATGCTTTCTGGCCAGTCAACTAGTTCTAGATCATCCAATAAGCGATCGGCATAAGCAGTGATTTTCAACATCCATTGGCGCATTGGTTTTCTGACTACGTCATAGCCACCACGTTCACTTTTTCCATCGATCACTTCTTCATTTGAAATAACTGTTCCTAATTCAGGTACCCAGTTTACCGCTACTTCTGCTTCATAAGCCAGGCCTTTTTCATAAAGCTTTGTAAAGATCCATTGTGTCCATTTGTAATACTCTGGATCAGTTGTATTCACTTCGCGATTCCAGTCATAACTAAATCCTAAAGAATTGATTTGACGTCGGAATGTTTCGATATTTTTTTGGGTAAATTCAGCCGGATCGTTTCCTGTATCTAACGCATATTGCTCTGCAGGTAGGCCGAATGCATCCCACCCCATTGGATGTAGTACGTTGTATCCTTGACTTCTTTTCACACGGGAAAGGATATCCGTTGCCGTATAACCTTCAGGATGCCCTACATGGAGCCCTTGTCCGGATGGATAGGGAAACATATCCAGTGCATAAAATTTTGGTTTTTCAGGATCATCATGGGTGTTGAAGGTATTCGTTTTTGCCCAGTATTTTTGCCATTTTTTCTCAATTTCTTTATGATTGTAACTCATTTTCTGTCCTCCTGTTCTATTAAAAACGCTTGTTTCTATTATAGCGAAAAAACCGGCAGAATCTGTTTCTTTTTGTTTTCTTTTACTTTGTTTTCTCAAACTTCACAAAAGAAATAAAAAAATCCTATAAAAAGATTGCTCTTTTTATAGGACGTAATCTACGCGGTACCACCTATTTTTACCTTAATGAAAAGGCCTCGAACGTTGTAACGGCCGTCACCGCCACCTGCTTACTCGAATATTCAGCAAGGGCAACTCAAAGGCGAGTTCAAAAGCATCCGTGCACATTCTCACCAACCATGTGCTCTCTGAAACTTCAGTCTTTTTACTACTTCCTTTTCAAGTGTTGTCATATTTAAGTAGCCTTATAGTAACAAATATTTTTGTGGAATTCAATCGTTATTTCTTTGAACAGCTATTTTATTTAGCTACAATCAATGTTTGACCTGGATAAATAAAGTTGTTTTTGATATTGTTCCATTCGATTAGTTGAGCCATTGTAATACCATGGCTGTCAGCAACGCCCCAAACAGATTCTCCAGATTTCACAGTATAGGTTTTCGAACCAGCAGGTGATTGTTGGTTTGTTGTTTGAGACGAGCCTTTCTTCACGATCACTTGTTGTCCTGGATAGATGAAATTATTTTTGATATTATTCCATTCGATCAACTGATCCATCGTGATATGATGTTTGTTCGCTACGCTCCAAACTGACTCGCCTGCTTTCACGGTATACATCGTATTGCCAGAGGATGATGTACTTGTTGTAGCTGACGTATTCGGTGTATTTGGTTTCGCTGCCGAAGTAGTTGAACCTGTATTGGTATTTGTTGAATTGCCGCCTTTAACGATCAATTGCTGTCCTGGGTAAATAAAGTTGTTTTTGATATTATTCCATTCGATCAGCTGATTCATCGTGATGCCGTTTTTATTTGCTACGCTCCAAACAGATTCACCCGCCTTGACTGTATAAGTGCCTTGAGACGAACTGCTGCCAGTATTAGCTGAACTGCTGTTATTTGTATTGGCTGACGAACCTGTATTACTTGATGCGCTGTTTGTTGACCCACTGTTTGAAACAGTCAGTTGTTGTCCTGGATAAATAAAGTTATTTTGGATGTTGTTCCATTGGATCAGTTGAGCCATCGTAATTCCATATTTGTTGGAGACACTCCAAACAGAGTCTCCGGCTTTCACTGTGTATTTCGTTCCTGAAGCCGTATTAGAAGAACTTGAGTTAGACGAATTTGAACCACTTGTGTTGCCAGTATTTGCTCCAGTATTAGAAGAACCGCCATTTGATACGATCAGCTGTTGTCCTGGATAAACAAAATTATTCTTGATATTGTTCCATTCAATCAATTGAGCCATCGTAATTCCGTGGTCATTTGAGATCTTCCAAACAGAATCGCCAGATTGAACAGTATATTTCGCCCCAGTTGTTTGTCCTCCATTTGATGTACCAGCATTTCCTGAAGAATTGGTATTGTTACCAGAATTATTCGTCGAAGAGCCATTTTCTTGGCTACCCTTGATCGTTAGTTTTTGTCCTGGATAAATGAAATTGTTTTGGATATTGTTCCATTGAATCAATTGGTCCATTGTAATACCGAATTTATTGGAGATTCCCCAAACAGAATCGCCAGATTGAACAGTATAAGTGGTCGAAGTTGCTGAACCTGAGTTTGTATTACCAGAATTACTTGAACCGCTAGTACTACCTGTACTTCCAGTATTATTACCACCTGTAGTGGCTCCACCGCCCGCGTTTCCGCTAGCTGGTGTATCATATTGGGTCAATCCGTAAGTCGTGATGATATTATTTAATTTGCTTGCATAACCAGGGTCTGTTGCATAACGACCTGTCAAACAAGCTGTCGCATCTGTATAGGATCTCGTGTTGCTCTTCCAAGTACCGGCATAGTAATAACCGTTGCCAAATGAAGTATTTCTAAGTACATAGGCATTGTCATTGAACGATTCAGCAAAAGAAGGATATTGTCGGAAAGGCTCCTTTTTATTTACCCATTGATTATTTAAAAATTCAAGCGTATCCATGTAGACGGTTTGTCCTTGATAGCTGCCTTTTATCCCAAAAAGATTATAATAAGGTGCTTGCGATAACGCACTACTGCCCCAACCACTTTCTACAACTGCTTGTGCGATCATCACTGATGCATACAAATCGTTGGCTTGAGCAATTGGCTGCGCATAAGTAGCAATTTCTGTGATAAATGCCGCTGTATTGATTCTTGCGCCGAACTGAACAGGTGTTTCATCCGCTTGAACAGGAACCGGCTGTACTAATGGAGCAGCGACAGAACAGCCTACCATCGCAGTTCCCACGATTGCTGCCCCTCGTTTTGCTTTTCGAAAACGTTTAGTCTGTTCTAAACGTCTCCGTTCTTTTCTTGCAATGTTTTCCATCTTCTATCCTCCAACTTCAATTTATCTATTATTAATAATTATAACTTCTCTTAATATTTATTAAAAGTTATTTAAGAGCTTTGTTGTTTTTTGTAATCATATTGTAATTTACCGTAATGAACAACTTCTGTTCATTTTCAAGTTCTTCCTACATCTATGTTCTTATTTACAAGGATTTCGAAAAACACTGATTTTATTTTCCTAACATTTCATTTGTATTACCAAAAAATGTCCTTCCGATTACAGTTATTTTTTTATAAGAATATTGGTTATTCAAAGAGGGATCATACACTGGTTTTATCTCTTTACCGTTTTTTTCACTGGACCAAAAATGCTATAATAAGTCATTGCTTCAAAGGAGGAATTGTATGAAATATAAAACATCATTTCAGGTGACTGGCAGCTTCTTTCTTGTCCTGTTTTTTATTTTGGGCTGGATCGTAAAGTTCCATCTGTCGTGGCTTTCTGGTTTCGATCAGTGGTTTACAGACATTGTCAGAGCTTCTTATCCTAATCTGAACAGCTACCAACTCTTTATGACTAAATTCGGTAATCCTCTTACCGTCATCATTTTATTTGCTTGTACGGCTTTATGGATGTGGTATAAGAAAAAAAGGGCAGAAACAGTTTGGTTCGTTTCTGGATTTATTGTAATTGCTGGAATCATCAACCCGTTGATCAAACTATTTTTCATGCGAGAGCGCCCTTCATTGACACACTTAGTGGTTGAAACAAGTTACAGTTTCCCTAGTGGACATGCAGCAGGCAGTATGATTCTTTACGGCTCTTTCCTATTTCTGCTGCCAGCTTTTGTTCAAAAAAGAACCTTACGTACATTGCTTCAATTGCTGATGGTGTTTATTATAGTAAGTGTTGGGATAAGCCGCATTTATCTGGGTGTTCATTTTCCTACTGATATCATCGGCGGCTACTTACTCAGTCTTTCTTGGCTGTGCCTGACTTATCCAGTGTATAGAGAAAAAAGAAAACAAATAGATAACTCTTACAGAAAGAAGGACTTTTAATGACTTTTCCTTATTCAGAAGGAAATAAAAGATATCATTCTTGGAATTATGCTTTACGAAATGAGTTTGGCGGGAAAATTTTCAAGGTGCCGATTGATGGAGGGTTCGACTGCCCGAATCGAGATGGGACTGTTGCCCATGGCGGTTGTACTTTTTGCAGTGTATCTGGTTCGGGTGATATGATTGTTGCACCTGAAGATCCACTTCCAATCCAATTCCAGAAAGAAATCGACATGATGCATCAAAAATGGCCTCATGTCCAACAATACATCGTTTATTTCCAAAATTTTACAAACACCCATGCGCCAGTTGAGATAATCAAAGAACGATTTGAGCAAGTAGTCAATTTACCAGGTGTCGTAGGATTATCAGTCGGTACACGACCGGATTGTCTGCCAGATGAAGTAGTTGATTACCTTGCTGAACTGAACGAGCGAATGTATTTATGGGTAGAACTTGGATTGCAAACAACTTTTGAAGAAACTTCAAAGCTGATCAACCGTGCACATGATTATCAAACTTATTTAGATGGCGTGGCTAAATTACGCAAACATAATATCCGTGTTTGTACGCATTTGATCAACGGATTACCAGGCGAAAGTTTAGAGATGATGAAAGAAAATGTCAGACGCACTATTTTAGATTCCGATATCCAAGGAATCAAGCTCCATTTGATGCATCTGATGCGCAAAACGAGAATGTTGCGAGACTATCATGAAGGTCGACTTCAATTAATGAGTCGTCCTGACTATGTCAATGTCATTTGCGACCAGCTGGAAATGATACCAAAAGAGATCATCATCCATCGTTTGACAGGGGATGCGCCGTGGGATTCCTTGATTGGACCAATGTGGAGCTTAAAAAAATGGGAAGTCTTGAATGCAATTGATGAAGAACTTCTTCGCAGAGATAGCTTCCAAGGAAAATATGATGTACGGAAAAAGGTGAGTGTCTGATGTTGCAAACTGCTTTGCATTTCAGCCATACATTACTGCAAGAAATCTTGCAACCAGGAGATCACGTCGTAGATGCAACGATGGGCAATGGCCACGATACGGTTTTTCTAGCAGAACACATCGGAAAAACTGGTCATGTCTATAGTTTCGATATCCAGCAACAAGCAATCGATGCTACTCGTGAAAAGCTAGAACAGCATCAGTTAGAAGAACGTGTCTCATTGTTTCTACAAGGCCACGAAACGTTAGGAGAAGTGATAGCTGAACAACAAGATCTCAAAGCAGGGATCTTCAATCTAGGGTATCTCCCAAAAAGTGATAAAGCAATCATCACTATGCCAGAGACTACACGCACAGCTATGGAAGAAATATTGAAACGACTTGTGCCTCGCGGACGATTGATCCTTGTTGTCTACTATGGTCATGAAGGCGGAGAAAAAGAACTGGATATGGTTGATTCTTTTTGTTCCAAACTGCCACAGGAAACATATAATGTGCTGAATTATCGGTTTATCAACCAAAAGAACCAGCCGCCTATTTTATATTGTATTGAGAAAAAAAGATAAATAAAAAACGCAAAACATAAATGATATGTTTTGCGTTTTTTTTCTCTAATACTCAGGTTAGAGCGTTGATTTCACAACCTCTTTATTCACGGTGCTCAAAAGCTTGCATCTGCGGTAATAAATCCAACCAAATCAAAAACATGAGAAGCTGTTTTTGATTGGCTGTTCTTATTACTTGATGCAGGACAGCTTTTTCACAACCTCTTTATTCAAATACAAATTGATTATGATAAAGTTCCGCATAAAATCCATTTTCTGCTAATAATTCGTGATGACTGCCTTCTTCAATGACTTCCCCATCACGCAAGACAACGATTCTATCTGCATTCAAGATCGTTTTCAGCCGGTGAGCAATCACAAAGCTGGTTCTTCCTTTGATGGCTTCATCCATTGCTTTTTGGATTCTTGCTTCTGTTACCGTGTCTACATTACTTGTTGCTTCATCCAAAATCAATAAAGATGGATTTGTGATGATCGTTCGAGCAATACTGATCAACTGCTTTTGACCTGTACTGAACAAATTGTTTTCTTCGGATATCTCTGTATCATACCCTTTTTCTAACGTCATGATAAAGTCGTGAATGTTCGCTTGTTTTGCTGCATTGATGATTTCTTCATCTGAAGCATCTGGTTTACCGAATGTGATATTGTCTTTGATGGTGCCAGAGAACAAGACGGATTCTTGCAAAACGATTCCTACATGTCTACGTAATGCATCTAGATCATACTCTCGGATATCTATTCCATCGATTACTACTGACCCATCATTGACATCGTAAAAACGATTCAACAGATTCATGATCGTCGTTTTCCCAGATCCGGTTGGTCCAACAAGAGCAACCATTTCTCCTTTGTCCACATTGATTGAGACATCCTTCAAGACTAGTTTTTCTGGAGAATAACCAAAATCTACGTGTTGCAAGGCAAGTCCTTGTTCCACTCCATCAAATGCTTTACCGTTTTCTGGTTTGACTTCATCTTTTTCATCAAACATTTCATTTAATCGTCTTGCCCCTGTGATTGCTAATTGGATCATGCTGTACCCAGAAGAAATCTGCATCAATGGTTGGTAGTATTGTTGTGAATATTGGACGAATGTCACAACTAAGCCTAACGCCACCGAACGTTCCAAATCGCCATTCAATGCTAACCAGCCACCGAAAAAGATAACGATTGCTGTATTGACTAGTGACATTCCTTGCATCATCGGAAATAGTAAGCCAGAATAAGCTTGTCCTTTGAACGTTGCTTCGCGAACACTTTGATTATGTTCTAAGAATCCTTCAATCGTTTCTTCTTGTAAGCCATTTGTGATGATGACACGTTGTCCGCTGATTTTTTCATCCATATAGCCATTCAGTTTTCCCACTTCATCTTGCTGAAGATCCACATATTTTCGCGCTTTTCGAATAATCAAGACAGCTATCAAAATAGCTACTGGAGTAGAAGCAATCGTAGCCCAAGCTAATTCTACATTTTGACGAAACATCATAATCAAGATTCCGACAAGTAAAACAGCATTCGTGATGACTTGAAGCAATGCTTGGTTCAAACTATTTTGAATATTATCTAAGTCACTGGTAAAACGACTTAAAATTTCACCGTCTTGATGAGAATCAAAGAAGCGAATCGTCAATTTTTCCAATTTGTTGAATAAACCGATACGCATCCGGTTCGTTGACTTCCCTACTACTTGAGTGAATAAAATACTATAGATAAAGTTGGCTGCACTAGCTAATACATAAAACAACAAGAGTTTCCATATTACAGAAACAAATTTGCTTTTATCGTCTACGCCTTGCATCAAGCCACCTACGTAATTTGCTAATTCTTGAAAAGCTTCCCCGATATACTGAGGTGCTTTTACTTGTAGATAGGTAGCAATAATTACTGTGATAAAGATAAAGAAAAAGGAGAGTTTGTACCGCTTCAAATAGTGATAGAAAAATTTACTTGCTTTTATTAAATCAGTCATACTTACTCCTCCGTTCCTTTTTGAGTTTCAAAGATTTCCTGATAGACACGGTTTCCAGCTACCAATTCCTCATGGGTTCCTTCACCGACTAATCTACCTTCATCCAATACTAAGATGCGATCTGCTTTGACAACAGAAGCAATTTTTTGTGCGATGACGATCGTCGTTGTTCCCTTCAAATCTCGATTAAGTGCTTCTCGGACCAGTTTTTCAGAGCGAGCATCCAATGCACTCGTACTATCATCTAAAATCAAGATCTTTGGATCACCGATAACACCACGAGTAATGGATAGTCGCTGCTTTTGTCCACCAGAAAAATTGCTGCTTCGTTCTTCTACTGGTGCTTCGTAACGATCAGATAGCTTTTCGATGAATTCTTTTGCTTGAGCAATAGAAGAAGCATGTTCCATCTCTTTTTCTGTTGCATTCTTTTTTCCTTGGCGCAAGTTTTGAGCAATCGTTCCTGAGAATAAAATTGCTTTTTGCAAAACAAAGGACACCGTTTGTCTTAAACTCTTTTCATTTACTTGGCGAAGGTCTACACCACCTACTTCTACTTTTCCTTCTGTTGGATCAAATAGACGAGGAATCAGCTGTGCTAGTGTGGATTTCCCGGCACCAGTCGCCCCGACAATCCCGACCATTTCTCCAGGTTTGATAGAAAAGCTGATATCTTTAAGCGTATCTGTATCCTCACCAGGATAACGAAAAGAAACATGGTCAAAAGTGACAGAACCCGTCAACTCTTGTTCTGGAACGTCTAAATAAGTAAGATCTGGTTCAGCATCTAAAATTTCCGCAATCCGCTTCAGCGATACGGCTGCTCTTGAAGTCATCATCATCATCATTCCACCGATAATGATTGCCATCATGATCTGCATCAAGTAATTCATGAATGAAGCAATTCCACCAATTAATGTAGGATCATCTTTAACAAGGTCGCTCACAAAGAAGATTGCTCCAACCACAGCCAAATTGGCAGCCAACATGAAGGACGGGATCATCACAGAAAATAATGTACCGACTATGATGTTGTGTTTTGTTAAGTCTTCACTTACTTTGCTGAATGTCTTCAATTGGTTTTCTTCCTGTACAAAAGATTTCACTACACGAATCCCTAGTAAGTTTTCTTTTGCAATGCTATTTACACGATCAATCAGTTTTTGAATGATCATGAAGTGCTTACCCATCCGTGTAAATGAAAGTGCCGTGATAAGAAATACCGTAACGATAAGCGCTACGATGATCCACCACAATTGTGGCATCGTGATCATAGCTAAAATGAAGGCACCAATAAATAAGAATGGAATTCGAAAAAGTGATTGCAAAGAAATCATCACTAAATTTTGGATTTGCGTGATATCATTTGTTAGACGAACAACAAGATTCCCAGCAGAGAACTGTTCGATATTCCCAAATGAAAATGTCTGGATCTTTCGAAAAGCTTCTTCTCGGATATCTGCACTTACGCCCTGAGCTACTTTCGCAGAGAAAATCGTGTTCGTTACACCTGCAGCTAATCCTAGCAAAGCCAGACTGATCAGATAAATACCGATTGTTTTCATTTCATCATTATCTTCTGTAATAATAGCTTCCAATACTTGCTGTAGTAATTTAGGTTGCCATAATGCTGCTGCAACCATGACTGCTACGGACAGCAAGGAAATAAAAACAGCTACTTTATATTTTTTCGCATGTCGTAAGATTAATTTCATTCGTTGATTACACCCCTTTGTTTAAATTGACAGGACTAATTTAACACTGTAAAATTAGACCGACTAACAATTTACCATGTTTAAAAAGATAATGCAATACACGAGGTTGATAAAATGGAAATAAAGCTTTCTCAAGCCATCATCATTCAGGCCGCTTTTGATATCCTGGCTGAAACACAAGCTCTTTCGCAGCTTTCCATGCGAAACATCGCAAACAGAATTCACGTTCAAGCGCCTGCTTTATATTGGTATTTCAAAAATAAACAACAGCTCTTGCAGAAAATGGCTGAAACAATGGAAGAAGAATTAGCGCTTCCAGATCCAACTTTGCCCTGGAATGAACAGTTGCTACAGTATATGGAAAATTACTATGACCTTTACACACGTTTTCCTTGTGGGGCAGAATTAGAAATCAATACTGTGCCCGCTTTTCCGAGTCGATTAGAACATTTGGAACAAATGATCCAACTACTTGTTCGTGAAGGATTTTCAGTCACTCAAAGTCATCAGGCCATTGCCTCTCTCCACAATTTATTGATTGGACAGCTAATGGATCAGCAGCATGAACAACAGCTTCGGCAAAAGATTATGGACGGAAATGAATTTTTGAAAGAAACAGTTCTATTTATGCGTAATTATGTAGTCGAAAATCAATTAGAGGGTTTTAAAGAAAGTATGCAGTCCCATGCAGAATTGAATGAAAAAGCACTCTTTCTAACGAGTGCACAAACCTATATTGAAGGTTTATGCCAACAAAATAAAAGAAGAGAAAACAATCGATAAAAAAAGCTCCTATAAAGGTCACCAACAAAGTGATCTCTATAGGAGCTATCTTTTTAAGTCTCTTTTTTACTTTTCTTCCATCAACCACACCAATGCACGTTGGATCCATTGATCCCAGAAGACCCAATTATGATCGCCAGGTCCTTGTTCAAAGGTGACCGCTAAGCCTTGTTCCTGCATAGCAGATACCATTTCCTGATTTGCTTGATAAAGAAAATCAGATTCCCCACAAGCCATATAAAACCTTGGGACTGGTTTTCCGCTTTTTACTAATTCTTTCAATAAATATTGTGGATCATTCTTTGAACCTTCGATTTGATCCAATGGTCCAAAGATTCCTTCCCAAAAGGCTGCTTTACGAACCATCAAAAGATCATCCATTCGGTTTCCTACAGAAACAGCGCCTGAAAGAGAGATTACTGCTGCGAAATTTTCTGATTTTGCAAGGCCTAGTTTTAATGCGCCATATCCGCCCATCGATAATCCAGCGGCATATGTTTTTTCCCTTTTTCTTGTTAATTGTGGGAATAGTTCATGACAAATCTCAGATAGCTCTTCTGCAATGAACGTCCAATATTTCATATCATAAGCCGTATCTGTGTACCATCCAAGATCAGTAGATGGCATTATGACAGCTAATCCGTAGTCTGCTACGTAACGTTCAATCGACGTACGTCTTTCCCATACACTATGATTGCCACCCATCCCATGAAGTAAATATAAAACAGGTATGTCCGTTGTCGCTTGCTCTGAACTGGTGCCAATCACCTTTTTAGTTGTTTGTGGGAGTATCACATTTAGATTGACTTCCATTTCTAATACATTCGAATAAATATTTGCTTGAATAAATGCCATATTTTCGCCTTCCTTAGTAAGAAGTTATTTTTGAATAACTTTAAATTTGAATGATTCGGCAGAGTACATGTCTCGACCGAAACTACTGTTTTATTTTACCACGTTTTTCATGAACGAAAAGCGTTAAGACCAAAGCAATGATCACGAGTAACAAGCCAACTAGATAAACGGAATGTAACCCATCATAAAGAATTTTTCTTAATGGCAACAGAATATCCGCATCGATATATTTAGCCGTTTGTGGATTCACCAGTTTGTTCATGATATCTGCATCATTTGTTAAATTTGCTGCTGCAAGTTCTCGTTTAGTTACCCCATTTATCAATAAACCAAAAATAGAAACCATAACTGTTTGACCAATTGTTCGAACTAACGTATTAAAAGAAGTTGCTACACCAAGCTGATCACGAGATACACTATTTTGTGCACTGACAGTCGAGGTAGTCATGGTCACACCTAAGCCTATACCGATGACCGTTGATATAGCAAAAAACCATAAATAGTTACTTCTGAAAGGCATAAGATACAACCAAGCGCCCCCAATAGCTGCGATTAGTAATCCAATTCTCAAGACCCAATGAGTTTCCATTTGAGTCATCCACTTGCTTGCAAGGAAAGAACCGACCATCCAGACTAGTGATAATGGTGCTAATACCAACCCACCAATTGCTGCATTCAGTCCTAATACACCTTGCATCCACATAGGAATATAAACATCGATTCCCATCAAAAAACCACTAGCCAATGCTGCAGCCAAGTTTACCACAACAAATAGTGGATTTTTGAATAAATGCATCATGATAACAGGATCTTTAGCTCTTTTTTCGGCAAAAATAAAAATACCTAACAGTACGATACTTCCTAGCAACAAAGCAGAAACAAGCGGACTCATTCCTTCGTCTCCTAATAATTGGAACCCTAACAGCAATGTGACAAGCATGGCCATCAAACTAAAACTACCAAAAATATCCATTGGTTTAGACTCATGTATGATTTTTGGTTCATTTAAATATAGCCAAATAAAAATAATTAATAGAATTCCGATCGGCACATTGATAAAAAAGATCCAGTGCCAGCTGATCGTTTCAACGATGAATCCTCCCGCAAGCGGTCCAAAAACACTGGCAATCCCCCAAGCTGAACTATTCAAACCTAAAACTTTTGCTCGCTTTTCAATAGAATAAAGATCGCCGATGATCGTCAAAGCTACTGGCATCATTGCTCCAGCACCCATCCCTTGAATCGCACGAGCAGCAATCAACCCAATCATGCTTTGAGATAAACCGCAAAATAACGAACCGATAATAAACAATAATGTCCCAAAAATAAAAATTGGTTTTCGTCCCACTTTATCCGCAAGTTTTCCGTAAATCGGAGTAAGCATAGCGTTTGTCAGCAAATAAATCGAAAATACCCAGTTCATGATTTCCATTCCATGTAATGAGCCAACAATCGTTGGCATAGCGGTTGTTACGATTGTCCCTTCAATAGCCGTCATGAACGTTGCAATGAAAACACTCACTGTGACTAAAGTAACGTTTGTTTCTTTTTTCATCTTATGCCTCCTTTTTCATCATGACAGGATCTAAAAATAGATAAATACTCACTATCTTTTTCAAGAGGTGCACTGCCATAAAAAAAGCTGGAACAACCACCATTCGGCGATCGTTCCAGCTGAATATAGCTTATTTTGCTAAACTTGCTTTCAATGCATCTACTTTGTCCGTATGTTCCCAAGGCAAATCCACATCTGTACGGCCAAAATGACCGTAAGCAGCTGTTTGTTTGTAAATCGGACGACGCAAATCAAGCATCTCGATGATTCCTGCTGGCCGAAGATCGAAGTTTTCTCTCACTGCAGCAATCAATTCTTCTTCCGGAACCGTTCCAGTACCGAAAGTATTGATTGAGATCGAGACAGGTTGAGCAACACCAATCGCATAAGCTAGCTGTACTTCTACTTTGCGAGCAAGCCCTGCTGCAACGATGTTTTTAGCAATATAACGTGCAGCATAGCTGGCAGAACGGTCAACTTTTGTCGCATCTTTACCAGAAAAAGCACCGCCACCATGACGAGCATAACCGCCATACGTATCAACAATGATTTTTCTTCCTGTTAATCCTGCATCCCCTTGAGGACCACCAATGACAAATCGGCCAGTCGGATTGATATAATATTTTGTTTGATCATCTAATAATTCAGCTGGAATAACTTCCTTCACTACTTTTTCGATGACATCATGACGAATTGTTTCATTATCTACTGCATCATCATGCTGTGTTGAAATAACGATTGTATCTACACGTTCAGGTTGTCCTTGATCATCATATTCAACTGTGACTTGAGATTTTGCATCTGGACGTAAATACGTTAATTCATTTGATTTACGCAAATCTGCCAAGCGGCGTACCAGACGATGACTCAAAGCGATTGGTAAAGGCATTAATTCCGGTGTTTCATCTACAGCAAAACCAAACATTAACCCTTGGTCGCCAGCACCAATTTCATCTAATACGTCTTTTTTATCTTCATCCCGGATCTCAAGTGCTTCGTCAACTCCTTGAGCAATATCAGGAGATTGTTCATCAATCGCAACCAATACAGCTGCTGTATCTCCATCAAATCCGAATTTTGCACGTGTATAACCAATTTCTTTTATTGTTTCCCGTACGACTTTTTGAATATCTACATATGCCGTCGTAGATATTTCTCCAAATACTAAAACAAGCCCAGTTGTTACAGATGTTTCACACGCTACTCGTGCTGTTGGGTCTTGTTCTAAAATTGCATCCAAGATCGCATCACTGATTTGGTCAGCGATTTTATCTGGATGTCCTTCAGAAACAGATTCTGATGTAAATAAGTGTCTTTCTACCATTATAATGATTCCCCCTAGTTAAATTCGGTTACAAGGCATCTCCGTCCTGCGGATCCTTTCGGGAACTTGCAACGAACCAAGTATAGCAGATAAAACAGTTTTCTGCTCGTATTTTTTCATTTTTTTGCTTAAAAAATATAAATATTTTACATTAGATTTATCCAAAAAAGCTTAGCACAATCATCTATAAAGATAACTCTGCTAAGCCTTTTAAAATCATTCTTTCAGATAAAAAGAAAAAGATACTCATCAAGTATCTTCCATGACCCGTACGGGATTCGAACCCGTGTTACCGCCGTGAAAGGGCGGTGTCTTAACCGCTTGACCAACGGGCCAATAAAATAAATGGGCCTAAATGGACTCGAACCATCGACCTCACGCTTATCAGGCGTGCGCTCTAACCAGCTGAGCTATAGGCCCATAAAAACTAAAAGCGGGTGACGAGAATCGAACTCGCGACAACAGCTTGGAAGGCTGTGGTTTTACCACTAAACTACACCCGCAT
>NZ_NGMF01000004.1:0-748 GCF_002140245.1 Enterococcus sp. 10F3_DIV0382 | reverse complement strand
CGGTTCCGACGGGAATCGAACCCGCGATCTCCTGCGTGACAGGCAGGCATGTTAACCCCTACACCACGGAACCAGTGTTTTTAGTTTTTAAATTGCGGGAGCAGGATTTGAACCTACGACCTTCGGGTTATGAGCCCGACGAGCTACCAGACTGCTCCATCCCGCGATAATATGATAAAGGAGGATAAGGGATTCGAACCCTTGCACGGTTTTACCCGCCTGACGGTTTTCAAGACCGTTCCCTTCAGCCGGACTTGGGTAATCCTCCATATGAAACTTACAACGCCACAATGGACCTTGTAGGACTCGAACCTACGACCGGACGGTTATGAGCCGTCTGCTCTAACCAACTGAGCTAAAGGTCCAGGCTCTTAAAAATCGCGGCGGAGGGGATCGAACCCCCGACCTCCCGGGTATGAACCGGACGCTCTAGCCAGCTGAGCTACACCGCGAAAAAGATATTCATTATTTAAATGAAATGGAGCCTAGCGGGATCGAACCGCTGACCTCCTGCGTGCAAAGCAGGCGCTCTCCCAGCTGAGCTAAGGCCCCGTGTTTAAATTTATAATTATCGGGAAGACAGGATTCGAACCTGCGACCCCTTGGTCCCAAACCAAGTGCTCTACCAAGCTGAGCTACTTCCCGCTTAATTAACGCGCCCAAGAGGAGTCGAACCCCTAACCTTTTGATCCGTAGTCAAACACTCTATCCAGTTGAGCTATGGGCGCATATTTGAAATGCCGAGGAC
>NZ_NGMF01000003.1:137049-175087 GCF_002140245.1 Enterococcus sp. 10F3_DIV0382 | reverse complement strand
AGATAGCTTGGAGGAATGAAGATGACTCAGTTCAAAGGCTGTCTCTTATACACATCTAGATGTGTATAAGAGACAGTTTATACACAGAGTTTAGCCATGGTATATTTAAAGATGCTATATTGAGTAATTCTATATCACAGATTTCTTTATTTATATCATTATTTCTATATAACGTCGAATAATAATTTCTTTCGATAATTTCTAAGATCCCCTGTAAAATAGCTTCATTTAACGTAGTTCCAGCAGCTAATCCTGTTGTTGTTTGAGAAGTAAAATGTAAATTCTTATCTCTGATATACGGAAAAAAAACGACATTTGCAGGAATTAAAGTATCATTATTATTTTTTAAGTTTTTGCCATAAACCCATTCTATTTTTTTACTTTGTGAATAATTTAGTTCTTTTAAAGGAAATAAGTCAGATGGGGATAGATATTCTAATGATGAATAAGCAATAGTTTCTTCTGATTCTAAAATAATTTTTTCATATCCGAACATTCGAGCACTATATCTTTCTAGACATTCTCCTATTGCACTTTCTTTTGCTTGTTCATGATTGATACCTTTTCCTCCATGATAAGTATATTTTTTTTCTTCTCGTTTTGATGCTGATATAGCACCATATACTGGATAATAGAAATTATCTTGTTGTGATAAATCTTCACAATAAGTAACAGGTGATAATCTTCCTATAAAGTTATCTAAATTTAAAATTTTATTTTCTCTATGACTAGTACCGTTACTATCATAGTTATTTAAACGACTAACAGTAGGGAAAATCTGTCTCTTATACACATCTAGATGTGTATAAGAGACAATAGTTATTTAAACGACTAACAGTAGGGAAAATAAAATTTTTACAATCAGGAAAACAAATAATTTGTGATGAATAGTAGGATTCAGTTTTTTTATCATATATTCCTATTTTTAAATTTTTTAAGTTTTTCATTATCTTAATTGTCAAATTAAGTTAGACCTGTCTCTTATACACATCTAGATGTGTATAAGAGACAGGATTTAGAAATATATATGAAATAGCTCCAAATAATTGTAGTGCAAATACTACCAAACTATTAAAAAAGTAGTAGATAGATATTTTTGACATGTTTCCCCTCCATTTTGTATCAAGTAAATAATACTTTTCTATTTATTATTTCTTTAGCAGTTAAACTTCTAGTTATTTTATTAAATTCATTGTCTATGTCTTGCATTCCAGGTATAATAACTCGAACAGATTTTAGTGGGACATCTTTTCTAGATAAATCGTAAAAAAATACTTCATAACCAACTTTGTTTAAACTGTCATTTAGTAATTTTAGACTTATGTTGTTTGTAGGCATATTTTCAACGTTGTATATTACTTTATTTCTTTCTTGCTTATTTAAAAATATAGAATAATAATCTTCATTGCCATATCCCCATTCTTTATAAGCTATATACTCTTTTTGCATTATTTCTCCAGTGTTCTCTAATATGATTTGAGAAGTACGTAACTGAAAAGCTTCGCAAATTGCTCTTCTAATTGCTATTCCTAAATCCAATGCTGCTCCAGATCCATGCGTAGCCTTAGGAAATTTTTTTTTGCTTTCCAACACACAGTGAACAACATAGACTCTGTCTCTTATACACATCTAGATGTGTATAAGAGACAGTCATAATTGCCAATTTTATTGGTTCATGTTTAGTATAATTAACTAATTTATTAAATTCGATACGCTAGTTAAATTAGAACCATTAAAATCTAAAAAATATACATGATTATCAACACAATTTTTCCGGTTCTGTTGCAAAGTTTCCGATAAGCTCATTTTGAGGTAAAATAATTGAAAAAGATAGCTTGGAGGAATGAAGATGACTCAGTTCAAAGGAAAACAATTTCAAAAAGACGTGATTATCGTAGCCGTCGGCTACTATCTTCGGTACAACCTGAGTTATCGTGAAGTGCAGGAAATTCTGTATGACCGAGGAATTCACGTTTGTCACACCACAATTTACCGTTGGGTGCAAGAATACGGAAAGATTCTTTATCAAATTTGGAAAAAGAAAAACAAACAGTCCTTTTATTCATGGAAAATGGACGAGACTTATATCAAAATTAAAGGAAAGTGGCATTATTTATATCGCGCTATCGATGTAGATGGCTTAACCTTAGATATCTGGTTACGGAAAAAGCGCGACACACAGGCTGCGTATGCTTTTCTAAAACGACTGAAGAACCAGTTTGGAGAACCAAAGGTTCTAGTAACGGATAAAGCACCCTCTATTAAGAGTGCCTTCAGAAAGCTTCAGAAAAATGGACTGTATATAACAACAGAACATCGAACAATCAAGTATCTGAATAATCTGATTGAACAAGATCATCGTCCAATTAAGCGAAGAAACAAATTTTACCAAAGTTTGCGAACAGCCTCAACCACGATTAAAGGCATGGAAGCGATTCGAGGAATTTATAAAAAAAGCCGAAAAGAAGGGTCTCTTTTTGGCTTTTCCGTCTGTACAGAAATCAAAGGACTATTAGGAATCCCTGCTTAAATAAGAATCATCTTGAAAAACTAATGACCTTTTTGAGACTTTGCAACAGAACCGATGGCACGAACCATTCAATACGCAAATTCTGAAAACCATAAACCATTAAGGTTGGAATAATTCCCGCTTGAATCCAGACGGCAATCAGGGCTCCCACCAAAATAAAAATCACAATTGGAATAATTCCTGGTCGGATTCCTTCGACCATTCCTTTATGAATTGCATCAAACGAGCGATCTTTCCAATAGACATATCCCGTTAGTACCATCAATACAATCAAAATTGCGATCAAGGCACTCATCTGCACAAAAATGACAAAATACGCCAAAGTAGCAAAAATAACAAGCAAAACAAGACTTGCTTCAACAAATGATGAATCTTTTTTTAACATATATAATTCCTCTTTTTATCTCTAGATAGCTTCAGTTTAGCATATTTTTTTGCGACTCACCTTAGCATTCGCAAACTGACGAGTATCCATTCAAGAATTCATGCAAATGACCATAATCCTGAGACACAAAAAAATCTGTCTTTTAAAATCGTCACGGCGACCCAAAATTAGTTCCAAGCAAAAAGTCCCGAAAATCCAAAAGTTTGAACAACAACTTTCGAATTTTCAGGACCTTTTACTTGGAGCTTTTCAGCTTCAATCTTTGTGGTAGGGTGGCCACATAATCGCCATTATGCGGCCTAATTTTTAATTAGCGACCTTTTTGAATGTCTACTAAGATTTTCGATTGTGATTTGTCTCTAGTCAAAAGACCAAAGCCTTCTTCCACAATTTCTTCTAATTCAATTTTTCTTGTAATCACTGGATCAACAGCTAATTGACCACTTGCAATCGCTTGAATTGTTTGGGCAAATGTCGTACGGGTATAGGCAATGGTCGAAGTGATTTTCACACCAGAGTTAATCAATTGCATTGGGTGCCAAGATATTTCATGAGCAAAAATAGACACAATGACCATCATGCCGCGTGCTTTCGTAACATCTATCGCTTGTTTGACTGTTACTTCAACGCCCGCAACTTCAAAAGCAACATCGACCCCACCGTTTGTCATCGCACGGATTTCCTCAACAACATTTACTTTTCCTGAATTCAATGTGACTGTCGCACCTAATTCTTTGGCTTTTTCTAAACGTTCTTCTGACAAATCACAAACGATAATATCCACCGCACCAGCAGCCTTGGCAGCAGCAGCCACTAAACATCCGATTGGGCCGGCTCCAAAAATAGCAACTTTGTCACCAAATTTTACGCCGCCTTCTTTACACGCTTGTACAGCAACCGCTGTTGGTTCAACTAAAGCTCCTTCTTCAAAAGACATTTCATCTGGCAATTTGTACACGTAATGTTCTGGAACGGTACAATATTCAGCGAAGCCGCCATCTCTTGCCAAGCCAATAAAGTTATAGCCATCATACAAATCAACTTCTTCAACTTTTGCTTCATTTGACATCGTAGGAAAAATAGCTACACGATCGCCAACTTTTACATCCTTCACTTGTGAACCAACTTCTTCAATCGTTCCAGAAAATTCATGCCCCATCGTTAAAGGCGCTTGACCTTTTGCAAATGGATCTGGTTGATCAACGGGAATAAAAATTGGTCCTTCTAAAAATTCATGTAAGTCTGAACCACAAATCCCAGTAAATGCTACTTTTACTCGAACTTCATCTGGTTCACACGCCTTTACTTCGACATCTTCTACACGGACATCTTTTTGTCCATACCATACTGCTGCTTTCATTTGACATTCCTCCATGCATCATTCATTCATCACGTTTCCTTCAAAACATGTGAAGCACTTAGATAATGAGCAAAAAGCGTGCCAAAATTAAAACAGTTGATAAAATCGTACTTTCTTAGAAACACTGTAACAAATCGGAAAGTTTTATGAAACATCATGTTACAAAACGTATCACGATGTATCGTATGCTTCGAATGGAAAAGACAGAAAAACCAGAAGTTGCCTTTCCAACTTTTGATTTTTCTGTCTTTTCACTTATAGTAGAACTTCTGACACACGACCTTAAATACGAATAAACCTTTTAGAATACTAAACTATACGGATTTTCCAAGTAGAAAATGATGCGGCCTAAAAATTCTGCAGCTGGTGAACCGTCTAAGATTTGATGATCGAATGTCAAGCTTAATGGTAATTTCTTCAACTCAACTACTTCGCGATTTTCATCAAATGCTAATTGGCTTTGCATTGACCCAACACCTAAGATACCAATTTCTGGTGTATTGATGATTGGTGTGAAGTACTCTGCTCCACTCTTGCCAAGATTACTGATCGTAAAGGTCGAACCTGAATAATGCTTGCCAGCTAACGACCCATCACGAGCTTCGGTAATCCGACTATTTAAGGTCTTACCTAATTCAGTAAGCGTCATGCGATCAGCGTCTTCAACGACTGGTACAACTAGGCCATCTGCAACGGAAACGGCCATTCCAAGATGAACTGCCTCTTGTTTTTCATAAGAACCATCTTGATACCAGGCATTCATATCTGGTGTTTCTTTCAAAGCCAAGATGACTGCTTTTGAAAGCAAGGTCGTAATACTTAATTGACCATCCTTCAATGGAACACTCGATTTAGATTGCAATTCTTTCTTGAATGCTAATAAATTCGTAATATCTGCTTTTTGTTGGATGGTTACTTGTGCTGTAGATTGTAAGCTATGCATCATACGTTCAGCGATTGTCTTACGCATACCTTTTAAGCCAGCTCCGACGGTTGAAGATGCGGCTGCAATAGTAGTCTCCACACTTGGTTGATGACGCTGTACATCGCGTCGAGTAATTCGACCATTGCCACCTGAGCCATTAATTTGGGCAATATCAAATCCTTTTTCAGCAGCTAATTTGCGTGCTAATGGTGTAATAAAGATACGTTCACCTGCTTTTCTTTCGGGTGCCGCTTGTGCTTTTGGTTCCTCACTTGTTGCCTTATTTTCCTCTACTGGAGCAGAAGTAGGTTCAGCTGGTGAAGCCTCCCCGCTTACTTGTTCACCTGGCTCTCCGATATAGCCGATTGGCGCAGTACATTCCGCATCATCGCCTTCTGCTACCAAAATTTTAATCAATGTTCCATCTACTGACGATTCAATGTCGTAGCTTAGTTTTTCAGAACTAATTGTACATACAACTTCACCTTTACTAACGGCATCGCCTTCTTTTTTCGCCCAATTGTCGACGGTTCCTTCTGTCATTGTAAGCCCTAATTTAGGCATTGTAATTTCTGTTGCCATTCACTATCCACCTCCTCTTATTTCTTTAAGTCCGCGATTAATTCATTTGCAGTTTCTAATACACGGTCTGCATTTGGTAAGTATAATTGTTCTAAGTTTGTAGCAAATGGTACGGGTGTATTTGGTGCACAGACACATTTAATTGGTCCATCTAGATAATCAAATGCTTTGTCTCCGACGATAGATGCAATATCTGTCGCAGTATTATTATGGGGATTGGCTTCGTCAATCACGATTAAACGACCTGTCTTCTTCACTGACTGAATAATCGTTTCTTGATCCCACGGTGCTACAGTAACCAAGTCGATTACTTCTACAGAGATGCCATCTTTCGCTAATTTATCTGCCACTTCAAGAGCAACGTATAACATTTTTCCGATAGTCACAATGGTCAAATCCGTTCCTTCTTGTTTTACTTTTGCTTTTCCGATTTCAACAGTATAGTACTCTTCTGGCACTTCACCTTTTAAGCCATAAAGAGTCTTATCTTCAGAGAAAATAACAATGTTGTCATCTTCGATAGCAGCCGTTAGTAATCCTTTAGCATCATAAGGGTTAGAAGGGACAACTACTTTGACCGCTGGAATAGAGCCAAAAATGCCATAATATGATCCTGAGTGTTGAGCAGCGGCACTTGCGCCTGCACCATGGCACGTACGGACAGTCATCGGAATTTTCGCTTTTCCTCCAAACATATAGCGCATTTTAGAGCCTTGAGCTAAGATTGTGTCAAAACAAAAACCAATAAAATCATTAAACATCAATTCTGGGACTGGACGTAATCCTGTAGCAGCAGCACCAACTGCCGCTCCCATGTAGCCCATTTCTGAGATTGGTGTATCAATCACACGTTCGCGACCGAATTTAGGCATCAGACCTTTTGTGACACCAAACACGCCACCCCAAGCATCTTCATTTGACTCTTCTAAGTGAGGAACCTTTGCTCCTCCGGCAATATCTTCACCAAGTAAGATTACTCGATCGTCACGCTCCATTGATTGTTCTAATGCTTCGTTAATAGCTTTCATAAAAGTAATTTTTCTAGTCATGTTTCTTCTCTCCTTTTTCTCTGCTTAGTCTGCGAATACATCTTCATACAATGCTTCTGGGCGTGGAACTGGACTTTCTTCAGCAAATTTAATGGCATGCGCAATATCAGTAGTTGATTTTTCAGCAATTTCTTCTGCTTCTTTTTTCGTTAATAATTTTTTCGCAATTGCTTTTTCGATAAATTCTGGAATACAATCGCGGTCTTGGCGATTTTTTTCTTCACCATCTATATTTTTGTATTTTTGTTCGTCACCTTCAAAGTGCCCGTAATTACGATACGTTACACATTCAACCAGTGTTGGCCCTTCGCCTTTTCGTGCACGCTCGATTGCTTCCCCAGTAGCTTCATAGACTGCAAACAAGTCATCGCCATCCACTCTTACACCGGGAATGCCATATGCTGCTGCACGTTCGGCGATTGTTTTAGAACCGGATGAATACCATTGCGGTGTTGCTTCCGCAAATGAGTTATTTTCGTTAACAAAAATGACCGGTAATTTCCAAATCGACGCCATATTAATTCCTTCATGGAACGTCCCTTCATTCGCAGCGCCATCACCAAAGAAACATACCGCAACATCTTTTGTTTTTAGATATTTATTTCGTAAGCCCGCTCCGACAGCGATTGGGAAGCCGCCACCGACCATACCGTTAGCCCCAAGCATTCCTTTACCGACGTCGGCGATATGCATCGAGCCACCTTTTCCTTTATTTAAGCCTGTTTCTTTCCCATAAATTTCAGCCATCATGCCATCTAAGTCGCAACCTTTTGCGATACAATGTCCATGACCACGGTGCGTACTTGTAATATAATCATCATCTGTCAAATTCGCACAGACGCCTGTTGCAATTGCTTCTTCGCCAGCATATAAGTGAACGAATCCTGGAATTTCACCTGTCGTAAAAATATCATGCACTTGGTTTTCAAAATTACGGATATCGTACATTGTTTTTAGGATCCATTTTGCTTGATCTTTTGTCATTTTTGTCATTTTCTTTTCCTCCTTATTAACCATGAATTGCTCGTCCAAATAATGAATTGCTCGTCTCACCAATCACTTCAGAAAGCGTCGGATGGGCAAAAATCATTTCATCAAGCTCATCAATTGTTCCTTCTGCTTCTTTTACAGCTAAAATCGTATGAATCATCTCTGTTGCATGGCTTCCGACAATTACCGCTCCTAGAATTTGATGGTAGTGTTTTTCACTAATTATTTTGACAAATCCATCTGTTTCCATCGCTGCAATGGCTTTCCCATTTCCTGAAAAAGGCATCATCTTCACAACTACATCTTGATATTGGGCTTTCGCTTCTTCTTCAGATAGTCCAAAACTTGCTACTTCAGGACTAGTGTAAAGACAACGTGGGACAGATGTTTTATCCACTGGGAATCTCTCAGTACCAAACATCGCCTCGACAGCGCGTATCCCTTCTTGACTGGCAACATGTGCCAATTGATAACCTCCGATGACATCGCCTATTGCATAGATACTTGGAATACTGGTCTGATACGTATTGTTTACGCGAACGAAACGGCTTGCTTCATCCAATTCAATCTCCAGTTGACTCGCTAAAGTCAAATCTGGTTTTCGCCCAGCAGCTACGAGTAAGCGATCATATGCCACAGCTTTCCCAGCTACGATGACTTCCTTATCGGTTACTTGGTCAATTTTTGCAGAAGTCGTAATGGCAATGCCCATTTTTGACAATTTCTTTTTGATGATTTTGCGCGCTTCTGGATCTTCCGTTAGTAAAATATCTTTGGCTACCTCTAATAACGTTACGTCTACGCCCAATGGTTTCATTGCAAATGCCAACTCCACTGCAATAATCCCACCACCGATAACGACAAGTTTTTTCGGTAATTCAGCCATAGAAAAGAACGTATCGGTCGTATTATAATGTGCGTGTTCAATCCCATTAATCGGTGGCACAAAAGGTTTTCCCCCTGTCGCCAATAAAATCTTTTCAGCATGCAATGCTTTCTCAGCTACCTCGACGCACGTCTTAGAAACTAACGCAGCCTCACCTTCGATGTAATCAATTTTATTACTCGAAAACAAATGCTGAATGCCCGATTGCAGTGTTTGAACGACGCCATTTTTTCGATCGACCATTTTTGAAAAGTCTATGGCATTGAGCGTAGTATCTACACCATGTTTTTTTCCTTCTTCCAATGATAAGAGCCAATGCGCATGTTGCAGATAGCTTTTCGAAGGTATACAGCCCACATTTAGACAGGTACCTCCTATTTTATTCTTTTCGACCACAGCTACTTTTTTGCCGAGTTGTGCAGCTTTAATCGCCGCAACATAGCCGCCCGGTCCAGCGCCAATGACAATTAAGTCATAGTTTGTCATGAATTGTCCCTCCTTATTGATTACGCTTTCAGTCTAGTAATAAGCAAGTTGCATGCCAACTTTTTTGTGAAACAAGAGAGAACATCTCTCCTTTCACAAATCCTTGCTATACGACTGATTTACGATGTTATACAACAAATCACTCCGGCCATATTTTTAATCTTGAAACACACACTTTGGAATCGCTTACCTTTTTGAGACACAATCGCAACAAAGATGTGATACAGTTTGTCTCATTAGCGAGTTTCTGAGACACAAAAAAAAGAGAAGTTTCCTTCTCTTTTTTTTTGCTTCAAACTATTTTTTTACTAAAAAAACAAATTTCTTCTCAATTTGCTTTTTTTCACAAAAATTTACCAAGACAACTCGTATTTTTTTAGTTTGCGATACAGTGTTGCTCGTGAGATATTTAATGTTTCTGCTGTTTTTGTCATATTGAAATGGCTCGCTTCTAACGCTTCTTCAATCCGATGTTTTTCTGATTTTATTTTGCTAGTAAAGATAGGTTCGTAGGAATTGGTTGAACCCTGATTTAGGTAAATGCTACCTGTTTGAATTAAGGCGTTCAATTCATCCTCTGACGGTTCTGAATCAGAGTAAAATATCGCCACTCGCGATAGAAAATTATTGAACTCCCGGATGTTACCGTACCAAGGATATCCTTTGGCAACTTTTTCAATCTTCCACTTCCAATCAATTTCCCAATGATTGCTCACCATAAATCGGTCAACCAGTGGAGCAATATCCTCTAAGCGTTCTCTAAGAGGCGGAATGCGGACCGTACATACAAATAAGCGATAAAATAGATCTTCTCGGAACTTGCCTTCTAGGGCCAACTTCCGTAAATCCTTGTTACTTGCCGTAATTAAGCGAAAATCAGTCATGACCGGTTTTCCACTAATAGGGGTCACCATCTTGTCTTCTAATACACGAAGCAAAGATTGTTGCATCTTTTCCGGCATACTATCAATCTCATCTAAAAATAAGCTGCCGCCATTGGCTTGTGATAATTTTCCTTCAAACCCTTTCGCATTGGCGCCAGTAAACGCGCCTGGTGCATAGCCAAAAAGCTCACTTTCCAATAAATTCTCACTAATAGCCCCACAATTAATAGCAATCAAAGGGCCATTTTTTTGTGGACTATTTTGGTGAATGGTCTGCGATATTATTTCCTTTCCACTACCTGACTCGCCAAAAATATGAATTGGCACACTCGTTGTAGAGACCTTAATAACCTGATTCAAAAACTGTTGGTAACTCTTACTTCTAGAAGCTACACCTGGATAGGTCGGTGTGTTACCCTTTTCATTTTTCACTTGATACAATTTGTATTTGTAACCGATTAGTTGGCGATTACGCATAATACTTTCTTGATCATAAATCATTGCTGGACTAATGATTTTACGCATATCCTGCCCTATATGAAACTGATCTGCCATACTAGGCGGTACTTGAATAATGCGAAAATGCGCATCACAAAAAAGAACTTCTTCTAAAAAAGACTTTGCGTACTCTAATAAGTCATTTCGTCGTTGAATGTGCCGTTTCATCAGCTGATTGGATATTTTTTGCGTCAGCATCGTCAATAGTAAAAATGAATCCTTCGCCGTCGAGTTTTGATACGTTGATATATCTAGGACTCCGAGAATTTCATTGTTTTCATCAAGAATTGGTGATGCCGCACAACTCCATTTTCTTGATGCTGCCGAGTAATGTTCTTCCAAAGCAAGACACTCATCTTCTTTTGATCGCAAGGCCAGACCGATAGCATTCGTACCGACTTCTAACTCTGACCAATTACTTCCTTCACGAAAGGCAATCTCATTGGCAAAATCTCTTGCTTGATAATTTCCCGTTCGCCAAATGATATTTGCTTCATTATCGGTTAGAATAAATAGTTGATTTGTTAAGTGAAACTGTTTTTCAATGCTACTTAATTCCGCTTTAACAAGTTGGATGAGTTCTTGATTCTCTTGCTGCTTCGTTGTTAAGTCACTTGCAGTTAAAATTTTTGATGGTTTGACTAAAAAAGGATCCACATGGTTTTGTAAACAGAATTGCCATGAATTAGCTATTTTTGATGGAAGCTGCGTTAGGACTCTCGTTTCTCCTTGTACAAACTGCTTCCAAATTTGTTTTTCCATCTAATCATCTCCTTTAATCCTTTACACTATTATACAACAAGATTGTGAAATAAAAAAAGGAAGTCTATCTGCCCTTAAATTCTGTCAATCGAGATGGATTCACTAAGTTTTTTTTTTTTATTTCAGTCTAAAGTCTGTTTTTCCCCCTTCGTTTGTATCTTGGTTTCTTCATACAAGTAATCAGGTAAAAACATGGCAACGGTCGTTTTAACGACTAAAGCATAAATTTTTCGTTGCAAATCGTCCATTTTCGCTAATGCAGATTCGGTAGGTACTTGTTTTGTTGGGATAATGGCGTGGTGTTCCTGTACCTTGCTACCGTCCACATAACGCTTTCTAGGCTCTGTTTGAACCATTTCAAGATCAAGTCCTAAAAAACCGCTATATTTGCCAAAATTCGCTTTTAAATAAGCAAATTCGTTCTCTGTAATAAATGGTGTATCTGTTCTTGGATAACTCAATAATTTTGCTTCATACAGTCCTTGCATAGCTTTTAAAGTTTGGCTCGCTGTCGCTTTATAAAGCTGATTAACTTTTGATTGCAAACTACTTAAAGAAAACAGACTCGGACTATTCGTTTTTTTCTCTTTGGTTTGAACATCAGCAATTATCCCCTCTTGATTGCCTATTTTAGCTTGTTTAGAAGAAACAAAAGCTAAAATTTTAAAACGCTGTGTGGGGCTTAGAACGCCCTTAAATGACCCTTGGTTTACTTTTATACTAGCTTCCACCTCGAAAAAAGGTTCTTTTTTAAAATTCTCTATGGCTTCCTGGCGCTGAAAAATAAGGTATAAGGTGGGCGTTTGAACACGTCCTAGTGAAAATGTACCTTGTACGCCTTTCTGTTGTAAATTTAACGTATACAAAGGGCTTGCGTTCATGCCGATCAACCAATCGGCAATTTGGCGTGTTTGCGCTTCTTGATAAAAGGGATAGTAATTCATTCCTGGTTGCAAATTTTGAAAACCGCTTCGGATCACATCTTTTTCTAAGCTATTGATCCATAGTCTTTTAAATGTTTTATCTTTTGAAAAGGCATTTGCTTTATGGATAATCGACCAGGCGATATTTTCACCTTCTCTGTCGCTATCTGTTGCAACAATAATTGTATTTGCCTTTTTGAGAAGTTCTGCAACAATTTTAAACTGCTTTCCCTTATCTTTTGCAACTTCAAAATCGTATCGATCAGGAAAAATCGGCAAAGATTCAAGTTTCCAATTTTGCCACTTTTCGTCATAATGACCTGGTTCTGCTAATTCCACTAAATGCCCAAAACCAAAGGTGATAAACGTTTCATCTGTAAATAGTGGGTCTTTGATCTCAAAATAACCGTCTTTTTTGGTGCTTTGTTTTAAAGCACTTGCGTAGGCTAATGCCTGGCTTGGTTTTTCAGCTAAAATAACCGTACTCATTAACTATCCCTCTTTTCTTTGTTTTTTCTTTGATCTACTGTCACGTTATATCTTGCTCGATACCTTCTAAACGTTCGGCGATTGATTCCAGTTTGTTCTTCAACTTCTTTATCAGATAAACCATTCAAAAACAAATCGAAAGCATGCTTTAAACGTGGATCATTTTTTTTAAATTTCAGTTGCCGACCTTTGAATTTGCCTTTTTTCTTAGCAATTTCGATTCCCTGTGCCTGACGTTCCTTAATTTTTTTTCGTTCTGATTCTGCTTGATACTTGTACAATTCAATGACAAGGCTATTAATCAAACGCCTTAAATTTTCATCTTCAATACCATTCATTGAGGGTAAATTTAAGACTTCCAGGGTTGCCCCCTTAATTTGAATTTGATTCATCAATTTGTCATTTTTATATTTAATTGGCACAGTTTTTTCTAATTATGTGTCATATTCATAGTCAACTATAGCTACAAAAGCAACTAATTTTGGAGATAGATTGAGATATTTAAAAATCTATCATGAAAAATTAGTTGCTTTTGTCACTTAGCGCTGAAAATTTATGCCATTTATCTAGAAAAATGACAGGTATAGATTGTGAACCAGCCGGATTTCACAAGTTGTATCGTGCAACAAATAAGCCTTCACAAGGCGAATTTTTGAAATTCACAAGTGACGGCTAAAAGCAAGGTCAAGATCGTTCGTCAATCTTCGATTTCCGAGTAAAAAAATATCGCTTGGACTTCGCCCGTTTTCGCTCATTTTTTAAGTGCTGTTTGTGGCAAATTTATTGCCACAAAATAAAATAAAAAACCCCCTTCGCTTTTTCAGCAAGGGGCAAGTTTTTATTTCAGTTTTTCTCAAAATGCTTTTCATTTTTTAGCAAAATAACAAAAGATAATAGAATTAAAATAATACCTGAAAAATAAAAACTCATACTCATTCCGAATTGATCCCAAATACGACTTACTATAAATTGCCCTAAAACATTACCTATTGCAATCATAATTCTAAATTTGGAAAGTCTTTTCCCTATCTCTGTAAAGAGACTACTGTTTATTTTATCACTTGCATATATATCGGTGATATTAGCAACTAATTCAAAGATGAACCAAACTATAATTATAAAAAATAATTGATTAATTTGTATAAAGATTATCAATAAAAAAGCTTGTAAGAGAAAAGAAGTGATGAGCATTGCCTTCAACGAAATCTTATTAAATCGTTTATATATTCTTGCTGCCATCACACTAGAAACACCATAGACAACAAAGAAAACGAACCCCACATTTCCTAAGGGAATTCCTTGGAATTCGTTTATATAAATCAACATACGATTGACAATAAGCGCAATTCCAAAACCTTCAACTGTATAAATAAAAGTGATGTATTTTATCCACTCTAAATCAATTGCATCTTCTTTTTCTTTTCTTCTTTGAAGTTTGTTGTCCTTAAGCTTGAATAAATAAACTGTTGAATAAAGTTCAATTAATCCTGAAACAACAAAAATGAGGGCTATATTCTGCAAAAACCCATACAGCATCATTAAAGCGAAACCACCAATAGAAGCACCTACACTCATTTGAATATTTCGTTGCGAAAGAAAGTCCATATAAAGATCTTCTTTAATATTTTCTCGTATGTACGGATCTAATGAACTTTGGTATAACTTAGCAAATAAGGACTTGATAAAAATAAGCCCATAAAGAATATAAATACTTTGCGCAAAACCGTAAAAACTTAGTGCAATAGCAGATCCTATGTTTCCAATAATAAAAAGTTTCTTCCGATTATGATGATCACTAAAACTCGAGAAGAAATAATCAATGACTGTATCAATCACAATTGGAATTGAAAATGCTAAAGCAACAGTTACCATGTTCTCTGTATCGTCCCAAATCATCAGGGATAGAAAAATAAAAATAACTCCACTATCAAAACTACCCCAATAAATGTGTTTTAATAAATTTCTATATTCGTTTTTTATCATATACCACCATTCTAATCTACTTTTAAAGTAATTTTTACAGTAAAAATGGTTCTGTTGCGAAGTTTGAAAATTAAACGCGCCCTATCTGAACTCCAAATATCTTAGGCTGTTATTCCCATTAATACCTTGATTTCAGTAGACACCGAAAAGCCGAAGAGCGTTCCATTTCTTCGGTTCTTTTTATATATTCCTCGAATGGTCTCCATGCCCTTAATCGTGGAAGAGGCTGTACGGAGACTTTGATAAAATTTATTTCGTCGTTTAATAGGTCGATGGTCTTGTTCTATTAAATTGTTAAGATACTTCACAGTTCGGTGCTCTGTCTTAGTATATAAACCCACACTCTGTAACTTTCTAAAGGCGGAGCCAAGAGAAGGTGCTTTATCGGTCACAATTGCTTTCGGCTCACCAAACTGTTTATGGAGTCGTTTTAAGAAAGCATAGGCTGCTTGCGTATCCCGTTTCTTTCGTAACCAGATATCTAAGGTTAAGCCGTCCGCATCAATTGCACGATAAAGATAATGCCAACGTCCCTTAATTTTGATATAGGTTTCGTCCATTTTCCATGAATAGAAGGATTGTCTATTTTTCTTCTTCCAAAGATAATAGAGGACTTTGCTGTACTCTTGCACCCAACGATAAATCGTCGTATGAGAAACGTTAATGCCACGATCATATAACAATTCCTAAACTTCACGATAGCTTAGATTGTAACGCAGGTAGTAACCAACAGCGACAATAATGACGTCTTTTTTGAATTGTTTGCCTTTAAAATGATTCATTACTCTGTCCTCTCTGTTTTTTTTCTCAATTTTACACTAAAATAGATTTTTTGGAAAACTTTGCAACAGAACCAAAAACAATATGCTAAAATAGAACTTGTTCGAACAAAACATGATTGGAAGAATAGGCAATTTACAAATGAAAGCGTTTTTGTTAATTTAAAAATATGATTAAACGAAAATAATGAAATACCCTAAATAATTGTAAAAAAAGTACGTAAGATATAGTTCATACAAAATGATATTTAGGATTTCGCTCATTTTTCATGTGTAAAAATGAAAAATGTTAGGAATTTGGCCTTTTGATTATTTTTTTAAATTGATTAAAGTCAATGGTTTCTATAGACTTGTTCTTATGCACAAAGTGTGTCATTGAATCTTGATATTTGCAAGATTCCTCACTCGGTTTGTGTTCAAGTAAATTTTATGAAAGGAGGATATAGATCTTGAATTGGTAGGCTATCGCATGGTTTGGAAAATGGAGGGATATAGATGAAAAAAATTGAAGCTTGGATGGAAAAAAGTCTGATGCCGATTGCAGTAAAAATTGGTAATGTTAAGGGTTTGATTGCGATTCGTGATGGTATTGCGCTTGCGATGCCTTTGATTATTATTGGCAGTATCTTTCTGATTATAAGTAGTTTTCCAATTGCCGGTTGGACCGATTGGCTGGCAGGATTGTATGATGGGCGCCTCTTAGCGATGTTTAACCACGTGGTCAACTCTTCATTTGGCATTATGGGGTTGATTGCTGCTTTTGGTATTGCTTCCGGTATGGCCAAACAATATAATGTTGATGGTGCGAGTGCTGGTGTCATTTCAATTTCAGCTTGGTTGATTTTGACACCGAATGTGATTGCTGATGCTGGCGAAGGTATTCCAGTTAAATTTATGGGCAGTCAAGGTATTTTTATTGCGATTGTTGTGGGACTGATTTCTGCTTGGATCTTTCAATATTTTGTCCGGCGTAACATTGTCATCAAAATGCCAGAAAGTGTTCCTCCGGCAGTTAGCCGTAGTTTTGCAGCATTGATTCCAGGCACAGTGATATTATTACTTGCATTTATAGTCGCATTTATGATCGATTTATCCTCATTTGAAAATGCCCATTTATTATTAGCAACAAGTTTGGCGGGGCCTTTAAGTTTCATTGGCGGCACACTAGCTGGGGCGATTCTTACGGTATTCTTGAATAGCTTATTCTGGTTTATGGGGATTCATGGCGGGAATATCGTTGGCTCGGTTACTGGTCCTATTTTCTTGGCCAATACGGATGCCAATCGCGTTGCCTTCCAGAGTGGACAAGAGTTGCCGCATATTTTAACTTCTCAATTCTTTGATATGTTTGCTTATATTGGTGGTGGCGGCGCAGTCTTAGGTTTAGTGATTGCATTGATTTTCTTCGGAAAGAGTGCGCAATCTAAAGCATTAAAACCCATCGCTGCTGTGCCGAATCTCTTCAATATCAGTGAGCCAGTCATGTTTGGTTTGCCGGTTATGTTGAATATGACCCTTTTGATCCCTTTTCTTTTTACACCAGTTGTCAATGTAGTGATTGCTTATTTTGCCATGAGCGCGGGATTATTGCATAAAACAATCGGTGTAGCAGTTCCTTGGACAACGCCACCCTTGATCAGCGGTTTTTTGGCAACGGGACACATTTCAGGTGTGATTTGGCAGATTATTTTGATCGCTGTTGATGTATTATGTTACTTACCTTTCTTCCTGATCATGGATAAAGCGCAGCTAGATAAAGAAATCAATTAACCTATAGAAAGTAGGCTCATTATGGTAAAACGATTATTGAGTGCAACAGCAAGTGAAGTTGCGAAAATGACCAAAGACGAATTAAAACAAAGTATCAAAGCGAGCGAAGGCCGCATCATTTTATCAGAGAATGTCGTATTGCATCCGCCTTTAGAACACAACATTACCTATAGCGAATTTGCGCGGGCGTATGGTGCTGATATGATTTTATTAAATGGATTTGATACCGCTAATCCAGTTGTTTTAGGCATGTACAATGAAAATGCCGCTTCAGAAATAAAAAATACAGGCAAAGAGCATTTGATTCGTGATTTAAAGAAATTGGTCGGTTTGCCGATAGGATTGAATTTGGAACCTGTTGATCCGAATGCGCAGATGGCTGAGGACAGAACTGAAATCGCAGAAGGCAGACAGGCAACGAAAGAAAGTTTTGAGCGAGCAAATCAACTGGGCTTTGATTTTATTTGTTTGACTGGAAATCCTGGGGTGGGGGTTTCAAATGAAGCAATCATCAGCAGTATTGCAGCGGCCAAAACACATTTTGATGGCTTGATTATTGCAGGGAAGATGCATGGAGCTGGGGTCAATGAGCCTGTGGTGGATCAACAAACAGTCGAGAAAATCGTTTCTGCAGGCGCAGATATCCTTTTGGTTCCTGCCATTGGGACAGTTCCAGGGATTTCGGAAGTTGTTTTAGCGGATGCCATTGGGTATGCGCATCAACATGGTGTGTTGGTGATGAGCGCAATTGGGACAAGCCAAGAAAGTGCTGATCCTGAAACTATACGAGAAATTGCTTTGCGAAATAAGATCTTAGGCGTCGATATCCAGCATATCGGTGATGCAAATATGGGCATCTATGGAATTGAAAACATCGAAGTATTGTCGAATACCATTCGTGGAAAGCGACACACAGCAGCAAGGTTCGCGCGGTCGATCAACAGATAATAAAATAAGCATGGCTAAAACGTTAACCGGACGGTAGACAATTTCTACTGTCTGGTTTTTTTCTAGAGCCATGCTATTTATATTGAAAAAATTAATCTGCTTTTTTTTCAGGCACAAAACTTTTGCGTACGACTAGTTCTAGCCCCAACAAAACTGTTTTGGTGATACTTCGATGTGATTATTGTAGCCGTGGGCTACTATCTTCGTTATAACCTTAGCTATCGTGAAGTTCAAGAAATCTTATATGATCGTGGCATTAACGTTTCTCATACGACGATTTATCGTTGGGTGCAAGAATATGGCAAACTACTCTATCAAATTTGGAAAAAGAAAAATAAAAAATCCTTTTATTCATGGAAAATGGATGAAACGTACATCAAAATTAAAGGAAAATGGCATTATTTGTATCGAGCCATCGATGCAGATGGTTTAACCTTGGATATTTGGTTACGTAAAAAACGGGACACACAAGCAGCCTATGCTTTTCTTAAGCGGTTAGTGAAGCAGTTTGATGAACCGAAGGTTGTAGTCACAGATAAAGCCCCCTCTATTACAAGTGCCTTTAAGAAACTAAAAGAATACGGCGGCTTTTATCAAGGGACAGAACATCGTACCATTAAATACCTGAATAATTTGATTGAACAAGACCATCGTCCAGTAAAGAGACGCAATAAATTCTATCGAAGTTTACGCACTGCCTCTACCACGATTAAAGGCATGGAAGCCATTCGAGGATTATATAAGAAAACCCGAAAAGAAGGAACTCTCTTCGGGTTTTCGGTCTGTACTGAAATCAAGGTATTATTGGGAATCCCAGCTTAAATCATAGATACCATAAGGGATTTTATTCTTTATTTAAAACTTTGCAACAGAACCCTCCGTTATAAAATGTGAACAAGTAAAAAGACATCTATCCCTATTTTCTACACTTCCACTTTACTACTATCTTTGAATCGTACAATTTTCTTAACTCTTCTCGTTTACCTCAATTCATTTTCAAGGGGAATCAACTCATCATCTAACATTTTACGCCAGGCTCGCTTCATTTCTTGTGGGTATTTAAATGGTTTCGCTTCTGGATGTTTGGCTTTATATCCTTCGTAATCCTTACTGTTGATAATTGCTTTCATATTAGGAATTGGATCTTCACCTGGCATATATTGCAGATTAGAAGCATGTAATTCTTTCTCAGAAACAAACCACTCATTGGAAAAGGCATGAATCAAATCATCACTTGCTTGTGTAAAATAGCGACGTTTAATGACAAAGATATCTTCATTACTATCTAAAGTCCCCACATCAAACGCATTTAAAATTTGTCGGTAAACTTCTTTGACTCCTTCTGTTTTATTCAATTTAACCAAAGCTTTTTCAATTTCTTCTCGTGCATCTGAACTATTCGCAGCATAAGTTCCTAGTAATTGATCAATATAAGTAGAATCAATATCATACAACTTAGTAGTATTTTCACTATAAAATTCGATCGTTGAAAAATCTTCTCCTTCTTTTTCTGGTTCTTCCTCTATCAATGAACCTTTCACGGTCTCATACACGCCAATTTGTTCTTCCAAAAGTTGAATTTGATTGTTCAAAGTTGAAGATTGCACAATGTCATCATTGTAATCGTCATAAGTCACTAACGATTCATAAGCACGATTCAATTCTTGAAATGCTTTGACGTACTCGATACGGATTTCAAGTGGCGTATGTTCATCAATGGATTCCATGGATGAAACCTCCTTTAACTTACCATATGCTTGCTTGAATCTTTTTTTGGATTCTTGATAACTTGGATAAATCAAGCCCGATTCTTCTTTAGCTTCTGAATACAGTTTTGTCGCATCCTCGACATTCTTCTCCATTGTCGCTGGCTTACGAAACGTCACAATCAATCCTTTTGTCTTATCAGGATACGTACGATTCGTACGTGAAAAAGCTTGGATCAATCCTGCATACTCTAGATTACGATCCACAAATAGGGTTTGAATCGTAGGAGCATCAAAACCTGTCAACAGACGATCCACTACGATCACTAAATCAATTTGTTTCCCAAATTGTTTGAATTCCGCTCTTTTTCGTGCCAAACGATTATTGATATCTCCGTTATAACGCTCAATGTCTGCTAGTGACCAGGAAGTATCATAATACTGATTATATTCCTCAATAATTTTTTGTATTTCTTCTTGTTGGACACTTGAATCTCGGCTGTTTTCTTCTAATGAATAGGTAATAGCGATTCGTGGAAAATCAGGATCCTCCATCGTTCTTCCTTCACGAATGGGCTGATTAGGAAACTCTTTTGTTAACCAGTCAGGTTCTTTCGTCATTTCTTTGATCGTTCGATAATACTTTTTGGCCATGTCAATGGAACTCGTGGTTAAGATCGCAGACTTCGTTGGTCTGCCATTTCGAAAATCAAATTTTGTATAGGCATTATCTGGACGGAACATTTTATGAATGACTTTTTGGATATGTTCATCTGCTTCAAAAACAGCTGGGTCCAAATAACTTTCTTTTTTGACAGGCTCCATTTGATCGATCATACGATTGATCTGTTCTGATGAATACTCTGCATATGTTTCTACTTCTTTTAATTTCCGATAGATTTTATTCTCTAATGAAGTCGGCTCCACGGTGTTTTCATGCTCTACTTGAAATCCTAAAACCGAACCATCTTCTAATGCATTCTTGATGGTATAGGTGTGTAAGACCTCTCCATACTGATCATGAGTTGTACGGGCCAATTGCCCTTTGGCTTGTTTCCGATTCTCAGGGAAAATCGGTGTACCTGTAAAGCCAAACCAAGTGGACTTCGGAAACATTTTTTTGATTTCTTCCATATTTTCAGCACTTAACGCTCGATGACACTCATCGACTACAAACACGATATGTTGCCCCATTAATTTTTGGAAGCGATTGGTTCCTTTTTTCTCTTCTTGTTTCTTTGCATATTTCAACGCCGCATCCAGCTTTTGACGAGTTGTAATAATCACAACATTAGCATTGGCATCTGCCAATAAGGTTTCACTTAATTCTTTGGCACTTCCTGTTCCCACGATCAAGCTATTCGCTTTAGCATTCCCGGAAGAAATCCCAGTATTAAATTCCGAAGCAAATTTCGTAAACTCTGTGGTGGTTTGATTATCTAAATCTTTGCGGTCCACTAACATGATCGTCCGATCGATCCCCGATTTTCGTGCTAAAAGCTTAGTAGATACAAAACTAGTCAACGTTTTTCCTGAACCAGTCGCATGCCACACATACCCTGATTGATGTTTATTTGCAGCAATAAACAAGGCTTGAATCGCATGTACTTGATAAGGATGTAACACCATGAGGATTTTATTGTCTTGATCTTCACTGACAATCGTATAATCCGCAATCAAGCGATGAGCATCCGGGATATTTAGCACTTGTTTGCAAAACTCATATAAGTTTTCTACCTTTTTATTATCTTTCGTTCGCCAACTAAATAAAAACTTAGGATGCAAATCCTTTGGTAAGGCATTTGCAAAATACCGAGTGGTTTGTTCATTGGAAACCACAAACAACTGTAAGGTCGAAAAGATATTGTTCCGAAACATACCTTCTTCTGCATATTTTTTGATTTGGTTAAACGCCTGATAAAAACCATCTTTTGCGGTTACTTGTTTCAGCTCGATTTGGACAATCGGTAATCCATTGATCAGTAAGGTGACGTCAAAACGTCGATCCCGTGCTTCTATGTTACTTCCACGTTTTGCAATTTGATGGACCACTTCATAAGTAGAGATTCCTCCACCAATGTCTTGATTGGAATAAAGGATAAGTGAGACAGAACCCAATTGCGAATCTTCCCGTTCAATCGTGATCCGAGCCATCCCATTTTCACCTTTTAACCATTTCGCAGCATCAAATGGGGTTTTCGTCCGTAGCAATAATTCGGTTTTGATCGTTTCAAACTCTTTATCGGTCAAAGGAGAATCATTCAGTTCTGCTTGATTATTTGAGATGATTTTTTGGCGTAAATTGTCCCAAAGATCTTCTTCTGATTTTAGATCCGGACGATACGTCCACTGATTATGTCCTTCCCCAAGTACACGAATCAACTGTTCTTCGACTTCTGCTTCCTCACGATGACTAATTTTCATTCTTCTTCCCTCCTAGACAAACATCTTTTGTAAGAAGCCTTTTTTCGTTTCTTTTAGTAAATCTAACTTGCGTTGATGAAGAGTGATGGTGTCGTCGAGTTGTTTGAAGAAGCCACCGATTTTAGTTTGTTCCTCAAAACTAGGTGTAGGAATGGGCATTTCTAAAAATGTATCAACGTGAATTCTTTTAGCTCTCCTCGACCCATTTGCTAGGTTTCCTTGGTATTTATAGAAGCGAGTTAGAGATACATACTCTAATAAGAATATTGAATTCATATTTTCCCCAATATCAAAAGCTGGTGAATCAAGAGTTGATTCATAGCCATCTAACTCACTTGGGACTATTCCAAATGCTTGGTTCAAAAAATCTAATTTACCATACATGAACTGTCCAGATTTCCGAATATAGTACTGGGTTGCAGAGCTTCCTGAATAAATTTCCTCTTTAGGAACTACACCTTTTCTCCACAGTTTTACAGTCATTTTTCTTGCAACGCTACCATCTGAACCCTTGATTCTACTTTCATTTAAAAAATCACCAACCTTACGCTGTTCCCAATCTTCCGTAAATCCCGGAAAACGAATTTCTGGCACTTTTGCTCCGTTTTTAGGGAACATTTTTTGTAAGAATCCTTTTTTCGTTTCCTTCAGCAAATCTAACTTACGCTGATGAAGAGCGATAGTATCATCTAATTGATTCAAAAAATCTGAAAGTCTGTCTTGCTCCTCAAATGAACTAGGAATCATAATGCTAATATCTCCCATAACATTATTCATAAGTTTAGGATTTCCAACATGAGAGACCCATTTCCAAGCTTCCAAATTCAAAATTTCGGATATCGCTTTGTTGGTGTATCCTTTGTCTGAAATCAATACACCATTTACATTTGTTGAGTAAAACCTACCTGAACGGTAACTAACGGTTCCAGCATTGGCACCATCAGTGGTCCATGTAATTGCAGTATCAAACAAATAATCTTTATAATATCCCATTAACCCATTATTTTTTGTTTGAGAAGAATAAACTGGAAATGGTGATATATCTGATTTCTCCTCACTAGTTTCAGTTGCGGCAAGAACTTGCCCCCGCGTGATCTTGAATATGTCCTTAATCTTACGCTCTTCCCAATCTTCCGTAAATCCAGGAAACCGAATTTCTGGTTGCGTATCATTGCTCATGTTTGAACACCTCCAACGCACCTTGCAACCACGCTTCATTTTCAGGTGTTGTTTGCAAGGAAGAGATTGCTTCCAAGAGTTCATTTTCTAGCACTTGCTGTTCTTGTCGTATCTTCTTGATGTCATTTCCGACATGAACCATATCAATTGGTTCTTCTTCTTCGAACGTATCTACATAGCGTGGAATATTTAAGTTATAGTCATTTTCTTTGATTTCATCAAAGGTTGCCAAATGAGCGTATTTCTCGACATCTTTTCTTTCAGCGTAGGTTTCGAGGACTTTTTGAATATTTTCCTCCGATAATTTATTTTGATTTTTTCCTTTAACAAATTCTCGACTAGCGTCAATGAATAATACATCTCGAGTTTGGCGGTTCTTTTTCAATACAATCACCGTCGTTGGAATCGATGTACCAAAGAACAAGTTCGCAGGCATACCAATCACGGCGTAAATACTGCCGTCTTCTAATAATTTTTGACGAATGCCCCCTTCTGCAGCACCACGGAATAAAACCCCGTGTGGCAAGACGATGGCCATGGTCCCTGTTTCCTTCAAATGATAGAAACCATGAAGAAGAAACGCAAAATCTGCTTTGGATTTTGGCGCTAATTTCCCATAACGATTAAATCGAGAATCATCTAAGAAGGTCGCATCTGCTGACCAGTTAGCCGAATAGGGTGGATTCATCACTACTGCATCAAATGTGTAAGGTTCATCTGTTGGCCAGTCCTTATTCAACGTATCCCCATTGCGGAGATTCATCTCTTCAGCATCTACCCCATGTAAAATCAAGTTCATTTTTGCTAGATTGTATGTCGTTGTATTTAATTCTTGCCCATGATATTTAACGTTATCTGGGTGAGTTAAGTAGTTACGTACGTTTAACATCAATGAGCCTGAACCCATCGTTGGATCAAAAACACTAAAGAATCGTCGTTCTTTTTGATCCAACGTCACGATTTGTGCCATCATATCAGAAACCATATGAGGCGTGTAAAATTCTCCGGCTTTCTTCCCTGCTTCTGAAGCAAATTGACTGATCAGAAATTCATACGCATCCCCGATCACGTCCCCATCGTGACCTAAAACTTCCACGTCATTCAATTTCTTAATGACTTCGGTAATCGTCACGTTTCGTTGTTGCTCATCTGTTCCTAGTTTTTTTGATTGGAGATCCACATCATCAAATAACCCATTAAATTGATTGTAGGTAGATGCCAATTGCACAAAGGCTTTGTTTAGATCGTTCAATTGGAACGTTGCTTGTTTTGCTTGATCCGCTAAGACGTTGAAAAGATACTCTGGCGCAATCGCATACCCCAAAATATCAACGATTGTGGCAATCAGGTCTTCTTTTGATTCTTCATCTGAAAGTAATTCACGATACAACATCGTTTGTTTGCTTACCGTATCATATTCCTCTAAGGATTCATCTGCTAAAAGAACCACTTGTTCCAACAATCGGTCGGATAAATATTTATAGAAAATCAGCCCCAATAAATAATTTTTATATTCTGACGCATCCATTTTGCTACGGAGATTATCTGCCGCACTAAATAATTTTTGATTTAATTCTGCACCCAAAAAGATACACTCCTATCTCTTATTTAAAGTTGCTATATACCCTCTTATTTTAGCATACTCCCTTTTAGAAAAAGCAAAAAAAAAGAAAGAATCTTATTCTTGATAACAAGCTACGTGACGTATATGCCTAACAAAAATAGAACTTTTGAATCAATCTTAAATGAAGGTTTAACCACAGAACCGGCATCCATTATTTTTGATGAAGTTATCGATGACGTTGAAGATAGTAAGTATCATAAAATTTTAAAAGAACTTTTTTATTTTGCACTCAACAATGGACCAAGTTTGTTCACTGGTATATCAGTACCTGATAGTGATAATCCATTAATTATGGCAAAAATTTACTTAACAAAATGGTGTAATAAATACATCAGGGATAGGAATAACCCAGCATTAAAAAAACCTCTTAAAACATTTGGCGAAAAAGATGCTGCTTTAACTACTAGAGTAGCAGCAAATGCTAATATTGATGATCAAAAAGTATTGAATGACTACTTGCGTGGACATTTTTTATATATGAGCGCTGAGAACATGAACGGAAGTATTTTAGAGGAATATTTAGCCGAAGTGTTAGAACCTGAAGGTTGGATTTGGTGCGCCGGCTCTGTATATCGAGCTGTTGATTTCTGTTATTTAGGAACCTCACCAATTCTTTTACAAGTGAAAAATAAATACAATACAGAAAGCAGTTCGAGTTCAGCTATAAGAGTAGGAACAACAATTAGAAAATGGAATCGTTTAAATAAGTCGACAAAAATTTCTGGTTTGGATAGCCCTATCCCCAATTGGAAAGCATTAATAGAAATGACTGAAGCTAGTAAGGAACTGGCAGCTAAGTTAACTGAAAATAGTTATTTAGCTTATATTAATGAAAAATCCACACGAGAATTATGGACACTCGATGACTAACAATATCCTTATTAGTATCTATCCACGATACATGGAAAAAATTATAAACAAACAAAAAAACTTTGAATTTAGAAATTTCTATCTTACCTCAGATCCTTATAATATCTTTTGGATTTACGAAACAATCCCCACCAAAGCTTTAAAGTATAAATTGATTGTAAAAAATCCAATTACTAAACTTAAGAAAAATCAACACTACTTTTTAGGAGACGATGAGTTTGAACAATTAGTTTAAAAGGGAAAATATGCTTACGAAATTATCCACCTAGAAGAAATACTTTTACCAATAAGTCTGTCTAATTTAAAAAATTTAGGAGTTACTGCACCACAAGGATATGCATATATAAAAAAATATCCTAGTCTTGTCGATATTCTCGCCGTTTGTATAATTAAGCGAGACAAATAAAAAAGCCATTTATGTTACACTCAAATTGTAATACCCGCTAAAGCATACAAGGAGAGTGAACATAAATGACTTATACCCATCTTACACCAAACGAGCTTGTAATGATAGAAGCATATTTTCATCAAGAAACTCCGGTTGCTATCGTTGCGAAGCAGCTTAAACGTGGACGCCAAACAATTTACAATGTCTATAACTTTCTCAAATGTGGTGGAACAGCACTTGAATACCTTGAACAATACAAAGAAAATAAGCGACGTTGTGGGAGAACCGAAATCATTTTTCCTGCTGAGGAAAAAGAATACATTGCAAAAAGATCAACTGAAGGTTGGACCCCAGACGTCATTATTGGCCGTGCAGAGCGAACCTTCTCTTGTTCAGTAAGTACCCTCTATCGCCGGTTTAAGACGGGAGAATTCAATGTTTTACATTTACCGATGCAAGGAAAACGAAAACCAAATGGTTATTATTTGTCAAATTAAGCGAGACAAAACTTTCCATTTACGTAACTCAAAAAAACTTCTAATGGTGTTTGGTAATTTAGTGATTTTCTAGGGATATGGTTTCTTTTGGACGCAACGGATGAGATGAATCCTTGATTGACTTGGTTGAAGTCCATTTCTTTTGGTAGTCCATCTTTTCGGAGGAGTCCGTTTGAATGTTCATTTAATCCCCGTTGGGAAGGCGTTCCTGGGTCTGCGAAATAAATATCAATATCATTCGTATTACTAATACTTTTCCAATTAGAGAATTCTTTTCCACAATCAAAGGTAATTGATTTGAAAAGATTTTTGGGTACGGATTGAAGCCATTCATTAATCGAATTTTCAATATCAACTGCCTTACGGCCTTCTGGTTTCAAGGCGATAATGGCTTTTGAAAGTCGCTCAACGAGTGTGATGACGACACTTTTATGGTGGATGCCGACAATCGTATCACCCTCTAAATGTCCAAATTCTTCTTCGAAAACGACATAATCTTTTTTACGTGCTCGATGCTAACTTCATTCAATCCATTGATTGTACTATTTTTTGCAGTAATATTCAGTCTACCAATTTGGGCTAAGCCTAATTCTGGAACTTCAAACTTAATCACTGCTTGAATTGAATTAATTGTATCTATATCAGCATTAATAGTAACCTGTACTTGATTTGTAACATCATTCCCAAAATCATCTATAGCTTTCACTTGAAAAGTATCAATGGCTATGACACTATCCCATGCGGAACCAATATCAATGGTTGCTGTTTCTTTTCCTAGCGTAAGTTTACGTAATCGAGGTACGGTCACTGTAACTGAGATTTGATCTGTTAAATCAGGTGATGCAAATACTACTTCGTAATCGCCAAAGTTAGATGTATCCACTTCGTTTTTTAGAACAACCACTTGATCCGTCAAATCATTTCCTGACTGGTCAATCCAGTGAACGTGACACATCTCTTTAGCAATTTCATCTGACCATTCACTATTTAATCTTAATGTGATATTAGATGCAGTAAGTTTACCCGTTACTTGTCGTACAACATTATTCGTATTTAGTCTTCCCCCTGTAAGACATAAATCAGATAGTTCATAAAATGAATCAACACTATTTAAAATGATTTTTTTTAATTCATCAGTAGATAGATCAGGATCTAGTGACAACGCTAATGCAGCACTACCAGTGACATGAGGTGTTGCCATCGAGGTACCTGACATATACGTGTATTTACTTCCTAGAAATGTACTAAAAACACGAAACCCTCTAGCGAATAAATCAACACCTGTTTTACTATAATTTGAATCAGAACTTCGTTCATAACCACTAGAATTTCCTACAGTAATAATATTAGGTATATCCAAAGAAGCTGGGTAAAAAGGTTTATCAGTCATATCTATCCCATTATTTCCAGCTGCTGCTACGAATAATCCAGGATAGTTTTTAATTGCTTCTTCTGTACTGCTATAAACAACACTACCTATACTAAAATTGATAATTGGAAACCCTTTTTGGGATGCATAATTAATAGCTTCAGTTAAGATTGCCAAACTGGTACCTCCACTACTACCAAATACACGTATAGGTACCATCGTAACATCCCAATTTATTCCAGCAACACCTAATTCGTTGTTTGTTTGAGCACCAATAATCCCGGCAATATGTGTCCATGTCCCATAGTATCCATAGGATCTGTATCATCGTCAAAAAAATCGTATCTCAAACTTTCATCTACATTTCCAGAAAGATCTTCATGTTGATAATCAATTCCTGAATCAATGACCGCTACCTTCACATCCTTAGAACCCTTGGTTTCTTCCCAAGCGGATGGCATGCTAATCTCTCTTAAATTAGCTTGTTTACTCCAATTAGGATCGTTAAGAATAATTGATCGATTTCCTAAAGAATCAGTTGTATTTGGCTCCTCAACATCATTCAACGGCTCTAGTTCAACCACATAGTTTGGCTCTGCATAATTGACCATATCAGAAGCATTAAATGTTCTTACTGCCTCTTCCACACTAATTTCTTCGTTCAATTTCACTAATAATACTTGATCTCGCTTATTATAATCGCTTTCATTTGTCCTAAGAGTCAAATCTTTTTCCACCATAACTTTTACACCCAATAAATTTTGCGGTTTATTTTTCTCTGTTGAAATTCTTTGTGTAGCCTTTAAACTGACAATTAGCTCATTGGGTACATACTCTATTTGAGAGTCATCTAATTGGCTCATAATCCTTTCTTTTTGGTTAGTATCTGCAGTTACTTGTTTAGTATGAGCCATGAACCCAAACATACTCACCCCAACAACCAATCCTAAATATATTTTCTTTTTAAACTTTTTCACCTACATCTCCTCCTAATAGTTTTATTTTAGAGTTAGCTCTATTACTTATTTACTAACTCAACAACAGATTATCATACACTTGTTAATGAAATCACAATATCTCATTAAAACACACCCTAAAATCATAACCGTTCCTATGCTCATTTTTTGGATTTTTTAATCACGTAACCAGAAAAATAAATCCCCTCTATTTCACGCAAATCAAAGAAGAACTAAGTAACTACCGTTTAAAGGTAGTTACTTAGTTCTTCTTTGATTATTATCTAACTTTATTATTCATTCCCCACCCTTTGCGCAGTGAGTCTTCGGTATCTTGTTTTATCTGACTGGTAGTTCTTATTATTTCTCCACGATCATCTAATTCTGGAACAATTGGATATTTTTCTCTGAACAAGTCTAGTTCTTTCACCACGTCATTAAACAAATCTTGCTTATCTTCTTGCGTAAGATTCTGTTTAATATACTCATCTAAAGCTTTTCTAAGCAATTCATCTCTTGTCATATTAGTCTCATACTTTTCTACTAAAACTCTGGAAGTCGCATTTAACAAAGTCGACAGTTTTAAAGGATGCTTGGTGGAATAAACCTTATCAAACTTTCTGATTGGTGCGCCAACTTTTTTTGTTCTTCCTCTACTCTGTCTTTCAACATTGGAGGAAGTTTTTATTTCTTGAACTTGGTGCACTTCTAATTGCTTATTTTCAGATGGTGTAATTGCTTGCTGCTTTTTCTTTGCTTCTGCTTCTTTTTTTATTTTGGCGAGTCCTTTGTTGTTCCCAAAAATATCAAGTCCTTTGATGTCAGCCAATTACTCCACCTCCGCATACCAATTCTCGTGTTCTTCCAATTCTTTCAAAATACTGATAAATAATTCGTGGCTTTTGCGATCCCATTGTTTTAAGAGACCTTTCTTTGTCTTCTCCATCGTAATACCTGATCCGTCGTATCGTTTTAAGCGCGCATTTTTGAGTACAACATTTTTAATCAAATGTTCCCCATAAATCTCTTGGGCTTGTTTATACATTTCCTGATCTACTGCGTCACCGCTTTCCAACATGAAAGGAATAACACCAGCAACATATAAATTTGTATCAAATTCTTTCACAAAAAAGTCCATATACTCAAGATATTGCATCGCATTTCTCATCGATTTTACTTGGGTCTGTAAGACGACGATTGCCCAGTCCGCAATGTACATCGCGGATTTACTATATACAGAAATAGAAGGTGGGACATCTAAATAGATGACGTCAAACTCATCAAATAATGGTTCTAGCTTTTCTTTCATATATTTGAATTGGGATAATGAATCATTATATTGGTCTTTGATCCAATCATCATACATTTCAAAGGACATGTCTGCTGGAAGTATATAGAGGTTATTGATTACTTTATAGACAGCCTCTTTAGGTGGAAGATTGTTTATCAACACGTCAGTCACAGTATTTTCGTAAACAATCGGTTCACCTTCTCCGCCTCCTTCTTCGTTAGTGAAGTTCATATGCGTTAAGTTCATCACATCAGAAGTATTTCCTTGCATATCCAAGTCAATTATCAAGGTTCTTTTTCCTTCATTAACTGCTGATTCAAACCCTAACATTTGCGCGCACGTACTTTTACCTACGCCACCTTTAAAATTACCGATTACATATTTCTTCGCTACCACGTTCCTACCTCTTTTCTTTTAGCAATATTCATTTGATACTATTATAACATATTTATTTTTAGTTACTACCAAAAAAAAGATATATATGTACTACCTTATAATTAATAAGTAAAAGGTAGTACATAAATAAGGAAAAGCTGAAATATATTGATTTATAGCTTTCCTCAAAGTAATGACGTTATTTAATTTATCGAGAAGCAGAGAATACTCGCGACTTTAGTCATGTAGACGAATCAGATTTTCGATAAAAAAGAAGCCGTCCTTCTTAAGAACGACAACAAATCACTAGATTAATTTTTTCAACTGTTCATAAAAGTTTTCATGCGTTCCACATAACAATACTGGAATAACCTTGTTTTCTATAATCTAGTAAGCTACTCTATATGTTGTGCCCGCATATTTGAACCCACTAGACCAAATACCTGATAAATCCCCAGTTTTTTGTTCACCCTTATATGGATCAATCGCAATTTCATCATAAATTAAATTCAAAAATTTTTCTTTCAATGGCTTCTCTTTTAGCTTTTTTAAATACTTAATGACATGTTTTGAAGGAACGATTTCATAAGCCAATTTCTGTTGCCAACTCCTCTTTAGTCATTACTTTAGAATTAGTAAGTGTATCTTCAGCAATATCTCTAAAGGAAGAATGCATTTTGTTTTTTCTATTCTTAAATTCTACAAGAATCTCATCTTTATCGTAGCCTTCTGCAATTATATCAGACAAAATATCTTCGCTAAAATCATAAAATTCTTTTTGTGGTTCAACAAATTCATAAAGAATACCATTCTCTACCAACTTTGCTTCAACTTCGACTCCATTAGGAACATTAAAATCTTTAGGTACTGTCAACATGATTGAATTGCCTTGTTTTCTTGTTTTTGTAATCATTTAAATCTCTCATTTCTAACAGTATGTAATTACTTAGTAAATACATTATACCACGAGATAATGTATTTAAGTAATTACTGTGACTCGTAATGCGTCCTTGCTGAATAAATTTCAACCACGTGTTCATCTTCATCTACCTTATAAGCAACCCGGTGTTGTCTATTCAATCTTCTAGAATACCTACCTTCATGTGTAGGTTTTAACTTCTCAAATGATTGGTTAGGGAGATAGAGATCTTCCTTTAAAGTCTGAATAACCTTCTCAAATTGAGGTTTCAAATTAGACTGTTTGATTTTCTTTAAATCAGCTTTAGCCGAGTTTTTAATCATCACAGAATAGTTATTCATTACCCGTGGTGCTAGTTAATTTTTTCCTAGAGGAAAATGTCTAAACATGTTGGTAAATCAACAAAAAAACGCATATAGTAGTCTCAAAACTCCCAAGAAATGAGGACTACATATGCGTTCATCAAAATATACTGAACATTATACAGATACTTTTATAACATTCAAGGAAATTATGAGAACTGTTTCTAACATATACCACAATTGTGTACCAGATAAGATTAAAAACCGAAGAAATACTGATCAACTGAAGCAACGCGATACAGTGATTATTGCTTGTGTTATATGGGGCATAATTAATGGCTATACTAGCCAAAGAGCCACGTATAGAGCGGTTTGTTCCGTCTTATTTCCTAATGGTGACTTTCCTAGTAGGAGTCGATTCACTCGCTTAAGTTCAAACTTAGCTTACACTATCAAGATTATTCGATACTTTTTCATCAAGAAGCTCACCAAAGGTGAACTAGTCGGAATTATAGATAGTTTTCCTAGTCCATTATGTAAACCAGTTAGAAATAGACAAGCAAAACTATTGAATCAAATAGCCAAAGTTGGCTATAACTCAACAAAAAAATCTTATTTTTATGGTCTTAAAATTCATATGATCGTTACTAAGACTGGCTTTCCGATTACTTACTCAATCACGAATCCAAGTGTCCATGACGTGAAAGTGTTAGAGACTTTATCGGAAGAAGCGAATCTTCCCAATATCCTAGGGGACAAAGGATATATTAGCCATAAAATCCATGAAAAGCTTGCCCTTAAGGGCATTACTATATCCGTTCCGCCACGTAAAAACATGGATAAATCAGAAAAACTAGACCACAGCTTACTTGGAAAACAAAGAAAAACAGTTGAGACTGTTTGTTCTTCCTTAGAAAAATTAGGTTGTCAAAATTTCAACTCACGTTCTGTTAAAGGGCTAGAGAGTAGATTTGAAAGCATATTACTGGCTTACAGTGTTCTATTAAGTCGAGCACAACGACGTTTTGAAGGAACTTTGAGACATTCTTTAGGATATTAAAATTAACTAGCACCACGGGTTATTTAAGAAGTTTCCCATAGATATATTGGACTTCCTCTTTTAAAACACAAAAATAAATACTACCTTATTTAGGTAGTATTTATTAAAAGTTACGTCAATTTTGATTAAAAATATACTACTTGAACCTCTCATGAGTAAAGTCATGGATAGGCTACAATTAACTAGACAGAAAAATTAAGGTGTGTAGACTAGAAGAAAACATACCAGGAGGAATTTTTATGTCTAAGAGAACACGAAGAACTTTTTCACAAGAATTCAAGCAACAAATCGTCAATCTTTACTTAGCTGGAAAGCCACGTGTAGAAATCATTCGAGAATATGAACTAACGGCTTCAGCATTTGACAAATGGGTAAAGCAATCTAAAACGAGTGGTTCATTCAAAGAAAAAGATAATCTTACGCCTGAACAAAAAGAATTGTTAGAACTACGTAAAAGAAACCAGCAATTAGAAATGGAAAATGATATTTTAAAGCAAGCAGCGCTGATATTCGGACGAAGAGACAAGTAATCGATGCGAATAAGCATCTTTACCCTATATCAGCGATGTGCAGAATATTAGGTCTATCACGTCAGTCCTATTATTATCAATCAAAACCAAAGAAAGACGAATCAGAACTTGAAGAAGTAGTCGCTGAAGAATTTATCCGCAGCCGAAAGGCCTACGGCTCAAGAAAAATAAAAAAAGCCTTATCAAAACGAGGCATTCAGATCAGCCGACGAAAAATTAGTAGAATCATGAAAAATAGAGGATTAAAATCGAGCTATACTGTTGCTTATTTTAAAGTACATCATTCTACTTGTAATGAAGCCAAAACGACAAACGTATTGAATCGTAAATTCTTAAGAGACAACCCATTAGAAGCGATCGTAACAGACTTGACTTATGTACGAGTCGGGAAAAAATGGAATTATGTCTGTTTCATTTTGGATCTGTTCAATCGAGAAATTCTCGGCTATTCTTGTGGAGAACATAAAGATGCCGTTCTAGTAAAAAAAGCATTTAGCCGTATCAAACAACCTCTGACAGAGGTTGAGATTTTTCATACTGATCGTGGAAAAGAATTTGATAACCAAGCTATTGATGAATTATTAACAACTTTTGACATCAATCGATCATTGAGTCATAAAGGCTGTCCTTTTGATAATGCCGTAGCTGAATCAACTTATAAGTCGTTGAAAGTAGAATTTGTCTATCAATACACATTTGAAACCTTACAACAATTGGATTTGGAGTTATTTGACTATGTCAATTGGTGGAACCACCTTCGGTTGCACGGTACACTTGGCTACGAGACACCGGTTGGTTACCGTAACCAGAGATTGGCGCAGCGAATCCTTGATAATGAGCTCGGATGTGCTAACGCTAGCGAGGCAGTCTAACTTTAACTGTTAGCTCCTGCCGAAGATCGTCACATCCGAGGAGGCTCATTGTCAAGGACAATCGGAATAGCATACGGAAAGAAGTTCTGCATCTTATAAAATTTGTCAAAAAAACTGTTGCCATTCCAGTCACGAAATTTTTGGGAATAGAGTGTACTTGATATCTTATTTTTTCACTAATAGCAGTGTCTCTTATTCACCAAGCGATCCCCGTAGTTCCTACGGTTCTTAATTTTTCTCTAGACTAATGATTGTATCTTTAGACCTTCAGACATAACATGGAGCAAAATAAAAAGGTACTAAGTCTTATATATCAATCTTCGAGTAACCGACGGTTAACAACCATATCGAGCGGCATTAATCACCCACCTGTAGAGGATGAGCGACTTTTGCCTAATTATTGTTAAAAGCCTAGTTTTATTTGTTTAGATTGGAAAATACGTCCTACAAGTATCTCTTTTTTTTCATGGTCGATCCGATAAAATAAGGCATAGCTTTTGCCGATCACGATCCGATATGTTGGGATATCCATTCCATAGATTTCGGAAACTTCCTCATGTATAGTTGGAAAATTTTTGGTTAGTTCTAAAGCCTTCTGGATCGCACCTACAAATCTTTTTATGCTGGCTGGAGAAAGAGCAAGCTCATTTTCCCATTCTTCTATTATCGTTTCAAGGCTGGTCTGGAAACTTTTAGAATAAACTAGCGTGTACTCTTTCATCTATTCACTCCAGCCGTATTTTCCGAAAGCTTTTACCATTTCAATTTCTGAAACTGTTAAACCTTTCTCAAAGTCTTGGAAACTTTCTTCAATCAATTTGCGATCGTGTTCTTTTGCTATTTGAGTAGTATCTAATATGAATAAGTTGCCTTCTTGTTTGGCTTGGACAGTGTCTCCGCTTTTTAATCCAAGAGAGCTTGGAAGGATCACTCCCACACTATTGCCGATCTTTCTAACCTTTAGTTCTTTTCCCATGTTATCACACTCCTTTTAGTTTTTGATGAATAAATTATAACATGTTATAACAACAATTGCCAACGGTGTTTCTTAAGGGATTCCACTCCATGTTATTATTGGACAAAATAAGCCACTTAGAACGCTGAAAACATATACAAACGATATCAAAATACGAGTGAACTACTCACCATACACTTCCGTTAACATCCATTTAAGTAGGTATTTTTATTGTATATAGATTTAACATATGTCGGTCGGTTGATTGATATAGCTAAAGTTATAACTCAACCGAAGCCGATTCATCTACACGAATAAAGTTGCGAGTGTTCTCGGCTAATTCATAATAATTGTTATGTGTTCCATATAGCAATACTGGAATAACTTTATTTTCTTGAATCTCATAAGCAACTCTATACACGGTGACCGCATACTTAAATCCATTAGACCAATTACCTGATAAACCTCCAGTTTTTTGCTCTTACTTAAATGGGTCAATAGCAATTTCATCACAAACCTATAGAGGATGAGTGACTTCTGCCTAATTACGTTAAAAAATATTGAAAGTAACTCTATGTAGCAAAAAATATCTAGAATTTCATTTCCTCAAAACTGATCGATATTGTATCTAAAAATATATACTACCTAAAATAGGTAGTATATATTAAAATATGTCCTTTTGTTAGAAAAATCAATACATAAATTATCATATCTGTATATGTCATTTAGGTATTTCAGTTATGTTATAATAGCTGTCTCTTATACACATCTAGATGTGTATAAGAGACAGGTACATAATTCATTTTATTTCTGATTTTAGGTAGTATTTAATTAAAAAACAGTTTTAATGCGTTTGCATTTTTTATTTATCTTTGCTATTTTCGAAAAGAGTAGGTAATTTTACATAAATAAAACAACGTGAAAGTAGAGGATCTACAATGACTGATTTTAAATTTTTTAAGGCGGATAGAGTTTACAACGAATTATTTTATCAATTTCCAAAAGTCTTTATTGTTTCTGACGAATACAAAAAAATGAAAGATTCAACTAAGATTGCCTATATGCTTTTAAAAGCAAGATTAGAGATCGCAATCAGCAAACGGCAAATCGATGAAGAAGGTAATGTTTATTTTACTTATACGACAAATGAACTATGTAGAGTATTAAACTGCCAAAAACAAAAAGCGATAGCAATCAAAAAAGAGTTGGAATCCTTTGGTTTATTATTACAAAAGCAGATGGGATTTAACAAACAGTTAGGGAAAAATAATCCTAATAGACTATATCTAGCAGAATTAAAAGTCTCAGAAAATGATATCTACTTACTCGAAAAATTTGATAGAGAGAATAGGGAAAACGTTGATAAATCAGAGGGTATGAAAATCATACCCACCCTCGACGAAAAATCAGACGCTGAATCCCTTGGGGCTCAAGAGGGTATGAAAATCATACCGTGCCAAAACGTTGATAAATCAGAGGGTATGAAAATCATACCAGAACTTAATAATAATATATTAGACACTAATAGACCTGTCTCTTATACACATCTAGATGTGTATAAGAGACAGATCTGTATATGTCATTTAGGTATTTCAGTTATGTTATAATAGTTTTGCTGTCTGCTACCCCGGCCTAATCTGGCAAGGGGAGGAGGAGATATAATGAAATACCTTTTTGATTTTGTTTTTGCAATCAAGCCACTTGCAGATGTAGTGTGCAGTTACCTCTGCAAATGGCTTGATTGCAAAATTGCCAAAAAAGACAGTAAGCCTACCCGTTAATTCTATAATATAGAAACGTAAAAAAAACCCCATCAGCCTGCACGCTGATGGGGTTTGGTGATATAATGAAATACCTCTTTGTTACTCATAATTATACCATAATTAGTCACGAATGCAACCAATAGAAAAAACTACTTAGAACGGTAGATCATCGCTAATAACAATGCATTGTCCACCAAATGGATTTTGTGAAGCATTAAATACATTGTTATTAATTGTCGCTGCTTTTAACTAGGCCTCTCCCCTTCTATTATAAAAGAAGATATATATCATTTCTTAATTACCTACTACCTTAAACCAAAATTTAAGTACTACCTAATTTAAGTAGTACTTAAACAATCTAAAAAATAGTTATCCCAATTGTTATGCTTTTATAATACGATTATTTGTAACAAAATGAATATTATATAATTAAACACTACCATATTTAGGTAGTGTTTAATTATTAGCAAAACAAAAAATATTTATTCTATTCTCTTGGAATGGCAACAGTTTTTTTGACAAATTTTATAAGGTGCAGAACTTCTTTCCGTATGCTATTCCGATTGTCCTTGACAATGAGCCTCCTCGGATGTGACGATCTTCGGCAGGAGCTAACAGTTAAAGTTAGACTGCCTCGCTAGCGTTAGCACATCCGAGCTCATTATCAAGGATTCGCTGCGCCAATCTCTGGTTACGGTAACCAACCGGTGTCTCGTAGCCAAGTGTACC
>NZ_NGMF01000003.1:88231-134898 GCF_002140245.1 Enterococcus sp. 10F3_DIV0382 | reverse complement strand
AAGTCTCAGAAAATGATATCTACTTACTCGAAAAATTTGATAGAGAGAATAGGGAAAACGTTGATAAATCAGAGGGTATGAAAATCATACCCACCCTCGACGAAAAATCAGACGCTGAATCCCTTGGGGCTCAAGAGGGTATGAAAATCATACCGTGCCAAAACGTTGATAAATCAGAGGGTATGAAAATCATACCAGAACTTAATAATAATATATTAGACACTAATAGACACAATATAGACACTGAAAAAGACCGCCTACAAGATCAATTGTTGTTAGACAATTTTGAGACAATTATGACAAACGACAGCATTGCTACGTTTGTCCCTGAACGAGTATTAAATTTGATAAAAACATTTTCTTCAAGTTACAGTGAAGCTCAAAAAACCGTCCAGACTATTCATAATGCAAAGAAAAAAGCTGAAATAGAAAGTGGTATTTCGATAGTTTTTGAAGAACTCGATAGTTATTATGTCAATGCAGAACAAGAATTATACACGACACTGTTAAAAGCCTATCAAAAATTAAAAACCGAAAAAGTCGAAAATATCCAGAACCTGATTTTTGTCTATGTAAAAAATTGGTTTATCGAAAAACCAATAGCTGCTAAAGTATCAAGTGAAAAACGTTTGAATTATGAAAGCTCCCCAAGCACTATTACGAAAGACTGGTTAGAGTGAAACTTTACTGACAAAGTGATTGTTGCTTCATGAAGTAACATTAAAATTAAAAATTTTTTATTATTCTAATTATATTACGAATATTACAAAATAATAGCTATTTTAATAGAATTTATAAGTTAAAATATTATGATAAAAATCACAAACGTAGCCTTTTACGTCATAAGTGTTAAAAGAAATAATTAATTTCAAATATAGAAAAGGGAACGTATGTTTGCATACTCCTTTTTTTTGAGTTATAATAATACGCGAAGAGAGATAATTTCATTATTTAAACAAGCTAAAAATCTTGATATTACTTCTTTTCAGGCAATACGAATATTATTCGCTTACATTTTTTGTATAAATTTAATTGTCTGCTATGCTTGTGATGAATTGATTTTCGTTCTGCACTTTTGGATGATAAATTTGGACAATTGAAAATACAAAAAAAAGAAAGGCGGTATGAACTCGGAAGGCTGGTAACCTTCGTCAGCGTTCATACACGGCATTAAGATTTGGCCCTTAATGCGTTAACCTTTCAGTGTTACGGTATTACCCGCAATGGATTTAGTATAACAGATATTCAAAAGTGATACCACTTTTTTTGGCTGTGTTAAGGTTAAAAATACGTGATATTACGATGAATCTATGCCTAAGCATAATGTTATAAAAATGTCCGTGTGGCTCTTTGCCGTATGACGAACGCTGAAATTAGAGGGAACGCATGTTTGGATGCGTTCCCTCTTTTTTGTTTGTCATGAACGAAAATCAATTCTCTATTTTTGAAAAATAACAAGAAAAACTTGTTAAAAATATTTAAAGAAATTGGGTGGTTTATTTTATGTCATATACAGGAATTTTGAGTCTCAAAGATATTTGTCACTACGGTAAACGGTGTACCGCTACAGAGAAAATCACGAAGAAACTATCAACTGGCCAAAGTAAAACCGTTGTGCAGTGTAAGAAATATATAATCCAGAAAGACAAAGTCTCAGAGGAAATGATTTATTACATTGGGAAACAAAAGCAAATAATTTTAAAAGATCCTATCCCCTTAAAAGAGCTATATCCAACAATCAAACATGTTTATGACCAAAACGGTGTACTGATTGGTCGAAGAAAAAATGGAGTCTTGCGTTGTACCGCAAAAGGGATGGGGCGTTTGATCGGCTGAATTGATCATTCTCATAACTTGTATTTTATCGTTTTTCGCTTGCTTGAAAATATTGTCGAGACTTCTAAAGGAACTTAGAGTCACTAGAAAAATAAGGAGTAGACTTGATCTATCAACAATTCCCTTCGGGGAGTGACGGGGTAGGTTTTAACGATTGGTAACGTAAAAAATTGGTCAATCGAGTAAATGCGCTTGTTTGGATAGTGGTGAAATGAATTTGTGTAAATAATAAGCGCAGAGTAAACAAGAGGGAATTTAGAAGTTAGACAAGTTAGAATAGCGTCTAGATTAATCATGAGCAGCTACTAAGGGATCTAGACTTTGACGCAAACTCATGGAATAAGGAGTAGGTCTTCTCGTAATGGGGAGGACGCACAAGAAATTGTGTCGTGTGCTGCAGTACATGTAGATACTTGCGAGGACGTTGATTATTGGATCAATCGAGCATTTACCGCTGTCTACTAGGGTTTCTCGTTTCGGACGCCATAAACGAGTCGAAATTTTTTATGTATTTTTAAGTAAACGAAAAACGATAAAATATGAACAAGTCCTGAATAAAGTGAAAAAATTGATATAAAACATAGAGAAAATGAAATTTACGTAATGGAGGAATGACAAATGAAAAATTATGATCCGAATATACGATTGGGCACACATACTATTAAGGTTTCTTTCCAACGTTGGGATTACAAAGGATTTGTGACGTTTAGAAGGGGCGGAAATTGTAAAGGATTAGATGTTTTAGCATTAGACGAGGATGATTTATACGATCAAACATTGACTGATAATCCAATTGGATTCGGCTTGCTACCTGAAGATGATGAAGGTAATGAATGGTTTAAAATGACGCTTATGAATGATAATGGAGACGAATTATCTGTTGAAGATACTTGGTCATATTTGAGTGATTATATTGTCAGCTTTGAAATCATTGAATTTGTAGCGGATAAAGAAGAATAAAAACTGGAGGAATAAATTTTACAGATAAAGGCTTAGAAGGAGTCACGACGATTAATAAAAAGGTAGTATTACCTTAGGCATTGAGTAAGGAATTTATTTAGGAGGAATAGTAGATGGCGCGACCAGTTTTAGAGGCGATGGATATGGATACTTTGACAAAAGGAAGGTATGTACAGCTGTTAGCTCGTGGTTATTCACCTAAAGAAGTATTCAAAGTCTTATCTAAAGGAACAGATATGGAAAAAGAAAGATTGCGAAAAGAATTCGATTATTGGAGAACCCATAATGGAATCAAGGATTTGAAACCAGCACGGCCAGTAATTAAACGAAAGAAAAAGATAACCCAAGACTGAAGTGTAGAGCGTATGTGATCATAGGCTTTTTTATTTTTGCAAAAAACAAGGAAGGTAGGAAAACTCATGAATTATGAAGAAATCGAAAACAGAAAAAAAGTGTCGAAAGAAATGGAAGAAAAGTTACTAAAAACGATGAAGCAAAAACACCTTAAAAGATTATCTGTCGCGCAATATATCAATGATATGCAGTTAACAGGAAAAGAGAAAGCTTGTTTGTTAGGTTCAATGAAAAACTTTGAACAGTTGAGACGAACTTATAGCTTTTGCGGGCGAGAAAACCCACGGTTTTAACCGTGTGGATGATAGCCCGCACTGTACTGTAAGAGCATAGGGAAACTTGTGCTTAGTGGAATATATAAAATCTCGTATATCCCAACAAAGAAACTGAATTGCGGGGAACCCCTAAAGCGAGTAAAACGACAACGTAGTCTTGAAATAGGCAAACGTGACCGTGGCGAAAGCAGAAAAAATTTACTCGATAGCATATGGTTAAATCCTAAGTGTTGCGACAATGGGCAATCTGCAGCGAAGACTCGAACAGAGTAACGTTCAACGACTATTCCTCTTGAGGGAAGTACACACAAGCGTGTGGAAGTGGTTTCGCCGTACTGGGTAAAGCCAACGGATAAGATATAGTCTGTGCTGGCACGAAAGTGTCAGAAGTTCATCAGAGAACTGCATAGGAAGTAGCGAACCTATGTGAACAAACTCCACATAAAAAATTCTTCATTCTTTTGTGTATATTAACATTGATTTAGTACATGGCTTAACCTAAAATTAAGGTATGGATAACGAATACAGACACTCAAAGACAACTGTATCGTTAGTCAATTACCACTTTGTTTTTTGCCCAAGGTATCGTCGGAAAATATTCGTTAATTCTGAAGTAGATGCTAGATTTAAAGCACTCGTTCAAGAAATAGCAAAGGAAAACGAGTGGAACATCATTGCAATAGAAACAGATAAAGATCATTGTCATTTATTAATAAATGTTCAGCCTACGTATTCTCCTTCTAAAATCATGAAGATAATAAAAGGTAAGACATCTAGCATAATCCGGCAAGAGTTTGAACACTTAAGTAAAATGCCAAGTGTTTGGACACGTTCATACTTTGTTTCAACCGCAGGAAATGTATCTAGCGAAATTATCAAGCGATATGTTGAGAACCAAAGAACAAGATATTGATTGCGTTAAGGAGGTGTGCAGAAATGAAAAAGGCTCATAAAATCAGGATTTACCCCAACTGTCGGCAAGAAATTCAATTTCAAAAAACATTCGGATGCGTTCGTTTCTATTGGAACTTTCTACTAGATCAACGTATAACGAATTACAAGAAGAAAAAAGAAAATGCCGATTACAAAGAAGATAAGACAACGTATGCTTCATTGAAAAAAATGGAAGAATACGCTTGGCTAAAAGAAGTTGAAGCTCAACCACTTAGCCAAGTAGCCATGGATCTAAATAAAGCATTTAAAAATACGTTCAACTCTACTTTTGGATTTCCTAAATTCAAAAGTAAGAAGTATTCCAAAAAGTCCTATCGAACAGCTATGGGTATAAAGGTGAATAGAAACTACTTTTATGTATCCAAGGTTGGCTGGGTAAAAATGGCTGAAACGTTGCGTTTCAATGGTAAATTAATGAATGTGACAATCAGCCAGTCAAAAACAGAAAAATATTTTGCAACTTTTTTAGTCGATATTGAAAACTTCCAAAAAGATCCTGTGACGGAATCCATTGGTTTAGATTTGGGTCTTACTCATTTCTGCATAACTTCCGCAGGTGAGAAGATAGGAAACGAGAGATTCTATCGATCATTAGAAAAACGCTTAGTGGTAGAGCAACGTAAACTTTCAAGACGCTTAGAAGTAGCAAAGAAGCATAATCGTAAATTAGAAGAGTGCAAAAACTACCAAAAGCAAAGAGTGAAAGTGGCACGTATCCATGAAAAGATTTTTAACCAACGAAATGACTTTTTACACAAACTGTCTTCTCGTATAACTGATGAGAACCAAATCATTTGTATTGAGGACTTGAATGTAACAGGCATGGTTAGAAATCATAAATTAGCTAAATCAATAGCAGACGTATCTTGGAGTGAATTTGTAAGGCAATTAACATACAAGTGTGAATGGAAAGGTCGAACGTTAGTAAAAATCGACCGTTTTTACCCTAGCTCGCAAATATGTTCTTCTTGTGGTCATAATGACGGTAAGAAAGAGTTAGATATTAGAGAATGGACTTGTAGCAATTGCGGAACAAATCATGACAGAGATATCAACGCTAGTATAAACATTAGAACCGAAGGACTTTCGGGGATAGCTTAGTAAATTTGCGCCCGTTTGGGTGTATTACCTAAGAACCCCATGACTTTAGTCGTGTGGAGTGTCAGGGTGGATTAGTTGATACGGATAAAGACGGTGTCAAAGAAGCAGTATGGGTAGACAATGTAGCAAATGCAGCGATCCTAAAATCAGATAAAGAAGGGCGCTTTGAAATCACTGGTTTAACTGAAGGTGAATATTCATTGGAAGAAACAAAAGCACCAACTGGTTACCAAAAATTAACAGAAGATATTGCATTTAAAGTAAACAAAAACTCATTTAAAGAGGAAAATCGAATCACTGTTAAAAATAATCAAAAAGCAGCTATTCCATTAACAGGTAGTAATGGTTTCCAAACGTATGTATTGATCTCTTGCTTGTTGCTAGGAGCAGGGGCACTTTCTGCAGTTGTTTACTTTAAGAAGAAAGCCTAGAAGGATCAGCTAATGATTATTAGTAAGCCCCCAAAAAGAAGAGTCATGCACAAACTGATGATATTTTTTTGGTTGCTGTCGGCAGTAGCAGTCTATTTAATTCCAGTTGTGGAAACAAATGTAGCTAAATTTCAACAAAAGCAAAGAATTTTAGCCATTGAAAATCTTGAAAAAACAGATTCTTCTTTGGATGTTGCGAAAATAGAGTTAGGCGATCCTGTTGGTGTTCTTACAATTCCAAGTATTTCTTTAAAACTACCAATTTATGACGGAACTTCCGACAAAATTTTAGAGAATGGTGTAGGGATTACGGAAGGAACTGGCGATATTACAGGAGGAAACGGTAAAAATCCTTTAATCGCGGGGCACAGTGGACTTTATAAAGATAATCTTTTCGATGATTTGCCTTCAGTAAAAAAAGGGCAAAAATTCTTTATTAAGGTAAATGAAGAACAACATGCCTATCAAATTTATCGAATTGAAGAAGTTAAAGCAGAAGAATTACAAAAAAATTATTTAGATTATCTCATGCCTGAAAAAGACCATGATAGGATCACGTTAATGACATGCACACCAAAAGGTGTCAACTCACACCGCTTTTTAGTGTATGGTGAACGAGTTTCATTCAGTAAAGAAGATTTAAAACTACAGAAAAAAGCAAAAAATAGGAAATCAATTTCATTGGATTGGCGATTAGCACTGCTATTCGCTTTTTTTGCGTTCCTATTATTTTTATTTATAAAAAAAATAAGGAGGAGATCGGAATGAATAAGAGAAAATGGCTGTTTGTTTGTGTAGCAGCTCTCTTTGCAACTGCAGCTTACTCACAGATATCTTTTGCTGATAGCAGTACCACTCCAACTACCAGTCAGACAACAGATAGTTCAACAACTGCAACAAGCGACACGGACAGTTCGAAGAACACTGCAGAAGAAACGGCAGATTCAAGTACGAGTTCTACTGAATCAGCGGAATCAACGTCAGAAAGTTCTTCAGAGACTTCAGAAAAACTGCAAGAAGTAGAAGATACGCAAGTAATCAAGCAAAACATTCATATTCAAAAAATTATTTCTTCGAATCGAATCAACAATCAAGGAAGGCAAGTAGCTCAGCAAGAAGGTGTCAATGGCGCAAAGTTTATTGTCTACGATATCACGAATATCTTAGAAGAAATGACACAAGATGATAATGAGAAAAATCAATCGGTAGAAATAATTGAGTCAAAATTGAAAGATCGAGCAAAAAAACTTTCATACGACCAGTTGAAAAAAGTAACTGAAGGAGAAACCAAAACAATTGATGATCAGGAAGGCGTGATTGATTTTTCAATTGAAGTACCTGCAAACAAAAAACAAGCATACTATATCGTCAATGAATCAAGCCCTGAAAACATTTCAAATAGCGAAGATATTGTTTTATTGACACCTGTTTCAGATGAAAAGGGTGAATTTTTGACGGATGTTTGGTTATATCCTAAATCAAAGAAATCAGAGCCGAAAGAAGAAATTAAAAAAGTTGTATCAACTGGTGTAAAGAAAAACTTTTTTGATAATTGTTGGGATTTTTTCACTCATTTATTTTTTAACGATTAGGATGAAATGATGAAAATAATAAAAATGTTAGCTTTTAATCTATCTTTTTTAGCCGCAACAATATTGTGTTGCGGTTTAGTTTTTTCTCAATTATCAATTTACCCAAGATATCAACGATTGTTCGTTCATTTTCTAAATATCCAGCATGCTTCCATGCCACTAGAAGTGATTAACACGCTCTTAATCAATCCAATTTTTATGGCTAGTTTGTTTCTTCTTGCAGGATTGGTAACGTGGGTATTAGGAAAAAAAGAATGAGAAGCTTACAATCGTTTAACAAAATAATAGATGGAGGGCATTATGGAAAATAAAATTCATTGCACTACGGGAAGAGTATTTACTTTAGTGTTGTTTTTGTTCCTTCTTCTTTTTGCAAGGGGAACTGCAGTCCAGGCCTTAGAAAAAGTTGATCCGAGTCAAATCAAAGAGAATAATAATCTGGTACTTTATCATGATAGTGATTCATTGAGAGATATCGAAGTAACTGGGATCAATGGATTTAAGATACTAGATGAGTATTCAACTAAAAAACAAAAAGTACTTGCTTGGCCAAAAGTCAAAGATTTGAAAAGCACGTCAAAAATTGTTGCCCATTATCAAAAGGTGGGCACTTATCTAGGAAAAGAAATTGATTGCGACGTAACTTTTTCTAATTTTGTAGCGCACGCTGGGGTTAACCAAGACGGATTAGCTAAAACAATTAATGGGAAAAAGTATTATAATTATTTGCTCTTTGATAAAAACATTTATCGAGGCTTTTTCATGCAGTCAATCAACGTTATGAATGTAAAACTAGATTTTAAGTATTCAGGATCAAAAACAAAAGTAGCTTTGAGTGAACCACAGCCAGAAATTAATTCAAAAATGAGATCGATGAGAGCAGCTGGTATTGAGTTGAATGATACATTTCTATCTATTTACAGTTTAAATGGACAGTATCAGCAACGTGTGTCTTGGTATAATGACAATAATGAATCTGTCGGTGAACGTAATATTGATATGAGAGAATTTGTTGGGTATGAAAAAATGGGTAGCTTACCTTATTTTGTCACAACAGATACAGCATGTGCAGAATACAAAGCTCCTGCGTTATCAACAAACAATTTAACTTCAAAAGTAGTGGGAGGACGTGCAGAAAAGGCTTATAGCTCGAATGATCATTTCACCGATGTTGTAGGAGCTGATACTTATCACAGAAGTGGTGTAACGTATACGCTTCAAGGCGCTTCCCCAACATTCATGATTGGCGCAAATACGAATAGTATGATGTTTAGCTTTGATACTGCATTGCTATGGACACCACAACCATCGAAGCCTACAAAAGAAGTGTTTAACAAAGCTAATACTGAAGAGGCAGCACACAATATTGACAAAAAAGTGATTCCACAAGGATCAGATGTTTACTATCATATTCACCAAAAGTTTGATGCATTAACAGTCAACACAATGAACAAATACAAATCATTTAAAATCACTGATACCTTTGACAGCAAAAATTTTGATATGGTATCGGATGGGAAAAACTATGATGGTGCATTGTGGTATGTTGAAGCGAATGGTACTTGGAAAAAAGCAGATACAGGAGGAAAATTAACTGTATCAGGTAATACAGTCACTTATACTGCTTCTGACAGCTTTCTAGCCAATGCTGCAAATTACGGTAGGGACTACATTTTGCAGCTCCATATGAAAGCAAAAAATGATGCAAAAGGAATTGCACCAAATGTGGCTACTGTAACGTTTAACAATGATCCGAACAAAGGAACACAAAAAACAAATACAGTAGAAAACTATTTCTCTCTTAAACCAAATAAAAAAGTGGAACAAGATGGGAAAGATGTTGATGGTCGAAATGATGGTAAAAAAGGAACGCCTACAGCTCCTTTAAATGCAGGATCTGAAGTACAATATCTAGTCACACAAAAATGGCATACAAAAGGTGTAGACATTGCGTCAGATCATTACAAGCAATTTAGTATTCAAGATCCAGTGGAAGCTCGTTTGACGTATAAAGAAGGTTATGCGCGAGTGATAGATATGAGTACAGGAAAAGATATTACTTCAGAAGGTACACTAACCTATGATAGCAATTCAAGAACGCTGAAGTGGGAAGCTTCCGCTGATTTCTTAAGTAACAATCTTTTAGATGGACGAGAAATTCAACTGATATTTACAGCTAAAACTCCTTTGAATGAAGAATTGGATATCGACAACCAAGCAAAAGTTTCAGTAGAAAGTATTGAGAAAGCAACTAATGTAGTAACGATTGGGGTAAAACCTAACTTACCTCAGATCATTGTGCCAAAAACTGGATCGAATCATTTAGTGCTAACTGTTATTGGAAGTATATTATTTCTTACTTTAGCATCATTGGGCTATGTAGTTTTAAAACTCAAATAAATATAAAAACAAGGCTGAGAATCAGCCTTGTTTTCTTTTATTTGAAGATTGGATTCGCACTAATAAATACATTATCTACGCCAATTCTACCAGCAGAGTCAACTACAAAATTATGACCTAATCCGAGAATACTTTGGTTATTATAAAGTAAATTTGCATTATGGGCAGGGCTATTTTTCCATCCTACCATGGCATCGATAGCACCATCGTCTGATAAAAGGTCATCAATATACAGCCCAGTTTGACTTATGTTTTCTCCTTTAGCGCCGTAGCAGCCTAAACTTTCTAAGAGATCTTGGAAAGTACCGCCGCCAGGTCGATAATGACTGAAGCTTACTTGTAATTCTTTTGCACGTATATCAGCAGCTTGTTGAACGATATCATTAAATTGCATTGGAGCTGCACCGTTTTGTTGACGATAATTATTTAACCATACAAGTTCTTTTTGACGCACATAGTTGTTTAAATCACTTAATGAGATATTTTTGTATTTGAACGTGATCGTTCGATTTTGGTCAACATTATTGATTACTCGTTGGCCGTTTTTATCTACGCTAATGGAAGGATCGTCATTTCTACACAAGAAATAATTTTGATCAGTCATATTTTTCCAAGGAGTAGAGAAGCTATCCCCTTCGTATACTGTTTTTGATTCACTAGAGAGAACAGCGTTGGTATCAGCATTTACATGATTAACAGTCACATTAAATTTACGAGTGTAGTTGAAAATATAATTTTGACTTTCAGTCACATTGTTTAAGGTTACTGAATTTGTTGGTTCTACCCGATCGTCTAAAACATATCCTTGAATAGAAGGCGCAGTTAAAGTGACACTGTCACCGTGAGTGACGTTGACTATCTGTTCTTTCAAAATATTAACTCGTCCTTCATTTTTGTAGTTGTTATTGCACAACAAATTGATTTGATGCACTTGATTATAATTGAATGTGATTGTTGTATTACCTGTGATTGTTCTGCTTTGAGTATCATTACCAATCACTTTGTAGCTAAAATTATCTTTAGCGCCTTCGCTATATTTAAATGCTTTTGCCTTAGCAGTGTAAGTAGAACCAGAAGTTACTTTTGCTTGATCTGTAGCAATCACTTGACCTGTTTGATTGTCAATATGGTTAATGGTAACCATATATGGCGTTTCAGGTTTGTGTTGCAACCCTTTAAATGCAGCATCTAGACTATTTTTAGCATTATTTACTTGGGTTTGAGAAGCCTTAGAATCGTCTAGTACTTTTTTAGCATTGGATAAAGCAGTCTGAAAATTATTCCAAGATTCTTCTGTAAAATCTCCTTTAGCAGTTGATTTTACTCGGTTGTATAAAGCTTGTAATTCAGCTTTATTCACAGTAGGTGCTGGTTTTTTCTTTAATCCCTTGTAAGCAGAATCTAAATTATTTTTAGCACTATCCACTTGTTTTTGAGTCGCTTTTGAGTCATTTAACACTTTATTAGCATTATTTAAAGCAGTTTGAAATGCGTTCCAGGTATTGTCGGTATAGTCACCTTTTTTCGTTCCCTTAACGCTCGTATAAAGAGCTTCTAAAGCTGATTTATTCACTTTGGGTTTAGAGGTGTCAGCGCCATACCAACCGATACCTTCGTATTTCCAGCCATAGTCTTTGGTTAACCATTGTACTTCTTTCCAACTTGCAGTGTAGTGATGTGAGCCAGATTTTACACCAGGAAGGAAAAGGCGGTAGATCGGTTTATTATTTTTTTCGGCAGAACGCCAGGCAGGCCCTTCATAAGTCCAGCCGTAATTTTTAGTCAACCATTTCACTTCATCCCAACTAGCTGTGTAATGGTGATCACGAAGACCTTTATTGTATAAACGATAGACAAGATGACCACCGCTAGTCGGTGCTTCCCAAGCAGGGCCTTCATAATTCCCCCACTTAATCTTCACTAGGTGATCACGTTCTTTTGTGCTAGAGGTGTAAAAATGTTCATGGTTATTTGGATTATAAAGGCGATACATGACGTTAGTTGAAGCAGCATCAGCAGATCCAGCGAAACCAAGTGTGGCAGCAAATGTTCCAATAGCTAAAACAGTTTTTGGGTTTAATAATTTCATATTTTCAACTCCTAAAAATTAGTTAAAATCGATTACAAAATCATTATATATCGGTAAACCGATATGGTCAATAAAAAAATTAAGAAAAGCCTCATGTATTTCTGGCTTTTCTTAATTTGTTACTTAGTTGAAGCGTTAGTATCAATGGTTTCTTCAGCTAATTTATTTAATTTTATAGCATTGATGAATCTCATATTGTCTATACTAGAGCGCTTATTTGCGAGATCACTGACCGTAGTTAAAGGTACGCCAGATTCTATAGATATAGAACGAACTGATTTACCACTATCAAACAGCAACCATTCGATTTTCTTTTTATCAGCGTACATTGCAATGCTCCCTCTTGATTTTTTCTTTATTATAGCTCTTTTTTGTAATAAATCACAATATCAAGAGAGAAAGTTTTTATAGAAAGGTGGGAAATTATGAGTATCCGTTCCCCGTGTATCAAAATGAGGTTTGTTGCTACTTTCGTTATTTGATATACTAAAATAAAACAACGAAAGAAGGAATAAAATGAAGAAAAAGCAACTATGGTTTGTCTCTATGTTTGCAATATTTTTTATTATTTTAAGTGGATGTTCAAGTAATAAGAAATCGGAAGCTAAAGAAGATAATAGTTTATTGCAACCAGGAACTGTTTGGAAAGAAGAAGTAGGTGGTCTTATTCATAATTTAAAAATTATAGATGATACTACCTGGGAATATTCTGAAAGTGTATGGCATCCAGATCCTGTACAAATAACAGTTAAGAGGCAAAAGGATTATGAAGGTTTAGAAAGATACAAAATAGTAGATTCTGCAGGTATCAGGAAATTTATAAACAAACCCGATTCTTTATTTATCGTTGTTCCTTACGAGAAAGATGGCGTAAAAAAAATTGTTTTTCTTGGATCTAGTAAGGATGAAAAGCGAACGAAAGAGAAATTGATTCATGATGGATCACAATCAAATAAATACAAATTACAAAAGACTAGCGAATGATTGCTAATCTGGATATAAGTTACAAAAGACTAGCGAGTGATTGCTAGTCTTTTTATTTATTCTGAAGGAGGAATCATAGTGGCAAAAGCGAAAACGCCATTTGAAAAAGCCGCGTCTAAAATCTTAGAGCGTCGTGGTGTTTCTGAAACACAATGGAAACAAGAAGTCCTTGAAAAAGCACAATTTGACCTATTACGGGGAAAAGACAAGGACTTAGAAGGGTATATCTATCAACGTGAACGTGAAAAACTTGTTTTCGATGAAATTATTAAACACTAAAAGGAGCGAACAATTTTATGTTTGAATCAATTACAATGAATTTTTTAACACAACCGAAAGTAGTGGCTGCGGTTGATATTTTTAGAGCATTACAAACTGCCGCAACTAGCTTAAAAAACAATTTAATGATTTTTGCTGGTGTTGCGGCCGTTGCTTCCATTGTTATTGGGGGGCTTTTCTTCCTATTTGGACGAAGAGGAGCTGAAAACGGGAAGATGCACGTAGGTTATGTATTGATGGGGGTAGGTGTTATTCTAGGGGCTGCTTCTATCATAACTTCGTTATTTGGATTATTTGGGCAAACACCTCAAGGATTATAAGAAAGTAAAAAAGTAGGAGTAAGAAGTAGTCGATACTTTTTACTCCTTTTTTATGAAAGGAGACTATTCATGTACTTTACGATTGCAGGCAATACCAAAACAGATAAAGAGGTAATAAAAAAAGCAACGAAGGAAGTAGGAAAGCGTACTTCTTTTTTACCGAAAACAATTAAATATTCTGTCATTGAAACGGAAGAACAACTACATGTGTTAGGGAAAGTACTGGAACACGAAAGTCGATCTTCTGTTAAGTTGACTCTCACGTTACATGACACAGAAGGAAAAATAGAGAAAGCTGGTACAGAATACGTTTTTGGCCCGCTAGATTATCAAATTTCAGAAGGTTTCTATCCTACCTTGATGGATTTAATTCGTCTTGATGTGTTTAAAGAAACGGATGAAACCATGAGTGCGGAAGAGTCTTATCGAAACGAAAAACTGCTACAAGTGTTAGAAGAAGAGTTGGAGAGCGACCAAAGAAAAGTGAATCAAGTGAGTGAAGTCGAAGTAAACGAAGAAGTTCCATGGGAACGCCCAATCTTTCCAAAGGATGAATCAAAAGAAAAAGAAACAGGCAATGTTGACGAAAAAACTGATATTCCAAATCAAAAAATGATATTTGAGGAAGAAAACGAGGTAATGGATCAATTGGAGGTAGATCCCTTTGAAGAAACAATGGAGGATGAAGAAACGTCCGAAGTAGAAATTGATCCAGTTGAAGCGAATGAAGAGCCAACATGGACTGAAGGGGATTCTCAGGAATATATTGAACCACTTATCAGTGAAGAAGTAGAGAAAAACGAAACAGAGATACAAAAGGCAACTGTATTTGATTATATTTTGGATCAATATCCGCCAGAGCATGAATGGATGAAAGAAAAAAACAAATTATTTTTAAATGAGCTTTATTCGAAAGATCAATTACCCCAAACCTATCAAGCATTTTTAGAGAGTAAAGAAGAATTAATCTCACAGGGTAAAGGCACACTTTTAGAACAGTTAGAGTCTGTCCAATCAACAAATTGGCATGAGCTTGCACAAGAAGATTTATTAGCCACCTTTGAAGAACGTCAACAAGAAACAGATCAAGAAATTAATGAGTATGCGACGGAACAGTCGTCTAATTGGGAGAAAGCAAAAGAGGAACTAAATAAAGAAGAACAGCGAGTGATTGAAGAAGAAGTACAAAAAATTAAAGAGCGATACGAAAAGAAACGCGACAATGCGTATTCCTTGTGTGTAGAAAAGATCAATAATTTTACCCAGACGAATCAAGGAGCGTTATCGAAAGAAAAAGAAAACTTGTTAAAAGAACGTATAAGAGAACGAAAAGAAGAATTTTATCAAGGTTTGCGTACAGATAAGCTAAAGATTAGCAAAGAATTAAATGAGCAACTGAATAAGCTATATCAAACAACGACTGAAGTTCTTATGGAAAAACACGAGCAGATCCAGCAAGAATTACAAGTACAAATTCCAAAATGGAAAAAAGAGTATGAAATTCAACAACGAGAATTGAAAGAACAAGAAGAAAAACAACGGCAAAAAGAAAAAGAGCGCGAACAATTAGAACTAAAAAAACGTGAACAGGATCTTGCGGAACAACAAATGGCAATAGAAAAACAACGGTTAAACCAAGAAAAGGAAAAAGAAGCAGCTGCTCGTAAGGAACGTCAAGAACAAATGGATACATTGCGACAAGCTCAGTTAAATTATCTAGCACAACCTCAACCAACGCCTTCAGTAGCTGCTGTTCAAACCCCAATGAACAACCAAACAAATCTAACTCCTTCACCACAGCGTTCCTTTAACGGATGGATGGTGGGATGTATTGCAAGTTTAAGCTTGCTTCTAGGTGGAGGGACAGTATTTGCTTTTAATCATATCAATCAATCTTCACAGGCTGATTCTGTAGCCACAACGGCGTCAATCAAGGAAGAAGCCCAAGAACAAGCAAGAAAAGAGTATGAACAACAATTGGAAGAATTATTGAATCGTACCAATCAGGCAACAACAGAGTCAAGTATGGAAAATAGCAAAGAGAGTGATCCTAGTAAGGCTAAAGAAGGATCAAGCGATTCAACTGTACAATCAAACACTTCCGAAAGTTCAGAATCAAATGAGGTGAAATAATGCGTGTTAGAGAAACAACGAGACGAAAAGACAAACGATTCAATTTAGAAAAGAATAGGTATCTTTCTCATTTCTATCGCTATACTCCTTCAGGAGAAGAGCTACCAGAAAAACATGACAAACGTATTTCTCAAAAGATTTTTTATAGTGGCTTAGCTTATCTTCCTTTAAACTATGTTGTTACAAGAATACCAGAAGCATTTCATCGATTTGAGATTATTCCAGGAAGTTTACAAGGAGTGAATATTTTTCAGTTACAAGAAATGCCGCAGTTATTCCATTTTGATTCAACTGGTTTTTGGAATCCTTTGACCCCAACAACAAGTTTAGGCACACGTTTAGTTGTTTCTACGATTTGTGTTGTTCCAGCTATACTTATGGGATTGAAAATGGACATGTGGTTTCGTCCTCTAGCAGATGGGCAAAAAGGAGATAACCGATTAAAAACGTTAAAGGAAATCCAACAAATTTATCCGCAAATACCAGAATCAAAGGGAGGTTTTCCTGGTTATGGCGGAATACCAATTACTCATTATAAAAAGTACTGGTATATTCAGACGGATACAGTAAATACTTGTATTGTTGGTACTTCCCGTTCAGGGAAAGGACAGATAGAAGTTTTAGCAACCATTGACAATTTGTCTCGTGCAGAAAGACAAAGTTCAATGGTTGTTAATGATCCAAAAACAGAATTATATGTTGCTAGTAAAGATGAACTAGAAGCTAGAGGGTATGATGTGTATGCATTTAATATCACCGATCCACTGCAATCAATGAGTGATAATCCATTGGCACTCATCGTGAAATACTGGAAGCGAGGAGACATAGACACAGCGACACAGTTAACCAATACTTTCACGAATACGATTTATTATGATGCCAACGCTTCAGACAATAAATACTTTAACGAAAATGCGCAAAAAGCTGTCAATGCGCTTATTTTTGCGTTATTGGAACAAGCGGATCAGACAGGGGATTACTCCAAATTAACACCGAATAATCTCGTCGAACTTCTTTCTGAGATTGGTGGTTTTAATTACCAAGATCCTGATAATGAATTCAAGCAGCTCAATGCTTTAGATGAATTTATGAATCAGTTACCACCTGGAAACATAGCAAAAAAACAATATGGGGCAACAAAAATTGGTTCTGATAAAGCGAAAGGCAACATTCTATCGACAGCGATCACAGGACTAAATCCATTTACACTGACGAAAATTGCGAAAATGACTTCTCAATCAACCATTGATTATAAGTCCATTGGTTTTCCGAAGTATTTGGATCTCAAACTACACGAGAGTCTGTTAAACCAGCGAATTGTTGTAGAGTTTTATCATCAAGGAAAAAAATTTCATGAGGAACGTGTCAAAGTAGGCTATAGAGGTTTTTGTGAAATTAACTTTGATTGTCATTTAGAACAGGGAGATCATGTTTGCTTAAAATATGATCATCGAGGAAAAGAATATGTTGCTTGGTATGAGTTTTCTCAAAGAGTATTGAAAGACGAAGAGGGAAATATCGTTTATCGAAAAAAACGAGGAGAAACCCATTTGCCAGAATTAGAAAAAGAAGCCGTTCTAACATTAGATGAGGATAAAAGTAACTTATTAGTAGAGTCTATTCGGATGCACTATACCGATAAACCAATGGCTATTTTTATGCTCACACCTGATTATGATCCATCTAACCATATCATTGTTAGTATTTTTCTTAGTCAGTTGTATAAAGAATTATCTACGCAATGTGTTAAGACTAAAGGAGATAAATGTCACCGTAGGATTCATTTTATTTTAGATGAATTTGGGAATATGCCACCAATGGATAATATGGAAGGAATCATGACAGTCACAGCTGGTAGAAACATGTTGTGGGATTTGTTTATCCAATCCTATCAGCAACTTTATGCGAAGTATGGGGAACAAAACGCAGCGATTATCAAAGAAAATTGTCAGACACATATTTATATTATGTCGACAGACGATAATACCATCGAAGAATTTTCCAAAAAAGTGGGGAATAAGACGGTTGAACAAGAGAACAGTACCACCAATTCATTAGGTATGAATACTCATATCAATCGCAATGTTGATTCAGATCGTATCTTAACTCCTGAAAGAATTTCTACTTTTTTAGAAGGTGAAACGATTGTACTCGCTCCTTTAAAACGACAAGATTTGAAAGGTCATAAAATACGGCCGTATCCTATTTTTAATCATGGGGAAACGAATCTTCCTTATGCTTATCAATATATTGAAGATTTCAATCCATCGTGGGATATCAATGATATAGACATACATTGTACACATGCGGACTTGGATCTTAAGGCTTTACAAATTGATTACGATTATTTTCTACCTGATATCTATGCACGTCGACTTTATCACAATATGCACGATCAAATAGAAGAGGAAGCTAAAGAAAACATTTTTATTAAAATCGTTCAATCTTTAGACAACTCAACGGCACAAAAGTTACTTATTCAATTTTATGAAGAGAAGCAAATAGATCGTTTGCAAGAATACCTTGAAAAATTGCATCAAAATGAAGAAATTACAGAGGTTATAAGGAAACGACTTTTGCTAGAAGCTGAAAAGGCGGTGAAAGAATGATCATTGGAGGAATATTTTCCGGCATTGCCGACTGGTGGTCAGGCTTATTTGGGGATGGGGATGCAGATCCCAAAACCGTAACGAAAGTCTTACAAGATTATGGTAATTATCTGCAGTATCAAGATGTATTCAGTTGGATTTGTAATACTTTTTTATGGGGTTTGATTAAAGGGTTATATAATCTCAATACTTTACTAGAAAAAACAATTTATCAAAGCTTTGATTTAAAAGACTTATTGAACGCTGCTGGTGTTAATGAACTGTTTCAAAGTTTGATTAGTAAGGTATTGGCTCTTTTTTGTGTCGTCACATTAATTTATTTAGGCTTAAAATTTTTTATGAGTAAACATCCACCAAAAATCAAAAATATCTTGGTTAATCTATTTATGGCCATGATTTTGATTTTTGGTGGTAGTTCTTTAATCGATGAAGGGCTAAATATTAGTAAAAACTTTTACGGAGACGTGACTGCAGCAAATAAAGCAGATAAAACTGGATCACCTGCTTTTCAAATTATTCAAAATAATGTGATCGATGTGAGTACGCTACTAGAAACTGATCCGAATAAAGTAGAATCCCTACCAACAGATAAAAGAAATGCTCTCACGGCGAAAAACTTTAAGACAGCAAATATTAATTCAGTGATTATTCCTAAGGAAGCCGCTAAGATGGCGGATGAAGATAAGAGTGGTCTATCAGATATACAAAAGGATCGGCTAAGAGCGTTACAATACCGACTGGAACTGGATGATAATGGAAAAGAAATCCCTGTAGAGATTAGTGATGAGGGGTTAGCAAAATATGTGTATACTTCAGGCTATCGCCGATACATTAGTAGTCCAGGGATTATTTTAGCTGGTGAATCTTCTTTGTCGGTTGCCTATTTATTTATCTTGTTTACGATTGTAACTTGCATTATTGAGCTGGTATTTAAAAAATTCTATTTAGTAATTGCCGCGTCAACGGACTTTGAGACAGGACAACGGATGAAAAGTGCTATAGAAGATATTTCTCAATCCTTCTTGTTATTGGTGTTTACGATTTTAGAATTACGAATCTATACATTAATGCTGTCAGGTATCGGTGATTTGCACGCAGCAGGCAAGATCAACGGATTTTTGTATGTTGTCGCTTTAATTGTACTAACCATTGCGCTATTCAAAGGCTCTCAATCTGTTACGAAGATTTTCGGTGTTGATACAAGTCTGAAAAACGGCAGCAATTCTCTTCTTAGCATGTTTGCCTTAGGAAATATTGCGAAAAATGTGGGTAGCGGAGCTAAAAACCTTGCAAGTGCTGGTAAGAGTGGTTTAAGCAATTTAAATGATATTCGTAAAAATGGATTTGGCAATCGAAAAGATGTTACCCCTGATAACGGGGAAGAACAATCAGACGATAAAGCTACAACTGTACCTAATAGTAAGAAAACAGTTTCCGAAATGTTCGGGAAAGCGAAAAATGGTGTTTCTAAAGCCGCAGAAGGTCTTGGTTACGTCAATGAACGTGGGTTGTTAAAAGGAACAGCTGAAGATCTTACAGAAAAAGCCAAAGACACCTTAGAAGAGAAATTAGACGGCACAAGAGCTAAAGAATTGGCTGAAGCTGTGAAGAATCCATCCGAAGCACTAGAAAAACAAAAAGAAAAAGCTTCAGAAGTCAAAGAAGGACTAAAAGGTGCGTATGGTGAAGGACAAGTCAATGCAGCAGTAAAAGCTAATACAACAACCGAAAAAGGAAATCAAGAAGGTGCAGCGATTCCTTCAGCCAAAGATCACCAAGATGGGTTGCATTCTAACGAAAATTCAGAAGAAGAACAAAATGGTCAATTACCAAAAACAGATCCAGAACAATATCGTTATAAATCTAACATTAATTCTGAGAATGAAAAGCGCATTTCAGATTTACCAAAACGAAATCAAGAAGTACAAACGGATGAGGATTCCATCGATCTGCCAAATGATAATGGAATCGAAGTTGGAACTGAAAAATCAACGAAAATTGGTTTGCTTAAGACACAAAATTTACCAATGAAAGATAGTCGTTTGAATCAATTCAAGGAGAATGATCAAAGCTTTGTTCACCAATCAACTGCAGGTACTGTTCAAATGAAACCAAGTCGTTTGCCTGAAAATGGAAATCTGACAACTGTTTCTTACAATTTATCTGAAAGTGGTGAGACAGGGAATGCGTCCGTTCAAAATGTTGTGACAAGAGAAGCTGCACCAGAACCTATTCAAAAAGTTCACACAGGTTACAAACCAGCAAATGTGGCATTTACTGCACCAACAAAAATAAATGTAACAAGAGAAACTAAAAACAGGAACAATGAATTGAAAGAACAATTATTGAAGGATATCAAATCATAAAAGGCCTACGAGTTAGGCCTTTTTTCTATGTATGAAAAGGGGAAATCATTTATGGATAAATATATTAACATGAAAAATCCTCCAAGATTTAGTGGGGAATGGAAGTTTTTCGCATTTTTCTTTTTAGATCTATTAACGCTTGGTGGTTGCTTTTTTTGGGCGAAAATAGTCAATAATCTTGTCCACTTACCACTCTTTTTTGCACTCTTGAATTATGGCTTATGGATTGCGATAGCTTTAGTGATTGTTTGGCGACCCTATAATAACCCAGGTCAACGCCAGATTTTTGCGATTATCGAGTCTGTTTTTTTTACGGACAAGAACCATTATCATGCGTTAGATCCTAACCGAAATTATCATGGTACGTATAAGGAGGATGAATAAATGCGAGTCAAAGGTCAAAATTCAGTTGACAGAAAATCCATTTTGCAGTTTGGAAAACCAGAAGAGCGCTCTATCTTGGACTTATTTCCTTATAAATCCTGTACAGAAGAGGGAGTCTTAATTACTAAAGAAGATCATTTTCAACGTTATTATCGTGTAGTTTCTACAGATGTGGAAGGATTAAATGAACAAGAGAAACTGGAACGAATGAATCAGTTGACCACCGTCATGCGTACGTATGTGCCAACGATTAAGTTAGTTAGTTTGACCACAGAGACGGATCTAACGGAACAAATCGTACAAAAGCGGCAGTTATTAGATAAGAATCGTATGGAACAATCCTTAGGAAGAAATCTACAGCGATTAAGAAAATATGAAAAGAAATTAGTAGAGGAAATCCAGGAATTGAAACGAGCAGAACAGGAACGTCCTGACTTAAGCTTCTTTTTCATCATTGAAGGAAAGACAATCAAGGATTTACAAACCAGAAACCGTCAATTAATGCGATCCAGTGGCATTTTAGGGTTAAAACCGCTCTACAAAAAAGAATTGATCAAGATTCTTTATCGAATGAATAATATGAATGATGAGTAGGAATGGAGAAGAGAGAATGAAATATCCGTTGATATGGTTAGAAAAAGATGTTCCGAAGGAAGAGACCACTAGAAAATTTCCTCACACTTTAAGCCTGAGTAAGTTGGGAAAAGGGCAATCTTTTCACCAAGTAAAGAATCAAACAAGAAGAGGTGACTGTACATGTTAGAAGCGATTAAAACAGCTTTTTCACCACAAAATGATCAAAAAGTACTTGATCCATTAAAGCAACTAGGAAATCGGGAAAACGAAATTTTAAAATCCAAAGGGTATGATTTAGATTTTTTAAAACAAGTGATGCCACAAGGTGGATTAAATTTCGATGAAGAGTATGTGACCTATGGAAATGGTTATTCACGGTGTGTGACAGTTTATCACTACACAAAAAATCCAACGCTTTTTTGGTTGGCCAATCTCATGAACAATCCTCATACAGTGGCCACACTCGATGTTAGCACAGATGAAAAGCAAAAAGTGATTGATCAAATCAATCGTGCCTTAGATGAATTAAATGATCGATCAGATAACGAACGAAAAGCGACTGACCGAAATAAAAGCGCAGAAGAATACCTGGAACTAGCGGAATATGCCCGAAAATTGACTTCTAATGGTGAAATTTCTAAACAAGTCAAAGTGAGAGTACATGTTTACGGAAACACGATTCAAGAAGTAGATGAACGAGCGCAGGAACTGATTGAAAATCTCAAAGGGATGGATTATCGTGCGGTGACCTATCTGCATAAAACCAAACGAGATTGGCAATCGATGTTTACCATGTTCGATGAACAAGCTGAATGGTTCGGAAATATCAAAGGGCAATCACTACCATCGTTAAACATTGGCGGAGGTTTCCCGTTCCACCACCAAACGCTAAAAGATCCAGGAGGGACACAATATGGGGAAACCATGACAGGCGGCCCATTTGTCTGGAATGCGACGTATAAAAATAGTGTACGGTTGTCTACTAATACCTTGCTTCTAGGAATGATGGGAGCTGGTAAATCGACCGTTCTTAAAATGATCGCGGAAGCCCATTTAGCTGCAGGAGACTTTATTTGGGGCTTTGAAAAGGGAAAAGACTTTATTCCTTTCTTAAAGGAATATAACGGTATTATGGTGCGCTTAGACGGATCTGACGGGATGATCAATCCTTTAGAAATATTTGCCACACGGACGTATGATGAAGCATCCAGTTTATATGACGATGGATCAGTCAAAGATTTGAAGATCAATGAAGCAGCGTCCTATCAAACACACTTAGACAAAGTGGTCTATCAGGTACAGTTAGTGAGTCCTCAGCTAAAAGGAACGATGAAAGCAGAATTTAAGACCTATTTAAATCGTTTTTATGAAGAGTATGGAACAGTACCACGCGGCTTTACTTCCTCAAACTCGCGTTCAAATACTGATACGCAAGTCACAGGGAAAGATCCAGAAGCTTATCCGACATTCAAAGAATTTTTAGACTTCTTAGGACAACTGGAATTACCAGGTGCTTCCCAAGAGAAAAAGAATCGAAAAGAAGAAATGGAATCCATCGTAGAATCCTTATGTGAGACGTATGGCATGATTTTTGATGGGCATAGTACAATTCGACACCTTGACCAACAACAGTTGGTCTTTTTTGATATTGATTCAATCACTGGATTGGATCGTGGGGTGCAACAATGTCAAATGTACATGGCTATGACGTTGATTTGGAATCAGGCATTGATTCAAGGAAGAAGACAACGACGTTTAATTAAAGAAAAACAAATGGAAGAACAAGACTTCAAACGCTTCTTGGCGATGATTGATGAGTGCCATAATGCGATTAATCCAGATTTTATTGAAACGGTAAATTATGTCACAAACTTTCAACGAGAAATGCGTAAAGTAGAAGCAATGACTGTTTTAGCTACACAATCCCCACAAGAAATGGTGCCAGAAAATATGTCTTCTGATAACTTCTCGAAACTGAAGAAAGTCTTTGAATTTTCTTCTACGAAGATCTTTATGCGTATGGATGAATCTATTTTACGTCATATAGAAGGATTAGTTGGTAAATCAATGACGAACTCAGAACTAGAATCCATTCCTCAACAAAATCAAGGAGACGCTGTGATCAATTTTGGCTCAAAAGAAACCATTCGTGTTCATTTTAGTCCGAACAAACGTCAATTAAAATTGTTTGATGGAGGAAAATAATGGAAAACCAAAATGAAAGTTTAATCAAGCAGTATGTTAAGCGTCGTGCAAAGCGACGCTTATTTTTGTGGTTGTTTGGTACTTCTGCAGGTTTGATTACTATTTTGATCACTGTGTACGTGACCCTTTTTCTAATACTGGCGGCGGGTTCGATTGATAATTCTGATTCAGATTCAAGCAGTGGTGGCGAAGTTTTTGGCGAAGCTTTTACAGGAGAATATTCGGAAGGATTACCCATTTATAAAGAAATCAAAGGAAGAGGCCCTTTTTCTGATGAGATTGCGCAATATGCTGTAGGTGCAGCAGTGAAATATAAATTATTACCAAGTGTGATCCTTTCGCAATACGGTTACGAATCAGCGTTTGGTACGTCGGCGTCCGCAAGAAATGATCTCAATTATTTTGGGATTACGTGGTTCGATGGCTGTTTGTTTCCTAAAGGAACTGCACGAGGAATTGGTGGTATTGAAGGTGGCTGGTACATGAAGTTTCCCAACTCAAAAGCCGCATTCTCTTATTACGGATTTATGGTAGCTACGCAGTCAAACTTTAATGCAAGCGTAGGAAATAAAAGCCCTGGCGCAAGCTTATTGATCTTAGGACGAGGTGGTTATGCCGCTGCAGGAATCACTGAAGATAGTCCTTATTATACAGGTTGTATGTCGATTATTACCTCAAATAAATTAACAGAATATGATGAATTTGCGATCAAACATTGGGGAGAAGGCGGAAATGACAACGGTACGATTACTGGTGAATGGACGAATCCTTTCCCTGGCAGCAGTTTAGATAAAAGTTCCTTCAGCGGTGGTCAATTATTTGGAACAAATCCAGGCGGTGAATTCCGTCCGAATGGCTTCCATGATGGATTAGATTTTGGTTCAGTTGATCATCCAGGAAGTGAAATTCACGCGGTGCATGGAGGAAAAGTCGTGTACGTTGGCAATCCTGGTATTTCAGGTTTAGGTGCTTGTGTGATCGTGATTAATTACGACGGTTTGAATATGGTATATCAAGAATTTGCGAATAGTACAGGAAATTCTCGTGTGAAGGTTGGAGATCAAGTGAAAGTTGGTCAAGTAATCGGGATACGAGATACAGCACACTTACATTTAGGTTTCACTCGAATGGATTGGTGTCAAGCACAAGGACACGCATTCACAGATGATGGTACATGGATTGATCCATTACCATTTTTGAATAGCAGCAAAAAATAGATCAGGAGAAAAAATATGGAAAATAAAACGTTAAAAATCGTCTTAACAGCTGCAATTAGCGTTAGTTTAATCGGCAATATCGCGTTGTTTTGGCAGCTGAAAGAGGAACAAGCGACAAATACCTATAAAATTGAAGAAGTGGCTAAAAACGCGTCTGAGAAGCTCAAAAAAAATTCCTCTGAGGCACAGGTGAAGATCGACAAGTTAAATCAAACCATCAATGAGAAAAACCAAGAAATCGATCAGCTGAAGCAACAAGATGGCACAAAAGCAAAAGAGGAAGTCACTGAAGCACAAAGAAAGACGGCAGAAGAGTTTGGTAAATTGGCCATTGATAAATCATTAAGCAGAAATGAATTAACGGAAAAACTAAAAGATGTCGCAACCCAAGAAGTGATCGACAAATTAAGTCCTGCAGACGATGATCACCAACATGATGATTACGGAAGTTACTCTTTTACATTAGGTGACGTGCAAACTTACGCTCAAACAAGCAGTGTAAAAGAGGAACAAAATTTTGTGGTATTTGTTGATTATACAATCGGCAATCCTCAATTTAAAGATGTCAAACCGCAAAAAATAAAAGGTGGATTAACTGTCACTGAAAAACAAGTAGATGGTCAATGGAAAGTCACAGACTTTAGTTATTTCACTCGTTAGGAGGAAGAAAATGAGTAAGAAAAAAGGAGCAAGACAACGTTTCAAAAAACGAAAAAGTTATCTTAGATGGCTGGGAATCTTTATGATTCTCGGCTTTTTGATTCTTGCTAGTCCGATTTACACACATACAAAGGTAGACATACCAGATGAAGTAAGCACGAACGCATTTTTAAACACGAAGGAACTGACGATGGTTTCAAAAGAAAAAGGAGCGAACCAGCAATTAGTTTTTGAATTTGCGATCGACGATGAAGATCAAAGCTTATTAAAAGAACTGGCTAATCTTAATTATCGCGTAGAAGTAAAGACAGCTAAAGGGGATTATCAAGCAATAAAAGCCAAAGTGATTAAGGTGTCTAATGATTATTTTGCAGTGAAACTATCGCATGTACCAGAAGAATATATTGCCATGCGTTTAACCATTATTCCTGAAAAAATTGATCCAAAAGTGGATATGCAAGAACCACAAGATCTGATTTATTACGTTCACGAAGATAAGGTTAAAGATCAAGTGAAAGATGAAGATTATGAACAACATGCGATGAATTACAAAGTGAAAGGATACAAGAAAGAACAAAAAGCAGCACAAAAACAAATTGAATCCTTCCAAGCAACCATTGATTTGAATGAAGAATTAGTGAAGAAACTAAAAGATCAATTGCCTTATCAAGTTGCAGACGATCAGGAAAATACTGAAAATAAGATTAATAGTTACCAGCAAGAAATTGAAACATCGAAAACGCAAATGAAAGATCAAGAAGAGATCATTCAAAAACTTCAAGAAAAAATTGATCGTATGACAAAAGAAAATATTTAGAAGAATAGGTGGAGTAAAAGAAATGAAGCGAGCGAACTTGGTCGGCAAAGATACTTTCGCTGAGCAGAAAGTATTGATTAAAGCCTATCTCAAAGTTGTAAAAGCTAAAGAAATATGTCAAGAAGTGAATTTATCTAACACAACAATATCTGAGTTGAAGAATGGTAGAAAGAGTTTAGATACCTTAAAATTCAGATCATTTGAAGCTTTGTATTTAGCTGCTAAAAAATATTTTACGGCTGAAAGAAAATAAAAACAGGAGGATTTTATGTGAAAAAAGTATATCAAAAATGTTTATGGATCAGCTATATCACCTTAACCATTTGTTAATGAGATGGGAGAAAACATTAACCACGATTCTAACGCAAACATCAAGCACATAAAACATTTAACACTCCTCCTTTCTGGCTGAAGATTTCAACCAAACAGGAAGACAGCGTATCAATTATAGCATACACTTTTTCTTAAATTCATTTTTCATATGACAAAATATTTCCTTCTAATCGACAAAGTTAGAAGGATTTTTTATTGTCTAAATACACAAATAACCTTAATTTATAAAGAGCATAAGGAAACGTGGGAACACTTTTTAAAAAAAGTGTTCCAATAGGCTGTGCCTATTACGTTTCTCAAAAATAAATGTGGGAACAAAATATTTAAAAATAGGATAGTGAAAGGATAGTGAAGGATAGTAAAAGGAGGGTAGTAGGATAGCAAAAAGGATAGGCTCCTTTTCGCTATCCTTTTTAAATTGGAGGAATTAATATGGAAGTAAGAATAAGAAATGTGGATGAGAAAATCGTAAGAGAAATTGATCGAAGATGTGACGAACTAAGTAACCGTACGGGTAATAAATGGAGTCGTAACGATTATTTAAAATTACTAATAGAAAATGATTTTGATCGTCCTTTGATGGAATATAAAAAAGAAAAGTTTGATCAGTTATTAGAAAAGTTTTCAGAAATTCAAAGCTATAACACAAAGATATTAGAAGAATATGTTAGCCAAAACAATCGTATTTTAGAAATCTTGATCGAGCAAAATAGAGGAAGTGAACTTTGATATGGCAAAGGTTATAGACAAACACATTTACTTTCACCAAACACATATCGATGTGTTGGATGAGATTATTTCTACTCATGCAGAAGTTAAAAACTATAGTGAAGCCGTTCGGTTTCTATGTATGAATTATGATCCAGAAATGGAGAAAAAAGTAAATTCCAATCAAGCAAAGTTGAATGGAATGAGTAAAGAAATTTCTATTTTAACCGAAATGGTTTCAGAGTTTGCAGATCTTCATTTGAAAGATACAGGAATACTAATTGGTACAAATTCAACGGTTTACCAAGAAGCAAAAGAACGTGTGGAAGGAAAAATTAAATCTAATCAAACCAAAAAATATTCCCCTCAGTTGAAGAAGCCTGTGAATGAATCTGTTTATGCCAGAGTAGATCCATTTGATCCAACGAAGATTCTAAAAAGATAAAAGTAGAAGGGGAACATGATGAATAAATCGCCTGCAGTCATTCTCACTTGTCAATTTACCTTGCCCAATAAAAAATCTTTTTCAACATACATTGATTATATGACAAGAGAAAAAGCGCTGGAAGAAATGGAACGACGTACGCCTGAAGAAGAACAGGAACTGCAACGAATCAAGAATGCTTTAGAGGATTTTTATATTCCTGAAGGAGAAACTTTTTCGGAGAGTAAGACGGATAAAGAATTCAGCGAAACGTCGAATGAAGCTCAATCTTTGATGGGAAATGGAATCAACTTTGACAAGTTAGAGGAACAAGATTTTACCAAATATCTTTCTTATATGACCCGTCACTATGCGTTAGAACAAAAGAAAGAACTGACGCAAAGTGAACAAAAAGAATACCAACGCTTGAACCAAGCAATAAAAAAATATCAAACAGAGCCACACAAAAAAGCTTCAGGAAACCTTCCTGGAGTTTTTTCTATGGCTTCAGACGAAGTGAAAGGAAGTAATCTGAAGGAGATTAAGCAAATCTTCCAAAGAGGACAACAAAAAGGCTCAATCATTTATCAAGATGTTGTCTCTCATGATAATTCGTATCTTGAAAAAATAGGATTGTACGATCCCAAAACAGATACTTTAGATGAAGAAGGATTAAAAGCAGCTGGAAGAAAAATGATGGAGACATTATTCGAGAAAGAGCAACTGAATGAAACAGGCTACTGGATGGCAACGATTCACCGCAATACTAAACATATCCATATTCATTTTGCAGTTGTTGAAAAAGAAAATACGCGTAAACCTTACACTGAGGTTGAAAATGGTGTGAGTTATATCGTACCGAAAGGTAAGAGAAGACAAGCAACATTAGACGCAATGAAGACCAATTATGTACATGAGTTAGAACGTTTTTCTTATGAAAAGGATCGAATGATTGGTATGGAGAAACGAAATTTATTGACACGAAAAAGTGATTTGCGTAACAGCTTAACAAAAGTGGTAAAAGAGCCAGTACGTTATGATCGACACGCAATGAACTTATTAAATGAAGTATATAGAACCTTACCTGAAAAACGTTCGGAATGGAATTATGGGGATGAAAATCGAACTAAACTTTCACCATACACAAGAGAGAAACTCGACGAGTTAACCCAATATGTGTTAACAAAAGAACCTGAATATCAAGAATATATACAGATTTCAAAAGCATTGAAAGAAGAAGCAGAAATTCTTTATGGGGAAAGCAAGAGAGAATCAAAGGATGCAGAGAAAAATGCTCTCTTTGATTTAAAAAAGCGCACAGGAAATGCCATCCTAACAGAGCTGAAGAGACAGGATAGTCAAATAAAACCATTAATAGAAAGTGTTGATCAGATGCAATCTATTTACAATGAACGATCCTTTCGAACGCTTAAACAATTGCCAACGAATGAATACAAATATAGTTACGAAGAATTCATGAAGCGCAGGAAACAATTCCAACAAAGAGTTGTCACACAGCGGAGTTTACGTCAATTAAATCGAACGATTAATGCCCATGAAGAAAAATACCACGCAAGTAAAGCATACGAAGAGCAACAACGAAGAATTCAAATGGAACAAGAAAGACAGTAGGAGGAAGAGAAATGAAACGATATTTGAATCAATGGAAAGTCATAGAAGGATCACTAAAAAAAGAACGAATCGAACAACTTCCCGATTGTTTGGAAAAAGAGCATTTGTTCCAGATAAGAGAAATGTTGAGAAACGAACAGTTTGATCCAAATCAATTTTTAGTCGTTGAGTACCCAGCTACTGGTGTGTATTGTTGTAATCATGTGAATGGTGAAAAATATTTTATCATTCAAGAATATGAGGGCAAGTTAGCACCTTATTATACTACTTGGGAAATGAATGAAGAGGGAATCAATAACTTTCCATGTAAAAGCATTGAAGAGTCCATTTCACTCACAGAGTGTTAGTTGTTAAGTGAATAAAAGAAGTAAAAGAGTCCTGAACGTGATTGTCCAGGACTCTTTTTTTCAATGAATTGTTTTCCGCCAATTTATTGAGTGGTGCGATTTCCGACTACATTATATCAAAAGAAAGGAGGAAGAAGAAATGGCTTATTCAACTATTGGAGTTGTTGTTGAAAAAAGCAGAGACAATCTCGTTTTTGTGACAGAAATTCAAACAGGCAGATCTTTTGTCGTCACAGACAAAGCGGCAAAAGCTTATCAAAGTGGCGATATTTTAACGTTAAATCTGACTACGAAGACGTTCGTCGATGCGACAGAAGATTATCCATTTGTTTAGGAGGAAACGGACATGGCAGAAGAAAAAGAACCACTAGACAATAGTCGTTTGGGAAAATCCAAAAGAAAATTAGTACGATTGCAAAATGAATTAAACGAACAAATTGAAAAGATGTTTGAACACCAGAGAAAGACCAACGGTCAACCAATGAACGATAAGAGAAATGGGCATTCTTGGTTTAGGCAACAAGAGCGAATCGAAAATAAAGTGCATAGTCTGAGAGAAGAGATCAAGCAACAAGAAAAACAAGTAGAAAAACTTGAAAGACAAGAAGAGATAAAGGAAATGGGCTATAACAAGTACGGCGGACTGGATATGACGATCGAGAATATTCCAAGAATCAAAGAAGAAATCGAACGCTTTGAAAAAGGTGAATCGACTTTTTCAGCCGCTACGATCCGAAAATACCAACGGAAATTGGAAACATTAGAACAGCTGAAAGAAAGATCGGAAAAAGGAAAAGAAAACCTTCTTCCTGAAGTACAAGCAATCATTGACAGCGGACGAGTGACGCAATGGAAAAAAAATCCGACCATTTATTTTCTGAAAGGCTATCGAAAAGTCGCTTTAGAACTGAATGAAAACGGGGAATTTGAGGAATCTAAAAAATACCAAGCCACGTCGGAAGAGGAAAAAGCAGCTGTTCGTGAATTACTTGAAGAGGCTGTACCAACTGATTCTTTGAAGGAGAAAGAAAACGATCATTTTTATCGAGTAGAATTCAACGAAAATGATCCAGAAAAAGGATTGAAAAGTTATGGTGGGGAGATCGTAACATTCGAATTGATCGATCAACTCAAAACGTTGGATAACCAATACGCCGCAGAAGCAGGTTATTATAAATTCTATTTTGAAGAAGTGAAGAACGGAGAAGTAGTCGATCAGATCCGAATGGATCTAGGGGATGGCGTCAACAGTAATCAACCCATCTATTTAGAGTTAGCAAAATTGTGCGAACAAGTACCTGAGAAGGAACAAAAACAATCGGTCAAAAATGAACCTGTTTCGAAAGAACAAATGCAGTCGAAAGAAACAAAAACAAAACAAAAGGGCTATCAAAAACGAACGGCAGAAGAGATTAAACAAGAAGTTAAATCCCTTTCGCAACAGGCACTGGATGCGGTGAAAAAGCATACTCATTCTCCTGAAGACGTCAAAGAACTTTTGAACTTTATGTCTCGTTTTCCAGAACGATCCTTTAGAAATCAATTATTGATTGAGGAACAATTTCCAGGTGCAACGGCTTGTTTAGGTCGTGCCGCGTTGAAAAAAGAAGGAATCTATATCAAAAAAGGGGAACAAGGGAACAAGATCTTTGTCAGAAAAACGGTCAAAGGATTTTATGAGAAAGGACGTGGCTTTGTTCGAGAAATAGAAGCTACACCAGAAGATAAAAAACGAATCGAAAGTGGTCAAATCGAAGTGATCAAAAAAACTTACTACACGATTGAAAAAGTGTTTGATATCACACAAACACAGTTAAAACCTGAAGACTATCCGAAAATCTTTCCGAACCGTGTCTTTGATTTTCAATTGGATAAAAAAGGACAGTCAGAACTTCAAGCTGGGATTCAAGCGGTAGCCAACAATATTGGAATACAAATTCGAGATATGACAGAAAGTGAAGTCTATCAAAGAGAATTAGGACAAGCACGTGGGGCGTATGTTCGTAACGAATTTACTGGCGAAGAAGAAATCGTCATGAATACTCGAAATACTCCTACGCAGCATTTAGCTACAAGTATTCATGAATTAGCCCATGCAAGAATGCACAAATTTTCAGAATTAGATACCGCAACTAAAGAATTGCAGGCAGAAATGACTTCTTATATTGTGTGCAAACATTTTGGAATGGACACGTCGGAGAAAGCTATTCCTTATATTGCAGCATGGACGAAGAATGGTCAGACGTTGGATAATAAGGAAGCTGCGGAACGTGGGAAAATCATGAATGATGTCAGCCGTGTCGCAAATGAATTCATTCAAACCATTTCTAATGAAATCAATCAATACAGAGAAAGAGAACCAGAGATCCAACCAGCAGAAGTGAAGCAGGAGCATAAAAATACTGTAGAAACGGCAGAACAAAAGAATATTGTTCCTGTTGGTTCACTTTGGATCGACAAGAAAGACGGGAAAGTAATGGAAGAAGATACGGGTCGAACGTTACATTTGAAGGATGCGGCGTTTATTGAAGATCCGCAGCATAATCAAGTAATTTTAAAAGGAAAAAGTTATGGAAAAGAGATCCAAACGGCGTTACCTTCAGAAGAATTTGCGCTAGGAAATCCATTCCGATTTTCACTTGAGACAGTGTCAGAAGTGGCAAAACGAAAAAATGAAATCTATTATGAACAACAATTGTCACAAAAAGAACGTGTATAAAACAAGTAAAAAAGACTATCTGAAAAACGGATAGTCTTTTTTCTTTTGGGAGGTTTTAAAATGACCGAGAAAAAAATGAGTCTTATTGATCGATGTAAACAGATCGATATAGTGGATTTTGCTCGAAACAATGGAATGGCTGTAGTCAATAAAGGACGAGACTATCGCTTAGAAGACCATGATTCATTTGTTTTTGATCGAAGAAAACAACGTTTTTATTGGAACAGTCAAAATATTAGTGGCGACATTATTGAATTAGCTAAACTTTTTTTCATAGACAAAGAGATCCAAGACCCTAAGCAACAATTTAAAGCAGCCACTGATTTTATTCTAAAGAATGAAGACAAAACAGAACGAGTGGAAAATCTTCATTTTGAGACAGAAAAGTACAAAGATCACCCCGTGGATTATCAACCACTCACAGAAAAAGGAAGGAATTATCTGAAGGAAGAACGAAAACTACCAGAGTGGCTGATTGATTATGCAGAAAAAGAAGGGTTAATTGCTGAACTAAAGCCGAAACATGAACGGCAAAATTTTTTAGTTGGAGACGACCGTTTAGATCATGCAGTTGCTTTTTTATGGAAAGATCCACTGACAGGAGAGACAGTAGGGGCAAGTTATCAAGGAACGATCGTCGATTTTAATCGTTTCGGTAAACGGGGAACGTATAAACACATTGACAAGAATCCTACGCCAAATCACGGATTTAATTTAAAAATAGGCGATCCGAAGCATTTAAAATTCTTTGAAAGTAGTATTGATCTGTTAAGTTACGCTGCATTGAATCGGGAGAAACTACAAGATGCCTGGTTAGTTTCGATGGACGGGTTAAAACATCATGTAATCAGTCATTACGTTGAAGAGTCGATTTCTGAATTAAGTCGAAAACAAACATTTCCTCAATCGATTGAAGTATGTGTGGACAATGATCGTGCAGGACATATTTTTTATGAAAAAGAACAGATGAAGGGAATCGTTGATCCTTTTACCAATAAGAAAATCCGTTGTGAGCGAGGAATTCCAAATGATTGGCAAGTACCTAAAGAATACAAAGCTACTTATGAAGCAGTCGCAAAAGAAATGAGTGTTGAACCTGAAGCAATTATGGCCATACACAAAACTGAAACTAATTTACAGCTGACAAATCAATTGGTGTCTGCTCATGATGTTCAATCTACGTTTGGAAAGATGTTGGCGAAGGGCGAACCAGTAGAAACAATTGATTTGAAAGAAGCATGTACCACGGTCGCGAAGGAACTGAAAGTATGTGAACGCGCAGATGGAACATACAACTTTGATCGTTTTTATAGTAGAAAAGCCAACATAAAAGACGTTAATGCAGGAATCCTTCTTTCCTATAAAGCAGAACAATACTACAAAGGCTATAAAAAGCATGAACATGAATTTGTACCTGAAGTGAAAAAGGATTGGAATGATCAATTGAAGCATGAGATCCAGCAACAAGAAATCAGAAAGCAAAAACGTGCGATGTTGTTTCAACAAGGCAGACAACAAGAAAGGGAGTGAAGTCGTCACTATGAAAACCGTCATTTTAGCAGAAAAACCGTCACAAGCGAAGGCTTATGCCGATAGCTTTTCTAAAGCTACCCGAAAAGATGGGTATTTTGAGATCCAAGATCGATTGTTTACAGGAGAAACTGTGATCACGTATGGTTTTGGTCATTTAGTCGAGTTAGATTCGCCCGATATGTACGATGAAAAATGGAAACAATGGGCATTAGAACATTTGCCTATTTTCCCCAATCAATACCACTATCATGTTCCTAAAGATAAGAAAAAGCAGTTTAGTGTCGTCAAACGACAGCTGCAGTCAGCTGATACGATTGTGATCGCGACTGATAGCGATCGTGAAGGGGAGCTGATTGCCTGGTCAATCATTCAACAAGCAGGCGCCAATCAAGGAAAAACCTTTAAAAGACTTTGGATCAACTCCTTAGAAAAAGAAGCCATTTATCAGGGATTCCAACAGTTACGAGACGCAGAAGAGACCTATCCAAAATTTGAAGAAGCACAAGCACGTCAGATCGCCGATTGGTTAATTGGGATGAACGGTAGCCCACTGTATAGTTTACTCTTGCAGCAAAAAGGCATACCAGGAAGTTTTTCTTTAGGTAGAGTCCAAACCCCAACACTCTATATGATTTATCAATTGCAGGAAAAGATTAGAAACTTCCAAAAAGAACCATATTTTGAAGGAAAAGCCCAAGTAATCGCTCAAAATGGCGCATTTGATGCGAAGCTTGATCCAAATGAAACCCAAGCGACACAAGAAGCATTTGAAGCCTATTTAAAAGAAAAAGGTGTTCAATTAGGAAAACAGCCAGGTACGATCCTTCAAGTCGAAACAGAGAAAAAAAGTGCGGCTAGCCCACGTCTTTTTTCTTTATCGATCCTTCAGTCTAAAATGAATCAACTCATGAAAGCTAGTGCCAAAGATACTTTGGAAGCCATGCAAGGGTTGTATGAAGGAAAATATCTAAGCTATCCGCGAACGGATACCCCTTATATTACGGAAGGGGAATATGCGTATCTGTTGGATCACTTAGACGAATACAAGCATTTTTTAAAAGCCGAAGCGATTCCGACTCCTATTCATACACCGAATAGTCGGTATGTGAATAATAAGAAAGTCCAGGAACATTACGCGATCATTCCTACAAAAACGGTTATGACAGCAGCGGCTTTTGAACAACTAAGTCCACTGCAGCAGGCTATTTATGAACAAGTGTTAAAAACAACGGTGGCCATGTTTGCGGAAAAGTATACCTATGAAGAAACAACGATCTTGACGCAAGTTCAGCAGCTTCAGTTAAAGGCAATCGGAAAGGTGCCGCTAGATCTAGGTTGGAAGAAGTTATTTGGAAAAGAGAGCGACGGAAAAGAGAAGGAAGAAGAGCCGCTACTTCCTAAAGTGACAAAAGGAGAAATGGTGACGGTGGATCTACAAGTTCTTGAAAAAGAAACCAAGCCACCACAACCTTATACCGAAGGTACGTTGATCACTGCAATGAAAACAGCTGGGAAAACCGTGGATAGTGAAGAAGCGCAATCCATATTGAAAGAAGTGGAAGGAATCGGTACAGAAGCGACACGGGCGAATATTATTGAAACCTTGAAACAAAAGGAATATATCAAGGTAGAGAAAAATAAGCTCGTGGTGACGAATAAAGGGATTTTGCTTTGCCAAGCCGTGGAAAAAGAGCCGCTGCTTACGAGCGCCGAAATGACCGCCAAATGGGAAAGCTACTTGTTAAAGATCGGTGAACGAAAAGGAACACAAACCACTTTTCTAGCCAATATCCAAAAATTTGTCTCTCACTTATTGGAAGTCGTACCAGGGCAAATCCAATCCACTGATTTTGGATCGACGTTACAAGAAGTGAAAGCAGCCAGTGAAAAGCAAGAAGCCGCGCGTCATTTAGGAATTTGTCCAAAATGCCAGGAACAAGAAGTCTTGCTCTATCAAAAGGTGGCAGCTTGTACGTCTGAAGCCTGTGATTTTAAATTATGGACAACGATTGCCAAAAAGAAACTCACAGCGACACAGCTGAAGGAGATCATTCAAAATAGCCGAACAAGCCAACCAGTGAAAGGGTTAAAAGGTCAGAAGGGTTCATTTGAAGCAACGATTGTTTTAAAAGAAGACTTCACTACAGGCTTTGAATTTTCTGAAAAGAAAAAAACGAACTTCAAGAAAAGAACACGCCGCACTGCAAAATAATGGAGGGTTAATCTTATGCGTAATACCACACACAAACAACAAGAAATCGAAAATCAAAAAGCCAAAATTCGTTCAGAACAGGAAAAAATGCGTGCCAGCAAACGAAGACTGCAGCAATTGAAGAACCAGCAGAGGATTCAAAAAGAAATCGAATTAGATCGATAAAATCTTCCTAACTATTGTATACGTATAAACTTATGTTATACTGTTTTTATAAGTTTATACGTATACAAAGGAGGGAGAAAATGACAAAAGCAATGGTATACAAGCTGCTAGAAGAATTTAATGGAACTTTGGCTTTGAAGGATGCCAAAAAAGCGGGCATTTCTCCTGTGACGATCAAACGTATGGTAGATCGAGGGGAGCTGGATCGAGAGTATCCAGGTTTTTTCACCTTACCTGGTCAATTTCCTGATGAATTGTTTATGGCGCAAAAAAAATATGAACGCGGCATTATTTCACATATTACCGCGTTAGATTTGTATGATTTAACAGATATGATCCCTAGACAGATCGATCTGACTGTACCTTACGGTTATCACGTTTCTGAAAAAGGATTGAAGGAATTCGCAGTTGAGCTACACTATACAAAAGCGGAATGGTATGAATTAGGTAAGATTGAAATAAAAAGTCGCTATGGGAATCCTATTATAGCTTATGATACAGAAAGAACTTTATGTGACATTTGGAATCCCTGGTATACCGTTGAGGATGAAATCAAAGTAAAAGCAATCAAAAACTATATGGAGTCGGACAGAAAAAATCTTAGAAAATTGAATGAGTATCGACGAATTTTACCAACAGACAAAACGATGCGTTCTTATATTATGGCTTTAAATTAAAGGAGAAGATACATGACACCTACGCAGTTAAAAGCAAAAGTGAAGAATATTTCTAGAGAAAAAGAAGTTGATCCGCAGCTTGTTTTAAGACATTTTATGATGGAAAAATTCTTGGAAAAAATCTCAGAGTCTCCTTATCGTGAAAATTTTGTGTTAAAAGGCGGCTTCTTGATTGGCTCAAAGTATGGCATTGAAAATCGCACAACCAAAGATATTGATACGACTTTACAGGAAATGAAAGTAACCAAAGAAACATTAACAACGGTTCTAAACGAAATTTTTTCAACGCCGACGAAAGAAGGCATTCAATTTGAGATTCAAGGAATGAAAGAAACGAGAGAAACCGATTACTATCCAGGATTTAGCTTACGTGTGCTGGCACATTTGGAAAACATGCGGCCAGATTTTAAGGTAGATGTGACTACAGGTGACTCGATCTATCCTGCAACGATCACTCACAGTCATAAATTGATGTTTGAGGATCGAACGATTCCTTTGGAATCCTATCCTACAGAACAAATTATTGCTGAAAAATTAAGTGCAACCTTTGATTTTTTAACAGATAATTCGAGAGGAAAAGATTTTTATGATCTCTATACTATTCCTAAAATGGAGAAGATCGATGAGAAGACCTTGAAAGATAGTGTGAGAAATACATTTACACGTCGAGGAAAAACTGATCCGTTAAAGATATACTATGAAAAGGATATGGATGTACTGAAAAATAGTCACGAGCTAAAAGATACCTGGAAGAAATATCAAAAAAGCAATCCTTATGCTGCATCGATCACGTACGATGAGACAATGGATTCGATTAGTAATTTGATGGAAAAAGTGATTCACGTCGAAGAAAAAGAGTAAAAACTAGCTTATCAAAGACACCAACAGATGAATAGAGAAATGGAGAGATAAAGATGATTAATAATGTGACATTAGTAGGACGCTTAACCAAAGATCCTGATTTACGTTATACCGCAAGTGATACTGCAGTAGCGACTTTTACCCTAGCCGTCAACCGAAATTTCACGAATCAAAACGGCAATCGAGAAGCCGATTTTATTAACTGCGTGATTTGGCGCAAACCAGCAGAAACAATGGCGACATTAGCTAAAAAAGGTAGCTTGATTGGTGTAGTTGGGCGGATTCAAACGCGGACTTACGACAACCAGCAAGGACAACGTGTATATGTGACTGAAGTTGTAGCAGATAACTTTCAACTATTAGAAAGTAAAGCAGCGACAGAGAGCCGTGCGCACGCTGATCAATCGTCCACCAGTCCAAGCACCGCCACCTTCGAACAACGGGATACAGCGACGCCTAACAACAATGGATTGAACGCTTCACAGAATCCATTTGGTGGACAATCAATCGATATTAGCGATGATGATCTACCGTTTTAGTTTGAGAAAGAAGGAGTAAGCATGGCAAAAAAAATTAGTCTGACGATGGATCTATTGATACCCGTAATTGCATTTATAGACGGGATTTCTTTGGGCGTCACTGAAAATCCTTTGGTAAATAGAATTGCGAAAGGATCACTATTTCTTGTATTCGTGTATCTTGTCTGTTCTTATCTTTTAAAAAGAGCAGGAAAGGATAATTCCTTTTGGCGATTGACTAAAGTCACAGTAGCAGCGACAGCTGTTATACTTACGGCTATTCTACCGCTTTATATGTAGAGTTAACGGGAAATCGTTGAACTTCTTGCGAAATATTGCTATAATGAACATGAAAAAGAGGAGTTGCGCTAACAACCCCTCATTAACAGCACCGATTAAAGAACGGTGGCAGAATATTAGTTATTTGGAAATAACCGCTGACCTGCTAAAGTAGACGGTTATTTCTTTTTGTCATTTTTAAGCATATTTACAATCAAACTAATCAAAGCAATGGTAAACATACCAAAACCAAGAATGGTTTGAATTGTCTCATATGCGGACAAAAGGCTTACTCCTTTCATAGATTTTAGCACTTACATTCATAAGCACCACCACCTTTCCAGAAGTCGCCACCGTCTTCAAACTTTACTGTCTTGACTATTATAGCATATCTAAAATCGAATAAAAATTCTCAATTTTAACTGTTTTTGCTATAATTTTAGCGAGGTGATCGTGATGAACAAATATGTTGGTTTGCTTGATAAAATCCGAGTAATAAAAACACAACCATTATTGGTTCGCTTTACTTTACAAACAATTCATGAATCGATTAATTGTGTAGTTGCAGATATTGAAATTATCGATAAATTGTTAATTATGGATGATGGAAAATACAATATTGCCGTCACAGGTCATTTCAATAAACGGAATCAATTAGTCATTGAATCGATGCAAATTAGAAACCCTGATCATTTTACGCGATCAATGGGCATATAAATAAAAGAAGAGCTGCAATCCTAATGTAGGACTGCAGCTCTTTTTGTTTTACATAGAAACAAGAAAAATGAAAAGGCCTTTTTAGGAAGGCGCGAGCGCCTTCTCAATTGAAAAACCTCTCTCACTCCAACCGCCACCGCCGTTCGAGAAGAAAGGAAGTGAACATTGCACGTTCATTAAGATAAAGGGTCTTGCAAAGCAAGACAAAATAGAAAAAACTTCCTCTCACCAAAAGGTTCGTTCCTGTTCGTTATCTCTTTATTGATTTGCCAGACCGGCAACAAGTTGCCTTTTATCACCAAAAAGCGACAAGGACAAGGGTAAATGGCACGCTGCGCGCCCTTGTCCTTGTCGCTTTTCGTTGATTCATTCTGGCCAACAAATCAATAAAGAAAGAACTAACGAAAAGAAGTAAACCCTTTCCTAAGAGGAGGCAGAATCAATCATGCGAAAGAAATTTGATTATTGGGGTGTTCCCTTCAGCGAATTATTCCCAAACTATCATGCACCACATACTGTCGAATGCGATTGTGGACAAAGAGCGAAATGTATCAAAAGTTATCGTTTGTATCAATGTCCAACATGCGGAAAAAAATACACCTTGTCTTATGGCGATTATATTTTGATTGATGAGAAAGGAAAGAAACGCTGATGAAAACACAACACAAATTATTGACTGTAAAAGAAGTCATTTCTGAAAAAGTAGCAGAAGCTTTACTTATTCCGCGGTACTGGACGATAGAAACCCCTTTAGTAGAGGATGCACCGACTATGCTATTTGAAGACCTAGTGAAGATTGCAGGATATGAACTGCATTATCAAGAAAACTTGGAAACTTATGAAAACGAATATTGGTTAACCAAATTAGAGAACTAAAAAGGAGAAAAAAATATGGCTCAAAATTACTATGACGAATTTGTCAAATTACCTTTGGATAAAATGGCACAAAAAATGGAGGATATGACGTTCCTATACAACGAAACACGTGTTCCAAAAAAACATTATAAAGAAAAATTGTCGGTAGCTGTGGAAGAAATGATTGAATCAGGTGTCGAAATGAATCTTATTGCGACGTACTATCGAACACTGGAAGAACTGAAAAAGCAAAATGCAAAATGGTTTTTCCAAGCCTTACTATGCTTGGAAGTAGGTGTCAAACCAAGCACTATTAAACCTTCTGAATACCAAGCTTTAGAACTAACGTATGCGAAATTTATTGAAACGAAAAAAGCCAAGACTGTTTCAAGTGAATGGTTAGATTATTTTGAAAATATCAATAAGTATGGCGCATATTACACCATGAAAAAGGAAGACAACGAAAATGAATAAGGTGATTTATCAACTAACAACGGATTACATATCAACGATTTGAAAGAAAAAAAGGTCAATAATCATTTATACTGAAAAGTGAGAATGTGTGGAATAAGGACAAAAAAAGCCTAGTAACTAAGGGAATGGTTCTTATTTCGCACCAATCGCTCCAACCGCCCCCGCCGCTTAGGTGGTGCGAAATAAACGGGCAAAGTCCGATAACTTAAGAGAAAGAAGGTGATCCATTTGAACAAGATTATTCCCTTATTGTTAGTACTGTTTGTTGGCGAAATACTTATGCGAGATAGTGCAGCTGTACAGTTAAACCTCGCTGTATTTTTGGTAATACTGGTGTTTTGTTTGATCTTTTGGCGGTTTGTATTAGTCCTCGTGAGTCTACTATTCAAGATGATTGCAGCCATATTTTTCATGGGGTTATTTCGATGAAAGGAGAGAGTACCAATGCCAATTGCAATAGGAAATAAACGGTTACCCGTGACATTAGATGAAAAGAGACAAAAAGAATTGCAGCAACTAAAGCAGAAGTACGGCAAAAGTGAATCCAGGATTATGTGTATTGCGTTAGATTTATTGATTGCCAAGAAAAAGCAGGATTTGAGGTACCAGCACTAAGAAAGTGACGTCACTTTTTATACTAAAACCTAAAAGTGATATCACTTTTAGACAATGGAAAAGGTGGAAATAAGATGAAGAAAAAACAAACTAAACTATCGTTAGCAGATATTTTAACACAGTTAACCGCAACTGAAGATGGTGTTGTAGAATTTGAACGATCTGAAATTTCGGTAGTAGATGATCGTTACTTTAAAATGCCTTACTTTTTTGACCAAGCAAAGGTCATTTGCCTTTGTGGCTACGATGGGGTACGTGATTACTTTGGAATTAGAATTACTGAAGAAAAAGTCGTTTGGGTAAACAATCATACAGAATTAGGTGCGCTAGCCTTTGAAGGAACTGTATTGGACAATATCTCTATTGTATTCGAGGAAGAAAGCTTTACGCTTGAATGCGATAAGTTAACCCGATATATCGATCCAAAATTCTATGAGGATAAAAACCTGGCATGGGAACTGGCTTTATAGACAGAGTGCTAGTGCAAGTAAAGGAAGAAAGGAAGATCACCATGAAATACAATTTATTAGACCATAAGCGAATGTGGGTAGAGAAATTAGAGGAAGACTTAGAACAGTTGGAATTGTTAGGTCATAATAAGACTTCAACGGTGTATAAAGAAGGACTAAAACGAACGAAAAAAGCACAAAAAGAACTAGCAACACTGTGGATAGGCTACAATTAACTAGACAGAAAAATTAAGGTGTGTAGACTAGAAGAAAACATACCAGGAGGAATTTTTATGTCTAAGAGAACACGAAGAACTTTTTCACAAGAATTCAAGCAACAAATCGTCAATCTTTACTTAGCTGGAAAGCCACGTATAGAGCGGTTTGTTCCGTCTTATTTCCTAATGGTGACTTTCCTAGTAGGAGTCGATTCACTCGCTTAAGTTTAAACTTAGCTTACACTATCAAGATTATTCGATACTTTTTCATCAAGAAGCTCACCAAAGGTGAACTAGTCGGAATTATAGATAGTTTTCCTAGTCCATTATGTAAACCAGTTAGAAATAGACAAGCAAAACTATTGAATCAAATAGCCAAAGTTGGCTATAACTCAACAAAAAAATCTTATTTTTATGGTCTTAAAATTCATATAATCGTTACTAAGACTGGCTTTCCGATTACTTACTCAATCACGAATCCAGGTGTCCATGACGTGAAAGTGTTAGAGACTTTATCGGAAGAAGCGAATCTTCCCAATATCCTAGGGGACAAAGGATATATTAGCCATAAAATCCATGAAAAGCTTGCCCTTAAGGGCATTACTATATCCGTTCCGCCACGTAAAAACATGGATAAATCAGAAAAACTAGACCACAGCTTACTTGGAAAACAAAGAAAAACAGTTGAGACTGTTTTTTCTTCCTTAGAAAAATTAGGTTGTCAAAATTTCAACTCACGTTCTGTTAAAGTGCTAGAGAGTAGATTTGAAAGCATATTACTGGCTTACAGTGTTCTATTAAGTCGAGCACAACGACGTTTTGAAGGAACTTTGAGATATTCTTTAGGATATTAAAATTAACTAGCCCCACGGGTGATTTATAGTATACTATGTCAAAAGGAGGAGTTAGATGAACAATCAAATCACACTAGCGTATTTAGATTATGATGATCTAGATGCTTTACAAGTTGTAAGTGTTGTCAGTTTTTATGAATCGTTTATCGATGGCGCAGATCCACTTGATATGCAAGGATATTTACAGACACAATTGACAACTGAAATATTGGCAGTAGAATTGGCACAGTCAACCAGTAAATTTATTGGTATTAAGGATCATCAAATACTCATTGGTTATATGAAAGTCAATGATGAAAAAGATGCTATAGAGATTCAACGGCTCTATCTGCTCAAAGATTATCAAAACAAAGGGTTAGGGCAACGGTTACTCGATGAAGCGAATCGTTATGCTAAAACGAAACAAAAACGTTATTTACGTTTGACTGTTTATGAAAAAAATCATGCAGGTATTCGTTTTTATGAACGTCATGGATTTAAAAAAATCGGGATCAAACATTTTCCTTTAGGAAAACAAGATCGTATTTGTCCGATTTTAGAAAAAGAAATCTAAAAAAACGTCCTCACTTTTGATGCTGAGGACGTTTTTTTAGACTGGTAATGGAACCATAATTCGCTTTCCTTTTTGATAAATCGCTAATTCCGTCACACCTTTTGCTTTTAACAGAGCAAAAAGATCATCGAAATGGAAACGGAAATGTTCAAGGTAATGCCCATCTGATCCAACACTAAACAAGGTACCACCACATGAAAGATATAAATCGATGACATATTCATATAACGCTAAATTGTCATACAAGTAAGCGCTCTTAGCATTTAATTCGAATGCCAATTTATTTTTGATTACTTGATCTAGAATCGGTAAAAACTGCGCTTCATATTGTTTAAATTCAGCAACGGATAGACCAAATACCCGAAAACCATAGTCAAAATGAGCAAAGACATCTGCTTCTATAACAACTAGTGCTTCTGAAAGTTGTGCAAAATACAGAGGAATCACAATAGCAGGATCCATATCTTTGACTTCGTCATCTAAATAATCAAATTGACCATTATGATGCACACTGAGTAATTTTAAATCGTAATCTTTATCGGCTAAATAGTCGATGATCCGATCCTTTTCAGAAGCGATGTAACCGATTTCGATGCCTTTTAAAACACGATTGCCAAAACGCTTATTTAAGCTATCGATTGTTTGACTGTACATTTCATAATCGGGGATATCATCGACTTTAGTAACAGGATTGGCTAAGTCAAAATGTTCAGTATATTTTGATGAACGCATATGTAGTCCTCATTTCTTGGGAGTTTTGAGACTACTATATGCGTTTTTTTGTTGATTTACCAACATGTTTAGACATTTTCCTCTAGGAAAAAATTAACTAGCACCACGGGTCTAATTTAGTAATAAAGGTTAGCTTCTTTTGCATATATGATGGTTTTAAGACCTTAAAAAGAGAGTATAAAATATTTTGTGTAAATGAAATGCCTCCGTACATATAATATGTAGTTAATTTAAATAAAGGATGATTCCAGGGTGTCCTGAAGTCCTTTGAATCCGCGATGGATTCGCTTCATAGACTTCTCGTTGTAGACATTAAACTGAGAAACCAGGAATCGATCCAGTGAATCTTCCGTTGGAAATTGTTCTTTGTGGTTGATGTTGCGTTTGAGATGTTTGTTAAAGTTCTCAATGAAGTTGGTTGAATACAATGAACCGCGAATAGCTGGTGGGAAATCCATGAAAGTGAGCAGATTCGGCATTTTAAGCAGATTTTTGATTAACTTGGGATAGGTCTGATGCCAGTTGTTGGCGAAGTCATTCAATTTTCGTACCTGGCATGACATTTAGTGGGACTTCTGAACGAAATGAAGTTGATTACTGATGAATATAACTAGGAAATGACGCAATCGATTGGGGATATGGACCTTGAAGATGCCAAAATTAGCATAGAAGATCTAAGTGTTTATACGAACGATGATCAAACCTATTTCGTCGTTTTTGATCTCAAATATGAAGGATTGGATTCAAATCAAGTCCTTGTTTATGTAGCATCCGATCACGTTAGTTATTCCAATATAATCGATCATTATGAGCTAATCGCAACAAATACCAAATTAAAAAAGTGGAATAGATGATGGCTATTTTCGAAAAAGTCTCTTACTTTATTTCTATCGATCATCGGTAAAGTATCGTCGGTCGGTCACAAATCAAGTCAAACACCTGGAACGGGTGACGAGCAATGAATTTGATCAATTCAAAAATAAAGTAGCTTTTGAAAAGCTGCAGCGTGAAATCGAACAAGCAAAAATGAGTCAAGAGTCAGACCTATTCAATTAGGAGAAAGAGGAAAGTCATGGAAAATTATTACTTTATCAATAGCGTGGATCCAGAGAACCAAATGATGCGTATTCAAGAAGTGGGTGCTGGCGAAATGAGTGCGCAACAGGTACGTATCACGAAAGAGGATGCCGATGTTTATTCTTTAATGTTGGATGAAGCAACGCAAGAAGGGGAGCCGCTGATCGTTCAGCTGGATCTAAAATAAAGTCAAAATCAGCCGTAGAAAAAATTTTTTCGACCAGTACAAATAAAAACCGATTTTCTTTTTTTAGAAAGTCGGCTTTTAATAACGAAGCTAATTTAGTTGAAGTAGTTGCTCAATAATCGAAGAGCTGCCTGGTAAAAATAAAAGTAGACTACCTATGACTAACAAGATCCCTAAAACAAAACAGGCTATTACGAATTTGGTTGATCTAGATACTTCTTTATTTGAAACACTTATGATCAACAAAGTTATACCGACAGCTAACGTTAAAAAATACCAAAATCCCATTGTTATCGCCCACTTTCTTTGAATAGTTTTTACTTTCAAACTGTTTAATAAATTTTATCATAGACAAGAAGAACTAATCCTTGTACAAGAAAAATATATGTAAAGTTTAAACTTTCTTATACTATATAGGTTGAATTAAATACTTTACATCCGCACGCACAGTCGGTCAATCACTACCAAGCCAGGTAAAAGCAAAGGGGCTATTTTTGCGTATCGCTCAAAATCAAGCATGATTGGCGGACGTGGCGTTGTTCTGACTTCCGAAGAAGCGATTCACGAAAACAAAGATACATTTACGCATTGGACACCCAACGTTTATCGTTATGGAACATATGCAGACGAAAATCGCTCATATACTAAAGGGCATTCTGAAAATAATTTAAGACAAATCAATACATTCTTTATTGATTTTGATATTCACACGGCAAAAGAAACTATTTCAGCAAGCGATATTTTAACAACAGCGATTGATTTAGGTTTTATGCCTACGTTGATTATCAAATCTGATAAAGGTTATCAAGCATATTTTGTTTTAGAAACGCCAGTCTATGTGACTTCAAAATCAGAATTTAAATCTGTCAAAGCAGCCAAAATAATCTCGCAAAATATCCGAGAATATTTTGGAAAGTCTTTGCCAGTTGATCTAACTTGCAATCATTTTGGGATTGCTCGTATACCAAGAACGGACAATGTAGAAT
>NZ_NGMF01000003.1:83514-85122 GCF_002140245.1 Enterococcus sp. 10F3_DIV0382 | reverse complement strand
AACGGACAATGTAGAATTTTTTGATCCCAATTACCGTTATTCTTTCAAAGAATGGCAAGATTGGTCTTTCAAACAAACAGATAATAAGGCCTTTACTCGTTCAAGTCTAACGGTTTTAAGCGGTACAGAAGGCAAAAAACAAGTAGATGAACCCTGGTTTAATCTCTTATTGCACGAAACGAAATTTTCAGGAGAAAAGGGTTTAATAGGGCGTAATAACGTCATGTTTACCCTCTCTTTAGCCTACTTTAGTTCAGGCTATTCGATCGAAACGTGCGAATATAATATGTTTGAGTTTAATAATCGATTAGATCAACCCTTAGAAGAAAAAGAAGTAATCAAAATTGTTAGAAGTGCCTATTCAGAAAACTATCAAGGGGCTAATAGGGAATACATTACCATTCTTTGCAAAGCTTGGGTATCAAGTGATTTAACCAGTAAAGATTTATTTGTCCGTCAAGGGTGGTTTAAATTCAAGAAAAAAAGAAGCGAACGTCAACGTGTTCATTTGTCAGAATGGAAAGAAGATTTAATGGCTTATATTAGCGAAAAAAGCGATGTATACAAGCCTTATTTAGTGACGACCAAAAAAGAGATTAGAGAAGTGCTAGGCATTCCTGAACGGACATTAGATAAATTGCTGAAGGTACTGAAGGCGAATCAGGAAATTTTCTTTAAGATTAAACCAGGAAGAAATGGTGGCATTCAACTTGCTAGTGTTAAATCATTGTTGCTATCGATCATTAAAGTAAAAAAAGAAGAAAAAGAAAGCTATATAAAGGCTGTCTCTTATACACATCTAGATGTGTATAAGAGACAGTATCAAATCTGATAAAGGTTATCAAGCATATTTTGTTTTAGAAACGCCAGTCTATGTGACTTCAAAATCAGAATTTAAATCTGTCAAAGCAGCCAAAATAATCTCGCAAAATATCCGAGAATATTTTGGAAAGTCTTTGCCAGTTGATCTAACTTGCAATCATTTTGGGATTGCTCGTATACCAAGAACGGACAATGTAGAATTTTTTGATCCCAATTACCGTTATTCTTTCAAAGAATGGCAAGATTGGTCTTTCAAACAAACAGATAATAAGGCCTTTACTCGTTCAAGTCTAACGGTTTTAAGCGGTACAGAAGGCAAAAAACAAGTAGATGAACCCTGGTTTAATCTCTTATTGCACGAAACGAAATTTTCAGGAGAAAAGGGTTTAATAGGGCGTAATAACGTCATGTTTACCCTCTCTTTAGCCTACTTTAGTTCAGGCTATTCGATCGAAACGTGCGAATATAATATGTTTGAGTTTAATAATCGATTAGATCAACCCTTAGAAGAAAAAGAAGTAATCAAAATTGTTAGAAGTGCCTATTCAGAAAACTATCAAGGGGCTAATAGGGAATACATTACCATTCTTTGCAAAGCTTGGGTATCAAGTGATTTAACCAGTAAAGATTTATTTGTCCGTCAAGGGTGGTTTAAATTCAAGAAAAAAAGAAGCGAACGTCAACGTGTTCATTTGTCAGAATGGAAAGAAGATTTAATGGCTTATATTAGCGAAAAAAGCGATGTATACAAGCCTTATTTAGTGACGACCAAAAAAGAGATTAGAG
>NZ_NGMF01000003.1:31610-83414 GCF_002140245.1 Enterococcus sp. 10F3_DIV0382 | reverse complement strand
AGAGATTAGAGAAGTGCTAGGCATTCCTGAACGGACATTAGATAAATTGCTGAAGGTACTGAAGGCGAATCAGGAAATTTTCTTTAAGATTAAACCAGGAAGAAATGGTGGCATTCAACTTGCTAGTGTTAAATCATTGTTGCTATCGATCATTAAAGTAAAAAAAGAAGAAAAAGAAAGCTATATAAAGGCGCTGACAAATTCTTTTGACTTAGAGCATACATTCATTCAAGAGACTTTAAACAAGCTAGCAGAACGCCCTAAAACGGACACACAACTCGATTTGTTTAGCTATGATACAGGCTGAAAATAAAACCCGCACTATGCCATTACATTTATATCTATGATACGTGTTTGTTTTTTCTTTGCTGTTTAGTGAATGATTAGCAGAAATATACAGAGTAAGATTTTAATTAATTATTAGGGGGAGAAGGAGAGAGTAGCCCGAAAACTTTTAGTTGGCTTGGACTGAACGAAGTGAGGGAAAGGCTACTAAAACGTCGAGGGGCAGTGAGAGCGAAGCGAACACTTGATTTTTTAAGTTGCTATCATTTATAGGTCAATAGAGTATACTTATTTGTCCTAATATGATTTTAGCGGTATAATTGACTTGGTGAATAGGTCATTTAAGTTGAGCATAATAGGAGGAGTAAAATGAAAAAATTTATTTATCGAGTTTTAGAAAATGACGAAGTGGTGGCTATTTTTAATGAGCAACAATATGCGCAAGATTTTATCGCTTACGAAAAGACAATTTCTGATAAGCAATTTGAAATTGAAAAAGTAGATATAGCTGATTGGTTATTGCAACCGAGAGAATTTTAGAGGTTGGTTGAAAATGGCTAAAATTGGTTATGCACGTGTCAGTAGCAAAGAACAGAACTTAGATCGGCAATTACAAGCGTTACAGGGCGTTTCTAAGGTCTTTTCAGACAAATTAAGCGGTCAATCGGTCGAACGTCCACAATTACAAGCTATGCTTAACTATATTCGTGAAGGGGATATTGTTGTAGTTACTGAATTAGATCGATTAGGACGGAATAATAAAGAATTAACAGAATTGATGAATGCCATTCAACAAAAAGGAGCAACGCTTGAAGTTTTGAATTTGCCCTCTATGAATGGGATTGAAGATGAAAATTTAAGGCGTTTGATTAATAATTTAGTGATTGAATTATATAAGTATCAAGCGGAATCAGAACGCAAACGTATTAAAGAACGACAAGCCCAAGGGATTGAAATAGCTAAGTCAAAAGGAAAATTCAAAGGTCGTCAGCATAAATTTAAAGAAAATGATCCACGTTTAAAACATGCTTTTGATTTATTTTTGAACGGTTGTTCCGATAAAGAAGTTGAGGAACAAACTGGAATTAATCGCAGAACGTTTAGAAGGTATCGAGCAAGATATAACGTGACAGTAGATCAAAGAAAAAACAATGAAAAGAGGGATAGTTAATGAGTACGGTTATTTTAGCTGAAAAACCAAGCCAGGCATTAGCCTACGCAAGTGCTTTAAAACAAAGCACCAAAAAAGACGGTTATTTTGAGATCAAAGACCCACTATTTACAGATGAAACGTTTATCACCTTTGGTTTTGGGCATTTAGTGGAATTAGCAGAACCAGGTCATTATGACGAAAAGTGGCAAAATTGGAAACTTGAATCTTTGCCGATTTTTCCTGATCGATACGATTTTGAAGTTGCAAAAGATAAGGGAAAGCAGTTTAAAATTGTTGCAGAACTTCTCAAAAAGGCAAATACAATTATTGTTGCAACAGATAGCGACAGAGAAGGTGAAAATATCGCCTGGTCGATTATCCATAAAGCAAATGCCTTTTCAAAAGATAAAACATTTAAAAGACTATGGATCAATAGCTTAGAAAAAGATGTGATCCGAAGCGGTTTTCAAAATTTGCAACCAGGAATGAATTACTATCCCTTTTATCAAGAAGCGCAAACACGCCAAATTGCCGATTGGTTGATCGGCATGAACGCAAGCCCTTTATATACCTTGAATTTACAACAAAAAGGCGTACAAGGTACATTTTCTTTAGGACGTGTACAAACACCGACTTTATATCTCATTTATCAACGCCAGGAAGCCATAGAGAATTTTAAAAAAGAACCTTTTTTTGAGGTGGAAGCTAGTATAAAAGTAAACCAAGGGTCATTTAAGGGCGTTCTAAGCCCCACACAGCGATTTAAGACCCAAGAGGAACTTTTATCCTTTGTTTCTTCAAATCACGCTAAAATAGGCAATCAAGAGGGCAGAATCGCTGACGTGCAAACCAAAGAGAAAAAAACGAATAGTCCTAGTCTGTTTTCTTTAAGTAGTTTGCAGTCAAAAGTCAATCAGCTTTATAAAGCGACAGCGAGCCAAACTTTAAAAGCTATGCAAGGACTGTATGAAGCAAAATTATTGAGTTATCCAAGAACAGATACACCATTTATTACAGAGAACGAATTTGCTTATTTAAAAGCGAATTTTGGCAAATATAGCGGTTTTTTAGGACTTGATCTTGAAATGGTTCAAACAGAGCCTAGAAAGCGTTATGTGGACGGTAGCAAGGTACAGGAACACCACGCCATTATCCCAACAAAACAAGTACCCAATGAAGCAGCGTTAGTAAAAATGGACGATTTACAACGAAAAATTTATGCTTTAGTCGTTAAAACGACCGTTGCCATGTTTTTACCTGATTACTTGTATGAAGAAACCAAGATACAAACGAAAGTAGCTGATTTGCTGTTTCAATCGATCGGAAAGACACCAAAACAAGAAGGGTGGAAAATTCTTTTCAAACAACAAAATAAAGAAGAAAAAGAGGACGTTCAAACGTTACCCTTGGTTATCATTGGAGAACATGCCGAGGTTGACGTTAAGAGTGCCGAAAAAGAAACACAACCACCGAAAGTTTTTACAGAGGGTACATTATTAACTGCTATGAAAACCGCTAATAAAACGGTTGATGATGAAGAAGCAATCAAGATTTTACAAGAAGTCGAGGGGATCGGAACAGAAGCGACAAGAGCAAGCATTATTGAAGCCTTGAAACAAAAAGAATATATCCAAGTCATTAAAAATAAACTTGTTGTGACTGAAAAAGGTAAATTATTGTGCCAGGCAGTCGAAAGTCAGCACCTCTTAACGAGTGCTGAAATGACGGCTAAATGGGAAACGTATTTAAAAAAAATCGGTAAAAGAGAAGGCAATCAAGAGAACTTTATTACGAATATCAAAAAATTCATTGTTCATTTACTGGAAGCTGTACCTAACGATATAGAAAAACTAAATTTTTCTGATTACCAGGAACAGAAAGAAAAAGAAGCAGAAAAAAGTATTGTAGGCAAATGTCCTAAGTGTGGCAACAATATTGTATTAAAAAAATCGTTTTATGGTTGTTCAAATTATCCTGAATGTAAGTTTACTTTAGCTGAACATTTTAGAAAGAAAAAACTAACCAAAACGAATGTAAAAGAATTACTGGAGGGAAAAGAAACCCTGGTAAAAGGAATCAAAAACAAAGAGAAAAAGCCCTACAATGCCGTTGTAAAAATTGGGGAAAAGGGATATATTGATTTTATATCTTTCTCAAAATAAACATAAAAGCCCTTTAAATAGGGCTTTTATATATTAATCACAAATCACTTATCACAAATCACAAGTGATTAATCACAAATCACAAGTGATTTGTGATTAATAATGATACAATATTACTATACAAAAAAAGAATGGGGCGTAGTTATGGAGAAGGAAGAACTCAAAATACTTGAAGAATTAAGACGTATTTTAAACAGTAAAAATGAAGCAATTGTTATCTTAAACAATTATTTTAAAGGTGGTGTTGGAAAGTCAAAATTATCTACTATGTTTGCTTATTTGACAGACAAATTTAATTTAAAAGTTTTAATGATCGATAAGGACTTACAAGCAACATTGACAAAAGACTTAGCAAAAACTTTTGAGGTAGAATTGCCACGTGTCAATTTTTATGAAGGCTTGAAAAATGGAAACTTGGCTTCTTCTATTATTCGTTTGACTGATAATTTAGACTTGATCCCTGGCACGTTTGATTTGATGTTATTACCAAAATTAACTCGCTCATGGACGTTTGAAAATGAAAGTAAATTACTAGCTACTCTGTTGGAACCTTTAAAAAGTGACTATGATCTCATTATTATTGATACTGTACCAACGCCAAGCGTTTATACAAATAATGCAATCGTGGCGAGTGATTACGTTATGATCCCTTTACAAGCAGAAGAAGAAAGTACAAACAACATTCAAAACTATATTTCCTATTTGATTGATTTACAAGAACAATTTAACCCTGGACTAGATATGATCGGTTTTGTTCCTTATTTAGTTGATACGGACAGCGCAACGATAAAATCAAACCTGGAAGAACTGTACAAGCAACATAAAGAAGATAACTTGGTTTTCCAAAATATTATCAAGCGAAGTAATAAAGTAAGTACCTGGTCTAAAAACGGAATTACAGAACACAAAGGCTATGACAAAAAAGTTTTATCCATGTATGAGAACGTATTTTTTGAAATGCTTGAACGAATTATTCAATTAGAAAACGAAAAAGAATAGAATCACAAATCACAAGTGATTAATCACAAATCACTTGTGATTTGTGATTGTTGATGATAAAATAAGGATAAAAGTAAGAAAATAGAAAGGAGTGATAAATAATGCAGATTAACAATATAGGGATAGTTTTGGCATCTTTTGACCCTGAAAAGACTTCGAACTTTTATGTTGAAAATTTTAATTTTAAATTGTTAGGAAATGCTGGTGATTGGTATTTTACACACGAACATCCTGACATGAAAGGCGTATATTTAGACGTACTAAAAAATGGACATCAAGCACTTGGAAAATCACTGGAGTATGGAATAAATGAATCTACTAATTTTTTAGCATTTATTGTAGAAGATATTGAAGAAGAATTTAAAAAATTTAAAAGTAAAAATGTCAAATTGCTAACGGAAATCTCTGTCGAACCTTGGGGGCAAAAAAGATTTCAACTTTTAGCTCCTGATAATGTAATTATAGAAATCGTTCAACCCACTGAACCAGATTTTGAGTGGTTAGAAAACAATATGTCTTAAATATTTATGAGTTTGTCTTAATAGCAATTATGACAAACTGGGAAAAACAGCTATAACAATTGGCTCTTTGTCAACTGTAGTGGGTAGATGAAAAGCTAACACCTAGAGAGGACGAACTTCGTCCTCTCTTTCTTTATGTTCAATGCAATCAAAATCCGTTTTTTAAAGTTTTCAAAGTTCCTGAAACCAAAGGCATTTCTCTTAATGACTTTGATGAGATTATTGGTAGCTTCCAGTTTGGCGTTTGAATAAGGCAATTCCATGGCGTTTAAAACCTTGTCCTTGTCCTTATCCTTTAGAAATGTCTTAAATACCGTCTGGAAAATAGGATTAACAGTGGCTATTTCCTGTTCGATGAGACTGAAGAAATGATCTGAGTTTTTCTCTTGGAAATGGAACAAGAGAAATTGATAGAGTTCATAGTGCTGTCTGAGTTCATCAGAGTAGGATAGGAGTTTTTCTAGGATTTCCTTGTTAGTCAAATGCATTCGAAACATAGGTCGATAAAATCGTTTATCGCTGAGTTTACGGCTATCTTGTTGTATCAATTTCCAGTAACGTTTCAAGGCTCGGTATTCCTGCGATTTTCTGTCGAATTGATTCATAATTCGAATACGGACACGGTTCATAGCACGACTAAGGTGTTGCACGATATGAAAGCGATCGAGTACAATTTTTGCATTCGGAAAAAGCTGTTTAGCAAGTTGATAATAGGGACTAAACATATCCATGGTAATCACTTTGACCCGATTTCTAACCTTTCTAGGATAGCGTAGAAAGTGGTTTCGGATGGTTGCTTGAGTTCTTCCGTCGAGAATGGCGATGACATTTAGGGAGTCGAAATCTTGAGCGATGAAGCTCATTTTCCCCTTCTTGAAGGCATACTCGTCCCAACTCATCACCTCAGGTAGGGTATTCCAATCCGTTTCAAACTTGAACTCATTGAGCTTTCTCATAACTGACGATGTTGAAATTGATAGCCTGTGTGCAATATGTTTCATTGCTTGATTTTCGATGAGTAATTGTGCGATTTTCTGGTTAACAGCGACAGAGATTTGGTGGTTCTTCTTGACAAGAGGAGTTTCAGCGACCGCCATTTTTCCGCAATCTTTACACTTGAAACGACGCTTTCGAAGACGGATAAGTAAAGGGTAGCCAGCAGTTTCTAGGTAGGGGATTTTAGAAGTTTTCTGGTAGTCGTACTTAGCCATTTGTCCCTTGCATTTTGGGCATTTAGGGGCTGTGTAGTCCAAGTGACCGTGGAGTTCTAAGTGAGTCCCCATATCATATTCATCAGTGATAGTGATATTTTTGTCTTTAATTCTGAGAAAATTTGTGATAAGATTTAGTTGTTCCATATGAGTCTTTCTAAAATGATAGTTTGAGCACTTTTCATTATAGGTCATATGGGACTTTTTGTATATACTCAAAAAGGCTCCATAATTTCCATGGTGGATTTACCCACTACAGAAATTATAGAGCCTAACAATTGATATAACTAGGATAGAGTAGGTTTATTGCTCTGTCCTTTTTTATTTTTCTTCTTTGAGTTTGCCTTAAGAGTTAATTTAGTACATTTTTGTAAAACTAAGGGATCAGCTAAAACTTGATTAAATGAAGATGTTAAATAAAAGCATATCAAGGCTCTAAAATCAATTCTAAGGGGTTTTATATACTTTCTGGTGCTAAGCCTTATAGGTTTAAGTTAAAGCTCATGGACGTTTGAAAATGAAAGTAAATTACTAGCTACTCTGTTGGAACCTTTAAAAAGTGACTATGATCTCATTATTATTGATACTGTACCAACGCCAAGCGTTTATACAAATAATGCAATCGTGGCGAGTGATTACGTTATGATCCCTTTACAAGCAGAAGAAGAAAGTACAAACAACATTCAAAACTATATTTCCTATTTGATTGATTTACAAGAACAATTTAACCCTGGACTAGATATGATCGGTTTTGTTCCTTATTTAGTTGATACGGACAGCGCAACGATAAAATCAAACCTGGAAGAACTGTACAAGCAACATAAAGAAGATAACTTGGTTTTCCAAAATATTATCAAGCGAAGTAATAAAGTAAGTACCTGGTCTAAAAACGGAATTACAGAACACAAAGGCTATGACAAAAAAGTTTTATCCATGTATGAGAACGTATTTTTTGAAATGCTTGAACGAATTATTCAATTAGAAAACGAAAAAGAATAGAATCACAAATCACAAGTGATTAATCACAAATCACTTGTGATTTGTGATTGTTGATGATAAAATAAGAATAAGAAGAAATAGAAAGAAGTGAGTGATTGTGGGAAATTTAGGCGCACAAAAAGCAAAACGAAATGATACACCAATCAGTGCAAAAAAAGATATAATGGGAGATAAGACGGTTCGTGTTCGTGCTGACTTGCACCATATCATAAAAATCGAAACAGCAAAGAATGGCGGAAACGTAAAAGAAGTTATGGATCAAGCCTTAGAAGAATATATACGGAAATATTTACCTGATAAACTTTAAAAGGAGTGAAAATGAAATGGCAGTTACGTATGAAAAAACATTTGAAATAGAGATCATTAACGAATTATCGGCAAGCGTTTATAATCGAGTATTAAACTATGTTTTGAACCATGAATTAAATAAAAATGACTCTCAATTATTGGAAGTCAATTTATTAAACCAATTAAAGCTTGCAAAACGTGTAAATCTTTTTGAATATTCTTTAGAAGAATTACAAGCCGTTCATGAGTATTGGCGGTCAATGAATCGTTACTCAAAACAAGTTTTGAATAAAGAGAAAGTGGCTTAATATGGCAAATATAGTCAATTTTACTGACAAACAGTTTGAGGGTTCTGTTGCAAAGTCTCAAAAAGGTCATTAGTTTTTCAAGATGATTCTTATTTAAGCAGGGATTCCTAATAGTCCTTTGATTTCTGTACAGACGGAAAAGCCAAAAAGAGACCCTTCTTTTCGGCTTTTTTTATAAATTCCTCGAATCGCTTCCATGCCTTTAATCGTGGTTGAGGCTGTTCGCAAACTTTGGTAAAATTTGTTTCTTCGCTTAATTGGACGATGATCTTGTTCAATCAGATTATTCAGATACTTGATTGTTCGATGTTCTGTTGTTATATACAGTCCATTTTTCTGAAGCTTTCTGAAGGCACTCTTAATAGAGGGTGCTTTATCCGTTACTAGAACCTTTGGTTCTCCAAACTGGTTCTTCAGTCGTTTTAGAAAAGCATACGCAGCCTGTGTGTCGCGCTTTTTCCGTAACCAGATATCTAAGGTTAAGCCATCTACATCGATAGCGCGATATAAATAATGCCACTTTCCTTTAATTTTGATATAAGTCTCGTCCATTTTCCATGAATAAAAGGACTGTTTGTTTTTCTTTTTCCAAATTTGATAAAGAATCTTTCCGTATTCTTGCACCCAACGGTAAATTGTGGTGTGACAAACGTGAATTCCTCGGTCATACAGAATTTCCTGCACTTCACGATAACTCAGGTTGTACCGAAGATAGTAGCCGACGGCTACGATAATCACGTCTTTTTGAAATTGTTTTCCTTTGAACTGAGTCATCTTCATTCCTCCAAGCTATCTTTTTCAATTATTTTACCTCAAAATGAGCTTATCGGAAACTTTGCAACAGAACCAAAGTAGAAGAAAATATGCACAACAATGAAACAAAAAAAAACATATGAACTAAGAATAACTGCTGATGAGATTAAATCAACAGACCCAACATTTACTATGAAGAATCTAAGCTTAGGGGATAATTATCAACCAAAAGATGCTTACTTCCGTACGGCAGAAGGCGAAATAACTAGAAGAAACTACGGTAAAAATGAACGGAAAATTTCAAATCAAACATTACCGCGATTAGCTATTCAAATGTTTGAACAATCGATTGTTTCTCTACCAGAAAGCGAAAGAGCAACATTTCCTGTGTGTCGATATCACTCAGGAGATGAGATAATACGAGGGATTTTTCCAGATGTTGACAGTTTCAAAAAAAAAGGAAGTCCATTGAATTTTTGATTTATAAATATAATGAAGACAAGCAGATAGTCATCTATTGTTGGAGTATTTTTTCAACTTTATTATTTGTACAAGAATGTTTGAAACGTTTTGGAACATCTGGGGATGAATTTATTCTTGTTTATAAAGGGAAAGAGAAAAAGGAAATACGAGTAGGAGAGACTCAGACTATGACCAATCATTTGCTGAAATCATATGTTTCACATTTACTCAAATCTAAAAACCTTATTCTACGTGGCGCTCCTGGAACAGGGAAAACATTCCTTGCAAATGAAATGGCAGCTGATGTCGTTTCAAATGGCAGAACTACACAAATCAATGAATTGAGCGAAGATGAAAAGAGCCGAATTGGATTTGTCCAGTTTCATCCTAGCTATGATTATACTGATTTTGTCGAAGGTTTACGTCCAACTACATCCGATGATGGCGTTGTTAGTTTCACCTTGAAAGATGGAAGCTTTAAGAGCTTTGTTGAAAAAGCAAAGAAAACAAAGAAAGTAAATGGACAAGATAATTTTGAAGAAGCTTGGGCTAAATTTTTCGATGCGGTAACGGAAGCTAGTATAGAGGGAGAAGGCTACAATAAACTTAAAACATTGACAGGTAAACCAGTACGCAATCTTCTAGCCTATGAAAGAAATGAAATTCAAGGTGTTTATCCTGCTAAAACCAATACTTATCTAAACCATGACCAAATTTATAATGTCTATCGTGGATTGCCAGGTACGCCAAAAGGTGGATTTGATGCTTATCGAAAAGCGATTGTAAAACATTTAAAAGAAGAATTTGGCTTAAAAAACTACACGGCGTCAACGGTAGATTCTACGAATAACCAAAACTATGTGTTTATCATTGATGAAATTAATCGGGGCGAAATTTCCAAAATTTTTGGCGAATTATTTTTCTCAATTGATCCAGGATATCGTGGGCATAAAGAAGGTGTTTACACTCAGTATGCAAACCTCCATGAAAATCCAGAAGAAGAATTCTATATTCCTAATAATGTTTATATTATTGGGACGATGAACGACATTGACCGTTCTGTTGACACTTTTGATTTTGCTATGCGCCGGCGATTTACTTTCTTAGAAATAAAGGCAGAAGATTCAGCACAAAATATGCTGACTCAAGAGAAAACAAAAGAACTTATGACGCGTTTAAATGAGGCGATAGTTGCCAAAGAAAAAGGTGGATTGTCAACTGATTACCAAATTGGTGCTAGTTACTTTTTAAGTATCGATAATGGTGAGGAGACAATGGAACAATTATGGGATACTAAGTTATATCCATTATTGAAAGACTATTTTCGTGGTGAACATAAGGCGAAAGAAAAATTAGAAATACTAGAAAAGGTATACTCTAATGACGGTGATTTAGATGAAGCTGAAACCTCTACACGATAATCAAGAAATCAATGACTCAGTTGTGCAACATCCAATCATTACGAACTTAGTTAATCGTGACTTAAGTAGTTTAGAGAAAGAAAATTTTATTATCTTTCCGCAACAGTTAAATCAATCCAAGGATCTAAGTGAAGATAACTTGATATTTCAATCAAGAAATGGAAAAATTTGGACTTGTAATGTCGTAGGTATCCTTAGCGATTCAACAGATGAATTAAGAATTCATTCTAGATTCGCTAATCAAATGAAGCATGAAGATTTCTTTTTACGTTATATGCTTCAGCGTGTTTTGAATTACAACGTGATTAATGATCATTTTAGTGCATCTAAAAAGATGACATACTACGATTTGTTGGTATTTCTCTTTCCTTATTATCTGAATGAAGCAATGCGTAAAGGGATATACAAAGAATATGTCAAACGAGAATACAATAATGCCAATATCAAGGGAGCTGTTGATGTTGCAAAACACATCCGTTCGAATGTTCCTTTCGTTGGAAAAGTTGCTTATCGAACACGAGAGTTTAGCTATAATAATCACCTAACCCAGCTTATTCGTCATACTATTGAAAAAATCCAAAATGAGTACGATTTCTTACTTAGTGGAGATGAGGATACGAAAGAAAACGTGGTTCTAATCAAACAAACAACACCTGGTTATGCTAGATTAAATCAATTTAATATCCTTCAAGAGAATATCCTTCATCCAGTCAAACATAGTTATTACGAGGAGTATTCGGCTCTTCAACAAATCTGTATCCAAATTTTATCGGAAGAAAAATCAGGATTTGGAAGTGATAAAAATCAAATACATGGAATCATTATCGATGTGTCTTGGCTATGGGAAGAATACATTGGGAAAGTCACTGGTTGGAAACATTATGGCAGAGATAAAGGGTTAGCAACAATGCATTTATTTCAAGAGCCCAACCGGTCCCCACGATATCCAGATTTTACATTTAATAATATACCAATTGATACAAAATACAAAAAACATCTTGATACTAGAAATGACTATAATCAGTTAGTCACATATATTCATATAATGAATTTAGACCAAGCAGATACAATGAAAGGCGGCTTTCTGCAACCTACTTCCGATCCCCTTCCTGCAAATCATGGGTATAAAAAAATAGGCATATTAAGCGGGCTAGGAGGAGAAATATTCACATATCATTTTTTCATTCCGCAAGCTGCGTCAAGTTATTTGGAATTTGTAGAACAGATGAGAGAGGTAGAAGCAGCACTACAAACTACTTTTCAATAAGTAGGAATTATAGAAATTTTACTCAAAAAATCTTCATTAAAAAATCTGACTAAATAAGTTGAGAAAACAGAATATACTTCAATATCCAGTGATTTATAAATATCATTCACTCATGATACCCAGCTCCGTATCACAAATAATGATATTTTTTAAGAGAAAAAATTATCCCTATTTTAAATAATAGCAATAGGTAGTGGTAGAGAGAAATTTATAAATAACTTTGTTATTTGCTTTGGTAGCCAAGTAAGTTGCAAAAGAAAAATAGATACTGTTAAAAAGATAATGTAGACATAGAAACAAATACGTAAAATTTTAGTTAGAATGATGGCAAGGAGAAAAAACATGATAGATGAAAAAAAGTGTTTAAAAAATCTATTGGAAGATATGGATGATATTGAAGAAAAACTATCTAAATGGACTGGGAAAACAAATATATTTCAGAACCCGTGGTGCTAGTTAATTTTAATATCCTAAAGAATATCTCAAAGTTCCTTCAAAACGTCGTTGTGCTCGACTTAATAGAACACTGTAAGCCAGTAATATGCTTTCAAATCTACTCTCTAGCCCTTTAACAGAACGTGAGTTGAAATTTTGACAACCTAATTTTTCTAAGGAAGAACAAACAGTCTCAACTGTTTTTCTTTGTTTTCCAAGTAAGCTGTGGTCTAGTTTTTCTGATTTATCCATGTTTTTACGTGGCGGAACGGATATAGTAATGCCCTTAAGGGCAAGCTTTTCATGGATTTTATGGCTAATATATCCTTTGTCCCCTAGGATATTGGGAAGATTCGCTTCTTCCGATAAAGTCTCTAACACTTTCACGTCATGGACACCTGGATTCGTGATTGAGTAAGTAATCGGAAAGCCAGTCTTAGTAACGATCATATGAATTTTAAGACCATAAAAATAAGATTTTTTTGTTGAGTTATAGCCAACTTTGGCTATTTGATTCAATAGTTTTGCTTGTCTATTTCTAACTGGTTTACATAATGGACTAGGAAAACTATCTATAATTCCGACTAATTCACCTTTGGTGAGCTTCTTGATGAAAAAGTATCGAATAATCTTGATAGTGTAAGCTAAGTTTGAACTTAAGCGAGTGAATCGACTCCTACTAGGAAAGTCACCATTAGGAAATAAGACGGAACAAACCGCTCTATACGTGGCTCTTTGGCTAGTATAGCCATTAATTATGCCCCATATAATACAAGCAATAATCACTGTATCGCGTTGCTTCAGTTGATCAGTATTTCTTCGGTTTTTAATCTTATCTGGTACACAATTGTGGTATATGTTAGAAACAGTTCTCATAATTTCCTTGAATGTTATAAAAGTATCTGTATAATGTTCAGTATATTTTGATGAACGCATATGTAGTCCTCATTTCTTGGGAGTTTTGAGACTACTATATGCGTTTTTTTGTTGATTTACCAACATGTTTAGACATTTTCCTCTAGGAAAAAATTAACTAGCACCACGGGTTTATTTTAGTTTTTCTTGGAAATAAAAACAGCGAAAATCCGAACATTTTCACCTCTCTCACTTTATAACTTTTACAAAATAGTACTTCTCATAAAAAGCGCTCTAGTTAAAGAAAATAAGAGAAAAATCAAAAAAACAAAAGTTTCTTTTACACTTGTTTCTATATTCGTTACAATGGTTATGGGAAGTTTTTCAAAAGGTTAAGAAAAGCTTACGGGGGTTTTTGAAATCAAAAAGTAGTAGGGGACGATAAAATGAAACATACACACAAAATCATATTGGCTGTCACTTCTGTATGCACTGTTATTATTCTAGGTGTAAGTATCTTTTTTGTTACACAAGCAGCAACAAACAATAAATTAGAAAACACTAGTCAAACAACTCAACACTCAAGCAGCAGCTCAAAACCTGTTGAAGATAAACAAACGACGAAACAGCTTGATCAAGCAAAACAGCTTGCTGCAAGTTATCATTATGATGAAGCCATCGCCTTACTTGAAAAAGACGACGCCAAAGAAGCGCAACAATTGTTAGCAACTTTGAAAAAAGAAAAAGAATCCTTGGTAAAATGGGAAGACCCGACCAAAATCTCATACGTCTTCTTTCATAGTCTGATCGTTGATCCAGCTAAGGCTTTTCATACCCAGCAAGCACAAGGGTATAAAGATTATATGGTCACTATTTCCGAATTCAATAAAACCATTGATCAGTTATATAAAAATAACTATGTTCTTGTTAATCTAAATGGATTAGTCAAAAAAGGAACAGATGGAAAACTGACCTTTACAGGTGTTTCTCTTCCAGAAGGAAAGAAACCGTTAATTCTTTCGCAAGACGATGTCAGCTATTATGAATACATGGACAATTCAGGATTTCCAAGTAAGTTGATTGTCGATAAACAGAACCAAATCAAGAATATTTATATCGACAATAAGAAGGAAACTGTTGGTGACTATGATATGGTTCCATTGATCGATTCATTCATTAAAAAACATCCCGATTTTTCTTATCAAGGCGCCAAAGGAACATTAGCTTTAACAGGCTATAATGGTGTATTAGGTTACCGTACATCAAAATCAGAATATGGTGATAACGAAAAAACAAACAAAGAAATCGAAGCAGCCAAAAAAGTTGCTGATCAATTAAAGAAAGATGGTTGGAGTTTTGCTTCTCATACTTGGGGACACTTGAATATGACACAAGCTTCTTTAGCCGATATCCAACAAGATAATGAACGTTGGCAAAATGAAGTTGCACCTATTTTAGGCAAAACAAATATTTTGATCTACCCATTTGGCGCTGACATCAGCGATTGGCAACCTTATTCTGAAGCAAATCAAAAATTTGCTTACTTGAAACAACAAGGATTTGATATCTTCTGCAATGTCGATGCCTCAACTCCTGCATGGGGACAACTAGGAACTGACTACTACCGTAACGCCAGAATCAATATTGACGGTATCCGTTTCGAAGCTGACCTAAAAGGAGAAAATCCAATACTTGATCAATTTATCAACGTCAAAGAAGTGTATGACCAAAAAGATCGAGGATAGAGGTTGTGAAAGAAGCGTCCAGCTCCGAGCAAATAAGAACTAGATTTCTAAAATAGTTTCTCATATTTTGGAAATCTAGCGCTTATTGCTGAGGAGTTGCTTCTTGAACACCGTGAATAGAGGTTGTAAAAAGAGCGTTTTGACTTATTGTTGAAGGTCAGCTCTTTGAACACCGCGTGTTAGGTTGTGAAAAGGCTGGTCTGCATCAAGCAATAAGAATGAACAGAGAAAAACAGCTTCTTGAATACCGCAGATAGGTTGTAAAAAAACCGTTTTGACCTGACGATAACCAGTAAAACAGAGGTGAGACCATTGCTAAAAGTAGCAGTGGTCTCATCTCTTTTTTTGCACAAGTCATATTTGATTGTTTCGTTATTTTAATCAGGATAAAGTTCTTTTTTTTCATGCTAAAGAGTGATTCTTTCTTCTCGATTTTCACTTTCTTCGTTTAACTTTTGGTAAATACTTCTGTCAGAAAAAGCTCTAGGTAGACACACGAAAGCAGATAAAAAGCCTAACTTTTGCAACAGTTTATGCTGTCGTTCAAAGTTAGGCTTCTACAGTTTATAAATAGCCCTTTCTATCCATGAATCACATCAAGTAATGTCTGGAATAAGATTGCACTAGAAGCTGCTCCTGGATCAATGTGTCCAATCGCCCGCTCCCCTAAATAAGAAGCACGTCCTTTTTTTTCGACCAAATTTTTAGTATGTTCTTTGGCATTTTCGATGACGTCTGCGGTTAGCTGATTGTTTTTTAATGCTTCCGTAACAGGCAACCAAACATCTAGCATTGTTTTATCCTCTGCTTCAGCTTTTCCTCTTGCTTGTATCCCATTTGTACCTTCTTCGATGATTTTCCCTAATTGCTCTTGTGGGTTCTGTTGCAAAGTTTTCCAAAAAATCTATTTTAGTGTAAAATTGAGAAAAAAGACAGAGAGGACAGAGTAATGAATCATTTTAAAGGCAAACAATTCAAAAAAGACGTCATTATTGTCACTGTTGGTTACTACCTGCGTTACAATCTAAGCTATCGTGAAGTTCAGGAATTGTTATATGATCGTGGAATAAATGTTTGTCATACTACGATTTATCGTTGGGTACAAGAGTACAGCAAAGTCCTCTATTATCTTTGGAAGAAGAAAAATAGACAATCCTTCTATTCATGGAAAATGGACGAAACCTATATCAAAATTAAGGGACGTTGGCATTATCTTTATCGTGCAATTGATGCGGACGGCTTAACCTTAGATATCTGGTTACGAAAGAAACGGGATACGCAAGCAGCCTATGCTTTCTTAAAACGACTCCATAAACAGTTTGGTGAGCCGAAAGCAATTGTGACCGATAAAGCACCTTCTCTTGGCTCCGCCTTTAGAAAGTTACAGAGTGTGGGTTTATATACTAAGACAGAGCACCGAACTGTGAAGTATCTTAACAATTTAATAGAACAAGACCATCGACCTATTAAACGACGAAATAAATTTTATCAAAGTCTCCGTACAGCCTCTTCCACGATTAAGGGCATGGAGACCATTCGAGGAATATATAAAAAGAACCGAAGAAATGGAACGCTCTTCGGCTTTTCGGTGTCTACTGAAATCAAGGTATTAATGGGAATAACAGCCTAAGATATTTGGAGTTCAGAGAGGGCGCGTTTGATTTTCAAACTTCGCAACAGAACCGACTGAACGAAGTGAGGGAAAGGCAACTAAAACGTCGATGGGCAGTGGGAGCGAAGCGCACACTTGATCTTTTGAACTTTTTTCTAATACTTGACTTTTTTCATGTATACAGTTATTTCGTTTTTCTTTATGGTTTGGTATTGTGTGAAGGGTTACAACTTGATGGTTGGTTTAGCGATCATGGCAATGGTTTGGATGAGTTTGGCGTTAGTAGGTAATTACTTTTCTCCTAATCCAGCAATGGAAGGTCAAGGATTGATCGATGTATTGACACATATCTATGCAATGGGCCCCGCAGAATATGCGAAGTCGATTTTAGTAAATGTATTCTTTGGTGCTTTCTTTGGTCGAGTGTTGGTGGATAGTGGTATAGCAGCTACATTGATTCGAAAAGTAGTGGAACTTGGTGGAGATAAACCACGGATCACGATGAGTTTGCTTTGCATCGTAACTGCTATTATCTTTATGTCTATGACAGGGATCGGACCAGTTATCTCGATCGCAGTGATTGTTTTACCTATCTTGATGTCATTAGGGATTTCGGCTCCGATTGCATTGTTTTCATTCATGGGTTCGATCATGGCAGGGATTTTTGCGAACGTTGTGAACTTCAAGCAATATCAAACGATCTACGCTGGATTCAATCCGGCAGCAGAAAGCTATACGTATAACGATTATTTCCAAATCGGAATGATTGGTATGGTTGTAAGTTTGGTTGTTGTTTTAGTTGTAGCTAATATATCAATGAATAAAAAGAAACATTACGCAATGGCTGCTGAAGTGCAAAGTGATAGCGGTGATGCACCGATGATTTCTTGGTTAGCAGTACTTATCCCAGTTTTAGATGTCGTGTTATTAGATATTCCGATCATTTTAGGATTCATGATTGCTGGAATCTGGGCATTATTATTTACTGGAAAATTACGTGGAGGATATAAAGAAATCTGCCGTCAATTCGCTAAATTATTTACAGATGGAGCGACAGATGTTGCGCCGATGGTTGGCTTTTTAATGACTTTAGCGATGTTCAATAATTCTGCTGCGTATGCGTCTTCTTATTTCTCAGCAATTTTTGGGGACTTTATTCCAAAAACGCCTTTAGTTTTGGCTATAGCATTTGCTATATTGACACCACTTGGGTTTTTCCGTGGTCCTTTAAGTTTAGTTGGTTCTGGTTCAGCCATTCTGGCAGTTGTTTTAGCAGTGAATCCAACAATGCCTGTTGCCTTCTTATTCCCGCTATTTGCAACAACAACGATTGCGCCGCAGCATTTAGATATTACGCAATCATGGGTAGCTTGGGGCTTAGGCTATACAAAAGTATCTTCAAGAGAGTATATGAAAAAATCAATTCCAACTGGTTGGATAATTGGAGCAATTGTCTGTATGATCACGTTCTTATTGTATGGTAACTTCTAACGGATTGTGACAATAGAAATGAAATGGAGGAATGACGGATGAAACGGTTTGTACGAATGGGGATCGACGTTGGCGGGACACATACAAAAGCGGTAGCGATCGACAATGCCACACATGAAATTATTGGGAAGTCTTCAGTGAAGACGACACATGATCATTTGAATGGGGTGGCAGCAGGAGTGGTGCAGTCTTTTCAAAACTGTTTACAAGAGAATCAAATCAGTCCAGATGATGTGGTTTTCGTGGCTCACTCGACAACGCAAGCAACGAATGCATTGATTGAAGGAGATGTAGCTAAAGTTGGAGTAATCGGCATGTCGAAAGGCGGTCTTGAAGGATTTTTAGCCAAAAGATAAACACGATTGAACGATATTGATCTAGGGAACAAGAAAAAAATCGAAATCGTCAATGCTTTTTTACCAGTAAAACATTTGAATGTGGATCGAGTGGCTGAAACGATCTCTAATTTAGAAAAAGAAAAAGCGGAGGTACTAGTATCTTCGATGGCCTTTGGGGTAGATAATGGTGAGCCAGAACGTGTTGTTTATGAAGCTGCTTCTTGTAAAGCCATTCCAACAACGATGGCATCTGATATTACTAAATTATATGGATTGACAGACATCGGTACGCCAATCGTCAAACAGCATAATGGTATCAATGAGATCACCTTATATTATGACTTGCCGCTCTTCTTTTATTTCATCATCGGGTTGACCTTCATTGGTTGGCTGATTTTATTCATCATGTTTATTAGAAGTCGGATACATTCATAAAAAAATGAGGTCGAGACAAATCTAAAAATCAGTCTTTCTACAGACGCTCGAATAAACGGCGAGAGCAGAAGCAACTCCTTCGGAAATAAGCCGAAATTCACAAAAATTTGAAAAGCAATTTTCGTTCATTTCTTCTTATTTCTCGGAGTTAAACACTTCTGTCCCAGCTTCTCTCAAATAAACGGTGTCCAAAAGTCAGGCTTTTCGGGAATTTCAAAAAAGAGGTTGAGACAGAAGTAAGAAACACTTTTGTCTCAATCTCATCTTTTGGTTATTCTATCTCTTCATTTCAATTCCTACCAGTTATTGCTTGGGGTTCAGTGGCACAACTGTTTCTCTCTTGATCAAGTGATGAGGGATGACTAGGCGCACGCCGCTACTGATCTCGTTATGGATCAATTCTTGTAATTTTTGCATGGCTACTCGCCCTAATTCGGAAATATCGATATCGATACTTGTGAGATAAGGATGAGTCAGTGTAGAAAAAATCGAATTATTGAAACTGATGATCGATAAGGTTTCTGGAATAAGATAACCGTACATTTGCGCTAATTGCATCGTGCGAAGTGCAAAAATATCATCGATTACCACAAGTGCTGTAGCACCGGCGTTTTTTAAGATAGTGTCAAAGGATAGATAGTCTTCTGCCTTTTCGATCACAACGCTAGGGTGAACATCTAGTCCAGCCATCATCATCGCTTTTTGATACCCGAAATAGCGTTCGAAATAGAGGCTTTCGTGGGTCGTGTTCGTAACGAAAAGAATCTGTTCATGCCCATTTTGGATAAGAAAATCAGTTGCCTGTTTTCCCAATAGCTGGTTGTCGTTATCAACGTAGATGATCTCATTTTCATGCTGATAAGGTTGACCGATCAGAGTGAAGGGAATCTCGTTTTGATACAAATAATCGATGACTGGGTCTTCGCTATCAGAGTACACTAAGATAAAGCCATCGACTTGTTTTTGTAAGTGCATTCTTTGGACATTTTCTAATAAGACATCAAAATTTTTCGCTGTTGCAATGGCTATTGTCATGTCGTGGTGACGTGCTTCTTCATTGATTGCATCCATGATCTCTAAGTAGAAGGGATTACCGATTCGTTCTTTAGAATCAAGTGGCGGCAATATCACGCCGATGGCACTAGAAACCCGTTTACCTAAATTTCTAGCAGTGATATTCGGTACATAGCCAAGTTCATCCATGATTTTTCGGACTTTCTTTTTGGTTGCTTCGGAAATACTTGGATGGTCATTGATGACGCGCGAGACAGTAGAGGTAGCTACTCCCGCTTTTTTTGCAACATCTTTTACCGTAATTGCCATAATTTAAACACCTTTCTTCTAAATAAAAATCTCTTCTTTTCTGAGCTATTCGTAATCAAAACAAGCAACTATTGAGTATTTGCTATCTGTTCATTCGGTAAAATAGTAAACTGATAGGTCGTATGGTTGACCTTTTCTTGACCAGGGTACAAAGCGATCGAACCGAGTTCAGGTAAATGGACTAGATCCGGAAATTCTTGTGGCTCGATGGCTAAACCATAGTTTGAATGCATATGTTTCCCGTTGATCATAAAATCAGCTTCAAAACCAGTCGTAGAAAATAATACCACACTTCTATTTGTTGTTGCTATAGACAACTGGCGTCCAGATTGTTTTTCTGAAAGACACAGCACCTTTTTTGAACGTTTCGGTGTAGTAAGAACAAAAACGTCATCAAGTCCTTCTGGATAAGCGTTGAGAATTTCTTCGATTGTATGTGGTTTCTTGAAATTGATCGGTAAATCCGCTTGAGTGATTTGTTCGCCTGTTGGTAGTTTATCTTCATCTAATACCAATAGACTTTCTGCTTGGACAGCCAGTTCATGTGTATCAATGTCGCGTTTACCATTCCCAGAAAGGTTGAAATAGGCATGATTGGTTGGATTGCAGATCGTCTCGACGGGACTGTTCGTTTTTGTGATCATTTCCAGGCTATTCGCAGTTAGCTGATACGTGATCGTTGCTGTGATAGGACCAGGATAATCGGAAAAAGTGTCTTGTAAATAAAAGACAACGCCGATCGACTGTGGATTTTTGAACACTTCGACATCCCAATATTGGAAAGACCATCCATTTGTTCCTCCGTGGATATGGTGGTTGCCAGCGTTTTTTTCAAGTTGATGATTTCCCCATGTAGCATTTCGGATTCTGCCTGCTACGGGACCGACTGTGGCTCCAAAGAAACTTTCATCGGTTAAAACATCTGAAAGTTCATCATAAGAAAGTAAGACGTTTTCTAAATGTCCTTTGTTATCTGGAGCAAAGATTTGGTGAAGTCTAGCGCCATAATTTAGAAGAACGACGGTCAATTCGTCGTTCTTCAATGTGATTTTTTTTAATTCAGTGTTGGGGATAGGAGTCACTGAAATAGAAGGTTCAGGCATTTGGCTGCCACGTTTTTTTCAAGTAATCGAAAGTCAATGAAGCTGTATCAGGTACGATTGGAATATCCTCCCCAAGATCTTCTGAACGTCCTACGCCGATAGGTTGCGCACCACTAGCAATGATCGCAGCGATTCCAGCTTTTGCATCCTCGATTCCGATGCAGTCACGAGGGGTCAAACCGATTTCTTTCGCAGCAAGTAGAAAAATATCTGGTGCAGGCTTTCCATTAGCGACTTTTGCCGGATCAGCAATCGCATCAAAGTAGCTTTCTAGACCCATCTTGGCAAGTAGGAAAGGGCCATTTTTGCTTGCAGATGCTAGTGAAATCTTGATATTGTTTGCCCGTAAGTCTTTTAATAATTCTAAAATCCCTGGAAAAACATCTTTTGGTGTGATCGATTGGATCATTTCAAGATAATAATCATTTTTTCTTTTCGCTAATTCGAGAAATTCTGTTTTTGAGAATTGCTCTTCTTTTTTTCCGTGAGCAAGAAGGAGAGTCAGAGAATCTTCTCTGCTTACACCCTTCAATTGTTCGTTGAATGACCGATCTAAGGGAATACCGATCTCATCACCTAGCTTTTTCCAAGCACGGTAATGGAATTCAGCGGTATCTGTAATGACCCCATCTAAGTCGAATAATACACCTTTAAACATTCGCTTCACCTTCTCGTAATGGAATAGTCAAATGATCAGTAAGGACATACGCTTTTTCGTAGACTTCTAGCGGTAATGCTTCGCCAGATAAGAGGTTCAATGTTACCTGTTCATTTGAAACGGCGACAAATAACAAGCGGTCGCGATAATTGATATGGAATGAATAAGCAGACCATGTTTTAGGCAAGAATGGTGCAAATCTTAATTGTTCATGATCTGTCTTCATTTGCGCGAATCCTTGTACGATAGCAAGCCAACTTCCAGTCATTGAAGTGATGTGTAAGCCATCCTCTGTATCATTGTTATAGTTATCTAAATCTAAACGAGCAGTGCGTTGATACATTTCAACGGCTTTATCTTCCATGCCTAGTTCAGCAGCTAAAATAGCATGGATACTAGGAGATAGGGAAGACTCATGGACAGTCATTGGCTCGTAAAAATCAAAGTTGCGTTGTTTTTCTTCTTTTGTAAATGAATCATTGAAGAAGTAGATACCTTGTAAAACGTCTGCTTGTTTAATGAAGCAAGAACGAAGGATCTTGTCCCATGACCAATGCTGATTCAATGGCAATTCACTTGCGGATAGTTCCGCTACTGGTTTGAGATCTTTGTCTAAGAAAGTATCGTGTTGAACAAAAATCCCTAATTCTTCATCTACTGGGAAGTACATATTTTCAGCAATTTCTTGCCAATGTGCCAATTCATCGTCGCTGATTTTAGCAGTGCTCTCTTCTTTGAACTTCAAATAATTTTCTCGTGTGTAACGTAGTACCCAACAAGCAATCGTATTCGTGTACCAATTGTTGTTGATATTATTCTCATATTCGTTCGGTCCTGTAACCCCGTGGATCATATATTGATTGTTTCGTTTAGAAAAATGGACTCGGTCTGCCCAAAAGCGAGCGATTTCTGCTAAGACTTCTAAACCTTCATTTTTTAAATAGTCGATGTCGCCAGTGTAGTTAGTATAATTATAAATAGCGTAGGCAATTGCGCCATTTCGATGGATTTCTTCAAAGGTGATTTCCCATTCATTGTGGCATTCGACACCTGTGAAAGTGACCATTGGATATAACGCGCCCTTTAGCCCTTGCTGTTGTGCATTATGGATTGCTTGTGGCAATTGGTTATGGCGGTACTTCAAGAGATTCTTAGTGACTTCAGGTTTCGCTAAAGCGAGGTACAGAGGCACTGCATAGGCTTCAGTATCCCAGTAAGTTGCACCACCATATTTTTCGCCAGTGAAGCCTTTTGGTCCAATATTCAAACGTTCATCTTCGCCATAATAAGTAGAAAATAGCTGGAAGAGGTTGAAACGGATTCCTTGTTGTGCTTCATCGTCTCCTTCAATGACTACATCTGCCAATTCCCATCGTTTAGACCAAGCGGCTGTTTGCTCCTCTTTTGCTTGGGGATAGTGAACGTTCAATTCGTTGAATTCTTTAAAGAGATGTGTCGCTTGTTGCGCTTCAGGGATATCTCGGCTTGTGAAAATCAATACTTCTTTGTCGATAAGAAGTGTTTCATTTTCATTTAAGTCAAAGGTGAATGAACCTTCGATTGCTAAGGTGCCCTCTTGGTAGCTTGGCGTATATAATTTTCCATCAACGTAGTGGCGCATCCCAGCGGTCACTGTAAATTGTTCGATCTCAAAATTATTCGGGATCGTTTTAGTCGTTAAGTACGCTATTTCTTCCTTGACGCCATGATCGATGTCATTCCAAAAGTGTTCATCGTAATTGCTGTCTTCGTTTTGGACATTGCCATCTAGCTTAGAAATAACTTTTACAGTTCCATTTCCTTCCAACATTTCAATGGTTAAGCGAATATAAGCGGCTTCATTTTTGACAATACTTAAAAAGCGCTCGAATGAAAGACGAACTTTGTTTGATGAGGTAGTGACTGTATAACTACGTGTCAAAACACCGTTTTTCATGTTTAATTCCCAATAAAAATCTTCAGTAGTAAGTGTAGCTAGATCAATCAGCTGATCATCGATAAAAAGATCCATAGCGATAAAATCGACTGCATTGATTACTTTTCCAAAATATTCAGGATAGCCGTTTTTCCACCAGCCAACACGTGTTTTGTCAGGGTACCAAACACCTGCTAAATAGGTTCCTTGGTGATGATCACCAGAATATGCTTCTTCAAAATTTCCGCGCATACCCATATATCCGTTACCGATACTGGTCAATGATTCTTGCAAGCGTAAATTTTCTTTATCTAATTTATTCGTGCTGATTTTCCAAGGGTCGATCTGAAATAACCGTTTAATTTGTTTCATTGTTCTCCTCCTAGACGTTGTCGTTTATACGTCCATAATAAACGCAACCGATTGCGTAAGTCAACTAGAAAAGTGAAATTAAATTTTGAAGTGGATGAAAAAACAAAACAAAAGCGATTGTATCAATATTTACTACTATAATATGAACAGAAATAATGTATAAAGAACGATTGGGTACTTACAGAAAAAGCATAAAAATACGAAATAAAGCATTTACAAAAAAAAGAAATACACGCTATAATAACTAACAACGAAACCGATTGCACAAAGGAGACGAGGAAATGAAAAAAATATTTAGCTTTGAGTTTTGGCAAAAATTTGGAAAGGCTTTAATGGTCGTTGTGGCAGTTATGCCAGCGGCAGGTTTGATGATCAGTATCGGTAAATCGATTCCGTTGATCAATCCTGATCTTGCACCTTTAGTTACAACGGGTGGCGTGATCGAAAATATTGGTTGGGCAATTATCGGAAATTTACATCTTTTATTTGCACTAGCGATAGGTGGTAGTTGGGCAAAAGAACGAGCAGGGGGAGCATTCGCTGCGGGGATCTCATTTATATTGATCAATCGGATCACAGGAGCAATTTTTGGTGTGACTAATGAGATGTTGGCAAATGAAGACGCATTTACGCATACCTTGTTTGGCACGAAAATCATGGTTAAAGGGTTCTTTACCAGTGTATTAGAAGCACCAGCACTAAATATGGGGGTATTTGTTGGGATTATTGCAGGGTTCGTTGGGGCGATGGCCTATAATAAATATTACAATTATCGTAAATTACCTGACGCATTATCGTTCTTTAATGGAAAAAGATTTGTTCCTTTTGTAGTTATTTTGTGGTCAACGATTGTTGCATTGATTCTTGCTATTGTATGGCCGAATGTCCAAGCAGGGATCAATAACTTTGGATTGTGGATTGCAGAGTCAAAAGAAAGCGCTCCGATTTTAGCACCATTCCTATATGGTACATTGGAACGTCTATTGTTACCATTTGGCTTACATCACATGTTGACGATCCCAATCAATTATACGCAGCTGGGTGGTACCTATGAGATATTATCTGGTGCGCAAGCGGGAACACAAGTATTTGGACAAGATCCTTTATGGTTGGCGTGGGCGACTGATTTGGTCAACTTGAAAGGCGCCGGCGACATGTCGCAATATGAATTCGTATTGACGAACTGGACACCTGCTCGTTTTAAAGTGGGACAAATGATTGGTTCTTCCGGTATCTTGATGGGATTAACACTAGCGATGTACCGTAATGTTGATCCAGACAAAAAGTCTAAATATAAATCAATGTATTTTTCAGCAGCACTTGCAGTTTTCTTAACAGGTGTAACCGAACCATTAGAGTTCATGTTCATGTTTGCAGCTGTACCTCTTTACATTGTTTATTCTGTGATCCAAGGGGCAGCTTTTGCAATGGCAGATATTCTACCTTTACGTGTCCATTCATTTGGGAACATTGAACTATTGACACGTACACCATTAGCGATCAAAGCAGGATTAGGTATCGACTTGCTCAATTTTGTTATCTGTGTCATATTATTTGGAGTATTGACGTATTTTGTGGCAAACTTTTTGATCAAAAAATTCAATTATGCTACACCAGGACGTAATGGGAACTATGATAACGACAGTGAAGAAACGCCGTCAGGTTCTGCAACTAATGCAGATCAACAAATCATTAAGATCATCCATTTGTTAGGTGGAAAAGAAAACATCAAGGATGTAGATGCTTGTATGACTCGTTTACGTGTCAGCGTCGAGGATCCTGGGAAAGTCGGTTCAGAAGAAGAATGGAAACGTGCTGGAGCGATGGGCTTGATCGTTAAGGACAAAGGTGTGCAAGCCGTGTATGGACCAAAAGCGGATGTGTTGAAATCGGATATTGAAGATTTACTACAATCAGGCGCTGATATTCCAGAGCCAACAGTTGAGGCAACAAATAAAAATGAGAAGAATGAAGAGAAACATGTTTTAGGTATCGAAAAAGAATTATTCACTGTAGCAACTGGTGAGGTAATTGCTTTAACAGATGTGAATGATCCAGTCTTTTCACAAAAGATGATGGGTGATGGCTTTGCTGTCATTCCTGCCACTGGAGAAGTGACGGCACCACTTTCTGGTAAAATCGTGAGTGTCTTCCCAACCAAGCATGCAATTGGCATGCAAACAGCAGAAGGAGCAGAAGTTTTGATCCATATGGGACTGGATACTGTTCATATGAGCCAGCCAGCGTTTGAGATCTTAGTTTCTGAAGGCCAAGAAGTAGTAGCAGGAACAACGATTGCTCAGATGAATCTAGATGCAATCAAGAACGAAGGGAAAGAAACGACGATCATAGTAGTCTTTACAGATGACAAAGTCAATGGGCTGACCATCAATAAATTAGGAGACACTGAACGAGGAACAGTGATCGGGAAAATAAACTTGTAAAGAATCACAGAAGTTCATGTGTGTATTTCATATCGAAAGAATGTGTTCGATGTGTGTAACTCCTAGAAGTAAGCCGATAATCCCGAAATTGCTTTTCCTATTTCAGGGATTATTGGCTTATTTTTTGAATAAACTACTTTGGGGTCTTTACCTATATGGATCCAGAAGGTGGGAGCAATGTTTCGACCCATCCCATTAAGAAGGAGAATTATATGAAAATAATGACGTTGAATACGCATAGCTGGTTAGAAGAGGAACCACAAGAAAAATTAAAACAGATCGCTCAAAAAATCTGTCATGAACAATATGATGTGATCGCATTGCAAGAAGTCAATCAAACGATGGACGCAAAAGGACTAACCAGTGAGCAGCTGAAGAATTTTAGTCAGGTGCAGGAACAAACGCCTGTCCGCTCGGATAACTTTGCCTATTGCTTGATCCAGCTCTTAGCAGAACAAGGTGAAACTTACTATTGGAGTTGGGAAATGAGTCATATCGGCTATGCTATCTATGAGGAAGGCAATGCGCTTCTTTCCAAACAACCACTAACTAGTCAAACGCACCTAGTCTCCGAAACAAAAGAAAAAGAGGATTACCATACTCGAAAAATATTAGTAGGTCAAACCTCTGTCAAAACACAATGTATTACTGTAGCAAGTTGTCATTTTTCTTGGTGGGTAGATGAAAAAAGCGGATTTGCATTTGAGTGGAAAGAATTAGAAGCAAGTTTAGCGCCTCTTACAACACCACTGTATCTATTAGGGGATTTCAACAATCCTGCTGAAGGCAGCGGGTACGATTTAGTGGCAAAAAGTCAGTTGCCTATTCGTGATGCTTATCCAATCGCGCAAAAAAAACAAGCTGAAGCAACGATCGAAAAGAGAATCGATGGCTGGGAAAACAATAAAGAGGGGCTACGTATCGACTATATTTATGTACCACAAGATTGCTTTGTTACAAGTTATCAACGTATTTTTGACGGGGAAAATGGCCCGATTGTCAGTGATCATTATGGGGTAGCAGTCACGTTGGAGTGAAGAGAAACGAAGGAATATTGTCACAATAAGAATATGGGACAAATCTAAAAACCAGGTTTGCTACAGACTCTCGAATAAACGACGGGAGCAGAAGCAACTCCTTCTTAAATAAGCCGAAATGAACAAAAATTTGAAAAGCAATTTTCGTTCATTTCTTCTTATTTCTCAGAGTTAAACACTTCTGTCCTAACCTCTCTCAAATAAACGACGTCCGAAAGGCAGGTTTTTCGGAAATTTAAAAAAAACGAGCAATACAAAAAATGTATTGTTCGTTTTTTCTCTAATTTCTCATAAACGATTTTTGTCTCGACCTCATTTTTTTATGAATGTATCCGACTTCTAATAAACATGATGAATAAAATCAGCCAACCAATGAAGGTCAACCCGATGATGAAATAAAAGAAGAGCGGCAAGTCATAATATAAGGTGATCTCATTGATACCATTATGCTGTTTGACGATTGGCGTACCGATGTCTGTCAATTCATATACTATGTATATAGTTAAGCTTTATATAATGGAACTGTATATTAAGAGGAGTGTCTTTATATGATTAGAAATCCATATTTACCTTTAACTGAAACAACTTTTTATATTCTGCTAGTTTTAACTACACCTGCTCATGGATATGCTATTATTCAAGAAATTGATAAGTTAAGCGAGGGATCAGTTAAGGTAGCTGCTGGAACTATGTACGGAGCGATTGAAAATTTACTTAAACTTAATTGGATAGAAGAAATTCCAAGTAGGGAAAAAAGAAGAAGAGTTTACAAAATTACTGATCTGGGAGAAGAAGTTTTAAGACTAGAAATAGAACGTCTAGGAAGTTTGATTAAGCTATCTTCTGATTTTGGATATTAGGAGGAGATAACATGAAAAAATTTAGAATTTTCTTATCCTTAAAAAAAGAAGAAGAATGGATTAATTCTATACAAGAAGAAGGTTATAGGTTAGTTCAGTGGTGCCTATATATACTTTTGAAAAATTGGCTAGTAAAGAAACGTTTATTCCTTATGTGCGCCTTGATTTTAGAGAAAAAAGTATGGGAAAAATAAAATATGAAGATTATGTAACATTGTTTTCTGATAGTGGTTGGAAACTAATAAAGGGAAGTCGTTCTGGTGGCGCTCAGTATTTTCAGCAAGAATATCCTGATGTAACAAGGGACATATTTTCTGACACTGATTCTCAAGAAAGTGTAAAGAAAAGATATGTAAAATATGGTTATACTTATGGAACTCTATTTTTATTGTATTTCTTTATTTTTTTTAGTAGTAATTCTTGGAATTTGGATAAGATATTGAACTTTAAATCATGGTATTTTACCCAAGGTTTATGGGAAATGGAGGGTATGTGGTTTTGGAAAGCGTTCATTTTTGAAACTCCGTTTGTTTTACTCCATGTATTACCGTTATTTTTCTTTCTGTTTTTGGGTATCTATTATCTTTTACGTTCACTTATAAATGATGATTCAACAGTGATAACAAAATATTTTGTGTAAATAGAAAAAAGGAAGTCCCTTGTGTAGAATAGAGTTACCACAACACATTCACAGAAAAGAGGACTTCCATATGAACGATTTTACTACAGAAATTCTAAAGACTCTAGCGAACAAAGGCGATTTGAATGAATTATTCCGTGTCCATTTGGAAAAAGCTGTCAATACGCTTCTCAAAACGGAGTTAACGGCTTTCCTCGATTACGAAAAGTACGATCGCATTGGTTTTAACACGGGTAATTCTCGTAACGGCTCCTATGACCGTACAGTCAAGACCGAGTACGGGGAACTTCATCTCCAGATTCCGCGCGACCGCAATGGTGAGTTCAAGCAACAGACTGTTCCTGCTTATAGACGGACGAATGACACGTTAGAGGAGACCGTCATTCACCTCTTCCGAAAAGGTATTACCATGTCGGAAATCGCAGACTTGATTGAGAAAATGTATGGGCATCACTACACGCCCCAAACCATGTCCAATATAACAAAATCATTTACAGAAGAGGTAACGGCGTTTAAAGGGCGGGAGCTTCATGACCGTTATGCTGCTATTTATATGGACGCAACGTATATTCCGTTAAAGCGGAAAACCGTCGCCAAGGAAGCTATTCATATCGCAGTTGGCATTCGCCCGGACGGATCAAAGGAAGTATTGAGCTATGCGATTGCACCGACTGAATCCATCACGATTTGGGAGGAAATTTTATTGGACCTTCAAGAGCGCGGTTTGAAAAATGTCCTCCTGTTCATCACGGATGGCTTAAAGGGGATGGTAGGAGCGATTAGTCGGTTCTACCCCAAAGCCCGTTTTCAACATTGCTGTGTGCACGTTTCCCGTAATATTGTTCACAAAGTATGTGTCAAAGATCGAAAAGAAATTTGTGATGATTTTAAGGCTGTTTATCAAGCTAGCTCAAAGGAAGAGGCAAATACCTTTTTAGGGAGTATGATTGAGAAGTGGCAGAAAACTTATCCTAAAGTGACGCAGTCACTGATAAAAAATCAAGATTTATTGACTTTTTATGAGTTTCCGCCTGGTATCCGCCGAAGCATTTACTCAACTAATTTAATCGAATCTTTCAATAAACAAATCAAGAAATACAGCCACCGCAAAGAACAGTTCCAAAATGAAGAGTCGATGGAACGTTTCTTAGTCTCGTCTTTTGATACTTACAACCAAAAATTCCTAGGTCGCAGTCATAAAGGTTTCCAACAGGCCGAAGGCGAGCTCGAACAAATGCTGAGTCAACCGATGGAGAATTAGAAACAATCTACAGTAGGGAAGAACCATTTACACAAAATTATTGACGCTCCCAAGCTAAAACTCCTATTAATCGATCTACTAAAAATAAATAAAAAAATTCTTTTCAATTTTTATTTATGGTGTGACATAAATAAAGTAAAGTTATTCTTCTAGGTTAATCTTATTAATGCTCTTTCTCACTAGTGTTGCATGCAACACTAGTGAGAAAGAGTATTAAATATACTGCAAGGTAAGACATTTGGTAATTGAAGAATAACAAGCAAAAAAATAGCAGTCAGGTCTCTTGACAAAGTATAGTTGCTATTCTTTTTTTAGGCCCTACTTTAATGAAATTTTTGTTTGGAGGGAACGACTTCATTCCTTTGATTATTTCAGTTGAATTTAATAGAGAAGCCTGTCGTCTATTAAGAAATACTTTTCTTGATGAGCGTCAATTTTTTTAACGGAAATCTATCCTATACTAAATTCAGTAAAGAAAAAGGAGGAATCAAAGAAAGCTATTTTAAACAAACCAAAATTATAGGAGGAATAAATCATGACTGAAAATAAAGCTACTCAAGAAAGAACACCCCAAGAAAGATTGCAAGAAGAACAAGAACACAAGGAACATGTTCATCATACGAAAATTAATGCAGCGGCCATTGCGGATCATCTTTTAGGCAACATGCATACATTACATGTGAAACTGCACCAATATCACTGGTATGTAAAAGGAGCCAATTTCTTTACGTTGCATGAAAAATTTGAAGAGTTGTATAACGAAAATGAAAAATGGTTCGACAAACTTGCGGAGCGTCTAATTACTTCTGGGCATAAACCTGCTTCGACAACGGTTGAATTTGAAAAATATTCGATGCTTTCGGAAGATGCAGTTAATAAATACGCTAAAGCAGAAGACATGGTTGAAAATATTATCGAGGACTTCAGAAGCACTCGTGACCTAACTATTCGCGCGATTCGTTTAGCTCAAGACGAGGGTGACGATGCTTTAGAAGATACATTGATTGCTTTTAAAAATGACTTAGACAAGAACATTTGGATGCTGCAAGCGTTCATTGGTAAAGAAGCATTAGAAGATGATGACGCTCTTGATGAGGATGAAGATTAAGGTAAAAGTAGAAGCTGATTTAGGGATTGGAATTCTTTCCAGTCCTTTTTCCATTTTCTTGATGTGCATCAATTTTTTTGTAGTAAGAGACTTATATAATAAAAGCAGCGAATATAAACAAAATAAATAAAGGGGGAGAATGAATTGACTAAACATACCCATCATGAAATTGGCGACCACGCAGCCTGTATCCGCTTGGTTCCAATATTCAATCACTTAGAGGATAGCGCGATGAATTACATTGCTGAAAAAGCCCACACGAAACAGTATCAAAAAGGAGAGTTTCTGTTTCGTTCACAAGAAAAAGAGGATACTTTATATATTATCAATCGTGGGAAAATCCGTATTTATCGATTGGCAGACTCTGGCAAAGAGCAGCTAGTGCGGATCTTGAACCCTGGTGATTTCACCGGAGAATGGACCTTGTTCAACCCGGATGCAGTACACGAGGAATATGCCGAAGCAACCCGAGATACCGTTGTCTGTATGATTCAGCAAAAAGATGTCCAAGATTTTCTGGAACAATACCCAGCTATTTCTTTAAAACTATTGGCGGAAATGTCTAAACGGTTAGAAAGTTCAGAACGTCAAACGACACAAGTAGCCGTGGAGAGTGTCATTACCCGTTTAGTTTTGTTTTTGGCAGAAAATGTGGAACCTGAAATGGGCAACTCTCCCACCATCACCCTGCCGATGGCAAAAAAGGACATTGCTTCCTATTTAGGAACGACACCTGAGACCATCAGTCGCAAATTTGGAGAATTGGAGGACGAGGGATTGATTCAACAGCTGTCTGGGAAAAGGATCAAGATTCAGGATTTAGATGATTTATTGCTTTACAGCGAATAATCGGACACACTTTTTTCTACACGTTGGTGTTCTGTCGCTCTTCATTAACAACGGGACAGAACTCAGTGCTTTTGCTTCCATCTGTCCGTTTTTGGCTTTTTTAAGACAGAACGACCTTCATTCATTGGAAAAATAAAAGCACAAACATGATAACCCTCAAGTTTTTTTGTTTTATTTTTCTTTAAGATAGGGTTGTCGAACAAAACGTAAAAATAAGTAGGGGTGAATGTGCATTGTTTTTGGGTGATAGTTGCCATCACGTTGTCAGCAGCGGGTGCATTCTTTGTCGTCCCTTTCACCAAGAACACGATTGGCGGCGAAGCAAAAACGTCTAACGTTGTTGAGGCAGATAGGTTAGCTATGGAAAAAGAAGAGGAAGTTGTAAAAGGAGCCGGCGTAATCGTACACGGAAAAGTGGCGTATTACGAAGCGAGTGACCAGGGAGATAAAAGTGTATTCACTGTTTGGTTTCCATGGAGCTTAGCCGGAATCTTGTTCAGCATCACCATGACTAGAATGACGCGAAAAATTGAAGAAATGGAGCAAATAGAATGGGATTAGTATTAGGCGTTTTGAATCCCCATGTGGTGGAGATTGGTTCTGTTGTGATTCATTGGTATGGAGTCATTATTGCAGCGGGCATATTAGCGGCTCTCCAGTTGAGCACCAAGGAAGCAAAGAAAAAAGGACTGGAAGAGGATACCATTATCGATATGGCCTTATGGGCAATTCCGATTGGACTCCTCGGCGCTCGGCTTTATTATGTGTTATTTGAACTTGGTTATTATCTGCAAAATCCAGGACAAATCCTTGCGATTTGGAATGGCGGCATTGCGATTTATGGGGGATTGATTGCAGGAGGGGGTACGCTATATTGGTATGCAAAGAAAAAAGGTACTTCTTTGGCACTCGTTCTTGATATTTTAGCGCCCAATGTATTGTTAGCCCAGTCCATTGGTCGTTGGGGCAATTTTATGAATCAGGAAGCTCATGGTGGACCGGTTACTCGTCAATTCTTGGAAAATCTTTATTTACCTGAATTTATCATTGAACAAATGAATATCAATGGTACCTACTACCATCCGACTTTTTTATACGAGTCATTGTGGAGTTTGTTGGGCTTTGTCCTCATCGTCACTATACGGAACCGAAAACAGCTTTTGCGTCAAGGAGAAGTCGCTTTGAGTTACGTTTTGTGGTACTCAGTGGGTCGGTTCTTCATTGAAGGTATGCGAACGGACAGTTTATGGATTGGCGAGTGGATCCGCGTTTCGCAAGCCTTGTCTCTGGCCCTGTTTATTGGCGCGATTGTAGTATGGTTTATACGCAGACAAAATTATCCACCAATTTCTTATTATTCTGATGGCAATAAGGGGCAGAAAAAGACTATTAAGATGGTGAATTGAGCAAAAAGATAAAAAGAAGTGCAAAACTTGATATGCGTCAATTTTCGTTTGCTAAAAGTGAGCTATATTACAGTTGTAAAGAGGAAAAGGCAGTGTTCATTAATCTGCTGCCGATAAAATAAAAACACATAAAGGAGATAGGAATTATGGAAAAAGCTATATTGCAATTAGAAACGTTGTCTTGTCCAAGTTGTATGCAAAAAATTGAAGGTGCCGTAAAATCAGTTAACGGTGTTGATAAAGACAGCATTAAAGTATTATTCAACTCCAGCAAAGTCAAAGCCAATTTTGATTCAGCTGTCACTTCGATTGAAGAGATTCAAAAAGCTATCGAAAACGTAGGCTATCCGGTCCTTAAAGCAAAAGTCAAGGCCGCTTAACAGATTAAATGAACTAGGCGATTCTGGAAGAAAAGCTATTTTTCCAGGATTGCTTTTTTTGTTGCAATCCGATTCGAGGTGCTTAGAAACGATAAAAGAGAACTTTCTAAACTTGATGTCAGTCAATTAATTACTTAGGCAATTATCTTATACTGTGTTTATCAATAAAAGAGAAATTAAATTTGGAGGGAAAAAGCATGCAACAATATATATTAAGCAAGAAAAATGTTATCACCGTCATCAGTGGATTGTTAATCGTACTCGGTTTCTTCAGTCACTTTGTTTTAGAAAACGTAGGACTTTCAGAGTGGTCTTTGATCATCGCCTCTGTCTTTGGGATTACGCCAATTGCCATTCAAGCGTTTCAAGCAATGAAAGTCAAAGTCATCAGTATTGATGTCTTAGTCAGTATTGCAGCGATTGGTGCGCTTTTTATTCAAAATTATGAAGAATCGGCTATCGTTACGTTCTTGTTCTTGTTCGGACATTATTTGGAACAGCGTACATTGAACCAGACACGTTCAGCAATCAAAGAATTAACCGACATGGCGCCAGAAAGTGCCTTGGTCCAAACAGAAGACGGAGAATTTGAAGAAGTGGATGTAGATGATGTAGATGAAGGAGATGTTCTGCTTGTCAAAACTGGTGCGAAAGTTCCAGTAGATGGAACCGTTCTGACAGGCGAAGGGTATATCAACGAAGCCAGTATCACAGGAGAATCCGTTCCTGTCACAAAAACAGAAGGCAGTGAAGTCTTTGCCGGTACGATATTGGAAAATGGCACCATTCAGATTCGGGCAGACAAAGTCGGAGAAGACACCACATTCGGTAAAATCATTGAACTTGTGGAAGAAGCGCAAGATTCTAAATCAGAAGCAGAGCGCTTTATTGACCGCTTTTCTAAATGGTATACCCCAACTGTTTTGGTTCTGGCATTCATTGTCTGGGCAATGACCCAAAACGTTGAATTGGCGATTACGATCTTAGTCCTAGGCTGTCCAGGTGCATTGGTCATTGGGGTTCCGGTCTCCAACGTAGCCGGAATCGGAAACGGTGCACGCAATGGAGTTCTTTTGAAAGGAAGCGAAGTCATCAATGACTTCAGCAAAGTTGATACGATTGTGTTCGACAAAACAGGAACGCTGACTGTCGGTAATCCTGAAGTCGCGGAAACAGAAGTGTACGGAGACAATGTAGAAAAAGCCTACAGTTATTTAGCCAGCGTGGAGACTGAATCAGACCATCCACTAGCCAAGGCCGTCCTCCAGCATACCGGCAAGGTAGAACTGTTCCCGGTAGAAGACACAGACGTCGTCAAAGGCGGCGGCATTGTCGCTCAAGTGGACGGACACCGCATCGCGGTTGGAAATGTGGCGTTGATGGAAAAAGAAAATGTGCAGTTGAGTAAAAAAGCGCAGAAAGACGTCAAACAATTCGAGAAAAATGGGAACTCCTTAGTATTGACAGCAGTCGACGGGGAATTGAAAATTCTGATGGGAATCCGCGACCAAATCCGTCCAGGAGTGAAACAAGACTTGCAGGAATTGAAGAATTTAGGCGTGAAAGATTTAGTGGTTCTTTCCGGCGACAACCAAGGCACAGTGGACCGGATTGCGCGTGAACTGAACCTCACCGAAGCGCACGGGCATATGCTGCCGGAAGACAAAGCGGCTTATATTGAAAAACTCCAGCAAAAAGGGCACACGGTCGCCTTTGTCGGGGACGGTGTCAATGACAGCCCGTCCTTGGCGCTAGCAGATATCGGGATTGCAATGGGAAGCGGAACGGACGTAGCGATTAAAACATCCGATGTCGTTTTAATGAACTCGAACTTCAGCAACTTGCCCCACGCATTAGGATTAGTAAAAGCCACCGCAAATAATATGAAACAAAATATCGTGATTTCAGTTGGAGTAGTGTTGGTCTTGTTGACCAGCGTCTTCTTCAGCGAATGGATGAATATGTCTATCGGAATGTTGGTTCATGAAGGTAGTATCTTGGTGGTAATTTTCAATGGCATGAGATTAATGAAGTATAAGTTGAAAGGTCGGAAAGAACAAAAAGAAGTATCAGTACCTGCAGAGAAAGTAAAAATATCTTAAGAATAAATTAGAAGAGGCTGAGACAATAGTCCATCCTTGAAATGACAAAAGCGGAAACTCAGATTTTTAAATCTGGGATTTTCCGCTTTTTTGAGTTCTTGAAAAAAAAATAAGAGTATAGAGTATGTTCTTTATAAAATTAATTTTCGTGTAAATGATTAAAAAATTTAATAATAAAATTTAAATTCCTATTAAGTTGTAACACATGAAATTGCTTAAAATAATGTATTTAAAATCTTGATTTAACTAGTTTTTTTCTCTCGTCTTTTTTATAGATATGTATACCTTCGAAAAGACAAGAAATAAAATAGAAATACCTGTTTAGTGCAAAATGAGAAGAATCTTTTTTAATTCATAGTTTATAATTTATGGATTTCTGATTTAGTCGTAGGTGCATTTTTAATGGTATCAGCTACCGGACAAGTACGATCAATAAATGCGATAAAATCTGAAATCTCTTCATCAGTATTATCAGCTTCAATATAAAATTTAGATACGATTGCAGAATAGCCTATTTTAGCTGCTTTATTTTTTCCTATAAAACCATCAGGATCTAATACTCCATCTATCTCTACACGGATATCGTTTAAATTTATGCCCTGCACTTTAGCGAAAGACCGAGCTACAATAACTTTACATGCTCCAAGAGAGGCTAATAAAGCTTCAATCGGATTCATCCCTTCATCTGATCCACCTAAATTTTTTGGTTCATCCAAAATAAATTCAAAATTCCTGGATGTACATGAAACTTTCATTCCACCAATTGACTGAGCTACTGCATGAAATGTTTCTTTTGCCATAAAAATAACCTCCTTTTAATTTAATAACTTTATCGTATCATGAAAGCGTTATTTTTACCTGCATAGTCACATGAGAAACAGAAAAATTTATATTTTTGAATTTTTTTTGCAAAAAATAAAAATCTTTTGTGCAATTGAATAGGTTAATGCATGGAAAAAAGCAGCAAACATAAATCAAAGTGGATCCTATAGAATAGACACTAAAAAAAGTGCCTTTATAGGGTCCTTTTCAATCCATTTTAGTTTCATAAGGTTTCTTTTTTTTAAATGTCCTTGACATAGAATCCATTTCAATTCTTCGATTAGCTAAATTTTTCTAAAGTCTGTGTATATAGTTCAATAATTTCTTCACGACTAATTTGATTTCTTTTCTCCTTATACCAAAAGACGGATTGAATCGTGATCCCCATAATGATCTGTCCTTTATAACTAAGCTCTATGGGTAATTCTTCGTCACTAGCTCCTTTTTTTATGCGGTTACCTAGCATGCTCTTCCCGTACTCGCGCACACTTTCAAGTTCAAAAATGATATTAGCATTCATTTGAATACTGAAAATGAGATATAAGAGATTATCAAATTGATGGTTCTGTTGCAAAGTTTTAAATAAAGAATAAAATCCCTTACGGTATCTATGATTTAAGCTGGGATTCCCAATAATACCTTGATTTCAGTACAGACCGAAAACCCGAAGAGAGTGCCTTCTTTTCGGGTTTTCTTATATAATCCTCGGATGGCTTCCATGCCTTTAATCGTGGTAGAGGCAGTGCGTAAACTTCGATAGAATTTATTGCGTCTCTTTACTGGACGATGGTCTTGTTCAATCAAATTATTCAGGTATTTAATGGTACGATGTTCTGTCCCTTGATAAAAGCCGTATTCTTTTAGTTTCTTAAAGGCACTTGTAATAGAGGGGGCTTTATCTGTGACTACAACCTTCGGTTCATCAAACTGCTTCACTAACCGCTTAAGAAAAGCATAGGCTGCTTGTGTGTCCCGTTTTTTACGTAACCAAATATCCAAGGTTAAACCATCTGCATCGATGGCTCGATACAAATAATGCCATTTTCCTTTAATTTTGATGTACGTTTCATCCATTTTCCATGAATAAAAGGATTTTTTATTTTTCTTTTTCCAAATTTGATAGAGTAGTTTGCCATATTCTTGCACCCAACGATAAATCGTCGTATGAGAAACGTTAATGCCACGATCATATAAGATTTCTTGAACTTCACGATAGCTAAGGTTATAACGAAGATAGTAGCCCACGGCTACAATAATCACATCCTGCTGAAATTGCTTTCCTTTAAAATGATTCATCGTCATTCCTCCTGCCATCTTTTTCTATTATTCTACCTTATTTGATAGTAGATTTAAAACTTTGCAACAGAACCAAACCTATGATAAACTTAGATTATCAGAATTTTCCAAATGATAATCTAAGTTGTTCAAGAATAGGGGCTGTATGATTTGGTCTATAAATTATGACCATTTAGGAAGTTTTAATCATATCAAAAGTAGAGAAAAAATATTCAAAGCTATATTTTCTTAAAATTTCCATTAGTCAAAGAGAGGAGATTAACTATGATAGACAAAAATGAGAAAGAGATTTTATTATTGAATAGCGAGAAAAATTTCAAAGAACTACTTGAAATAATTGAATCAGTACCGAAAAGTAAAAGAGGAATTTCTATTGAAACTCCAGAGAGAGATAAAAATTTTAGAGATGTTTTAATGCATCTTTATGAATGGCACGCAATGCTTGAGAGATGGTATAGAGAGGGTATGGATGGGGATATTCCTTTTATGCCAGCACCTGGTTATAAGTGGAGTAGTATTAAACTCCTGAATATACGGATTTGGGAGAACTATCAAGATGTGACATTAAATCAAGCTATAAAAAAATTGAAGTTAAGTCACCAAAGAGTAACAGACTTAATTAAAATACATACGAATGAAGAAATCGTGACAAAAAAATATTATAAGTGGACGAAAACAAGTAATTTGTTCAGTTATTTTACAGCGAACACATCTAATCATTACATTTGGGCTGTGAAAAAATGTGAAGTTATCGCAAAGGCTTTAAAAGAAATAGAAAATAAAAATTTTGTAAAAACGTCTACTTAAACGAACGAGGACTTTAATAGAGTAAACAAAAGGGAACTTCTAAAAATGGAAGTTCCCTTAATTCTCGTAAAAAATCAACAATATAATTTAACATAGCCTTTTTATAAAAACATTTCCTCTTGTTTTAAAAGCTGATCGAGAAATAAAGCACACAACGGTATTCTTTGCCTTTTCCATTGCCAAGTATTTTGTGGCGATTTGTGTTTTTTATGCTGATTTCTTGGTACTGACTATGTTAACACCATTAGTTGCCTTATCGCTTTTAACAGACGAACAAAATTACTTTCAAATATGGATCAAAGAACTGTTATCCGAAGCACTCACAATGCTTATTAAGCTTATTTTGTACTTACTCATGATTACACTCATGATTGCTGAAAAATACACGTTACCAAACTTTATGTTAATGGTTGGTTGTGGCTTGTTGATTATCAAAACACCGTCTGCCCTACAAAATATGTGGTATTCAACCAAAGTGTCAAAAGGTGGCGGACTTGGAAACTTAGCAATGATGGCTATGTTTAGAAAATAAGAGAGGGGGATAACGATTGTCTTATTATTTTGAAATACGAATTATTCTTCCCGAAGAAGAAAAACAATTTTTGAATCGAAAATTAAGTAAAAGCGAATTATCCGAAGTCACACACTATTTACAACAAAAGACAAGTCGAGGAATTCCAGTTAAATTTCGTGTAGGTATTTTTAGAGTAGAAGATCAAACAAAAATTATGTCTGTTACGCTGAATACAAAAAATACCAAAGAAACGGACGTAATTAACTTGTTATTAAATCGAGTAACAGATCAACACGTTTTAGTTTACTTGAATGAACCAACAGAACCAACGCTTAATACGCAAGAATTAAATCGTCAGGAGTTAAAAACGAGTAATGAACGCCAAGAAATACCGCAGACAGAAATTCCAACTGAAACAGTAAATGAACCTAGTGTTATTAAGGAAATATCGAAAAAGAACCAAGCAAAACAAACGAATAGTAGAAAAGAATCACTATCAGAATCCATAACCAAGAAAAATGTTCCCAGAATTCATTTGTTCATATCTATTTTGACTCTTTTTATTGTATTATTGATAGGAATAAGTGTTTTTCAACAAGTACAACTTCAATCAGTCAAAAAAGAGAGCGAATTATTGGAAGAACAAATTGAACGTGTCAAAGAAACGGATATTTCTCAATCGAAAATAGATACTTTTGGAAGATACTTTTTGACTTACTATTTTTCACAGGAAAAAAATCAAGAAAATTATCAGTCAAGTTTAAGAACATATGTATCCGAAAAGGTAGATATATCCGATTGGAAAGCGTTAGGGAAAACGCTTAAGAGTGTCAATTACTATGGTAGTGAACAAACAAAAAAAGGGTATAACGTTGAATACCTTCTAAATGTTTCAGTAGACAATCGTAGTAAAATGCAAAAAATCACTTTTGAGGTTGAACCAACTAAAAACGGCTTTCTTGTGACAACTCAACCAAAACTTACAGACTTCTCTTTTAACTGAAATACGCTAAAAAGAGAGTGCTTAAACAATGGGAAAAATTAATTTAAATCAAATTTACACAGCAAAAGAAATGAGTGAAAGGATAGGTAAGAATAGAAATTACCTATCCCAAGCTTACCGTAACAACAAACATGAAATACTTAAAAATTTTAATTATCGAAAAATTGGTGGAACAATTATTTTCTCTGATAATCCCAATAATGATTTATCGCAATTGATTACAGCAAAAGAAGCAAGCCAGTTGTTAGGAAAGAATGATGAATACTTTGCCCACATTTATAAACGGTTTCCTCATAGACTAGAGGGAATCGATCACATTTATACAGGTAAAACATTATTCTTAACGAAAGAATCGCTAGAAATATTTCAAGCTAGAAAATGAACAAAGAAATGCACGGTAGGTATCCCACCATGCATTTCTTTGTTAGATTTAGCTGGGAGTTAACTTAAATAATAACCAGCTAATAATAATACCTACAATAATACCTAAGATAAAAAGGAGTATATATTTTTTATTCAAAAATATCACCACCCACAATATGAATTATTTATTTTCAAAGTATTTGAAAAACGAATTATACCTTTTTAACTATTATATGATACCGCTTTCTTTTTTACAATAATTATAATATTGTAGAAAAAATTAGAAAGATTAATAAAACAATGTCAGGTAAAGCATATTTATGATATATTAATTGTCAAATTAAGTTAGACAAGTCCTCTTTGCATATGTGACTCAAGAATACTTCTATTGGGGTTTTATAGTTTAATGATTTTCGAGGGATATTATTTCTTTTCGATGCAATAGATTGAATAAAAGATTCATCAACTTCGTTGAAATCCATTTGCTTTGGTAAACCATCTTTACGTAATAAACCATTAGAGTTTTCATTTAACCCTCTTTGTGATGGTGTACCAGGATCTGCAAAATAGATATCAATATCATTGATATTACTGATTGATTTCCAATTTGAAAATTCCTTTCCACAATCAAAAGTCATTGATTTGAATAGATGCTTAGGTACAGATTGCATCCATTGGTTCAAACGATTTTCAATATCTATAGCTCGTCTGCCTTCTGGCTGAAGAGTGATGATTACTTTAGATAATCGCTCAACGAGGGTAATAACAGCACTTTTGTGCTTTTTACCTACAATAGTATCCCCTTCAAGGTGGCCAAATTCTTGATTGAATTTAGAATAATCATTTCCTCTGTCACGAAGTGATCGACGAAAAGATTGTTTTCCCCGAGTTTCTTTGTGTCCGTTGGCTTTACGTTTTCCTTTCATAGGTAGGTGAGTCACTTCAAATACGCCTTGTTTAAACATACGATAAAGTGTACGCATAGAACAAGAAATAGAAAAATCTGCACGGCCAACAATCACATCAGGTGTCCAACCTTGAACAACCCTCTTTTGAATATATTCTGTTTGTTCATCTGATAAGATGGTAAACTTTATGAATCGTTTGTCTAGATCTATTCAATAGTACTGCGGTTTTGGCTACAGATTGATGATTATTATCATACGCCTCTATCATTGCAAGTTCATTTGATGTAAGATGGGTATAGGTCATTTGTCTTCACTCCTTATAATTCTTTTGCGGGAACTATCTTGAGTGTAGCACAAATGACTTTTTTATTTGTCTAGCTTAATTTTACAATCGGCGAATAATAATAGTGGCGCAAAAAAAACTTGGCTTGTTCTCTGTAAAAAGAGAGATAAGCCAAGATTTTTTATTTTTTTTTAACTCATTAACACGACTACCAATGGCCCTAAGACGGTCAAGAGGATGTTGCCGACTGCATAGGCTGGAGTGAAGCTCAGCGCGAAGATACTGCTGCCGGTCTCTTCATTGATGGCGTTCAAGGCGGCGGTGATAGTGCCGGCCCCGGTCAAGGACCCGATATTATCGATCGGATTGAGTTTCAAGACATAATTCCCAAACAGGAGTGTCACCAGATGGGGCACGATGGAGATGATCGCCCCGATCAAGAGGACGCTCCAACCCATTTTTTCCAAAGCGGGAACAAATTCCCGGCCGGCTTGCAAACCGACGACGGCGATGAATAGATTCAAACCGACGCTCTTTAAGAACCAGCGGGTGGAGGCGGGAATATTACCATGGTTGGCATGTTTGTCTTGGTACCAACCGAAGAACAAACCAAGGAATAATGCCCCGCCACCGGTCCCAAGGGTCAATGGGATCGTTCCAAGGGTAATCACGATCGTACCCAGTAAGATTCCCAAGACGATCCCGATAGAAAGGTAACTAACATCGGTTTCGGCACCATCGATCACTTCATAACCGAGACTTGGCAGGACTTTTTGGATCGCCCGCTGCGTACCCATGATGGTGATCCGATCATCGGCTCTTAGCGTCGTCAGATCAGTGATTGGTGCGCCATTGCGTTCGGCTTTAGTGATCATCACACCGGCGTCGATCAATTCTTCCACCGCATGATAATTGAAGACTTTGGTCAGCATCACCGTTGGACTTTTCAATTGGATTTTGCGGTAAGGTTTGCTTGGTAATTCTTTGATCGTGGGATTTTTCGCCATGAATTTCAAGAATTCATCAACATTGCCGACGATCACCAAGTAATCATGTTCTTGGATTACGACATCAGGGGTCGCGTCAAACAACTGTTGGTCACGGACGATCTCTTCTACGATAAAACGGCCTTGGTACATTTTTTCAAATTCTGCCACCGTTTTGCCGATGATCGGCGCGTTTGGACCGACATCAAAGACCCGCAAATTGATACTGCTGGCTAAAACAGAACTGCCTTGGCCAGTGAAGTCCAATTTTTCCATCATTTTTTTGGTTTCTTCTTTAAGGTTGATGCCTAAGATCATGGGGGCGATATTTTTCAAGAAGATCAAAACCCCTACCGTCCCAAAGACATAGGTCAAAGCATAGGCGATGGCGATCTCCGAGGTATAGGTATTCTTCAAAGCTGATGAAATATCCAGCCCATTGATCGCTGAAGTCGCGGTCCCGATGGTAGCGGACTGGGTTAAGGCACCGGAAATGATTCCGGCAGCTTCCCCGACACCGACTTTGAATACTTTAAACAAGGCCAGCGCGACCCCTAAACCAACGGCGGCAAAGAAGACACTTTGGATCACGATCTTCAGTCCGGTTTTCTTCAAGCTACGAACGAAGGCTGGACCAACTTCATAACCGATCGTGAAGATAAAGAGGTCAAAAAAGATATCCTTAACTACCGGATCGATTTTGAAGACGCCGATTTGGCCGATCAAAAGTCCCACGAGCAAAACCCCAACGGTCGAACCGAGAGAGAAACTCTTGATCCGGAATTTACCAACTAGATAACCTACCGCCAAACAAAGGAAGATCGTTAAGGCGGGTGTATTAAGCAAAAAATCTGTGACTGCTTTCATCTCTCATACCCCCTTAAGCTTTCTTGTAGGCTTCGTGGTATTCCGTTAAAAGTTCCAGGACTTGTTTCCCAATCAAGCGATAGTCTTCCGTTGGCAAGTTGGCTTCAGAGACCCGCAAGTCCCCAGCAGCGGCGCCAAATCCGACACCATCCATCAACACAACGCCATTCTTTTGCGCCAAATTCAATAAGAAATCGACTTGTTCGAAGTTGTTTTGCAAATATTCTCGGAAGTCTTTGCCATAGTGTTTTTCCGCTAGGCTGTAAACATCGATCAAGGAATAATATTTCGCGTTTTCCGGACTGTCATCTTTTGGCACACCCAGTGATTCAAAAAGATCGGTATAACGAGTGTCGACTAATTTTTTCGAGCTTTCGATATATGGATCCGTTTGGTCGCGATTGACTAAGTGGGTCAAGGAGAACAAGACTTCCATCATTTGTTGCGGCGTGGATAAACCAGACGTATGATACAGACCGATCGAGCGGCTGTCAGCTACCATCCGATCGATGAATTTCATTTTTTCCGGTTCCAATGTGACTAAGCTGTAGCGTTTGTGTAACGCTTTTTTGTTGTCATCAGAAAGTCCGGCGATCAGTTTATCAAAGACATTATCTTGATGGACCCCGATCACGCCTAAACGCCAACCCGTCGCGCCAAAGAGTTTCGAGAAGGAATAAACCAGCAAGGTATTGTGAGGTACCATACTATAGACGGTTTGGAAATTATCCACGAAGGTCCCGTAAACATCATCGGTAATGATCATCAAATTCGGATTTTTTTCCACGGCTTTTTGGATCTCTTTCAAAGCTTTGTCGTCAAAGGCTTTTGAGCCAGGGTTACTAGGATTGACGATGAAGAAAGCTTTGATGGATTCATCTTGCAATTTATCGATGGCTTCCGGTGAGATCTGCCAATTATTTTCTTCCGTTGAACGTAGATCGATCTCCACCATTTCGTAGTCGTTCAACTCAGGGATTTGTAGATAAGGCGTAAAGATCGGTGTATTGATAGCGATCTTGTCACCGGCCTTGATCAATTTGTTTTCTTTTAGGGAATTAAAAATATAAACGATCGCTGCTGTTCCACCTTCTGTTGGGAACAATTGCGTTTGGTCGGCTAGAGTGACACCGTTGTATAAAGCGGATTGGAGATATTGATTGATAATGACTTCTGCATTTTTCAAGACCCGACTTGGGACCGGATAATTATTCCCGATCACGCCGTCCACCCATTCCTTGACGACTTCATCCTGATCCAACTGTAGATCATCTTTCACATAAGCCAAGGTATCCATCAAAAATTGATCCGTCGCGTTTTTCTCTGGCTCTAAGAAAGCTTCAAAACGTTCCCGGATCCCTGCCAGTTCGGTATAACCCGCCAGGTCACCTTGATCCATCGTCCGCTCTGATTCTTGGATCCCGAATTCCACGATCCGTCCAAAAGCTAAGCGCGCTTTTTTATTGATCCAGTTAGGATTTCCGCGACCAGCGTTCAAGAAGATATTACTTTTCTGATTCTTTTGCGCCAGCTTCAACATTTGGTTACTGATCTCAAAAGCGCCGAGATTTTCTAATTTTTCTTCACTTTGCTTATCCAAATCAAACACATCCTTTTCTTTTTTTCGTACAAATCCAGACTACTAGAAATGAAAAAATCATGCAAACGATAACGCTTGAAAGAATTGATGAAAACTTGATTTATCACTATTTTTAACGAAGTCAGAAACCATATTAATTGTCAAATTAAGTTAGACAATTCCTCTTTGCATATGTGACTCAAGAATACTTCTATTGGTGTTTTATAGTTTAATGATTTTCGAGGGATATTATTTCTTTTCGATGCAATAGATTGAATAAAAGATTCATCAACTTCGTTGAAATCCATTTGCTTTGGTAAACCATCTTTACGTAATAAACCATTAGAGTTTTCATTTAACCCTCTTTGTGATGGTGTACCAGGATCTGCAAAATAGATATCAATATCATTGATATTACTGATTGATTTCCAATTTGAAAATTCCTTTCCACAATCAAAAGTCATTCATTTGAATAGATACTTAGGTACAGATTGCATCCATTGGTTCAAACGATTTTCAATATCTATAGCTCGTCTGCCTTCTGGCTGAAGAGTGATGATTACTTTAGATAATCGCTCAACGAGGGTAATAACAGCACTTTTGTGCTTTTTACCCACAATAGTATCCCCTTCAAGGTGACCAAACTCTTCTTCAAAAGAAGTATAGTCATTCGAACGTTCATGAATGGAGCGTCTAAATGCGTGTTTACCGCGCTTTTCTTGATGTCCATTGGGTTTTCGCTTCCCTTTCATCGGTAAATCAGAAAAATCAAATATACCCATTTTAAACATTCTATAAAGGGTACGGACAGAACACCCAATAGGAAACTCCCCTCGACCAATAATCACATCCGGAGTCCACCCTTGAACAACTTTTTTTCGAATGTATCCTACCTGTTCTGCTGGTAAAACGATGGAACGCCTCCCACATTTTGCCTTGTTTTTCTTGTAATTTTGGTAGTATTCCAATGCAGTATGTCCATCCTTCAAATAAGCGTAAACAGTATAGATTGTTTGTCTTGAACGTTTCAACATCTGAGCTGTTTTCGTAACAGATTGATGGGCTTTCGCATAAGCCTCTATCATAACAAGTTCATCTGGTGTAAGATGGGTGTAGGTCATTTGTACTCACTCCTTATAATTCTTTAGGCGGAACTATCTTGAGTGTAGCACAGATGACTTTTTTATTTGTCTAACTTAATTTTACAATCGGCGTAATAAAAAAGAAAAAAATAAATTCTAAGTATTAAGATTAAGTAAATAAATAACGCCATACTCATTCGTAAACAGTGAGTATGGCGTTATTTTATTTATTGTCTATAGCTTTTAATGCTTTCTCAGGCACTTGTTCTTTTTGAACTTCTTCGTAGGAATTAATATGAGTACCTTTGTTAGATAGTTTTAAATAGTGTCCTTTTTTTAATTCTTTACTGGAAGTAAATATAATTTTTCTAGTTTTACCAGTTTCATCCGCTGCAGTTTGAGTATAGCTATACATATCATCTTTATTGATATCATCATACGATTTAGTTTTAACATATACTTCGCTTTCACTAATGAACGGATTCAATTGGTCAACAACAGCACCAAGTTCTCCGGGGTTATTTTCATTATAAATTTTACTACCAAAAAAACCAATTACAATCACAGCAATTAAAGTCCCTATAGAAATAACAAATTTTTTTATATCATCCACCTCGCAGTTTATTTTATAAGATAATTATATCATATTGTCAAACAGATTTACTCATTCTAAAGACTTATATTGTCCTAAGACTATGTAACTATTGAAGATAAAAAAAGAAGTTGCGAAAATTGTTTGAATAGTGCTGCATGAAAGATACTTTTCTACTAGAATTGTCTAATTAAGTTCAATATTAAGAGTGTTTGTAAAAATTATAAAAATGAGATAAAGTATCTAATAAGTATTTTTTTAAACACTATTTTTTATTAAAAAGGTTTAAAGAATTGAAATTCTTATAGAGTTAAATTTTTTGTCATGATACCTTTGTTTAAAAGGAGGAAGAGACTTATGCTCTCATACACAATTTATTTTTTTGCAGTTTGGTTTATACCCTTAGCCATAATTATTTATGGAATTTATAAAAAATCAAAGAAGTTTTGGCTTACAGGAATTTGCTTAATTCCAATCTTCCTTATCGTTATGCCGGTAATAGCTATGTTTTTTGGTGGAGATAATATGTAAATTATTTTAGATGAGTCAAAAAAATTGACTCTTCGTAAAATTTTTCATGTTAGTTTTTCCATTCTTGTTATTCTATAGGCTGATTATTTAGCTTATTAACGATAGACTCAATTGGTTTATTGAAACATACGCTACCTAAAAAATAATTAATCGTCAAATGATTTTTGAACATAGGAACAACAAAAAAAGAAATGCTGTTAAATCAGCATTTCTTTTTTTGTTTATTCTAACTATCTGCGTTGGGCAAATCATAAATTATATAATGGTTATTTTTTATTTGATTCTAACACGATATTGGTATACAACCAAATGGTCACCATGTAATAAATGGCATAGAGAGCGATAAATATTCCAAAAGGTAACCAGAGATTATGATATGGATCAATCATTAATGTTGTGAACATTTGCAGACCGAATAAGACATGGATCATACCTAAAATACCAGGAACTAGGAATAACACACCGATTTCTTTGCGAATAGATTTTTTCAGTAAACTAGTTCGTGTACCAATTTTTTTCAACATAGTGTAACGTTGAATATCACTGTTCGCACCGGAAAGAATTTTGAACATCAAGCAGCTAGCTAACATTGTCAAGAAGGCGATTCCCAAAAAGAATCCCATGAATTCAAAGCCCGAAAAGATACTGTTGTAATTATCATATGCAAATACTCGTTGAGTGAAATTCATATCCGGGGTTTCAGAAGAGTTTGATATTTGATTTTCTTGTGCTAATTCATGCAATTCATCATAGTTAGACTGAAAATCTTTGACTTTTATCATTCGTAAACTGGATTCAGGATCATTCAAGCTATTAAAATCTGCTTGATCAACAATTCTGATTTCTTTGTTACGTTGATCAGGAAGTAAATATCGACGTAACTGGTTTTGTTGAATAGGATCTGTTGCTAATTGTTCACCAGAAACCTTGGTATATTGAATATTAACAGTAGGATCGTTGTAAACATAGATTAATAAGTTTGATTCATTAAATTCTTCTTTTACAAAGTAAATGTTGTCATTATTTTCCTTCATTATGTAGTTGACATCTGTGGTTGGGTTTAAAGCTGTGATTTTTTCATTAGAAACTGTCTGAGCATTATTCAGATATAAGTCATAAGGTGCTGCTGTTTTTGCCATTATTGGGATTTGATTTTTAAAGCCAAGACCTACTGTTAAAGCACCTAAAGCTAAAGCAAACAGCATTGCCACCATTGAGAGCATTTGGGTATAATCATGAACTCGGAAACTTAATTGAGAGAGGGTAAAATTGTTTAATTTTTTCAATGCAATCCTATCTGATTTTTTCAAGAAACTTAAGATTGTGGTTATTACTGATCGAAAAACAAGATACGTTCCCAAAACAATTGTTATTAGAGCAATTCCGATACCGAGCAATTGAAATTTCGACAAATCGCTCATCATATAGTAACCAATCGCCAATGAGCAGATACCTAACGCTGTTTGTAAAAATAATAAAATAGGACGCTGTTTGGATTGGGTCGGTGTGTTTGTTTCACGAATTAGTGTTAAAATGGATTTTTTTGAAATGGCTTTTGCATTGAAAATAGCAGCAATCAAAAAAAGAACTGAGAAGAAAATGATAGTAACTAATAGTGCTTGGGGGCTAAGTGCTGCATAATTGTTTACTTGTAGGTTCAATTGATTCACAAGTAAGGTATTTACGCCACTTGCCAAACCAATACCTAATAAAGAACCAACAGCAGTAGCGCCGATACCAACTAAAAAGGTTTCAATAAAAATCATCTGGGCGATTTTACGTCCTTTGGCACCTAACATCATAAACATAGCATAGTCTTTTTGTCTCATCGTCATCAAAAATGAGTTGGCGTACAAAATATAAGCAAAAGTAATGATTCCTAATAGCACAGAACCAAATCGAAAGATAAATACTACAACATTAATGGTCGTGTTGCTTTTTAAAAAGGCTTCATTACTAGCCATTGATTCAAACATATAGAAAATGGCTGAAGCCATGACTAAACCTGAAAATAGAACGATATAATCCTTTAACCGGCTTTTGATTCCGGTAAGTGATAATTTCCAAAGCATGTATTCTTCCTCCTTATTGTTCTAAGTTTCCTAGAATGATAAGGATCTTGCGATAAAATTCTTCGCGACTTTGATCCTCCCGTTTGACTTCTTGATGGATTTTTCCATCTTTAATAAATAAAATACGTTGGCAATAACTAGCAGAAAGGGGATCATGTGTCACCAATAAAATTGATACTTGGTCATTGATGTTCAAATCGTCCATCATATTCAGTAAGTCTTTTGCACTTTTTGAATCTAAGGCACCTGTCGGTTCGTCAGCAAAAAGAATCGTTGGTTCAGTGATTAGCGCTCGAGCAGCTGCTACTCGTTGTTTTTGACCGCCGGAGATTTCTGCCGGATATTTGTCAAGAATATGTGTAATGGACAAACGTTCTGCTACTTGTTTGATCCGTTGTTTGATTACTTTTGGTTTGACTCCTTGTAAAGATAGGGGAACAGCTATGTTTTCTGACGCTGTTAAGTTCTCTAAAAGATTAAAATCCTGGAAGATGAACCCTATCTCACGGCTGCGAAAATCTGCTAAGGCATCGCCTTTAAGTTTTCTAATGTCGTTGTTGTTGATGTGAATCGTACCTTGTGTCGAATGATCCAATGTTGAGAGAATGTTCAACAAGGTAGATTTTCCAGAGCCAGAAGCTCCCATGATTCCGATAAATTCCCCTTTATCAATATCAAAACTGATACCTTTCAATGCTTCAGTTTGTTTTTCGTTAGCTTTTCCGTATACTTTAGTTAGCTCATTGGCTTGAATAATTTTTTCCATTACTAAGTTATGCTCCTTTCAATTGTGTTAAAGCTTTTGCTGAAGTATCTTTTTATTTGACTTCTGTATAGGAGCTTCAATGAATGTCTTTATTAAAATTTTACACTCGTTCTCCTTATAATTTAATTGTATCATATTGTTGAATAGTAGCACTCATTCTGAGGGCTTATGTTTGTTTAAGACTATATCTGTAATTATATATAAAAACCCTATATTTAATGTCAGATAAAGCATATTTGTGGTATACTATTTATATAGACAAATATTAGTATTTAAGGAGAGAAGAAAATGAAAAAAATTGCCCTTTTAATACTTTTTAGTACAGCGCTATTGGTATCAGCACCGATTGTCAGTTTTGCAGACGAAACCGCAAGTAGCAGTGATGTTACTATCTTAGCCGATGATGATCCAGTCAATCCAGTAGACCCGACAGAACCGACAGAACCGACAGACCCGACTACTCCAGTTGATCCAGTCGATCCAGTCGATCCAGTCGATCCAGTCGATCCAACAGAGCCAACGGAACCAACAGAGCCAACGGAACCAACAGAGCCAACGGAGCCGACAGAGCCAACGGAACCAAGCAAGCCGACAGAGCCAACAGAACCAAGCAAGCCGACAGAGCCAACAGAACCAAGTAAACCAGTAGACACAAACCCAATCGAAAACCCAGTTAATACAGATACAGGCGTTGTGATTGTTGCAGTTGAAGATAGTAAACCAATCATTCAATTAGCAGACGGAACAACAAAGAAAATTGAAGCTAAAGAAATTGGCGCAAACGTTCAGAAAGACGGAACAGTAACGGTTAAAGGTTCAGACGGAAAAATGAAAGTTTTACCAAAAACAGGAGAAACAGAAAATATTGCATTGTCTGTCCTAGGGTCATTAATGGTATTAGGATCAGCATCAGCATTCATTTTTAAAAAGAGAATCTAATTAAGTATTTATAAAAGCATGGTCGCAAGTTTCACTAGCAGCCATGCTTTTATTGAATCATTGTAGGACATTTTAAAGATAATTGCCCACTTTAAAATTAAACATGTGCTTAGAATCGTTCTAGGCAACACCAATAACAACAGATAGAATCAGCAACTTGCTGATAAATTAAGATAAAAGCTAAAATCACTAATCA
>NZ_NGMF01000003.1:22264-31510 GCF_002140245.1 Enterococcus sp. 10F3_DIV0382 | reverse complement strand
CCAACGGAGCCAACGGAACCAACGGAACCAACGGAACCAACGGAGCCAACGGAACCAACGGAACCAACGGAGCCAACGGAGCCAACGGAACCAACGGAACCAACGGAACCAACAGAGCCAACGGAACCAACAGAGCCAACGGAGCCGACAGAGCCAACGGAACCAAGCAAGCCGACAGAGCCAACAGAACCAAGCAAGCCGACAGAGCCAACAGAACCAAGTAAACCAGTAGACACAAACCCAATCGAAAACCCAGTTAATACAGATACAGGCGTTGTGATTGTTGCAGTTGAAGATAGTAAACCAATCATTCAATTAGCAGACGGAACAACAAAGAAAATTGAAGCTAAAGAAATTGGCGCAAACGTTCAGAAAGACGGAACAGTAACGGTTAAAGGTTCAGACGGAAAAATGAAAGTTTTACCAAAAACAGGAGAAACAGAAAATATTGCATTGTCTGTCCTAGGGTCATTAATGGTATTAGGATCAGCATCAGCATTCATTTTTAAAAAGAGAATCTAATTAAGTATTTATAAAAGCATGGTCGCAAGTTTCACTAGCAGCCATGCTTTTATTGAATCATTGTAGGACATTTTAAAGATAATTGCCCACTTTAAAATTAAACATGTGCTTAGAATCGTTCTAGGCAACACCAATAACAACAGATAGAATCAGCAACTTGCTGATAAATTAAGATAAAAGCTAAAATCACTAATCACAAGTGATTTGTGATTAATCACTTGTGATTTACAAGGTATAACGATATAATTAAATGGAAAACGTGCAAAATATTTACATAAACAGGAGGGAGAAACTTGGAACTAGCATTTAGAGAAAGCTTAAAAAAGATGAGAGGTACCAAATCAAAAGAAAAATTCTCCCAAGAATTAAAAATGAGTAGATCAAATTATTCATTGATTGAATCAGGAAAATCAGATCCGACATTAAAAACATTGGAACGAATTGCAGAATTGACAAACTCAACCTTAGTTATTGACTTAATTCCTAATGAATTAGAACAAGTAGAGTTGCAAATAGAAGAAGAGAAGCAATGATTATCGTTAATATATTTAACGAAATTGTTGCTTATTTTTTTTAAAAGCGGTATACTAGATATAACGAAATATTGAACTGAATAGAAACGAAAAAAGAGCCATGACACATTTATAAAATGTTTGACGACATTTTATAAATGCATAGCCCGATAAGATTGCCAACACAACGCTTATCAGTTAGTCAGATGAACTCTTCCCTCGTAAGAAGTTATTTAATTAACTTTGTTTGAAGACGGTATATAACCGTACTATCATTATATAGGGAAATCAGAGAGTTTTCAAGTATCTAAGCTACTGAATTTAAGAATTGTTAAGCAATCAATCGGAAATCGTTTGATTGCTTTTTTTGTATTCATTTTTTGATAGGAAAGGAGAACAGCTGAATGAATATCCCTTTTGTTGTAGAAACCGTGCTTCATGACGGCTTGTTAAAGTACAAATTTAAAAATAGTAAAATTCGCTCAATCACCACCAAGCCAGGTAAAAGCAAAGGGGCTATTTTTGCGTATCGCTCAAAATCAAGCATGATTGGCGGACGTGGCGTTGTTCTGACTTCCGAAGAAGCGATTCACGAAAACAAAGATACATTTACGCATTGGACACCCAACGTTTATCGTTATGGAACATATGCAGACGAAAATCGCTCATATACTAAAGGGCATTCTGAAAATAATTTAAGACAAATCAATACATTCTTTATTGATTTTGATATTCACACGGCAAAAGAAACTATTTCAGCAAGCGATATTTTAACAACAGCGATTGATTTAGGTTTTATGCCTACGTTGATTATCAAATCTGATAAAGGTTATCAAGCATATTTTGTTTTAGAAACGCCAGTCTATGTGACTTCAAAATCAGAATTTAAATCTGTCAAAGCAGCCAAAATAATCTCGCAAAATATCCGAGAATATTTTGGAAAGTCTTTGCCAGTTGATCTAACGTGCAATCATTTTGGGACTGCTCGCATACCAAGAACGGACAATGTAGAATTTTTTGATCCCAATTACCGTTATTCTTTCAAAGAATGGCAAGATTGGTCTTTCAAACAAACAGATAATAAGGGCTTTACTCGTTCAAGTCTAACGTTTTTAAGCGGTACAAAAGGCAAAAAACAAGTAGATGAACCCTAGTTTAATCTCTTATTGCACGAAACGAAATTTTTAGGAGAAAAGGGTTTAGTAGGGCGCAATAGCGTTATGTTTACCCTCTCTTTAGCCTACTTTAGTTCAGGCTATTCGATCGAAACGTGCGAATATAATATGTTTGAGTTTAATAATCGATTAGATCAACCCTTAGAAGAAAAAGAAGTAATCAAAATTGTTAGAAGTGCCTATTCAGAAAACTATCAAGGGGCTAATAGGGAATACATTACCATTCTTTGCAAAGCTTGGGTATCAAGTGATTTAACCAGTAAAGATTTATTTGTCCGTCAAGGGTGGTTTAAATTCAAGAAAAAAAGAAGCGAACGTCAACGTGTTCATTTGTCAGAATGGAAAGAAGATTTAATGGCTTATATTAGCGAAAAAAGCGATGTATACAAGCCTTATTTAGCGACGACCAAAAAAGAGATTAGAGAAGCGCTAGGCATTCCTGAGCGGACATTAGATAAATTGCTGAAGGTACTGAAAGCGAACCAGGAAATTTTCTTTAAGATTAAATCAGGAAGAAATGGTGGTATTCAACTTGCTAGTGTTAAATCATTGTTGCTATCGATCATTAAAGTAAAAAAAGAAGAAAAAGAAAGCTATATAAAGGCGCTGACAAATTCTTTTGACTTAGAGCATACATTCATTCAAGAGACTTTAAACAAGCTAGCAGAACGCCCTAAAACGGACACACAACTCGATTTGTTTAGCTACGATACAGGCTGAAAATAAAACCCGCACTATGCCATTACATTTATATCTATGATACGTGTTTGAAAGAGAAGACGAAAACGGAGATAAAAAATATTATATCGGTACATTTCAAAGCGATAAGTTGAAACGACTCACTCCATATAAAGATGATAAAGAGGAATTGGCTCAACAGCTTAAAAAACAGCAAGACCAACATAGAGAACAAAAGCAAGAACAAACAATAGCTTTACAAAGAGAAGAAGAAAAATAAAGGAGAATGAGCTATGAATTTTCTACAAAATAATTTCCAAACTTTATATTTAGGTGCAGCTGCAGGAGATATTCAAGGAAGAATTTCCGGAGCATTAACAACAGTTCAATCCGTATTGACAGGTATACAAGATCGTCAAAAAGCATTTAGATGAAGCGGAAACAATCGTGATTGCGACCGACAGCGACCGAGAAGGTGAAGCAATCGCCCGCTTGATTATCAACCTTTCGGGAAATAGCCGGAAAACCATTAAACGTTTATGGATCAACTCGCTTGAAACTAGCGAAATCAAAAAAGGATTTCAAAATCTGAAGGACGGACAGGCGTTTTATTCCACTTACAAAGAAGCAGAAACCCGACAAATCGCTGATTGGCTGGTAGGAATCAATCTCACCCGTCTTTACACGCTTTATATGCAGAAAAACGGCATGAGAGGCGTGTTTAGCGTTGGACGCGTCCAAACCCCGACTTTGTTCTTGATTTACCAACGCAACGAAGAAATCAAACATTTCGTCAGCAAGCTATTTTATGAGTTGTATGCCACTTTCACACACTCGAATGGTAAGTACAAAGGGAAATACAAAGAGCGGTTTGATACACTCGAAAACCTTGACGGGTTCAAAGAAACCAATCAGCTAGAGCAAGCGGAGAATGCCGAAGTAACAAATGTCAAAGTGGAAGAAAAACGGCAGTATGCGCCGAAACTCTTTAGCTTGTCTGATTTACAATCTTTCGCGAACAAACGCTTTAAGTACAGTGCCGACAAAACGCTTTCGATCGCTCAAAAACTCTATGAAAAAAAGGTGCTTTCTTATCCAAGAAGCGATACCAATTATATTGGTAGCCCCGAATTTGACTACCTGAAAAGCAACCTCAGTCGGTATCTCGAACTAGCAGGAGTGGGCATTTCCGAACCGCAGCTAAACGAAAATAAACGGTATGTAGATGGAAGCAAAGTACAAGAACACTATGCGATTATTCCAACGAAGACATTGCCGAAGCTCAGTGATGTAACGAAAGACGAAAAAAACATTTATCTTCTGGTCTTGTATCGTACCCTCGCAATTTTTGAAAAGCCGTATATCTATGACGAAACCACCATTGATACAGCGATCAATCAGGTTCTGTTCCAATCAAAAGGGAAGACAGAAAAAGAGCGTGGATGGAAACGACTATATAAACAGGAAGAAAAAGACAAGGACGACCCACTTTTACCAGAAGTAACCGTCAATGATTCAGTGACTTTCGCCCTTGAAACAAAGGAAGGGAAAACCCAACCACCCAATTACTATACAGAGGGCACACTGCTAACCGCCATGAAACATGTCGGACGGGCAATGGACGATAAAGACAGCAAAGACATTCTTAAAGAAACCGAAGGGATTGGAACCGAGGCCACTAGAGCCAGTATCATTGAAACATTGAAGAAACAGGACTACATCCCGATCAGTAAGAGTAAAATCTATGTGACAGAAAAAGGCGAATTGTTGTGCCGCATAATTGCAGAGGACGAAATCGCCAATGCCGGCATGACTGCCCAATGGGAACGCTATTTGAAAAAGATCCGAAGCCAACAAGGCACACAAGAAGCTTTTTTAGGCAGTATCGAGCGGTTTGTGCAGCACCTCATTGAAAAGTGCCACAAAACTTCCAAGACAAAAAAGAAAACATTGCAGATGTAGCCGGTCATATGGAACAAGAAAATGTGATGGGTACGTGTCCGAAATGTCAAAACAGCGTAGTAGACAAAGGAAAATTTTATGGCTGTTCGGGCTACAAAGACGGTTGCAAATTTACGCTTCCTAAAAGATGGAGCCAAAAAGCACTCACAAAGAAAAATGTCCAAGATTTATTAAGCAAAAGAGAAACGAGTTTAATCAAAGGGTTCAAAAGTAAAAAAGGAAGCAATTTCTCGGCAAAGTTAACACTGAATGACGAAATGAAATTAGCTTTTGAATTTCCAAAAAAATAAAAACACAAGATCTAGACCTTGCCCCTTTTGGAAAAAAGGGGCAAGCCCCCAAAATCGTCTCAGTCACCCAGTTGTAATAGCCTAAAACTGAATAACACTTAAATAAGTCAAGGAACGGGTAAGTATTTTTTGGCAGACCACCAAAAAATCTCCACCCTCACAGTCCTTGACTTCTTTATTTTTGGCTGTGGGCTGTCGTCGCCGACAGTCAAACCAGTTGTAAAAAATATTTGCTATCTTGCCTGTCGCTAAAATAGTGTACCGCCAAAAAACGCTTGAAAGGAATTTTTCTTTTGCTCGCTTGTTGCTTTGTAAGAATAAGTAGCTATTCTGCAAATAACCCTAATATTTCGTATTTCTCTAAAAAACCAGTGTTTGAGAGGGAAGTTCTACGCTCATTTCAGATTGATCTATGGGTAACTTATCCATGAAAATGCCTGTAAACCGCTCTTTTTTCAGTTTTTTTAAAGAGAGAGAAAATAAAAATAAAATACCAACTTTTTACGTATATTAATAACGAAGGACTTAAATATAGGATGATCAAAGGAGGCGTTCTTATGTATGAAGACGAATGGAGAGAATACTATGCAACCAAAAATGAGAGCATACATATTACGAGAAACAAACTCATTTTCCAATGCAATGAAGGAATCGCTCTGTCTACTCATAAAACGGAAATTGAAAGAATCATGCATGCATTGGCACTTAAACTCTTATTACTGGAGTTAAATTCATATGATTTTTAATCTGCAAAAAAGTTTATAGCACCGTCGCTTATACCAGAAAATATAACAAACGCCGCATTGTTTTTTTGTGCACTTTAATAATCTATTCAACTAAGGAATTAAGCTGGCTGTCAAGAGAGTAATATCGTATTGAATCTCAGGTGGAAATTTTCTGCGGTATCTTTTTTGACTGAAATGACATTAGTGTCTTTTGGGGATTGTGTATGTAAGTATTTTTAAAATCATTTTAACAAGTTTTGGACAAAAATTCTCATGAAAAAACAGAATTTAAATAGCATGATAAATTAGAGAAGATAGTTTAATGTGCTTATAGGAACACCCCACTTTTACAGTCACAATCAATAGCCTTGCTACTTTCTTTCGAAATTGATAAGAGTCTAAAGGATTGACAACGCTTGATAGTGAGCATAAACTTAGTGTACGCTAGTTAGTTTACAAGTGTAAACTAAAAAAGTATGATGTGTCGTCTCTGAAATTCTCCCTGATTCAAGTCATAACCAGAGTACATATCGGTTATTTTTTGATTCCATATTTTTTCCTTTAGGTGCTGAGGATTAAGGGGTACCAATTGTAATTGCGCGTTATATGGTCTTTGTTTAGAATCGCTCTCCAAAAAGCCAATTTTTTTGCATAGAATTTTTAGATGTGGTACCATTAATTAGAATTATTATAAATAAGAAGTAGGGTATCATTGTTTCAGTACAAAGACTAGGAGGAATGGAAGATGGAAATAGACTACAAGGATCATGGGAAGAAGCCGTATATCATTAATATTGAAGACGCCACCACAGGAAATGATAATTACCGGACGACCATTTGGACAGGCAGTAAACTGCAAGTCACCGTAATGTCCATTCAACCGGGCGATGACATCGGTTTGGAAGTGCACGAAGGCATTGACCAATTTATCCGTATTGAAGAAGGAGAAGGCGTGTGTAAAATGGGGCCTTCTAAAGATAACTTACATGTTCAACAAAAAGTGATGGATGATGACGCCGTATTTGTTCCGGCGGACATGTGGCACAACATCGAAAACACCGGTGATAAGCCGCTCAGACTGTATACCATTTATGCTGGTCCAGATCACCTTGAAGGAACGGTTCACCCTACTCATGAAGACGCCAAAAACGATCCAAACGAACACTGAGGTACACTAGGATGAAACAAAAGCCCTGCACCCCTATGGATGGTCCACTGGTGCAGGCCTTTTTTATAAAGGAGAGAAGTGGTATGAGTGATTCATTGTTTCAATTAGAGAAGGTTGGTTTTCAGGCAAACGGAAACCAAATCCTTCAAGATATCTCTTTTACAGTAAACAAAGGGGAAGTGATTGTTTTTACTGGTCCTTCTGGAAGTGGAAAAAGTACCCTTTTGAAATTAATTGGTACGCTGCTTTCCCCAACTTCCGGAAAAATTTATTATCGAGGTACGGATCTGCAAAAAATCGATCCTGTGGAGTATAGAAAAGAAGTCTCTTATTTCTTTCAAAACGCTTCTCTATTCGATGAGACAGTTCAAGAGAACTTGTCTTTTCCTGCCCGCATAAGAGAAGAAGGATTTGATCGGGAACGTGCAAAAAAATTGTTAGAACGAGTTCAAATACCTGAAACTTACTTATCGAAAGAGGTCAAGGAGCTATCAGGAGGGGAAAAACAACGGGTTGCATTGGTCCGAAATTTGATGTATCAACCGAAAGTGTTGCTCCTGGATGAAGTTACCAGTTCATTGGACCAAGAAAACAGAGCGATTGTCCTTGATTTAGTCCGAGACATGATGAAAGACCAACAAACTACGGTGTTGGCCGTCACTCACAACCAGGAAGAAATCGACCAAGCTTCTCGTCTGATTACTATCAAAGGTGGAAAAATGGAGGAATCGAAATGACAAACAATTTGGAAATCAGTAATCTTTCTTTGCTTTTATCTTCTGTCCTCTTGATAGTTGCCTTGTTGATTGATTACAAAGAGAAATTGGGATTAGGAAACGACATTTTTATTGCGGGAATTCGCGCTGTCGTTCAATTATTCCTTATTGGATATGTATTGAGCTACGTATTACGAGTGGATAACAACTTTCTCACTTTAGCGATGGTTTTGTTCATTGTGTTCAACGCTTCTTATAACGCCCATACACGCAGTGAGGGGATCAACCGCTCTTTTAAAATTTCAACGACGGCTATTGGAGTAGGAACAGCCTTGTCCTTACTCATTCTTGTTTTTTCAGGAGTCATTGACTGGACCCCTTCCCAAATCGTTCCAATTACAGGCATGATTGCCAGCAACGCCATGACTGCGATTGGAGTGACCTATCGGTCTTTGAATTCAAAATTTACGGACCAACGCCAACAGGTATTGGAAAAATTGGCATTGGGAGCCAATAAAAAACAAGCGTCCATGAGTATTGTAAGAGAAAGCGTCAAAACGGGCATGGCTCCTTCTATTGACCGAACAAAAACGGTTGGACTTGTCAGCCTACCAGGTATGATGTCAGGGTTGATTTTTGCGGGAATTGATCCTGTTCAAGCGATTCGTTACCAAATTGTTGTGATGTTTATGTTGATTTCAGTTACTGCGATTTCTTCATTTATTGCTAGTTATATGGCTTACCGTGAGTTTTATAACAATCGCAGTCAATTAATTATATGATTTGGGATGATACACTACTCTTAAAACCAGTGGTTACAATTTTATGTAGTTAAAAGAAGACCTCACGAGAATAATTGCAAAAAGAACTTCATTTTTTAAGGAAGAAGGATATTTTTGTCATCGAATCTTTGGAACGACTAGGGCGAAACTATGATGAAATTTTTTATATAGTGCAGTAACTGGATTAAAAGGATATCGGACTGATTGTTTTGAACATGCCTATCCTCAACCAATGAGAACTTTCGACGAAATCATGTTCTAGAAAGAAATTTCTATCCAATAAGAATTCCAAATCATGGACACTATTATCAAAGAAGCTTTAATAGATAAAATATTCAAAGCAGATTCTAAAAAAGTCGATTCCACAAAATATACATGAAATGAAAAATGGAGGAATATAAGTGAACTTTATGTATGAAGTTAAAACAACTAAATCATTACAAGCGGCAACAGAAGCACTCATTGAGAAACTCAAAGAAAGAGAATTTGGTGTATTGTATCAAGTTAATTTTAAAGAAAAAATTAAATCTAAAGGGTTAGATTTCCCTACAAATTTTGAGGTATTAGAAGTATGTAATCCATAACAAGCAAAAGAAGTATTGGAAAAACGTATTGAAGTTGTGGAATGGCAACAGTTTTTTTGACAAATTTTATAAGGTGCAGAACTTCTTTCCGTATGCTATTCCGATTGTCCTTGACAATGAGCCTCCTCAGAT
>NZ_NGMF01000003.1:14162-22164 GCF_002140245.1 Enterococcus sp. 10F3_DIV0382 | reverse complement strand
ACTGCGATTTCTTCATTTATTGCTAGTTATATGGCTTACCGTGAGTTTTATAACAATCGCAGTCAATTAATTATATGATTTGGGATGATACACTACTCTTAAAACCAGTGGTTACAATTTTATGTAGTTAAAAGAAGACCTCACGAGAATAATTGCAAAAAGAACTTCATTTTTTAAGGAAGAAGGATATTTTTGTCATCGAATCTTTGGAACGACTAGGGCGAAACTATGATGAAATTTTTTATATAGTGCAGTAACTGGATTAAAAGGATATCGGACTGATTGTTTTGAACATGCCTATCCTCAACCAATGAGAACTTTCGACGAAATCATGTTCTAGAAAGAAATTTCTATCCAATAAGAATTCCAAATCATGGACACTATTATCAAAGAAGCTTTAATAGATAAAATATTCAAAGCAGATTCTAAAAAAGTCGATTCCACAAAATATACATGAAATGAAAAATGGAGGAATATAAGTGAACTTTATGTATGAAGTTAAAACAACTAAATCATTACAAGCGGCAACAGAAGCACTCATTGAGAAACTCAAAGAAAGAGAATTTGGTGTATTGTATCAAGTTAATTTTAAAGAAAAAATTAAATCTAAAGGGTTAGATTTCCCTACAAATTTTGAGGTATTAGAAGTATGTAATCCATAACAAGCAAAAGAAGTATTGGAAAAACGTATTGAAGTTGTGGAATGGCAACAGTTTTTTTGACAAATTTTATAAGGTGCAGAACTTCTTTCCGTATGCTATTCCGATTGTCCTTGACAATGAGCCTCCTCAGATGTGACGATCTTCGGCAGGAGCTAACAGTTAAAGTTAGACTGCCTCGCTAGCGTTAGCACATCCGAGCTCATTATCAAGGATTCGCTGCGCCAATCTCTGGTTACGGTAACCAACCGGTGTCTCGTAGCCAAGTGTACCGTGCAACCGAAGGTGGTTCCACCAATTGACATAGTCAAATAACTCCAAATCCAATTGTTGTAAGGTTTCAAATGTGTATTGATAGACAAATTCTACTTTCAGCGACTTATAAGTTGATTCAGCTACGGCATTATCAAAAGGACAGCCTTTATGACTCAATGATCGATTGATGTCAAAAGTTGTTAATAATTCATCAATAACTTGGTTATCAAACTCTTTTCCACGATCAGTATGAAAAATCTCAACCTCTGTCAGAGGTTGTTTGATACGGCTAAATGCTTTTTTTACTAGAACGGCATCTTTATGTTCTCCACAAGAATAGCCGAGAATTTCTCGATTGAACAGATCCAAAATGAAACAGACATAATTCCATTTTTTCCCGACTCGTACATAAGTCAAGTCTGTTACGATCGCTTCTAATGGGTTGTCTCTTAAGAATTTACGATTCAATACGTTTGTCGTTTTGGCTTCATTGCAAGTAGAATGATGTACTTTAAAATAAGCAACAGTATAGCTCGATTTTAATCCTCTATTTTTCATGATTCTACTAATTTTTCGTCGGCTGATCTGAATGCCTCGTTTTGATAAGGCTTTTTTTATTTTTCTTGAGCCATAGGCCTTTCGGCTGCGGATAAATTCTTCAGCGACTACTTCTTCAAGTTCTGATTCGTCTTTCTTTGGTTTTGATTGATAATAATAGGACTGACGTGATAGACCTAATATTCTGCACATCGCTGATATAGGGTAAAGATGCTTATTCGCATCGATTACTTGTCTCTTCGTCCGAATATCAGCGCTGCTTGCTTTAAAATATCATTTTCCATTTCTAATTGCTGGTTTCTTTTACGTAGTTCTAACAATTCTTTTTGTTCAGGCGTAAGATTATCTTTTTCTTTGAATGAACCACTCGTTTTAGATTGCTTTACCCATTTGTCAAATGCTGAAGCCGTTAGTTCATATTCTCGAATGATTTCTACACGTGGCTTTCCAGCTAAGTAAAGATTGACGATTTGTTGCTTGAATTCTTGTGAAAAAGTTCTTCGTGTTCTCTTAGACATAAAAATTCCTCCTGGTATGTTTTCTTCTAGTCTACACACCTTAATTTTTCTGTCTAGTTAATTGTAGCCTATCCAAAAGTAAGGAATTACAAAAAGAGAAAGAAGAGAAGGAAGAATGAAAAAGGTATTATTTGCGGTTAGTTTAGTTGTTAATATAGCACTAGCAGGAGGATTATTTTATACCATTACAGAAATGAATAAGCTTGATGACCAACGGGAAAGCTTAGCAATCAGTAACGAACAATACAAAAGGAAGCTAGATGAAGCTAGCAGCACCAACGTGGACACTCAAGAAGCCGTAGAATCCTCTACAATTGTTTATAGCAATGAATCCAGTGAAACCCTAACAAATTCGGAAAGAAGCACAGCTCCAGCTACAGAAACTGTTTCTCAAAAAGCTACTATAACAATAGGAAGTAAAGTATTCACGTTTATAGTAAATGGCTTGACAATAGAACACGATTCTAGCAGAACAGGAAAAATGACCGAGCTTTCTCATGAGTTTCCAGTGATTGTTACTACTCCTAGTGCTACCCTTAACGGTATATTGGTGCAAGACAACAATGATAATAATTGCTATATAATGGTAGACGGTCAAACTCTATACAGAGGAACATACCAATAAATTTTGAGTCTTAATATGACTGATATTTATAAAAAATTCCTGATATTAGAACAAGAATACGCTGTCTTCAAATGTATAATATTACAATAGCACGATATAGCAATATTGTTATATCGTGTTTCATAATAATTAAGAGCTTTAAAATTAGTATTTATTAGATACTTAAACGCTATTTTAGTATTGATAAATTGTTACCAGCAACAAAAAAGAAGTTACTTAGTGCTAACTTTTGAGCAACTGCTAGAGGAGGTAGGATATGGCTAATTATCCTGTAATTTTTATTGTATTTTCTAGAAATGTAATTATTCTCTTAAACATTCCAGCATATCCAAGTATATAGAAAATTTACGTTTTCTGTATAGTTGGATTTGAATTATAGCTATTTGTAATTTACTTCAATTATTTCGCTATAGCAGCTAATAACACTATAAAGACACATACAGCAACTCCTTAAATGGGTTTCGTATGTGTCTTTATAATGTTGATCACTTCATATTTTAGTTGGTCAAAATCCTTATCATATGTAGCAATATATACCACTAAATTTACAGCATCTTTTTGATCAATAGCTAAAAGCTGTCCATTGATTTTCAAAAAGACAAAAGTAGCTAAGAAAGCAGTACGTTTATTTGCATTATGAAAAGGATGTTTCTTTATCAATTGTATAAGTAGGATAGCTGCTTTTTCATAAATCGAAGGATAAACCTCTTCACCAAAAGCTGAGGCTCGAAGTTGTCCTACACACAGTTCTAAAGCATTCGCGTCCTTTACACCAATGGGTTCATTAGGAGAGTATTTTTTTATTTGGATCACATTCATTTTTATAACATCTTTGGCTTCTAGGTAATGAACACTCATTTATCGACAAGCTCTCTAAAAGTAGTATCATATTCAGTTAATGCTTGAGATATTGCTACATCGATCTCATCAGATAAGGTTTGTTTTTTTGTAATTGCTGCTCGAAGTTTTTCTTCATCTAAAAAAACCGTATCTCCAGGATTTAACCCATTTTCTTTAAGAAACTCCTTTGAAATAGTTAATACTACTGAATTCCCTACTTCTCTGAATTTTCTTTCTTTGATTGCCATAGTCTTCTCCCCTTTTTTGTTTGTATATACAGTATATACGCTTATTGATTTTAAATCAATCGTAGTCCCTCTCATGTCTAACTCTATAGAAAGATTGTTCTTTCTATATAATTTAGACAATTTAAAAAATTAAGATTGCCTCCTTCTGTTTCCTTTCCTATTCATGTATACCATTTATTTTAAATTATTAATTGTCAAATTAAGTTAGACAATTCCTCTTTGCATATGTGACTCAAGAATACTTCTATTGGTGTTTTATAGTTTAATGATTTTCGAGGGATATTATTTCTTTTCGATGCAATAGATTGGATAAAAGATTCATCAACTTCGTTGAAGTCCATTTGCTTTGGTAAACCATCTTTACGTAATAAACCATTAGAGTTTTCATTTAAACCTCTTTGTGATGGTGTACCAGGATCTGCAAAATAGATATCAATATCATTGATATTACTGATTGATTTCCAATTTGAAAATTCCTTTCCACAATCAAAAGTCATTGATTTGAATAGATGCTTAGGTACAGATTGCATCCATTGGTTCAAACGATTTTCAATATCTATAGCTCGTCTGCCTTCTGGCTGAAGAGTGATGATTACTTTAGATAATCGCTCAACGAGGGTAATAACAGCACTTTTGTGCTTTTTACCTACAATAGTATCCCCTTCAAGGTGGCCAAATTCTTGATTGAATTTAGAATAATCATTTCCTCTGTCACGAAGTGATCGACGAAAAGATTGTTTTCCCCGAGTTTCTTTGTGTCCGTTGGCTTTACGTTTTCCTTTCATAGGTAGGTGAGTCACTTCAAATACGCCTTGTTTAAACATACGATAAAGTGTACGCATAGAACAAGAAATAGAAAAATCTGCACGGCCAACAATCACATCAGGTGTCCAACCTTGAACAACCCTCTTTTGAATATATTCTGTTTGTTCATCTGATAAGATGGTAAACTTTATGAATCGTTTGTCTAGATCTATTCAATAGTACTGCGGTTTTGGCTACAGATTGATGATTATTATAATACGCCTCTATCATTGCAAGTTCATTTGATGTAAGATGGGTATAGGTCATTTGTCTTCACTCCTTATAATTCTTTTGCGGGAACTATCTTGAGTGTAGCACAAATGACTTTTTTATTTGTCTAGCTTAATTTTACAATCGGCGAATTATTAAATCTATACCTATTTATCTGCTTTTTTGAAATAAATTAATAAATTTCAGAGTATACCAATTGACAAAACACTCTATAATTGGTATAGTCCAATTATAGAAATACTCCTCTCCCCTACTTATCGAAAGGATGAATAACATGAAAAATACAGAAATATATCAAAAAATAGATACAATCATACTTCATATGCCCGATTATATAAAAGATTTTGTTCAAGATCGTGAGGATAAAGATCAATCACCTCGAACTACTTTAGAATATCTAAAAAATTATAAGCTCTTTTATGAATGGCTTCTGAGTGAGTCTATCGTTCCTGATACTTCAATCACCTCGATAAGACAGTTAACTGCCTATGATCTAAACTTGTACAAATCTCATTTGAAACGTCGCACAAAGGAAAATGTAAAAAAAGAGACAACAAAAACTAAGCTCAAAGATAATAATAACTTAGGTCTATCTACTTCTACTATCAATAGAAATATCACAGCATTAAAGGTTCTATTTAAATATCTTTCGAAAAGTTCCAATAATCCTTTAGGAAAACCATACTTAGAAAATAATCCTATGGATCAAGTAGCAACTATCACAGATAAAACTACGTTAGCTGCCCGTGCAAACGCAATCGAGAAAAAATTATTTCTAGACGAAGATACACAAAATTATCTAGATTATATTGCCAATGAATATAAAAAAACTTTGAGCAAACGAGCTTTGATCTATTATCAACGAGATGTAGAAAGAGACCTGGCGATCAATGCATTGATTTTAGGATCTGGATTAAGACTCTCCGAGGTTGTAAATATTAATTTAGATGACCTATCTTTAGAAAAGAATAATGTGGTAGTAACTAGAAAAGGAAATAAGAGAGACGCAGTAAATATAGCAGCATTTGCAATGGAATATTTAGCTAATTATCTAGCTATTCGGAAAGAACGATACAAAGTAACAGAAAACGAAAAAGCTTTATTTCTAGCAATTTATCAAGGAGAAGCCAAGCGTATATCCGGTATTGCAATCGAACGGATGGTAGCAAAATATTCAAAAGGATTCAGAGTCCAAGTCAGTCCACATAAATTACGTCATACTTTGGCTACTAGACTCTATCAACAGACAAATTCATTGGTATTAACTGCCCAACAATTGGGACATACAAGTACAAATACAACAACTTTATATACTCATATAGACAATGCAGCTACAATTGATGCTTTGAACGCTTTGTAAATATAGTAAAAAATAGTATAATAATGAAGCCTGTCTCTAAAATTAGATAAAAGCCCAACTTTAAAGGCAAGCTTCATTATCATTTTTATATTACGCGAATTGTAAAATTAAGTTAGAAAAATAAAAAGGCATTTATGGTACACTCAAATTGTATTTCCGACGAAAGAAAACAAAGGAGTGTAACCATAAATGACCTACAAACATCTTACCATAAACGAACTGACAATGATAGAATCATATTATCTTCAACATAATAAGCCGGTTGAAATCGCTAACCGAATGGGACGTGCGGTTCTGTTGCAAAGTTTTAAATAAAGAATAAAATCCCTTACGGTATCTATGATTTAAGCTGGGATTCCCAATAATACCTTGATTTCAGTACAGACCGAAAACCCGAAGAGAGTGCCTTCTTTTCGGGTTTTCTTATATAATCCTCGAATGGCTTCCATGCCTTTAATCGTGGTAGAGGCAGTGCGTAAACTTCGATAGAATTTATTGCGTCTCTTTACTGGACGATGGTCTTGTTCAATCAAATTATTCAGGTATTTAATGGTACGATGTTCTGTCCCTTGATAAAAGCCGTATTCTTTTAGTTTCTTAAAGGCACTTGTAATAGAGGGGACTTTATCTGTGACTACAACCTTCGGTTCATCAAACTGCTTCACTAACCGCTTAAGAAAAGCATAGGCTGCTTGTGTGTCCCGTTTTTTACGTAACCAAATATCCAAGGTTAAACCATCTGCATCGATGGCTCGATACAAATAATGCCATTTTCCTTTAATTTTGATGTACGTTTCATCCATTTTCCATGAATAAAAGGATTTTTTATTTTTCTTTTTCCAAATTTGATAGAGTAGTTTGCCATATTCTTGCGCCCAACGATAAATCGTCGTATGAGAAACGTTAATGCCACGATCATATAAGATTTCTTGAACTTCACGATAGCTAAGGTTATAACGAAGATAGTAGCCCACGGCTACAATAATCACATCCTGCTGAAATTGCTTTCCTTTAAAATGACTCATCGTCATTCCTCCTGCTATCTTTTTCTATTATTCTACCTTATTTGATAGTAGATTTAAAACTTTGCAACAGAACCAAATCATTCTCTATATAATAATCATTATCAACTACAACGTTTTGTTCTATCTCTGGTATTCTATTGTAAATGTTACTAAACGTTTTAAATACTTCCGAAAATTCAGTTATCTTCATTAATCTCGCCTTCTAAGTTTTCATTATACACAAAAAATATATCCTAATATCTCAATTAGCCTCCCAATTTAAAACCACGTAACGATGCCCCTATTTCATCTTCAGTTATACCAATGTACCTTTTTGTAATTGCTTGCGAGCTATGATTAAAAATAAACATTAAGGTAGCAATGTCTCTAGTTTTCTTGTAGTAGTGATACCCAAAAGTTTTTCTTAATGTATGTGTTCCTATATCATCTCTTCCTAATTTTTCTGCTATATCTGCATATATCTGATAGACACGATCCCTTGTTATATGTCGACCTTGTTGCCGACTTGGAAATAACCAATCATTTTCTTCTTTACCTTCAGTATATAATAAAATCTCTTCTCTCAAATTATCTATAAAAATCGGTTTTCGCTTACCTGTTTTATGTTCAACAATAATAGGCTTACTTTTACCTCGTATGTCTCCAACTTTTAATCCTATAATATCTGACATACGTAACCCATTATTGATTCCAAACAAAAATAAAAAACTATCTCTTTCTGGATTACTTGTTCTTCTTAGCCAAAACTGAAAATCTTGTATCTCTTCATTTGTCCTTAACGGTTGTACATTATAGCTCACTATTGTTTCCCTTCTTAAAAATATTCTGAGTTCATGATTATATATATATTTTACCATAATCATGAACTTATATATATAC
>NZ_NGMF01000003.1:0-11437 GCF_002140245.1 Enterococcus sp. 10F3_DIV0382 | reverse complement strand
GAAGGTGATCCATAATTTCATGTTCAAGTAGTTTATTAATTGTCCACTTGTCGCTTCATCTAAAAATTTTATAGGTTTTAGGAATGCTATTCGCTTATTTTAGGAAGATTTTAACTGTTTGCTATAGATATATATCATACTCTTATACACATCTAGATGTGTATAAGAGACAGATGCTATTCGCTTATTTTAGGAAGATTTTAACTGTTTGCTATAGATCACATCTAGATGTGTATAAGAGACAGTTCCCGTACCTTTAATAGACACTAAAACATTGTCATTTTCTATAGTGCTCTTTTTCCCATTTACTTTCACAACTGTTCCCCAATAATTGAATACAGGTAATGTGATATTTTGCTCATCGGCATCTTCTACTGTATAGACTATTTTGGAATTATATGCTTTATGAGATGCATTCTCCCATCGATCACCAACTTTTACTTCATGTTTCTTTAAACGATCTTTATATTTCAATGCATCTAATGGTGCATAGTCATATAGGCCTCCAGTTCTTGAGGATGTATAACGTGTAACATCTTTTTTGGTCATAACTAAACGACCTTTATACGACTGAATTTTATGCGAATAATGGAATGGCAACAGTTTTTTTGACAAATTTTATAAGGTGCAGAACTTCTTTCCGTATGCTATTCCGATTGTCCTTGACAATGAGCCTCCTCGGATGTGACGATCTTCGGCAGGAGCTAACAGTTAAAGTTAGACTGCCTCGCTAGCGTTAGCACATCCGAGCTCATTATCAAGGATTCGCTGCGCCAATCTCTGGTTACGGTAACCAACCGGTGTCTCGTAGCCAAGTGTACCGTGCAACCGAAGGTGGTTCCACCAATTGACATAGTCAAATAACTCCAAATCCAATTGTTGTAAGGTTTCAAATGTGTATTGATAGACAAATTCTACTTTCAACGACTTATAAGTTGATTCAGCTACGGCATTATCAAAAGGACAGCCTTTATGACTCAATGATCGATTGATGTCAAAAGTTGTTAATAATTCATCAATAGCTTGGTTATCAAACTCTTTTCCACGATCAGTATGAAAAATCTCAACCTCTGTCAGAGGTTGTTTGATACGGCTAAATGCTTTTTTTACTAGAACGGCATCTTTATGTTCTCCACAAGAATAGCCGAGAATTTCTCGATTGAACAGATCCAAAATGAAACAGACATAATTCCATTTTTTCCCGACTCGTACATAAGTCAAGTCTGTTACGATCGCTTCTAATGGGTTGTCTCTTAAGAATTTACGATTCAATACGTTTGTCGTTTTGGCTTCATTGCAAGTAGATGTTAGTTGAATACACTAAGTGCTTTTTCTTTTATTCCATACCCTTAACATTTTCTTCGATAAATCTTATTTCATTCTCATTCAAATTATATTTTTTGTATAACTGTTGATCAATCTCAGTTATTGACTTTGACCAATTAATTTGGGATTTTGTGGTGAAGTCTTGAATAGGGATGTTTTTCCAAACCTCTTTTGTCTGATTGTGCTGAGTTACTTTCATTGTTCCAAGCATCGCCCTCACAAATTTAGTTTTAATGTATTTTAAAACATTCTCTGCTTCTAATCTATTATCAAACGCTCCAAAGGAAATAAATGTTTGTGTATATCCAATAAATGGTTCACCTATAATAGGTGTGGATAAAGTTTCTCCAAACGTTCCTGTACCATTTGTTGCTGGAAGGATAACCTTATATTTATCCAGATTAGGATGATTTTCAACATAATTTTTATTAATCCACTTAAATATACGCGTACCACTTTTACGTCCTAAAATTTGAATTTGATCTCTATTTTGTTGTTTTACATCATAGAAAATTTCAGGGAGTTTATCAAAAATATTAGAACCAATAGATTTTTCTTCATTTACCGATACCCTACCCCTCAATTCAGGATTTTCCTCGTAAATTTTAGGAGTAAATTTATAGCTACTTTTCCCATAAAGCAATTCATTAAATGATTTAAACTCGTTGTCTAATACTTTTGATAAAATTGTATTTAACTCTTCTAAATGCGTAAAGGTACCAATAGCACCAAAGTTCTTATTTGTATCACGGTAAGTTATAGCTATGCCACCTTTTATATCTGTATTAGGGAAGACTTTAGCAGAGTTCTGTTCATAATATACTACTTTCAAATGTTCGTCACTTAGCATTTTTTCATTCCATTTTTTCGGCGTCTGACCAGCATTAAATAAGAATCTAGCAGGAGTCACAAAACTTACTATGTCAGCAATCTTATAAGATTCCTCCATGAATTTATGATATATTGGTTCATCTCTAGCAACTTCTCCAATCCCTTCATTTTGATAAGGAGGATTACCTATAATCACATCGAACTTCAAATTATCATCTCCAAAAATTTTATTAATATTTGAAGCCAATACTTCTTTGTTCGCTAAATGCACCGTATCAGCTAAAATTAAATTTTTTGGTGATACATAATCTAATTCAGTAAATATAAAATTTTTAGCTATATTGTAAATTATATCACCAGGTGCACAAGCATATACTTGATTTTCAAGTATCCATTTAATACGTTCCTTTTGATTTGGTATTTGTTCTTTCAAACCCTCATTTAATTTCTTTACTATCTCCGTAATATATAAACCACTTTTTACATATAAGTCAGCAAACTTCTTGGTCTTATCAGAAAAAATTCCAGGTTCTTCTTCTTCTAATTTATCGACCATCTTTTTAACTACTCTTTTTGGCGTAAAAATTTGATTCGTTTTCTGTGGTGGAATATAATCAAAAATATCCTCTTCTAGACTATCATCAAAATAATTAGCTAAACGCTTTTTAGTGTCTAAAAATTCTTGGATACTTGCATTAAACACTACCTCATTGAATAAGCCATGAACGACTTTTCTATTGCCTTTATCATCCTCATATTCGAAACCATCACGAAGCTTCTTAAACTCTTCAATTGTGATACTTGTAAGATCTTCGAAGGTAGCTTCATCAATATTCTTTTCAAAGTTTTCTAATCTAGTCTGATCATCCCCGTATGCCATTAGGAACGCAGGAATTGTACGTGCAAATCCTCGTAAATGATCTCGAACATCATCTTCTGTTGTTTTCTTTTTCTTTTCCTCTACTTTTTCTATTTGTTCTTCGACAACAGTGTTAATAGTGTTTTCTACTTCCTTATTAATTTCATCGGCGAAAGACTCTTCTATCTTTTGTTTTTCTTCTTCATATTGCTGAGTCACTACTTTTAATTCTGTTTCATCTTTTCTCTTCTCTGCTTCTTGCTTTTTCTTTTCGTATTCTTCTTTTATCTCTTTAACTTGATTGCTTAGTGTCAAACTTTTCTCAGTTATTATATCCTCAATAGAATTGTTTACTGAATCTCTTAACTTTTCGGTTTGTCCTTTGTTTAGTTTGAATGAATCCTTTAGATTATTAAAGCCATCTGAAAATGATGCTGTTATATCTTTCGCAAGTTTTCTAATCGACTCTTTTTGTTTTTCCTCAACTTCTTCTAGGGATGATACAACTTCATCAACCACTTCAATTGATGAATAAATTTTTTCGCCAAAAAGTTCATTTGATTTACCTAACACTACTTCTTTTGGTATCTCTACTTCTCCATCATCATTTAAATGCGGATCAGTAATAGACACCTCACGGCGTTTCTCTAATCTTTTATTTTTCTCAGGTGGTATTTTATCTAGAATTTCTTTAAATGGTGAATCACCTGAAAAAATACCAGATATATTAGCGAATAGTAAATTACTCATAAATCCTCTTTTAACAACTTCTCGTGAGGTAATTCTTGTAGGTATGGTCAGCACTTCAGATGCATCTATTTCATGCATTGTACCTTCTTCGTCTTCAGCAATTACTGGAAAGAAATTTAATAACTTCTTTATCTTGCGCTTTCTTTCTTCGCTTGTTTTAGAACTACCACTAGACAAGTTGTTAGCAAATTCATCATAAAGCCTTAATGTTCGATCTGGTGAGAAATCGAATATATATGCATTTTCTTTACGATATAACTTTCCATCCTTTTCAAATTCATAAGGATTTTGTGAACGAAATGCAGCTTGAAAGTATAAACTAGGTGATTCAATATTATTTAACATTAATACCGCCGTCCACTCAGGAATTGTCACACCAGTTGTTAACTGTCCTACAGAAAGTGTTATTGTTTTATCATAATTTCTAATAGCATTCCTAACTTTATCATAGCTTTTTGTATTCTCTTTCAAATCAAGTGCTTCTGATTCTATGCCTTCATGTAAACTAACACCATCTCCTGCTGCAAGTACTACTTTGTAATCTTTGAATGTAGGATGAGAGTTTAATAATTTTTCAAGTGCTTTAGCGGAATTAACCCGTGGAAGTAACCAAAAAGTATGATTAAGTTCATTACGATACTGACTTTCGGAAAATGGAAACTTCCCTGAAGATAGATTATCTAAAAAACGAACAACACTTTCCTCATATTCAAATCTTCCATTTTCTTTAACTCTAAAAAATTCATTTAAATCAAATGCATAATCAACGTTTTTTTCTTCCTCTATTGTTAACCCAGCCGATACTTCATCTTCTATCATTTTGCTCATTTGATACGTAAACAAATTTAAAGTCGGTAGGCTTTCGTAAGGATTGCTACCAATCGTTGAATCCCAGTTTTCTTTAGCTTCTTGTTCATCTACATAAGACCAATTAAATATTTGTTCTTCGGAAAAATCACCTTTAGCTAAGGCTTTAAAAGGAGTACCTGATAAATGCAGGGTAAAGTCTCTTTTTAATTGACTAAATGCTATATCGGTTCTTCTAGTATCGATTCCTTCATGAGCTTCATCAATTACGAGCAAGTCCCAGTTTAGTCCAGCTACCCATTCTAGTTTCTTATACATACCTCCTGCAAATTCTGCACCCTTTAAATCTTGCAATGAAATAAATGCAATTTGAGTAGGATTAGCATGAGAAGTTGTATCAATAAACTCGAGATACTGATCTCTAGTCATCGCTTTTCCATTTAGTGCATCTGTTTCCGATACAAACTTCATTTGTGGCTCTTGCCAGGCAATAAATTTTTGGAAATCATCAAACCATGAGTTAGCAATTGCTGGTCTATTTGTTACAATTAAAACATTCTTTGCGTTAAGGTTTCTAATAAAGTCATAAGTTGTTAATGTTTTCCCAAAACGTGGTTTTGCATTCCATAAAAATTCTCTGGGCTCCTGCTTACTTTGATAATATTCATACGTTTTTTCTACTGCTTGTTGCTGTTCATTTCTTAATATATAATCCGAACGTTTATCATCAATTTGTATTTCATCATAATCACGGTTAATAAACTTATTCGTTAACTCTTCAGCCTTTTCCAGATTTCCATTAAAATAGAACCACTCATCAGCACGACTATTAAAATCCTTTTTCTCTATACCATTTAAAATAAGAAATTTATGTAAATCTTTATCACGGAACCATTTTCCATCAGATTTACGAGCTAGTTTCTCAAATAAAATTTTAGGATTTAAACCAGCTGTACCTACTTGTTCAAAAATTCTCGTAACAGCGTCACGTGTCGTATCACCTATCTTCACATAGCCATCGCGGTTTGGAACCTCAGGTAAGGTATAACCGTACACCTTATATTTAATTTCTTGAAAAGGCTTAATTATTGTCTTATCCATTGGCTTCCTCCATCTCATCTCTATAAACATCAGTTATCTTGACAGGTATATATCGCATTTCCTTTTGAAATTCATTTATGTTTTCAGATTCATCTTCCAAAAAGTCAAACAAATCTAGTTGTACTGGTTCTTGTAATAAATTATTAATTGCTCGACCACTTTCTTTTTTTACACTTCCATATATTTCATCCAATGTATACTCTGTTCTTTGTATTTTAATATTTTTCAATGTTTTCCTCATGTTAATAGGTTGCCATTCACTAAACACTAAAGGGCTTCCATCCGCTGATTTTCTCGTTAAAAAGTTACCATTACAAATATTTAGCGAAATGATTTTCTTTGCACTATCTAGCACCTTTTCCTTTAATTTTCCGCCATGATGTTCTACTTGTTCTTTATACTTATCATAATATTGTTGAAACATGTTCATCACACATGTTTGGGCATTATCTTCCAATAATTCAATTCCGTACAGTGTTGTTAGAGCGAGCAAAGAATAATTTTCATATTGTATTAAGTCTTTATTGTACTTCTCAGATACCATGTTTAACTTTCGCTCAAGTATTGCAACTAAAAAAGCACCTTCCCCTGCAGCCGGTTCTAAAAAGGTTGCTGTTAAATTTTCACAAGCATCTTTTACCTCTGGAATATCTAGCATTTTATTAACTATTCTTTTAGGGGTAAATACTTCTCCATGTTTTTGAACACGAATCTTAGACTTAATAATTTCCTCTTTCAAACATAGTACCCTCCTTTCGTGTCAGTACTTTCGGATATCTATATCATTTCTAACTAGTTCTATTCTATCATAAAGTACTTTACTAAATTCATTTGATGCAATTGTACATAGTAAACCTTGAAGAAAAAAAGGGAGTTGTTTCTCCCTTTTAAATATAGCCTCTTTCTTTCAGGCTAGTAAAACCGTTATTATTATTTACTACTAAATGATCAAGTACTTCGATGCCTAGTAACTTCCCAGCTTCGACTAATCTCTTTGTAACCTTAATATCTTCCATGCTCGTGGCTATATTGCAAATGATTTTGCTCGTTTAGTAAAAACACGTGGAGAGAATCCACCTAAACGTAATAAAGCATTATCTATCACCGATTTTAGAAAACTTCGTAATTACGTTTTACAGCATCCAGAAGACGAATTTAACTTGCTTGTATTACTTGCATTAGAAACGGGGATGCGACGTGGAGAACTGTTAGCAATACGCCCAGAGAGTCTTTATGAATACGGAATAAGGGTTAGACATTCGATCAGTCCTACTTCTGATGATACTTCATTAAAAACACAAAATGCAAAACGTGATGTTTCTATTAACAAAGAGGTATATGAACTCATTCGTAAAATTCCTGTTAAAGAGAATGGTTATATTTTCAGCTTTGGCGGTTTTAAACAGTCGGAACAATTAGCAGAGTTATTGAAGAAGTTAAACATTGAAAAAACAACATTTCACGGTTTGAGAGATACTCATGCATCATTTCTATTTTCTCAAGACATAGATATTGCATATGTATCTAAACGATTAGGACACATAAACATACAAACTACACAAAATTATTATCTGGAATTAATGCCAGAAAAAAAGCACCAGCAAGATGCCGATGCTTTAAATCTGTTAAGTGCTTTATAAGGGTTCAAGCTGATTTGAACCAACTTGAACCAAAAAAGCTCTGTAAACACTGATATATCAATGTTTCTATTAACGTTTTGAGAACTGTGGTGAACGACGAGCGCCTTTAAGACCTGGCTTCTTACGTTCAAAAAACTTTAGGTTTTCGTACAGTTGTATAAACTATCGTAAGCATTGATATTAAAGGATTTCTGATTTTTTCGATTGCATAGAACAGCGCCAAATATCACTCAGGGGTAACTAAAGGGTAACTAAATAAACTGCTGGCCGGTGGTTATTTCAATTTTCTTTTTCAACTGGAATCCAAAGTTCCATACTATAATTTTCTTTTTTCATATCTCCTTCAAAATATACTTCTAAATCTGGTTTGCCAGAATGACGGTATCCTTCTTGAGGAAAGAAAACTTCCATTGCGTATTTCCAGCCTTCTTGTATACATTCTGGAACTTTGCCTTTTAATTTAATAATAGCATATTCTGTTTCTTCAATTTCCATAAAATCTAAATTCATTTTTTTATCAATCTCACTCTTTCTAATATCATATGAAGCCATATAATTTAATTTATTCGCTTCATTTGTTATCAAGAGAGTGTAAAATATTTTGTGTAAATAGAAAAAAGGAAGTCCCTTCTGTAGAATAGAGTTACCACAACACATTCACAGAAAAGAGGACTTCCATATGAACGATTTTACTACAGAAATTCTAAAGACTCTAGCGAACAAAGGCGATTTGAATGAATTATTCCGTGTCCATTTGGAAAAAGCTGTCAATACGCTTCTCAAAACGGAGTTAACGGCTTTCCTAGATTACGAAAAGTACGATCGCATTGGTTTTAACACGGGTAATTCTCGTAACGGCTCCTATGACCCTACGGTCAAGACCGAGTACGGGGAACTTCATCTCCAGATTCCGCGCGACCGCAACGGCGAGTTCAAGCAACAGACTGTTCCTGCTTATAGACGGACGAATGATACCTTAGAGGAGACCGTCATTCACCTCTTCCGAAAAGGTATTACCATGTCGGAAATCGCAGACTTGATTGAGAAAATGTATGGGCATCACTACACGCCCCAAACCATGTCCAACATGACTAAAGTGCTGACTGAAGAAGTAAATGCATTTAAAGTTAGAACTCTAAATGATAAGTATGTCGCTATTTTCATGGATGCTACTTATATTCCTTTAAAACGGCAAACCGTCTCCAAAGAAGCAATCTATATTGCCATTGGTATACGAGAAGACGGCACTAAAGAAGTACTAAGTTATGCGATTGCCCCGACTGAATCGACCTACGTTTGGAATGAGTTGTTACAGGACATTTACTCCAGAGGGGTTCATGATGTCTTACTGTTTATTACCGATGGCTTAAAAGGCATGAAAGATACGATTCACCAGATTTATCCTAAAGCTAAATACCAACATTGCTGTGTTCACGTTTCCCGTAATATTGCTCATAAAGTACGTGTCAAAGATCGAAAAGAAATCTGTGATGATTTTAAGGCTGTTTATCAAGCTAGCTCAAAGGAAGAGGCAAATACCTTTTTAGGGAGTATGATTGAGAAGTGGCAGAAAACTTATCCTAAAGTGACGCAGTCACTGATAAAAAATCAAGATTTATTGACTTTTTATGAGTTTCCGCCTGGTATCCGCCGAAGCATTTACTCAACTAATTTAATCGAATCTTTCAATAAACAAATCAAGAAATACAGCCGCAGAAAAGAGCAGTTTCAAAATGAAGAATCACTAGAGCGTTTCCTAGTATCCATCTTTGATACATACAATCAAAAATTCTTAAATAGAAGCCATAAAGGCTTCCAACAAGTGACGGATACATTAGCTTCAATGTTTACTGAGTAACCCATTATTTTGCAGAAGGACGAGTTATTTACACAAAATTATTGACGCTCCCGTTATCAAGCATACTCCATATGATTTTCCATTACCAAAAGGAGATAATTCTTTATGACTATATCTTTTATATAGCTCTAACCAAGCATTTGAACATTGTTCAGCATCAATATTTTCTAAAAGAACGCCACAAACATAAATTGATTTTTTTCTTTGGATAGTAACCTCCATGTCTTTACCACCTCTAACACTGAGGGATAATTGTATAGGTGATATGACTTTATAAGCTAAACCTCTTCTGACGTCACTCGGTGTAACACCATGAAATAATTTAAACGCATAAGTGAAAGCATCAGAAGATTCATAACCATATTTTATGGCTACATCAATTATTTTTATATCTGAACTCCTTATTTCTATTGCAGCTTTAGACAATTTTCTTAATCGCATATATTCAGATAAAGTCATATTCGTTAAAATTGAAAATAATCTACTGAACATTGCATACGAATAAGTTGATAATCGAGTAATTTCAGCTTCATCAATTTCATCATCAAGAACATTTTCAATATAACGAATGGTATTGTTAAATGATTTAATGATTACCATAAACAATCTCCTTGCTTAATCTATTTTATTGTTTAACTGGTACCATTATATCAAGAATATTTCTAGCTTTATACTGTTCAATGAAGGGTAATGACCAATCAATTTGTTGATCATAGTTACTTATAAGCAAATTATATGCAGGACCTATTTTCTCATAAAGTTCAGGAGGCTCATAATTTAAACGTAATCTCATAAAAGTACCTCCTTCAAACATAAAAGTTTTAAATCCAAATGTATCTCCATTATCTTCTTCTTTAACAATCGAACACATTCGATATTTGTTTTTTTCATCATAATCTAAACCTAAAAGCTTACGCCCTGTAAGAGATGGAAATTTCGCTTCAAATTCCGGCCAACCTTTCTGCTGATCTTCTATGCTATTGTCAATCTCTGAATAAATTAAATGAAGCTTATCTATTTGAACTTTCTGTACATTACCTAATTCTGTTTTTAATATTTCATTCATAGTTTTTCCTCCTCATAATTAATACATAACTGTTTAAACTTATTATCTAATATTGATATTTCTTTTAAAGTATTTGATAATTTCTTGAACTCTTTATTCACACTTTCAATATGTGCTTTACTAAAATTGATTGCTATCTTTTCTTTAATCAATGCCTTCTCTTTATCAAATTCTCTTAAAAAATTACTCATATAAAGATTTCTAACAGATGCCAATCTAAAACTAAAGTATTTATGCATTTCTTCTTGCATTTCATTTAGACCATTTTGAAATATTGCTTCTGCATAATTTTCTATTACATTTTCTTCACTATGCATATATCTAGTTTTGATAATACTTATTACCGAATTATACCCGTGGTGCTAGTTAATTTTTTCCTAGAGGAAAATGTCTAAACATGTTGGTAAATCAACAAAAAAACGCATATAGTAGTCTCAAAACTCCCAAGAAATGAGGACTACATATGCGTTCATCAAAATATACTGAACATTATACAGATACTTTTATAACATTCAAGGAAATTATGAGAACTGTTTCTAACATATACCACAATTGTGTACCAGATAAGATTAAAAACCGAAGAAATACTGATCAACTGAAGCAACGCGATACAGTGATTATTGCTTGTGTTATATGGGGCATAATTAATGGATATACTAGCCAAAGAGCCACGTATAGAGCGGTTTGTTCCGTCTTATTTCCTAATGGTGACTTTCCTAGTAGGAGTCGATTCACTCGCTTAAGTTCAAACTTAGCTTACACTATCAAGATTATTCGATACTTTTTCATCAAGAAGCTCACCAAAGGTGAACTAGTCGGAATTATAGATAGTTTTCCTAGTCCATTATGTAAACCAGTTAGAAATAGACAAGCAAAACTATTGAATCAAATAGCCAAAGTTGGCTATAACTCAACAAAAAAATCTTATTTTTATGGTCTTAAAATTCATATGATCGTTACTAAGACTGGCTTTCCGATTACTTACTCAATCACGAATCCAGGTGTCCATGACGTGAAAGTGTTAGAGACTTTATCGGAAGAAGCGAATCTTCCCAATATCCTAGGGGACAAAGGATATATTAGCCATAAAATCCATGAAAAGCTTGCCCTTATGGGCATTACTATATCCGTTCCGCCACGTAAAAACATGGATAAATCAGAAAAACTAGACCACAGCTTACTTGGAAAACAAAGAAAAA
>NZ_NGMF01000002.1:523877-543422 GCF_002140245.1 Enterococcus sp. 10F3_DIV0382 | reverse complement strand
TTTTTATTGTTTTTTGTTCACCTAAAAGCTATTTACAATTTACCAACGAATGTTATTCTATTTTATTGTTCGCTAGATTTCTTTATAATGACCATCCTAAATTTCTTATCTGCTTTTATTTGGCTTCTTCTTTCTTAATCGATAATATAAAAAACAAGCAAAGCACATGCTTTACTTGTCTTCTGTTTTTGCGATAGGAATAAAAATTCTAAAGATAGTCCCTTGCCCAACTACGCTTTCTGCTAAGATACGACCTTTGTAGTTTTCAACCAATTGTTTTGCGATAGACAATCCCAGACCATTTCCGCCCTTCGTTCTAGCCCTCGCTTTATCCACACGATAAAAACGATTGAAGATCTTATTAAGGTCTTCTTTGGGTATCCCTTCACCAAAGTCCTGTATAGCAATCTCAAATTCATTCAGAGTAGAAGAAATAGAGATATGGACTTCTTTTCGTGTAGTTGAATACTTTACTGCGTTATCCAATATGATAATGATTAATTGCTCAAAGTGATTACGATAAATTTGCAGGGTCACTTCTTTTGTCAAATCATCATCTAAAGTAATCACATAGTCTGGGTATAATATCTTGAAATTATTATAAACTTGATAGGTGACTTCTTTTCCTTTAGTTGTTTCATTTGCATAATGGACATCTACTTGTTCTGCTCTAGATAAGTCTAGCATCTCTTGAACTAAGCTTTTCATGCGGCTGATTTCTTGCATGCTGGCGCTTAATGATTCTTCCAATATTTCAGGATCATCTTTCCCCCAACGATTTAGCAGACTAAGATGCCCTTCAATGATTGCTACAGGAGTTCTTAACTCATGAGAGACGTCTTCCACGAACTGCTCTTGTTGTTCGATATACAAACGCATGCGGTCAAGCATCTCATTGAATATTTCAGCTAAATCTGCCAATTCATCATTCGTGTCGATTTCAGGCATGTGGATATCTGATTGCGGATCTTTACGTATAGTATCCATTGTATCTCTGAGTACCTTGAGTGGTTTCAAGAAGTAAGAAGATAAAAAGAAACCTAAAATACTACTTAAAATCAAAGAAACGACTTCTAAAACAATAAGAGTCAATAATAGCTTATTTCGGATATCATAGAAAGAAGATAATTCATAGAAGCTTTGCGCATAACCAATCTTTTCTCTTGTTCCTTTAGAATATATAGGCTGTATAGATAAAAAGCCAGTTTTCCCTTCTAGTGTAACAATCGTTGGCACTTTACGTGTTGTTTGGATCAAGTTTCGACTGTTTTCGTGAGTTTTGAAAATCAAGTTCTCATCTAAATCATACACATAAAGATCCATCGAAGGCTGCCCTAGCTCAGCTATAAAGGAATCAATCTTCATTAAGTTTCCTTCGACCAGTGAAGTATGATCTATGACCTCATCTCCGTCATTTGTCGCTTTTGTCAGATTACGATACGTATTCACTAATGTCAGTTCTTCATCCGAGTTAGCCAAACGAGAGGCTACTTCTGAAATCGTACGTTCTACATTGTTTCTTTCTTTTGCAACAATCAGATTGATAGATGATTTATAGGTAATGACCGCAAAAATTGTAAATACGACGAATATGAAGAAAGAACTCGCAAAGGCCCACTTGATTGTCAAGGAGGGCCCTTTCAGTTCTCTTTTTTCCGATTTTTTCGGCTTTATCACGAGCGCATCACATAACCTGTTCCGCGGACAGTTTGGATATAGCTTTCCTCCCCTGGAACGTCAATTTTATTGCGAAGATAACGAATATATACATCCACTACGTTTGTTTCAACTTCCGTTTCGTATCCCCACACTTTATTTAGTAAAACATCACGTGCTAATACCACGTTCACGTTTTCCATTAAAGTAAGTAGCAATTCGTATTCTCTTTTTGTTAGTTCAATTACTTCGTTTCCGCGACGTACGACACGGTTTTCTTTTTCGATAGTCAAATCACGATAAGTAATAGTGGTTTGTTTTGCCACATTTTTGTCACCTTCAATATCGATTCGACGCAACAATGCTCGAAGACGCGCTAATAGTTCTTCGATAGCAAATGGTTTGACGATGTAGTCATCTGCTCCATGGTCAAGTCCCGATACACGATCAATTACAGAATCTCTTGCAGTCATCATAATGATTGGTGTATTTTTGACTTGGCGTACGCGTCTGCAGACTTCTAAACCGTTCAATTCTGGAAGCATCAGGTCCAACAATATGGCATCCCACTCATTATTTAATGCCGCATCTAAACCAGTACGACCGTTGTAATGGACTTCTGCGTTATACCCTTCATGCTTCAACTCTAGCTCGACAAATCGAGCTAAGTTCTTTTCATCTTCAATGATTAGAATATTACTCATTTATTATTTTATCCTTTCTATCTACTGGCTTTTTAAAAACTCTATCATTATACCGATAATCTGCTTAAAAATCTATAGTCATTTTATCATGAATAGCAGTTTTAAAAAAGAGCTGAAGTCTACTCATAACAATTGACTTCAGCTCTTTCGTCCTCTTTTTATTTTCTCATTTCCTAACAGCCGAAAGACTATTATTCTTCATGGTACCATGAGTAATGGAAGATTCCTTCTTTGTCGACACGTTCATATGTGTGTGCGCCAAAGTAATCGCGTTGGGCTTGGATTATATTTGCAGGCAGACGTTCTGCTCTGTATGAATCGAAGTAAGCGATGGCTGATGAGAAAGTTGGTACAGGTACGCCAGCTTGGACAGCCAAGGCAACGACGTCTCGGACTGATTGCTGATATTTTTTCGTGATTTCAACGAAATAATCATCTAGCAATAAATTTTCGATCTCAGGATTTTTGTCATAAGCATCCGTGATTTTTTGCAAGAATCGAGCTCGGATGATACATCCAGCGCGCCAGATTTTTGCGATTTCGCCAAATGGCAAATCCCAATCAAATTCTTTTGAAGCGACACGTAATTGAGCAAATCCTTGAGCATAACTCATGATTTTACTGAAATACAACGCTTCTCGGATTTTTTCGACCAATTCTTTTTTGTCTCCTGTGAACTCAAAATCGTTCGTGCGAGACAAAATTTTACTTGCTTGTACGCGTTCTTCTTTATAAGCAGAAATGTAACGAGCAAATACAGATTCAGTAATCAATGGAAGTGGCACGCCTAAGTCAAGCGCACTTTGGCTTGTCCATTTACCTGTTCCTTTATTTCCAGCTGCATCAAGGATCACATCTACGACTGGTTTACCTGTGCCTTCATCGTCTTTTCGAGTCAGGATGTCAGCTGTGATTTCGATCAGGTAGCTGTCTAATTCACCTTGATTCCATTCTTTAAAGATATCAGCCATTTCTTCTACTGAAAGGTCTAAAATATTCTTCATCAAGTCATAAGATTCAGCAATCAGTTGCATATCTCCATACTCAATACCGTTGTGTACCATTTTCACATAGTGTCCGGCTCCGTTTGGGCCAATATAGGTAACACATGGTGCTCCGTCTTCTGCTTTTGCAGAAATTTGCTCTAAGATTGGTGCAACTAGCTCATACGCTTCTTTTTGTCCACCAGGCATGATTGAAGGTCCTTTTAAAGCTCCTTCTTCACCGCCGGAAACGCCTGTACCGATAAAGTTAATACCAGAGTTGGCTAATTCTTCATTACGACGCATCGTATCTTTAAAGAATGTATTTCCTCCGTCAATCAGAATATCGCCTTTATCAAGGTGAGGAAGCAACTCTTGGATTGTTGCATCTGTTGCTGGTCCTGCTTTGACCATCAGAAGAATCCGACGTGGTTTTTCGATTGATTCTACAAATTCTTCGATTGTGTACGTTGCTTTGAAATTTTTATCTGGGTGTTCTTCTACTACAGCGGTTGTTTTAGCCCCTGTACGGTTGAATAAGGCCACTGAATAGCCGCGGCTTTCTATATTCAAGGCTAGATTTTTACCCATAACGGCCATACCGACAACGCCGATTTGTTGTTTTGACATATGAACTCCTCCTACATACGGGATTTCTCCCTAATCTCTTACATTATAGCTTAACACGGCTACATTGCAAACTAAAGAACAACATATTTTTTATTTACCGCTTATAAAAAAATAAACCTCAAGGCTCCATGGTTAGCCTTGAGGTTTTACATTTTCTAATTAAAATGTATTAAGCTTCTTTTGACATTACGTCCTTACCATCATAGTAACCACAATTTGCACATACGTGATGGCTTTTTTTCATTTCACCACAGTTTGGACATTCGTTTAATCCTTTGATTGTCAACTTGTAGTGTGTACGACGTTTTGCTTTTTTAGCTTTTGATGTTCTTCTAGCTGGTACTGCCATTTTGCTACACCTCCTTGTAAAGTCTTGCACCTATAATAGATACAATATATTCCAATCTTACTTGTTATCGTCGTTTTTTGATTCAGAATCAAAAAGTTCAGATAGTTTTGCAAGACGAGGATCAATTTTATTCTCGGCTTCTTCCATTTTTCTGCGTTGGTATTCTTCTTCGGAAACAACTTCCCAATCATTGCCTTTTGGAAGTTCTGTTGCTGCTTCCTCTTCTTTCGTCAATACCCGCATCGGAATCGCCAATAAGATGTTGTCTTCAATTGACTCTGCTAAATTCAATAACGGACCTTCAATCAGCAAAATCTCATCTGCAGACATTTGCTCATCTCTGCTTTGGAATTGTTCTTCTGTCATGAATACTTCGTCTACAGAAAAATCCATCGGCAGTTCAACAGGTTCTAGCGAACGTGTTGAAGGAACTGTCAAAGTCGTCTGCACAGTGTAATGAACGATATAGCCTTTCTTATCAACTGAGACCAAACCTTCGACTTCCACTGGCGCAACATCAAGTATTAAATTGTCTCGCTTCATGAGAGCGGCTTTCAAGTCGAGCGTCTCATGAAAAGTTAACGGTGTCTCCTGGTATTTTCTCAATTCCAATAAAGACCATTTCATTTTTCATCACTCCTAAGCAACAAAAGCAATTATACAGGGCAAAAACCATGTTGTCAATGAAATTTTCTTGACACCTTGCAGTTCATAAAAAAACAGAAATATCTTTAACAGAAAGCCTCTATTTGCTATCATCTTCAGAATCATTTACAATAATCATTATTCTATCAAAGGAGCGGATGATCTTTATGAACACGAAAGATATTGAATACTACGTCCAAATCGTCAAACAAAAAAACTTTACGAAAGTGGCTAATTATTTCCGTGTGAGCCAACCTACTATTACATATGCATTACAACGTCTTGAAAAAGAGTTTGACGCCGTACTTATCACAAGAGATCGTTCGCATCACGAATTAATCGTCACACCTTCTGGAAAGCAGCTGTTTCTCCATGCACAAACTATTCTCCAAGAGATTTCTACTGCAAGGGCTGAAATCACTCAGTTACAAAAGAAAAAGCTGCGTTTTGGCTTGCCGCCTATTATCGGCAATGAGTACTTTCCAAAACTGTCAGGTTACTTTATCAAGCATGAGTTGATGAATCAGATTGAAATCACCGATGGAGGCTCTCGGGACTTATATGGAATGATCCGTCAAGGGAGGATCGATTTAGCCGTATTAGGCTCAACACAGCCAATCGTAGATCAATATTTAGAAACAGAATTGCTTTTGGATAAACGTTTCATGATCGTCGTTCCGCCTACTCACCCTCTGGCCCAGCAGAAGGCGGTCTCTTTCAAAGATATATCAGATGAACAGTTTGTGTTATTGAACGAACATTATGTCCACCCAGCAGCATTCACTAAACTTTCTAAACAAACACACACTCAACCAAAAGTTGTTTATCAAAGCAATGATTTGACGATTTTAAAGAGTATGATCCGTGAAAATGTTGGTATCGGTTTTTTGACAGAGATTGCTGTACATCCTGAAGATCATTTAGTTTGCCTCCCACTTTCAGACGAAGTTCAGCCTCGCTTCTTGATTTCATTGGCAAAACGAACACAACAGCTTGTCACACCGCTTCAAGAACAAGTAGTCCAAGTCATCCATGAATTCGTTACAGCACAAAAAAACAGCTCTTCGTAAATGAAGAGCTGTTTTTATTTTGTATTAAGCTAAATTAGATAGCTGTTGTTTCGCCACGGTAAACGATGCCGCGACGTGAATCAACAGTAATCAATTCGCCATCAGTAATTGTTGTTGTTGCGCCTTTAGCACCAACGATTACAGGAATATCTTGTGCAATTCCTACAACTGCAGCGTGAGAAGTCAATCCGCCTTCTTCAACGATAACAGCAGCTGCTTTTTCGATTGCAGGCATGTATTCTTTGTCAGTTGATGGTACAACTAGAACCATTCCGTCTTTTGCTTTTTTTACAGCTTCTTCAGCAGATGAAGCAATAACTGCATTTGCAACGACAGATTTTTGTCCAACGCCTTGAGCTTCTAATAATTTAGAACCAATCATTTGAATTTTCATCACGTTAGTTGTTCCGCGTTCGCCAACTGGTACACCAGCAGTGATCAAGATTAAATCGCCTTCTGATGCGAAACCTAATTCAACAGCTTTTTTAGCTGCTAGTTCAAACATTTCATCAGTTGTTGATGGTTTTTCAGCAACTGTTGGGTAAACACCCCAGTTTAACATCAAACCACGTTTTGTGCGTTCGTCAAAAGTAACAGCCAAGATATCTGCATCTGGGCGATATTTTGAAATCATTTTTGCAGTGTAGCCTGATTCAGTTGCAGCAACGATTGTTTTGACCCCTAGATTTTTTGCAGCACGAGCTACAGATAAACCGATTGTTTCAGTTACATCTGTTTTATCGAATTCGTTCAATTGGAATGTACCTAATTCTGATAATGCATTTTCAGCTTCTTGGTCGATACGTGCCATTGTTGAAACAGCTTCAACTGGGTAGTCTCCGTTTGCAGATTCACCAGATAACATTGTTGCATCTGTTCCGTCAAATACAGCATTGGCAACGTCAGAAGCTTCCGCACGTGTTGGACGTGGGTTTTCTTGCATTGATTCTAACATTTGTGTAGCAGTGATAACTGGGATACCAGCAGCGTTACATTTTTTGATGATACGTTTTTGAACCATTGGTACTAGTTCAGCTGGGATTTCCACACCCATATCTCCACGGGCAATCATAACACCGTCAGAAACTTTGATGATTTCGTCAATGTTGTCGATACCTTCTTGAGATTCGATTTTAGGGAAGATTTGAACATGAGTCATGTCTTTTTCTTCTAAAATTTCGCGAATATCTAGAACGTCTTGTGCTTTACGTACAAAACTTGCAGCGATAAAGTCGATATCGTTATCTAAACCAAAACGAATATCGTCAGCATCTTTTGGAGTAATACCTGGCAAACTGATAGAAACGCCTGGTGCATTTACTCCTTTACGTGATCCTAGCATACCTGCATTTTTAACTTCTACGACTAATTCACGGTTTGCTTCGTCTTTTTCAATGATTTCCATGTCGATCAAGCCATCATCGAATAAAACGTGTCCGCCTACGTGAACATCGTCAAATAATCCTGGGTAAGTAACCGCGATTTTTTCTTTTGAACCTACATGTTCAGGATCCATAGAGATGCGTGTTTGATCTCCTACTTCAAATTTGATGTATCCTGCACGACCAAAATCAGCTTCTGTTGTGCCTTGAACAGTTGTACGGATTTCAGCTCCTTTTGTATCTAAAAGAATACCGACATCTTTTCCTGTCTTTTTAACTGCTTCACGGACCATAGTCATACGTGATAATTGTTCTTCATGGTCACCATGAGAAAAGTTAAAGCGGAAGACATTTGCCCCAGATTCAATCAATTGAGAAATAATTTCTACTGAGTTACTTGCTGGTCCTAATGTACTAACGATTTTGGTTTTTTTCATTTAAAAAACTCTCCCATTCAATTTTGTTTATTTAAAGCTGTACACAGCTTAAATAGCTTGGTTTCTTTCACTCTTAAAATGAAAGTGAATTATTTAGATCATATAATGATAAGTCTGGTTTATGCTTGTTGTTTTCTAGTGTATCAATGATGTCAGCTGCAACGATTTCGTTGTCATGGATACCGACACATAATCCACCTTTTCCTTCTTGAAGCAATTCGACAGCGTAAGCACCGAATTTACTTGCTAAGACGCGGTCGCGTGCGCTTGGTGCTCCACCACGGACAACGTGTCCCAAGATAGATACACGTGTATGATAGTCGCCAAATTCTGAAAGTTTTTCAGCGAATTCATTTCCGCCCATTACACCTTCAGCCAAGATGATCAAGCAATGTTTCTTCCCACGATCACGGCCTTCTTGGATTTTTTTAGCAACTGAAGCCATATCAAAATCATGTTCTGGGATGATGATTTCATCTGCTCCGCCAGCTACACCTGACCATAAAGCGATGTCACCTGCATTGCGTCCCATTACTTCGATAACGAATGTACGAACATGAGAAGTCGCTGTGTCACGAATACGGTCAATTGATTCTAGCACTGTATTGATTGCTGTATCAAAACCGATTGTGAAGTCAGTACCAGGAATATCATTATCGATTGTTCCAGGAATACCTACTGCTGGGAATCCACGTTTTGTCAAAGCCATTGCGCCATGATAAGAACCGTCTCCTCCGATAACCACTAGACCTTCGATCCCGAATTTTTTCAATTGTTCGATTCCTTTTAATTGACCTTCTTCAGTTGCAAATTCTGGATAACGTGCAGAATACAAGAATGTACCACCACGTTGGATCTTGTCACCTACATCTGCCACATCAAGACGACGAATATCTCCAGCAACTAAACCGGCAAACCCATAATTGATCCCGTATACTTCCAGTCCTTCGTAAATACCTTTACGAACAACGGCACGAACAGCTGCATTCATTCCAGGTGCGTCTCCGCCACTGGTCAAAATTCCGATGCGTTTCATAATAAACATTCACCTCATTAAAATACTTTATCCTAAGTATAACTTAGGTTTACAACCATTTTTGCGTTAACCACGACTAACATTCTAACATTATTTTTCTCGCTTGTCTTGATTTACGGATAAAAAAATGAAAAAAAATGAAAGCAAGTAGTATTTTTTACCGTAAGTTATTTGAAAACCACATTATCTTCGCCAAGTAGAGAAACAAGTTGTCCCTTTATACTCTTGCTGTCATCCACCCAATAAGCATCTGACAGAACAACTTTTCGTTGTGTTTTTTCGTGGTACATAATTACTGGAATATATCCTGGGTGTTTCTGAAAAATCCCTTGTAATTGTTTCATTATCTCAGGGTCTTCCCGTTCTTCTGTTATACGCAAATAGCACGTTTGTGAAGGATACTGTGTTTCTAACTGACGAGGATCAGCAAAGCTTTCTCCAATCAATTGTAGTTCCTGGTTATATTTGCTGATTTCGCTACGCCCTTGAACAAAAATCACTTGATCAACTGCAAACAGGTTACGATATTTTCGATAAAGAGTTGGAAAAACCGTGACAGAAATTTCTCCGCTACTATCGGTTCCTTCCACGAAGGCCATCAGTTCGCCTTTTTTTGTCCGAATCTCTCTAACTTCCTTTATCATCAATAGTAAATTGACTGGTTGATTAGGAACGATATCTGTAATCAGCTGAACCTGTTTAGCTAAACGAAGTCGGTCAAACCCTTCTGCAGGATGTCCTGACAAATAAACACCTAAGTATTCCTCTTCCAGCTTCAGTCGTTCTTCTAGTGTATAGTCAGCAACTTCTTCTTCTTTTAATGCCATGATTCCTAGCAAATCTAGACTGCCACCGCTGTAAACGATATTTTGGATTTTTCCTTCGAGATCAAGCATCAACTGTTTCCTGTTAGGAGATAATTCATCAAAAACACCTACTGCTGTCAGTGATTGCAGTAACTCTAATTTCAGCCACCGCTTATCGATCCGTATGAGGAATTGATCTACTGACTTGAACGGGCCATTTTGTTTTCTTTCATTCAATACATCTTCTACAAAATCACGTCGGATGCCTTTTATCGCTGTCAGCCCGAATCTGATTTCTTCCTTATTGACCAACTCAAAACTATAATTGCTTTGATTGATGGATGGTGAAGAAAGTTTGAGTTTATTTTTACGTGCTTCTGCAATATATTCTTTCAATTTCGTTGTGTTATGCCGAACAGAATTCATTAGACTGGTAAAGAAAGCTCCTGGATGATGAGCCTTTAGATATGCCATTTGGAATCCCACGAAGGAATAAGCAAATGCATGCGACCGATTGAATCCATAGTTTGCAAATTTTTCAATATATTCATATACAGTCACTGCTGTTTTTTCCGAATATCCTTGTTGTAATGCTCCTGATACAAAATGCGACTTTTCTTCATCTAATACGTCTTTTTTCTTTTTACTAACTGCCCGCCTCAAAATATCTGACTGTCCTAATGTAAATCCAGCCATAGTCGAGGCAATCTGCATGATTTGTTCCTGATAGACAATCACCCCGTATGTGTTTTTCAAAATCGGGATCAGTGAATCATCGGGGTAGCGAATGGCTTCTTTTCCTTTTTTTCTGGCAATGAAAGTATCGATATTTTGCATAGGACCTGGACGATACAACGCATTGACTGCGGCAATATCTTCGATGTTTTCTGGTCCTAATCTTCGTAAAACGTTTCGAATACCAGCGGATTCAAATTGAAATACTCCTGAAGTTTCGCCTCGTTGAAACAAGGGTAGCGTTTTTGCATCATTTAATGGGATCTCTTTTAATCGGATTTCCTGCCCTTCTACTCGCTTAACAGCCTTTAAAGTAAAATCAATAATCGATAAGTTACGTAGTCCTAGAAAGTCCATTTTCAAAAGACCGATGGCTTCTACCTCATTCATCGTATACTGAGTCAGAAAAGCTTCATCAGAACCGCGTTGGAGCGGTACTAATTCAAGTAGATTCCTATCGCTGATAACTACCCCTGCTGCGTGAGTCGAAACGTGTCTTGGCAATCCTTCTAAAATCACTGCGGTTTTGAATAAAAGTTGGTTTTTTTCGCTTGCCTGAACTAATTCTACTAGTTGACGCGATGTTTTGTAAGCTTGGGTCAATGTGATTTTCAGTTGGTTTGGTATTGCTTTTGACCAGCGGTTTGCTTCACTTTGTGACAGACCAAACACTCTAGCTGCATCTCTAAGAACCATTTTTGCAGCCATTGTACCAAATGTCGCGATTTGCGCCATGTGATATTGTCCATACTTTTCTCGAACATAATTCAATACTTCCTCACGTCGGTTGTCAGGAATATCCAAATCAATATCCGGCATCGTAAAACGTTCAGGATTTAAAAATCGTTCGAATAGCAAGTCATACTCTAATGGATCCACATCTGTGATTTCTAACACATAGGCTACTAATGAACCAGCAGCAGAACCACGGCCTGCACCGGTAACGATTTTATTTCTATGAGCAAAAGCCATTACATCCCATACGATCAGGAAATAATCATCGAATCCCATTTGATGGATGACAGATAACTCATAGTCCAAACGTTCTCGGTACTCCTTTGTATAATCAACGATCCGATGTTCTACTTGCGAGTAGCATAGCTCTCTTAAATATTCTCCAGCTTGTTTTCCCTGAGGGACGGGATAATGCGGGAGTAATTTCTGATGAAACTGAAATTCAAATGAAATCGATTCAGCTAAGCGCTGAGCACCTATTACAGCTTGTGAAAGACCTGCTTCTTCGAATCGTTTGATCATTTCTTGTTCTGAAATCAGGTAACCATTTGCTGATGGTAAAGGTGCAGATAAACTTTCTAAAGGCATCTGACTTCCCTCTTTGATATGCTTCATCACTTCAAGCGCAAAAAGGTCTTCTTGCTGTAAACTAGCGATTGGATGCAATGCACAAAGCGGATAATTTTCTTTTGTCACATACTGATACCATTCAGGCAATTGATTAGGCGTGTTTTCTGACAAGCCGATATAAAAATCTTTAGTAAAAACATTTTCAAGCAAAAACTGCCAATGACTGAAAAAATGTTCCTCTTTATTGAAAGCCTCAGAAACAGAATGAGTTGCCGGAACGACAAACACTAGATGGTCGGTTTCTATCATATCATCAAGTGCCATTTTTTCTTGGATCATTTTTCGACTGGAAAGTTTCATCAGTTGCTGATAACCTGTCTCATCTTTTGCGTACGCAAGCAAACCATAATTTTTTTCTTCATAAGTATAACTAAGATGTAATCCAATGATTGGCTGTATTTCTTCTTCTACACAAATACGATAGAATTCAGGTGCACCGTATAAGACATCTTTATCCGTTATGGCTAATGAAGTGTAGCCTTGTTTTTTTGCTTCTTGTACATATTCTCGAATACGGATCGTACTTTGTAAAAGAGAATAAGAAGTAATTGTATAAAGTTGTGGGAAAAACATCTTGCATTCCGCCTTTTTTTTCGTTAAAATTCACTAGCGTTAAAAGGTATGATCCTTTTACTTTCATTAAATAACAAGTGCTGAAGTTAATTGTTCTGCTTCATTTGCTTGCTTCTAGTCTGTAGAAATGAGTTCTTTCACAAGAACTCGAATTTTATTGAGATTTAGTCTCGTTTCTTTACATTCAAAGAAAATCTGGTAAAATTAAGATAGAAAAGAGGTGTTCTTTATGCGATATATCGTTACATTATTCTGGGCTGTCGTTCTAGGTCAAGTAGTCGGTTATATTGGTGCTGCATTAACAAGCGGAACATATGATTTTACTTTGACAACAATCATTTCATTAATTGCGGGTGTCATTATCCTTTTGATTGGTGCAGTTGCGCCAAGAAAAGAAACCTCTGCCCATTCGTAAAAAACCAGCCAAGAGCTTGAGATATCTCAAGCTCTTTTTTATTTCCAATTTTCACCACTATTATAATCTACTGCGAAGAACTTTACGAAAATTGAATAGAGAAAGAAGAATATTTGACAGGACGAATAAACTTGTCACAATAAAAACAGCACTGTAATTATAAGCATGCGCAACTGTCGACCCCAACATGGGTCCTAGAACCTGTCCAAAGTTACTGAACATCTGATTATAGCTATAGATTCGGCTAACCCCTTCTTGTGGCGTGATTTTACTGATCAGTGTATTGACAGAAGGCATCAAAGCACCAGTTGAAAAACCTAAAATAAAACGAAGTATACCTAATTGGAGTGGTGTCGTGACAAACGCCATGGGCAAATAACAGCAAAATGATAAGATGAGTCCGCCAATTAAAACTTTTTGATTCCCAATCTTATCCCCTAGTTTTCCTAGTTTTGGTGAAGAAAAGACTGCGGAAACACCAGCTATCGAAACAATCAAGCCGCTGACAAACAGGATATTTTCTGTATTTCCGCTCAATTCACGAATATATAAGGTCAAAATAGGGCTGATCGTAGTGATCCCTATCTGTAAAATCAAGGTCGTGATGAAGAGACCAATCAAAATAGAGAGATGATCCATTTTTGAAAAAATTTCTTTGGTGCTTATCAGATCTTTTTTCTCGATTGGATGGAAATCTTCTTTGACTAAGAAGATGGTCAACACCGTTGTGATCATCAACAAAGCCCCTGTGATCAAGAATACATTTTCCATACCAAACCACTGAGCCAATGCACCGCCCATAGAAGGTCCGATCAGATTTCCCGCAATCGCTCCGGTGGATAATGTTCCTAATGCCCATCCGCTCTTTTCTCTAGGCGCTTGTGAAGCAATCATTGCTGTTGCATTTGGAATATACCCAGACAAAATCCCGTTCCAAAAACGCATGATCAAAAGCCAATACGCGTTCGGCACAAAAGCTAAAGAACCCATCGTCAACGTCATCCCAGCTGCTGCACGGATCATCATGAGTTTTCGACCTTTTCGATCAGCTAGATTTCCCCAGATTGGTGCAACCACGGCAGATGCAAAAGCAGTAACAGAGATTGCTAGTCCCGAAAACAATTCGATTTGATCTTTTGGTGTTCCTAGTTGCTCAACATAAACTGGTATGAATGGCATAACTAAACTAATACTTGCACCAGTGAAAAAACAGCCAATCCATGCAATCACTAAATTTTTTCTCCAATTAATCTTCATCTATCATCCCTCTTTCGTCTCTTTTATCATACCTATTTTCGAATAAACAAGCAACGATCTCGCCAGTAAAAAGAGAAAAATCCCGCAAAGATTATTTTATATGTAACGTTCTTTTTATGTAAAAAAAAAGAGACCGGAAAAAATGCTGTTCCAATCCCTTCTCTTTATTTAAATCGTTGCTAGAATGATGAAGTTGATGATGAATAAAATATCAACAATCCACAAAGCAACAGAAACTTCATTGAATTTTCCTTTGATTACTTTGACAATTGTATAGAAAATAAATCCTGCTGCAATCCCATAAGAAATGCTATAGCACAATCCCATAAAGATCGATGCAAAGAAGGCTGGTAAAGCTTCTTCCATATCTAGCCATTTGATGTCTGCGAAAGAAGCCATCATCATTACTCCGACCAAAATCAGTGCTGGCGCAGTTGCTTGATTTGGTACAATGGCGATCAGCGGGGAGAACAGACTACTTAATGCGAATAGCACTGCCACTACTACTGAAGTCAAACCAGTACGTCCGCCGGCCCCGATTCCAGCTGCAGATTCGACATAAGTTGTTGTATTTGATGTACCAAAGATAGCACCTACGGAAGTAGCGATTGCATCGGCAAATAGCGCTTTATCCATTTTTGTTTTGAACCCGCGGCCATCTTCCAATGCGATCTCGTCCTCTTTTGAGAAAATACCTGTGCGGCGTCCTGTACCGATAAATGTTCCGATCGTATCAAATGTATCAGATAAACTGAATGCGATGATCGTCATCAATACTTGAGGGATCTTGGAAGAATCACTGAATAAAGATTGCATTCCTTCAGAACCAAATGCTGCACCGAACGTTGTTCCTAATTCTTTAAATGAATTGCCTAACGAATTCGTTTGCCAATCAATGGAACTTAAATCAACAACACCCATAAAAATCCCAAGGACTGTGGTCGCTACGATACCGATAAGAATAGCACCACGGACGTTTTTTACAACTAAAATGGCTGTCAGCACCAAACCAATCACAGCTAACAAGATAGGTGCGTTGTCAAAGTTGGCTAACGCGGGAACGATTCCGCCATTTATCGTAACATTTGTTGCTTTTCCACCTTCAACGACAGAACTCGAAATAGCAGATTGGTCTGCTGAAAAAGATAAAAATCCTGCATTTTTGATCCCGACATACGCAACGAAAATACCGATCCCGCCACCAATCGCATGTTGAAGACTTTCAGGAATCGCCCGAATGATCATCTTTCGGATATTTGTAACAGTAATAAAAATATTGATTAATCCGCAAATAAAAACCATTGCCAAGGCTTGTTGCCAAGAATAGCCAAGCCCAAAAACGACCGTAAAAGTGAAAAATGCGTTCAATCCCATACCAGGTGCCTGAGCATATGGTACATTCGCGAACAATCCCATGACTAGCGTACCAATGATTGATGCAATGATTGTGGCTAGAAATACTGCTTGGAACGGCATACCTGATGCTGATAAAATCGTCGGATTTACGAATAAGATATAGCTCATGGCAAAGAATGTCGTTACTCCCGCCATTATTTCAGTTGATACATTTGTATTGTTTTTCTTTAAACCGAAAAACTTTTCCATAAAAAGTTCCACTCCCTGAATTTTTTTCTGATGGAAAACTATAATAATAAAAAATATGCAAAATATGGCAAATCCATCGAACAATTTCAAATTATATAGACGTTTTATTCGTTTTTCAACGTTTTTTTAACAAAAAAACCGAAAACAATACTTAATGTTCGTGTTTAGCTCGCATTCATTTATTTACATAGCCATAACTGTATTTTTTGTTAGGAATAACTGATTCCTCTTGTTAATTAACTAAAATATGCTAGACTAAAACAAATGCTAGTTGAGGAAGGAAGGACCTTTATTGAATAAAAAATTAATTGCCATCGATCTGGACGGAACCACCCTCAATCAAGATTCGATGATTACCTCTAAAACAAAAGAAACCCTGAAAAAAGCAATCAATGCTGGTCATCATGTCAGTATCGCTACTGGACGCCCATTTCGAATGAGCCATCAATTTTACCAACAATTAGAGTTAACAACACCGATGGTTAATTTTAACGGCGCACTGGTGCATATCCCTAATCAACATTGGGATGGCGAAAGAGAAACATTGATTAATCGTGAAATTGCTTTTGAAATCTTATCGCAAAAAAAACAATTGAATTTAGACTTTATCGCTGCTGAAAATCGGGATACTTTTTTTATCGACAGCTTTGACTTCTTTGATGAAAAAATTTTTGCTTCTTCACGTCCTGGAGAAAAAAACTTGCTTTCTCCTAAAAATCTGACGACAAATCCTACATCTTTGCTTGTCCGAACAGACAAGCGTTTTGCAGAAGCTGTATCTGCTGAATTAACACGTCAATTTGGCAGTTATGTGGATGTTCGTACGTGGGGCGGTCCTACGGCGATCTTAGAGATTGTTTCAAAAGGAATACAAAAAGCAAAAGGTGTGCAAGAGATTGCTAACTACCTATCTATTGATCAACAAGACGTGATTGCTTTTGGTGATGAGCATAACGATTTGGAGCTGCTGGATTATGCAGGCTGGGGAGTGGCTATGGCTAATGGTACTGATCAGCTCAAAGGCACCGCAAATGATGTCACTCCTTTGAGCAATCAAGAAGACGGTTTAGCTGTTTATCTGGAAAAATTACTTAAACTACAATAGAGAATTAGATTCCACTAAAAAAGGTTGTGACAATTTTTGTCACAACCTTTTTTGCCGAGTAAACGGTGCTCAATCAGCTGTCCTTCGGTATTAGCTCAAAAACAGCAAAATATGAAAATCTATTTTCCCATTTTGTTTCTCTAATACTCAGATCAGGGTGCTGATTTCACACCCTCTTGATAAATAGTGTTCAAAAGCCAATTTCTCGGTATGAAGTCAAATTTAAGCAAAAATATGAGAAGCTATTTTCACAAAATTTTTCTTCATACTCGAAACTAAGTGGCTTTTTCACGACCTCTTTTTTATTTTGCCATGAACATATCATAATACGCGTCCATTATTTCTTTAGCAATCGTCAAGTTCATGTGGTCTTGTTCATCTAATAAGTTCGGCAAGACCACACTGATTGCGATTTCCGGATTGTCTGTTGGTCCGTATGCCACGATATTACTATTGACTGTCGTAATATCTGGGTGACCTTCCGCAACCGTTTCTGCAGTCCCTGTTTTTGCAGAAAGGTCCATTTTCGCACTGGCTAATGGTTTAGCTGTTGTGTAAGGGTCGGTACCATGAACAACCTGATGGAATCCTTCACGGAGGATTGCCATATTTTCTGCAGATATATTGACCGTATTTTCTACTGTCGTGCCAATTTCTTTTTTCACTTCACCCAAATTCCCATTTTCGTCATTGCCATAGATTGCTTTGACTAGGTGAGGCTGTACTCGTTTCCCGCCATTAGCGACTGTTGAAGCATATTGAGCTAATTGGATCGGTGTATATGTGTCAAACTGTCCAAATGCCAAATCGGTAAAGTTACCAGGAGTATACCATTCTTTGCCATTATCCGCATTGAACTTCTTCATATACTCAACAGAGCGTGAAATCCCAGGAGATTCATTCGGCAAATCAATCCCAGTCGTTGTACCAAGACCAAATTCTTTGAAAGAGTCTCTCAATTGTTGATAAGCTTTAGCTTCTTCGTCTAAACTAGGTAGTCCCATTCCAGGAGTATAGTCTAGTCCTAGCATCTTTAATGCCACTTTGATCATATACGTATTGGAAGACAATTCCAATGCTTTGACTGCATCAAGAGCAACTTGTCCGTTTCGGTTAAAGACAGAGCTTTTTTCTGAAGCACCTTGTAGACGAATCGGTTCATCAATCAACACTTGATTCCCGCTGATCGCGTTACTTGCCCAACCTGCTGTCAAAGTACCAGCCTTGACTACAGACCCTGGAGCAAAGGCGCTAGTGATCGTACCCAAAGCATTCTCGGTGATTTCCTTGGAACCTTGCTCATGACTGAAACCAGTCATGGCTAACACTTCTCCGGTCTGAGGATTCATGGCTACTGCATAAGCACCAGGCGAGTACTGTGCTTTACCGTTATTGATCAATGTTTGATAATTTCTTTTTAAGATTTCTTCTACTTTTGATTGGAATTCTGCATTCATCGATAACATTAAATTAGAACCTTTTTCCCCAGAGAAGATTTCTTTTTGATTCGAAACATTGCCTTCATTATCAAGAGAAACTTCATATTGGGTTTTAGTTCCTTGTAGGACATCTTCATATTGTTTTTCCAAATAACTTTGTCCCACACGATCATTTCGAGAATAACCTTTTGCTAAATACTTCTCTGCTTCATCTGCCGGAAGTCCTTGTTTTTCAGTCGTCACACTACCTAAAATACTTTTCAGTGAATCTGCTGCGTTATATTCGCGTGTCCAGTCTGTGCCTGTCGAAACTCCTGGAAGCTCAGAAGCACGTTCCGCCACAACAGCTAATTCTTGGTCAGTAACACCAGAGTTCTTGATATAGACCGTGTTTAATTCATATGCACTGTTCATCCGTTTAAAGATGGTAGCGATCTTTAATTGTTCCTCGTTTAAGTTGATCTCATCATCTGTTACTTTATTGACCATCGCGCTGTATTGTTCGCTGTTTCCTAATTGCTTTTCTTTTGCCGAAAGTCTTTTTGTGACTTCCTTCAAATGTTCCGGATCAGCCAGCCAAAAATCTTTTTTATCTCTATCTGTCAGATTTTCATCTGCCGGCACATCAATCAGCGAGTTCAGCTTCGTTGCGATTTCAAGTAGGTCTTTAGCCGTCACTTGTGTGCCCCTCGTATAGGTGATTGCCTGATTCGCTTTATTTGTGACTAACGCTTTTCCTGTGGAATCGTAGATCATTCCACGAGGGGTACTTTCTTGGACTGTAATCGTAGAAGTAGATTTTACTCGCGCTTCCATTTCTTCACCATTCACGATCTGTAAATAGCCCAATCGAGCAATCAACGCAACAAATAACGTAAATATAATGAAAAAAAGAAAATTTAAGCGAAAAGGAACATGCGACCGACGAAACGTTTTGTTTTTAGGCTCTTGTGCCCCTTTTCTTATTTTTTCTATCCAAGAAGTATTTACTATTTTTTTCATAAAATCTTTCATCATTTCCTATCCTTCCGCCTATTTACATTCATGCTTCATTGTACCCAAAAACTTCTTAATAAAAAAGAAAAAATGAACGGAGCAAGAAATTCTTTACCTAATTTCAAGATAAAATCAACTTTTTGTTTCACAGCAAACCTCTGAAGTTGCATATCCAACTATTTTTTTCATTAAAAACTAAACTTATTTTTGAAAATTATGCTTTCTAAAGTCGTGAAACACTTTAATAGAACATTTCTTTGTGGAAAACTATAAGTTGTTATTCTAAAAAAACTTATATCAAAAATAGTAAGGTAAATTTAGTTTTTTTATTTTGAATCCATAAAATAGTCTTGAATT
>NZ_NGMF01000002.1:499276-523777 GCF_002140245.1 Enterococcus sp. 10F3_DIV0382 | reverse complement strand
GAATTGCTTCTCTTGTTTTTTTCACTTTTTCACTAAGTGATTCGTTTTTAGCCATATAAAAATAAAAAATGATATCAATCGTAGCGAATTGGGCCAAAAGTGAATTGGTTGCCGCACTTCGATTGGTGATTTCTTTTGGTCTTGATGTTTGTACGAGTACATCGGCTATCTTGCTAAGTGGGTTATTTCCAAATTGCGTCAACGCAATGATCTCGATATTCATATTTTTTGCTAGCTCAGCTAATGCAACTACATCTGCGCTTCTCCCTGAGTTCGAAACAAGCCAAAGTACTTTCTTCTTCTCATTGCTGACAAGTTGTGGGAGCAAGACATGGATATCTTTTTCAAAAATGATGGGCTTACCGACACGAGACCATTTTTGCAGAATGTCTTCTACCACTAAAGAAGAGGCACCCACACCATATAAAAAAACAGACTCAGCCGTTTCCAAACATTCTACGACTTTTTGGATCGTTTCTTCTTCCAGAATATCTACTGTTTCTTTTATCGCTACTTGCGCATTGTTCCCAAGTTTGTTTTTGATAGAGTAAAAGGACTCATTTGCTTCGATATCGCTAAATCCTTCATCGATTCCAGTCTGTAATTCTGTTGAAATCGTGATTTTGAAGTCCGTCAAACTTTGAAACCCGATTTTTTTTGAAAAACGTACAACTGTCGGCGCACTCAAACCTGAAGCCTCCGCTAATTCATTAGCTGTCATTGTGGGGACCTTCTCAATATTTCCAATAATGTAGTTGGCCAACTTTTTTTCTGCTGAAGAATAATCTTCCATCATACTTTCAATACGACTAATTACGCTCATAAGTTCCTCCATCCTTTTAATAATCGTCTATGTAAGTATACCATATCAGTTCCTTGTTAACGGTCGTGTACTGGATAAAAAAACAAAAAAACAATCCGCACAATAGGATAGCTCATTCCATCAATCCCGCAAATTCTATTGTCCATCTGTGGGATTGTGGAATATCTGTTCTCTATTATTTGGATTGTTTTTTTATTTAGTGCTTTTTTATAGATGATTTATCTATTTGTTTTCTCTGCTGTAATTTTTGACTTCTGCTTCCATAGCATCAATAAAGATATTCAAATCTTCTACAGCTGTTTCTTTGCTTCCGTAACGACGTACATTCACTGTTGCATCTTCCAATTCTTTATCACCGACAACTAATTGGTAAGGAATTTTTTGTGTTTGAGAGGCACGAATCTTATAGCCCATTTTTTCATTGCGGTCATCGACTTCTACACGTAAACCTTTCATTTGCAAGCGTTCTTTGATTTCATAAGCATAATCGCCATGTGCATCAACAGAAACAGGGATGATTGTCGCTTGTATTGGTGCTAGCCATGTTGGAAAAGCGCCTTTGTATACTTCTGTCAAATAGGCGACAAAACGTTCCATCGTAGAAACGATTCCGCGGTGGATAACCACTGGACGATGCGTATTTTCTCCATCTTCTCCAACATATGTCAAATCAAAGCGTTCCGGCAATAAGAAGTCTAATTGTATAGTTGACAATGTTTCTTCTGTCCCAAGTGCTGTTTTGACTTGGACATCTAATTTTGGTCCGTAAAAGGCTGCTTCCCCTTCTGCTTCAAAGTAATCTAGCTCTAATTCATCCATAGCAGCTTTCAGCATTGCTTGGGCTTTTTCCCACATTGCATCATCATCAAAATATTTATCTGTATTGTTTGGATCGCGGTAGCTTAAGCGGAAACGATAATCTGTAATATTGAAGTCAGCATATACCGCGACCATCAATTCAAGCGTACGCTTAAATTCATCTTTGATTTGGTCAGGACGAACAAATGTATGACCATCGTTCAACGTCATTTCTCGTACACGTTGTAAACCTGACAAAGCACCTGATTTTTCATAACGGTGCATCATTCCTAATTCAGCGATACGAATTGGTAATTCACGGTAAGAATGGATGGCGTTTTTGTAGACCATCATGTGATGAGGGCAGTTCATTGGACGAAGAACAAGCATTTCGCCATCTCCCATATCCATTGGCGGGAACATGTCTTCTTGATAATGATCCCAGTGTCCAGATGTTTTGTACAACTCAACATCTCCCATGATCGGTGTATACACATGTTGGTAACCTAGACTAACTTCTTTGTCTACGATATAACGTTCGATCGTGCGTCGGATTGTTGCCCCTTTTGGAAGCCAGAATGGCAAACCAGAACCAACTTCTGGAGAAACCATAAACAAGTCAAGTTCTTTCCCTAGTTTACGATGATCTCTTTCTTTTGCTTCTTCACGCAGACGGATATATTCTTTCAAAGCTTTTTTATCAAAAAAGGCTGTTCCGTAAACTCGTTGCATCATTTGATTGTTTGAGTTTCCACGCCAGTAAGCACCTGCCACTGATAATAATTTGAATACTTGTATACGACCAGTAGACGGAACATGTGGACCACGGCACAAATCGATGAATTCACCTTGTTGATAGGCAGTAATCACTTCTTCTTCTGGCAATTCACTAATCAGTTCTACTTTGTATGGATCACTTGCAAAAATTTCTAATGCTTCTTGTTTCGAAAGAACACGGCGTTCGATTGGCAGATTTTCTTTGACGATTTTCATCATCTCTGCTTCGATTGCGGGAAGATCTTCTGCAGTTACTTGATTTTGTCCATTGTCTGTATCATAGTAAAACCCTGAATCAATAGCTGGCCCAACACCAAAGTGGATATTTGGATAGAGGCGGCGCATTGCTTGAGCCATCAAATGAGCTGCTGAATGTCGGACTAATCCAAGTGCATCTTCATGGTCTGGTGTGACGATCTCAATACTTGCATCTTCCTCGATTGGACGAGTCAAATCAATAAGTTTGCCGTTCACTTTACCAGCTAAAGCTTTTTTTGCTAAGCTTTTTGAAATACTTTCAGCGATTGCCAATGTTGTTGTACCAGCCTCAAATTCTTTGACTGCACCATCTGGAAAAGTAATTTTTATCATAATAGTTTCCTCCTTGAAATGTTTTGATTGATCAGATCATCAAGCTGAAAAACAAAAAATCCTAGCATCTCTTGAAAAGAGATACTAGGACGAAAAGTTCGTGGTTCCACCTAATGTTCAAACGCACATGCGTTCCTCAAACGTTGTAACGGTCCGACCGCCCTTGCTTCAACAAGGGTTTCGAAAGTGGTCATCCTTTGGTTTTCTCCTGGAAAAGTTTCAGCCTAGCTTTTCCTCTCTTATCGAAGACTCTCAAATTCAGTTGGCTTTCTCATCAATCAATTATGTGTTTATTTAACCACTAATAAATAGAAAAATCAAGTGTGAAACCAAACTTATTTTTTCCATTCCCCATTTACACCGTATGTTCCTTTTTTCATCTCGTTGATGATAACATGGATGTGTTCTTTTGGTGCTTGCGTGTTTTTATGAACAGCTTCCGTGATATCTTTCATCATATTTTCTAATTGTTCCGGACTGCGACCTTCTACTAATTCGACATGTACGAATGGCATAATATTCTCTCCTCTTTCTGATCGTTCTTTTTTCATCTCGATTCTATCATACTATGTTTGTCTTGGGTACTGAATCCGGAAAAATGGCTGGGTCTTTTTTTGCTCTCAACGCACTCAGGATAGAGACTGTATCCACGACTTCTTGCAAAACAGCTCCGAATAACGCAGGAATCAGACCCGTACTTGCTATTAACATCAAAAAAATACAAATAAAGATGCCAATCAGTACAGATTGTTTCGCTATTCTCATCGTATCTTTTGAGATTACTACTGCTTTTGCTACACGCAAAAGATCATCTTTCAAGATGACCGCATCTGCACTTTCACTAGCAGCTGTAGAACCATGAGCGCCCATTGCAATGCCAATATCTGCAGCAGCAAGTGCTGGTGCGTCATTCACACCGTCTCCTATCATCGCCACAGGTCGTTGATCTTTAGGGATATGTTCTAAAATGGTCAATTTGTCTTGAGGCAAGCAATGAGCATGTACAGAATCTAATTTGACTTCCTCTGCAATCGATTGAGCAATGGCTGATCCATCCCCGGTAATCATCATCAAATTTTTCACACCAAGATTTCTTAGCTCTTTGATTGTCTTTGCTGCTTCTGAGCGAATCTGATCCGAAAACAGGATGGTTCCTGCAAAGGATTGATCAATGGCTACATAGATTGCTGTTTCAGAAGTTTCGATTTCTTCCACTGAAACAAAAGAAGCGCGTCCAATCTTTACGTCATGATTATTGACTACTGCTTGGATTCCTTGACCTGTCACTTCTTTCAGTTGACTAACAGGATACAGTTGGCTGTTTTTCACGTTGTTCACTAACGAACGAGCTAAGATATGGCTAGATTCCTGTTCTGCACTTGCTGCATACATAAGTAGCTCTTCTTTTTTCATTCCATTGACTGGTTGAATCGCCTCTACTTCTAATATTCCTTTGGTAAGCGTTCCTGTTTTATCAAAAGCAATCGTTTTTGTACGTGCGAGCTTTTCAATCGTTGTTCCAGTTTTAACAACAATCCCGTTTTTACTTGAACGGCTCATCCCAGCAACTAAAGCGATCGGCGCAGCTAAAATCAATGGACAAGGCGATGCTACGACCAATACTTCTGCAAAACGCAAAGGATCTTTTGAGAACCACCAAGAAATACCGCCAATCAAATATGCGATCAATGTAAAGGGAACCGCATAACGATCAGCTAAACGGACGAATCGGGCAGGTTTTTCTTTTGATTCTTCGACTAATTTAATGATCATTTGATATTGGCTATCTGCAGCGCGTTTTTCAGCAATCATTTGGATTGATCCGTCTCCATTTAAAGACCCAGACATGATCTGATCTCCAGGTTTCTTTGTTTCTGGACGAGACTCTCCTGTCAAAGAAGATTCATCGACTGATGATTCTCCTTTGAACACTCGACCATCAGCAGGTACAAGCTCGCCAGGCTTGACTAGCAGCTGATCATCCACATTTATTTCATCAATTACTATATCCTGCCATCTTCCCTCTTTGAATCGATGGGCGATTCTTGGGGTGTTGTCTAATAAAGATTGCAATTCTTTACCTGCTCGTTTATTCGCGTAATCTTCTAGACTATCTCCGCCTGTAAGCATGATCAATATCATCAAACTAGCCCAATATTCTTTGACGGCTAATGTTGCAAGGATTGCGGTAATCGCTAATATATCTACACCATATCTTCCTGAACGCAATGTTTTGATCATTTCCAAAAACATCACGAAGGCGAGAATCCCTCCAGTAAATGCAACAATCATAAAAGCAAGTCCCGGCTGATGGAAAACAAATTCACTTAACAAAGCTACTCCGCCAATAAATAAAGTAAGTAAAAATTTTTTTAAATGTGTCATAGTTTCTTCTCCTCTTTTTTGTGACTTAGAGGTTAGTCATCTTCAATTGCCTCTCTTTCTCTTAAGCATAGTACTTGCTTAACACTTTTTAAAACAATAGGCCTTAATTGAAAACAACTATCACTATCAGCGTTTCCAATAGTCGCCAGTCCGACAAACGAATCTATCGAGCAAAGAGGACTTTTTTCGATTCATCCGTTAAAAAGTACCTTTTTTCGAAAAACTGTGCTATACTTTTAATTCGTTATTTACGGCGGAAGGAGCAAACATGTGATGAATGAGAAACAACTAGAACAAACGCACGTGGATGAAACGATCGAACTAATCCAGATCGAACAAAATATGCTGGATACAAAACAACGAGAATTGACTCAGGAAATGAATCATTCGACAAAAGACACAGCTAATCACAAGATTCGAGCTGGTTCCAATGAAGCTTTTTATGAATCTGCTGTTGAATATCGCCAACATGAGCAAGAATTGCTTTTAAAATATCATACTCTTGAGGCGCAGCAAAAACGCCTACAAACGTTGTCTGTTATGAAAGACAGCCCTTACTTTGCCCGTATCGATTTTAAAGAAGACCGTGAAACAGAAACATTGTATCTAGGTATCGCTTCTTTAAGAGATCTAGCAGAAGAAACAATTGTTATTGACTGGCGCGCACCAATTGCCAACCTTTATTATGAAGGTGAGATTGGTCCCGCATTTTATGAAACTGAAACAGATAGAATAGATGTCGATCTGCAGTTGAAACGACAATTTAAAATCCAAGAAGGACGTATTTTATCTATGGTAGATACGTCGGAAGTAATCAACGATGACTTTTTGCTAGAGATATTGGACGAAGCATCAAGCAACCATATGAAAAATATCGTCTCTACGATACAAAAAGCACAAAATGCAATCATTCGGGACACAACAAGTAAAGTGATGCTGATTGAAGGAATCGCCGGAAGCGGAAAAACGTCTGCTCTGCTTCAACGTATTGCTTTTCTGTTGTATCATAATCGCAAATGGCTAGAGGCAGAAAACGTGCTTCTATTTTCACCAAACCATTTGTTTTCTGATTATATCTCGACTGTATTGCCTTCATTAGGTGAAAGCGGTGTGCCTACACAAACATTCAAAAATTATATTTCACAGCTGTTGCCAGAGTTTTCTTTATTAGACGAACAGCAACAGGAAAGTGGTTTTTTGCTAGGCGAAAAAGATCCGATACAAGTGATGAAAAGCGGATTGACCTTAGTGGATCAGATTGATCGCTATATCCAAAGCATCACAAGCTACGGTCCCTTGTTCCGGGATATGAAAATAAATGGTCGTACGATCCTATCGAGGGAATCGATTCGCCAATGGTATAAAGAAACAAATGAACAACTTCCCTTGCACCACAGACTCTCTCTGTTACAAACGAAACTACTGAAAAAATTAGGCGGTCTGCAAAAAGATGAAACACGTCAGCAATGGGTCAAAGATCTCGCGGAAGAGCAGCTCCAAGAACTATACGCAACAGATCCTAATCTTGAATATACAGAACAAAAGGAGCGTTCCTTACGTAAAAAACTGGCTAACCAAATCGTACGTAAACGATTCCGTCGAATTCATCGAGGAATCATGAATTATCAATTTGTCAATATAACGAAACAATATCTCCACTTTTTACAAACTGTGCCACTTTCTCTTCTGACACGACATAAAATCAGCGAGACCAGATGGCAAGAACATTTAGCAACTATTCGTACACATTTGCGTCAAAGAGAGTTGCCCCAAGAGGATGCTGTCCTATTCTTTTTACTGATGCGCCGAACGTATCCGGTGACGGTCACGCACAAAGCTCGCTATATCTTTATTGATGAAATGCAGGATTTCGCACCATCACAAGTGGCATTGTTGCAAGCCTTGTTCCCAAAAGCAAATTTGACTTTCTGTGGAGATCTAAATCAAAATGTCTTTGGAAATGAAACGATTGTGGGGTCATTGGAAGAACTTTTCGTGGACCGTGAAGTTACCCGTTTCCAATTAACGACAAGCTATCGCTCCACAAAAGAAATCACTGATTTTGCTAATCATTTTATTGCAAAAGAACATCAAGTAGAGACTACAGCAAGAAAAGGCGATTTGCCTTTGCTCATCCAAGGAACAACTAATGATGACAAACTGAATTGGTTAGCAAATACCATTCGAACGACTCAGGTAAAAGCCCGGTATTGGCGTACAGCAATCATTGCTAAAACCCAAGAAGAATGCGAGACTCTTTATGCTCAACTGCCAGACGAGTTGAAACAACAAGTCCAGCTGATTTTAAATGAGAGTGATTTTATGAAGCGTTCCATTATTTTACTTCCGGCCTTTTTAGCAAAAGGTCTGGAGTTTGACCGAGTTTTCTTGTGGGATGTAGATGCAGATCATTTTTCTTCTCAGCAAGACAAATTGATCCTTTACACCATGTGTACACGTGCGATGCATGAATTGACACTTTTTACCTCCAATAATGAAAGTCCTTTGTTAAACAATATAGATATTTCATCTTATGAAAAAAAAGTATTGTAACTAAAAAGACAACTGCTATCGTCAATGTTAGCAGTTGTCTTTTTAGTTACAGTAATAATTGCAGAAAAAGTAATTTCATCATTTAAGGCCATTTATTCTATATATAAATCCAAATCTGTTTCAGGATATTTTAATTTGACAAGCGAAATAATCATTTTCAGTTCTTCCATGTTTTCTGGATATTCTGGGTCAAATACCTTGCTATGACGTCCAATACCGCCATTGTCGATCAATCGGTAAATTCGGTTCCATTCAATGAACTGATCGATTGATTGGAAATTGCTGATTGGATACCCCCCACAATCCAAAATCTCTGATACACGAAATGCTAGGTATGCACTATCGACCACTTTATTTTTTTTCGTATCTATCTTCTCATTTCTTTCGATGAGAATTTTTTCAGGATGATGCTTTAAGCTCCACTCCAATAGTAGAAAGAAAGCCTCCATCCGATACTCTTCTTCAAATAACCGAAAGGCTGAATCAGAACGACGAAAAAGTAGCGGAATCAAATATTTTTGTCTATAAATCAGCATTGGTGCGCGGTCCACCATACACTCTAAATAACGGTTCAGATACCCTGTACCGACATAGTTTCCTAATCGATAGCCTTCAACGCCGAATCTTGCGTATTTTTGCGCTAATTTTGAACAATCAGTTACGTTCACTGCTAACTCTTCTACTTTGCGGTAACCGCTTAAGATACGTTCAAAAGGTTCTAAAGTGATTTTTGCTTCCATATTCTTCCCCGTCCATCTTCCACATACTTCATATCATTTCATATGATACTTATGCTCTCATCATACCACAGGTTGAATTAGAATAGAAAATAAATCACACAAAAAAACAAGACAATCTGTTAGTGAGATTGTCCTGCTTTTTGAAAAAGACTGAATACTTTTCGTTAAAACTGATTGCTTAGTCTTCTAATGCCACATTATGGAACACGTGCTGTACATCTTCTAAATCTTCTAGCGCATCAATCATTTTTTCAAATGTTTCTTGATCTTCTGAAGATAATGTAACTTCGGTTTGAGGAATCATTTGGATCTCAGCAATTGAAAAATCAGTGATTCCTTTTTCTTTTAATGCTTCTTGGATACTATGGAAATCCGCTACTTCACCGTAAACGATGATTTGTCCATCTTCTTCCATTACGTCACGAACGTCGATGTCTTTTTCCATTAGATATTCAAGGATCTCATCAGCGTCTTCTCCTGCAAATGCAAAGATTGCTGTATTGTCAAACATATAAGAAACCGCTCCAGAAACACCCATGTTCCCGCCATTTTTCCCAAATGCTGCTCGTACGTCTGCTGCTGTTCGATTCACATTGTTTGTCAATGTATCAACGATCACCATTGAGCCGCTTGGTCCAAATCCTTCATAACGTAATTCAGAGTATGTTTCATCTCCTGCACCTTTTGCTTTTTCGATTGCTCGGTCAATAATATGTTTTGGTACATTATAAGTTTTAGCGCGATCAATGACGAAACGTAGTTTTTGGTTTGCATGCGGATCAGGATCACCTGATTTTGCTGCTGCGTAGATTTCAATCCCAAATTTTGCATAAATCCGGCTATTATTAGCATCTTTAGCAGTTTTCTTTGCTACGATATTTGCCCATTTACGTCCCATATTTTCACTTCGCTTTCTGATTTGATAGTTTCATAACGCAAAAACGTCCTGTTCCATTATACTTGTGAATCACGATTCTGTGAAGCTTTTTTTCTTTCTTCCTTCATTCTTCTCATTTTCAGTCAAAGGTCTATACTTGGATTGGGATTTGTCCGAAATTCTGTTCTGGAATATTGCCTCCCAATTGATAGATTTGATCACTTCTAACTAACAGTTCCGCTTCTTGTGCCTCTTTTTTTCCGATTCGGGAATAAATAGAAATCTCTTTTTTTTCTTTTAAGAATCTTCTTCCAGCATCGGTAAATCCAAGTAGTCGAAGATAGTTTTTATTTTGTTGGATAGGAATCTCTTGCTTTTTGATATTCAGCAAGACATAACAAGATAATCGTTGGATCCGCGTCCATGTATATCTCTTTGTTTTTACTTTTGACACAAAATCCGCAAAACCGTTAGCTGTTGCAGCTGCTGTCTTCATGCGAGTTTCTATTCCTTCGGTCATCTGATAGATATCTGTCAATTCCATCAAAGTAGAAGATAACAACCGATAACGCAAATACGGCCAATAGGATTCCCAAGTCTGTAACGAACAAGTGGAAAGATCTTCTTCTGTCTGAAATGGCACAAGTCCAGCGATCCTTTTTCCTTTTTCTAACGCATGGCGAATGGCTGTTGCACTGGCTATTGTTTGATCTTTGATTGTTTTTTCATGATAGCCTGCACTTTTACGCTGGATCGGATGTAACTCCATAGGGTGAATATACTTAGCATTTTCTTTTGCATAACTTAATCCTAAAATATGATTGGGTGAAGAAAAATCAAGCGCAATATCGGGATACAGACTGCGAAAAACTGCAGTCATTTTTTGCGGATAACTATACGTTTGATCAGACAGTTCGTGAAAAGACTCTTCTATCTTATCTTGATTCTGTTGAACAAATCGGCCGAAACTACCATAGTCAAACGAGGTCTCTTCTTCTGTTCCAAAACACAAACTGTCACAGTCCAATGCTTGCAAGATTTTCACTGCACCTTTGGCAAAATAATCAGCTGACTGAACCGCCCATTCGACAGGAAGCTCTACTACTAAATCCACACCATTTTGCAAAGCTTCATTCGCACGATGCCATTTATCGATGATAGCTGGTTCGCCTCGTTGCAAAAAATTCCCGCTCATTACAGCAATGACGACCTCTGCTCCTGTTGTTTTTCGTGCCATTTCAGCATGATAGCGATGTCCATTGTGAAATGGATTGTACTCTACGATAATCCCGCAGCTTTTCATGTACGTCCTCCTTCATAGTTTATCGATAAAAAAACACTAGAAACAAGTAAGGAAAAGTCAAAAATCAGAAAAAATACCCGAACTATATAAACTATTCTCGCAAACACAATACTTCTGCGAAGAAAAGCTGCACCGCAAGAGCAATGCCTATATCGTTCGGATATATAATTTATGTTGAAGATTTATTCTTTTTCTTGTTAACTCGAGCAGGCAAAATTGCTAGTCTTTGTATGCTACGAAGAACCAGCGCTTTGATTTCTCTGATGCTGCTTCGTCTGTAAAATCAGAAAATGCTTCGACTTTCGAAAACCCACTGTTTTCCAGCATTCTTAAATAACTTTCCAATGGATAGGTACGCTCTTCATGTAGTTCATCTTCACGGATAAATCGCCCAGATCCTTCTGGTTCCTCAACGAAAAAAGTCAGAAAATGTTCGATGCTGTGTTTCTCACTTCCTGGATAGCTATCCCACAAAAAAGCAAAATTATCCCCTTGATAATGATAGCTATATTCTGGAAAAACCTCGTCTACTTGATAGGTGGAGTGCACGTCAAATAAAAATCGGCCATTTTCTTCTAACGCTTGATAGACTTCATCAAAAACTTGCTGTACCTCTTGTCTATTTTTCATGTAGCACAACGAATCAGAAAAACAAGTAATTGCTTGATATTGACCGATTTCTGATAAATCGAGCATATTGCCTTCTACAAATTGGATCGATGCGTCTTCTTCATATGCTCGCTGGCTTGCGATCATCAACATCTCTTCTGAAAGGTCTAACCCTGTCACTTCATATCCATCTTTTGCAAAGGCAACCGCTAATGCTCCAGTACCGCACGCCAGTTCCAAAATATTTTTTGTGTCTTCTTGCAAATGACGTTTCGAAAAAGCTAACCACTGCTGGTAAAGCGTTTCGTCCATCACTTCATCGTAAATGAAAGCAAATGTTTCATAAGCCATGTTAATCCAACCATTCATTAAGATCGACTAACGGCGCATCTGACCATAGTTTTTCCAAATTATAGAAGCTTCGTTCTGGCGCATGGAAAACATGTACGATCAAATCTCCAAGGTCGATCAATACCCATTTTCCGCCTTCTTTTCCTTCAATACGTTTTACTTCATATTTGTTTTCTTCTTCTTTATCAATGATTTCTTCTGTAATTGCGTTGATTTGACGTTCACTATTTGCTGAACAGATCATGAAATAATCTGCTAACAAGGAAACATTTCGAACGTCTAAAGCGATAATGTCTTCTGCCCGTTTTGAATCTGCTGCTTTAACCGCAATTTTTAATTGTTCTTTACTATCTATGATGATTTCCTCCTAATATTGAGTGGCTTATTTTTTTGCTACCCAGTAATTATATGTTTCGATTGTTTTTGGATAAATCTGTTGTTCTTGTGCAAGTAAATGGGACAGCGTATGTTTTGTTTCAAATGCTACTGCTTCATCTAGATCAACCCATGCAATTGTCCGTGCATCTTGCACCCCAGGAAAATTCCGACCTGGCTCAATATAGTCTGCCACATAAATGATTTTGTCCAGGAGACTCATTTTAGCAGCGCCAGTCGTATGCACTTGAATCGCGTGAAGGATCTCTGAATCAGTGATTCCTAATTCCCGCTCTACAAACGAAGCTCCAACAAGCCCATGCCAGATAGCATTATTATAATTCAATAATTCTGGATCAAAACCGTCTCTTACGATCACCATTTTGAACTCCTCATCTGGTCGCTCTTTCGCATAATCGTGTGTCAATGCAGCGATACTAGCTTTTTCAGGAGAAGCACCGTATTTTTTGGCAAGAGCAACAGCTGTTTCTTCTACTCCAAGCACATGCTTGAAACGTTGTTCGCTCATTCTCATCTGTATTTTTTGCATCAGGTTTTCTCTAGAATAAGCAGTATATTCATTACTATAGTCCATCTTCATACAACCCTTCATTTTGGATATAATCAATTACTTTATCTGGAACAAGATAGCGGATAGAACAGCCTTCTTTGATCTTTTGACGTATTTTTGTGGAACTGATGTCGATTTCAGGTACATCTACCCAAATCACAGGATATGGCGTATCTGTTGTGTAACCTGGTCGACGTATGCCCACAAAATTGACCATCGAAGTCAACTCATCAATTTTATACCATTTTGGCAAATATTCTACCATATCCCCGCCGATAATAAAGTAATAATCTGTATCCGGATTGTTTTGTGTCAATTCCTTCATCGTATCATAGGTGTAGCTTTTCCCACCACGAGCTAATTCGATCGTTTCAATCTGCAAAAAAGGGTTGTCTTCCACCGCTAATTCCAACATGTTGAGTCGATGTTTTGCATCAATCGTCTGTTTCTCATCAACATGAGGCGGCTGATAAGAAGGCATTAAAAATACGCGGTCAAGACCTAAATTCCGGCCAGCTTGTTCAGCCATCACTAAATGAGCAAGGTGAACGGGATTGAACGTTCCGCCTAGGATCCCTACTTGCTTTTTCTTCTCTAAGAATTGAGGCATTTCTTTAGGAAATAGTTGTGAACGAACAAATGTCTTAGCTTGCGTATTCATCATGGTCACTCCTTATATTGCTTTTACTTCATTTGATAACTTTTGATACTTTTCTTTTGTAGAAGGTTTGTATAATACGATCACTCGTCCAATGATTTGGACGATTTCACAGTCGATTTCTTTTTCTAATACTTGAGCTGCTTCTTCTGCAACCTCATCTGTATTTTGAAGTAGAGATACTTTGATCAGTTCTCTTTTTTCTAAAGCTTCTTCAATTTGGACGATCATTGCTGAATTAATTCCACCTTTACCGATTTGAAAAATCGGCTGAAGATGATGCGCTTTGCTACGTAAAAAACGCTTTTGTTTTCCTCTTAAACTCATAATTTTCCTTCTTCCTTAAATCAATGCTTTGCGTTTCAATACATCTACACCCTTTGGCGCCCAGCCCGCAATTACTGCTGGCGCTGTTACAGTGATCCAGCCTAGACCGGCAAAAACGATGTCTGTTTTTTCTTTCACAGAAAACTCAAAACGAACAAGCTCCGGAAATGCCTCGACTTCATCAGGACGAGGAGGCTGTAATAATCCACCTACATGTTTTTGATAAAATTCGTCTGCTTTTTCCAGTTTCGTTCGATGAATATTTACATCATTTGACACATAAGCAATAAATGAAGCACGATTGCCGCTGATAAAATCAAATCTTGCAAGTCCACCCAAGAAAAGTGTTTGCCCTTCATTCAGCTGATAAACTTTAGGTTTGATTTCTTTTAACGGGGCAATGATCCGCAAATCTTTTTTACCTAAGTAATGCGCCATTTGATGACGATGGATGATCCCCGGTGTATCAATCAAAAAATGTCCATCATCTAAAGGAATCTCGATTTTATCCAAGGTCGTTCCGGGAAACTGTGAGGTTGTGATCACATCTTGTACTCCCGCTGTATTTTTGATGATTTGATTGATAAGCGTTGATTTCCCTACATTTGTTACTCCGACGATATAAACATCCCGTCCATCGCGGTATTCTTCAATTTTTTCTAATAGTTCCGTCATCTCATGTGATTTCTTAGCACTAGTTAGTAATACATCTACTGGACGAATCCCTGCTTCGTGAGCACGTTCCTTCATCCATTGTGTTAATTTAGGTTTTTTCAATGATTTCGGTAATATATCCACTTTGTTTCCCACTAAAAGTACTGGATTATCGCCGACAAAACGGTGTAGTCCTGGAATCAGCGAACCATTGAAGTCAAAAATATCCACCACATTGACAATCAATGCATCTTTTTGCCCTAATTCATTCAGTAAGCGTAAAAAGTCGTCATCCGTCAATGAGACATCTTGGATCTCATTATAATGGCGTAATCTGAAACAACGCTGACAATAGACTTCGCCGGAAGCTAACCCTTTTTCCAAAGCCGTTTGCGGCGTGTACCCTAATTCACCGGGTTTGCTTGTTTGTATAACGGCACCACAGCCGATACATTGTAATTCTTCTGTCATTCGATTCCACCTCGCCAGCCCATATCAGGGTATTTTGCTAATAGATAGGCCATAATTCTTTTTTCCCAAAAACGATTAAATTGTGTCTTCCAACTATCTGTTGCGATAATGGGTTTTACAAGGATGCTACGTATCCCTGCACGATTGGCTCCACGTATATCAGTCATGATCTGATCGCCTACCATTACTATCTCATCATCTGCTAAATCCAATTGTTTCTTTGCTATGTTGATCCCTCTTGCTAAAGGTTTCATTGCTCGTGCAACATACAAAAGATCAAATTTTTCAATCGCTCGCGCGACACGTTTTGAATTATTGTTTGAAACAACAACAACAGGAATTCCTGCATTTTTCATTTCTAAAATCCAAGTAAGCAACTCTTCTGTTCCATCTGGATTATTCCATGCAATCAACGTATTGTCTAAATCTGTCAATACTGCTTTGATGCCTAGATTCTTTAATTGGGCAGGTGTAATCTGATAGATGGCTTCTACCATCCATGTTGGTTTGTAATTTGAAAACATGTTGTCTCCTCATCTGCAAAAAATGAAGGAGCACATAAAGTACTCCTCAACCCCGTATTATACTGCATATCAGCAAAAAAAACTACCTCTATACTCGTCCCTCTTTCAGAAAAAGCATTTCTTTACAAAATGACCCAAAATAAAGATTGATCACAGAAAAATTTAGAAACAAAAAACAACTAAGCGAGCAAGAATCATTCTTTACTCTTTGCTTAGTTGTTAAACATCTAATATTGTCGGAACCTCTTGTATCGTTTTTCCAATAGTTCATGCTGGTCGAATCGAACAAGTTCCGTCAATTTTTCAATCAACGCTTTTTTCATGATGTGAGCGACTTTTTGCCGTGGCAACTGCTCGCCGTTGAACGTTTCAGGAATCACTCGATCCACGATCCCTAGCTCACGTAGTTCTGGTGCAGTAATTTTCATCAACTCGGCTGCTTCTGCAGCGCGACTGCCGTCTTTCCACAAAATCGAAGCAAATCCTTCTGGGGAAAGCACAGCATAAATCGTTTCTTCTAACATCCAGACTTCATCCGCTAAACCTAGAGCAAGGGCACCGCCACTTCCACCTTCACCAATGATGACGGCGATGATTGGTACTTTTAAATCAGACATTTCGAGCAGATTTTTGGCAATTGCTTCTCCCTCGCCACGCTCTTCTGCTCCTATACCGCAATAGGCACCTGCTGTATTGATCAATGTAATCACCGGTCTATTGAACTTTTCCGCTTGCTTCATCAGTCGTAAAGCTTTGCGATAGCCTTCAGGATGAGGAGAACCAAAATTTCTGCGGATATTTTCCTGCAGATCCCTTCCTTTTTGAATACCTATCACTGTTACTGGTTTGCCATCTAATCGAGCGATGCCACCAACAATCGCTTCGTCATCTGCAAATAAACGGTCACCATGGCATTCCTCGAAAGAATCGAAGATCTCTTCAAAAAAGTCTAAGCTAGTCCATCGTTCTTTAGCTCTTGCTAACTGAACGACATCATGTGCTGTTTTATCCACGATCTATCCATCCTTTCTGTGTATGCAATTCAAGAAGCGTATGGATTTTCTGCTTCAATTCCATGCGGGGAACAATCTGATCGACGAAACCATGAGACAATAAGAATTCGGCCTTTTGGAAATCTTCTGGAAGTTCCTGCTTGATCGTCTGTTCAATGACACGTCTTCCAGCAAAACCAATCAAGCTTTGGGGTTCTGCTAAAATGATATCACCTTCCATTGCAAAACTGGCAGTTACTCCTCCGGTCGTCGGGTCTGTCAAAACAGTTAGATAAAAAAGACCTTCATTACTGTGTCGTTTGACAGCAGCAGAGATTTTCGCCATCTGCATCAGAGAAAAGATGCCTTCTTGCATCCGAGCGCCTCCAGAAGCCGTGAACAAAACGACTGGAAGTTTTTCCTTTGTTGCTCGTTCGAATAACCTAGTGATTTTTTCTCCAACAATCGTGCCCATGCTTCCCATGATAAAATTGGGGTCCATCACTCCAATAATGAAGGGAATTCCCTGAATGGTTGCTTTACCAGTGAGGACTGCTTCATGAAGCCCCGTTTTGTCTTGCATTTTTTTTATTTTTTCCGTATATTCAGGAAATGCTAGCGGATCTTCGGTTACAAGATCCGTATCCCATTCTTCAAAACTTTTTTCATCAATGATCAAAGCTAGACGCTGCCATGCACCGATTCGAAAAGCGTATCCGCAATGGGGGCATACTTTTTCTTCACCGATGTCTTTCGTATAAAGGATATGTTTACAATTTGGACACTTCGCCCACATGTTATCGGGAACAGATGGCGAGTTAGCAGGTTTGCTCTCTCTATTAGGATTGATCCGAATATATTTCTTTTTCTTAAACAGAGCCATCTATGCGCCTCCTATCTCCGTTTCTGGTGTCCAATTCGGTAAAAATTCTTCTTGTAAAAATGCTGTGCTGTAATCACCTGCTATTACTGCTGGATGACTAATCAAATCCATCTGAAATTCTGCGTTCGTAATGATCCCTTCTGTGATAAATTCACTTAAGGCTCGCTGCATCTTCATCAAGGCTTCAAAACGTGTATTTCCATGGACAATAATTTTTGCAATCATTGAATCATAATATGGCGGGATCGTATAGCCTGGATAAACTGCACTGTCTACCCGCAACCCCATCCCACCTGCTGGAAGTAGCAAGTTTTGGATTTTCCCTGGTGAAGGAGCAAAATGAAAAGCGGGATTTTCTGCATTGATTCGGCACTCGATGGCGTGTCCTTGGAATACTACTTCTTCTTGACGTACATTCAAAGGCTCACCGGCTGCTATCTCCACCTGTTTTTTTACTAAATCGATTCCTGTGACCATTTCTGTTACGGGATGTTCCACTTGGATTCGAGTATTCATCTCCATGAAATAAAAATCGCCTTCTTCATCCATCAGAAACTCGATCGTTCCGGCATTTTCATAATTGACTGCTTTAGCTGCTCGAACAGCAGCGTCTCCTAGTGCTTCTCTTTTTGATTGTGAAATCACTACAGAAGGAGATTCTTCCAGTACTTTTTGATTATTACGTTGCAAAGAACAATCTCGTTCACCTAAATGAATAACATTGCCAAAATGATCACCTAAAATCTGAACTTCTATATGGCGAGCAGGATAAATGATTTTTTCCAAATACATATCATCATTTCCAAATGCCGCTGCTGCTTCTTGCTGAGCTGAAGAAAAATGCTGTGGAAGTTCTTCTTTTGATTGAACTTTTCGAATGCCTTTCCCGCCACCACCTGCAGCTGCTTTCAGCATCACTGGATAGCCGATTCTGTCTGCTATTTCCAATGCTTCTTCTACAGTAGATAATACACCAGTACTTCCTGGGATGACCGGGACATTTGCTTCTTGCATCAATTGACGCGCATTGATTTTATTCCCCATTGCATCAATTGTTGCGCTTTTAGGACCAATAAATGTGATATTGCACTCTTCACACATGGAGGCAAACCGGCTATTTTCAGATAAAAATCCAAAGCCTGGATGAATTGCTTCAGCTTTTGTTACGATTGCAGCGCTCAGTACTTCTTGAACATTCAGATATGAATCAACCGCTTTTGCCGGACCAATACAGATTGCTTCATCTGCTAGCTGTGTATGAAGTGCTTCGGCATCTGCCTCTGAATATATCGCTACGGTTTGGATCCCTAATTCGCGGCATGCACGAATGATACGCACAGCGATTTCGCCACGGTTAGCTATCAAGACTTTAGAAAACATATTTCACCTATCCAATCATAAAGGTTAATTCCGCTTCGGCTACTTTTTTACCGTCAACCTTAGCGATTCCTTTGCCTATTCCGGCTGAGGCTTTCACTTTCAATATCTCAACTTCAAGATATAAGGTATCTCCCGGTGTAACTTTCTTACGGAATTTTGCTTTGTCCAATCCGCCGAAGTAAGCCGTTTTACCCTTGAACTGTTCAAGAGAAAGTAATGCGACTGCTCCTGCTTGCGCCATTGCTTCAACAATCAGTACCCCTGGCATAACAGGTTCTTCTGGAAAATGTCCTTGAAAAAAGGGCTCGTTGATCGTTACATTTTTCTTAGCAATGATCCGTTCTCCTTCAACCATCTCTTCCACTCGATCAATCAAAAGCATTGGATAACGATGCGGAATAATTTCTTTGATTTCTTGTATGTTCATTTGTTTCCCTCTTTCCTGCTTTGCTTATTTTGGCTGGATCCTAAAGAGTGGCTGCCCATATTCAACAACTGACTCGTTCTCTACAAGGATTTCTGTGATTACTCCGTCGGCCTCACTAGTTATCTCATTCATCAGTTTCATCGCTTCAATAATGCAGATAACTTCTCCTTTGGCAACTTGATCACCTACTTTTTTGAAAACTGGTTTGTCTGGTGCCGGTTGCAGATAAACGATTCCCACGATTGGCGAAACAACCTCGATTCCATCAAATACTACCGATTCTTTTTCCTTCGTTGGTTTTGGAACAGTTGTTGCTTGTTCAGGCATGGCGTTAACTGGCTCCGAAACTGGCAACGTTTCGTTTGTTTGAACTATATTCATGCCTCGACTTGTTTTATTTTTATTCATGTACAATTCAAATTGACCTTCACGCAAGTCAAATTCCGTTAGCGAAGATTGATCAAATTGACTAACTAATTCTCTAATTTCATTGATATCCAAAATTATTCCTCCCAGCGTTTCATACAAAGAACCGCATTATGTCCGCCAAACCCTAATGAATTGCTCATTGCATAAGTAAAGCTTGCAGGTTTGCTTTCGTTTTTGACAACTGTCAAATCAATCTCAGGATCTTGTTTTTCTACATTGATTGTAGGTGGGATAAATTGATGTTCCAATGCCATCAGAGTGGCTAATGCTTCGATCCCGCCGGCTGCTCCCAATAAATGTCCAGTCATTGATTTCGTACTGCTGACATAAGTATCTCTGAAATTTTCACCTAGTGCGAGTTGGATTGCTTTTGCTTCTGCCTGGTCATTAGCTGGCGTACTCGTTCCGTGCGCATTGATATATCCAACTTGCTCCGGCTGTATACCAGCTTCTTCCATCGCAAGCTTCATTGCTTTAGACGCACCAGAACCATCTGGAGTAGGGGCTGTCATATGGTAAGCATCACAATTTGCACCGTATCCAACGATTTCTCCATAGATTTTGGCACCGCGAGCTTGTGCATGCTCTAAAGATTCAAGAACTAGAACACCTGCTCCTTCACCCATCACAAAACCATTTCGATTTTCATCAAACGGGATCGAACCACGATTAGGATCAGTTGATTCCGAAAGTGCAGTTAAAGCTGCAAATCCAGCAATCCCCATCTCACAAATCGTTGCTTCTGTTCCTCCAGCAAGAATGACATCTGAATAGCCATGTTTGATGTTACGGAATGCTTCACCGATTGAATTCGTTCCGCTAGCACAAGCTGTTACGATAGCTGTACAGATGCCTTTTGCGCCTACTCGTAAAGCAATATTTCCAGCTGCCATGTTGGCAATCGCCATTGGCACGAACATTGGAGAAACTCGTTTTGCGCCTTTTTCATGCAGACGGATAACTTGATTTTCGATTGTCGGAAGACCACCGATTCCTGATCCGATGATGACACCAAACCGGTCTTGATTCATTTTTTCTTTATCTAAACCGCTTATCTCCATTGCTTCTAAAGCAGCGTAGATCCCATAGATCGAAAACATATCCATTCGTTTGCTATCTTTTTTAATAAAATATTTATCGTAAGGGAAATCTTTGACTTCACCCGCTAAGGTGATCCCTGTTTCTGAAGCATCAAATTTAGTGATCGGTGCGATGCCATTCGTACCTTCTTTCAAGCTATTCAAAAAGCTGTCTGCGTCATTTCCAATAGGTGAAGTGACTCCATAGCCAGTAATTACCACTCGATTCATTTATTTGCTCTCCTTTTCTTATCCGTGCATGACCAATCCGCCATCGACATTGATGACTTGGCCGGTGATATATGGATTTTGTGCTAAGAAAACTGCTGTTTGTGCAACATCTTCTACTTGTCCGAAACGTTGCATTGGAATTTGCTTTTCCGCTTGCTCTTTGACTTTATCTGCTAAAACTTCCGTCATATCAGTTGTGATGAATCCTGGTGCAATGGCGTTGCATGTGATACCTCTAGTCGCAGCTTCTCGTGCAACCGATTTTGTCAATCCTACGACACCAGCTTTGCTAGCTGCATAATTTGCTTGTCCGATATTTCCAATCAATCCAGATACGCTAGAGAGATTGATGATGGCCCCTTCTCGCTGCTTCATCATTTTTTTCAAAACGTGCTGCGTCATATTGAAGGTACCGATCAAATTGATATCAAGACATTTTTTGAAATCTTCTGCATCCATCCGCATCACAAGTTTGTCATTTGTGATTCCGGCATTGTTTACTAAGATATGGATCGATCCAAGCTTTTCTTCTGCTTCTTTGATCATTTGTCCTGCTTTCTCATAATCAGAGATATCGCCGGAAACTCCTACGCATTTTACACCGAATGCTTCAATTTCTTCTATCTTTTCTTTTGGAATCTCTCCGCGCCCATTCAAAATAATATTTGCTCCAGCGTTTGCAAAAGCTAAGGCCATCGCTTTGCCAATTCCTCTTGTGCTACCTGTGATAAATACATTTTTCCCTTTTACATCCATAACCTTCCTCCTTATAATTTTGCTATTGTTTCATCAAATGTCTGCTTATTCTCAACACGCAGAACTGGTATCGTTTTATCAATTTTTTTCATAAATCCGCTTAATACTTTTCCAGGACCGACTTCAATGACTTGCTCGATACCGATTGTTTTTAATTTATGGATACTCTCGTAGAAACGAACGGGTTGCATGACTTGCTGTTCGAGTAGTCCCGCAATCGTCTCTTTCTTCATTATTTCCGTTGTTGTGTTGCTGATGACTGGAAAAGAAGGGTCAGAAAATTGAATATGACTTAGATCCTTCGCCAGTTTTTTTGATGCTGGTGCTAAAATAGCTGTATGGAAAGGTCCACTGACATTTAGTGGGATCATCCTTTTGATTCCTTTTTCTTTTAAGAGCAAAACAGCTTCATCTACGGCTTTTTCTTCGCCACCAATCACGATCTGCTGAGGTGTATTGTAATTAGCAGGAGACACGATGCCGTACTTGCTTGCTTCATGACAGCTTTCCTCAATCGTCTCAATCGGCGCATTCATTACTGCGACCATTTTTCCGCTTCCAGCTGGGGCAGCTTCCGTCATATAAACGCCTCTCTTCGCTACTAGTGCAACGGCTTCAGTGAAGGATAACGCATCACTGGCTACTAATGCCGAATATTCTCCTAAACTCAGTCCTAAAGCTGCATCTGGGATGATTCCATGCTCCTTCAATAAGCGATAATACGCAATGCTGACTGTTAGAATAGCTGGCTGTGTATATTGTGTCTGATCCAAACGTTCATTTTCTGAAAAGCAGAGTTCGGCCATATCGTAGCCGAGAATCTCACTTGCTTCATCAAATGTCTGCTTTACAACGGCTTCTTCATATAAATCTTTTCCCATACCTTGATATTGTGCACCTTGGCCACTAAATAAGAATGCTGTTTTCATGTTTTTCTCCAATATATCCAGAATATATGTTTGATTCTTCTTATTCAAAAAGGCCGAGACATCCCTATTTCAGGAAATGTCCCAGCCCCCAACCTAATTTTAATGATTATGCAGTTTGTTTTTCTACGTAAGTCACTAAATCTTGAACCGTTTTGATTCCGTCTTCTGTTTCGATTTTTACATCAAATTCATCTTCAATTTCGTTGATGATTTGGAATAAATCCAAGCTGTCAGCTTCTAAGTCTTCTTGGATGTCAGTAGTCAATTTGATTTCTTCAGTTTCTTTTCCTAATTCTTCTGCAATGATTTCTTGAATTTTTTCGAATACCATAATAATATATTCCTCCGATATTGTTTGCTTTTTTATTTTTATAATTTAACAGTTTACAGCTCCATGAGAATACTTCCCCACGTTAAACCTCCGCCATAGCCTGTAAATATTACTTTCTGTTGTTTTCCCAAGGTGATCTTTCCGCTAGAAACTGCTTCATCCAATAAAATAGGGATACTTGCAGCAGAGGTATTCCCGTACTTATCCATATTGGTCAGGAATTTTTCTTGCGGCATCTTTACTTTTCGGGCGATTTTCTCAATGATCCTGAGATTTGCCTGATGCAAAAGCAGATAATCAACTGGCGTGTCTTTCATGACTTCTTGGATATTGTTTGCAACATCTCGAACAGCGAAATCAAAAATATCTCTGCCGGTCATTCGCAAATAATACGAACCTTCTGAATCTTCTGAATAGAACGGGTTTTTATTTTGCTGGTAGCCAGCAGTCAGTGAGGTACTTCTGGTACCATCAGTTGCTAATTTTTCTTTCAGCAATTTTTTTTGTGGGTTTGCTTCTAAAAGAACCCCGCCTGCTCCATCACCAAATAATACAGCAGTCGTGCGATCAGACCAATCGATTAGCTTAGACAGTGTTTCACCACCAATTACCAATCCTTTAGTTGAGCCGCAGCGGATCATTTTTTCAGCCATGCTTAACGCATAAACAAATCCTGAGCATGCCGCGCTGATATCGAAAGCAATAGCATTAGCTGCTCCCAATTTTCCTTGTACTTGTGCTGCTACAGATGGTGTCGAGTAATCGGGCGACATTGTTGCTACTAAGATAAAATCCAAATCTTTAGGGTTCAGATTTTTTTGTTGCATCATTTTTTCCGCCACTAAGAGGCATAAATCAGATGTCTCCTGATTTGTTACACATCTTCGTTCACGAATACCCGTCCTTGATGAAATCCATTCATCCGAGGTATCCATCATCTTGGAAAGATCATTATTCGTAATGATCTTTTCAGGAAGGACGCTGGCTGTTGCAGTAATCATTCCAAATTGTTCCATTAAATATCCTCACTTATAGTCTTGCAAGAAGTCATGCAAGTTTTTCAGTGCATCCAGCAAGGCATGCTGTTCTTCCGTAGCCATTCCTTCTAAGATGTTCTTGACCATTTCACGATGAAAATGCTGATGGACCCGAAACAGTAACTTTCCTTTTTTCGTTAGTCCCAACTTTACAACACGACGGTCATCTTCACTGCGGATACGTTCGACATAGCCTTTTTTTACTAACTTGTTAATAGCAGTGGTCAAGGTCCCAACAGTAATTGATAGTTCTTTGGCTACTTCTGAAGTTGTTTTTTTCTTGTACATCCCGATTGCCTCGATCGTGTGCATCTCTGTGATTGACAGATCTTTGAATTGAGATTTTTTCAACTCAGACTCTTCGATTGTCAAAATATCATTGAAGACACTAACAAGATAATCATTTACTGTTTTTAAATCTGGTTCCATGTTCCACCGTCCACTAATTAGTTTGATTATCAAATCTTTTGATGTTCAAACTATATCTTAACTTTTTTCAAAATGCAACCGTAAAAGTTCATTTTTTTATTATATGAGTTTATTTTAAGATTTTACTCATTTAAAAAAACTGATAAATCAGCATTTTTTATTTATTTTATTAGAAAAACTATTGCACTGACATATTTTGATTATCAAAGTA
>NZ_NGMF01000002.1:468659-499176 GCF_002140245.1 Enterococcus sp. 10F3_DIV0382 | reverse complement strand
AGAAAAACTATTGCACTGACATATTTTGATTATCAAAGTATTTCTTGTTGATAGAATGTTCCAATTACCTAAAACTTGTCCATTATTTTAAAATTTGTTATAGTCTTTTTATTCAAAGCGTGAAAGGAGACCCTATGTTAAAAGAAAAAATAAAAAATCTCCCCATGCTGCCGGGTGTCTATCTTATGAAAAACCAAGAAGGGATGGTCATCTATGTTGGTAAAGCAAAACGGCTCAAAAATAGAGTAAGTAGCTATTTTCATCAGAATAAGCAGCATTCAAAAAAAGTATTACGTATGATTCATCATATAACAGATTTTGATTTTGTCGTAGTAGATACAGAATTAGATGCTTTGTTGCTTGAGTGTCAACTGATCCAACATTACCGTCCTTTTTATAACCGACAAATGAATTATTTCAGTAACTACAATTATGTACATATTTCCAATAAGGGATTTGTATTAACAGATACTCCTACGGCTCGAACATACGGGCCTTTTCGTCTCTATAAAAAAATGCCGTCTATTTTGCGTATAATGGAAGAAACGTATCAAATGCCTTGGTTGTCTGAAATCAGCTTATTAGCTTTGCGAGTCCAGCTTCCTGACTTACAGGAAATGACTTTTGAACAGAAAAAGAAGGAGATCCAAGGATTGTTTCAGGGTCGCAATAAAAAGCTACTGACTTACTTGAAAAAGAGACAACAACATTTCATCTATCAGCTGAATTTCGAAAAAGCTGGCATGCTTCAAAAAGATATCGAATTAGTTACTTATTTCATCAGACGGATCCAAGAACAAAAGCAGTTTTTAAGAACACCATCCCTCACATTCAGCATGCCACTGGCAGCGGACGATAGTCAGAAAAAGCACTACCTTATTTGTTACGGACAGCTTGCAGAAACAATGATTACTTCTGGGAACAATCCACCTGACTTTTATTATGAAAAAAAAGAAGCTCATTTATCTTTGAAACGCCAATTATCAAAAGAAGAAATCGATCCTGTACAAATTTTGATTAGTTACCGCAAAAAATTAGAAAAGGAACAGATTGAAATGGAGCAATTAAATAAAAAAGAAGCTGAAAAGCAACTAAATTAGCTGCTTCTCGGCTTCTTTTAGGCATCTTCAACTTCAAATGTCAATTATCCTAAAATTTATTGGATTAAATCATAGATTTCCATCGCTACGATATCGATATTATCGAATTCGTATTGCTGATGAGTATCTGTTTCAGTTAATTCAAATGTATCGGTCGCTTTATCATAAGTTACTGTACACTTTTCTACGCCTTCTTTTTCAAAACGGCGAACTTGCAGTTCATTATCTGCTGACTCGACCATAGCCTCCAGTCGTTTTATGATTGCGACTAATTGTGAATGTGTCATCGGAGGTCCTCCTTTTCTTATTTCTGTTATATTGTATCAAAAGCATAGCCTACTTGCATTGATTTTCTCTAAAAAAACTCGTTTTTTATGATTTTTTTTCTGGTATTTTCCCTTCAGGCCACCAAAGTTTGATCAACGCTTGAGTTCCGTCATTCTCAAAACCTTTATCTGCCAACTCTTCGTATAGTTTCAACGCTTGGATGGTTGCTGGCAAGACAAGGTTCATTTTTTCTGCTTCTTCTAATGCAATCTTTAAATCTTTGATAAAATGTTTGACAAAAAAACCAGGCGTGTAATCTTCTTTCAAGATACGTGGGGAATAATTACTTAAAGACCAGTTAGCTGCACTTCCGCCTGAAAGTGTCTCAATCACTTTTTCTAAAGCGAGACCGTTTTTTTGTGCATAGACAAGCATTTCCGTCATTCCTGTCATCGTGCCTGCAATCATGATTTGATTGGCCATTTTCGTATGCTGACCTTTCCCAGCAGAGCCATGCAATGTAAATGACGTACCAAATTCCTTGAATAAAGGAAGTACTTGATCATAGACCGATTCTTCTCCGCCCACCATGATCGTCAGTGTGCCATTCTTTGCTCCTAAGTCACCGCCTGACACCGGTGCATCTAATGCATCTGCACCTTTTTCTTTTGCTGTTTTTGCAATTTTTTCTGCCAGAGTTGGTGTACTTGTAGTCAAATCAACTAAAATACGTCCTGAGACATCTGCAGAAAAAATCCCCGATTCTCCATAGTAGATTTCTTCTACATCTTTAGGATAACCTACCATTGTAAACAGAATATTACTTTGTTCTGCTACAGCCTTTGGTGTATCCGCCCAGACAGCTCCTTCTGTTACTAAAGGATCAGCTTTTGCTTTTGTCCGATTATAAACAGCGACTTCGTGACCTGCTTCTAGTAGATGGCGTACAACAGCACTTCCCATAACGCCTGTTCCGATAAAACCTAGTTTCATTCTTTCGACCTCCTAAAAATCAAAAATCCTTGCTTCTATGCTAGTATACGCTAGAAACAAGGATTTTTTTATAAAAAATGTTTGAATTTTATCTTTTAAATGAATTTAATTTGATTTTGATTCGTTCAATCGAAGCTTCTTCTTCTTTTCTTCGCATCTCTTCTTCATGGTAAACAACCATATCTTGATAAAATTCGATCATTGCTTCGCCGAAATGAGTAGACGAAATGTCATAAAGTTTGGCTTCTAAAACCTTTGGATTTCTAGGGACTTCACTGGAAATATAATCAATAAGTGCGGGTGCAAAGTCTTCGTCGGTTTCAAAAGTTTTCCCTAATGAAGGATGATCGAACAATCGGTCCAAATAAGCATTTCCTTCTACGACACAAGGCGTGCCGGCTGCCATCGCTTCGGTATAAGTAAGCCCTTGTGTCTCTGAAGTAGAAGCACTGACAAAATAATCTGCCGCTTTATAATAAAGGGCTACATCATTGTTATCCACTTCTCCTGTAAACTGCACAAATTCTTCTAACTGCAGTTCGGAAATCAATTCCTCTAACTCTTCTACATAAGGACCTTTTCCTACAATAACTAATCTGGCATTAGGGTAAGCCGAGATAACCTGAGGAAATCCATTAACCAATGCTTGGATATTTTTCTCATAAGAAATCCTGCTTAAAGAAAGAATCATCAGATGATTTTCCTGAAGTCCTAATGACTCCCTTAACTTGTTGATATCCTCCTGAGTGATATCAGAACGTTTGAACTTCTCAATGTCGATACCAGTAGGAATCACACGAAGCGGTGCTACTACACCATAGCTACGTAATGTATCAATAACACGTTCACTTGGACAGACTACACCTGTCGTATGATTAGCAAATAATCTGGATAAGTATTTTACATGGGATTGCCTGATCACTTTTCCTTTACCGATATAATGAAGGTAATCTTCATACATCGTATGGTAAGTATGGATCAGGGGTATTTTCAACTTCTTAGCTACCATCTTCCCGAGTATTCCTGCTCCGAATTCTGTATGGGTATGGATCAGATCTAATTCTAGTTCTTTGGCAACCAAATAAGCATACCACATGCCTCTAACAACAACTCTTCGATCCTTGAAAGAAATAAACGGTACACTTGGCATTCGAATCACATCTTTTTCCAACTTGTCCGCATTAGGATCGGTTGTCGTAAAGATATAGACTTCATGCCCATGTTTTTCTAATTCTTGTTTTAATGTTTTGATCGATGTAGCCACTCCGCTGACTTGCGGAAAGTAGGTATCGGTAAAAAAGCCGATTTTCATGTTTTTCGCCTCCAAACTAGTCCTTTGTCTGATGTACTTTTTTTAATTTGCTAGAGACTTTTTCATTCAGCACACTTTCATATACGTTTTTAAGTTCTTCACCGATTTTATTGATACTTCGTTCTTTTGCTGTTTGATAACCGGCTTGTGTCAAACTCGGTAGCTCTTCATTGGTAATCTGTTGAATCAGTTGGATAAACGCTTCGTTTGTCTTCCCCATATAGCAGTTCTTGCTATCTTCTAACCAGCCATTATACACTGGAATATCTCGAACAAGTACATTTTGCTTGCTTGCTAAAGCTTCTAAAACAACGATTCCTTCCGTCTCTTCATAGGAAGGAAAAAAGAATAGATCTGCACCTGAATATGCTCCTTCGATGATTTCCCCTCGTATATATCCAGGAAACAGAACATTCTCAGGATGGTCTTCTTTTACAATTTTCCGGATGTTTCGAGGAATCGAGTACATCGGAACATGACCAAACCAAATGAATGTATAGTCGGGCATCTTCTTAGCAATTTCTACGAAATCAATGATTCCTTTACGTTCGAAAAACAAACCGACACAAATGATTACTTTTTGATCCGGAGATAGTTTGAAATACTCTCTGAACTTTTGTTCTTTCATTGGATCAGGGCGATATTTCTCTAGGTCGATCCCATTGGAAATAGCTTGAATCGGTACACGGATACCATAGCTTTCCAACAACTGTTTTGAATAAGGTGTTGGCGTGATCAAATAGTCCGCTTTTTGGTACAATCCTACCAGATATTTTTTTACAATAGGAGAAAGCTTGTTCGATCCGATAAAGGAATTTCGGAAGTCTTCCTCTGTTGAATGCGCATGATAGACAACTTTTTTACCTTCTCTTCTGGCTTTATTGACCATATTATGACTATTGATTCCGTATGTATTGATGTGCAGGATGTCATAATCATCTTTGTCGTCTAGTGTATAAGAGATACCGACTTCCGTCAGAGCACGTTTTTGATGATCAAGCGCACGCCCGATTCCAGATTTTGCAAGCATCTTTTCACTTTCAAAATATAATAATACCTTCACCTTACGTCCCCCTTCATTTATATAGTATAACATAGCCTCCAAACTGTCACTCAAACTTAAGCCCTATTTTTGTCTAATCTTGCTGACGAAAACGTTTTCTTAAAAAAGAACAGAAAACAAAAAAGCTGGCGTAGCTCTTTTACAAGCTACACCAGTTTTTTTATACGTTGTTTATTTTACATATTCATGAACAAGTTCAACGACTTCTTCCATCGTATCGCATTCTTTCAATGCACGATCAGCAAGTTCAGCCATTTTCCCTGTGTCCAAGCGTTTCATTAAACTACGTGTTTTAAGAATAGATGTCGCGCTCATTGAGAACTCATCTAGACCCATACCTACTAGCAGCGGAACAGCGGTTTGATCTCCAGCCATTTCTCCACACATACCTGCCCATTTTCCTTCAGCGTGTGCTGCATCAATTACATTTTTGATTAAACGTAAGATTGATGGGTTATATGGTTGGTACAAGTAAGAAACACGTTCATTCATACGGTCTGCTGCCATTGTGTATTGAATTAAATCGTTCGTACCTACTGAGAAGAAATCCACTTCTTTTGCAAACTTGTCTGCTAAGACTGCTGCTGCTGGAATCTCAATCATGATGCCGACTTGGATTGTATCTGATACTTCCTTGCCTTCACTGATCAATTTTTGTTTTTCTTCTTCAAAGATCGCTTTTGCTGCACGGAATTCTTTGAGCGTAGCTACCATAGGGAACATGATACGTAAGTTACCATGAACAGATGCACGAAGTAATGCACGCATTTGTGTGCGGAACATTTCGTCGCCTTGTTCAGATAGACTGATACGTAATGCACGATATCCTAAGAATGGATTCATTTCATGAGGTAATTGCAGATATGGTAGTTCTTTATCCCCGCCGATGTCCATTGTACGAACAACAACTGGTTTTCCTTCCATACCTTCTAATACAGCTTTGTAAGCTTCGTATTGGTCATCTTCTGTTGGGAAGTCCGGAGAATCCATATATAGGAATTCAGTACGGTACAGACCAACTGCTTCTCCACCATTGTTATGAACACCAACTAGATCTTTTGGTGTTCCGATGTTTGCAGCTAATTCAAAATGCTTGCCGTCAGCTGTGACAGTTTCTGCATTTTTTAGTTTTTCCCATTCTGCTTTTTGTGCTGCGTAATCTGCACCTGCTTTTTCAAATTCAGCTTTTTGTTCCTCTGTAGGATCGATGATTACATCGCCTTCGATCCCGTTGACAGCCAAAATATCGCCTTCTTTGACTTTAGCAGTGATTTCTTTTGTCCCAACGATTGCTGGAATTTCTAAAGAACGTGCCATGATAGCAGAATGTGAAGTACGTCCACCAATGTCTGTTACAAACGCTTTTACAAAATTGCGATCTAATTGTGCAGTATCACTTGGAGTCAAGTCATGTGCAACAACGACCACTTCTTCGTTGATCATTGATGGATTTGGTAAAGTAACGCCTAATAAGTGCGCTAAAATACGTTTAGCAACGTCACGAATATCTGCAGCACGCTCTTGCATATAAGCATTATCTTCCATTGCTTCGAACATACCGATATACATATCCGTTACTTCTTTTAGCGCTGATTCAGCATTTACGCTGTTGTCTTTAATATTTTGCTTGATTTGACCTACCATTTCTGGATCTGAAAGAACCATCAAATGGGCATCAAATACTTGCGCTTCTGCTTCACCTAAGCTTTGCGCTGCTTTTTCACGAATTTGCTGCAATTCTTCAGTAGATTTAGCTAATGCAGCATCCAAACGAGCTTCTTCAGCCGCAGTATCTTCTACTGTTGCCTTACTGAATGTTAAATCCGGTTGAACTAGCAGGTAAGCTTTTGCAACGGCAACACCGTCACTAGCGGCAATCCCTTTTAGCATTTCAACCATTATTCAGATAAGCCTTCTTTCTTCATTGTTTCAACGATTGCTGCCATTGCGTCAGCTTCGTCAGCACCTTCTGCAGTGATAGTAACATCAGAGCCTTGACCTACACCTAAAGACATAACGCCCATGATTGATTTCAAGTTTACTGATTTACCTTTATACTCTAAGTTTACATCAGAGTTAAATTTGCTTGCTGTTTGTACTAATAATGTAGCTGGACGTGCGTGGATCCCAGTTTCTGCTACTACGTGAAATTCTTTCTTTTCCATATTAATCGGTCTCCTTTAAGTGAGTGTTGTTTTTATGTGAGGGTTTTCTTTTTTAGTAATTCAGAGAATCCTAACAAGTGTCACCCTTTCATCTGTAAAGATTAACATTTTTTTTCGTTAGATACAACAGTTTTCATTCAATTTCAGATAAAAGTATTCAAATTATTCCGGATTCTTTTTCATCCTTTTCTTCACATTTTATAACAAACGTGTTTATTTTCTTTTTCTTGTCGCTATCTTTTCTCCTGACGTTTATCATTCTTTCCTTTGACCTTGTTTGTTTTTATATGAAACGAATTACTTGCTTCCCTGTCGATTTTTAGTATAATAAGAATCAAAGGTCAGGAATGGTCAATAGGCATTTTACCTTTTCTACCTCATAAATCCCTAAAAAAATAGGGGTTATTCTTTTACCTCATGAAAAACGAGATGTAAAATATGGTTGTACCCATTTTTGTGAAAGGACGTGAATGATTCATGCTTTGTCAAAACTGTGGCAAGAATGAGGCAACGATTCACTTGTATGCCACTGTCAATGGTCAGCGGACACAACTTGATTATTGTCAGAGCTGTTATCAAAAAATCAAAAATCAGCAAAATGGAGGTCTAACTAATATGGCCCAAAATGATCCATTTGGATTTGGTAGTTTGGACGATCTTTTTCGTTCCATGTCTCGCCAAATGCAACAGCAAGGAAACTATGAGCAAACACCGCCAACACAATTTGGTGGAAACAACAACTTCAATGGTGGACAACCACCTCAAGGCAATACAGAAGGTTTATTGGGAGAATACGGAATCAACATCACTGAACAAGCTCGACAAGGGGATATCGACCCTGTGATCGGTCGTGATGATGAAATCAAACGTGTCATCGAAATTTTAAATCGCCGAACTAAGAACAACCCTGTCTTGATTGGTGAACCTGGTGTTGGTAAAACAGCAGTTGTAGAAGGGTTAGCACAAAAAATCGTAGATGGCGATGTCCCACAAAAATTAATGGACAAAGAAGTCATTCGTTTAGATGTCGTATCCTTAGTCCAAGGTACTGGTATACGAGGTCAATTCGAAGAACGGATGCAAAAATTGATTGAAGAAATTCGTCAAGCAGAAAATGTGATTCTATTTATAGATGAAGTGCATGAAATCGTCGGCGCTGGTTCCGCAGGCGATGGAAACATGGATGCTGGTAATATTTTAAAACCTGCTTTAGCTCGAGGAGAATTGCAGATGGTTGGTGCTACTACCTTAAACGAGTATCGCATCATCGAAAAAGATGCTGCCTTAGAGCGTCGCATGCAACCCGTACGAGTAGATGAACCAACTGTCGAAGAAACAATCAGTATCTTGAAAGGACTGCAAAAACGTTACGAAGACTATCATCATGTAAAATATACTGATGAAGCCATCGAAGCAGCCGCAACTTTATCCAATCGTTACGTCCAAGATCGCTTCTTGCCGGATAAAGCCATCGATTTGCTAGATGAAACAGGTTCTAAGAAAAACTTAACAATTCAAATCGTTGATCCTAAAACAATCGAGAAAAAACTACAAGAAGCGGAAGAACAAAAAGTTTTAGCTTCTCGAGAAGAAGATTTCGAAAAAGCGGCTTATTACCGTGACCAGATCAACAAACTTCAAAAAATGAAAGAACGCCAACTCACCGAAGAAGAAACACCTGTCATCACCGAAAAAGATATGGAAAAAATCGTTGAACAACGAACAGGTATTCCAGTGGGCGAATTAAAAGAAAAAGAACAGACACAATTGAAAAACTTAGCAGATGACTTGAAGGCTCATGTCATTGGTCAAGATAATGCTGTAGACCGTGTAGCGAAAGCGATTCGCCGAAATCGTGTTGGATTGAACAAACAGAATCGTCCAATTGGCTCCTTCTTATTTGTCGGACCAACCGGTGTAGGTAAAACAGAACTTGCCAAACAGCTTGCCTATGAATTATTCGGTTCACAAGATTCAATGATTCGTTTCGATATGTCTGAATATATGGAAAAACACAGTGTCTCTAAATTGATTGGTTCTCCCCCAGGTTATGTTGGATACGAAGAAGCTGGTCAATTAACAGAAAAAGTTCGGAGAAATCCTTACAGTCTTGTCTTATTAGATGAAGTTGAAAAAGCTCATCCAGATGTTTTGCACATGTTCTTGCAAATCTTAGATGATGGCCGATTGACGGACGCACAAGGAAGAACCGTCAGCTTTAAAGATACGATCATCATCATGACAAGTAATGCCGGTACTGGTAAAGTAGAAGCAAATGTTGGCTTTGGTGCGGCACGTGAAGGTGTTACTCGTTCGGTATTGAATCAATTGAATAATTACTTTACACCAGAGTTTCTAAATCGTTTTGACGGAATCATCGAATTCAGTGCTTTGTCAAAAGAAAACTTGATGACCATCGTTACACTGATGCTAGACGATGTCAATCAAATGCTGGCAGCACAGCAACTTCATATCGAAGTTCCTACGAATGTCAAAGAAAAATTAGTTGACTTAGGTTATGATCCATCCATGGGTGCTCGTCCCCTTCGACGAACAATCCAAGAACAAATCGAAGATGGCATCGCTGAATTTTACCTTGATCACCCTTCTATTCATGAGTTGAAAGCAAAATTGGATAAGGATGGAAAAATCATTGTGACTTCTAAACCAGAACGTTTAGCAAAAGAATCAACCGAAGAAACGGCTGAGTAAACCTAGTATGTATATAGAGGCTGGGACAGAAGCGTTTAACTCCAAGAAATAAGAAGGAATTCGCGAAAATTACTTTACAAATTTTTGTGAATTTCAGCTTATTGCCGAAGGAGTTGCTTCTGCTTCCGCTGTTTATACGTGTTTAGAGCGTGGGACAAAAGTGTTCTTTACTTTTGTCCCACGCTCTCTTTTTTCAGAAAAGTCAAAATACTGTTCATTTTATAAAAAAGAAATTATAATAAAAGAAACAAGCAATTAAAAATACATAAAAGAGGTGAGCGCCATGAAATTGGTAAATGTAACAAACAGCCATTCCCGTCTTGTATTGAACCAGCTTGAAAACACTGATGCCCATCTGGTCAAAGTCTACACAGCCGGAAATACCACTATTGTCTACACTGAAGCCCCTGAACATAATGAAATTTTGTTAATCAATGATAAACGTAAAATCCAGCCGAAAGAAATCGAAGAAGCTAAAAATTATTTCTTGGATAAAATCAAAGATGCTGTTTACCACGAGGATGAAATCAAAGTAATCGAATTGGCCGGGCTTGTTGAAATCTCTATTCCAAAACACGAATTAGATGCTACGTTAGCCGTTTAATCAACTTTTGAACATAATTAAAGAAGCAAATGAGACGATTCACGCCTCATTTGTTTCTTTTGCTTTCTGGCTCTTTATTTTTTTACGCTTCTTTTGTGTCTTTCTCTTTTCATTTTTTGATCTACTCGTATCTTTATTTTTTACTTTTTCTTCTTTCTGGATGATTGATTGCACTTCTTGTGCAATCTGCTCGTTTTTGTCCCAGTCTTTTACATCCAACAATCGACATAATCGCAACATTTCTGCTTTTTTCTGTTTTTTTCTTTGACGCCTTTGCCATTCTGTTTCCATTTCACAAACCCTCCTCTCTTTAATAGTATGTACGCAAAGTAATTTTTATATTTTTTTAGATTAGACATTTTTTATAGTTTTAAATGATAAAAAGAACCGTAACGGAAAATCCGTCACGGCTAACAACAAAGTATAAGAATGTATTTTCAAAATTTTTATTTGCACTTGAAACTGAGTGGCAGACTCATGGTTTCTTGGTAAACTGTATTCAACCAAATCCAAAACAGGAGAAGCTGTTTTTGTTTGGCTTTCCTTATTACTTGATGCAACGCAAATTTTTTATAACCTCTTTACATCAAACTTCTCAGTTTGACATCTGGATATTTATCCGCAAACCAGCGTTCCGCAAATTGGTTCTCAAATAAGAATAACGGCTGATCAAAACGATCACGCGCTAAGATATTACGGCTTGAACTCATCTTCTCATCTAAATCTTCCGGATCAATCCAGCGAGCAATTTTGTGCCCCATCGGAGACATGATGACTTCTGCGTTGTACTCATTTAACATACGATATTGGAATACTTCGAATTGCAGCTGACCAACAGCCCCAATGATATATTCTTCTGTTAGATATGTTTTATAAAGCTGAATCGCTCCTTCTTGAACCAATTGATAGATTCCTTTATGGAAGGATTTTTGTTTCATAACATTTTTAGCAGTCACTTTCATGAACAGCTCTGGAGTAAATGAAGGAAGTTCTTCATAAGCAACTTTTAGTTTGCCTTCGAACAATGTATCCCCAATCTGATAATTACCGGTATCATATACACCAATAATATCACCTGCTACTGCCTTTTCTACATTCTCTCTCGAATCTGCCATAAATTGCGTAACATTGCTTAATTTCAATTTTTTATTTGTACGTTCTAACCAGACATCCATTCCTCGCTCGAATGTTCCAGAACAGATTCGGACAAAAGCGATTCGGTCACGATGGGCTGGGTTCATATTTGCTTGTATCTTGAATACGAAACCAGAAAATTCTTCTTCATAAGGACTTACCATCTGATCATCTTGTGTTTTATGCCCATAAGGAGCTGGTGCTAATTCAACGAAAGTTTCTAAAAAAGTCTGTACACCGAAATTAGTTAATGCAGAACCAAAAAATACTGGTGTCTGATCGCCACGAGCAATTTTTTCTTGATTAAATGCATCTCCAGCTTCTTTGAGTAGTTCTACTTCTTCTAAGACTTGTTCATATAAGGAATTTTCAGTTAAAGGATGATTATCAGGAAGCAGACCATCTTCATCCAATTCTACTAAACGTTCTCCTTGATAATTTTCCGGACGATAAAACTCTACACGATTATGGTAAATATCATAAAGACCTTCTAAACCTTTTCCCATACCAATTGGCCAATTCATTGGATAAGACTCGATATCTAATAACTCTTCTAATTCTTCTAACAGTTCTAATGGTTCGCGACCATCACGATCTAGTTTGTTGATAAAAGTAAAAATCGGGATGCCACGTTTTTTAACCACTTGAAACAATTTCTTTGTCTGTGCTTCGATCCCTTTGGCACTGTCGATTACCATGACCGCACTATCCACAGCCATCAAAGTACGGTAAGTATCTTCAGAAAAATCTTCATGTCCTGGAGTGTCCAAGATATTTACTCGTTTTCCTTGATAATCAAACTGCATAACAGAACTAGTGACAGATATTCCACGTTGTTTCTCGATTTCCATCCAGTCTGATTTGGCAAAATTACCTGTTTTCTTTCCTTTTACAGTTCCGGCTTGACGAATAGCTCCACCAAACAATAGTAATTGTTCTGTAATCGTTGTTTTCCCCGCATCCGGATGGGAAATGATCGCAAACGTTCTGCGATTGTCCACTTGCTGCTTTAATTCTGGATTATTCATAACCTAACTCCATTTCTTCCATTCAATTATTTATCTTTTTCTAGACAGATTGTCTGTTCTCTTAAGGAAAGACAATTTCATATAGGGCTGTGACAAAAGCCGTGTCGCCGTCCCTTTTTCCGAGTAAACAGTGTTTAAAAGCTTGCATTGGTAATAATCCCCACCAACCCAAAAACAAGAGAAGCTGTTTTTGCTTAGCTGTTTTTATTACTTGATACAAGACAGCTTTTTCACAACTTCTGTTAATTACTACAACTGAATCAGTATAGCATGGATTCAGCGAATGAAAAAGCCACCAAATCATAAGAGTCAAATATTTTTGTCAGCTGACTAAAGAAAAGACATGTTGCTTGTTTATTCAAGCAACACGTCTTTCTTTTATAACCAAGTTTCCAATTATCTTCTTGGTTCGTCATCTTCGAATTCTTTTCTGAAGTATCTGCGTTCTTCTTCAGGTTCCGCTTCTGTTTCTTCCGGATCATGAAAAATGACACGGATTTTAAGGATTCGAGAACCTTCCATTTCTTCAGAAACCAGCGTAATATTATCGACATCAAATGATAACTTTTCGCCTTCATCCGGAATCATGCCTAATGCTGTAATCAAATAACCAGCCATTGTGTCTACATCACTCATATGCAAATCACTGTCAAAAGCTTCATTGAATTCATCAATCAGCATTCGTCCTTGGATAATATATTCGTGTTCATCGATTTTTTCATAAAGATTCTCAACTTCATCTGATTCATCATCGATTTCTCCGACGATTTCTTCTAAAAGATCTTCTAATGTTGCTAAACCAACGACACCGCCATATTCATCCAATAAAATAGCCATTTGATTCTGTGTCTTTTTCATTTCATATAATAGATCATCAATAAAGACCGTTTCAGGAACGAATAAAGGCTCCTGCATGATTTTTTTGATATCTAAATGATCAAAGCCAAATTTATGGGCTGCTTTTAGTAAATTCTTTGTATGAAGGATTCCAACTACCTTATCTTTGTCTTCATTATAGACAGGAATTCTTGAATAGTTTTCCGATAAAACTTTATTCACATTTTCTTCCACAGTGTCATTGATATCAATCATAAATGCATCCGTTCGTGGGACCATTACTTCTCGAGCAACTTTCGTATCAAGAGAAAAAACCCCTTGGAGCATTTCCAATTCTTCGTTGTTCAATACGCCTTCGTTTTCAAGCATATAACGCATTTCATCTCTGGTCATTTTTGAATCTTCATCATCAAAGGTCATCGGTGTGATACGTGCCAACAAACTTGTAGAAGCAGAAAGCAACCAGACAAAGGGCTTAGCTACTACGCCGATCAAGCGTATCAGCCCTGAAGTGAACTTTGCGACTTCTTCTGATTTATTTAAAGCAATACGTTTAGGGTACAATTCTCCAAAAACAATCGATACATAGGTCAAAATAGCCAGCACAATGATATTTGCAATATTTTTTGCCGCTGTACCGCCACCTAATACCGGAGCTAACCGTTCCGATAAAGTATTTGCTAGTGACGCACCGGACAAAATGTTGACCAAAGTGATTCCTACTTGGATTGTCGATAGGAAATTATTTGGATTCTGCAATATTTTTAAAAGCTTTTGAGATTTCACATCTCCTTCATCAGCTTTTTGCTCGATTCGATTCTTATTGATCGAAACAACAGCAATTTCGGAAGCTGCTAAAAAAGCATTGATCAATGTCAAAACGATCAATAATAAAATCTGCGCTAACAGCGACTGACTCTCAGGGTCAGCATTCATAATCGCATTCTCTCCTTATAAAATTAATTTTTAGTTTACGATAGAAAAAAACGTGGCACTATAGCCACGTTAAAATGGTATCACAAAGCAATTTTCTTTGCAATAAAAACAAGTGTACTAAAACTATCTACGAGGTCGTAGCAATTTTTTTCTTGTTTTCATTTTGTTTATCTTCCTTGATGATTTTGATTATATAGGAAATGATTGTCTTGCAGATTGCATAAAAAGGAACACCTAAGAAGATACCAAGCAATCCGGCAATGTTTCCTGCTACTAGAAGGACGATAATGATCGTTAAAGGATGGATCTTCAGTGATTTCCCAATTACATTCGGATAAATGATGTTTCCATCTAACTGTTGGACGATTAGTACAACTAAACAACAAAGCAATGCTTTTATCGGATCGTTGAAGATCGTCACTAAAAATGCAGGTGCTAGCCCTAGATAAGGTCCTAAATACGGTATCAGGTTGGTCAATCCTGCAATGACTCCAAACAAGAAAGCATAATCTACACCGATGATCATATATCCTAAAAATGTAAAAGTGCCGACGAATAGACATTCAATTGCTTGTCCACTAATATAATTAGCTAATGTTTTATTCAGCTGTCCCAATAATTCCACAATTTGATTTCTTCTTTTCTCCGGGAAAAACTGTTGGATGTTTGGCACTAGTTTTTCGCCATCTTTCAACATATAGAACAAGATGAAGGGTGCCGTAATGATCACTACGGTTGCCGAAGCAATCGTTCCAACGATCGAACCTAAACTGTTGGAAACGCCACTAAGGAATTGTTGGATGATCGTCCCGTAAGAAATATCTAATTGTTCAAAATATTTATTGATATCAACTTCCTTGAACACAGGCAATTCGGCTACCTCTTTTAACCAACTTTCCACCTGTTTGATAAAATCAGGCATACTAGATGCCAATGAGGAAATTTGCTGTACTAGACTTGGAATGACACTAAGTAAAATCCAAATAATTGCTGCAACTAAAAGGAGCAGCACAATTGCGACAGCCCATATTCTTTTGATTTTTGCTTTCATCAGCAGCTTGACGATAGGATTCAGCAAATAGTAAAGAAAGCCTGCAATCAGTACGGGTGCAAATAACGTGGAAAAAAATGTCCCGATCGGTTCAAAAATAAAATTTATTTCTGATGAAATCATGATCAGTGCAGCTATGATCAATAATTCAAGCGACCAAAACATTAGTTTAGACTGTCTAAGTTTTTCAAACAATAGATTTCCTCCTTTCTTTCTTCCTAGTATATATTATATTCACTAAAAATTCTTTTATTCTTTTTTTATTTTCGAAAACTTTCCATACTTTTTATTTATTTTATTTTCCAGTATACTATACGAAAGGAAGGTGGCTAGACCATGAAAGTTGTACAAACAAAAGATACAATGAGCAATATTTACTTAGATGCTGTAAGAATCAGACATCAAGTCTTTGTAGTCGAACAAGGTGTCCCTTTGTCTCGAGAAATAGATAAAGATGAAGCACATTGCATCCATTTCGTTCTGTACTCAGATAAAAAAGAACCGCAAGGAACTGTACGCCTTTTGCCTTTAGAAAACGGAAAAATGAAATTACAGCGAATGGCGATTCTTTCTGAATACAGACACCAAGGCTTAGGTAAACTATTGATTGAAGAAGCAGAAACCTTTGCTAAGAATCAAGGCTATAATACGATTTTATTAGGAGCGCAGTCTACAGCGGAAGCTTTTTACGAAAAGCTTGGTTACATAGCTTACGGTGAGCCTTTTGAAGACGCTGGCATGCCTCACATTTATATGAAAAAGACTTTATAAAAAATTTTTCAAAAAAAAACAGCAAGCTTTTGAGAAAAATTTCTCACTGGCTTACTGTTCTTTTTTGCGTTTACTTACGCGACAATTGCTTGTAACGGTCATACCAAATATCAATATAGCCTTCTGAGAACGGGCCATCTCCATTATTGATCCAGTCAACCAGAATCTTCACATTTTCTTTTAGGATGAAGTCAATATCGTTCGGGTAATTCATCATTTTGCTGTGCATCTCGTACTCATCGACATCCAATAGTCGTTTCTCGCCGTCAGGAAACACCTTGATATCCAAGTCATAGTCGATATATTTCAAGGCCTCATCGTCCAGCAAAAAAGGTGAAGCTAGATTACAATAATAGGAAACCCCCTTTTCTCTGATCATTGCTATTACATTGAACCAGTATTTTTTATGAAAATACACAATCGCTGGTTCGCGCGTTACCCATCGGCGTCCGTCAGATTCAGTAACTAATGTGTGATCATTCACGCCGATCATAGAGTGTTCGCTTGTTTTCAATACCATGGTATCTCGCCACGTTCGATGCAATCTGCCGTCGTGCTTGTAACTTTGGATCGTCACAAACTCTCCTTCTTTTGGAACTCCCATAGCAACCCTTCCTTAAGCAGCATTTTGTGCTTTGTGTTTGGGTGTTCATTACACCGACATCATAATTATTATATCAATAAAAATGAGCTTTGCCTAGAAAGGATTCCTATTGTTTCGATTTTTCTCCAACTGTTCCACTAGTTTCATTTGTACCTTCGGAAAAACGACCGAATCAAATGCAGCAGGCTTCAACCACTTCGAAGTTTTGTTCTCGGTAAATTCCTGTTCTGCTTCCTCGGTTGCCCGTCCGTAAAAAAGGAGAACATGCCATTTCAGATGACTAAAAACATGAGTAACCTCTCCTAAATGACGTGTCTGCCAAATAAAAAGTTCCTGCTTTTCGAAGGGAAGCTCTTTTCCGTCTTCTGCTACTAGATCATCAAACAGATCGACTTCCTGTTTTGCTTCCCATTCTTTTTTCAATCGCTCGTACTCCTCTTGTGTCACTTCCACCATTGGAAATGTCCACATATTCGCTAGCAGTTTTTGGCTATCTCTTTCTTCAAAATAATACGCTCCCGAATGATTTTGAAGAGCCGCACTGATATAATAAACGTTTTTTGGCTTTGCTTTTTTTGTTTTTACAGGAAAACTCGTTTGGATTCCTCGTTTGTTGGCTAAACAAAAGGCTTGGATCGGACAAGCTTCACACTTTGGAGAAGTTGGTGTACAGATAGCTGATCCTAGATCCATCATTGCTTGGTTGAATTCACCTGGATACGTTTCATCAATGATTTTCCGCATCGCTTCATCAAAGATTTTCCTGCTGGAAGCTTTGGCAATATCTGCTTCAATGCAAAACAATCTGCTGACTACTCGCATCACGTTACCGTCAACTGCAGGTTCTGGAAGTCCAAATGCTATACTTGCTATCGCTCCTGTCGTATAGGGGCCTATTCCTTTCAATGAGCTGATTTCTTCAGGCGTTTGCGGCATTTTTCCGTCAAATTCAGACATGATCTGTTTAGCAGCTGCTTGGATGTTTCGGGCTCTTGAGTAATAGCCAAGCCCCTCCCAAGCTTTTAAAAGCTTTTCTTCTGGAGCAGTTGCCAATTCTTCAATTGTAGGAAACCATTCCATGAAGCGATAAAAATAATCGATCACTGTATCTACTCTGGTCTGCTGGAGCATGATCTCAGAGATCCAGATACGATAAGGATCCCGATTGTAGCGCCATGGCAGGTTTCTTTTTTCTTGTTCATACCATTGAATGAACTGATCTTGAAATTCTTTTGTTTCTTCGTCTGTCCATTTTTCCCATTCTTTATTCACTTTCCTCTTCCTTTTCCGTAATGAATCGCTGGATCATATCCAAATCAAATCCTTTTTGATATAAGCTTTGTTTTACTTTTAGGTTTCTTTTTTTAGGTTCAAACCTTGAATTTCTTCGCCATAGTTTATCCCCTTGTTTGACTAAATAATCATATTCTGTTTCCTGGTCTACTTCTTGCGGAAGATCAGCCATCGCTTGTTGGATCACTTCTTGAGAAAAACCTTTTGTCATCAGAGTTTGTTGGATTTTCCGCAATAATTCTTTTTGGCTTTTCCCATGATTTTTTCCAAATGTTTTTTCAGCTGTTTGATGTGCATTTTGAACTTGGTCTTCAACTGTATACTGGGCGAGCGCCTGTTCAATAATCTCTAGTTTTAATCCTTTTTGCTGCATTTGCTGTGACAATTTTTTTGGACCTTTGTCACTTAAGCGCATGTTCGTGCGCACATAACTTTCCCCATAGACCAAATCATTGACAAGATCCAATTCTTTTAAGCGGGCTACGATTTTATTTCGGTCTTCTTGAAGGATTTCCTTTTCTTTTAAGTATGTTCGGATTTCTTTTTCCGACCGTAACTGATAGCTTAAGTAATTCATTGCTAGCTGAAATCCGAAATCAGCGCCACTGCTCTTCTTGATCTCTTGGATAGTTTCTTCGTCTAATTCCCGTCCTTTTAACAAACGATAGCGTACTAATACATCTTCAGATACTTGTAAAGCTTCTCCTTCAGATAAATCTACGCGATAGAAAGGGCCTTTGCCTTTACTGATTCTCGTAACGGTTAACATAAACATCCTCCTCGAACATATATTCTCTATCATACCATAGAAAATCCCCGTAATCAGGTATTATATGTTAGAATAAACCACAGAAAAAAGAAAAAGGGAGATACTTATGGCAGAAACAATTGTCAAAAATGGACAAACGATTCCTTTGAAAATCAAGCGTTTAGGCATAAATGGCGAAGGAATTGGTTATTTCAAACGATTGATTATATTTGTTCCGTATGCACTACCAAAAGAAGAAGTACTAGTCAAAATCACGAAAGCAACTCCTCGTTATGCAGAAGGAGAATTAATAAAAGTCAAAAAGCCAAGCAAAGATCGCGTAGTGGCGCCATGTCCTGTTTATTATGAATGCGGTGGCTGTCAATTACAACACTTAGCCTATCAAGCACAATTGGATTTTAAAAAGGATCTACTCTTGCAAGCATTGGAAAAATTCAAACCAGCAGGCTTTCGATCCTACCAGTTGTTACCGACGATTGGGATGGATGATCCATGGCATTATAGAAACAAAGCACAATTTCAATTACGAAAAAATAAACAAACGCAAAAGACCGAAGCTGGTTTATATGAAGCAAACTCGCATCAGTTAGTTCCTATAACAGACTGTTTGGTACAAGAACCCCGAACACAAAAAGTGATGAATACTGTTGTTCAACTATTGAATAAATTTGATGCACCCATCTATGATGAACGGACAAACAGTGGTATTTTCCGCACGATCATGGTCAGAATCGGTGTCAAAACTGGAGAGCTGCAAGTCGTTTTTATTACTCGCAGTAAAAAATTCCCACAAAAAAACGCAATGATTCGCGAGATCAATGAACGCCTGCCCGAAGTTGTTTCGATCATGCAAAATGTCCAAGCACAAAAAACATCTCTCGTAATGGGGGATGAAACGATCCACGTATGGGGAAAAGAAGCCATTGAAGAACAAATCAATGAAGTGACTTTCGATCTTTCTCCTCGCGCCTTCTTTCAGTTGAATCCTCAGCAGACCGAACTGCTTTATGGTGAAGGAATCAAAGCATTAGGTGCCCAGCCTGATGAAACAATCGTAGATGCTTATTGCGGAGTTGGTACGATTGGTTTAAGTGTAGCAAAAAAGGTCAAAGAAGTCCGAGGAATGGATACCGTTCCTCAAGCAATCGCTGATGCAAAAAGAAATGCGGAAAGATTAGGGTATCACAATACTCGATATGAAGTCGGTACAGCCGAACAAGTTCTACCTAAATGGTTGAATGAAGGTTTTCAGCCAGATGGTATCATCGTAGATCCGCCACGTACGGGTTTGGATAACGCATTGATTCAATCGTTACTGAAATTTCCACCAAAAAAACTTGTTTATATCTCCTGTAACGTTTCTACACTTGCCAGAGATCTGGTCCATTTAAGTAAAAAGTTCAATGTTGAATATTTACAGTCTGTTGATATGTTTCCTCAGACTGCACGTTGTGAAGTTGTCGTGAAGATGACGAGACTTGCTGATTAAACGAGAGAAGGCGTGAGCTTGCCGTTCAGCTCCGAGTCATAAGGAACAATTTCAAAAAACAGCTTTTTATGTTTGGTGACTATTGACACTTGTGACCGAGGAGTTGGCAGGCGAACACTGCTTATTCAAAAAAGGGTTGTGACACGTTTTTTTGTCACAGCCCTTTTGATTATTATTGGATATTCACGTCAATCACTTGATAGAATGCATTTGTCGTATCACTGATATTCCATACTGCTAAAATCACATTGTATCCTTTGCGGTCTTGAGGAAGTGTAATTGTTTGGTTGACTGTTTTTGGTGGTACGGTTGCTTTGTCGTCTATTTTTGTGATCAATTCAAAATCGCTAAATTTCAAAGGTTGATCAGGGTTCCAATTTGGCTTGGTAATGTAGTAATCCCAAGTACTTGTCCGATGTTGCGCTGTTAAATTCCAAGTAATATTCAATGTTCCTGGATTGACCATATTTTTATGCCATCTGTTAGATGTTTGTTCGTCTAAAGGTTCAAATCCGCTGACTCCTGCACTGGCGATTTTTCCATCAATGAATGTATTTTTCGTAGCTTCGATACTTTGCGGTTCCCATTGTGCTCTTCCGACATTTTGGTTTAGATTCCCTGCTGCTGATGTTCCTAGGTATGCACGACTTCCAGGAGAAGTAATATAACCGTGTGCGAAACCTGGAATGCTGAAACCGAACAACCCTAAACTAACTAACCCGATAAACAATAACGTACTAATCTTTTTCATGTAGAAACCTCCTTCATTTGATAAACATATTGTAAACGCTTTATTATATTAACACAAACATTATGATTTTATAATTTTATATTGAAATAAAAAGAAACAGGAGCTAAATAAAACTCCTGTTTACATTTTTTATTTATTTTTCATATATACCTATGAATCAAGAAATCTGTCTCCAAGGTCCCCATTCTCCAGATTCACTTGGATTATTGTTTTGAGTCCAGTACTTAGCTTCATAGATGATGCCTTCGTATACAACACGATCGCCAGCCGCATAAACTTTTTCAGGATCCCATACTGGATATTCACTTTCATTGTCCGCTAATGTTGTAAACGTCAATGTTGTTTTATCCGAAATATTACCAGAACGGTCTTCTGCTGTAAGTTCCACTGTATAAGTTGTATTCGCTTTTAAATTCTCAAAAGTATACTTGATATCTATTGTACTTCTTTCAACTATTTCTTCGTTTCCAATCAATCGAAGGTTATACTTTCCAATAGAATCATTATCTGTCGCAGGTGACCAACTTAGCGCAGCACGCCTAGATGTCACCAATTCTGCTTTAAAATTCTCTGGAATAGTTGGTTTTTCTTTGTCCTCTGGAAGAGGTGTATCATCTGTAAAACGTTGTGCCACATTTAAAAATTCATACCGGTTATTGACTTGTCCTTGTCCTCCATCGACCTTTGAATCTCGATTCATTGACCAGTAGGAAACCATTCCAATATTTCGTTCTTTTGCATGCTGAACGACTCGATTGAACATCGTTGCTGTAAAGTATGGATGAGCTTCACTTTCAAATCCGATTGATGGAGTGGTTCCTAATTTAGCATATGCTTGTTCTGTCGTCAAAGTCGTTCCCATAAATCTTTGATAATACTCTTTTAACTGCACCATTGTATTATCCACAGCATCAAGCGACCCTTGGGCATAATCTGGTACACTGCTTCCGTAGCACATTGTCATTAGATTGATATTTGTCAAATCCACTCCTGCCTCCAGATAAGCTTGTAACACTGCTAATCCGGTCGAAATCAGGCCAGTATCCATGACTGGCAAGGTCAACGTTACTTCTACACCAGTTGCTTCTTGAACTTTCTTTACCGCTTTTGCATTTGCCAAATTCGCTTCATATCCCATCGCAGCGGCTTCTACATCATAGTCTACACGTGTCAATCCATAGCCTTGAATAACTTCCATATAGGCATCATATAAAAGTGCTTGATTTTGAGTGACCTCCCAAAATGCTCCTGAATTCAGTCCGCCAAACGAAACAGCTACATCTCCGCCATTTTGACGTAATTCCCGAATAGATTTTTTGATTCCTTCATACTGCCATTCGTCATTATCAATCTCACTTAGACCATTAAAACCACCCCAAGCCCAATCAATTCGACCATTTCTAATACCTCTCGCCTGTAAAAAACCTAATTTAAAAAATTTCTGTCCTGTTTGTTGAGCAACAGCTGCTAAGTTCAATGCCCCATTATTAGATAGTTCTTCATCAGAAGAATAAGCAGTTATATCCACATAAGGAGCAACTACTTGTTTTGGCCACTCAATTCCTTGTCCTACTCCAAAATCGGGATTAGTCACTACTGTTTGTTCGATTGCAGATGATTCTTGTACTTGAATCAGCAATGCAGGAGAAAAAAGCATCGTGCTGAGTGCCGCCCCAGTAAGTACTTTGCGTAAACCTCTTTTCATATTTATCAACCTTCCTATGTATAATTTTTTACTTCAGCCAAGCTTTTATGTAATCGATTACAATATAGATTGTAACAGAAGTTAATAAGAAAATAACGAATTGTAAAAAACATGAGAATTATTTAATACGATCTTTTTCAAATTCATGATTCATATAAACAAATTTTTAACTTTTTTAAATAACAATATTTCTCCATTATTCTTACTTCACAAACTAAATACAGGTATTGTTGTGATTCTTCATGTAAAATATTATTATAGAAAGGAGTTAATAGAATGAAGATGATAAAAGATATTCGTTTTTGGGTTTGTGTTATAGGAATTGTCATATTAGGCTTTTTATCAGGATTGCTTAGCGGAAATCCTGGAGAATATTACTATTCTTTACAACTTCCGCCATTTGCACCACCTAGTTGGATATTTGGACCAATGTGGACCTTATTGTATATTTTGATGGGTATTTCTCTTTATTTGTTGCTTAATCACAACAACAAAAAACAGCGAAACAACCTTGTAGGTCTTTTTGTGATTCAGTTCATTTTTAATTTCATATGGACTGCTCTATTTTTTAATTTAAGAAATATCTTCGTTGCAGCAATCGATATTACACTTTTGGTTATTTTCTTGTCAGTGCTTATGTATCAATTATGGCTGCATCATCGCCTAGTCATGTGGCTCATGATTCCTTATTATTTATGGGTACTATTCGCAACTCTACTGAATTATTCGATTTATTTTTTAAACTAAGTGCTAAAAACTAAAAACTTGTTAAGAAAGTATATTTAACACATAAAAAGAGTGCCACCTAAGTTAGATTTTTTTGTCTAATTTAGGTGGCACCCTTTATTAACCAAACTATTTTTTTCTAGTACCCACTTGTTGTTCCATACCCATTATTCTGGTCATAACCATAACCATTTTGTTCCTGTCCAGCATAAGGATCATAACTTTGAGTATCTTGACTTGGTGTATAGTACTGACTTGTATCTTCTGTTTGCTGATAATAGGTATTCGGATCTTGGTACTGATCATAGGTGTTTTCTGAATAGGAAGAATAATCAGTGTATCCTTCACTATTCGACCCATCACCGGTTGTCGAATCGGCACCTTCCGAATCATCAAAGAACATCATTGAAGCATTCTCATTTTTCAAATTAGGTAATGTGTCGCTGGTTTTGATATTTAATTGTTTCTTCAGTTCATTTTGAATCGATAGGAGATCGTTTTGTCCTAAAATCTGATAGTAGATATCATTGATCATTTGACCTTCACCTTGCAACTGGTCTTGTTTAATCGTTTCGAACGCCGGCGTGTAATTCGTTGCTACATCAAGCATGTCATCCCAATCCAAATCTGTTGTCACATTGTTTTCGACTGCTTTTAAAATTTTTCTATAATTGCTTACGCCATCTAAACTTAAAACTTTATTGACGATTTTCGTCACTACTTCCCGCTGACGACGTTGTCGCCCGATATCTCCTTCTGGATCTTCGTGTCGCATTCGGGAATAGGCTAATCCTTTTTCTCCATCCAATGTTTGTTCACCTACTGGTACATGGACACCATCCAACGTAAAGTCGATTTTATTATTCACTTTGATGCCGCCGACCGCATTGATCAAATCTTCCATACCGTCCAAATTGATGGTTACATAATGATCAATAGGAATATCAAGCAGTTGTTCAATTGAATCCATGGCCATTTCGACGCCACCAAATGCATAGGCGTGATTTAATTTATCTACCGTTCCATACCCTACGATATTCGTATAAATATCTCGGTCCAAACTGATAATCGTTGATTTTTTTTGTTTCGGATTAACTGTTACTACCATCATCGTATCAGAACGCCCTTGTTCTGTTCTTCCTAATCCACCGGTATCTAAACCTAATAGCAAAACCGAAAACGGTTCTTTGTCATCAATGCTTACTTTCTCAGAACGTTTGGAAGATATTCGATTAGAGTTTTTAGATATTTTGTTTACTGTTTGGCTCGCTTCTCCCATAAATCTGATACCGTATGCTGATAATCCGGCTATCAGCAAAACGAGTATACCTAATAAGGTTAATAGAACTTTTTGCCATTGCTTCATAGTACACCTCTGTCTCACATTTTCTAAAATATTGTCTCATACAACTGTTCAATCAGCAAATTCACTTTTTAATCATAAGAAAACTTTAAAAAATAATTCTTGTATAATAACCATTCTTTTAAAAATTTTCTCAAAATTCTTAACTATCATACCACACCACGAAAAAGTTCGAAAGCCCGAATATACGCAGTTTATAACCGTTTTATCTTTTTTTATGCATTTTTTGCTAGAAAAATTGAACAACCAGGTATTTCACAAAAATAGGAGTGTGACATCGACCTGCCACACTCCTTTCCCGTCATTTTAACGATTCCTCTTTACTCTGTTCAGACTAACATGGCGTTTCCCTAATACCTTCTATAAAGTCTGACTTTTCATATTATGCTTGTTTCCGATCTGACGCACATATTTGCCGATTTCATGAAAATCACTTCCAGTAACTGATCCTTTTGCTAAAACTAAACTGTCTTCTATTAGTTTTGTTTCCAGATCATTGCATAATTCCTGAAGTGAATCGAACCATTGAAGCCGATCATCTGTTTTCTGTCCTTCTTCAAAAAGCAATTTAAAATGTTCCCCATAACCATAAATATGCGTGGCAGCCGATTGGTTTAACTCCTCTTGTACAAAGCGGTGGATTTGCTTTGTTGAATCGCCTAAATCAGCGATTTGTCCAAGTATCAAGACTTTATTTCCTTTATAAAATGGTTGTATCCCATCAAAGTAATTGATTGCATTTTTCATGGAAGGCAATGAAGCGTTATGCGTATCATCAATAAAGGTGAAGTCTGTCCCTGTTTCTGATGTATAAATCGTACGTTCCAATATCTTAGGTAGTGGTTTGAATGTCTCAAATTTTTTTATATATGGAGAGATCTCTTTTTTCAGTTCTTTTGCTACAATCAACGCAGCCAATGAATTAGCGATCATCCCTTCTGAAGAAACTGCAAGTTTCAATAAAATATCTTCTCCGAAAAAAGAAACTAGGACTTCGCAATATTCTCTTTTTTGTGAGATTTGTTTCACAAAAACATCTCTTGAAGCATCATGTAATGAATAGACCACTATTTTGCTGGTTCTTTTCTCAGCAGCGCTTACTAAAATTGAAAATTCTTCTTTTCCTATATCTCCATTGATGATGGCGATTCCATCTTGTTTCAGGCCTTCGAAAATTTTTGCTTTATGCACTGCTACTCCTTTTGTATTTTTTAAAGAACTAAGATGTGCTTCTCCAATTGAAGTCACAATAGCAATATCTTGTTGTATCAAATTAGACATCGACCCTGTATCATATGAATTCAAAGCATTGACAGAAACTTCAAGATTCAAGACATCAGGATTAGAAAGTAATTTACTCATGTATAAAGGAACAGCAAACCGAACGTTGTGATTTCCCCTGTTTTCCAAAACTTTCTCTTCTTGAAGCAAATGAGTGATCATCATTCGCGTAGAAGTCTTCCCTGCTGACCCGGTAATCGCAACAACCGGATTTACAAAACAGGAACGCAATTTCGCAGATAATTCCAATAAAAATTTCCAACTATCTTCTACGATGAACTGTGGTGTCGTCACTGACGGATCCATGATTGGTTTTTCAGTAACGATCACCCCAAACCAATTTTCTTTTCCGATGATTTGTTCATTTCCATCTCGCCATTTCACGACCTTTCGATTGACGTAACTCCTTCTTTCTGGCGAAACACAAACAAACATCGTATCAGAATAATCCATGTTTCGTTTTAAGTGGCCTGAGAAATATTCAACATCTTGGATATTTCTATCTAAATCTCTATATTTCTTTAAATAATGGTCATCCATATCAACTAATAATGAATGTATCGAAGTCATAACTCTCCTCCTGTTTTTCTTGTTTTTTTCTAGACGCCTTACCACCTGCCTCTTCTTGGCCTTGCCTGGTTTACATATCTGGAGGCATTCGGTTCGATCCTTTTCGGAGAATCATCTTGATCCACTTCCCAAGGATACAACCCTTCTTCATTTTTCTTATATTGACTTAAATCTGATTCTTTCAGATTATTTTTTTGATCATTTTTCCGACGTATTTTAAGACCTAAATAGAAAACACCAAATGCAGCTAATGTAACAAAGCGAATGAATCCAACCATTCTTCTCACTCCTTCTTTTGATCATACATTCGATAGTTAATCAATCCTGATAAAAAGTGCTCTGCATCATCGATCCTCATACGAAAACGATCATGACGTGCAAAAAAGCCATATTTTATTGTTTCTGGTTCTTTGAAGAATTGAGCAAATTCAGGGAACATGACCCCAGTAGTAATCTCATGTCTCACCCTTTTTTTCATTACTGTATTTATTCTTTCTTTTACCTTATAGAAGTCAGTTTCTTCAGCAAAAATCGTTTTTCTCCACGTGCTGAACTCCAATTTTCTCATCATTTTTGAAGCAGCGACAAGCAATTCCAGCATCGTAGGATAAGCAGTATCTCTTTTATCAATAAAGTCGATATTATCTAACGCATTTTTTATACCGAAGCGATAATATTCTTCTGTCTGGCTATGTTTCAGCATTTCATTGGTCGCATAACTTAACCAATGATCATGATATTTTTGATAGTCGTTCGTTACGAACTGGTCCATCAAACCTTGACATATAGCAAAAACTTCTTTATTGCCTAAAATCTCATATGCTCGAAGCAAAGAGAATAAAATTTCACCATCATAATAAATGATCCGAAATTTTTCTTTCGTTTCTAGTTGTGCATTAAGTACATGAATCGTTCGATGCTCATTTGTTAAAAATTTAGCGGAAACAGTTTCTATCAGACGATTTAGGATTGGAACGTATTGTTCATCACCTGTTTGTTCGATGTATTTTGAAAAAGCTAAGATTGCTGTAGCCTGTGCTCCTAGCTTATATTCGATCTCTGTGTTTAAATAATCCTTGATTAAAAAATAACCGTCAGTCTCCGAAGTCAGATTTTCAATCCCCCAATCTAAACCCTTTTCAACCTCTGAGAGCATTTTTTCATCCGAAAAGTATTCTGCTGCTTCGGCTAGCGCATATAAAGACGAAAAGTGTCTCACGGAATTGTAACCTTTAAGCAGTTGATTATAACAAGGATAATATCCGTAAATAAATTTTCCTGTAGCAGTTAGCTGGTTTTGTAGATATATACTTCCTTTTTCGATCACTAGATCTGTTATTTCTGATAAATTTTCATATGAAACTTCCCGTAAGCAATTTCCATTACCGTAATCTTGCAAAGGATAAATATGACCGCCTTCAAAATAAAAAGATTTTGTTTTAAAGTAATAGAACGCAGAACGCTCCAAGTAGCTGAGATCTGTCTCTTCACGACCATACTTGCGTTTCACATAACTGCGGTAATTTTGAGCGTCGATTCTTAAATCAGGAAGATTCTTCCCAACTTTATGTGTTTTACTAGGTTTGATGATCGCATTTGCTACCAGTTCTTCTTTTAAGAAACTTCTTTTTCTTAGCCCATCAATTCTTACATTGAAATCAATGTAATTATTTCTTCTGATTTTTTTAAGTGCTGTATAAACTGCTCATAGTTGTTTTTTTCTTCTTCAATAACAATATCAATTCTTAAATAAGTCGCCTGATCCAGCTTATTGACATGGTATGCTGTCAAAAAATTCCGCCAAATCGTATCAAAATTACTGCCGTAGAATTCAAAGATCTTTCCTCTATTCGTAAAATCTCCTGTAGAGACGATCATCAATTGTTTTGATATATTTGTTTCAATTGTTTCTATCATTTCTTTGATTGCTGGCAAATAGCTTTCTTTTGTCTTAACTAGCACTCAATCACCTCATATTAAAAAGAAGTTGCGGCAAACAAAATCTGAACATCCGTTTTTATCAAAAAATCATAGATACGGAACTGCTTGCCGCAACGGCTTCTTTCTTAATTATTTATTGTTATCTGTTTTTTTATTTTTTTTTGATTTTCCAAATTCCTAAACCAGATAGTGTAGACAGAGCTGCTCCTAACCAAGAAAGTGAACTATGAAATGTCTCAGCAGTTTTTGGCAAGGATTTCGGTGTAGAGCCACCTGTAGTACTTGGTTTTGGAGTATTTGAATGACCATGTCTTATTGGCATCTGCACTGAATCTTGATCATGAGAATGCATGTCTCCCATTGGATGATTAGCGTCCGCGTCAGCATCGGCGTCCGCATCCGCATCAGCATCAGCATCGGCATCAGCGTCCGCGTCAGCATCGGCGTCAGCATCGGCATCAGCGTCCGCATCGGCATCGGCATCAGCGTCCGCATCAGCATCGGCATCAGCGTCCGCATCGGCATCAGCATCTCCTTCATCATCATCTGGAATAATTGCTGCTGTTGGCGCACTTGCTACACCATTTTCATCATAAGCAATCAATTGGATCTGTTCTAAGGGCACAACATCTTCTGCCGAGACTGGAATAGCAAAATTACCATTTTCATCTGCTTGTCCCTCTGCAATCATATTTCCTTCATCATCATAAATACGAACTGTGGCATTGGGATCTGCCATCCCAGTCACCTCATAACCATCAGTAGAATTACCTGTAACTTCTACGTTATAAGGAGCAGTGACTTCTTCAGCTGCATAAAACACTGGAGAATAGCCATCAACATTCGAAGCAATAGAGATCGATAGAATGTCTGATTTAAGAATGGTACCGATAAATCCTGCTTCATAAGGAACAGTCATGTCGACACCTGCATTTGTTAAGTCTGCATAAGTAGGATCTTGGATCGTTGTCGGTATAGTAACAGTCGTTTCACCCAAAATACTTGCATCAGCAAGATTACCAAGGAAAGAAGAACCGACATTCACCAATGCCAAAGCGGTATTAAACGTAAGATTGAACGCTGGCTTGACTGTAACTGCTAAAGCAGTATTGATTGTTCCGGCCGCTGCATCTCCAAGAAGCCCTCCAGTTGAAGTTGCCTCGATTGCTTGAACTGCATTATTGATTCCGCTCAATATATTACTTAAATTTTCTCGTATCACGGTTTCCAAGGCACCGTCTAGCTCTCCGTAGATGTATTCATCCCCTTGCATTTGAAGCTGCAATTCTACTTCAGCAGAAGTCAGTGTACTTAGATTATTCAATAAAGCAAGTTGTTCATAAACTTCCGAAAGATTCACTGTAGCTAAAGGATTCAAATTAATCAAACCTTCTACTGCTCCTACCAAAGTAGTCACCGCTCCATCTACAATATTTAATAGAGGTGCTAAACTATTTCCTGGAAGCAAAATATCTGTGTAGAAAGTACCAGTTCCATTCGGAGTGACCAATCCTTGCATTTCTTCTGGAATAGCTAAGACAGCACGACGCGTTCCATTAATCACGCTAACATCAATACCACTATTCGCTGATATAACAAAATCAACATCCCGACTCGCCCCCTGAAGAAGAAATGGGGCAGCAGCTGTAGTCCCACTAGTATTCGTTGTACTTAAATTGTTAAACAGTTGCCCACTGATTACATCTGCATGTACTTGTTGAGAACCAATAGTAAATAATGGCGTAGCCATTGAGATTGGTGTGATCCCTAACATCACACCAGCTGCAATGGATGTACCGGCAAGCAAGATTTTTTTCGATCTACTTTTTGCCCGTGCCTTCTGGTTCATACTTTTTTTATAATCCTTTTTCATTTTTTCCTCCTGTCACCCTTCTATCGTTCATCCCCAAATTTTTGATCGTTATAAAAAAGAAAAGATTACAACACCCCTTAGCTATCATTTTTTAATCAAAAAGATATCTTTTTGTGCAGATTTTGTTTTCAACTTAAGTCAGAGGAAGTTTAACAACATCTCAATGATAAATCTATTAT
>NZ_NGMF01000002.1:279751-468559 GCF_002140245.1 Enterococcus sp. 10F3_DIV0382 | reverse complement strand
AAATTGTTTTTTCTGCATACATTTTCCGTTAAAAAATAACATTATTTTTTAATATCAAGATAACTTAAGTACTAATTATTGATTGGAGGAATTAAAATTCATGGATTTTTATTCATTATTGGAAAAGACCACACGTTTACAGATTACTATTCTTGATACCATCTATCATTCCAATAAAATTTGGTCTATCGAACAATTAGCTGAATTCACTGCTTGTGACAAACGTTCTGTACAAAATTATTGTGAACAAGTACGCACCCTCTCCATTAGCGATCAGTTCAGAAAGGAAGGACGTAATTATTTATTTTTAGGTACCAATTCGGATTTTCAAGAATTGATTCTGTCCATTTTGAAGCGCTCGCCTATTTTTCATCTGTTGAAAAATTTATGCCTTGACTCGAAAGTAACGATTGCGGAATTCTCTGAGGATAATAATATCAGTGAATCCATCCTTCGGCGGCACATTACTCGCATCAATCAGATACTAAAAAAATATCAACTGCAGATCAAAACAAAAAAAGGCGAGATGTATTTCAAAGGAAGTGAGATGCAAATTCGTTATTTGATTTATTTGATACTATGGCCATCCTATCGCAGTGTTGAATGGCCTTTTGCTTCAATAGAGTTTCATCAATTATTTTCAGAAGTGGAGGATTCTTTTGCTATCGTTCATCAAAAACCAAATAAGATAAAAATGATCGAATGGTCCTTTATACTAGCTGTTACTTATCTTCGTTCTCAACAAGGACACGTTATTCCAGCAAAAGAATTACCTGATTTTTCACTTGACCTTTGGAATGGCTTTGAAAAAATGGCTGAAGAGTTAACAACGAATTATAAACGTATGCGTTTCAGTCTGACAGATAGCATGTTCTTGTTTCTTTAGATGCAATCTCGGGCTGCTTTTTATTTGAAAGAGGACTATCTGCAAACTGCTTTGCGTATCCATACAAAAATTGCGACTCCTGTAAAACAACTGCAGACTAGTTTTTATTCTTATATTCACTCCAATCGATTCAAGTCTGCCCAAATCCATTCAAAAAAGTCGCTGTTGAACAGTACACTGCTCGCAAATGGGATGCATGGATTGCTATTTCCTCAATTTTCGATCGTCAAACATGAAATTACCTCTTTTATCGAGATGAGTTATCCGGCATTCCACCGAGAAATCAACCGATTGACGGAACAATTTAAAAACGAATCTGAGGAACTTGATTGGTTGCATTCTTGGAATTTAGCAGAAGCGTTCATGTTGATCATTTCTCCTACTTACTTTAATAAAGAAATCAAAATCAAATTTGAGAGTGACCTTCCGATTGGTTTGGAGTTAGCATATATGGAAATTCTTCAAGAACAGCTGAGTATGTATTTAAATGTTGTGTTTACTAACGACCTTTTATTCAAGCCGGAATTGATCATCCGAACAACTGATACTTCTTTAAAAACCGTTACTTATGAAGAAGATGTACCTTGCTTGACAATTAGTTATGAAATGTCTAGTGAACAAATCTATTTACTTAGTCAAGAAATCAAAAAACTTCTTGAATAGACAAAAAGACACGACTCCCTAAGAAGTCGTGTCTTTATCCAACAAATTATTATAATTTAGTCACTTCAGCAGCTTGAGGACCGCGCGCACCTTCAACAATCGTAAATTCTACTTCTTGGCCTTCTTCTAGGCTCTTGAAGCCGTCTCCTTGAATTGCTGAGAAATGAACAAATACGTCATCTCCGCCATCTACTGTAATAAACCCAAATCCTTTTTCATTGTTGAACCATTTAACTGTTCCGTGTTCCATAAATGTATAGCCTCCAAAAAAGTTCTTGCAAGTAACCTTGCAAGAACATTATACCCAATTTAGAAAACGCTCGCAAGCTTTCGCTCGTTTATTTTCCAAATTATTTTTAAGACTGATATGATGGAGAAAATAGTTATTTTGCTGCTTCGAAACGTTTATTTACTTCGTCCCAATTAATAACATTCCAGAATGCTGCAATGTAGTCTGGACGTACATTTTTATATTTCAAATAGTAAGCATGTTCCCAAACATCTAAACCTAGAATTGGTGTCTTACCTTCCATCAATGGAGAATCTTGATTTGCAGTAGAGGTAATAGCTAATTTCCCATTCTCCATTACAAGCCAAGCCCAACCAGAACCAAAACGTCCAGCTGCTGCTTTTTTGAATTCTTCTTTAAAAGAAGAAAAATCGCCAAAAGCTTCATTAATTGCTTCTTTTATTGCCCCAGTAGGCTCGCCGCCCGCATTCGGTGCCATGATTTCCCAGAAAAATGAATGGTTAGCATGTCCACCACCATTGTTGCGTACAGCTGTTTTGATATCTGTTGGAACAGCATCCATATCAGATAATAATTCTTCTACTGTTTTTTCGCCTAATTCTGGATATTTTTCGATTGCTGCATTTAAATTCGTTACGTAAGTATTGTGATGCTTGTCATGATGCAGGTGCATCGTTTCTTCATCAATGTAAGGTTCCAATGCGTCATATGCATAAGGTAAATCTGGTAATGTGTAAGTCATAAAAAAATTCCTCCTCAATGTTTTCTTTATAATGTCTACATTACAAAGAGTAACAAAGAGAAGGAAATTCTTCAATAGTTATGCCTAGTCGTCTTTTTCTCCTTGGCCTACTTCTTCTTCAAAAACCTCAGTTTCTTTGAAAATGAACAACTTGCTGAAAATGTAATTAGCTAGGATAACAATAATTTGAGTGATAATTTTTGCCACATATTCATTGCTGTTCATGACATTGATTAATAACACCATTGCTCCCATGTCCAACCCGTAAGAAAGGATGCGGTAAAAGAAGAACTTACCACATTCAATAAGTGCATGTGTAAAATTCGGTGATTTTGAATGGAATACCCAAAGTTTGTTCGTCACAAAAGCAAACAATACAGAACAAAACCATGAAATAGAATTGGATAGAGCCATACTTAAATCAAAATATTGGCGTGCGAGGGCAAAACTAACAAAGTTCACAATCGTAGCCAAACCACCAAAAAAGAGATAAACCAGTATCTCCCAATATCCCTTTGCTTCTAAATATCCTTTTATTTGTCGATACTGCTTCATGAGCCAACCTACCTTATTAGAAATTCTTATTTATCATACTCTATTTTTCAGTAACTTTCATCTTTATTTAAAAAAATTAATTTTTTTTGGTCTTTTACATGTGTCTCTGCTTGAATCGTTACATGTGTAATCCCATACTTTAATTTTAATAAAGAAGTTATACGCGGATATGCCTTTTCAATCTCGCTTAGCAGCTGATCTTCAAAATCAATATGTCCGTCGAAAATAATAATCTTTTCGCTATACTGCCAAATGTGGACATGATGAACATCTTTCACCCCTTCGATTGCTTTGATTTCTTGCTCCATTTTTTCATAGTCGATCGTAGGTGCACTTTGTATCAAAATAGCCGCAGCTTTTTTAATCACTATTATTGCTTCTAACAATATATATATCGAAATGATCAATGTAATAACTGGATCAATCCAATAGATACCGAAAAATCGAATCAAAACTGCTCCGATAATCACACTTATCGAAGACAGTGTATCGCTTAACAAATGCAGATAACTAGATTTTATATTCAAATTTTCGTCTGCTTCTTGTCTCAACAATAACGTCGAAAACAAATTCGCAAGCAATCCGATAACTGCTACTATCAGCATCAAATGACTATTTATCTTTTCTGGGGAATTGAACCGTTTAAATGCTTCAACAGCTAAAAACAAAGATAATATGATCAGTATGAATGAGTTGATGAAAGCACTCAATATTTCTAAACGCTGGTAACCGTACGTATGCCTTTCATTCGCTTCTTTTTGGGCCATTTTTTGTGCTCCATAAGAAAAAATGATTGCTAATGTATCACTAAGGTTATGAAAAGCATCTGAAACAAGAGACAAACTTCCCGACGCAACCCCTCCAATAAATTCTGATAAAGTGATCACCGCATTCAGCACCACTACCCCAAATAGCTTTTTTGATGATCTCTGTGGCTGTGTATGCACGATTCATTCCTCCATTTTATTTGTATTGAATAATCTTAAATCAAGAATAACATTTTTTTGATATTTCACCAATCATTCAGATGTTTCCTTAAAGCACTTGTATTTCACTTGATACTTCGCTAGAATTGCAAGTGATGACACTACTAGATGAGGAGTACTTATGACAACAAAACAATTAATTATCAGTTCCTTTATACGATTCAAAGACCTTAAGGAGGCGAGAAACGTTCCATTTTGGAAAGCTATTGTCTATCTTCTGATTTTGAGTGTAATTATGGCTCTGCCAATCTCTTTCCAAGTTTTTCAAGTCTTAAATAACATTCAATTGGACGGACAAAAGATTGCTACCCGCATTCCTGATTTTACAGTCCAAAACGGACAGCTTCAAACAAAAGAAAAAGAAGGTTTCATTTACCAAACAAACTCCATTATCTTTACATTTGATCCAGAGGGAAAACGTACAGAACAAGACATCTCTACTGATTTGATGGGAAATTTCGTTAGTGTCGGGATGTTAAAAGACAAACTTATCATTGCTCTTCCCAATACAGGCACTACCTCTGCTTTATTGAATAATAATCAGTTAGAGCTTCCTTACACCAATGAATCTTTAAAAAATTTAACAGGTAAGCAGCTTCGATCCTTCTTAAGTGAAGCATCTATACCGATTTGGGTAAAAGCCCTGACCTTTCTATTTTCGATTTATCCTAGTTTCTTGAATCTGCTGATCACTTTACTATTTGCCAATGTCGTTGCTTTTCTCTATGCACGCTTTCGACTAACAAAAGCTACTTTCCTTGATTGCTTGAAGACATTGATTTATTCAATCTCGTTGCCGACTATCATTGCAACACTCTTGATGATCTTTCTCCCTTCTTTTGACACTAGTGCATTTATTGCTTTTGCAGGTATCTTTATTTTTGCTCAAGCTGTCAAAGGATGGTCAAAAATATCGATCAGTTAGAAATACAGACAACTTATTATTTCAACTTCAATAAACTCTTTTAGAGGTTGTGGCAGAAGCTACTTCTGGAACACCGTTTATTCGGAAAAAGAGTTGTGACACATCTTTTGTCACAACTCTTTTTTATTTATACAATATTAATTTCTAAAAAAGCATGGCACTTCAAAGTTCTTCTTATATGCGCTACACTTAAAGTAAAGAAAGGCGGGTAATTAACTATGTCAGAAAGAATCATTTACGCAGATCGTCCATTTCGTGACGAATTTATCGAAGAAATCCATACTATAGCGCCTGGTTATGTCTTCAAGACAGAATTACAACCAGAGGATCTACCAAATGTAGAAATCAGTTTGGGTTGGAACTCAAACTATCAAGAAAAACTATTAGCCTCTTCTAACTTGAAATGGGTACAGTCTATCTCAGCGGGAGTTGATCAACTCCCCCTTGAAGCATTTTCAAAAAAACATATCTTACTTTCAAATGGAAGTGGTATCCACAGTGAATCGATCACCGAGCACGTATTAGGAATCATTCTAGGTTATTCTCGCGGTCTTTTCCAAGCACAAAGGGCACAGAGTGAAATGAAATGGTTAGGTTCCTCAATCCATTACCAACCTATCCAAGGGAAAAAAATATTAATCATTGGAACTGGCCATATTGGAAAAATGATTGCAAAGAAAGTCAAAGCATTGGATATGATTTGCTATGGAATCAATACATCCGGTCATCCAGCAGAAGGAATGGAAAAAACTTTTTCTTTAAAGCAACTTCAGGAAGTTCTCCCTGAAGTAGATTTCGTCGTCAATATCTTACCTCTAACGGAGGAAACAACTGGACTCTTTGATCAACACATATTTGAACACTTTGATTCAAAAGCTGTATTTATCAATGTCGGTCGTGGCGCTTCTGTTAAAACGCAAGATTTGATACAAGCATTAAACAAGCAGCAACTTTCCTTTGCAGCATTAGACGTTTTTGAGGAGGAGCCTCTACCACAAAATCATCCTCTTTGGAAAATGGACAATGTACTGATCACGTCCCATATTGCAGGTTTGACACCTGATTTTCAAAAGAAATTAATGTCTATTTTTTTAACTAATCTAAAAAGCTACTTTGCTACTCATGACCTTCAAACCAATCAAGTCAAATTGTCTGCAGGATATTGATAGCTGAATCAGCCTATTTTAAGCAAGAGGGTGTGACAACTTGTCACACCCTCTTGCTTCTATTGTTTTTTAAAGTGATAGGTTGGTTCTTCTAGTTTTGGATCATAATCTACAAATAAATCATATCCTTTAAAAAACCATTCATCTGCATCCTCAATAAAAAACAGTGTCCCCTCTATTTCCACTTTCTTGACAGGATGTTCAGGCTGTTCCACTGACATCCCAATCGAAAAACCATCATGAACTTCTGTTTTGCCGTAGACTTTTCCAAAAAAACGTATTCCGTAAGTTTCTGGCAGATCGATTTCTGATTCAAACCATTTTTGTGCTTTTGGCGTTACTGTTAATTCCATCCTAACAACCTGCTTTCTATTGATTCATCTTATCGTCTAAAATATCCACATCGCCTGTCTCACCAATCACTAGCAGATTATCGTTTTCACGAACGTATTCATCTGCTGCAGGTGAAGCGATCACCGTTTGATCTACTCTGCGAATTGCAACTACTGTTAGGTCAAAACGTTGTCTGAAATTTAATTCAGATAATGTTTTATTGAAAAATTTAGGATTGGATACTCGGATTTCTGCTAAAGAATATTTATCTGACAACTCTAGGTAATCTAAAATATTCTTTGACACTAAATTATGCGCAATCCGTATTCCCATGTCTCGTTCAGGATGGACGACGCGATCAGCTCCGATCTTTTCAAGTACTCTGGCATGATACTCATTTTGGGCTTTTGCTAAAATATTTGGTACGCCCATTTCCTTTACCATCAGAGTAACTAAGATACTGGCTTGAATATCTTCTCCAATAGCGACAATTACATGATCGAAATTTCTTATGCCTAATGATCGAAGTGTCATTTCATCCTGTGCATTTGCCACAACAGCATGAGTGGCTATATTCATATATTCATTGACCCGATCTTCATTACTATCAATAGCCAGTACTTCTTGACCAGCTTCGATCAGTGTTCGGCAGATACTTCCGCCAAATCGTCCAAGACCTACAATTGCAAAATTTTGTTTCACCGTTTTCCTCCTTTAGTATCTTCTTTTCTCAGTATAACAAAGCCTTTACAAAAACAAAAGCAAGCATTCTTTTGCGGAAAAAGAGGTTGTAAAAGAGACGTTCAACCTTGAGCGACGACAAAATCGTGCCTTATTACCGATAGCAGTCTCTTGAATACCGTTTATTCGGAAAAAGGGACTGCGACACGACTTTTGTCACAGTCCCAAACTTTCCCCACTATCTTTCTTGTATAGTTTGTTTCACTATAATTTTTCGCCAGTCACACTCTCTACAATTCCTTTGGCGATCATGTCGATATTATTTCGGATATTTGCTACATCATTTGTATTCGTTATGAAGCCTAACTCAGCTAAACGGTAAGGTATCCCTCTTGATTGCAATACATTCATGTTTAGTAAGTCAGCTCGCAGATTGATCCCTCCTGTGTTTTGTACCGATCCCCAAAGACCTACATAATTTCGTATGACATTGGCGATTGCATAATTTTGTGCAGTCAATGAGTTCCCATTACGATGAGCGATTACATGACCGCCCGTGCTAACCCCAATGACGCCACTGTCTAAATGAAATTCTGATACAGAAGAAAATGAACTGCTAATCGTATATGCACCTTGCATACGTTGAGAATCTTGATACATATCTGCAGCTGTATTATAAAAAGTGATCCGATTCCTCGTTAAACGAGCAGCCCATCTTTGTAAATGAGGCATCAATTCTCCTCTAGTAAAATCACGCTCATTGACACCATTATAAGAAGCTCCAGGATCATTGACTCCATGTCCCATCACAAATAGATGATTAATAGATGTCTGATAAGGATTCGTCGTTGGTCCAGGAGCTGCTGCACCTTTTTTGACAATTACGACTTGGATTGCTTCCATTGGCAAATTCAATCTAGATGTTCCAGCATATTGATCATTTTTTGCCCAATCTAACCAGCCAAGACGTGCTGAATGGACTCGGTAATAAATGTCATAGAAACGATTTAATTGTCCAGTCAAACGTATCCGAACTGCCTCTGTATGAAGAACTCTTCCAGTTGTTCCCGAAATCTCGTTATTTCTACTATAATTTTGCCAACCTATATTTTGTACATGACTTGTATACTCCACTGCACCAGGAAGTGGCGTGTTTGCTACATTGATTCTTAAAGCTTCTATCCTAGCGCTTTGCCCTGTCAGCCCCGCATTGTTTCCATTGCTTTGAACAGATTGCCAGCCAATATTTCGTAAATGTGCTTGGTAGTTTATGGTTGGATTTTGTAAAGTATTTTTATCGTAAAAAGCCGTTCCTGTACCCGGAGCTGCTTGTCCTTTCGGTACTAATTGGACTTCAACAGCTTCAACTTGATAAACAAATCCCGCAGTTCCTGCATTCTCCCCATTTCTTGCCCATCCTAACCAGCCAAAATTCGCCGAGTGGACACGATAATAGACATTATAATATTGACTCAACTGACCTGTTAATCGTACTCTCATCGCTTCAATTTGAGCATATCGATCCGTGGTCCCTGCAATCTCATTATTTTTGACATAATTTTGCCAGCCAATATTTTTAACATGCGCACTGTATTCAATATCCCCAGTTAGTGTTGTATCTGAAATTTGCATTCTCATTGCTTCGATCCATAAGTTCTGTCCAGTCGTTCCAGATGTTGCTCCATTTGTTTGATTTTCTTGCCAGCCTTGATCTTTAACAAAAGACTGGTAGGAAATCACTGGGTTATTTTTCCCTTTTTCAATAAAAGCATTGCCTGTAACTGGTCCAGTAGCCTCTTTTCTGACAAGTTGCACTTGGATTGCTTCCATTTGATATACATATCCTGCTGTACCGGCATTTTCACCATTTTTTGCCCATCCTAACCAGCCAAAATTTGCTGAATGAACACGGTAATAAACATCATATGTCTGAGCTAGCTGTCCAGTTAACCGAATTTTTATTGCTTCCATTTGCAAGACTCTTCCAGTTGTTCCCGAAGTTTCTCCGTTTTTCACATAGTCTTGCCAACCTATATTTTTAATGTGACTACTATACTCGATATCTCCAGTAACACCTGTACCAGAAATAGAGAGTTTAATCGCTTCAATCCATAAATTTCTTCCCGTGGTTCCAGCAGTCGCTCCATTCGTTTGATTTTCCTGCCAGCCAATATTTTTGACATGTGTTTGATAGGTGATCGTAGGAGTCGCAGCTAACGCACTTCGTCTATAAATTTGGTGAACGATCTGTGGTTTCGTCAGAAGTTGGTGCTGTTTCTTTTGTCTGAGATTCATTTTTTTCAGCTTCTACAATGACCGTGAATTCACCGAGGACTTTTTCAGCGTTCTTCAACTCTACTTTAGCTTCCCCAGCTTCTTTTGCTGTTACTTTACCGTTCTCATCTACTTCTACTACTGATGGGTCAGAAGATTCCCATAGCGGATCTGATATGATACTTCCATCGGGGACACTCGTGTACGCAAGTTGTTTTGTTTCTCCTTTCTTCAATACTATAGATGATGAATCAGGTACGATAGAATCAGCCTCTTTTTGTTCTGGTTCCATATATTCGACCGTCACTTTTACTGTCAATGTTTTTTCTGCTGCTTCTTCTAATACTGCGTCGTCTGAAAAATATACTTCATAAATATAGCTTAATGGAGTCTGTTCGCTTGAATAAAAGTGACTCCCATCATACTGCCATTTCTCTGTTTCTAAAGTCGTTTGTTCTTTCTCTGGTTTCAGCGTTTCATCATTTATTTCCCATTTATTATCCATTTTGTTTGCAATACTTGTAACCGTTTGATTTTCTCCCTTAAAATACGTTAATTCGCTATTTTGGGAAAGATCAATTTTTGAAAGTTGGTTAGATGAAACATCTAAATACGCTAATTTCTTTAATTCGTGTACATCTAATTCTTTCAGCTCATTGTTTTGTACTTCGATCTTCGTTAAATTTTTAAAGAAATTGACTCCCTCTAGTGTCTGTATCTGTAACCCTTCCAAGTTTAACTGTGTTATTTCCAATAACTCATTTGATAAGTAACCATCTTTATCTGTATCAATCATTTCCAACAACCAATTTCGAAAATGATCATCAGGAAAATTGCTTTTATTGATTTCTATTTTTTCTGTTATTTCATTATTTTCTGAATATTCTCCCGAGTCTTCTTCCTTAGCTGAGTCCTGTGGCAAGGAGTCGTTTGTACTTTCATGGGTCGTCGACTCACTCATTGGTTGTGTGGAAGTCTCTGTTGTATGTTCCGTTTTTAGCTCATCAGAAGTGCTGCTTTGAGTAACAGCATAAGCATTTGGCGCAATTGATCCTGTCAATAACAACAGACTTAAGAATAGTCCTATCCACTTTTTCTTCATAATTTCCTCCCTCGTTCTTTCGCTTTTCGGATAAAGTTTTCTCCTATTACTATTAAACTATAAAAAAAGAAAAATGAACAGTTGGTGAACAGAAAAAGAGATTAAAACAGGATAAATCCTTTATTTTATGTAAAAAAAGAGGGGAGATTAGCCAAATCTTTCCCTCAAAAAATCATTATTTCACCAAACCATGTTTGAATGCATAGATAGCGGCTTGTGTACGGTCTTCCACTTCTAGCTTAGCCAATATATTGGAAACATGTGTTTTTACTGTTTTCAGTGTAATAAACAATTCGTCCGCTATTTCCTGATTACTTTTTCCTTCAGAAATCAGCATTAAAATTTCATTTTCCCGATTCGTTAGTTCTTCATGTAATACGGGCTCATTTCGCCGACTCATTTTTTCCATCATTTTTGTTGTCACTTCTGGTTCTAATACTCGCTCGCCGCGTTGCGTTGCCCTTATAGCATCAGCAATTTCATGTGCGGTAGAGGTCTTCAACAAATACCCTGCTGCACCTGCTTCAATGGCAGGATAAACTTTTTCGTCATCAATAAAACTGGTTACGATAATGATTTTAGCTTCTGGCCAATCTTTTAAGATTGCTTTTGTTGATTCGATACCATCCATTTCTTCCATGACTAAGTCCATTAAAATGACGTCCGGTCGAAGTGTCATCGCCTTCTCATAGCCTTGTCGTCCATTTTCAGCTTCTCCAATTACTTCAATGTCTTCTTGAATAGATAAATAAGAAGAGACGCCTAAGCGCACCATTTCATGGTCATCTACTAATAAAACTTTTATCATCCTTATCTATGCCTCCTTCATCAAAGGGACCTTGATTTCTACACTTGTACCTTGCCCTTTAAAACTAATGATTTTTACTGTTCCACCAATACCAGCTACTCGTTCTTTGATATTGTTCAATCCATAACTTCCCGTTTTCGTTTCATTCATATTAAACCCTGTTCCGTCGTCAATAATACGTAACAAAAGATTATTGTCTATTTTGTGCAAATATACCTCTAATTCATTGGCTTTGGCATGTCTTAATGTATTTGATAACAATTCTTGAACGATTCGGAACAAGTGATCCTCAATGGAACTAGATAGTTTTACATCTTCTACATCCCATTTCAGCGAAATCTGGATTTTATTTTGCAATTCCTTCAATAACTGCTCGATACCTTGCTTTAAACTTTTCTCTTCCAAATTGACTGGACGTAGATGAAGAAGCAGCGCACGCATCTCAGACTGGGAAGCGTTGATGATCTCTGCTACCATTTTCAACTGCTTGCGGAACATTTCTGGTGTCTCGCTTTTTTCTGCTTGCTCCGTCAATGCCGACATCATCATCATTGCTGCAAACAATTGTTGCGAAACTGAATCATGCAGCTCACGGGCTAATCGATGTCTTTCTAATTCTAAAATTTCTTCTTTGGTTTGTCCATCTACATATTGGGGACGGCTCGTTACAATTTGTAATTCACTAGATACTTCAATCATTTTTTCTTTTATCTTAGTGATTTCCTTATCAATATCTTTGATGTATAAATCGTCCGATGCACTTGGGATCGGAAGAAGCAACAATTTGGATTCATAATTGCCAGAAGAAAGTGCACGCAGCTTTTCTTCGATTTTCCCGTATTTTGTCTTTTGAATAAGTGATAATAATAGAAAGACAATTAATCCTACACCTAAGGAAATGGCTAACAAATGGAAGATAAGCGGAACATATAATAAACGTGCACGCAGTAATTCTCCCCACCAATGACTTTGATTACTGGCATAAAAATAAGTGAAAAGTGAAAATAGAATAATAAGGAAAGCCGCAATCCCCGAATAAACAGCTAGCATCGCTCTGGATATTTTTCCCATCATATTCGTATCACCTCGACATCTCCAATCAAGGTATTAGTAATAATCTTCAATCTACGAGGGTTTTCATCATAATCACTGCTGTAGATTTTGATTTGTTCATTTTTCAAAGAAAATTGCTCTTCTTCAAACAAGACATTTCCTACTAATGTCGCATGCTCTAATCGGATGGCTACGCCCAAAGGCACTAAGATCCGTGTTCTGCCTATCCCTTTTCTTACAATCACAATATTATCATCTTTTGGCAAAAGCGTATTGCCCAAATCTATGATAGTATCACCCGAAATGACGGCGATGTTGATATCGTCCCATTCATAGACGTCGTTTCCAATACGTTGGTTACCGAATAATTGCTGTCTTTTCCGCTCATTATTATGTGTTTTTAATTGCTCTGTTTGGATCATCATGATCTGTTTCTTTCGCCAAAAAGCATTTTTGGTTAAATCTATCCCTGAAATCTCTACACCTTTCAGACCAATAAATAAAACGGCAAATACAGCCATCATCCATAAAGCAGGACTGTTGACTAAGCTAAAAAAAATGACCAAACTTCCTAATATCAATTGAAAATTTTGAAATTTAGTACGAGGATGTTTGCGCATAGCTAGATATATATTGAAAATACCGAATATCACTAAAAGCAAAAGTCCAGTATTGTTTACGATTTGCCAAACAGCAAATAACAGCAGTAGTGCTTCAACTACCACAAAAAAACGCCAAGAACTATTCATCGCTCTTTCTCCCTCCTGACACATTCTCATTTCATCATACCTATTTTTTTAACTGTTGGCTATAGGACTTTAGATGTAAGATCTTTTGTTGAAATCTAAAATACACAAAGAGAAAAAGATCTAGAGTGTATCATCAGTAAGATGAACTCTCTAGATCTTTCAGTCAGACTACGCTTGTTCTACTTTGACGATTTTAACTAACATATCGCCACCTGGAGTAGCAATAGTTACTTCATCATTTTTACGTTTGCCAATCAATGCTTGCGCAATAGGAGAATCATTGGAAATTTTGCCAGAAAACGGATCTGCTTCAGCGCTTCCGACAATCGTGTACTCTTCTTCTTCTCCATCTGGTAGTTCGATGAATGTAACTGTTTTACCAATTGATACCTCATCTGCATCTACACCGTCGTTATCGATGATTTGAGCAAAACGAATCATATTTTCAATTGTTGTGATTCTTCCTTCAACAAATGCTTGTTCATCTTTCGCTGATTCATATTCAGAGTTTTCGGAAAGATCTCCGAAACCGCGGGCAATTTTGATTCGTTCAATGATTTCTCCGCGTTTGACTGTTTTTAGTTCTTCTAATTCTTTTTCTAATTTTTCTTTACCTTCTAGAGTCATTGGATAAACTTTCTCTACCATGTGTAACGTCTCCTTTTTTCGATAAAATACCGCAAAAGGTAATCTTTTGAGGAATATAGTCCAAAAAAGATTACCACGCTTTTCTTCAAATGTAAATGTTTTTCTAAAAATGATCAATGTCTAGAGCCTGTTTTTCTAAGAATTATTTACATATTTTTCCACTAATTCCATATGTTCTTCATAAGTTTTAGCGAAATAAACGTTTCCAGTGCTCGTATCTGCTACGAAATAATAATAGTCATTTTCTGCTGGTTCTAATACTGCCTTGATTGCCTCTTCGCTTGGATTGTCAAAAGGTCCAGGTCCATAGCCGGTATTGGTATACAAATTATATGGTGAATCTACAGCTGTATCTTCATACGTCACTAATTCTTTGTGTTCACCTAATGCGTATAAAACAGAGATATCTGACTGAAGTGGCATATTTGCTTTGATTCGGTTAAAGAAGACTTGTGCAATGTTTTTACGATCATTTTCTTTTACGCCTTCTTTTTCAACTAGAGAAGCTAGAGTTAAAACTTCTTGTACAGTCAAATTTTTCTGCTTGATAGCTGAATAATAGTTTTGCATGACCGTATTCGTCTTGTTCACCATTTCAATCACTAGATCCTTAAGCGAAGTACTCGTGTAATAATCATATGTGGCTGGGAATAAGTAACCTTCCAAACGGTATTTTGTGTTCTCAGCTTTAGATGCACTTTCCAACAGTTCTGGGAATTTTTGGTGCAACTCGTTAAAGAAAGTCTCATCATTCACTAAATCTAAAAATTCTTTCTTGTCTTTACCAGTTACCTTCGCTACCCGTTCAGCAATCTGATCGATATCGTACCCTTCTGGAATGGCAATTTTCCCATCTGCAACTTTTGTTGGCTCAGAAGTACCGCCTTCTTGCAACTGTTTGCCAATCTCGTCAAGAGTCATATTAGGCGCTAACTGATAATAGCCAGCTTGAAAGCCAGTTAAATTTTTAAATTTTGTATAATAATTGAAAACAATCCCGCTTTTAATAATATTGTCCTTCTCCAAAATCTCACCAATCTGCTTGTTAGAAGAGCCACTCGGGATCTCGACTTGGACTAATTGGTCATCTGATTTATCTAAAGGCTTCAACCCGCTATCTACATAACGATACACGGTAAATCCAAGAAATCCGCCAATAATCAATAATGTAAGAGCAATCACTAAAATGATCTTCCTCACAATCTTATCTTCTTTTTTACGCAGATTTCTCCGCTTGTCGATTATATCTGCTGTAGCTGCCTTACTGGCTTCTTTTTTATCTTTACTTGGGTGTTGTTTGTTTCCTGACAAAACAACTCCTCCTTACTATCATCTTCGTAACTCTGTTTATTATACATGAAATTTCTACTGCCGTGAATTATTTTACCAAATATTATGTCAAAATTGTAAGTGGCAAATACTCTTTTTGAGGATTACAATGAAAAATAGTTAAAAATGGATAGAAAGGAATTAACATGTCAAAAGGAAAACATCGAAAAAAACAAAAAATTTCTATTTCTTTTCTTGTAATTTTATTATTGTCTGTCTGCTTCTTTTCAACAGGCATCATTATAGGAGGTCAATTAACAAAAACACCTCAGTCCCAAACTTATAAAGCGGAGCCAGCACAACTTACTTCCAATTTAACGCCCGATGAGCAAATGCTTGCTAGCAAAATTGATCAATTACTACAAAAATCAGATTATATCGGTTCGATTTATGTACGCAAAAATAATCGCGTACTATTAGAAAAAGGATATGGATATGCAAATCTGCGCGTAAAAGAATCGAATTCACCTTCTATTTACTATCAAATCGGTTCGATTCAAAAAGCAATGACTGCTTTACTGATACTAAAACAAATCCAAGCTGGTAAGTTAACTTTTGACACAAAGTTAGCTGAATTTTATCCTCAGATTCCTGGAAGTCAGCAAATCACAATCAAAAATATGCTTTATATGCGCTCTGGTCTTCATCGAACTGCTTCTCCCGACAAACCTATGTCGGATAGTGAAATCATTCAGTTCGCCCTTCATCATTTGAAACTTACTGATTATGATACGTATCATTATGAACCATTGAATTATACATTGCTTACAGGGATATTGATCAAACTAACGAATCAGCCTTATGAAACTCTTCTAAAGAAAGAGATCATTCGTCCTCTCCATCTAGAACATACAGATTTTTATGACAATGTAAAAAATTCGCCTCAACATGCTGTATCTTACCAGATGTCTGCAACTGACGATTATTCAAAAGCATTGATCGAGCCTGAAACCGACATCCGAAATGAATTAGGCACAGGAAACATAAGTATGTCTGTTTATGACTTGAACAAATTCTTTACCAGTGTTCTTTCTGGCGGTATCATACCAAAAGAACTACTTTTCTCATTGTGGCAAAATAATGGTGATAAACATCCTTACAGCGGCGGTGTTTACAGTGGAAACGATTATATCCTTGCTCAGGGGAATATCAATCGATTCCATGCAGTAGTGGCGATGAAAAAAGACACTAAAGATGCCATCGTTATGGAAAGTAATATCCAATCAGATAAAAACATCAAATTGCCGGCCACTGATTTAAGAAATCAGATTTATGAACTGATGGAAGGTGTTAATTTAAAAAGCTAAGTCGAAACAAAAAAACCAGCATCTTGCTGGTTTTTGTTTTAGTTGATTTCTGACTTTAAATACCGTTCCATTCCGCTCAATATATCAAATTTAGGCTGATAGCCTAAAGAACGAATTTTTGAAATATCCGCTAAAGAATCACGAATATCCCCTGAACGCTCCGCTTCATATTTAAGCGCTAGCTCTGTTCCTAAGATTTGATCAATTGAATGGATCAATTCAAGTAGCGTAGTGCTTTTTCCTGTCCCGACATTGAATTGCTGTCCTAAAGCTTTTTCTTCCTTGGCAACAAGTAAAAGTGCTTGTATAACATCTTCTATATAAACAAAGTCTCTAGACTGACTCCCATCACCAAATAAAGTAAATTCCGCTTTTTCTCCTGCCAATTGTTTTTTGTAACGATCCACTAGAATCGAAATGACTCCGCTATATGGAGAGTTCGGATTTTGATTTGGGCCATAAACGTTAAAAAATCGGACAGCACTTGTTGGAACATCATATAAATGACAGTAATCCAAAACATATTGTTCTGCTGCAAATTTATCGATAGCATATGGTGTTAATGGACGAATGACTGATTCTTCTTTTTTTGGCAGTGTTGGTTCATCACCATAAACTGCAGCTGATGAACTAAATACTAATCGTTTTAAATTAGATTGATATTTCCGTGCTAACTCAAGCAATAAAAGCGCACTGTCAAAATTTACACGATGTGTTTCTACAGGCCGTTCTACAGAATCTGCCACACTAGCTACAGCAGCTAGATGAAAAATATAGGTAAACTGATATTCTTTCATGATTCTTTCCATCAATTGAGGATCTGATACATCCCCCTCAATGAAGGTCACTTGTTTATCCATATCCAAGTTTTCTTTTTTTCCCATTGATAAATCGTCGACTACTACGATTTTGTTTTCTTTTCCCAAATAATTCGCTAGCGTTGAACCGATAAAACCAGCTCCGCCAGTAATCAATATAGTATCCACAAGTTTCACTCCAATTATGCATTCTCATACTTAATACAGTTAGTTTACCATTTTTAGCCAGGAAAAACTATATAAAGAATACACAGTCTAAATGGACTGATAGCCGAATTCTACAAATTAATCGCTTCAAAAATATAAAAACAGCAGAGTAAATTCTAGCCGAACCTACTCTGCATTATTTTATATTTCAATATAGCTTAACGTTCTTTTAATAACAAGCGAAATTCGCCAAAGCTCGCAAGGAAGCTGCGATGTACATATAGCAAATAAATCACATAAATCAAGCTATAGATACCTAGACTAATAAAGTCACCGCCAAACCAGATGTTACTAAAAATAAAAGCAATCGTTAGAATCGTTTCTACCAACTGTCTGTATCCAACAGGTAATTTCATTCCACGACAAAGAAAATATTCTGCTAAATTACAGCGAAACGCTAAACTCAACAATATCAAGCCTACTGCCAAATTCAAGTTACCTATCACAAATATAATGACTAATGAAGCCACTAACGAAAAGGATAGCGTCATCACGTTGACCATTAATATCGTTTTTTCTTTACGCAAGGTCTTTAAATACGTATTGATAAGCAAAGACATTCTTCCTTCATAAATAACGATCGGAAACAAGATTCCCATAAAATTCAGACTTTCCCTATATTCGGGTAGCCACATGGTCAAAACGATTTTTGCTGGAACGTAAAATAACAGCAAACCGTATGTTAATGGAACAAATAGATCACGTAAAACACGAAATAATTCAGGCAGCCTTTGCTGATTTGTCCTTCTTAGTAATGGAAACATAACAATTCCTACTGCATTAACAAATGTTAGGAACATATTTGAAATACTCAGCGTAAAGGACAGTTTACCGAAAGTTTCGATTGACCATCGTTGTTGAACAAAGAACCGAATAGTTCCAATAATGAGCATGCTAGCAATACTACTCAACATTAACTTACTACCGATGTTGATATTATCAAAAATTTCAGGGACAAGTTCTTTTAGACCCATCATATTGACTTGCAACATATCTTTGACTCGAGTCATTCCCCAAAGCGTCACGATTAATTTAGAAGCAATATCCATAATAATCAGCCAATAAAAATCTCTGCCGCCTAAAGCAAAGTAAATAGCAATAAATAAGACATAAAGATATCGATCATTCCGAGAAAGCTGCGCATATTCTTTTATTCGATTCGTCGATTGGAAAATATACAGAATAAAAGTTTTAACAATCGTAATCACTGAAACGACAGCTGTCAATATTAAAATGAGTGATTGGGAACTGTTTGGCATAAAGAAATAAGCCCAAACAACTATAGCTATTGAAACAAAGAACTCAAAAATCGTTAGATACCAAAATTGCGAACCTAATGAACGTTTATCGATATCTTTATACTCTTCCCCGCCTATTTTTAAGTAAATACCGTCGATCCATCCAAAATGCAAAAAGCCTACGTACGAAGAATAAAATACATATAGTTGCCAATAACTATACTCAGTTACTCCTAATAATTTTGGCACGAATAAATTTAGTAGGATTGAGATACCTAATGTAGCAAAATTTGCGGCTACTGTATAATATAAATTTTTTACTACTGATTTTGCTTTTTCATTCATACTCATGACCTCTTACTTTTATTCAATTTTAAGACGTGGTAGAAATCAGCAGCATAATTAAATTTATTTTTATAGCGAAATGCATTTACGAAAACAGAACTCAATTTTTTCTGTGTTAAAATATCGATTCGCATTAGATTTTCTTTCTTCATCTTGTCTATAATCATTTCTTTTTGTTCTATATTTTCAATAGATTCCTGCTTCTTCATAAACATTTTTGCTGAATCTAGACGAACATTGAATCTTTTTAATGTATTAATCCTACCATCATAGATTCCATTTTGTTTTCTTGCAGTAGATACTTCTTTTTGAAATGAACTATCCCCATGTCTTCTAAATTTAATTGTAGGTATGGGCAAATAGTATAATTGATCAAAAATCAAAGCTGCACCCCACATTGCTAAATCATGAGCTGATTTTTCGGCTATGGTATAGTATTCTTGTACTTTTGGAACAAATTCTTTTTTTACGGCGAATACACACCCTGGTCTTTTCAATAAAATATTTTCTGAGCGAAAGACTACTTTTGATGCACCATCTTCGTCGATAGTCTTAAGTTTTCTTAATTTAGCAGAACTACCTGTCTCTTCAATTATTTCAGTATAATCAGAAACCAAAACTGAGATATTTTTATTTTTCTCAAATGGTGCGCACATTTTTTCGATTTTATCGGGTAACCATATATCATCTTGATCACAAGTAAATATAATCTCCTTGGTAGCTGCAGAAAGAAGTTCCATGAAGTTATCTCGCCATCCGTGATTTTTCTCATTTACTTTAAATATCCAGTTGTCCAACTTATTTTTTTCAATAAACTTCCGGATTAAATCTGCTGTTTTGTCTTGAGAGCCATCATCATAAATCAAAACTTCATCAATTAATTTCGTCTGGTCACGAAGTGATTTTAATTGCTCTATGATGTACTTTTCACCATTATAAGTAGCCATTACCACAGAAGTTGTTAATTTTTCATTCATTATATAAACCTCGTATTCATCTTCTTAATCCTTAAAATAAAAATCGTATGGATGATGTGTGACTCTTTCTTCTTCAGGCGGTAATTCCATATAGTTATCATATCTAAGAGTTAAGAATTTATCTCTTTCTTTAATAGCCATAAAAGTATGTCCTTCAAATTCTACATCTTCATATTCTTTGAACCAGTCAGTTGGAAAAACACCCCAATAGATGTTGATGAATTCCATATATCCACAGAATTCTGCTTCTTCAAACGGATATTTTGTTACTAGAGATTCATATTTATTTTTCCAGTAGTTATAATCCCCTTGGCGAAGTAATTTACGATATTTTGGATAGTATAAAATTCTTTTAGCTTTAGCTTTCAGCCAAGAACGTGAAATAGCATAAGAGTGATTCAAAGAAAAAACCATATTCGCTCGATATAATTCGCAAAGTTCACCAAATTTTTTACGTTCATTCAAATCTGTTGGGAACCCATCAATAGGGAAAATATCGACATAAACGCCAAGATTTTCATCCTCACTATTATAATATTGCTTGCTTACCGCTTTTGTATGCTTATCAACTAATTTGGCAAACGCATAACGATAATTCTCAGTATTTTCCGGACTTAAAAGAAGATAGTCTTCTTGTTTTTTGAGCAACTCAAGTAGTCGTTCATAGTTGGGCCTTGTTAAGACGATGTCTAAATCATCATCCCACGGAATATACCCCTTATGTCGTTCAACACCAATCAGACTCCCGTAAAAGATAGAATAATCAATATTGTGTTCTCTACATAATTTGTCAATATATACTAAGATATCTACACTTATACGCTGGATATCTTCATTCGTTAGTTTTTTCATTTCATTATTCACTCACCTTTTACTTTAGTGTATTCAAATGCAGAAATTCCGCCTAAATACAACCAGAAAATAAAACTTCCTATTTTATTTACTAAAACGAGTTCTGTTAAAAACATAGCAGAAATCAAAATTGCAAGTACTGCCATGGTATTTAACACATACGAATCGTAGTCTTTTATAGTACGCATAAATAGTTGTCGCAATGTATTCCAAATCTTAATTCCCAGAAATACAAGTAGCGGTATAGTCCCTAACAGACCTGTTGTTGCTAATAAATAGAAGATAAAATTATGGGAAGTTTGTTTTTTTGTTGCAATGAACGTATTCGGTAATTCTTTTTGAGCATAATTAACCAAATTACGAGGTGAACTCCCGACAAGCGGACTACTTTGAAAAATCTCAAACGAACTTTTCCATAAAGCAAAACGATTATTAGACACATCGTCCTTATTTACAACATCATCCCGTTTTAAACTGATAGGATTCTGATCTTTATCTGGATTTTCAGACTTTCTAGGAACATATCTTGCTGTTATATTGATCAATTTAGGGGCAGCATATTTCCCTGCTTCAGCAATTCCTAAAACAGCTCCAGTTCCAATAATCCCACAGATTACTGCCAATAATAATTTAGAAGCAATCGTCTTCCCAAATCGGTTATAGACAATAAAGAAGATAGCAAAATAAGCACACAATACCAAAGCAATCTCTGCTGTTCTTGATCCAGACAAAATGATGTAAGCAAATTGAAGAAGGATCGTAACTATGCTATAAATTTTTGCCATTTTGTTTTTATTCGTCATTAATAGCTTTACAGCAAGAAAAATAACTGCTACAGAAGTTGCACCGGCAAAATTAGGGTCAGAAAAAACACCATACAAACGATTCTCGACAAATCCTGCTCTAAACCCATTATAGAATTTATCTAACTCCTGTACGTAGGAATAATTTAACACAAACATTCCTAAAGAGATAAGAGCCAAGAGATTCCAACAAGCAAGCAATATTTTTTCAAACATAGGAATGATTTGTTTGAAATGGTCCTCCCTACCTATACGAAAAACGACAAAGAGATAAATAAACTGCCAAATTACTAACTTGATATTATCGACGATTCCGGCAGGACCGTTTAAAAATGTGGATAATAGTATGGCTAGTATGAAAGCTAGAAGCAGATAATCTGCTTTTTTCAAGCTGAAATTCTTAGTAAATATATCTACTGCAGTGATTAATGCTGCCCATACCGTAATCAGTGTAAACAGCAAGGTATCATATTTTGAGGGAATCAGACTGTAGTAATTGATGATACGAATAATCAGTGCTATCCCAAATATTAAAATAAACCCTTTTTTACTATATTCTGAGTATTTATGAAACTTAACAGAATCCATTTTTTACACACTCACCTAACTATTTTTACTTTTGTATTTCTCATCTTCCAAAATTGCAAGTTTCTTATACAATCTCACATTCAACTGCAATACAGTTGCAGCTATTTTTCTGTTTCTAGTGAAATATGGACTACGTAGTATAAAAGTATAGTTTTTCCTTAAAAAATCAACAATTTGTTTCGTAACAGTACTTTTTTTCTCAGCATGACTAATCATTATTTTATCTAAGACAATGAAATATGCCCAACAAACTCTAGTATGTGCAATATCTGAATATTCAGGATAATTCGTTGCAATATACTTCTCATTCATTTCCCAAGCTTCTATTGTACTCAGATCTTTTTCGGAATAAGGAGAAGTCGTAATACTATTCATTCTATGGTAATAATAGTATTTAGGTGTCATATCTACGACAACTTTTTCTACATTTTCTAACAAATGGAACATTACTGCCCCATCTTCCGTAATTTTTCCAATTGGATATCTTATATGATTAAATAATTCTTTTTTATATAATTTATTTACCGGATGGACAGATATCACTTTTGCTTCCAATATCATTTTAACAGTTTCGTCTTTTGTTAATACGTAATGACCAGGTGTCTTTGCCTGAGGTTCTTTACCTTCATAAACATCGTAGATTCCGCAGATAGATAAATCCGCTTTTTCTTCAATCAAGTTATTATATAGAAATTCATACATATCAGATTCAATATAATCATCACTATCAACAAAACCGATAAATTTTCCTTGTGCATTTTCTAAACCAGTATTTCTGGCTGAGCTGACACCACTATTTGGTTGATGTATTACTTTTATGCGCTTGTCTCTTTGCTGATATTCATCGCATATTTCTCCCGAACGGTCAGAGGATCCGTCATCTACAAGAATTAACTCAAAGTCAGCAAATGTTTGTAACAAAACAGAATCAATTGCTTTAGCTAAATACTTTTCTACATTAAAAACCGTCATGATAATACTAATCTCACACATTTTGCTTCTCACCTTTAACTAATTCTACTGTGTGTATCAATGATTCTTTCAATTCAAATATTGGATACCAACCATTTTCTTTGATTTTCTTGTTATCAAGTATCGCTGTGCTAGCTTTTGAAAAACCTTTTTGTTCAATCTCATCCGGCAATTCAAAAATTACTTGTTTACCGCTGATATCAGCTAGCTGTTGTGCTAATTCTTTTAGTCGTAAATCAAAGTTTTCTGAAGAAACATTGTACGCCTCTCCTTTTTCTCCTTCAAGCAGTAAATGAAGAATAGCAGAAACAGCATCTCCAACATAAACATACGAAAAATATTGATTTCCTTCACTTTTTAAAACAATATCCTTTTGTTCGACTGCATTTAAAATAAATTGTGAGGATGCTTTCGTATCAGATAAAAGCATTGTCGGACCAAACGTACGGCAGAGCCTTGGAATCACGATGTCGAGGTCGTGTTTTGCGATGTAGGCTTGGCATAATGATTCACTGACTCTTTTTCCTTCAGGGTAGCCTGCTCTCAGTGTATTACAATCGATATACCCGCAGTAATCTTCTGTGAATTTTTCTATATCGCCTCGATTTTCGCCATAGATTTCTACTGTTGATAAAAATAATACTCTCTCAGGCTGGGTTGCTACTGCATGTTTCAATACTTGCTCTGTACCTGCAAGATTAGTCATGATCGTACCGATTGGATCAGTTGCGTAAGCCTTAGGATGTGTGTTACTTGCACCGTGTATCAAATAGTCAGCTTGAATTTCTTTTGGTAAGGGTTCTGTGACGTCACCTTCAACAATTTCGAAAGTATCTAAGGAAAGATAACTGGCAAACCTTTTTTCAAGCTTCTGACGGTTTCTGCCCATAGCATATACTTTGATTTTGATGTCTAGTTGTTCATTAGCAGCCATCAACGTATCAATCAAAAAAGAGCCGATCATTCCCGAAGCGCCAATCATCAGCAGGGATTTGCCATGTAGCTGTTTTATTTTTGGTGTATGATTGATCACATTTGCTAAATCTTCTTGGTACATTGCTTGTTTAATCAACGTCATCATCTTTCTCCTAGTCTTTCATTTTTAAGTATGCTTTGAACAATTCTAAATCATCTGTTGTTGTCAATTTGATATTTTTATCAGAACCAGCAGCAAAATATAAAGTTTCTCCTAAATCTACCATCATGGTATTCGTATAGGAAGAATCAGTCATACCAATGTCTTCTTTCACTGCTCGGTCATATGCTGCCCGTAGTTTTCCGTATTGATAAGCTTGTGGAGTTGAGACACGCCGCAATGTGTTACGATCAACATACTGTTCCGTCGTTTCTTCTGTTTTCTTGATAAAAATTTGTTCATTGTAAGGTAGAGAGGTTACGCCATTACCAAATTCTTTACACTTAACGATTACATCTGACAATACTAGTTCGTCTACTAGTGGACGGATACCATCATGGATGATGATCGTATCATCGTCTTCAGAATAATCTTTCAAAAACTGGACACCATTATTGATCGACTCTTGTCCTTTTGATCCCCCTGTAATGACCCATTGGACTTTGTTAATGTTGAATTCTTTGATATATGCCCACATCGTTTCTTCCCAACCAGATTTGCAAACGACTAAAATCCGATCGACCTGTGGATGTTTTTGAAATGATTCTAAAGTATAGATAATAATAGGTTTACCTTCAATTGTAATGAACTGTTTTGGGATATCTTGTCCCATACGTTTACCGACACCGCCGGCAATAATAATAGCTGTAATCATTTTTTTTCTGCTCCTTTAGTTAAATAATATTTTCCTTTGTACATTTTGAATGAATGTTCTGGGTCAATATAAACTGCTTCATGGTGAGAAACCTGATCTTTTTCAGGGGGAAGCTGCATATAGTCGCCAAAAACTTGACTTAAATAATGATCATAGCCAATTGGTACTGGCATCTCTGTATCTTCGAATGGTACCCACACAGCAGATTCAAAGTCTTTTGCAGGATAAACATTTCCCATATATCGTGGACCGACACAAAGTTCTGTAACGAAATTCGTCGGGTTATCATTGTATTTGGTCATCTGCTTTTCAGCATATCTCCATATTTTATACTTCGTTTTTGCGGATACGCTATTTAACAATAACTTTCCAGCTAATTCCATTGCTTTCCCATGGTTTTGCGGTACTTGCTGACTTCGATAAAGCGCATAGATCATTGCCCACATCTTTTGCTTTTTCCGTTCTGCTTGCTTTTCAGGTGCAGTATCTAACGGAAAAATATCTAATTGGATACCATGAGGGATATCTAAATCTTCTTGATACGTTTTGATAAAGGTCGTTTGGACGTTACGGATAGTTGTAAAGGAGTTCCGATCGTGATTCGTCAGAGTTGGTCTTAATAAAACAAATTTATCTTTTTGTGGACCGGTTTCCCATAATTCAGCTAAACGATCATAATCCCTTCTAGGCATGAAAAAATCTAAATCATCATCCCATGGGATAAAACCTTTATGTCGAATTGCTCCGATTGCGCCACCACCACAAAAATAACACAACAAATCGTGACTTTTACAAAAATCTACAAAGTATTGTGCCATTTCGAGATTTACTTTTTGAATTTTTTTTAATTCAGGATCTGTACTGTACATTATAGTTGCCTCAACCATTCTTTTATTAATCTTCCCTATTTTCTCATAAATAGAGGCGGTTTTCAATCTTATGCAAGTGGTTCTTTCTTTACTAACTGAAAACGGATAGATAAACAGCTATTTTTTGTTTTTAAAAGGGTTGTGACAAAAGACAGTCACAACCCCTTATTCCGACTTTTTTAATAAACTCTCTTCAACAATGCCATGATGCTTGGCATTTTCACTTCCACAAAGCTGCCGGCTTTCACCGCAGATAATAATAGAGGAGCTGGCAAATTATACAGCCATTTTGTTACTTTTTTCGCGCTGGAATCAGTCAATGCAACCTTTTTAGCTTCTTGGATGGCTGGATCATTCAAGATATGCATGGCTTCTTGTCTTTTTTCTTTGGCAGTTCGCTCAGGATTCTCATAAATAGAAAAAATGACAGAGGTTGTTCCTTTTAAAAGAAGAGAAGCCATACCTGGTTTGTCTTTATCACTTGTCACGACATTTGCTAATTCATAAAATTCTTTAAAGGTTTCAAATTTATTCGGTTTATATTGGTTGGTTATCCCTTTTCCACCTTCAAAATGATAGATATACTCGATTCTTGGATTCAATATTACTTGCTGACAATGTTCATAATAGTTCAAATTGAAGATACGGTCTTCACAACTGCTGTAATTTTTGAATAGAATCTGTTTTTCCATCAAGATTTCCCTCTTGTAACATTTGTTCCAAACCACATACATCAACTGCTGATTCATCAGATGATACATATCATCCACGAACTGTTCATGATTTGTATATTGGTATTCTGGAACAAGATAGTCCTTTTCCGAAATGATTTCTTCCCCACTTAGCGTGCGGAATGTAAAAGAACTAATAAGCAAATCTGCTTCAGGATACTGTTCAAACAACTGCTGATAATCTGCCAAAATTTCTTTGACTGGCTCATCGTCTGCATCGAAAAATAATACATATTTCCCTGTAGATTGCTTGATGCCTTCATTTCGAGCAAGTCCAGGTCCTTGATTTTCGGTTGTAAAAAGTTGAAAATGACTATCTCCTTGGATAGCTGACTGAATCAGCTGCTCTGTTTTGTCAGTTGACCCATCATTGACCAAAATCACTTCATATTCTTCAAATGCCAGATTTTTTAAAACTTCTATAGTATGAACGATCGTGTCTTCGGCATTATAAACTGGAACAATTATACTAAATATCGGATGGCTCATTTCATTTCTTTCCTCCAGCTTAGCGATAAATTTTCTCTTGTGAAAAGTCGATTTCTGCTAATGAACTGATATTTTCATCTTCATCTAGTCCTTGTGAGGACATCTTATCAAATAAGATTTTGATTGTTTGAAGTAAAATCTTCAAATCTAATAGTAAGGAATACTTTTTGATATACAACAAATCAAAACGTAGTTTACTATTATAATCTGATACATATTTTCCGTATACTTGTGCATATCCGGTAATCCCTGCACGTACATTGTGTCTTAAATAATAATAAGGATTTTCTTCATTGAACTGATCAACGAAAAATGGTCTTTCTGGACGTGGTCCGACAATCGACATATCGCCTTTCAATACATTAAAGATTTGAGGTAATTCGTCAAAACGTACGGCACGGATAAATTTGCCTACTGGTGTCACACGGGCATCATTGCTCTTTGCCAAGACTGGTCCTGATTTTGCTTCAGCTGTTGCGCTCATGGAACGAAATTTATAGATTGAAAATTCCTTTTGATTTTTCGTAATACGTACTTGTTTATAAATAATTGGTCCAGGTGAAGTTGTTTTTACCAAAATCGCTGTGATTATCATAAAAGGTGAAGCGAGGATCAGTAAAATAAGCGAAACGATGATATCAAAGAGACGTTTGAATAATTCATATTCCGGCTGAATTTTGAAACCGGAAGCTTCAATGATACTTTCATCTTCGAAATTCATGATGTTCGGATTGATCATCGTTAAATTTTCAAAAGTTGTATTTAAAAATAGCTTCTTCTCTTTTTTAGTCACTAATTGATAAATATTGATTTTTTCATCTTCTGGGATTTTTGAAGCCAAGTAGACAATATCAATGTCATCAATCAATTTTTTTGTGTTTTCATAATAATTGTCGATGACTACTGCTTCAACCTTATGTTTGTTGTTTTTCTTAGATTGAAAGTTTTGGATTGCTGGTGCGACATCTTTCTCTAAACCTACGATAAGTACTTTCTTATCACGACTGACTCTTAAGTATAGTTTGTAAACGACTATCCGATAAACGCTAAGTAATATCGTGCCAAGTATAAACGAGAGCACGATGACGCCACGCGGAAATGCAAACCAACGTCCAGCAAAAGTAACCACCATGATTCCCAATGCTATCAGCACCTGTCCAATAACAGTAATGAAGACGATATCACTGATCATTCGGTTATAGAATACATAAGCTCCTAACAAAATATTCAACGCAATAAAGATAATGGAAATAAAAATTGCTGAATGCTGAAAGGTCTCTAAGTTTCTTGCTGGGACTTCTCCTTGGAACTTGAGCAAAAAGCTAAGATAGATCGACACATTCAATACAAGTACATCCATGATGATAATGAATATCCTGCGTGCCGCATTCCACTCCCCATTTTTATTCATATATACACTCCTAACCATAAAATAATGCCTCTATCATCTTACCATAGCAAAGTTTAAAAACCTAGTGAATAACCAAATTGTAAAAGAAATTAAAAGAAACTAGAAAAGGCAACTATTGTAGGCTTATATGTGTATTTCTGCCTAACAGAGAGTTGGACAAAAACCGTATCACATGCTTCCTACTGAATGGGTGTTTTTCCTATCATCTCTTCGGTCACAAGTTACAATATTCATATAATTAAATTAAAAGAACTGTATTTTCATCAATAAAAATGAAAATACAGTTCTTTGATCAATCAGGTCTCAACGAAAAATTGCCGATTCCTTCTTTAGTTAGATTATCGTTATAAAATGGGTCATGAGCAATATAAGAAGGCCACTTATCTTGCATTTTTTTGATTTCCCCAGCAAAACGTCTTTGTTTTTCTGGAGTATCTTCATAACCTCTTGATTTAGATTCGAAATGGTACAATTCTGCTTGATGTGCATAGACATTGTAACGACCCAGTTCATAAACTTTCAAGCACAAGTCAACATCGTTGAATGCTACTTCTAATGTTTCATCAAACCCGTTAACAGCATTGAAGTCAGCTGCCTTGACCATCATACAAGCTGCAGTGACTGCTAAGTAATTGACGTCAATGACCAATCGGCCGAAATAACCACAATGTGTTCGATCATAGTTATTCAATGCATGCCCTGCAACACCACCGATTCCTAATAATACTCCTGCATGCTGCGTTGTATCATCTGGATAAAACAGTTTTGCTCCTACACAGCCGATTCGATCAAACTGTGCATAAGAAACCATCACCGTCATCCAATCTGGCTCAATCACTTCTGTATCGTTATTCAAGAATAAAAAGTATTTGCCGTTTGCTTTTTCTGCTGCTAAATTGTTAATTCGAGAATAATTGAATGGAATGTCAATCAATTCTACGATAAAGCGGTCTTTCAGCTGATGCTTGTATTCTGCAAATAATTCTTGCATTTTTGGATCTGTACTTCCATTATCCGCAATAATGATTTCATAATTTGAATAAGACGTTTTTTCGATGATCGAATCCACACAAGTTTTTAGATCTTCATAGCCATTCTTCGTTGGAATGATCACACTGACCAAATCCTCTTGCAAGACGTCATAAGCAATCTCATAAAATCCAGAAATTCTGCCAGGACGTACGCTTCCTTTGATGTTTCTTCTAGACAGGGCATCTGTCAATGCTTTCACTCCGGAATCATAGATATAACTTTTGGCTTCGCCATTACTTGCAGTTGATCCTGGGATCGTCCGCCAATGATACAAGACTCGGTCAATGTGGTAAATATGATCTGCAGGGATTTGTTCTGTCACACGAAGGACCAAATCATAATCTTGAGAACCTTCATAGCCTTTACGGAAACCGCCAAGTTCTTTAACAATGCTTGTTCGATATACGCCTAAGTGAGAGATATAATTATTTCCCATCAATGTATCAGGCGACCAGTCTGCTTTGAAATGCGGATCAAAGCGATTGCCATCTGCATCGATTTTATCTTCGTCACTGTAGATCACATCCAGTTCTGGATGTACGTTTAGCACTTTTGCCACTTCATATAATGCAAATGGCGGTAATTCATCATCATTATCTAAGAGTGCTATAAATTCTCCTTCTGCTATTTCCAATGCAGAATTAGTTGCCAGACTGATGTGTCCATTTTCTTTTCGGAAAACGACTTTGATTCTATCATCTTTTGCTTGATAGGATTCCAGACACTTTCGGATAGCTGGATCAGTAGAAGCATCATCACTGATACATAGTTCCCAATGATCATACGTTTGATCCAGTACCGAATCAATGCATTTTTCGAGCCATTTGATTTCAACGTTATAGACAGGCATAAGTATGGAAATCAATGGACGGTACGCAAATCCTTGTGCTTCTTTCCTTTGCTCTTTCAAATCTGGTTTCTCATGACGACTGATCCACTCTGCATAGTCGATCGATCCTGGCTTCAATTCCAATTTGACCCGACGGATCGCTTTTTTTACGCCATGAGTCCTTGCATAATTTATCCCTTTTTTCAGTAATCTTTTTTTTCTTTCCCATGAAGATTCAATGCCGTCATCATAAGGGTATTTACCGTTTAATTTCACAGCTATGCCATTTTGATGTCTCGCTGTTTGGAAGTCTAAGATGGCTTTTCCTCTCATTTTCCCTGATAAACGTACCTTAAAACCGCTTTGGGTCTTAACATCAAGATTATATAAATGATTGATATCCAATCTTACGACATGTGTTGCTTCAGCAATCACATTTTCTTTTTCTACCTTTATCGTAGGGATTTCTTTGGTCACTTCATCAATTGCCCAGCCCACAATAAGCAAATCGCCAGTGGCCCGTTCACGAGTGATTTGATCGATAAATACGGCAATTTCTTTTTTTTGCACGATTCGTTTACTCCTTATCTTTATAAGTTAATCATTATTTACATTTCAATGATCCATGATTGGCCATTTTGAGCTACTGCTTCCACTAAGAATGAACGTTCTTGCTCGCAAAGGATTCGTAACTCAAATCCCGCTTCTGTTCCTTTTGCGAGCTGTTCTGCTTGATTGACTTCTTCTCGTGAAACAGGAATTGCTTCGAAAAATGGCGATTGGTCAGCTGATAACTTATAGGACAAGGGTTGGCGATCCGAATTAGCGATTCCCCATCCGATGATTTTTAATATTTTTGTTTCTGCATCCCAGATTTTCTCGTCAATACATATAGAAAGTTCTTTTTCTTGGATTTTTTTCGAAGTTTCTTTCTTACGTCGTCCTAGTCTATGTTTTATTGTCCATTCATCACTTTCCAACAATGTGCAATAGCGATTTGTGGTTGTTTTTAACGTATGGTCTAGTCTTGTATTTTCCTCAAGAAGATGATGATTTTCTCTTTCTAATTCGTCATTTTTCTCAGAAAGCTGCTTTGTGACTTCAGCCATGGGACGAATCGTTTCCAACAATTCTTTCATTGTTGGTGTCAATTCCCCGATAAAGCGATAGTGACAATGGATAGTCACTTCTTTCCCAGAAATATCCGTTAGAACGAACTCTGGTAATTCTTTCCCATCAAACAAATAACAATCATTTACTGTTTTGACTACAGCATTCGAATCGATAAATGTTAGTTTTTCTCCGGCAGCTTCTGCGCTGAATTCGATAAAGCTAGGTTGTTGCGCGAAGCGAAACACCATTCTTTCTGTTGTTTCTGATACGGGGAAACTTAGTGTCTCATTTTCCCCTGTGAAATTATTGAATGGTATTTGTTGGATTGTTTCATCTTGTTTCGTTTGCTGGGTTACTTCTAACACTTTTACATAATTAGAATTTTGTGGCTCTGCAATGGAACTTTGTGCTACTGGATGTTTCATCAATGAGAAAAAGTATTGGTAGACTTCACCAAATGGTCGCATTTTGAAATCATAGCGTACAGCTTCCGGCAATTCTTCATAAGTTGATTTTAATTCTGTATCACCTACAGCTAAGTACAAATAATCTTCAATATTAATGAATAATCCCGCTTTTTCAAAAACTTTTTGGAAGCCATCATGAGTATAAAAAGAATTATGGGTTTCATCTAGGAGACCATAAGAAGCCCACGGCAATTGGTTATTGAACAAATCGATCATGACAGAATTATGCGCCAAGTTAGGGAATGTAATCAGGATCTCTCCTTCTTCATTCAAAAATTCTCTGACTTTCTTCAATGTTTTTCCAGGATCTACCAAATGTTCTAAAACATCCGCAAACAAGACGTAATCAAATGTCTGTCCAGCATAATAGTTTGCCCACTCAAAACTTTCGATATCACCATAAAATCCATCTTGAGCAAATTCGCTGACAAAATCGAACAATTCCTTATCTAACTCAACAATGCTCACTTCACATTGTTTTGCTCCGATTAAATGTTTCGTTAATCGGCCGTTTCCGGGACCAAACTCTAAAACTTTACTTCCTGGTTTGATCTGTGCGGCAATTTTTCCCACACTGCTTTGTTCATCTAGGTCCATTTCAAAATCATATTTCATTGCTATGAGTCCCTTCTTCCCATTTATGGTCTAAGACCACGATGCCTTCTCCGATATAAGAACCGCTGACAAACAAGTTCATGTACTTTGTCTTATATACCAAAGGAACCGTTGCATTTTCTTCAAAGACCGCAACGTCAAAATAATATTCACCAGCTAACAAACCTAACTTTTCATACTCCAGATAAAAGATATTCTCTCCTTTTTTCCAAGGAATCTTGATACCATCTAGTAGAGTATTAAGTCCGCATACATAAAAATTGTCGACTGTTCGTAGCGCAATTCCTAAAACCGGATTTTTGATTGTATCATCTTTTACTTCATAAGTTACTTTAACGTATAGTTTTTCTCCTTGTTCCAGCATATCCACCGGATTTTTGTCTTTATCCAACAATTCCGCTTTCGTCACGTCGACGATATCTGGAGCGGCGAACCGTTCTACTTGGTTTTTATTCCGATCCACTGTTTTAACTGATTTTTTCTTTAAAAAGTTTTCATAATTCGTCGTTACTTCCATCGTATCGCCATATTCGACGACTTCTCCGTTTTTCAACCAATAGGAACGATCACAAAAACGACGAATCGAACTGATATCATGAGAAACGAATAAAATCGTCTTTCCCGAGTTCTTGATTTCTGTAAATTTTTCCATACATTTTAGTTGAAATTCAAGATCGCCTACTGCCAATGCTTCATCCACAATCAAAATATCGGGATTCACATTGATTGCTACAGCAAAAGCTAGACGAACGAACATCCCGCTTGAATAAGTTTTTACAGGTTGATAAATATGGTCTCCGATGTCAGCAAATTCAATGATATCATCGACCATTTCATCGACTTCTTCTCTTGAAAAGCCTAGTACCATTCCATTTAAATAGATATTTTCATAGCCAGAATACTCAGGATTGAATCCTGAACCTAGTTCTAGCAAAGCAGAGATTTTCCCTTCGATTTCCATCGTACCGGATGTTGGTGTCAGTACCCCTGTAATGATTTTCAACATCGTAGATTTTCCGGATCCGTTTTCTCCAACGAAACCGATCATCTCACCTTTTTTTATTTCTACATTCACGTTTTTCAACGCATAAAACACATCATGATAGGATTTCTTAAAAGGATTAAGAGCTTCACGAAATCGATCCGACGGTTTTGCGTACATATTATAAGATTTTGTGATATCTTTTAGTCTAATTGCATATTCTGTCATAGCTATTCTCCTTACAGCACATCTGAAAAATGTGGTTTCAATCTACGGAACACTGCAGAGCCGATTACGAACATTACTAACGTGAACACCCAGAAATACAAAGTATATGTTCCATGCTCCCAGAACCAAGCTTCACTTAAAAACGACTCACGATAGCCTTGAACAACATAGTACAGCGGATTTAATTTCAATATGCTTACAAGACCTGAGTCAAACTGGTTCGGGCTCCATAATATCGGCAATGTCCACATAATCAACTGCAGGACGATCGTAATCAATTGCATGATGTCTGGTAAAAATGGTTGGATGGATGCTGTCAGCCAAGTCAATCCTGTCAAGAAAGCACACATGCAAAATAGATAGTAAATCAGCTGTAAAGACATGGCTGAAGGATATATACCATTTATAAGCGCAACAGCTATGCCAATCAGAATGAAGAATAAATGGGTGTACAGATTAGATAGGATTTTCGTCGTGGGCAAGATACGAATATTGAATACGACTTTCTTTACTAAATAAGTATATTCCCGAAAAACAACCGTAGTTGATGCAAAGGCATCAGAGAAGAAGAACCAAGGAATCATCCCTGTAACTAAATATACGATAAATGGGTATTTTGCATCGATCATTTGTGCTTTCAATCCAACGCCAAATACCAGCCAATAAATCAATACAGTAAATAACGGATTGATAAACGCCCATAAGATCCCTAAAAACGATCCTGCATATCTTGATTTGAAGTCATTGATCGAAAACTGTAGCAGTAATTTTCTGTTCTGATAAATGTCCTTCATAAATAAATACAAATCTTTAAACATTTGTGTTCCTCCAAGCGATTTCAGTGAATTACAGTCAAGTGCCATTTTACCATATTTTTGGTACCGAGCTGCGTTCTTATTTATTTCTTAATTTTCTATGATACAAGATTTTCTCTAACGTTTCTATTTTACAGAAGATGCTAGACAATTGCAATAAACCAAAAAAGGCTGCGACGGTTGTCACAGCCTCTCTCGTATTTTGCGCCTATCAATGATAGCGTTGGATCCTGGAAGAATGAGCGCTATCTGGTTGTTCCTCATAACTTGGATCTCCAGCATTCATGTCGTCATATGGCTCTTCTATGTCATAGTATTCTTCCATAACTTTCGTTTCGTCATAGCGATGAACGGCCATAGCCAACAGGATATAAATAATCGGAACCCACGGGTATGAAGTCAATGTATCCTCCATAAATGACTGCATCATCACCGCAAAAAAGGCCCAGATAAAAGTCATCTGCCCGTTGGATAAATCTGCTTTCAACGTTAAGCGACCAATAAAAAGGATAAGCAGCAAAGCAGCAATTCCAAACCCTATTAACCCATAGATATTCAAAATAGAATTATAACTATTGTGGTTTCCTAAAAATTGGTTTCCTCGTTGGAAGATGAATGTTTTCATCCCAAGTAAAACTTGCTCAGATTTTTCTCCTAGCGTCTGATAGAATTTATGCCAAATATCTTCTCGACCGGTAAACAAATTGACTTTTTCGGAAACAGCGGCTAGATAAGAAATCGGTAAAGCTAAAAGAATCGTAGCCGTATAGGCAATAAACGGCGCACGAATGACACGCATCAATGATTTAGGGAAAAGATCCAATATCGCAAAAACAATCAATGCAACTAATGCGCCTCTTGATTGACAGACCCAAATGCCTAAAAAGGCTGCAACGACTGCTATCGCACCGATGATACGAACATACCACCGTTCAAAAGAACTGGCAAATCCGCTGATCAATAAAGCAAGAGTCATCAAAGAACTTCCGATTGTATTCGTATTGATCCAAATATCAGAAAGCGAATTGCCTGGAGTCCAGATGCTTTGTCCTTCTGGTACTTGGATCTCTGTAAATACACGATATAATGTGATTCCGAGGAAGACCGTAAAGACAAGCAGATAAATACCGCGATCCCATTTTGTCCACTCAATCCATTTAATTACTAAACAAAATAAAATAATCAAAGGAAACAGTAAATCTCCAAATAAAGACTCATTTCTTAATTCCCGAAAGTAAGAAAAGAAAATGAAAAGTGCAAGCGCAACACCTAGATAAAGAAAATCGACGCCTTTTGCTTTATAAACATTTAAAATGAGCAAAATAGCCACACTAAAAGTGATAAGTAGCGAACTGTTGTTATATATAAACAAAGTGGTTGGGAAGCTTAATCCTGCTGTCCAAACAGAAAAGACCAGCGTCAGCAACAAAAGCAAGAAACCAGCACTCATTTTGTTGACAAATTTTTGTACGATTGCTTGAATTATCTCCACTCTCCTTTCTAATAATACTTCAGGGTTATTCTCAGCTAGCCCATTACTGTAAGACTAGCTGATTTTCCTGAGTTTGTGTTTGTGGTACATCTGGATAATCCGGATATTCTACTTTAAAAATCATATAACCATCTTTGTCCGGTCCATATAGTTGTGTGAATTGAGCTTCATATAACTGATTGTAATCAGTTAACGGTCGCTTACTGATTACATAGTTGATCCCTAATTTTTCTGCGTCTTCAAAATTCAACGTGACCGAGAACATATCTGGACGATCTAAAATGAACTTTGTATCTTCCTTAGCGATAAAAGCTCTTGTGTGAGCATACCGATTATAATACTTCTCATGTTCTTCTTTTGGATCGATTTTCTTCCATGCAGCCATATCTGGATAAAAGCGGACTGTATTGAAAGATTTCACACCCAAAGTTGGGGTGAAATTATACAGTTCATCTTCAGTCAACCAGACTTTGCCAGGGTCTTGTTGATCGATTTTTCGGATTTCTTTTGCCAGTGTTTTTTCAAAAATCGCTCCAGTACCTTCTACGACTGGATTGACAAAGAAACCAGATGCGATGATCACGGTGGTAAAAGCAAGATAAAACGAGCGTCTCCAGCCAAATAATGCAAAAGCTAGAATCACTGTTCCCAACACAGCAACTGCGATGGTTTCGAAATCTGAAAAATAATTATCCATCTTCGAATGAGTAATTGCATAGAAATAAGACCATGCGTTTACTGCCAGTAAAATGAATTTATACCAAATAGGAATAACATCTTCTCTCCAAATATAAGCGATGAACCAAATTGATAATAGGCAAGCCGCAAAACTAAAAGTAAGGATGGCTCTTAAAGGAGGAACATAAGACAGCAGAGTAATTTCTGCTAGCCATTTTGGCAATCCAACGGTAATCCAAAAGATAGAAAACAGACAAAAAATCATCAAAATACGTCCCAATAACTTTTGTTCACTATCTTTTTTGCCAAATAACACAAATGGACTGGCTAGGAATACAGTTGAAAAGAAGTGATAGAACAAAGCCACTTCAGAGTTATTCGAATAGTTGATGTCTTCAAAAGGAATTTTCCAGTTTGTCAGGAAAGAAAAAAATTCGCCAATCGTCCACTTTCCACCGGTACTGACTCGTTTTCCTGGATATAAGGTATTCAAAGAAGCTAACAATGCGTCTTTTGACGTCAACCAGAAATGAACCATGACTCCGCCAATAAATAAAACTGCCCCTCCAATCAACACTACATCCAACAGATCCCAAGAAATTTTCTTGCTGTAGTAAATAAGCAGGCCAACAAAATAAAAAATCAGCAAGTACGCCAGCATCACTTGATGGGCTGGGTAAATCACTAAAATAAACCCAATACCGAAAATAACTACCAAAAGCATCATCAACGTTCGTAGCCATTTTTTATCATGATTGTAGAAATAATGATAAAAAGCAGTCATCAATCCCAAAGTAAAGAAAATCAAATCGCCCACATGCTGCATGAACCACCACTGGACTGCGGGAGAAAATGTCAGCGCAAATGCACCGATCAGCGATAGAGCTTTTTTTCTCTTCGTTAATATCATCAGTACTTCGAATCCAAGCAAGACCATGACGACTAATTTCATCGCCCAATAAAAGGAAAGGCCTCGATCTCTTCCGAGGAAAAAGAATCCCCAGTTGAATGGTTTTCCGATAACCGTAATATCCTTTACAGGAGAATTATACGCAATGATCATGTTTTGTCCGTTCAGTGAATAATCTTCGTTCACCAACGGAAAGTCCTCTTCAGCTTGTGAGAGGTAAAAAGGTGTCTGCACCAGCCATTCATCTGACCGTACTTCCCGATTCTGTCCAAAAATCACATCAGTTTTTTTCCCATCGTCTCTTTGCGACACATATTTATCCCAAACACCAAGTGAACTTCCGTTTAAATTAAAAGTAACAATGACCACGATGACTAAAACGCCAATAAGGTATCGGAGTTTTAGAAACAGGTCAAGCACCAAATTCGAATCTGCCTGATTCGCTTTTGGTTTTTCTTTTCGTCGTGCACTTCTTGTTTGTTTTTCCATATCATGCTCCAAATTCTATTTGATAAAAAGGAAATTACTTATTCATTTTTTTGGCAGCTTCCAGCATTTGCGCAAGTGCTTCTTGCCAAGTTGGTATGACAAATCCTAACGCTTCTGTCTTTTTCAGGCTCATGACTGAATACTGCGGACGCGTTGCTTTTTGTGGAAATTCTTCCGATGTAACAGGCGCTACTTCCACATCTGTATCTTTCAATATTTCTTTGGCAAATTCATACCAAGAACAGCTATTTTCATTCGACAAATGATAAATACCGAATGGTGCTTTTTCTTCGATGACATATACCATAAATTCTGCCAAAGTACGTGTCCAAGTTGGCCGCCCGAACTGGTCATTTACTACAGTCAGTTTGTCGCGGGTTTCCGCTAGGCGTTGCATCGTGAAGACGAAATTGTGTCCATAAATCCCGAAAACCCAAGAAGTTCGTATGATATAATAGTCTTCTAAAATCTCTTCTACTGCTTTTTCACCTAATAATTTCGTACGACCATATTCATTTAGTGGATTCGTTTGGTCATCTACTTCGTACTCTACATTTTTGTTTTTTCCATCGAAGACATAGTCTGTACTGATATAGACGAATTGAGCATTCACAGCTTTTGCTGCAAGTGCTACATTTCTTGTGCCATCGACATTGATTTTCTCATCTAATTCTTTTGCTTCATCTTCTGCTTTATCTACTGCTGTGTAAGCTGCGCAATGGAAAATAACATCCGGTTTTAATTCTGTAATATAAGACATTGTTTTCTCGGCATCTGTGATATCCAAGTCTTTTGCATCTGTTGAAACATATGGCAGATTTTTTTCATCTAATAAATGACGCAATTCTGTACCTAATTGTCCATTTCCTCCAGTTAATAAAAACATATGGTTATCCGCTCCTTGATTTTTATTTTAAAAAAGAGACAGGCGAGCGCCTGCCTCACATGTGTTTTTCCATTAATACAGTGAAATTTCCTCTGTATTATTGTCCATTTTTGGCATATGCTGCTTCAACGGCCTCTTTTTCTTTTTTCCACCAGTCTTCATGTTCTTCGTACCATTTGATCGTGTCAGCCAACCCATCACGGAAGTTCGTAAACTCAGGCTGCCAACCTAGCTCTTCTCGCAATTTTGTCGAATCGATTGCATAACGCAAATCGTGCCCTGCACGGTCGTTTACATGGTCGTATGCGTCTTTTGGTTGACCCATCATTTCTAAGATCAATTCCATCACGGTCTTATTATCTTCTTCGCCGTCCGCACCGATCAGATAGGTTTCGCCAATTCTGCCTTTTGTCAAGATCAACCACACTGCTGAAGAATGATCATTTGTATGGATCCAGTCACGAACATTTTTCCCTTCACCGTATAGTTTTGGACGAATACCGCTTAAAATGTTCGTTACTTGGCGAGGTATAAATTTTTCAATATGCTGGTAAGGACCATAGTTGTTTGAACAATTTGAAATAGTTGCACGTAAGCCAAAAGAACGTACCCACGCTTTTACTAACAGATCTGAACCAGCTTTTGTAGAAGAATATGGGCTTGAAGGATTATATGGTGTTTCGGCAGTGAATTTTTCTCCTTCGCCTTCTCCATGTCCCGGTAGGTCTTCACGTAATGGAAGATCTCCGTAAACCTCGTCAGTAGATACGTGATGGTAGCGTACATCATACTTGCGGCAAGCTTCTAAAAGTGTATACGTACCAATGATATTCGTTTGTACAAATGGGAAAGGATCTTTTAATGAATTATCGTTATGGGATTCTGCCGCGTAATGAACAACTGCATCCGCTTCTTTTACTAGACGGTCCACTAATTCTGCATCTGCAACATCTCCTACGACTAATTCTACGCGATCGCTAGGAAGTCCAGCCAAGTTCTCTTTGTTTCCTGCATAAGTCAGTTTATCCAAAACAGTGACATGCACTTCTGGATGATTGTTTACCACGTAATGAACGAAATTAGAGCCGATGAATCCGGCACCTCCGGTAACAATGATGTTTTTCATAAGAAAATTTCTCCTTAATTCTTAGATTTCTCCGTAAACAAATGGATTTTCTGCTTCAAATTCTTTTAATGTCGGATGACGGTGATCTTTTTCCGACATAATCGCTCTTGATGGATCAATTGGCCAATCAATCGCTAAATCTGGATCATCAAATGCGATGCCTCCATCTGCTTCTGCATTATAGTAATTATCACACTTGTAAAGGAAGTTCACGTTTGGTGTCAAAGTAACGAATCCATGTGCATATCCTTTAGGTACAAGCAACTGACGATGATTATGTTCAGATAAGATAAATCCGTCCCATTGACCATAAGTCGGGCTGCCTTTGCGGATGTCCACTACTACGTCTAAAACTGCTCCAGTAACCACACGAATCAATTTTGTCTGTGCAGCTTCTCCTTTTTGGAAATGGAGCCCCCGAAGAACACCAGCTTCAGCAGATAACGAATGATTGTCTTGAACAAAGTCATAATCTAATCCATGTTCTGCAAATTTTGCTTTTGAATAGCTTTCTGTAAAAAAACCGCGATGGTCGCCAAAGACATCCATTTCCACGATTTTTACATCTGTTAATTTTGTATCTGTTACTTTCATCTGTAGGAACTCCTTATTCAGCGGCCAAATTCAATAAATATTGACCGTATTGATTTTTTTTCAAAGGCTGTGCAAGGGCTAGCAGTTGTTCTTTATCAATGTAGCCCATACGGTAAGCAATTTCTTCCAAACAAGCCACTTTTAAATTCTGACGTTTTTCAATCGTTTCGATAAAGGTAGATGCTTCAAGCAATGATTCATGTGTTCCTGTATCAAGCCAAGCAAATCCGCGTCCCATAAGTTCTACAGATAATTTTCCTTTATCCAAATATGCTTTATTGACATCTGTGATTTCTAATTCTCCACGTTCTGACGGTTTGATTCCTTTAGCAATAGAAATCACCTCATTGTCATAAAAATAAAGGCCAGTTACTGCGTAATTTGATTTTGGCTGAGCAGGCTTTTCTTCAATCGACAAAGCTTGCATATTCTCATCAAATTCTACTACACCAAAGCGTTCTGGATCATTGACATGATAGCCAAATACTGTCGCGCCTGCATCTTTTGAAGCTGCTCGTTGCAACATTTTAGACAGACCGCCACCGTAGTAAATATTGTCTCCTAATACCAAGCAGACACTATCATCTCCAATAAATTCTTCTCCAATGATAAATGCTTGTGCCAATCCATCTGGACTTTCTTGTACTGCATATTCGATCTGCAGTCCTAAATCATTTCCGTTTCCAAACAATTCCTTGAAACGTGGTGTATCTTGTGGCGTTGAAATAATCAGAATTTCTTTGATTCCCGCCAACATCAGAGTAGACATTGGATAATAAATCATTGGTTTGTCATAAATCGGCATCAATTGTTTCGATGTTGCCTTTGTTAAAGGGTACAGACGTGTTCCGCTGCCCCCAGCCAGAATGATTCCCTTCATGGATATATGCTCTCCTTTTTGATTTCAAATTTCACTTTGCTATTATCTCATCAATCGTTATATTTGTCATGGAAATATTAAGGATTTAAACATCTTTTATCAACGTTTAAACCATTTTCGTTTGATCAACGCCGTAATCAGATGAACACGCCAGGAAATTTTTTGGCGTAATTTAGAATGCGTTTCAATCTCACTCGCATTTAAATCATGTCTTCGATACAGTGTCAAAGGTTCTCTCAGAAACCCAGTCTTCCTTCCTCCCAACAAACCGATCCACATGTCATGCATAGGCACTTCTGAGGGAATCGGCAAAATATCGGATTTCAACGAAGAGCGAAAAGCCATACCTGCACCAATATAATGACTTCGTATCACATTATTGACCCATCCTTCTTTGGAATTTCGGAATGAAAAATAGGAAGCATGGATCTCTTGCAGCTTACTGTTCACAATGATCAAATCTGAAACGACTACTAACTGATCCGGATGCTGTTCAAAATAGTCAGTGATTTTTTTCACTTTTGTCTCTAACCAAACATCATCTTGATCTGCCAAAAAGATTAGCTCTCCTTTCGTCTGCTGAATCGCATAGCCAAAATTAGCGATTAACCCTTGACGAGGTCCTGAAAAAAGCTTTATCCGTCTATCTTTTTCTGCGTATTCAGTCAATATATCCCATGTATCATCTACTGATCCATCATCAGAAATAATCACTTCATCTTCTGCTGAAAGCTGAGATAAAATACTATCCAACTGCTCTCTTAAATATCTGCCCCCATTAAAGGTAGCTATACAAACCGAACGCACGAATTCACACCTTCCAATTCTTAACATATGAGCGCAAAGTCATCCGCCAGATATGCCGGTTTTTGACGGTCAAAAACTGTTTAACTGTTCTTAACAATAATTGTTGTCGGTGACTGGATAAATGTCTTTGATCATATTCATGATAAAATCGATTTTCTGCTTGTAAAATAGAACGGTATCTATTGCTTGAAACTTTTTCATAGTCTAATACCGAAAGATCATGTTCCAGTCGTACTGGTAGTATCTCCACCATTTTTTCCAACTGATTCACTTTCCAAAACAGCCAATGGTCCAAAAAATCTAAAGAAAAAGCAGGATTAAACCCGCCAATCTTTTTTAGAAATTTGACAGACCATGCCACACCTGAATTGATTGCCATGATTCTTTCAGCTGTCGTACCGTCTACTTCTACTGCTTGTGCTGTACGATTGATATAATGATTTGAATAGACGGGAGAAACTTGCCGTCCCCCAGAAAAAATCATCGGAACTGCAGCAACACATTCATCTGTAAAAGCTACCTTACGCAAGATTTCAAAATAGTCGTCGACTAGCCTCGTATCCTGATCCAATGTAACGATACAACGTGTTCTTTCATTTGCTTGAGACAACGCATAATTATAAGCCGCCGCTAATCCAGGGTTTTGCGGATCATGATAGTAAATGGTGTTTTCTTTTTCAAACAGCTCATTTTGCTGTCTTTGAGGACTATTATCGTAAATAACAAGCTGAATATGCTTTTCGCTAAGTGCTTTGCTTAATGGTTCATAAGTTGGAGATTGGCTGAATAGTTGCTGATATAGCACGACTACTACTACTATTTCTGGTTTCATCAGAAAAAACGCCACCCCCACTTATTGAAAAATTTCATCATAGAAGTCAAAAACACACGAAAAAGTTTTGCATTTCGATGTGCACCCTTTCCATAAAAATGGACGACTGCATAAAAGGGTGTGTACAATAATTTGTAACCTGCTTTTTCAAAACTCAAGCACAAGTCATTATCTTCAAAGTACATGAAGAAACGCTCATCAAATCCCCTTATCTCTTTAAATTTATCAATATCAGCTACCATAAAACTGCCCGAGATCATTCGCACATAACTATCAACATCAGTGGGCAAGCCACGGCATTCAAAGACAGCTAGCCGTTTATCAAACCTTTTTTTGACCCATTTGAAAGGCACAAAGCGCAAAACATAATCAAAAACAGCCAGCCGCTCACGGATGAGGTGCTGAGTGGTCCCATCTTCATTAAGAATCTTAGGTGCTAACATCGCGCATTCGGGATGTTCTTTCAGTAACAACACCAATGCTGTAACTGTTTCTTCATCCACTAAAATATCTGGATTACAAATAATGCCATAGTGGCAATCGCTCTTCAGCAGATTGTGATTATGTCCATAACCGAATCCGGAATTTTCATCATGAAAATAGATTTCGATATACGGATATGTCACATATTCTTTTAGTCTGCTTTTATATTCCGGAAGGGAGTTGTTGTCAAAAATCCGAATTTTTATCGCTGTTTCATCTTTTACAGTGGAAATAAAATTATCTAGTGTCCGAAAAATCTTATCACTGTTCGCCGTTACAATACTAATAAGAATTGGCTGGTTTAATTTGTTATTCATCTATATGACGGTTCCATTTCTTCAAATATTTCTGTTTTACTTGCGTACGATACTCTTTATTCCCTAAAAATCGCAATGTTTTTAAAATAAACTGATGTTTCTCGTTAATCAGACCAATCAATTCAAATAATAAAATTGCAGCAAATAGCATAGCAATAATCAATACAATCGTTCCGATTCTTCCAGTATAATTCATGACCATAGCTGTGAAAGAAAACATCAAAGCCATCGCATAAATCGTCAGGACGGCACCTTTATGAGTAAATCCTAAACTGATTAGTCGGTGATGAAGATGTTTTTTATCTGCTGTAGAAAAAGAAACACGGTTTGCTTTTCTTCTAATGATAGCAAAAAACGTATCTGTTACCGGAACGCCCATGACGATCAGTAGAGAAATTGACGAAACAAAAGTTACGTTCTTCAGCCCTTGTAGTGAAAGGACGGCCATCATGAACCCTAAGAATAACGCTCCTGTATCGCCTAAATAAATCTTTGCCGGATAAAAATTGTACGGGAAAAATCCGATAATACTTGCTACAAGACAGAAAATAACGACCGGGATGTACACTGTGGAAGCATGAAGGAAAAAATACCCAATGATGCCTATCGTGATTAAACCAATCAATGAAATCCCTGCCGCTAACCCGTCTAAACCGTCAATCAGATTGACTGCGTTCGTGATACCGAAGATCCAAAAAATCGTTACAGGGAAACTAAGCCATCCTAATTGAACATAGCCAATAAAAGGAAGCGTAAAGGAATCAATACGTATATCTGCTACAAAATAAATAATAAGAGAGGCAAGCAAGATCCCTACACTCTTTTGTTTAGGCGTCAACTCAAATTTATCATCGAGTACTCCTGTGACGATGATCACCAAAGAAGCGAGCAAGATCGGCACAATATACGATTGTGGAATGATTTTACGGAATAAGAATAAAGTCGATATAACAAATGAAATAAAAATGGGCAGTCCGCCTGCGGAAGGCATTGGAACTTTGTTTATCCTTCTTTCATTTGGTTTGTCGACCATACCCGTTTGTACTGAAATGATTTTAAATACAGGTGTTAATATCAGTGATAATAAAATTGTCAGAAAAAATCTTATAACCATACTAAAAGAAACAAGCATATGGGCACCTACTTTAATTAAGAGTCATAATTATTATAAATTACTGATATAAATTTACAATAAGAACTCTTGTTTCTACTTTTTTTTATGAGAAAATTTAGCTTTCAATTTATTGAACCATTTTCGGCTTGGATCTCGACGTTTTTTGATTTGATGTCCCGTCACGTATTCTTGAACAACTGCATTGATGATTCCGCCCAAAATGATGATCGTAGCAGCAAAATTAAGCCAAAGCATGAGGACAATAAAACTTCCTATGATCTGATAACCGCTGATCCTCGTTGCAAAATATCTGGCATAGATACTAAACACTTGTGATAACAGCATCCAGCCGACGGTAGCGAAGATCGTACCTGGAATAATCGTCTTCAACTTCAACTGAGCATTAGGGACAATTAAATAAATCAAGAACATGATGACAAATAAAGCCACCAATGTGATTGGCCATTTCAAGGTTTGGAACTGATCAATAAAGTTCACAGGTATTTGTACAATCGGTTGGATAGCATCTAAAATCAGCTGTCCTAAACCAAGAACGATAGTTACTCCACTAATGGCAATCATGAACAAGACGATTACGATCAGCGAGAAGAAGCGAACGATCAAAAAATTTTTTCTATTTTCTACGCCATACGCTTTATTCATCGCAATTTGTAAAGCGTTAATACTTTGACTGGCAGACCACAAGGCCGCTAAAGCAGAAACGGATAGCAAACCGCCTGAACTTTGTGTCAAAAGGTCCTTGATTGCAGGACCAATAAACTGGTAAACGGTCTCAGGAATCACTTCTCGTAAATAGGTCAGCACAGTCTCTTGATCGATATGGAGAAACGGCAAAATATTACCAAAAGCAATAATCAATGGAAATAAAGACAAGAGTAAATAATAAGCAACGACAACCGAGGTCGTACTCATTTCTGAATCAGTGATGCGCTTTTGAGTCGTCTCAATAAAGCGCATCAGATTTTCATTTTGTTTTATTTTGTTCCAAACTTTCATGTACCTCTCCCGTACCTATTAATTGGCTGAATCAATAGGTACCTTCTTCTCCTTGTGATGTCAAGATTCTAGGGCCATCTTTAGTAATAGCCAATGTATGTTCATATTGGCAAGATAGTCCGCCGTCTCTTGTATAAGCAGTCCAACCATTAGGATCCATTTTCATTTTCCAAGTTCCGGTATTGACCATAGGCTCGATCGTGATGACCATACCTTCTTTCAATCGCAAACCTTTTCCAGCTTCTCCGTAATGAGGAACGGCTGGTTCTTCATGGATCGTCGGACCAACGCCATGACCAATAAAATCACGGACGATCGCTAGATTTTCACCTTCTACATATGTCTGGATAGCATGACCGATGTCGCCGATTCGATTTCCTACTTGTGCTTGCTCAATACCGATGTACAATGCTTTCTTCGTTACTTCCATCAATCGGTCGATCTCAGGTGTAGATTCTCCTACTACATAAGCCCAACAAGAATCGGAAATGCCGCCTTTCAAATCGATACACATGTCGACTTTTACCAAATCGCCGCTTTTCAAAGGTTTTTTACGAGGAAATCCATGACAAATTTCATCATTGATACTGATACAAGTCGCATATTCATACCCTTCGAAGCCAATTTGCGCAGCGATTCCTCCATGACTCTCGATATAGTTTCTGACAAATACCTCAATATCCCAACTTGTTATGCCTGGTTTGATAAAATCACGCAGATTTTTATGTACATCTGCCAATAAAGCGCCAGATTCTGCCATCATTTCAATTTCACGTGCTGATTTTAAAGTAATCATATTTTCGTCTCCTTTTTACAAATCTCTCTCATTTTAACATAGCGGCATACATTTAGCCAAATGACATTTCCCATGTGTCTCTAGGTTTTATTTTCTTTTCAACGATGTTTTGGTATAATTCATAATTGTTAAATAATTTTAAACAAGGAGGCACATCATGGCTTTAGCAAAAATCGTATATGCTAGCATGACAGGAAATACTGAAGAAATCGCCGATATTGTTGCAGAAGCATTTGAAAATATGGATATCGAAGTCGAAATCAACGAATGTACCCAAGTAGATGCAGATGAATTCGAGGAGGCAGATATTTGCGTCGTAGCTACTTATACATACGATGATGGCGATCTTCCTGATGAGATTGTAGATTTTTATGAAGACTTGCAAGAGTTGGATCTATCAGGGAAAATCTACGGCGTCTGCGGATCTGGAGATACTTTTTACGATGAATTCTGTAAATCAGTGGATGACTTCGATGCTGCTTTTGGAAAAACAGGCGCATCAAAAGGCGCAGAAAATGTAAAAGTAGACTTAAATGCTGAGGAAGAAGATATCGAAAATCTAGAAGCTTTCGCTAAAGAATTAGTCGCAAAACTTTAATATGCTTGAGATATAAAAGAGCCGTCCAGATTGAATCAATCTAGACGGCTCTTTTATTGTATTCATGGAAGAGTTCTTCGGGAGTTAAAAATGTATACGCTGTAAGAAAAACGAAATTTTCCTTATGTTGACACATCTCTTGTTATCTACTGATTGGCGAAACTCTTGAGTATATTCAATCGATTTCGATTGGTTCTTTGAGATTCAAGATTGCATCAATGCTGTCTTGGATCATTTTTTCAATCTGCTCATCAGTTGGATGGATAATGCTTGAAGACATCAAAGCTGCAATCCCGGTAGCTATGATCCATGTACCGTTATGCAAGGATTCGATCTGTTCTTCTGAAAGATCCGCGTAGGCTGGGTCCCGTTTCACTGTATTCACAAAGTAAGTATAAGAGAAATTTTGCATCTCTTTTCCTCCACCATATTCTTCTAAGTACAGTGAACGATACAACTTCTTCTCTCTTCTTGCAAAATGGATATAATTAAAAGCAAGATCGATAATCGTATTTCCTGTATGCTCAACTGGAAACACTTCGTATTGCAAATAATCATAGATTTGCTCAAAAAGTGCTTGTCTCAAGTCATCCATATTTTTGAACTCAAGATAGATCGGCTGCGTGGAACAATTCATTTTGTTCGCAATGTTTCTCGCAGTAAATCGTGTAAATCCCTCGGTGGCAGCTACTTCATAAGCAGCTGCCAAAATCTGTTCTTTAGTAATCGTCTTTTTTCTTGCCATATTTTTTTAATCTCCTCAATTTTTTTATAACGCTTCCACCATTGATTAATTTCATTGTAACATGTTTTTTTTGATATGCAAAATTAGTTTTCGATTTTCTTCACAAGCTAAAATAGCAAGTCGTGTCATAGAACGTGAAACGCAACCAGAAAAAAATAACCTCCTTTTTTTATTTAAAGCTACATTGTTTGAATCATGATTAAATGGTATCATGCTAATAGTTACCAGAAAAAATGGTGAGGAGGAATTTTTATTATGTTATCGAATTTTAATGAACTTCTAAAAAAATATGCACGCTTAATTGCAGAAACTGGCGTGGCCACAGAAAAAGGTCACACAGTCGTTTTACAGATCAGTGTAGACCAAGCACCCCTTGCTCGCTTGATCACACAAGAAGCTTACAAATTAGGAGCTGCTGAAGTCATCGTTCAGTGGACAGATGATCAGATTCAAAGAGAATTTCTTTTACATGCAGCAACAGATCGTATTGAGGATGTACCACAATCTAAAATCGTTCAAGCGGATGAATGGCTTGAAAAAGGAGCAAGCAGGATCAGTGTCGTTTCTGCCGATCCTGATGCGTTTGCCGGTGTAGACAGCCACCGAGTAGCAACTTATCAAGCAGCTGCCGGTAAAGCACTAATGAATTTGCGCAAGGCAACTCAGGCAAATAAAGTCAGTTGGACTGTTGTAGCTGCTGCTGGTAAACAATGGGCAGCAAAAGTTTTTCCAGATCTGCCAGAAGAAGAACAAGTTGATGCATTATGGGATCAAATTTTTAAAACAACTCGTGTCTACGAAGAAGACCCTGTTTTAGCATGGAAAAAACACGATGAGAAATTAGCAAAAAAAGCAGAAGAATTGAATCAAGAACAATTTTCTGCCCTGCACTACACTGCTCCTGGTACGGATATCATCATTGGATTGCCTAAAAACCATCTTTGGGAAGGTGCTGGAAGCTACAATGCTCGAGGGGAAAAATTCATGGCAAATATGCCAACAGAAGAAGTGTTCACCGCTCCTGACAGTCATCGTGTAGATGGGTATATTTCAAGTACAAAACCACTGAGTTATGCTGGTACGATCATCTCTGGTATGAAATTTACTTTCAAAGATGGAAAAGTAGTTGACTTTTCTGCCGAACAAGGCGAAGATGTCTTAGAAAAATTGCTTGATACCGATGAAGGTGCGCGTCGTCTAGGAGAAGTGGCACTTGTTCCTGACCCTTCACCTATTTCTCAATCTGGTATCATTTTCTTCAATACACTATTTGATGAAAACGCATCGAACCATTTAGCCTTAGGATCTGCTTATGCCTTCAGTGTGAAAGGCGGTACAGAAATGTCCGATGAAGAATTAGCAGAAGCTGGTTTGAATAGAAGTCAAACCCACGTAGATTTCATGGTAGGATCTGACAAGATGGATATCGATGGTATCCGCGAAGACGGTTCTACAGTACCGATTTTCCGTAATGGAGATTGGGCTTGAGCAAAATCTTGTTAGCACAAATAAAATAACGAAAAATATATAAAAAAGAGAGTGGGACAATAGTCAGAAAAAAATCTGATTATTGCCCCACTCTCTAGATATAAGTCAAAAAGATTGAACGTATTAGTGTACTTCCATTTTTCTCTTTTAAACTTCTCCTTCAACTTGTACAATGAATCTTTGCTCCCAATTCCAATCAAATGCAGTAGACCTCAACGCCCGATCAGTATGACCTCCTCTGGTCCAACTCATATAGTTCCCGTTTGACATATTTTCTATAAAAAATATATTTCCCAACGAATTCTGTCCGGCTGAATATAACTTCCACAGAGTCCCTACCCTCTCTTTGTTACCCGAGAAGTCCAAAAAGCTTCCTCCACTATCCCAAATATATTGCGGTGTAAAATTCATACTTCCCGGAATCTGCTCCCGGATATAATAACCACCGGCATTTGCATTGTACTCCATTACCCAACGTTGGGTTGAGTCAGATTGATTATAATTTTCCATTGAAATTTCAAAATATAGAATAGGATTATGAGGTATGCGTGACACAGTAAGCGTTGTATCACTAGCAGCTCGAAGCGAAACAACTTTATTATTATATTCACTGGCATCCACCGTCCCAGTCCCTAAAAAACCACTACATAAAGATGTCAAGACGATTGTACTAAGTATCAATTTTGCTTTTTTCATTTTCTACTTCCTCCTTTTTTATCAAAGATTGAGAAACCCTTTAATTTCTCTTTTAAATGTTTTTTATATTTTTTATTAAGTGCTAAATAAGAAGATTCTTTATGTACTTATTCAAACTAACTAGGTATTTCAAATCGAACAAAAAACTTCTGACTTTCCAATTATTCTAGCTGTGAAGTGCTGTTTGTATCAACTATACTTAGTACTAATCCCACTTTCGAGATTCTCTATGTAGTGCGCCTGTACATTATGTGCCCAGATTAGCATAAAAAGTTAAACATACTTATGCCCACTAGAAAGGCTCTAGCTCCATAGCATTGGAAAAGCTACACACCTACCAGTAAAACCACTTTGTTCTATTACCCTTGCATCTGCGAAAGCCCTAAGTAAAACAATCAATGTAGCGCTAAGAATCCATTTTTTTAATTTTTCTCCTTCTTTCATTTTTATTTTTATTTTTTGCTTTCCGTTTTAATGAAAATGTTTTTTTATCACCTTCCTTCAACAACAATTATACCCTTATATCAATAAAAAATGAAGTTTTTTTAATTATAAAACATTTAATTTTTGTTGTTTTAAAATAAAAAAACCTGTACCACAAAGGATACAGGGGTTATTTATACGTTCCTGACTGGAATCGAACCAGCGACCTATCGCTTAGGAGGCGATTGCTCTATCCTACTGAGCTACAGGAACAATTTCAATAAATCAATTGTAGCTTGTTTGTTTTTTACTTGCAAGCTTATCTGCTAAAAAAATCAGCTTGTAGGTTAGGCAAAACGTTTCCACTAGCTCTTAACAGATGATAAACTAGGAGTAGAATGAAATAATACAGGGAGGTTCTTTCCAATGAATGATAAGCCAAAAGAAAAAGTATATGCCGAACGCTTAGATTCATCTAAAAAAAATCGGGAAAAGATCACGAAAGAAGCAATCCAAGACCACAAAAAAGAAAACCCTAAAACAAAAGAAAACAAAAAATTCAAATTTACGAAAAAAGAGGATTTACTTTAATATTTTCCTTCAAATGTCAAACGAAAAATAAACGGGTGGTGACAAAAATATTGTCATCACCCGTTTTTTATCAAAAATAGTCATTAAGGATTGGCTGTTGCTGTGGCAAGATCGAACTTAACATTTCTTCATATTCTTTTGCCACCTGTATCCTCTCTTGGAATACCAGCTCTTCAACTTTACGATATCCTAATAATAGCTGTGTGATATGTTGGATACTTCCGCGAACGATCGGTAACGCCGTTTGTTCTACTTTTGAGAGATGGTTTTTTCCATTTTTAATCGTTACTTCCACGATTCCTTCATTCCATTTTGCATACTGATCTTCTTCTATCTGAAGAGCAAAGGCAGCTTGTTTCTTTCTAAATGGATATTTTTCCAAAAACAAAGAAATATCCACGATCCTCGCCATCATATAAGGTGTGATCGTTACAGAAGCAAATGGATTTGCTAATAGATAATTTTGATCATTGCCACCGTAGCCACATGAATATTCAAATGTTTCAAAAGCACCGTTATGGGAACTTACAAAGCGGACAAGGCTGCAAAAGGCATCATGATTCAAAAATCCCCATTCCACAATAATAAAGGAAGACGCTGCAAGCTGGTAAACGACATAGCCCATTGCTTCCCCAGTATCATCAAAATACAAAGCAAACTGGTAATTACCTTTTTGCTTGAATTTATACGTATACCACCAGTCTTCGCGCTTCAGACCAGCTCGTTGATTTTCAGGCATCTGTTCATAAATTCGTTTGATAGCAGCTTTTGCATCTTCGAAATTCATACGCTTCATCTTGCCAGATTTCTTTTTGGTAAAAGGCACGTCACGACTGTTTAGTTGATAACTGATTTTATCAAACGATTGTTCATAGCCATAGCGCCGATAGAAGGGATAGGAGAAGGGCGCCAGATAAGATAAGCTTACTTTACGATAACGGCAATCTTCAAGAATCTTTTCCATGATCTGATTGATTCCGCCTTGTCCCCTTGCTTCAGGATAAGAAGCAACATAGCCAATACCGGCCATTAAATACTCTTGTCCGTAAAAATTCACTGGGAAAGGAGTCGCCATGACTTGACTTGTTAGCCGATCCTCCTCATCAAAAAAACCGTAATTCCAGGAATTCTCCGCAAGTGTACGAAAACGTTCTCTCCTTTCAGGTGTATCTGCCCCATTAAATGCATATGTGGCTAAAGCAAACATTTCCTCAATCGAAGATCCCCCTAGCTCTCTTACTTGTTTTGTCATTTTGCTGCCCCTTCCTACAAAAAAGCTAGTGAGGAATCTCAGGAAAGACTTTGCTTCCTCTGAAAAATCTCTTCTAGCTTACTTCATTTTTCAATAACTAAATAGTACCATTTTTTCAATGGTTTAATACGTTGCTTCGATCATCTCTAGCATTTTTTTGAAACGTCTCCGCTTAAAGTACATCAAGATCGTTCCTAAAAGCATATCATTCAACTTTTGAAGCATGCCGTAAGACTCCATTTTTTCTGTGTAATGAATCTCACAGGTCGAATCGTCTACTGGTTTGATTTGATAATGAACAACGAATTCATTCTTCGTTGTCGATGTACGAAACTTATAAGACTGGTTTTCAATGACTTCTTCGATTTTTATACGAGCCCGGTTATTTTGCGAGAATTGTTTGACGTACTCCAAATTTTTCAGCTGTTTTCTGGTCACTGATTTGCCGGTCGCTTTACGTACATCGAAAAGAACAGAATCCATAACTTTATCGTAAAAAAACGACGCTGGAATATTTAATTTTTTTGTGATTTCCATTAGTTATTTTTCTCCTTTGCTTCTTCTCTTTTTTTCCCCTTCATGAAGAAGTAGATTCCTAATCCTGTTAGGAAAAGACCCGTGACCATACTATACAAATCATACCTTTGCGAATGTGGATTCAAACTATACAACACGATCAAAGAACCAATACTACATAAAAATAAACCGTTTTTTATCATATCAACCATCCTATCTTTTTGAACCATTTTCTTAAACAGCTGTTGACTGAAAATAAAGGACTGTTCCCCAAGGCTGTGCTTTGATTAGTTCCTTTGCTTTTTTAGCCGCAGCTTCCGGATCTTCTGCACTTGTCTCAAAGAACATTTTGATTCCTTGTTTTTCTTTAAACGTAAATGTCATTCCTTCTTCATTGTATCCTTCTAACAATTCTTTGATTGCATCTTGTTGCATTGCACTGGCAATTGAAATCATTTTTCAGTTCCTCCTCGAAAATTCATTATGAGGAACGAAACTTAAAGCGTCCCGCTCCTCAGATTCATCTTATTGTTGTTCGCCTGCGGCAGGGTCCATTTTGTTTGCAGAAATGACAAACGGTGCCCAAATCAAGAAAGTCACGACCATACATACCAATGTTACGATTGGTGCTCGCCAATCCGCTCCTGTTGCTAAGAATGACAATAAGAACGGCGGTACTACCCATGTAACTTGTTGCGATACTGGTGCTACAAGTCCAAAGTAAGTTGCTAACCAACCGATAGCTGTCGCAACTACTGGAGCAATCAAGAATGGGATGAACATGATGGCATTCAATACGATCGGCAGACCAAACATCACTGGCTCGTTGATATTGAAAATACCAGGTCCAATGGATAATTTAGCTACTGTTAAATAATCCGCTCGTTTAGAGAAAATCAAGATAGCTATCAGTAAGACGATCGTTCCACCTGATCCGCCAAACCATGCAAAAGCATCGAACGATCCACGGACCCACATATAAGCTTTTCCATCTTCGATTGCATCTAACACGGCTGGTGTACCAGTTTTTCCGTTATAACCTTTTTGGAAAATATCAATATTGATTAGTTGTGCTTGTCCCCAGATTCCCTCTAGCACTGGTGCCAATACATTTGGTCCATGAATACCAAAGAACCAGAATACTTGAACAAACACTGTGACGATCAATACTGCTCCCAACCCTTGAGATAATCCTAGGAATGGTTCTGCAATATATTTTTGCACCAAATCAATGATTAGTTGCCCATCAGCTACACGACCTACGATATAATTGATAATAGCAATGACATATAAAGCGATCGTAGCTGGTAAAATGGCTGCAAATGCTTTAGATACTGCTGGTGGTACTGAATCAGGCATTTTGATCGTAATGTTAGCAAGCATCAATTTACAAAAAATAATGACTGAAATTGCTCCCATGATCATAACTGTAAAATAAGCGTTTCCATTCAAATGATCTAGTTTTAGCCAACCCCATAATCCAACTGACAGTGTACCATCTGCAATCGTTGCACCAATCTCAGAACTATTGATTGCATCTGCGACATTTGAAGGGACATTCACATCTAATGCTGCTGATAATGCTGGACCAAAGGAAATACCTTGAATCAAGGTAGCTAGACCAACGATTCCCCCAGCTAGATCATTTACTCCATAAGCTCGGGCAAGATTATACCCCCAAGAAAAGGCAAAGATCAATCCGGCGATTGCTAGTGTACCGTTCCAGACAAAACCATTGATTCCGATGATGACATTCAATACGGCAAAGATTCCTTTGTCTGCTGCTAAACTGTCAGCGTAGGTACTGTTAAACTGTTGCGGTAAATCTCGAATAATTGCATTGATCATTACAGCGACTGATCCCGCCATTGTTGCGGGCAGTGTGCCGATAAAAGCATCACGCAAAGCAACTAAATGTTTTTGCGCTCCGATTTTTGCGGCAACTGGCAGGATGTATTTCTCCATCCAACTTGTTAGTCCGTTCATTTTTTACTTCCTCCTATAAGTTTTTTATATAAAGAGAGTTCTCTTTATAACAAAATAAAAAATCCGTTCAAAAATTTTTCTTCTTCCGTTCAAAAAAGAAGTTGTATTTATTCGCTGTATACGCGACGATAAAGTTCGATGATTTCTTTTGCTAAATCAGTAAACGCAATAGACGTCATTAAATGATCTTGACTATGAACAGTCAATAACGTCACTTGCATATGATTTCCTTGTGCTTCTTGTGTCAACATATCTGTTTGTGCATGATGTGCTTGTATAAGTGATTCTTCTGCATCAGCGATTTTTCTATCCGCTAACTCGAAATCACCGATTTTAGCAGCCGCAATCGCTTCCATTGCGTCGCTCTTTGCATTACCGCCAAACATGATTAGTCCCATGATGGCTTCTAGATTTTGCTGATCTTCCACGTTGTTATCCCCCAACTACATACTTGATTTATTTCATTAGATTTTCTGCCTGTGCAAGTACTTTTTCTCCATTCATCATGCCATAGTCTTGCATATTGATAACATCTAACGGAATACCTTTAGGCGCAAGTTTTTGTTCGAATTGAGCTTTCATGAAACGTACTTGAGGACCTAATAATAAAACATCGACATTCTTAGATTCTAAATTATTATCTGCATCTGAGGCAGAGACAGCAAAAATATCGGCTTCCATTCCTTTTTCTTCTGCTGCTTTTTGCATTTTTGTGACCAATAAACTCGTACTCATCCCTGCTGAACAAACTAACATAATTGTTTTTTTTGCCATTTTTAACACTCCTTTTATTTTTTTACACTTTTATATAATGCAAGAAGCATGCCAAGAAAAAAAGAGCTAAAATAGCGTTTTCATGCTTTTTAGCTCTTTTATATAGTGCGCACACTGATATTCAGTGTGTAAACAGTATGATTAGTGTGTTTATTTTTTTATTTTGTTTTCAAGAAACATTTGTGTAAGAAACGCGATATCATCTTCTGAAATTTTTACCTGATATTTTCGTTCCAGTGCCATCAAATTTGCTCGAACGATATCCATTTCCAAACGGTAAATTTTTGAGAAAATAGATAGTTTCTCAAATTGCCGATGCGATTCTTTTTTGATCAATCCGTCTAGCATGAAGGCTAAATGGATGACAATTCCAGTATCTACTCCTGGTTCTACGATAATCGACAAATCTGTCTGGATCTGCTGAACTGTTTTTTGCAATGAGCGGATCAATTCATCAATAGAAAAGACATCACTTAATGATCCTGAAAGCGAATCAACAATTTTAGCTGTTGGGACCTCATCATCAGCTATACGCTTCAAAACATTCAATTTTTCATCATCAAAAACGTCATAGGCAGAAAAAAATGGGATATTTTGATAATCAACGTCAACCGTTCCTGCAATTGCTTTGATTTCATATTCTTCCAATAAGGCATCAATGTGTTTTTTGAATGATTCGCGTTCTAAAAACTGCATCTGAATCAGTTCTACTTTGTTTTGATTAATCACCGGCATAATCCGTTGATACAATTTGGCAGCTACTCCCTCACCAGTAAAACATGTCACGATGACGGCTTTTTTACGCTGTAAAGTTTCAGCTTTTTCCGCTTTGAACTGATCACGTACGATTGATTCAAAGGAGAGCTGAATATTTTGATAAATGTCTTCTAAGCTTCTTCCAACACTTGCCATCCGTATCGCTTCTATCACAATCATCGTACTTGTCATTGTGATTGCTTTCGTCCGAATGCCAGTCTCTTCATAAATCAAATCACTGAAGGTGTTTAATGATCCCATATCTGTTAACAAAAGCAGTCCATTCGTCAAATGCCCCTGATAATTTTTGACATATTGTAGTACCTCTTCATACATTGTTTGAACTTCCATAACCAATGGCATATTAAAAGCTTTTCCTACTTTTGTTCCTAATAATTCTTGCGCCATCTCCAACATACTTGAAGCGGTCTGTCTGCCGTGCATCAGTACGAGAACATCTACTTTGTTTTCTTTAACAGGCTCACTTTCTCCTAAGTTGATAGAAAGAAACATACTGATAAAGCCAATTTCATCAAAAGGAATCTCGACTTGTTCTTCTTCTTCAATGATTGTCGAAAGATCGATTGCTACCTGGAATTCCTTCTTAAAATTTTTTCGTACGTTATTCAAATCTGGATGGACAATCATATGTCCTTCTCTCACACGATCCAATGTACTTTGCAAATGCAAAGCAAAAGCAAAACGAGCTTTTTCATTATAAATACGGTCTAACCGTTTTTCAGCTACATCATACAATTGATTGGTTAGCCGCCAGATCTCATCTGGTAAAAGATCTTTTGGGATTGAACTTTTAGTCAATTCTTTGACATATGTCTGAAAATAAGCATCCACATCTTTTGAAATGAGCGTCTCCAAATCGATGTTCTCCACACCGGTTTCAGAAAGAGAAGTAACTTTTTCCTCAATATCGTTGTAGACTTGCATGTTTCTTTCTGGATCTTGTGACCAGACGACATCAGCAAATCCTGGTTCAAATGTCAAATACTGGCTCTTACTGTCCATGAATCGGTCGAGGCGTTCTGGTATTTCTTTGATTTTCAGTAGTCCTTTTTGTACTTGAAGGGAAAGTTCTTCTTTTCGAATGATCAGTTTTTTCTCATGATGCGTTCGGTAATGTAAAAAAGATTTTGCACAGACTAATTTCAAGTCTCGTTTCACTTGACCGATATTCCCTTCCGCATCATAAAGCATAAAAGCAAGAATCGCTTCTTTTTCGATATCGATACGTTGATTTAAACGGTTCGCTTCTTGTTTGATGAAAAGAGAGATGATCTCATAACGCTCATCCAGTGAACGCGAAGCAAGGTTTGGCAAGGTGATAGCCATAGGGATCCGTCGGTTGAAGGTAGTCAAGAAGCTTTCTGAAGATTCAGTCGTTGCCCCAATAATCTGAACTGATGCTTCATGTACTTGTGCACTTTCTCCAAGTGGACGATAGATACCTTTATCGATGAAAGTAAACAGCATTTCCTGTCCTTCCGGTGGTAAACGGTGGATCTCATCTAAAAACAATATACCGCCGTCTGCTTTGGCGATTAGACCAGGACTATCTTGCGCTGCTCCTGTGTAAGCTCCTTTTTTGATCCCAAAGATGTGTCCAAAGAGCAGTTGGGGATTTTGAGCATAATCCGCACAATTGAAAGAAACAAATGGCGCATCGGCTGAAAGCATTTCAGATTCGATTGCAAAATGATACATACATTCCGCAAACATTGACTTCCCTGTACCAGTTTCTCCAAAAATAATGGTATGTAGCCCCCGCGGCGGATAAAGAATCGCTGCTTTTGCCTGCTGTATACTGACTTTTAAAGAATCATTTTCTCCAACGAGCGTTTCAAAAGTCACTTGCGTAGAAGAGTCGACATGTACTTCATCAGATTTTGATTTTTCCGTTGGCAAGGAGTAAACGACTGGTCGGCCAGCGGTTTTTACAATATGATGAGCCTTATACAGTTCGCTTAAATATCGGCTTGCATTGCTTCGATCAATATTCAAGCGCTCAGCTACATCACTTGCTGTCAATCCTTGTTGGTTTTCTGTCAATAGATGCAAAATCTCTTCTTGACGTTCTTTCACATAATCCCTCCTCTGGCAACCAATTTTGTTCCCGTTTTCATAATCATAGCATAAAAAGGCGCTTATTTGCGCCTTGCTCCTTTATTTCTCTCTTTTTTTGATTTATTTTTAACTTTTTTTCTTGATTTGTTTTTGTTATGCTCTGGATTTTGTTCTTTCCCAGGAAAAGATTTCTTATACTTGTTATTCGCTGCGGTAGCTACATCTTCTTTGATTGGTTGATCCGTTTGTAACTTTCCTCCGTGCAGAAAAATCTCTTCAAGTGTTATGTTTGTCGGACGTAAAAGTCGTTTCAAATCTCTTAAATTGTTATCTTGTACGAGTGTGATCACTGTTCCTTCATTGCCCATTCGTCCAGTTCTTCCAGAACGATGCAAGTAAGCTTCTTCACTTAACGGCACTTCTGCATTCACGACATAAGGAAGTCCTGTAATATCTAAACCTCTAGCCGCCACATCTGTGGTCAAAAGTGCGCTGATCTTTTTCTTTTTGAATTGTTCCAACGCCGCTTTTCGGAGCAGCTTGTTTTGATCAGAGGCCAGGCTTCCTACAGGTACCCCTCTATACAGCAATTTTTCTTCCATCACACCTAATTCAGTCAGTTGATTAAAGAAAATCAGACCTTGAAAATCTTCTATGTGAGTGAGACGTCTTAGATATTCATCTTTCTTTCGTATTGGCACTCGTAAAAAGTAATGTCTCAAGCCTTTTCGAGAATCATCTTCTGCTGTCACGTCGATCGTCTCAAACGTTTTCCCAGTGATTTTTTCAATGCTTTCAAGGGAACGATCTGCTGTTGCTGAAAAAAAGGCTAGCTGATATTCTGTCGGAGCTTGATGAAGAATCTGATCAATGATTTGGCTGTTCCCCGCATCAAATAGCTGGTCTGCTTCATCAAATACCATTGTTTTCACTTGATGTGCTTTTATTTTTTTAGCTTTCATCAATTCCAATATTCTTCCTGGTGTACCAATCAAGATTTCTGGTTTTTTCTTCAAACCTTCAATTTGTCGTTTAACGTTTGCTCCGCCCACCAAAGATTGGACTTTCAATTCTTTGTCTTTTCCCCATTCACGTGCAACATCTGCTACTTGAATAGCTAGTTCTTGAGAAGATGCAAAGATAACCAACGCACTTGCTTCACCTGGTTCCACGTTTAGTAGTAACGGCCAAAGATAAGCCAGTGTTTTACCTGAACCTGTTGGAGAGATGGCTACTATGCTTTGTTTATTGCTTAATGGCTGAAAAACTGCCTGTTGAATAAGAGAAGGTGTAATAAATCCTTTATTCTCATAATTTTTCTGCCAATTTTCGGGAAATACTTGTACAAATTCGTTCATTAAAAATCTTCCTCATTATCTGCATCGAATTTGATGCCACCATTTTTTCTTAAATCATAAATCACTTGGTTCACATTTCTAGCCAGCTCGATCCACTCTTCATACAATAATCCCCAAGCTGCATCTTTCGGATGAGTTATGACATTGGCAAAATCCTCTGCTTCATCTTCCATTGGATTTTCTGCAGCTGTTACTGCTAAGTCAATGATTTCTTCGTGTACCCGATCATGAAACTCTGCTTGTTCGATTGCATTGACGCCATTCATCACTAGCGTTCCTGAGTCAAAATAGATCTCTGATGGCAGATAAGAATCACCGATTTTACCTGGTTGGATCGATACATCGAAAGTATCATAACGCAAGATTCCCCATCCAAGACCATCCACACCAGTAGAAATCTTTCTTGGGAAATAATGGACTTCTTTTGGCATTCCAAACCAAGCGACAGTTGCATACACAAGGTAAACACCTAAATCCATCAATGCACCACCTGAGAAATGAGTCGAGAAGATATTTGGTTCTTCTCCATCTAATACTTGGTCATAACGCGAAGAATATTTCATATAGCTGAAATTTGCACCGATTATCTCGTCTTTTAATGGTAAGTAATCGGCAATCTTTTTAAAACCTGATTCATGGATATTTCTTGCTGCTTCAAAAAAATACACATTGTGTTCATTTGCCAAATGGATGATTTCATCCATTTCTTTTGGCGTCGAAAAAGCTGGCTTTTCCACTATCACATTTTTACCTGCCAAAATTGCTTGCTTAGTCTGACTAAAATGAAGACTATTTGGAGAAGCTATATAAACAGTGTCCATATGAGCAATATTGAAAAAAGTCTTCAAATCTGTTGCAAATTCGATATCCCCTTCATAATGAGAACCAAATTCCTGTGCTTTTTCCAAATGTCTAGAATATACCGCTGTCAATTCATATTTTTTTGTGCTCAAAGCTGCTTGGACAAATTGATGAGTGATCCAATTTGTTCCAATAATACCTAAGTTGATCATTTTTTTACCTTCTTTCTATTGTATAGGATCTTCAAACGGGATAGCTACATCAAACGGGATAGCCTGCTTGACACTTACCTCATCTGCCGTTACTTGACAATTATAGGCGAGGATTTGAACACCACTTTGCTGCGCATGTCGAACCATATCAGCTAGTGCTGGTTGCATTTCTTCATGGATCGTTGCGAAATGAAGATGTTCGAATTGAGCAATAAACAAGACATAAGCAGCATAACCATCTTGTGCGGCATACGCTAATTCTCCAACATGTTTCAATCCTCTGAGGGTAGGCGCATCAGGAAAAGCACCAATTGCTTTATTTTCAAGCGTCATACCTTTGACTTCAACAAATGCTTTTTGTCCGGCCGCCGTCTCCAAATAAATATCAAATTTGGAGTGAAGATAAGTTACTTCACGCTTGTATGTTGTAAATGGACCAATTAATCCTGGTAAAAGGATCGTACCGTCTAAAATACCGTCAGTTGCCAACTGATTAGGCAATTGACTATCGATATTGAACCAATCACCCTTCTTTTTTACAGCAATCAGATCATAGTCGGTTTTCCGTTTAGGTCCAGGAGCAAATACAATAGCCACTTCAGCGCCTGGTATCAGGACCTCTTTTCCCCTACCTGTATTTTTGACATGCGCGATAATTATTTCTCCGTCTTTTTTCATACAATGTGCAATAAACCGATTCGGACGGTCAATAAAAAAAGCTGTTTCAACTTGCTGATACTTCAAATTCTGTCACCTGTCTTCCTACTATGTATCCTATCATAATTTGTGGAAAAACAGTAAAAAAACCAGTCGAAAGTCTTAGAGAAATTTTAGTTTTTATTCGGTACAATGAAATAAAGAAGGAAGAATGTTTCTATACGATGATTTTCTCATAAAGGAGTGATTTGGTGATAAAAAAAATGATCTATTTTCTTGGTTCACTCGTTGCCGTTCTCTCAAGTTGGATTTACTTGAAGAAGAAAAAACAAGCGGAAAAATCTGAAAGACTCTCGAGGTATCAAGGTACATGGTTCTTCAGTGATAGCCAGCAAAAACAACAATTACAGATTACATCTGATTACACGTTTTTGATCAACGGTCAGTCACTTGGCACATCTGTAGTAGAAATAGATGAACAGCGTTTAGTCGTACGTGATCAATATGGTTTTTATCTTATCTTTTCTTATCCCGAACAAACTCTTTATGATGAATCTGCAGATGTCTCGTATAAGCTGACATCTGAAAAATAGACACCTCCCAATATATATCTATTTAAACGAAAGTATGAGTCTTCTTTCTCATCTTTCGTTTTTTGTTGTAAAAACGTCCAAAAATCCTTTGTTTTTTATTTAGAAAAATAGTCAATTAACGTTTTTTTTGTTACACTTACTAATGATGGTTTTTACCATGAAAGGATGATCGAATATGACACCAAATCGAGAAGATTATTTGAAAATCATTTTAGAACTAGGCGGAGATACAACGAAAGTCAACAATAAACAAATCGTATCTAGCCTGGATGTCTCGGCTGCATCTGTCAGTGAAATGATTTCTAAACTTGTGAAAGAAGAGCTTGTAGAACATTCCCCTTATCAAGGTGTACAATTGACTGCAAGCGGGCTGCAAAAAGCTAGCAGTTTAATTCGCAAACATCGTTTATGGGAAGTTTTTTTAGTTGAACATTTAGACTATAGCTGGAATGAAGTCCACGATGATGCTGAAGTATTGGAACATGTGACTTCGGAACATCTTGCAGATCATTTAGAAAACTATTTGAATCATCCTGAACATTGTCCTCATGGAGGATCGATTCCTAAAAAAGAGGAAGTCGTCCATGAAGAACGCCGGCAAACACTAGAATCCTATCCTGTCGGTACAAAAGTGCGTATTGCACGAGTGCTTGATGAAAAAGAATTGTTGGATTACTTAGTCACAATTGACCTGAATATCAACGAAGAGTACGAGATCGTTGACATCGCAGCTTATGAAGGACCAATCACTATCCAAAATGATAAAAAGAAAATACCCGTCAGCTTCAAGGCGGCCAGCACGATTTTTGTCGATAAAATATAAAGGAGTGTATCTACATGTCTAATGAAAAAAATGTATTGTTTACGATATTCGGCGGCACAGGTGACCTAGCCCAACGTAAATTGTACCCGTCTTTGTTCCGCCTTTACAGAAAAGGAAATTTAGGCGAGCATTTTGCCGTGATTGGGACCGCTCGCCGTCCTTGGAGCGATGAACACTATCGTGAAGTTGTCAAAGAAACGATTCGTGCATTGAATCCTTCTGATGAAGAAGCAACTACTTTTACTAGTCATTTTTACTACCAATCCCATGATGTAAATGATTCAACACATTATCAAACATTAAAAGAATTGTCTGACCGATTAGATGGACACTATCAGTTAAACGGCAATCGCGTCTATTATTTGGCCATGGCACCTCAATTTTTCGGAACGATCGTTTCTCATTTAAAATCACAAAACATTATGACAAAAAATGGCTTCAATCGTTTGATTATAGAAAAACCGTTTGGATCGGATTACCAGTCTGCTTTCGAATTGAATCAGCAAATCAGAGAAGTATTCCCAGAGCAAGATATTTTCAGGATTGATCATTATTTAGGGAAAGAAATGATCCAAAACATTTCAGCTATCCGTTTTGCCAATAATATTTTTGAGGCTCAATGGAATAATCGTTATATCGATAATATCCAAATCACTTTTGGTGAAAACCTTGGCGTAGAAGATCGCGGGGGCTACTACGATCACAGTGGCGCACTGAAAGACATGGTGCAAAATCATATTCTGCAAGTTGTAGCATTACTTGCAATGGAACCACCAGTAGCATTTTCCGAAAAAGAAATCCGTACAGAAAAGATTAAAGCATTGAAAGCAATCCGCATCTATAACGAAGAAGAAGTGTTAGAAAACTTCGTTCGTGGACAATATGCTCAAGGTGAATTAGATGGCGTACAATTCAAAGGTTATCGAGAAGAAGACAAAGTGGATGCTCAATCAGAGACCGAAACCTTCGTCGCAGGAAAATTCACTATCGACAACTTCCGTTGGTCTGGTGTTCCCTTCTATGTGCGTACAGGCAAACGTTTGACTGAAAAAGGTACTCGGATCAATATCGTATTCAAACAGGTTCCTGTTAATGTATTCAAAACATCTGTCGATGAACCATGTGACGATACGACACTCCCACCGAATGTTCTAACGATCTATATCCAGCCAACTGAAGGATTTTCTTTATCCCTGAATGGAAAAGAAGTAGGTCAAGGGTTTGAAACGGAACCAATCAAATTAGAATTTCGAAATAGTGCAGAAATGGTTGAAAATAGCCCAGAAGCTTACGAAAAATTACTGCTAGATGCGTTGAATGGTGATGGAACGAATTTCTCTCATTGGGAAGAAGTCGCTCAATCTTGGCATATCGTGGATGTCATTCGTAAAGCTTGGGACCAAACACAACCGGACTTTCCAAACTACAAAGCCGGATCAATGGGGCCTAAAGCAGCTTTCGAACTACTTGAAAAAGATGGATTCGAATGGATCTGGCAACCAGATAACTGGTATCGCGAACGTGGGAAATTAATCGATTGATAACAAAAGGGGTTGTGACAAAAAACATGTCACAACCCCTTTTCCATTTTACTTTTCTTCGAATCCTTCAGCTACAGCTTCAGGATAGAATGCTTCAACGATTTTTGCACAACGTCCGCATAGATGAGGAAGTTTTTCATCTACTCCTACATCTTTACGAACTTGACGACAGCGATCGCACGTTTCTCCGTCTGCTTTTTCCACTGTAATAGCAACATCATCAAATACCACAGCATTATCTGGCACTTGCACATCTGCTTCCATTACTTCAAAGTAGTCTGGGGAAACAATCAGCAATTGTGCAATATCTGCATCCAAAGCTTTTAACATTTCACGAACTTGTTGTTTTGGATAAACAGTTAGTTTTGCTTCCAATGATTTACCAATCAATTTGCTATTTCTTGCTTCTTCCAATGCTTTTAAGACCTTGTCACGGAAATCCATGAAAGCAGCCCAAGTGTCCATCAATTCCTCTTGGTTCGCAAACTCTTCATAGCCAGGAAACTCGCTTAACTGAACGTATGCTTCTTCTTCTTTTAGGAATGACCAGATTTCTTCCGCCGTATGTGGAATGATAGGCGTCAATAGTTTCGTCAAAGCTACAGCTGTTTGATAGAAAACAGTTTGCATGCAACGACGTTGATAATCATCTTCTGCTTCGATATAAACCACATCTTTAGCAAAATCTAGGTAGAAGGACGATAGATCAACAGTCAAGAAGTTCATAACTGTACGGTAAATATGCATGAAATTATATTTGTCATATCCTTCTTCTCTGATTTCTTTGATTACTTGGTTCAATCGTACGGTCATGTATTTGTCTACAGAGCGTAAATCATTGTACGAAACAGTATCTTTTTTAGGATCGAAATCTTCTGTATTCGCTAATAAGAAACGCATCGTATTTCTGATCTTACGATATACCTCTGCCACTTGACTTAAGATATCCATCGATACACGAACATCTGCTTCATAATCGACACTAGATACCCACAAGCGAAGGATATCTGCACCAAATTGTTTGATCACTTTTTCTGGTGCAATGATATTTCCTAAAGATTTACTCATCTTACGGCCTTCACCATCTAAAGCAAATCCTTGCGAAATAACTGATTTATATGGTGCTACGCCATTGATAGCCACACTTGTCGTGATACTTGAGTTGAACCAACCACGATATTGGTCTGATCCTTCTAAGTACATATCTGCTGGGAATGATAATTCTGGTCGTTGACGTAAAACAGCTTCATGAGAAGAACCAGAATCAAACCAGACATCCATGATATCTTTTTCTTTTGTAAATTCGCCATTAGGAGAACCTGGGTGAGTAAATCCTTCAGGAAGAAGTTCTTTTGCTTCTTTTTCAAACCAGATGATTGATCCATGTTCAGCGAATAATTTTGCTACATGTTCGATTGTTTCTGGCGTGATGATTGCTTCACCATTTTCAGCATAGAAAATTGGAAGCGGCACTCCCCATGCACGTTGACGAGAAATGACCCAGTCGCCGCGATCACGGATCATATTATATAAACGTGTTTTTCCCCATGGGATAACCCAATCTACTTTTTCTACTTCATCCAAAATATTCTGACGGAATTTATCGATAGATGCAAACCATTGCGGTGTTGCACGATAAATCACAGGTTTTTTCGTCCGCCAATCGTGAGGATAACTATGGGTAAAGAAATCTAGTTTCAGCAAAGCTCCTTTTTCCTTTAATAAATAAGTAATCATTGGATTTGCTTTATCATAAAAGATTCCTTCAAATCCAGGAGCTTCTTCTGTAAACAACCCTTTTGAGTCTACAGGTGACACTACAGATAGTTTATATTTGCTACCGGCGATATAGTCATCTTCCCCGTGTCCTGGAGCAGTATGGACTAATCCAGTACCAGCGTCTAAAGTAACATGGTCACCTAAAATTACGAGCGATTCACGGTCATAGAATGGATGACTTGCAGTCATATATTCCATTTCTTGGCCAGCAAATTCTTTTAGAACCGTTACCTTTTCCCAACCGATTTCTGTTTGAACTGTTTCTAGCAAATCTTTTGCTACAACAAACTTACGGCCATCAGCTTCGACCAGTACATACGTAAATTTGGGATTTACAGCAATACCTTGGTTTGCTGGCAATGTCCATGGTGTTGTCGTCCAAATGACGAAAGCTGTATCTTCATCAAGGATGCCTTTGCCGTCTTTGACATTGAAAGCTACAAAAATAGATGGAGATTTTACATCTTTATATTCAATTTCAGCTTCCGCTAAAGAAGACTCACTTGACGGAGACCAGTAAATGGGTTTCAATCCTTTGTAAATATAGCCTTTTTCAGCCATTTTACCAAATACGCGTACTTGTGCAGCTTCATACGAAGGGTCTAATGTGACATAGGGATGTTCCCAATCTCCTGCAACCCCTAGGCGTTTGAAATCTTCTCGTTGTTTATCTACTTGGGAAAGTGCATATTCACGACATTTTTTCAAATATTCTGCCATGGACATTTCTTTACGTTTCACGCCTTTATTAGCCAATACTTGTTCGATTGGCAATCCATGTGTATCCCAGCCTGGAACATATGGTGCGCGATAGCCAGACATTGATTTTGAACGAATGATAATGTCTTTACTGATTTTATTCAATGAGTGCCCTAAATGGATATTCCCATTGGCATAAGGAGGTCCATCATGAAGAACAAAGCTAGGTTTTCCTTCGTTCAATTTTTGTCTTTTTTGGTAGATTTGATTTTCTTCCCATTCTTTTTGCCATTCGCCTTCTCGGTTTGGCAAATTACCACGCATAGGGAATTTTGTTTTTCCTAATTGCAAGGTTTCTTTCATTTTCATTCAACCATTCACTCCTTCGTTTATTTTCCGGACACAAAAAGGCATGTTCAGCCGCAAGGGACGAACATGCCGTGGTACCACCCAAATTTAGTTGCATCTATCTATCTAATGCAAACTCTCTGTGACCAATAACGAGGTCAGCCGCTGCTTCTTACTCTAGTTTCAGAAAAGCAGTCTCAAGTAGAGGATCTTTCACGATGCAGTGTCTTACCGATCTTCCACTCTCATCGGCTCGCTTTAAGAATAACAAAGTGCTTTTCTGTTCTACTCGTTTTCATGTTCACCAGGTACGATTGAGATATCGATAGCCTGTGTATCAAATGCCGTCATAGGCGCTTCTATGACTCCTGTGTCTGAGTTTACATCAGTATCATTTTCGTTGTCAAGCTGTTTTGCTAAAACTTCTTTGATCACTTCATGGCTGTCAGTCACATAGCTAGAGAATGGTTGTAAAATTTCGTCCCATTCTGGACTTTTCACTTGTTCCAATTGAGATTCAAGCATCAAGCTGATACGTTGATGGAATACTCGTGTCTTTTTCTTAAGATCTTCTGTTTCTGTCGCAAGCTGTCTTGCTTTTTCTGTTGCATCTGTCAAGATCTTTCTTGCTTTTTCTTCTGCATCAGTTGTTAATTGGTGTGCACGTTTTTCAGCATTCGCAACTAACTCATCTGCTTTGTTTTGTGCAGAAGTAACGATCACTTCAGATTCTTTGCTTGCACTTGTTTTTACTTTATCCGCTGTGTCTTGAGCTACGATGATCGATTGGTTCAATGCATCTTTCAATTCATTGAAATACTCAAGTTTTTCTTCTGAATGTTTGACTGCTTTTTCTAATTCACGATTTCTTTGAGTCAATTCTTCGTAGTCACGAACAACTAAATCTAAGAAATCATCTACTTCGTCTTGATTATATCCCCGCATTTTTGTTGGGAATGTCTTATTTTGGATATCTAATGGAGTTAAAGCCATGAGTAAACCACCTTTTTATTTTATTTACGTAATACACCAAACAACACCCTGTACTTTTCTTTTTTCGTCTTTCCCTCAAGTTCTTGGATCTGGACTCTGCCGTAACCCCTGACTGAAATAATATCTAATAGTTCAAGTACAAAATCAGGTCTTGTATTTTCTGTCCAATTCACTTTTACTTTACCAGCTTCAATCAGCTGCTTGGACCGCTGTCTGGAAATATTATAAATCTCAGAGATCACACTGTCCAGTCGCATAGAACTAACTGTTCCTCTTTCTTGTGTCCAGCTGTCTTTCGGCAAAATCATTTCTGTGTATTTGATTGGTTCCAAGCGTACAGCAACTTTTCCAATCTTTGTTACTTGTGCAGCAACAAAATGATCCACCTCATTTGCAATAAATACTTGCCAGCGATCGCCATCTGAGATGATATCGCCAAAGTAAGAACGTTTGATACCTGTTCCCACTAAAGTCCCGAGGATTTTCCCATGACTTAGACTGGCAAATTTGCTAGGATAATGGATTTCATACAATGCTGTTTCAAAATCTTCCTCTACAGGTTCGTAATAATCGGGGAAAATCAAACATCTTTTTCTTTCTGCCTGTTCATATCCACCATAAAACATGAAACGCAAATCACTGCTTTGCCGAATCAGTGTTTCTAAAATATAGGATTGTCTGGGGTCAAGAAATTCAGTCAGATATGGCGCATATTGTCCTTGAACTTGTTCAATCCAATCACCTACTGAGTCGATAAATGTACGTTCATCTGCCCGAAAGTGCTGGTATACATTTCCATCCAAAATTTTCCCCTCCTATTTATTCTGAGAATAAAGATTTTGTTGCTTGAATCAATAAACTAAATGGATAGTTATCCATATAACGATCTGTGCTAATCCTTGTACGGCTAAGTTCAAGATTAGAATGGCCCCTAAAATCGTGAAATCCAAAGGACCGATCCTTAAAGGCAGACGATCGAATAAACTGATATACGGTTCACAGATCTTAGCTAAAAACCGTCCTAATCCTGATTGATAACCGCCTGGAAACCAAGAGAGCAAAGCATATACCATCAAGATAATGCTATAGAAATAGGCTGCCCGTTCAATTAAATGAAGTAATAGCGCAATAATATAAATCGTAGTTCCTCCTCTTACAGATCAAACAAATTCGCATCTGCAAAAGATTGAGCGGTTGAACTGTCAATCTCCATCCCTGTCGGTGTACAAAGAAAAATCTCATCTCCAACGCGTTTGATATCTCCATCTAATGCATAAACTGTTCCTGTTAGAAAATCAACGATTCTTCTCGCTTGCTTTTCTTCCACTAAATGAAAATTCACTAAGGTTGCTTCACCAGCGATGATTCGTTTAGCAATCGCCATCGCTTCAGAATAAGCTCTTGGTTCCATCACAGTGATTTTTCCTGCAAGGTTTGCTTTAGGTTGTGTAGACGTTCTTGAAGCTGTTCTTTCTTTCGCTACAGTTTTTGTAGGTGATTGATGTAGTTCAATTACTTTTTTCTTTTCAGCCGGCTGAATACTTTCATGCGTTACAGGACGTGAAGTCGCCGTTTTTTGTTTCTCATGAGTATTCGCAGCAGATACAGAATGAGTTGGTTGATTCTGTGTTGTATTTTTTTTAGTTGGCTGTACAGCCTTTTTTGTTGTTTCAGGATAATCTTGGTATTCGTACTCTTCCTCATCAGCTAATCCGAAAAAATTAGCAATTGCTCCTCTGTTTAAAAGCGGCATTTTTGTTCCTCCTTTATTCGTCTTTGAATAGCGCTGTTCCTACACGGATAAATGTTGCACCTTCTTCAATCGCAATTTGAAAATCCTGACTCATCCCCATGCTTAATTCATTACATGGTGCATGGGCATAACCTTTTGCTTGAACAAGATCACGCAATTCTTTCAGCGTACCAAACACTTTATGGATTTGCTCATCAGAAGCTTCTTTAGGCGCCATAGTCATTAACCCAACAACCTTGATTTTTGTGCAGGCAGCTAAAGATTCCACAAACGGTAAAAGCTCATCTGGTGAAATTCCATGTTTTGATTCCTCACCAGAAACATTTACTTCAATAAAACAGGATAATTCTTTTTCTAACCGCTTCTGGATTTCTTCTGCTAATCTTAAACTGTCCAACGCATGAAAGTAATCAATTTCATTTACAATCAATTTTACCTTTCTGCGCTGTAAATTACCAATTAAATGCCACTTTATTTCGGGAAAATCAAATAAATCTTGTTTCTTTTGTAATAGTTTATCTACTCGGTTTTCTGCACAATTCATAACGCCAGCTCTGACCAATTCTTCAGCTTGAGCTGATTCAACAGATTTTGTTACAGCTACTAATGTAACTTCTTTCGGATCACGATGAACAAGAGCACACGAATCCTGAATTTCTTGCTTGATTTTCTGCAAGTTGTCAGCAATCATGTGCTCTTCCTCTCCTTTATTTTTTACGACGGAAAAACGGTGGCGTATTTAATTCATCATCGCCATGAGATTTTGTTTCTTCGCGGTTGAATGTATCAAATTCTTTTTTTTCGATATTGTCAAAATTGGAATCATCAACTCTAGGACGAACATTTTGTTCACGTCTGATATCCCAATCGCCAAAACTGTTTTCTTCTTCTGCAGAAGTTGGTTTAGCTTGATCCATATCTAATACAGTCTTTTGAGCAGGTGATTGCATTTGTGCTTGTCTAGCTGGACGGCTAGACTTGCGCTCCTTTTTTGATTCATCGATACCTGTTGCGATGACCGTCACGCGGATTTCATCGCCCATTTCTTCATTGATAGATGTACCTAGAATAATATTTACATCGCCAGTTGCTGCATTTGCTACGATATCTGAAGCATCTTGTGCTTCAAACAATGTCATATCCAAACCGCCTGTGATGTTAAGAAGTACTTGTTCCGCTCCATCAATAGATGTTTCAAGCAATGGAGAGGAGATTGCTTTTTTCGTTGCTTCTACTACGCGATCTTCTCCACTAGCTACACCGATTCCCATCAATGCTGTACCTTGGTTTTCCATCACTGTTTTCACGTCAGCAAAGTCAAGGTTAACGTAACCTGGTGCCGTAATCAAGTCAGAGATACCTTGTACACCTTGACGTAAAACGTTATCTGCTTCACGGAAAGCTTCAAGCATTGGTGTCTTTTTATCTACAACTTCTAGTAAACGGTTATTTGAGATAATCAATAATGTATCCACATTTTCTTTCAAACGAGCGATACCTTCTGCAGCAAAACGACCACGTTTAGGTCCTTCAAAAGTGAATGGACGTGTAACGACACCAACGGTCAATGCGCCCAGTTCTCTAGCAATCCCTGCAACGATTGGCGCAGCACCTGTACCAGTTCCTCCACCCATTCCTGCAGTGATGAAAATCATATCTGCACCGTCTAAAGCTTCGCGTAAGGATTGTTCACTTTCTTCTGCCGCTTTTTGTCCAACTTCTGGTTGAGAACCAGCACCTAAACCACGAGTATATTTTGGTCCTAATTGGATAACTGTTTCAGCTTTTGAATTTTTTAATGCTTGCACGTCTGTGTTGGCCGTAATGAATTCAACACCTTTGACGTTTTCTTCAATCATTCGGTTCACAGCATTTCCACCGCCACCGCCGACTCCGATGACTTTGATTACTGCGCCGTCATTGATATTATTATCAATTGAGAATTCCATATCTTATTCCTCCCAGGATGAATTAATCAAAAATATTTGTAAAGAAACCCTTGATTTTATTTTTTACATTTTCTCCGGATTCTTTTGGTTCCGGCTCATCGTAGACTGTTTCTTCAGGTGCTTCATAGCTTTCATATGTGTTTGTTGTTTCTTGTTCAACTACCATTTGACGAGCTGCTGAGGTTTCACCTGTAACAGCAATTTTTGCCAATTGATACACTTCGCTCAAGTTTGCTGAATAATCAACGATACTTATTACATTTGTAAATACCGGGTTTCTCAGTCCCATGTGATTTGGAACATACAGTTTCACATTTACGCCGAAGATTTCTTGCGCCAAGTCCACAACACCTGGAAGACTAGCAGCTCCGCCTGTCAATACGACGCCACCTGGCAACTCTAATGCTTCGATTTGGTCCAATGCATCTTTTGCTTTGTTGAAAATCTGTTCCATACGAGCTGAAATAATTTCTGACAAATAGCGTTCATCGACTTTCACTGGTTCTGATTGGCCAATTACATCTACTGGAAACTCTTCATCTGGTGATGTCCGTTCTGGATATGCATCCCCGTAATTTATTTTCAACGCTTCTGCATTGTTAAAAGACGTATTTAATACAATAGAGATATCTTTAGTGACAAATTCGCCACCTTCTTGGTCGAGACTGGTAAACTTCAATTGCTTATCATGCATAACAGCTGTTGTCGTTTGGCCACCACCCATATCAATAACAATCGTACCAAAATCTTTTTCTCCGTCAGAAAGAATTGATTCTGTCAGCGCTAAAGGAGTAATCACCATTTCATTGACGATTAATCCGGCATTTTCCACGCATTTACGTATGTTATGGATGATCGTTTTTGGTCCGGTAAACAACAGACCGTACATTTCTAATCTTACGCCGATCATTCCACGCGGGTCTTTGATCCCCTCGAATCCATCGACAGTAAAATCTTGTGGCAAAATTGACACGATTTGACGTTCAGGAGGTATTGAACGAACAAGGGCAGCAGAAGCCACATTTCTGACATCTTCATCGGTGATTTCCTTTGAATCTCCGTTAACTGCAATCATTCCCTGGCAATTTTCTACTTCAAGCATGTTTGCTGGCAAACCGACACTTACGCCTTTGATCTGGATACCTGCTTTTTCTTCTGCTTGTCGTACTGCTCGTTGTATCGCTTGGACCGTTTTATCGATATCAACGATAATGCCTCGGTTAATCCCTTCTGATTTTGCGTTTCCTACTCCAATAATATTCATTTGGCTGTCGATATATTCAGCCACGACAACTTTAACAGATGTCGTTCCAATATCAAGGCCTACATACATTCCTGTTTTTGCCATGAATGGGATTCCCTCCTACTTACTATTCCATATACAAGCGAACAACTAGCGTCCGTTTTAAAATATACTTATTAATAGATATATTCACTGCTTTCAATTCTACCATAAATTACTGGTTTTTAGAAAGTACATTCTTACTTTTTAAAGTTGTTTTATCAATTTTCATTTAAACTTGACGGAGTTGTACTTGGATTGTCTTCTATTTGACTTGTTTCACTTGAATTATTTGAATCAGATGAGCCGTTTGTATCAGACGATTCAGGAGTATCTGCTGCTTGCGTTTCTGACTCTTCACTTGACCCATTTATTTGATCCGCGTTTTCTTCACTTCCAGTTGTTTCTTCCGTTTGGTCCGATTCTGCCGTTTCTTGAGTACTGCTGTAAGGATATGAGTAGATGCCAACTTCCATGTCGATTACACCTTTTTCATCCATGTCTTTGGCTACTTGCGAATAATATTTCATTTGGTTCGCAAGATTATTGATATTTACAATGACTTGATTGCCATCATTCATGTTCAATTGGATCAGGTTTTTATTACTTGCTCTTGGTGTATACTTGATTTCAGAGATTGCTTTTTGCAATTCTGATGATAACTGATTGTATTGCTTTGTTAATTCTTTGATTTTTGCTGAATCTTTGAACTCTTCCAAGATAGGGAGATTTTTTGTAGGATTTGCTACTTTTTCATCTAATACTGTTCCATTTTCAATTACTGGATAGTATTGATTATCTTTTGCAATCAAAGCGATTTCTTTATATTCTGTCACATCCAAATCGAACTCATTTATCCCTTTGAAGTGTATAGTTGCTTTTTCGATTCTCGGCTGTGCTTTTTTTAGCCGTTCGATATAAGTGGATCGATCGAAATACTGCCCCCAGACATTTTCTCCCAATGACAATTTGGTATCAGAGATGATTTCCTGACTGTTGACTACCTTATTACCTGACACTGCAACTGCTTGTAGCTTGCTATAAGGAGAAACATAATAGATCAAAAAAATCAGCGGTATGCCCAATACAGTAATAATCAATGCTAACCGACGAAACAGTACTTTATGCCTTTGACTTTTTAAATTGGGGAGACGATTCAAAAAAGAACCGTTATACGGGCCACCGTTTTTCTTTTGCTTGATCTCTTCAAAAAATTCGATTTTTTTCTCGGACTGGCTTTCTGACTGGCTTGTTTCTTGCTGTTCCTCTTGAACCGTTCTTTCTTCTTCAGAATCTGAAAGGGGTGTATCTAATGGTGTGTCTTCTTTTTTTGGCTCTTGGTTTTTCATCCCTTGTTCTGCCAGATATTTTCGGTTAGCCTTTTGCCAAGGAGTCAAATTGTTTTTATCAGAAGACGGATGAGACAATTTTTTAGGTTCTTTTTTCTTACTCACTAAGACCACCGCCTTTATTTTTTGATTATTTGATTCACTACGTCATAAAGACGTTTTGAAGCATCAGGGATGCCTTGTTCTTTAGAAGCTCGGCACATTTGCTTTTGCAATTCTTCATCATCCATGATTTCGTTAATTGTCTGACTTAGTGATTCACCCGTTAGCTCATTATCCGCAATCATTTTTGCTGCTCCTGCATGAACAAGACTCATTGCATTTTTAGTCTGATGATCATTCGTAACATATGGACTAGGAACCAGCACTGCCGGAAGCCCCAAAGCTGTAAATTCTGCGATCGAAGTTGCACCAGCACGTCCCACTAGCAGATCGCTCGAAGCCATGACTTCTGCCATGTTTTTGATGTAAGGCTGGACACTAATGTTTTGTATTTCAGGATTTATTTTATTTAGGATTTCTTCATAATATCTTTCTCCTGAAGCATACAAGACTTGATAAGAGGAAGGAATATATTCACTTAAAAAAACCGATACCGCTTGATTGATTTTAAGTGCTCCTTGACTGCCGCCAAAAATCAAGACTGTTTTCTTTTCTGGATCCAACCCAAATGTTTTCAAAATATCTGATTTTTTAGTATCTGCTACTTCTTGTGCTCGAGGATTACCTACAAGGACTGATTTGTTTTCAGGAAAAAAAGGAGCCGCATCTTTGAATGAAAGAGCGATCCGATCCACATATCGGCTTAAAAATTTATTGGTAACACCTGGTACACTGTTTTGTTCATGGATAATAGTTGGAATTCCCATTTTTGATGCAGCATACACTACCGCTCCGGATACATATCCTCCAGTACCGATAACGATATCTGGTTGAAAATCACTGAGGATTTTTTTTGCTTGACGGATACTCTTAAGAAACAATCGGATTGTCTTGATATTATACATGGAAATTTTTCGTTTAAAGCCTTGAATCTCCAAAGTATGGAAAGGCATTCCTGTATCAGGGACAATTTTATTTTCCAGACCACGTTTTGCCCCCACATACATGAATTCCGCATTCGGTACTTGTGTCTTCACATAATTGACAAAGGCAAGAGCTGGATAAATATGTCCTCCCGTTCCTCCGCCTGTAACCAAAATTTTCATTTTTTATCGCTCGCTTCTACTTTTTCTATTTTAATTGATTCACAGCTTCCATGAATCGGTTTCCTCTAGTTTCAAAATTAGGGTATTGATCCCAGCTGGCATTCGCTGGTGATAATAAAATCACATCACCATCTGTACTGTTTTCTAATGCTAAAGGAACTGCTTGTTCTACAGAATCGGCTGTTACTATCGTCTCGATGCCTGCTTTTTTTCCAGCATCGATCAATTTTTCTTTTGTTTGACCAAATACGATCATTGCTTTGATTCCTTTTAGTGAAGGAACCAATTCATCAAATGTATTTCCTCTATCTAATCCGCCTGCCAATAACACGACCTTAGCCGTTTCAAATCCGCTTAGAGCCATTTTAGTCGCTAAAATATTGGTTGCTTTTGAATCATTATAAAATTTTCTGCCTTGAATCTCTCCTACATATTGCGTACGATGCGGCACGCCATGGAATAAATGCAACGTTTGTCGTATAGCTTCATTTGATACACCATACAATTTTGCTACAGTAATAGCAGCTAGCGCATTTTCTACATTATGCGTACCTGGTACGCCAAGTTCAGAAATTTCCATTATTTTTTCTTTTTTATAATAAATTGCGTGATCGTCAGCATACACACCATCTTCCAACACTTCTTTTGTCGAAAAAGGCAGGACGCGTGCTTTTGTTCTTTGCGCTAATTCTTGTAGTTCTGACTGATTCCAGTTAAGAACCAGATAATCTTCAGCTGTCATATTTTTTTGAAGGTTCCATTTAGCTTTGACGTATTCTTTTCTTGTCCCATGATAATCAATATGTGCTTCATAAATATTGGTGATCACCGCTATATGAGGATGGAAATCTGTGATTCCCATGAGTTGAAAACTAGATAACTCCATCACGATTTTATCTTCTGGTTTCGCTTCTTGCGCGACACCACTTGCTGGATACCCAATATTTCCTGCTAAACGTGCAACTCCTTTGTCTACGCCTGCATTCAGTAGTAGTCCAGTCATTGTTGTTGTCGTGGTTTTTCCATTCGTTCCTGTAATCCCAATAATTGGGCATTCCGCTACTTCGTAAGCTAGCTCCACTTCCGTAATTACCGGAATACCCATTTCTTGGGCTTTTGCTACTAAAGGATGGCTGTAGGGAATCCCAGGATTTTTGACCATCAACGAAAATTCTTCATCTAGTAATTCGATTGGATGACTGCCTGTTATTACTTTTATCCCTAAAGAAAGCAATTCTTGTGCTTCCGGATTTTCATCAAAAGGTTTTCCGTCATTAACGGTGACAAGTGCGCCCAATTCATGTAATAATTTGGCCGCACTTACTCCGCTTTTTGCGAGTCCTAAGACAAGCACTTTTTTATTTTCATATGTTGATATTTTTTTCATTTCCTGTCATCTCCTACCAAACGATCCATAATGTGATCAATGAAGTCACAATGCTGATCAACCAAAAAACTGTATCAATCTTCCACTCCGACCATCCGCACATTTCAAAATGATGGTGGATTGGAGACATTTTAAAAATTCGTTTTCCCGTAAGTTTAAAGGATGTAACTTGAAGCATCACACTTGCAGTTTCCATAACATAAATCAAGCCAATCAAAAGCAATGTCCACTCTTGGTTCAGCATCATAGAAATTGCCGCTAAAAGTCCGCCCAAAGCTAATGAACCAACATCTCCCATAAAAATCTTGGCAGGTTTCCGGTTATAGACGAAGAATCCAAGTAAGCCACCTAAGACACTGAGACAAATGATTAATACATCATACTGATGCTGATGCCAAGCAATCAGACCGTAAGCTGCAAAAGAGATGCTGCCTAAGCCAGCAACTAATCCATCGATACCATCCGTCAGATTGACCGCATTTGAAAATCCAACAAGCCAGAAGATAGCGAAAACCCCATAAATGATTCCTAAAGGCAGATCCAACCCAAAGAAATTCAATACACCTGGATAGCCTTCAGAACGGTAAACAAGATAAAAGATGATTCCCCCTAGAACCTGTCCAATCAGTTTCTGTTTCGAGTTCAGCCCCATGTTTCTTTTCTTGAAGATCTTTATAAAATCATCAAGAAAACCAATTACTCCATATAATGCTAATACAAAAAGCAAGATGAAAAGAGTAGGAGTCAGCTGTTTTTGCCAAGCTCCAACCCAAATCCCTGTCAAAATAGAGCCGATCAGAAACACTAAGCCGCCCATTGTAGGAGTTCCGGCTTTGATATTGTGCCACTTTGGTCCCTCCTCGCGAATCGCCTGACCTTGCTTTTTCATTTGAAAGTAACCAATAAATAGCGGCATTGCGGCAATCGTCATTGCACAACTGCTGACAATGGGAATCAATGCTTGTGTCCATTCCATGCTCTTTTCTCTCCTATTTCTCTTCTTATTCTTCTAAAGTAAAATTAAGTTTTTCTTTTGTGATTTTTTCATATGGAGCAAGTTCTTGTTTGACACAATAACCATCCCCATCAAAACTAACTTCGATACCAAGGATTTTCCCTAGCTTCATGATATCTGCTTTTGACCATCCAGTTACATCAGGCATCAGCTTGTCGCCGCCAGTATATAGAATCAGTTTTTCTCCAGAGATCAACTGATCACCGTTGGCAGTAGATTGTTTTTGTACTTTTTTCCCGTTACCGATAACGACAGGTTGCAGTCCGCTTTTTTGAGCATCCGCTGCTGCAACATCTGCTTCTAGATTACGATAATCGGCTACAGATACTTTTTCTGTTTTGGTTTCTGTATCCGCATCTTCTTCAGTTTCTTTAAAATCCATGGCCCGTTTCATCAATGGATTTGCGATTTTAGCCAGAGCCATTCGATCATATGTCTTAGGGTGTTTCATTGTTAGATACAAGACATAGTCTGGATCTTCAGAAGGAACCATCTCCACAATCGAATACAGGTAGGCTGTATCTCCTGTTTGGTATCCCCCTGTATCAGAAGCGATTTGGGCTGTTCCGGTTTTTGCCGATACATTGTATCCAGGTACACTATATACACCATAAGCACTACCGTAGTTTTCGCTTTCGACAACATCTCTCATATATTCACGGACTTTTTCTGTTGTTTCTTTTGAAAAAGGTTGACCTAGAACTTCTGTTTGAGTTGTTCGCTCTTCGCCAGTTTGAGGATCCACTACTTTGCTGATATACCGAGGTTGAATCATTGTACCGTTATTCGCAATAGAAGTGAAAGCTTTCATCATTTGGAAATTCGTCACACCTACCGCTTGTCCATAAGCACTCATTGCTCGGTCGACAATATTTGATGTAGGCAAAGCACCATTTACTTCGTCATCTAATCCAGAATGGGTACTTTGTCCAAATCCTAGTTTTTGTAAATAATTATACCATCGTCCGCCTAATCGCTGTTCCAGTATGACCATCCCGACGTTACTTGACCATGAAAGAGCTTGACGCATGGTCAGCACACCTTTTTCACCAAAGTCATGGTCATTGATCGTCGCATCTTCTACTTGGATTTTTCCAGATTGGAAGGTTTCATTCTCGTTGAATTCTCCTTCTTCGATAGCGGCTGCAGTAGTGAAAACTTTCATGGTTGATCCTGGCTCATAACTATCTTGTACCAAGAAATTACGCCAGATAGCATCTTCTCCAGTCAAACCTTCCATTGTTTCGGGATTGAAAGTAGGACGCTGGCCCATCGCCAAAATCTCTCCAGTTTTTGCTTTCATCAAGACTGCTGTCAATTCTTCCGGTTGATATTCTTCATTTACTTGATCCATCAGTGTTTCCAAATAACTTTGTAGTCTACTGTCCAAAGTCGTGTAGATATCTTGTCCATCAACAGCTTTTTCTTCTTCTGCTACTGTACCTGGCAGAGGATTTTGAAAATTATCTTTTTGATAAATAATCTTACCATCTTTACCGCTCAAAATATCATTGTAAGCAGACTCCAAACCTAGCTTACCCACTAAACCATTCTCATCTTTGTCTGGAACTGCGTATCCGATAAAATGAGAAGAAAAGACGCCATTTGGATACATCCGAGCCTGATGGTCGACAAAGTAAAGACCAGCGACACCTTCTTTTTTCATATCTGCTTCGATGTTTTGCTTGGTTTCTTGGGAGATATTTTTCCCATAGCTACCAAATTCAACTTGATACAGCTCTTTTTTTGCGCCGTCTTCTAAAATATTCAGTGCATCTTTTTTGTCTATAGAAAGATTCTTATGCAGGATTTCTGCTATTTTATCAAAATTCTTTTCTTCGACATACAGTTTTTTATCCCCAGAAGTATATGTTTTTGAGAGTATCGCTTTAATTGAATAAGAGGAGGCATCTTCTGCGAGCGCCACACCGTTACGATCATAAATCGTTCCTCTTTTTGCTTTTACTACTTCACTTCCTTGGTACAACTGTTTTGTTTTTTCAGCTAATGAGGTACCAGCAACATGACCTCCAATAACGATATACGAGAAACGGACGGCAAATAAAAAGAACAATCCAATACTCGTAGCAAATAAAATGATACCTACTTTTTTGCGATTGTTCATCGGATTTAGATTTTTCTTTTCCATAAACCGCCGAATTTTATTTTTAAGACTCATTTACTTCACTTTCCTTAAATTGTCGTCATTAATAGACAATCCTTTTTCTTCTGCGATTTGTTTAATCCGTTCAGTACGAGAAAGTTCATTTTTTTCTTGTTCTAAACTCGTTTTTTCTTGCTTTTTATCATTGATTTCTGTTTGTATTGATGTGATTTCTTTTTCAGCTCCGCTGATATTTGTACGCAACATGACTGTTAAAACACATAAAGCAACAATAGCAATCGCCACGCTTGCCACAGCAATTTTTTCCAAAGCAGAAATCTGCTTCAATCGTTTTGCTGGTGATTGTGGAAGAATGATTTCTTGATTCGAAGAAGAATCTGGCATTTGTTGTTCTGGCTGATCCACCAATTCAGGTAAATCATATTCGTACTCTTGCATTTTCTTTAATTCTGCCATCATTCTACTCCTCTTTCATTCTTATTTTTTCTGCAATACGTAACTTTGCACTGCGTGATCGATTGTTTTCTGCTAACTCTTCCTCTGAAGGAAGGATTGGTTTACGAGTAATAACTTTCAGTTCCGGTTGAAATTCGTCAGGTATGACAGGAAGTCCCGGTGGTAAATCTTGTACCGTACTATATTCTTTAAACATACTTTTGACAATTCTGTCTTCTAATGAGTGGAATGTGATCACACTGATTCTTCCATTGACTTTCAATAACCGGATTGCCTGTTCTAAAGAGGTCTCTTCGGCACCAAGTTCGTCATTTACTGCAATCCGCACAGCTTGAAAAATTCTTTTTGCAGGATGCCCGCCTTTTCTTCTTGCGGGAGCTGGGATGACTTGTTTAATGATTTCGACAAGCTCACCAGTTGTTTGGATTGGTTTTGTTTTTCGTACTCGTTCGATTTCACGAGCAATTTGTTTGGAAAATTTCTCCTCGCCATAGCGGAAGAAAATCTTTACTAATTCATGGTAGGAATATTCATTAATTACGTGATAAGCGGTTAAAGGAGCTGACTGATCCATACGCATATCCAAGGGTGCATCTTGATGATAACTAAATCCACGTTCTGCTTCATCTAGTTGAGGAGAGGAAACCCCTAAGTCATACAAAATACCATCTACCTTATCTACATACTCACTCAAGCGTTCTTCTAATTCTCTGAAATTCGCTTTGATAAATGTGACCATCCCTTGTTCGACATAAGAAGCTAAACGCAGCTTGGCGTGATCGATTGCTTTTTGATCTTGGTCAAACGCATACAGGTGCCCTTTAGAACTTAGTTGGCTCAATAAATATTCACTATGTCCGGCACCGCCGAGTGTACAGTCTACATAAACGCCATCCGATTTGATGTTCAATCCATCTACCGTTTCTTTCAACATGACTGTATAGTGTTGAAATGTTTCAGTCATTAGTCAGCCTCTTCCTATTCTTATAGTCCGAAATCAATCATATTTTCAGCAATTTCGTCAAAATTCTCTTCTGCTTCTGCAGAAAAATCTTCCCATCGTGTCTCATCCCAAATTTCAATTCGGTTAGATACGCCGATGATTACGCACCCTTTTGTCAAAGCTGCATAATTTCTTAACGTGCTTGGTATATTGATCCGTCCTTGTTTATCAAGTTCGCATTCAGTGGCAGCCGAATAGAAGAATCGCACAAATGTACGTGCGTCTTTTTTAGCCAACGGCATTTCGTTCAGCTTAGCTTCCAGATTTTCCCATTCGCTCATCGGATAGCCGAAAAGACAACCATCCAATCCGCGTGTCAGAACAAACTTTTCGCCAAGTTCTTCACGAAGTTTTGAGGGAACGATTAAACGTCCTTTTGCATCAATATTATGTTGGAATTCACCCATCAACATTGAAAGCCCCCCATTCCTCCACTAACTAAAATTAGTCTACCACAATCCCCCACTTTCTACCACCTTTTCTAGGAAATCCGGGAACAACTTTTTTTATTCATAAACATTTTTTTAAGAATCAAGCTGCAAAAAGCCTTTTAAAAGACTTTTTGCAGCTTTTCTGCTTTTTTCATAGGTAAGAAAGTATATTCACAATGATCAAGACCGCGTACAAGACGATTGTCAGCAGAAAAACCAAACGCCAAGTCATCTTGAAATAACGCGAATAAATGATTTCTTCATAATAATATGCTTGAAAAATAGCAATACAGATGCCCAGTAGTAAAACAGAAATAAAGAAAAACGGCAGGATAGAAATTGTCGCTGTGTTTCTAGACAACGCATGCATACCGCCCCACAAAAAAGGAATCGCCAAATCAGGGGCTTTTATTTTAAAACGACGATTTAACGAAAATAATTTTACAAGAAATTGGCAACCAAACAAAACGATTACCGGGTAAATATACCAAAACAAGATAAGTGGTGTGAATGTGCCCATGAACGTAAACTCCTTTTTTATCGTTGCTTCAAGTATACTGTATATACTTTACACAACTGTTTCATTTTATTTAAATTTATGCAGTTATATTCTATATCTTACAAACACATTCCATGTATTCCAATTCCCTATCCGTTATAATAAAAGAAACAGGCAACAGGAGGAAAATCATGATCAAATATTTTACATTAGATAATGAAAAACTGCGTAATACCGGAAAGGAAACTGATCAAACAATCTGGTATTGTGTAGAACGTCCCAATCAAGAAGAGATTCATCAGCTGACACATCAATTTGAAATTCCGTCAGATTACATCACTTCCATATTGGACGATGCAGAAAATTCCCGTACAGAAGAATTCAATCAATCAAAGTTGACAAAACCAGCGTTATTATTGTTACAATATCCGTTTGCTAAAACAAGTCCTAGCGGTTATTTTCAAGTGGATACATACCCGCTCTCTATCATTTTGACGCCCAAAAAGAAGCTTATCACAATTACGAATCATGAACCACTATTTTTAAAGAAAGTCTTTAGTCAAACCTTTCCAAAAAGCGATGTTTCACCCAATCTCAATATCTTCTTTCAATTCATCTGGCAGGTTACCCTGTCTTATAACAGTTATTTAGCTACGCTTCAATCTCAATGCGATACTTTGGAAGCCAAACTTCAAGTATCAACTGAAAACAAACAACTTTATCAAATCATGGATATCCAAAAAAGCCTTGTTTATTTCAGAGAAGCGACTTCTGCTAATTTAGATGCATTGAAAGAATTAGCGCAAAATAAACTTTTCCAAGAAAATCATGCGTTGAAAAACCATCTACGTGATGTATTGATAGAAACAGAGCAAGCAATGACTACTTCTCGCATTCAGTTAAAACTAGTAGAACAAATGAATCAGACTTTTTCAGCAATTGTATCGAATAATTTGAATAATATTATGAAAATTTTAACTTCTTTAACGATTATATTAACTATACCAACAATCATCGGAAGTATCTATGGGATGAACATCAAGCTACCCATTGCTGAAAGAGATGATGCGTTTATCTGGCTAGTTCTATTAACATTATTTATTTGTATCGTAACTACCTATTATTTAAAAAAAGGGAAGTTTTTATAAAAAAGACCTCTTGTAGAAAAGACAAAAAGATTGTACACTTGGATTAACTAATTAATTACGAGGTTGAAAACAATGCGTGAAAAAAAACAAACAAGTACTTTTGCTAAAGTAACAAAATTTGTCATTTGGACGATGCTGATTTTAACGATTGGGTCTGTTGTATTGACTGCTGTCATGAGTGTCATGTAAAAAATAAAATATAGCTATCAGTTGCTAAAAAGGACCTGAACCACTACAGTGGATCAGGTCCTTTTTGCGAGTTGCAATAGTTCTTTTGCATGTTCGAGTGTCAGTTTTGTAATCTCACTTCCAGCTAGCATACGTGCAATTTCTTCTTCTCTTTCTTTTGTTTTCAATTCTGAAACAGAAGTTTGCGTACGACCATCAATCACTGCTTTCACGATATAATATTGATAGTCAGCGACTGCGGCGACTTGCGGCAGATGAGTAATGCACAAAACTTGAGAATGTTTCGATATTTGAGAAATTTTATCCGCGATGGCTTGTGCAACTCTTCCACTTACACCTGTATCCACTTCATCAAAGATAATACTTGTCACACCTTGCTCAGAAGAAAAAATAGTTTTCAAAGCCAGTAACATACGAGATAATTCGCCACCAGAAGCGACTTTCACTAAAGGCTTCAGCGGCTCTCCTGGATTGGTCGTAATGTAGAATTCGATTTGGTCAAACCCATCATGATTCAATTGTCTGTTTTCTTCTTTTAAGAAACGTACTTCAAACTCAGTGTTTTCCATATACAGACTTTTTAATTCATGCAGAATGGATTTTTCCAATTCTTTTGCGATTTTTTTACGCGCTTCATGAAGATCTGCGGCTTGTTGCTGAAGTAGAAGCTCTTTTTGCTCTAGTTCCTCTTTCATTTTGTCCAATTGACCTTCTGAAAAATCAGAAGAAGCTAGCTCTTCGGTGATTTCGTCATAGTAAGCCAATATCGACTCAATGGATTCGCCATATTTGCGTTTCAACTGTCGGATTAATTCTAAACGTTGAGTCACTTCTTCTAAACGACTCTCATCTAACTCCAACAAATCGATTTGACGACTCATGTCTCCGATTGCATCTTGTAACAAATAGTAAGCACTTTGGATATTTTCATAAATTGCTTCATACTCCACATCTAGATGTGCGATCCCTTGTAATTCTGCAACGGCCAAGCCAACACCATCTACACTGTTTTGTTCATTATTCGTCAGTGCTCCGTAGCCTGCAGCTAATCCATCAGCAATTTTTTGATAATTGCTAAGTTTTTCTCTTTCTTCTTTTAATTTCTCTTCTTCTCCGACTTGCAAATCAGCAGCAGCTATTTCTTCTTGCTGAAAGTGAAGCATATCTATTCTCTGAACATAGGATTTTTCATTTTGCTGCACTTTTCGTACCCTTTTTTCCAGCTCACGATAAGAGGTATATTCTTGCTGATAACTCTTTTTCTTCTGTTGGAAAGCTGCATCTCCAAAACGATCCAATAAAGCAAGATGTGATTCAGGCTGGAGCAGTTCCTGATGTTCGTTTTGCCCTTGGATATCCACTAAATAACTTCCGATTTTCCTTAGATTAGCTAGCGTGATGATGTGACCATTCACTCGGCAAACATTTTTTCCAGTCAACGACATATCCCGTCGAACGATCAGATTGTCTTCATCCGTTTCGATACCTAATTCAACCATCAATTCAGAGAATCCTTCTTGTTTCGGAAGTTCAAACAATCCTTCAAGAATGCATTTTTCTGCGCCTTGACGTATATAATCGCTTGAACCTCTTCCTCCTGCTAACAAACCTAAGGCATCGATAATGATGGATTTACCCGCACCAGTCTCTCCGGTCAGCGCGGTCATTCCTTCGTGAAAAGAAAGCCGCAATTCCGGAATAATCGCAAAGTTAGTAATACTGATTTCTTGTAGCATCACATTCGCTCCTCAACTTAAAGGTAATGCAGGAAGTCTTTCTTTAGTAAAACTGCCTGGTCTTCAGTTCGTGTAATCATCAAAACATTATCGTCATCATTGATAATCGAAAATAATTCTTTCTTGTAGCGCTTATCGATCAAATTCGCTGCTGCCGAAGCATTCCCCGGCAAAGTTTTCAAAATAACAAATTTTTCCATTTGGTCAACTGCTACGAAAGCGTCTTTTAACAGTTTTTCCAATTTAGTATTTACATCTTCATTTGTTTCAGCTGGTATACTATAACGGTAGCCGCCATCTGAGGCTGGTACCTTAATCAGTTTCAGTTCCTTTATATCTCTGGAAATCGTAGCTTGAGTAACAGATATTCCTTTGCTTTTCAGGATTTCAACAAATTCTTCCTGCTTTCGGATATCTTGCTCACTCAATAATCGAGTAATCAAACGATGCCGATCTTTTTTTCTCATTACGTCTTCGCTCCTTAGCTTATTCTTCTTATCCAATGATAGCTTATTTCCTTGGTATAATAAAGAAGAATCCGCATACTTCTCACTTGATTTTCACAGTTACAATTTATTTATGGTCAAATTGTTCATGTGCGTTTGAAACCACTTCTGCCATATTAATAGCTGGATTGATCGTGCCGCTTTCAGGTACTTTCTTCAAGTGAGCCAAGAACTCGATATTTCCTTCTCCCCCCGTGATCGGAGAATAACTTACTTCCAGCACATCATATCCACCTTGTGCCGCAAATGACAAAATGTCTTCTAAAACTTTTTGATGGGTCTGTGCGTCACGAACAATTCCGTTTTTCCCTACAGCTTCTCTACCTGCTTCGAATTGAGGTTTGATTAAGGCAATCACTTCTCCCTCTTCTTTTAAAATAGCATGTAATGGAGGTAGCATCAGTTTTAGTGAAATAAAAGAAACATCGATAACAGCAACTTCTGGAATTCCTAAGGTAAAGTCTTCGGGTTTTGCATAACGAAAATTCACTCTTTCCATTACGACAACTCTAGGATCTTGTCTGATTTTCCAAGCTAGCTGATTGTAACCGACATCTAAAGCATAACTCATTTTTGCACCATTTTGCAAAGCTGCATCAGTAAATCCGCCAGTGGAAGCACCGATATCTAACAATGTTTTTCCTTCAACAGATAGATCAAATGCTTTGAGCGCTTTTTCTAATTTTAATCCACCCCGAGAAACATAAGGAAGTTTTTTACCTTTGACTCTTAATTCACTACTTACTGGAATTTTTTCTCCCGGTTTATCAAACCGCTCGTTTTTTTCGTTGTAAATCAAACCAGCCATAACTGAACGTTTGGCCTGTTCTCTTGTTTCAAATAATCCTTGTTTGACCGCTAATACATCTACGCGTTCTTTTTCCATTCTTTCCCTCATTTCTCCACATCAAATTGCTTGATCATCTGGCGCATCAGCCCGCCATCAAAAGAAAAAACATCCTCTTCTAATTTGTCTATGATCTTATTAGCGGATAACAACTCAATCTCCAACGCCTCACGTGTCTTTTCCAGGCCTAATAAACGCGGGTAAGTGTTTTTTTCCATACGTTCATCTTTACCAGCTGTTTTCCCTAATGTTTTCGTTGTACCAATCACATCAAGTAGATCATCTCTTATCTGGAAAGCCAAACCTAAATGTTCGGCTAATCGTTGAAGTAGCAATAAGATTTCTTCAGGTTGCTTCGCTAATATACCTCCAGCTAGCAAGGCATAACGAATCAAACGCCCTGTCTTTCTTTCATGAATAAATGCTAATTCCTCTAATGAAAGCTTTTTCGATTCGCCTTCGATATCTGCAGCTTGTCCAGCCACCATACCTTGTGACCCCGCACAAACAGCTAATTGCTGAAGCAACAGAAGCTTAGGAGAATGACCCAAGCGTGCCATACTGATCAGCTGGAATGCGCCTGTCAGTAAACCATCTCCGGCCAATATTGCTAACGCTTCGCCGAATACTTTGTGATTGGTAGGTTTTCCCCTTCGAAGATCATCATTGTCCATCGCAGGCAAATCATCGTGGATCAAGGAATACGTATGAACCATTTCTAAAGCAGCTGCTACTTGATAGACGGGAACATCGATAGGTTCATCAAAGGAAGCAACAGCCGTTAAAAGTAATAAGGGACGGATTCTTTTTCCACCTGCTTTCACTGAATAAGTCATCGCATCACAGAGTGCTCTATCCGTCGTATGTTCATCTAAAAAAGACAAGATTTCTTTTTCTACAGCTGGTAGATGAATAGCTGAAAAGTCAGTTAATCTCATTTCAGCTTTCCTCGTTTCCGTCAAAATCAACTTCTTCATTTGATTCTGTCATCATTTTCGTCAAGGTTTCTTCTGCTTTAGCTAAGGTATCTTGGCAATGTTTGCTTAATTCCATTCCTCGTTTAAACGAATCTAGAGCTGATTCTAATGGAACGTCTCCTTGTTCTAGCTGCATGACGATTTTTTCTAATTCTTGCAGTGACTCTTCAAAAGTTGGATTTTCCATATTTTTATTCTCCTTTGTCTATCTCTTGTACTTGTCCTTTAACGATTCCATCTTGATAATGGATCGTCAGCAAATCCCCTTGATGGATCTCGGAGACACTTTTTACTACTTGATCATTTAACGTCGTATAGCTGTAGCCTCTTCCCATGATTTTCAATGGACTCAACAAATCAAGAGATTGAACAGCTTGAGCAAAACGCTGCTGCTGTTGTTTCATATATTGTTGGATTTTCTCTTCTAAACGTTTTTCTAGATAAGCAGTTTCTTGGCGGGCTGCTTTGACTCGATAAATCGGAGCCACTTGTTCCAATTGGTGGCTTAACGCGATGGTTTGCTTTTCTTTTGCATGATAAATCTGCTGTGTAGCTTGATATAATCGCTGTTTCAATTGATCTAATTTGATGGTCTGACCTTCATACAATCTTTCAGGCTGCCGAAAGACATAGGAACGTCGAGCACGCTCGAACCGTTCTTGTTTCCGCTGGATCTGGTGTACAAACGCCTGCTGCAATCTAGCTTGCCGTTCTTGAATGCGCATCAACTCTTCTGACAAAACAGGAACAGCTAATTCTGCAGCTGCTGTTGGAGTAGCAGCCCGAACATCTGCTACTAAATCAGCGATCGTGGTATCTGTTTCATGTCCCACAGATGAGATTACCGGCGTATTGGCTTGATAAATCGCTCGGGCAACCCGTTCTTCATTAAACGGCCACAAATCCTCAATTGATCCGCCCCCACGACCAATGATCATTGTATCGAAATCGCCCATCTCTTCTACTCGTCGGATATTTTTGACAACATTGTCCGCTGCTTGATTCCCTTGTACAACGGTTGGGAACAAAACCAATTGGACAATTGGATACCTTCTTTTTACCGTCGTGATGATATCGCGGATAACCGCTCCGCTTGGACTGGTAAGGATTGCGATTCGCTTTGGAAAACGCGGCAACATTTTTTTAGGACCTTGAAAAAGGCCTTCCTTCATCAGCTTTTCTTTTCGTTCTTCCAATTCTTGATATAAAGCACCTATTCCATCAGGCTCCATGTGCTCTACATAGATTTGATACGAACCTCCCGCTTCATAGAGTGAAATACGCCCAACAACAAGGACTTTCATTCCTTCTTTTGGCTGGAATCGTAATTTTTGGAATGCACCTTTGAACATGATAGCAGATATTTTTGCATGATCATCTTTTAAGCTGAAATATTGATGGGCATTGGCGCGTAAACGGAAATTCGATATTTCGCCTGTTAAATATACTCGTTCTAAATAAGGATCGGCATCAAATTTACGTTTCAAATACCTCGTTAATGTAGTGACAGTTAAATATTCTTGTGCCATTTATTCACCTGCTCCAAAAGCTTCGGCAGATTTTACGGTTTGATACATCAGCATCGTGATAGTCATTGGCCCTACACCCTTTGGCACAGGAGTGATCCAGCCTGCAACAGGCTCCACTTCATCAAATTTCACATCACCGATCAGCTTACCGTTAGCATCACGGTTCATCCCTACATCGATCACTACAGCACCTGGTTTTACGAATTCTTTTGTGACAAAATGTCCACGTCCTATTGCTACGACTAAAATATCTGCTTCTTGTGCCAGTTCAGCCAGATTTTCGGTTTTAGAATGAGCAACAGTAACAGTTGCATCTGCCATCAAGAGCAGCTGAGCCATCGGTTTACCGACGATATTGCTTCGTCCGATAACTACTGCTCGTTTACCCGTCGGATCGATAGAATAAGCTTCAAACATTTTCATGATGCCGTATGGAGTACAAGGAATCTTGTCCGGTTTACCCGCAAGGAGTCTGCCTAAATTCATTGGATGAAAGCCATCTACATCTTTTTCAGGACGGATAGCTAACAGGATCTTTTCTTCATCTATATGCTTTGGCAATGGTAATTGGACCAATATACCATGAAATCTAGGATCTTGATTGTATTTTTCGATTTCTGCAAGTAGTTCGTCTTCAGAAATTGTCTCAGGATAACGCTCTACTGATGAATGGATTCCGATTTCTTTTGCTACGCGTTCTTTATTTCTTACATAGATTTGACTGGCTGGATTTTCCCCTACCAATAAAACAACTAATCCGGGATGGATACCATTATCTTTCAATTTTTGGATTTTTTCAGCAATCTCTGCCTGCATTTTTTCAGCTAATTCTTTTCCGTTAATCAATTCTGCCATCTAACCACTCCCAGATATTTTTTGTGTTTTCATTCTACCATAGAATTTTCCCGATTTATAACAGGTTTATGATGATTCACAGAAAAAAGCTAGGACTTACGCCCCAGCTTCTAATTCTTTTAATACATTGGATAAGACACCGTTGACGAATTTACGCGAACGGTCATCACTAAATGTTTTTGCCAACTCAATTGCTTCATTTAAAGCAACAGCCGCTGGTACATCTGTCACATAAGTCATTTCAAAAATTGCGATACGCAAGATCACCAAATCCATTTTTGAGATCCGATTGATATGCCAATTATTTTTCAAATGTTTTTCGATCACTTTATCCAATTCATCTTTTTTTGCACAGACACCGCCAACTAGCGTATCAAGATAAACAGGAACAAACTCTGATTCATCTTCATTGATCATGTCGCGGTGGTCTAATTCGATTGCGTTGAAAATCGCATCTTCTTTTGTTAGGTCTGCATTGAAGTCTAACGGAAATAAAGCCTGCAATGCCATCTCCCGAATCTCGTGTCTTGATAATTCTTTATTCATTCTCTTCCTCTTCGTCTTCAAAAAGTTCTTCGATTGTTGGTTGTTCTAATTTTTCAGGAACAACAGCTACTACATGGATATTGACTTCAGCTAGATCGATATCTGTCATGAAAAGGACTTGCTGGCTAACCCGTTCTTGCATTTCCATTGCAACTTTAGGAACTGAAACACCATATTCCAGGTAGCAGTAAAGATCTACTTTCAAGCCATCTTCCTCATTTGCCAAGTAAACACCTTTTCCGTGAGCTGCTCGTCCTAATAATTCAGTGACATTGCTGGCAAAAGTTCCGCGCATTCCGTATACGCCTTCTACTTTAGAAGCAGCAATCCCGATGATTACTTCGATGACTTCAGGAGCAATCACAATCTCTCCCAAATCTTGGTTTGCGTTTAAAATCAAATTTTTTTCATCTGCCATTTATTTATTCCTCCCTTTGCCTAAGCACGAGATACATCCGAATTCTCTATGATGCGGCTATAATGATCATTTGGTAAAAAACTGCCGCCGATCAGCTGCAAATTGCTATGAATTGGAGAAAATATCCAACTTTATTATCTCTTACAGCTTAAAAGTTCTTCTATAGTGTATCATTAAATCAAGCGATTTTCTATAACAAAGTCTGTGAACACTGATTTTTACGCTTACTTCTTTTATGGACGAGACTATAAGATGATCAATTCTTTTGGTGAACGAGTCAATACACGATTGCCATCTTCTGTGATCAGCAAATCGTCCTCAATACGTACCCCACCGATTCCTGGTAAGTAGATCCCTGGCTCGTCAGTAATTACATTTCCTGGTACAAATTGCTTTTCCGCACGAGAAGAAACATTCGGTCCTTCGTGAATCTCAAGACCAATCCCATGTCCTGTAGAATGTCCAAACGCTTCACCATAACCATGTTTTGAAATATAATCTCTAGCAACTGCGTCTAATTGTACACCAGTCACTCCTGGTTTCGCAGCATCAATAACCGCTAATTGCGCGTCTAGAACTACTTGATAAATTTCTTTTAATTTTTCTCCAGGATCACCAATAGCGAATGTACGTGTCATATCAGAAACATACCCTTCGTAATAGCAGCCAAAATCCAACGTGATCAAGTCACCTTGTTCGATGAGTTTCTTGCTTGCTACACCATGCGGCATAGCCGAACGCAATCCGCTAGCAACGATCGTATCAAAAGAAACACCTGAAGCGCCAAGAGAACGCATATAAAAGTCTAGTTGATTTGCGACTTCAATCTCAGTCATGCCCGGTTGGATCATTTTCAGGATGTGATCATAAGCCATATCCGCAATATTACATGCTTTTTCGATAATGGCGATTTCTTCTTCATCTTTCACTTCTCTGAGTTCTTCAATCATCTGTGAAACAGGTACTAATTCCGCATCGATGATTTCTTCTAAAACAGAATATTCTAAAAATGAGACTGTTGTTTCCTCAAAAGCTAATGAGTGCAGTTCTTCTTTGCGTACTAAGTTTGCTACCTCATCAAAAATAGGTCCGACATTTTTAATAATTTCAAACCCTTGAGCCTGCGCTGCCGCTTGCTCGGTATAACGAAAATCAGTAATAAAAAATGCTTTTTCCAAAGTAATAACAGCTAATCCTGTCGTACCTGTAAAGTTCGTTAAGTAACGAAGATTGTACGGACTGGTAACCAAAAATGAATCCAAATTTTCTTCTTGCATTTTTTTGCGCAATTTTTCTACACGTAGCATCATAATGAAACTCCCTCTTTCTTTGCACGCTTTTTTCTATTATAGCAAACTTTTCTTCGTACACGACAGTTAAATAAAAATTTCCGGAAAACTTCTTTTTCTTTTAAAGAAAGAAAGCCAAAAAGGAGTCACAGTCTCGCTGCAACTCCTTTTAGTTTACTATTTTGTAAAAAACTTATGACCGTTTTCCAAAGAAAAACGAGACAACTGCTACCAAAATTACTGCACCTAAAATAGATGGAATAAGTGCCATACCTGCAGCTTCTGGTCCCCATTCGCCGAAAATCGCTTGTCCAATACTTGAACCAACTAATCCAGCAATGATATTCGTGATACAGCCCATCGAATTTCCTTTGCTGGTGATTGCACCTGCAATCGCTCCGATCACAGCTCCAACAATCAATGTCCATAACCAACTCATAATATAACCTCCTTCTTTGCTAATCAATTTTAGCATAAGGGATTTAAAGGGGACAAATAATTGGTACTGCTATTTCATATTTTCTTCTGCAAAGTAAAAAATAAAGAAAACCTCCCCTTAGAAGTTTTCTTTATTTTTTATTTGCGTTTAAACATGCTACGGATACCACGTTTCACTACATCAAAGAAACTCAATGATTGTACCATTCTATCTTCATCTACATATTCTCTGATCGCACGAAGTACTTTTTTAGGTTCTTTGGAAGAAAATGTGTATGTACCATTTTTTTTCGTTTGAATGGCATATCGAGGAATCCATTTTCCTTTTAGCATGACCGATGCTAGTACATAATCCACTTCTTCCCATGGAATTTGGATATATTTGCGTTTATCTCGCGCATGGTAAAATTCAAAGCCATTATCGCCTATCATGATTTGTCCGTAATCTGTCAGCCCCGTAAATGAAGTAGCGTCAATTACTAAGTCTACTTTTGTATTGATTGATTGAACCATTGTCTCCCTCCAAATATCTGTTTATTCACAGTATACTATATAAAAAAAGCTCGGGACAACGCCCGAGCTATATTTTTATGGATTATAAAAGTCCGATGACGTGTCCTACAACACCGACTACGAATAAACCAAGGATAATAACGATTGGAGAAACTTTTTTCTTAAGCAACCACATACAGAACAATGTTAATCCTAATGCAGCTAAACCAGGAATCAATTGGTCTAAGTTGTCTTGTAACGTTGTTACCTTTTCAGGAGAAAGGGCTAAGCCATTATTAACTTGTTCAAATGCGCTCTTGATTCCTTCACCACCTGAAGGCAATTTATCCCATTCGATGTAAGCACCTTTATCTAATTTTACAGTTGATACAACTGGTAAGAATTTGATTGATACCCATCTTTGTACCAAGGCAGCTAATACGAACATCCCTAAAATAGAAGCACCTTTTGTTACGTCTTGTAATAATCCGCCAGAAAGGTCATCCGTAATTTTAGAACCAGCTCTGTAGCCGAATTCTTGTGTATACCACATGAATGCCCAACGAATAATGTTCCAACCTAAGAAGAAGATGATTGGTCCAAGGATATTTCCTCCCATAGCTAATGAAGCACCTAGTGCACCTAGCATTGGACGTACTGTAAACCAGAACACTGGGTCACCAACACCAGCTAAAGGACCCATCATACCTACTTTAACCCCTTGAATCGCTACATCATCAACAGGTGCGCCATTCGCACGTTCTTCTTCCAGTGCCAATGTAACCCCTAAAATTGGAGAAGCAATGTATGGGTGTGTATTAAAGAATTCCAAGTGACGTTTCAATGCTGCAGAACGTTCTTCTTTTGTTTTGTATAATTTTTTGATTGCTGGAATCATAGAAAATGCCCAGCCACCGTTTTGCATACGTTCGTAGTTCCATGAACCTTGAATGAAGGTAGAGCGCCATGCAACAGCTAAACGATCTTTTTTTGATAATTTGATTTTTTCTTCTGCCATTTTATTTTCCTCCTTCAAGATTAATAGTCATTCAAAATGTCGCCTAAAGGGTCACCAGAGTTGCTTCCGCCTCCATTATTTGATGAACCACCCATTTTAGAAAGGTTCAAGTAAATAAGAGCTAATGCAACACCTAAAGCACCTAGAGCAATCAATGTTAATTGAGAAATTGCAGCTACAACAAAACCGATAATGAAGAATGGCCATACTTCTTTTGTAGCCATCATGTTGATTACCAAAGCGTAACCTACAGCTACGACCATTCCCCCACCGATTGCCATACCATCTGTTAACCATGCTGGCATTGATTCAAGGAATGATTGCACAGTTTGTGCTGGGATAAATAGCAATGCTGCTGCTGGGACCGCGATACGAACCCCTTGTAAACATACAGCAATGATGTGCCACATTTCAACCGTACGGATGTTTCCTTCTTCAGCAGCCGCATCCATCAAATGAACGATTGGAACAGCGATTGTACGTACGATCATTGTTAAGAACAACCCTGCAACAGCCAAAGGAACGGCAATCGCGATCGCAGAAGGAACACCTTTAACACCTTGTCCACCTAGAACTAAAATAATTGCTGATGCTACTGATGCTAATGCAGCATCTGGTGCTACAGCGGCACCGATATTTGCCCAACCTAAAGCGATCATTTGAAGTGTACCGCCAAGTACGATACCAGCTTCGAGGTTACCGGTAACTAAACCGATCAATGTACATGCCACTAGTGGTTGATGAAATTGAAATTCATCAAGAATACCTTCCATACCAGCTAGAAAGGCAACTAATACGACTAAAATTATTGAAATAATAGACATGATAAGCCTCCTATAAACTTTAATATTATTTATTACGCTTTTGCTAATTCAGCTTTTGCTTTTTTCAAAATGTCATCCATGTTATCGCGTGAATCATTAGGTACTTTACGTACATCGAATTTCACACCTTTTTGTTCAAGCTTCTCAAACGCTTCAACATCTTCTTGTCCCATAGACAATACTTTACTTACAACGACTTTACCAACTGAATGCGCCATTGATCCAACATTTAATTCTTTGATGTCCACGCCACCTTCAACAGCTGTCAATACGTCTTCAGGATTTTCAAATAAAAGCAATGCTTTGGTATTTCCAAAACGAGGGTCTTTTGCGACTTCGATCATTTTGCTAATAGGAATAACATTTGCTTTTACACCTGGAGGAGCAGCTTGTTCGATTAGTCTCTTACGCAGATCATCCTTTGATACTGCATCTGAAACAACGATAATACGGTTTGGTTGCACTGCTTTTGTCCAAGCTGTCGCAACTTGTCCATGTAACAGACGTGAGTCAACACGAGCTAATACATATTTGATTTTCCCGTCTCCGACCACAGTTCCTTCTGGAAGTGCTCCTTTAGGTTGTGCGTCTTCAACTGCTGCTTTCGGTGCTTCTGCCGGTTCTAATTCTTCCGGTTTCACTTTTACACCATCTTTTGCTGTTTCAATGATATGCGCTGCAATTTCATGAGCAGATTCCATTGAAAAGCGTGATGCATAGGCTTCAATCAACATTGGCAAATTCAAACCGCTGACGATTGCCCATTTATCTTTGTGCTCTTCGAATAATGTGTTTGATTGATTGAACGGTGTTCCGCCCCATAAATCAACTAAGAATAACACTTCGTCTTGATTATCAAAAGAAGCAACCGCTTCTTCCAATTTGGCTCTCAAGTCATCTGGACCTTCACTTGGTTTCAAAATCACAGCTTTGACGTTTTCTTGTTCGCCAAAGATCATTGAACCGGATTGTAAGATTCCTTCAGCAAATTGTCCATGACTTGCTAGGATAATCCCTACCATATTTATACCTCCTATTTACTTTTGTTGTAACAAATTCAAAAATATTAATAATTGCTAACCATTACAACAGAATTATTTGACCTTTTCCAACAACCATTTTTGTTACACCTTTTTGATTTTCGCTAGTAGTTCCATCAAAAGGATTTTCCTGTCAGCAGGTACTTTTCGAATCTCTAACTCCACTTCTTGACTGTTCAAGTAACGAAAGGAATCAATATCTTGTTGATTTACTGAAACAAAATTGGTAATCATTGATTTGCCTTCAGTAAAACTCATACCGCCGATATTCAACGACTTCAACTGTACACCGCAGCGGACAACCGCTTCAACATCTTGAGGATTGGTGAATAAAAGCATCACTTTTGCTCGTGATAATAGTCCACTATGATAGATTTGAATCATTTTCTGCACGGTTATTACATTTGCTGTGATTCCCGGCGGTGCAGCTTCTTTTAATAGAAACTTTCTCAATTTATCTTGAGCAACTACATCGCTGATCACAATGATACGTTCAACACCTGTTTGCTTCGACCAAACTGTTGCGACCTGCCCGTGGATTAAACGATCATCTATACGTGCCAATCGAATATCCATCTGCAAAACTCCTTCTTCCTCACTACTTCACAGAAACCCCTATCATTTCTGCGTGAACAACCACCTCCTAGCACACACTACTATAAGCAAAAAGCGTGCCAATTTTTTTGTGATACACTAATTGAATTTAAAGGATTCTTAACCAATACACAAAAACGATACACTATAAAAGTGTATCGTTTTTGTGTATTTAAGGCATAGTGTATTCTTTTTTATCTAGCTGATTATGCACTAGACGTAGCAGATAATACATTTCTTCTATTGGCACTTTTACTTTTATCTTATCTTCTAGCAGGACAACCGAGGCTGTTAATTGATTATAAAGAGGATCACTCGTTATATTCGTCAATTCGTTTTGTTCCACCATCAACGTTTCATTTCGAATAATCCGTTCGATCATTCCTGCTGTGTGCATCACTAAGTTGATCTTAAAGCCATATTCTTCATTGCCAATTCCCATCGTCTGAGAGATTTGTGTAGAAAATTGCCACATTGGATCAATTAGTTTACTACCATTGATAAAGATGAAGTTCTCAGAGATAAATTCAACACATGTTTTTTTAGCTGTCTCTTCATCTAGCGAGATGAATTCAGTTTCTTCCATTTCTGATTCCATAAGCAACTGATCCAAAATGACTTCGATATTTTGATCAATGAAGCGCTCTAAAGGAATAAATGGTGCTTGGATATTCAAATCAGTAATTCCAGTAGTTGCTATGATCTGATATTCTTTTTGGATAACTGGCAATTCTTCTTTCACTTCCACAATCGACAAAGCTAGAACTTCTAATTCTGTTTCTTGACGCTTATTTACCGCTCGTTCGATCAATTCTTTGATTCTTTGCGCTGTACCTTCGCCAGATGCACAAATGGCCAAAACAGCTTTTTTCTTATGGATAGGTTTTGTTTCCTGGACAGGTTCTACAGAAGATATTTCTGCGTAACCTCGAAAATTCTTCAATGATTCATGCAACATATCTAAATCTGTCCCTAATACAGAGACCTTTCGTACAGTTTCCAAAACTAGAGAAGTTGTTACCATGTCAACGGTACGTACAGGTATCCCGGTGTCTCGCTGAATTTGCGAATTAAATGAGGCGAGGGACCCCATATCCACTAATAGTATGACCCCACTTCCTTCATCTACTTCTTGTACATTGCGTTCAATGCGGTCTAAAGCTGTTTTCGGATCCATATCCAACGGCATGTCTACTGCTCGTACGTTCTCTGCATCTAACAACTGTTGGACAACCTGAACCATACTGCTCGCTGTACTGTTTCCGTGAGCTGCAACGACTACACCGATTCTGCCGCTTGCTTGGTTCGCCCGTAACGAGACGAGTAGAACAGTCAAGTAGTAGTCTTCACTTTCTGGAATATCCACTTGAAAATACGTTTCTATATAACTACGCACTTCTTTCGCAACAGCATATTCATCTGGAAAATCAAATGCCATCTCACGGATATTATCATTCGTATGCCGTTCTTCTCCTAAATTGATCTTTTTCAAAAACGAACTGATATGCAAGCTCATAGCATAAATAAAGTTTTGCTGAAAGTCATATGGTAAAGATCTTTTGACCATTACATAAATCTGATTGGTCACTTCTATGATTTTTGGATCTACAAATTCTGCTAATTTGCTATCTGCATTAAAAGAAAACCCATGGTCTTTATAAAAAGACTTCAGATGGATGTTGATATCTGTAGAAATAAAGTGATTGATTGCTTCTTGGTCCAACCCATCCGACTTCAGCAAAGCTGCTTTATCTCCGATGATATCATATAGATTATAAGGTAATTCATAGGAGTCTGATTGGATTTTCATGATTGTATCGTTTGGTGCTACAGTTATCTTTGGCTCCAATATTTTAGAAAGCTCTGCCATTGCACTGCGGTTGCTTGCTAATTGAATCAATCCGCTACGAATCCCTTCTGTCAAATCATCAATCGTAATCGATATTTCGGGAGATTGCATATGATTTAGAAATCCTCGTGCGCATACTAACTGGATATTCGACTTCAATTGACCTATATTCCCATAAGTCACACTGCCAATCAGTGCTTTTGCTACATCTTCTGTCAAAGAGATCTTTCGTTGCGTGCGGTTCGCTTCGTGGGCAATCATAATTTTTACTAAATCGACTTTCTCATTTGCAGGGCGTTTTTCAAAAGCCGGAAGTTTGATATTAATTGGGATACGCCGAACAAAAGTTTCCAATAGCGAAGAGCCTGGATCTTCTGTGGTCGCACCTACGATTCGTACATTTGCTTCATGAGATTTCGTTGTTTCTCCAAGTCGACTGTAAGTCCCGTGATCCATAAAGTAAAAGATCATTTCTTGACCTTCTGGAGGCAATCGGTGAATTTCATCCAGAAATAACATACCACCATCCGCTTGATCGATAATTCCCATTTTTTCTTCATCTGCACCTGTAAAGGCTCCTTTTGCATACCCAAATAAATGGCTCATCAAAAGCTCAGGGTTATTCGCGTAATCAGCACAATTGAAAACAATCAGTTCCGTTTCCTCATCTATTACATGATGTGCTTTGGCAAAATGATACATCGCGTGCGCAAAATAAGTCTTTCCTGATCCGGTAGGTCCTGTAATCAAGCAATTTAATCCTCTTGGCGGATACAAGATCGCAGCTTTTGCCTGTTCCACTGAGTTTTTCATGCTACCATTAGCTCCAATGATTTTTGCAAAGATATCCTTAGTATCTATCTGGAGCGTATTTTTTTCTTCAGAGACCGGCGTTTCTTTGTAACTGACCACATGTTTTGCAGCTGGCTTTACGTGCGTAGCGAGTGTTTGATATATGTAACGTACTGGTCGTCCATCTGTCTTTATCAGTTTTCCTTCGCGCACTAGCTGATTCAGATCTTTACTGCTATTCGTTCTTTGGATTCCTAACACTTCAGCAATTTCTTGTGTCGTTACTCCTTGGTCATATTCTGCCTTTGTTAAATGAGCGGTTTTTTCTTTGACATACATATAAATTCGGTCCATGCGTTTTGCCAATGGTATCGCTCCTTTTCTATAGACTGTTGTTCTTAGGCTTCAAAACATAATACTATGTATTTATTTCCGTTTCGTCAACTATTTACCTGATTTTGTTTCGTTGACAACAAGCGAAGGGACAAGCGTAATGAAGATAAAAGAACACAAAATATCAACTCCATTTTTATATCGGAAACAAGAAAAAGAACACTATTTATCCTACAATGATGCTGCTGATAGCAAACGATATCGCTTTCATCAATAAAAACAATAGTTATCAAAACATTCTGATTACAAAATGGCAAAAAAATCTTAAGCGTAAAAAGACATGGCAACCTTCGCATCCTTCATTCCAACTTTTTTTATAAACAAAAAAGAGGTTGTGACAAAAATCTTGTCACAACCTCTTTAATCGCAAGCTTCAATTAAGCTTCTTGAGCTACTGGATAAACAGACACTTGTTTTTTGTTACGGCCTTTACGTTCGAAACGTACTACGCCATCAACTTTTGCAAATAAAGTGTCGTCTCCACCGATACCCACGTTTACACCTGGATAGATTTTTGTACCGCGTTGACGATAAAGAATTGATCCACCTGTAACTGTTTGTCCATCAGCGCGTTTAGCACCTAGACGTTTTGATTCTGAGTCACGGCCGTTAGATGTAGAACCGCCACCTTTTTTGTGGGCAAATAATTGTAGATTCATAGATAACAACATGGTCTGCACCTCCTATTTATCATTGATTGTTTTAATTTGGATATATTCTGAGTTTTCAGCTTCTATTGATTGTAAACCTAATAAAAGATTTTCTAATAGAATCTCAGCAATATTGTTTTGTTCTTGTGTCATTCCTGAAGTGACTTCGGTATAAAGATAACCGCCTTCTTCTTCATTCATTTCAACAATCGGTTCAAAACCGGCTAATGAGGCAATCCCGTTGACAGTGCTGATCGCTAACGCAGAAACACCTGCACAAACGATATCACTTCCATAAGGACCAGCATCAGCATGCCCGGTCAAAGTGAATGAAACGATCTGACCTGCGTCATTTCGCTTAAATGTTCCTTTGATCATATATAGGCCTTCTTTCTCAAACGCTGATTAAGCGTTGATCGCGTCGATAACCACTTTTGTATATGGTTGACGATGACCTTGTTTGCGGTGTGAATGTTTTTTAGGTTTGTATTTGAAAGTAACGACTTTCTTTTGTTTGCCGTGTTTTTCAACAGTACCTTCAACAGTTGCACCTGCAACAGTTGGAGCGCCTACTTTTGTAGATTCGCCACCTACTAAGATAACTTCGTCAAAAACAACTTTTTCTCCTGCTTCAACGTCAAGTTTTTCAACATAGATTGCTTGTCCAACTTCAACTTTTACTTGTTTACCACCAGTTTTAATAATTGCGTACATGCTATAAAGCACCTCCTTCTGATATACTTAGACTCGCCATCCGAAGTGACAGCATCTGCTGTGCTTATTACTTGTTCTGAGCGGTTGTAGCTGTGGAGTCCACAATTACAACAGTACTAGCTTACCAGAACAGCCGCTGTTCGTCAACTAAATTTAAAGTCAAAAAATGAAATAAAGATTTAAACAATCGTGCTCCTGCTTTTCTTTCCTCTTCGTTTCTGCTAAATAAAATAGTCGCATTGCGTTTCTTTTCTTCTTATAATAAAAGAAAAAGGAGGAGCACGAATGGAATACCCAACAGAATTGATACTAGAGGCTTCTTTAAGGATGAACGGCCGTCCTGTAGAAGGATTTGTCGCTGGGCAAGGACCTCTTCATCCTAAATTAATGCTTGTAGGAGAAGCCCCAGGAAAAACAGAGATTGATACACACATCCCTTTTAGCGGACAAGCTGGAAAAGAATTGATGCAGGCACTTTCTTCCACTGGTTTAACACGAGAAGATGTCTATATCACCAGTGCTGTACGGAGTCGCCCGTATCGCGTGACCCATCGGATCAATAAACGGACACAACAGACAGAAACTGTTTATCCAAATCGTACACCTACGCGATCCGAAGTATTTGCACACGCACCGATACTGGATTACGAACTGATGGAAGTCCAGCCAAAATTAATTGCGACACTTGGAAATATCGGCCTGCAACGATTACTTGGTAAAGAATATACTGTTACCAAAAACCATGGTCAACTCTATACAGGTCCCGTCTTACAGCTAACAAAACAAAAAGATGCCTACGAATGGTCAGAAAAAAACTACCGTATCCTTCCACTTTTTCATCCAGCAGCTATTTTCTATAATCGTTCCCTTGTACCTGTTATCCATCAAGATTGGCAAGTACTAGCTTCACTTTTACAACAAGATTAAAAAGAACAGACAAGACGGTGAAATTGTTAGTTTACAGTCTTGTCTGTTCTTTTTCATTGTTTTAATGGCTCATTGCAGTATATTTCGCATGCAATGCTGTCAACGCATGGGCAACTGTTTGATGTTGATGTGTGGATGTATATTCCCATAAGTGAGAAAGTTGTTTTTCTACTTCCGGCTGCAAGGAAGTATAGATAATCGTTTGTCCTCTCTGTTCTGCTTTTTCTTGAAATTCATCAAAAATTGCGCGTGCCGTCAAATCAATACTTGGTACGCCACGCATGGAGAAGATGACACCGTCGTGATGGTTTAGTTCTTCCAATTTATTTTTTAGTTTCTCTGAAGACATGAAAAACAGCGGACCGCTAATGTACACTACTGTCCAATTATTCAGCTTTTCCGTTTCTGGCAGCCCTATTCTTTGCCAATCGATTGTTTCTAATGAAATCGTGATAGCCGCACTTTTTACAACAAAAAATACACAACCGCCGATAATCCCAATTACAATAGCAATACTTAAATCAAAGATCACTGTACAAATCATTGTAAGAACAAACAATAGAATAGCTGACCAATATTTATGAACAAATAGCTCCTTAATCGTTCTCCATTCATTCATACGCCAAGCCGTCACGATCAAAACACCTGCAAGTGCCGGCATCGGAATCTGTGACATCACTGGCGCAAAAACAAGCATGGAAAGCAACAAGACAACTGCATGGATCATGCCAGCTAATCTGGTTTGTGCGCCAGATTTGATGGCCACACTTGTACGAGCAATGGCTGCAGTAGCAGGAATCCCGCCAAAAAAAGGAAGCAATAGATTTCCCACCCCTTGTGCCACTAATTCTTGGTTACTGTCTAATGATTTATTTGCCATTCGACCAGCAGAAGCACCACATAATAAGCTCTCAATCATCCCTAACAGAGCAATGCTAATAGCCGGAACTGCTACTTGTTGCAAGGCAGAAAAGCTAAAATCTCCCAAGCCCAAGCGATTACTGCTGATCAATGTTTGTGGGATGTTACCAACAGTGTCTACTGGTAAATGACACAGTAGCGTAACTACTGTTGCTAAAATGATGGCTAACAGCGAACTAGGCATTCGTTTCGACCATTTTTTCGGATAGATGAACATCCCTAAAATGACTAGTCCTCCCATAATCAAAGATGCTATGTTTATTGGAAAACCTAGTGTTTGATAACTACTTAGCTTTTCAATAACATTTGTACCTTCCGAATGAACACCAAATAAATTATCGATCTGACCTAATGCAATAATAATAGCAATACCTGAAGTAAATCCTGTGATTACGGGTGCTGGGATAAAAGAAGTTAGTGTTCCTAATCGGAAAAGCCCTGCTACAAGTAAAAATAGACCAGCCAAAAAAGTAGCAAGCAACACACCTTGCATTCCCTTTGTTGCCGCAATAGACATTAGAATAGCTGCCATTGCGCCTGTCGGACCTGATATTTGATAAAAACCGCCTGATAAACCGCCAATAACGAGACCGGCAATGATAGCCGTAATCAAACCTGCGGACGCATCGGCTCCGCTTGATACCCCAAAAGCCAAGGCTAAAGGCAATGCTACAGCAGCTACTGTGATTCCAGCCAAAAGATCTTTCTGAAATCTTGAAAGATCATAACCTGAAAATTCTTTTTTTAGTGATAAAACATAATTTTTGAACACCTATCTAACTCCTTTTCATGAAATTTTCTAAAATACCATTCATTAGAATAGCATATTTCATGAGATAAAGTAATATTTTTCACAAAGTTTCTTGTCCAATAAATCCTTGTTTTTCTACATTTAGAAGAAAATAGAAAGCAAGGCCAGCAGAGCTAACCCACCTTGTTTTAGTAAAATCCAACGATCGCTAGTCAGACTTCCATACAATGCAACAATAAAAATTGATAGCAACAGCATACTTGTAATTTCTTTAGGTGCGGAAGAAAGGTAAGCTCCGTAAAGTAGTCCAACTCCTAATAGTCCATTGTATACTCCTTGATTCTTAAATAATGTTTGAACAGATTTTCTGCTTAATTCTTCTTTATTCATTTTAAAAACTCTGCTTGTCGTATCGGAATCAGTTCTTACTGTTTCGATGTACATGATATAAAAAAATTCGATGGCCACTAGAGTGACTAAAAATTTTGATAACATTGACATATTTGCTTCCTCTTTCTGATGGATTTTATTTTTACTTCCTATAATTGTACTAGATAAAGATGTTTTTTTTATTTTATTTGCCTTTGAAAACAAACAATATTGGCACAAAAAACAAAGAAAAACCGTTAGAAACTGAGGTTTCTACCGGTTTTTTAGCGTCACAGGAGGGATTCGAACCCCCGACCGTCCGCTTAGAAGGCGGATGCTCTATCCAGCTGAGCTACTATGACAGGAATCAGCGGAACATCAATAATTATAGATAATTAAATTGCTTCTGTCAATACGAAATAGTTATTTAATTAGCAAATAGCCAATTATTTTAATTCAACTACCAAATCAATCCTTTGAAAAGACACATTCGATTCCATCTATTCTAAGGTTATCAGTCGAAAACAGGAGTTGCACTGTCTTCATGCTTACTCCTGTTTATTTCAATCTATTCACTATTTCCTTCAGTTGTTTTACAAATACAGTCTCTTTCACATCAAATTTAGATGGATTCCTTGATATAATCAATCACTTACTGATTGTCATAATCATGTATCACAAATCGATTTCTTCTGATTCTTTTGTCATTAAGATTACACCATCGCCTAATGGTAAGATGGTCGATGTCAAATCAGGATGGTTCATCACGACACGAAGGAATTCATTTAATTTACGATGGATAGCTCGTTTGCCACGAGGAATCTCTTCATCAGGGAGCAAGATCGTCCCTCCTTGGAAAATATCATCTACCATCAAAACGCCACCTTTTCGTAACAAACGCAAACATTCAGGTAAAAATTCAATATATTTTGATTTTGCACTATCCATAAAAATAAAGTCATATGGACCAGACAACTCAGGCAAAATATCTGCGGCTTGCCCTTCAAGCAAGGTTACTTTATCTGTCAATCCTAGACGTTCATAGTTTTTTTTCGCTTTCTCGATCATGACATCGAAACGATCAATGGTCGTAACATGAGCGTTTTCTCCGATTGTTGTCGCCATGACACTTGATGAAAAACCGATAGCTGCACCGATCTCTAAGATTCGTTCAGGCTGAATTTGTCCAAGTAAAAATTTCAAAAATACAACTGTTTCGTGGGGAATAACCGGTACTTCTGCTACATGAGCTTCTTCTTCCAATTTGCCTAGCTCACCCGGTAATTTTTTTTGCTGGGTACGCATAAAGTCCAATAGTTCTTCTTTGACTACAGGACGATGCATCATTTCATTGCGCATACTACTCCTCCTCTTTACACATTATACGAACAACTAGCTAAATCTACAAGCTGTATTAGTGTTTTCCGTATCACTCGTTCAGAAGAGTAGTGGTATCTCTTGAATATATTTGTCTTTTTCAACATTCTCACAAAAATTTCTGTGTTCGTCTCCGCTTCTTCTTCAACTCTACAAAAGTATTCCAAGCTGTGATTCCTGTTAAGCAAAAAGCAATCGTAAAGAATAACCCCTGGATCCATGCAAATGCTGTTTTTGAAAGGACCAGACCAATATATGGAATCTGGAAGATTGGACTACCGATAATATTTCTCTTTTTTACTACTCCAGGCTCGATATAAGTCCGTGTGTCAGCTTTTGTATAAAAGTCGTTGTAGTTGTTTTCAATGGCTATTACGCGACGTGTCGAGATTTTTTTACCTGAATTTTCATAATATGTAATAATATCTCCGACTAAAATCTCATCTGTATTTTTTGGTCGTACATATATCAGATTTCCTTGTGCATAATATGGGTTCATTTCTCTATCCTCAATAATGTAAGGAGTCAATCCAAAAATTCGGGGAACCAAGACGACGAGAAGAATAAGTATTAAAAATATAATCAGTGTTACAGAACTAACAAAAGTTATTTTTTTATAATCAGGCATCGTTTTCAGCTCCTTTCTTTCTTCAATCCTTCTTAATCATATAATAACGATATCTTATACACATCTAGATGTGTATAAGAGACAGTCTTTATCTAGTACAATTATAGGAAGTAAAAATAAAATCCATCAGAAAGAGGAAGCAAATATGTCAATGTTATCAAAATTTTTAGTCACTCTAGTGGCCCTGTCTCTTATACACATCTAGATGTGTATAAGAAAGTGTTAGAAAGGAATACCTTTATGGCTTTTTTTAATAACATATATAATAAAAAAGAATCTTTCTATATGCGCATAAAATGGAGCATAATAATTATATTATCAGTGTTATTTTTAGCAGGGATTGCTTATTTCTTCTATTTTATCTTCTCTCCTGCTAATAGTAATCAAATGAAAGAAATAAAAGATTCATGGGTTTTCTATTCAAAAGATGATCCTGATTTTAAGTTTGACAGCAAGTACACTCGTACGATTCCTACCGTAGACAAAGACGAAACATTTATTATGGAAACGACACTTGAGAAACCGTTGAACGAAGCAAATTTACTAATCAAAGGAAATCATCAATGGATTACTGTGTATCTAAACGGAAACATTTTATACCAACGGGAAGATTACGACGCAGAAAGCAACCCTGGACTATCACTGGCTGTGATAGATTTACCATCAGATTACATCGGAAAAAAATTGATGATCTCTGTCTCATCTCCTTATCAGAACTACGCTGGGTTACCGCCGAAAGTCTATCTGGGTACAACTGGTCCGTTAATCGGTTTTATCTATTCTCAATCAGTACCACAAGTATTAACGATGATCATTGCAGTTTTCATTGCTATTGGGACGTTTATCTATACTATCTACTTGATGTACAAACAAAAACGGCTTGAATACTCGCTGATTATCTTAAGCTGCTTTGCTTTGGCATTAGGATTTGAAGCTGTTTCAGAAGATATTTTAAGTGGCATCCTTTTTGAACCATTCGTTCACTCTTTTTTATCTCATTTATTTATTATCCTAACCTCGTCTTTCATTATCTGCTATTATTGGAGCCGGATGATTTATTATAAAAAATGGTATGGGATTTTTTGTATAATCCAGCTTTCGATCTTTTCTGGTGTTCTGCTTTATGCAGCTTTTACTTCTGCTGAACTTCCTGAATTGATGCCAATTGCTAATATAGCTAGTGTTATCAGTACTCTAGTCACTTCGCTTACCTGCATTGGTGAAGCATATAAGAACAATCGTTTTTATGTAGTTTGTACACCTTGGATCGTCTTGGTTGCCATTATCCACTGCTTGATTTATATCCAAACAGCACTAGGTATTTATCAAACGACGATCAATTGGTCTACGATTTTATTCATTATTATTTTGATTGTTATTATCAGTTACAATCTGATTGACCACATTCTGAACACAGATAAAGACCGAAGACAAGTAGATTTCTTAAAAATCAAAAACGATTTGCTGGAACAGCATTATGAGCAACTGCGACAGCATATCCAAGAAGTAAATACGCTTCGTTTAGAATTTGTTCAGGAAATGGAAAATCTGCAAGACTTAATGCATACGGATCAAGTAAAAGCAAAAAAATATGTGGAAACAATCTTGGAAGAAGCAAAAAATTTTGAAATGCTGTGTTCTTTTTGCAATCATCAGATGACAAATCTGATTTTCGCGCGCTATCAACAGTTAGCTGATAAACGGAATATCCAGATCATCTTCGAAGCAGAACTTCCGGAGGAGCTTCCTATCAAAGATGATGATCTAGCCCAGCTTTTGATTCATGCCCTAGAGCATTCCTTTAGAGAAACTCATGCCATCGAAAATCCGCTGTATCGAAAAATTCATTTGTCGATATATGAGCAAGAGAATCATTTCGTCATTTGTTGCGAACATAGTGCACATTATGATACGAATATATTTAGTCGAGGTATCACAGAAGAATTAGATGATCAGGAACGCTTTGATTTGATGATGATGAAAGATGTGGCAGATCGTTACACTGGAACACTAACGCAGGAAAAAGATACATTGATTGATCGGATCACTGTTCAGCTTTCCCGAAATTACTCGAATTCTATATAAAAAAGCAGTGGAATCCAATACATAAGGATTCCGCTGCTTTTTGTTTTTAATAAAGTAAGGTAAGTAATTCTTCTGATTCTATCGCACCAAAATATTTTTTCACATCAATTTGGTCAACTATTTTTGATAGAGATTCTTTATCATATTTCTGTCCCACCAATTTTTTTTCGACATCAGAGATATCTCCTAGTCCGAAGAAATCACCAAAGATTTTTGCTTCTTTAATCATTCCTTCTGATACATTCAAGTGGACTTCGATCGAACCGATAGAGAAACGTTTTTGACGAGAGAAATTGAAATCTGGGGACTTTCCGTAATTCCAATCCCAATTTCGGTAATATTCTTCAGAGATTCGATTGATTTTTTTCCAATCTTCGTCGGTCAATTCGTATGTTTTTACTTCCTCTACTGATTCTACACCAAAAATTTTCAACAAGATTTCTTGACGAAATTCTTCCGTTGTCATTTTTTGTTTTTCTTCGGGAAGAAACGGTTTGATATTCGTCACACGAGAACGGATCGATTTGATTCCTTTTGATTCGATTTTGTCTTTTTTTACTTTTAATGCATTGACTACTTCATTGATATCAGAGTCGAACATGATCGTTCCATGAGCAAACATCCGGCCGTTGGTAGCATACATCGCATTACCGGAAAATTTCATACCATCAATGACTAAATCATTTCGGCCTTTCAACTCAGCCCCGGCAACACCCAATTCATGAAGTGCTTGGATGATTGGTTGTGTTACTTTCGCAAAATCACGGAAGGAATCACCATCATCAGGCATAATAAAACTAAAGTTCAAGTTCCCAAAATCATGGTAGACAGCTCCGCCTCCACTTAGACGGCGGACCACATGAATACCATGTTCTTCCACATAATCTCGATTGATTTCTTCAATCGTGTTCTGATTCCTACCGATGATGATTGAAGGTTCATTGATATAAAAGAGCAAAATGGGTTCATCTAATGGCATTTCTTGCAACAAGTATTGTTCAATTGCTAAATTGATTCTTGGGTCGTGGTTTTCATTTGGTACAAAAATCATGTTCTTCCTCCTAAATGTCAAACACTTTGTCAACTGCAGCAAGCTCTACATCTATCCCTTTACCTGCTGCTTTTTGCGCTTCATTTTTCAATTGTTCTAAGTCGCCAAACTGAGGTAGATGGGTAAGTACAAGTTTCTTTACGTTAGCTGATTTCGCCAGTTCTCCAGCTTCTTTTGAAGTGAAATGTGCATGATGATGTTCATTTCCTTCAAATAGATAGGTATCTGCTAGAAACAAATCAGCCTCTTTCGCAAAATCAGCGAAACTTTCCAAATAACCTGAATCTCCTGTAAATACGAATACTTTCCCCGTTGCTTCTTCTACGATTCGCATGGCGTAACATACTACTGGATGGATTGTTTCCATAAAAGTAATCAGAAAAGGACCAATTTTTAATTCTTCGGCTTCAAAATAAGGATGTCCTTTTGAGACATTCGCCATCGTCAATTCTTCAAAGTGGACAGAATCTTTTGTGTGCCCGTAAATTGAAAGCAATGTCTCCGGATCTCTCTTGGGATGAAGTTGCCAGTAATACTGTAATACACCAAGGTCAGCAATATGATCATGATGATAATGGCTAAGGATCACAGCATCCAAATCAAGTGGATCAAGATGTTCTTGTAATTTGATGAGCGTAGCACTACCTGCATCAATCAACAAGTTGAAACCGTCAGATTGAAGTAAATAACCTGTTGTCCCTTGATTTTTATAAGGATACGCCCCTAAGCAGCCTAAAACAGTTAATTTCATCATATATTCCCCCTCAAAGATTTATCCTACCACAAAAGTTATTTTTCTAATGAATAAACTGCTTACAGATCAAGCAAAATAGGCTTCTGGACCACCTTTTTCAATCCGTGCTTGTTCATAAAATTCTGCAACTGATACATTAACATAAACGATGACCCACAAAAGACCGATGAATAAAGCGATTGCCCCTAACAAATACCAGCCGATAAAAGATAGTTGCAACAAAATATACGTACCGATTCTATCTTTCAATAAGAACCAGCCATATTTTAAGCATTGTACGACCGACAAATCAGGATAGTCGAACTTCGTCCATGCAGCAAATTGGAACAATCCGCCAACGATGCTCATGATAAGTGCTGAAACAAAAATCATCCCTACCGTTGATAAAACAAAGCTGATATCAAGAAAATCTCCTGGCATGACATCCGTAGGTACCGTACTTGAATTGAAAAGCAACTGCGTATAAGCACTCACTCCGCTGATTAAAAACATGGGCAGAAAGATCAAACTGTTGAGCAACCAGTTGATGATTGAATTAATCAAATTGATGACAAGTATCGAACCAAAATATTTTTTTTGAAAAACTGAAAATAGAAGATTGCTTTTTGGTCTGCCACCTCGTACAACTACTAACGCAATATAAAACAATGCATAGTTGAATGCGAATAAAAGCAAATTATCGACTAGAAAACTCAATAGGTTTTGCTGCATGCTTTCTTCCGTAAAAGGACTGAAACCGTCAAAAAAATTCTGTATGACGCTCGTGAACAATATGGATAAGAAAACAAGCCAAGCATTGATTCCCCATTGATTCTCCAAAGAAGCTCGCGCTTTTTTTCGATATTCAGAAATAGGCATTTTATTATTCATTATTCATAACTCCGGATTTTTTCAACTGTTTCACTATCAAGTCGTTTCACTAACTCAGTAACTAGCTTCACTGTATTCAAATAATCATCTTCATGGATCACTGATGTGTGGGAATGCAAATAACGAACAGGAACAGTAATGGCTACAGAAGGAACGCCGTCTCTTGTCAAATGCATTTGTCCTGCATCCGTTCCACCGCCAGAGATCACTGTATATTGGAATGGAATAGCCATTTCCTCTGCTACATCGATAACGAAATTCAATAATTTTTTGTGCGGAATCATCGATGCATCAAAAATCAAAATCTGTGGACCTTTTCCTAAAACCGAATCTGCTTCTTTTGGTGTCATTCCTGGAGTATCACCTGCTGTACCAGTATCTAAAGCAAAAGCAATATCCGGATTTACAAGGTGCGTGCTTGTTCGAGCGCCTCGCAAGCCCACTTCTTCTTGCACATCGCTTCCTGCAAATAAAACATTTGGATGTGCTTCTTTAGATAGATTCTCCAATACTCGCAAAGAAACAGCTGTCCCTATCCGATTATCCCATGCTTTTGCCAGCAAATACTTACTGCCGTTCATTCGTTTATATTCAATATATGGGGTGACCATATCTCCCGGACGTATGCCCCACTCTTTGGCTTCTTCTTGGTTTGATGCACCGATATCAATAAACATATCTTTGATTTCATATGGTTTATTTCTTACTTGAGGTGTTAAAACATGCGGTGGTTTTGAACCAATTACTCCGTGAATGATTTTTCCTTCTCGTGTTTTGATTTCAACTTGCTGAGCAAGCATCACTTGTCCCCACCAGCCTCCAAGTGTTTGGAATTCCAAGAAGCCTTTTTCGGTTATTTTTGTTACCATAAAACCAACTTCGTCCATATGACCAGAAATAAAGACTTTTGGTCCTCCGCCAGCGCCATGCTTAGCAATCACACTGCCTAATCCGTCATAAAAAATATCATCAGCGAATGGTTTAGCATATTCTCTGAATACTTCTCTTACCTCTTCTTCATTCCCAGGTACTCCTTTTGCAGAAGTCAAATCAATTAGTAGCTGTTCTTCTTTTGTATCCAAATGTTTTCCCCCATTTCTATATTCATATTGTGATTATACCATTGCTTTTGTTTTTTGTTCAGGCTAACTTGGTATTTTTACTGTTTATTTCAGAATATTCTAAAATAAATAAAACAGGCAGATATCCTCCACCTGTTTTATTTATTTTAATCGTAGTTTATCTGGTACTTGTTGTTGCCAAGCTTTGCTGAAAAAAGCATCATCGAGATGGTACCTACTAGGAAGCTGGTTTTCTTCTAAGAACGGTCTAATCTGTTGATCTGCGGCTAGCCAGCCTTTCCACCCTAAATGGATCGTATCTTCCATAAAATAATTGGTACCAGCTTGATTGACAAAATCAGCTATTCGATTGAATCCTTGGCTATTTAATTGAAATTTGATTTTTTTGGCAAATCCTTGTAGCATTTCTTGAGATAGTCCGGTATAATCGCTCCATTTCTCGTTAACCGGTGGAATGATAAACAACACTTCATTATGATTTTTTGCTAATTGATCCAAGATTAGCTGAAAATCAGAAAATTCTGGTGAAAAACGATAATCCCAATCTTTTTGTGACTGTTTGAGTTCTGGCTCGTGGGATCGGATACGATGTGTGTAAAAATCGTTTTTCAAACCAAATGGATTATTTGTCGTTTCTTGTTTTCCAATCTTATCTGCCAAAATGGATAATTCTGTTTCTTGATAGTGGTCTGGTAATCGTTTTGATTCATGATCGATTTTTTGCTGACGATCTTTCAAACCGATATCACTGAATATCTCATCCTCACGCTTCAACATGTTCCATTGGCTGTGCAACTGATCCAAAGATTCAGGTAAAGGTAACTTTCCTTCTTTAATCGTTTGTAGAATTTCTGTCAGCGTATCGTTCTCTTTTACTTTTGAAAAAGTTAATAGTCTTCTAGCTAAATAGCGATCAGCTGATGTGACTTTTTTCAATGAGAACAACCAATCATAGGTCTGAAGTTCAGAATAGTAAGTGTTGAAATAATCTGTTTTTACACCATCTTTTACAAACCATTGAGGCGAGATAATAAACACCACTTTTTTGTTTTTCAAATCATCCCCTGCAGATCGCATCATCATATATTGACTTAATGATTGTGTTCCCGGCGCTCCTAGCAAGAAAGGACGATAACCTCTATCATATTTTTCAGCCAAAACAGACGGATGGAATGGACTGATCCTGCTTAATTCACTCGACCCAAAAAAGGGGATATATTGTTTTTCAGACAAAGCTTTATTTTTTATTGCATCGCCCTTTAGTACATTTGCTGACATAGATGAAGACGCTCGCTTGATTACTTCCGGGTTATCAATATTTACTCGATAGGAAGAAGTGAAAAATAGGGCAAGCAGACCAAAAGCGAGAACAACAGGTCCAAAAATAGCAAAGAGTTTCTTTTCCATACTCAACCCTTCAATGCAGTTGCTTGTTGAATGATTTTATTCGGTGTGCGCCAATCCTCCCGCTCGAATTCAGAGACTGGGACTTGGATATCCAACTCTCCGTCTAGCTCGACTAATAATTGCACAGATGCTAAAGAATCAAGCAAACCTTCATCAAATAGATCAATATCACGATTTTTTCTTACTTCATCTGTTCCTGTTATTTCTTCTAAGATTGATAAAATTTGTTCTTCCATTTTCCTTTTCTCCTTTGTTATATAAATTAATATGTCACTATTCGTTAGCTAAAAAAAAGTTTATCTAAAAATCCTGAAAAAATCAGGAAGCTGAAACATACCGCTTGAAATGTCAAAAATACGGCTACGCCATGCGTAAATTTGTTAGAAGGTAACTGATCTTTATGCTTCTTCTTAAATCGGATCCATGCATCTGTCAGACAGATCAGACAAGCATGATACAGACCGTATACGATGTAGTACCACGTCAATCCATGCCAGACACCCATTAGAAGAAACAAAGCGAAATATCCAATATTTGACATTACGATCTTGCTTTTAAAGATTTTTTTCTTCATCATGAAGAACATCAACCGCATATACACGTAATCGCGGAACCAAAAAGACAAGGTCATATGCCATCGGTTCCAGAACTCTTTGATATTCCATGATAAAAATGGTTTATTGAAATTGATTGGCGTCTGATACCCCATCATGTAGCTTGTACCGACTGCAAACAAACTGTAACCTGCAAAATCAAAAAATAAATACATGCTATACACGTACATGTAACCCACTAACGCCCATGAAATCCCACCATGCTGTAATGCGATGCGCCCTACTACAGGGAGCAGTACTTGACCAAAATAATAACCGATAATGAACTTATATAAAAAACCGACAAAAATATTTTGGACGCCTTTTCCCAAGAGATCAACATATTTATCACGAACAGGTGGATGGAGCTGATCCTTTTCAAATCTCCTATAACGATCGATGGGTCCAGAAGATATTGTCGGGAAAAACAGCAGAAACTGGATATAACGAAATGGGTTATATACTTTGATCATGCCATCTCTTATTTCCATGATCATTTGCACAGACTTAAAGGTTAAATAAGAGATTCCTAAAAAACCAAGCAGCGATGCTTTTCCATGTTCAAAAAAAGGAGTCACTTTCGTTAAAAACAGTGGAATTATTGCTAAAATAACGGCGGCGTAAAACCATCCTGTTTGATTTTTCCTTTGCCGGTGAACAAAATAGCCCCATACAAGGATTGTCTGCCAAAAAACATACCCTATCAGCGCCGTTCCCTGCTCCCAATAAGTACCTCCAAAGCTGACAAATAAAAAGAAAAGTGTCACCACTGATTGATAAATTGGTAATCTTTTTTTCCATATCAATAAAGATAGAACGATTGGTATAAGCGCAATGGCTAAAAGAAAAAAATAAAACGGCTCTGCGTAAGGGATCATATGAGGAAACATCATTCAGGATTCACCTCAGCTGTTAATTTTTTTCGATCAATTTTTCCATTTACTGTCTGAGGCAGCAGATTGACATAATGGAACTTCTGAGGAATCATATACTCCATCACAACTTGCAGTAATTGTTCTTTGATCGATTTGGTCAGTTGAAAATCCGGTTGTTTCGTTATGTTTTCTAATACGATGAAAGCAACAAGCTGCTGCACTTTTGTTCCTTGATATTTTGGTACGACAACGGCTTGTTTGATCCGGGAGTCTTGCAACAGATAATGTTCGATATCCCCTAACTCGATCCGGTAACCATGCAATTTGACCTGCTGATCCATACGGCCTTCATAAAATAAAAGCCCATCTTCATCCAACCTTCCTGCATCCCCTGTATGGTAACTTGCTAAGTCATTTTGACAAAAGAACGCAGCTGCTGTTTTTTCTGGATTGTTCAGGTAACCTTTTGATACGCTTGGTCCTGCAATAATGATTTCGCCAGTTTCTCCTTTTGAAACAAGTTTGTCTTCTTGGACAATAGAAACTTTGGTGTCTTTTTTTACATAGCCGATTGGTAGTCGGTCGTATTTATCTAGTATGTGCTGATCAATCTGGATACTTGAAATAGCCACAGTTGCTTCTGTTGGGCCGTAAGTATTATATATCCGTGCATTTGGGAATCGATCAAGTAGTGTTTCTGCAGTTTTTTTTGTCAATTCTTCTCCGCAAAATAAAAACATGTCCAATTCTGGTACATTTTCTCCATTGAAGGTAGGCTCCATCAAGCAAATATCCATAAAAGATGGAGTAGAAACCCAAATATTCAACTTCAAGTTAGGCAATGTCGCGAATAATTGACGAAAATCTTGAATAACTGCTTTATTTAACGGCTTCAGCATTCCACCAGAAACTAATGCAGGATAAATAGAAAATACCGATAAATCAAAAGAAAATGGCGCTTGAGCTAAGAAATGCATCCCAGGCTTGATCCCAAAGTCTTCCATCGTCCATTGAACAAAGCTGACTAGATTATCATGACTGATTTGTACGCCTTTTGGTTCTCCAGTAGTACCAGAGGTAAAAATAATATAAAAATTTTCTGTGCCTTTTACGCTATTTTTGGGATAAAATTCTACTGGTATCTTCTCGATTTCTTGAAATTCTTCTTTTGTTACGACAGGAACAGAAGGAATATCTTCTATCCAATTCCCAATACTGATGACCATAGATGGTTTAGCCACCCGAAAGATCGACAGGATACGTTCTTTGGGTGTATGTTCTTCAATTGGCAAATAAGCATGACCAGATTTGACAATTCCTAGAAATGCGACAATCATCTCAAATTCTAAATTACCAAAAACGACGATTGGTCCATCCCCTTCTACCTTTTCTTCTAAATAATAAGCAAGTGCGTCTGATGCTTGTTTCAATTCTCCAAAAGTATGCATCTCATCCGCCTGATAAGCAATTCGATCAGGTTCGCTTATTCCCCAATCATCGATTGCTTCAATAATCGTTTTGATTTCCATACTCTTCCTCCTAAAATTCGTTATAGATAAATGTTCCTCCTTGAATATTTTTATAGTGATACAGGTAGATTAGGAACAGCAGTACCGCACTATAAAAAATTGTTCGAATGATGAATTTTCCCCAATAATTCAATTTTGGATTAGACCACCATTTGTTCATTGAATTCCCTCCTCATATAACCTCACACAAAGTGTAACGAATTTTGACAAAAAGAAACATGTGTCTAGCTTACAGAAACCGTTTTTTTACTAACAGTTTTGTCACATAGCTTTTATAAAAATAGCACATCAAAACACTGCTTTTTTCTTTATAATTTCTAGTAATTTTAAAAAACGCCGATTGTAAAATTAAGCTAGACAACTAAAAAAGTCATTTGTGCTACACTCAAAATAGTTCCGACCAAAGAATTATAAGGAGTGAGTACAAATGACCTATACCCATCTTACAACGGATGAACTTGTAATAATAGAGTCTTATTTCAAAATGAATCAATCTGTTGCTAAAACTGCCCATTGCTTGAATCGTTCAAGACAAACGATCCATAAAGTATATCTGTTCTTCAAGCAAGGAAAATCAGCCTTAGAATATTATCAACAGTATAAGAAAAACAAATCAAACTGTGGTAGACGTCCGCTTGTTTTACCCGAGGAACAATCAGAATATATTCAAAGAAAGGTTGTTCAAGGATGGACACCCGATGTGATTGTTGGTCGTGCAGCGTTTCCTATTAGTTGTTCTGCTCGTACCATTTATCGTATGTTCAAAAAGGGGCTATTTGATTCTTCTGACTTACCGATGAAAGGCAAGCGTAAACCGAATGGACATCAAGAAAGACGTGGAAAACAAACTTTCCGCCGCTCTATTCATGAACGTGAAAAGGATTATAGCCAATTCTCAAATGAGTTTGGTCACCTTGAAGGTGACACTATCGTAGGTCTGAAACATAAAAGTGCTGTAATTACCTTAGTTGAACGATTATCAAAAGTTATCATCACATTGAAACCGTGTGGTAGACAAGCGATTGATATTGAAAAAAAATTAAATCAATGGTTTGAATCTGTACCGAAAAACCTATTCAAATCCATCACTTTTGATTGTGGAAAGGAATTTTCAAATTGGAAACAGATCAGTAATGTCAATGATATTGCCATTTATTTCGCTGATCCAGGAACGCCGTCTCAAAGAGGCCTAAACGAGAATTCTAACGGATTGTTACGTAGAGATGGTTTATTGAAATCTATGGATTTCAATTCAGTAGATGAATTTTTTATTCAATCTGTCGCATCTAAACGAAATAATATTCCTAGAAAATCACTGGATTATCGAACACCTTTGGAAGTATTTTTGAGTTACGTAAGTATTGATGATCTGTCTAACTTAATTTGACAATTAAGAAAATATAAAAAATAAAGAGGTTGTGACAAAAACGTGTCACAACCTCTTATTCCAAATAAATGGTGTTTAAAAGCTTGCATCTGCGGTAATAAGTCCAGCCAAATCAAAAACATGAGAAACTATTTTTGCTTGGCTGTTTCTTATTACTTGATGCAGGACAGCTTTTTCATAACCTCTTCTTTAAACGGTGTTTAAAATTTAGTACTTTTTATTATCTTGTCTTATTCCGCCTGTCATTCCTCGATAATCCGACAATATAACTGACTCGTAATGACATAAAGCAAAAGATAGATAAGGATCAATAAGCCACTGACAAGATAAGCCAGCCAATAATCGGCAGTTTTGATATACTGAGTGAAAACATTGATTGCAAATACTGCATGAGTGATTCCTAATATCATGGGTGGAAAAAAGGTAAGTGCGTTTTGCTCGAAAATCATCCTTCTAATTCTTCTTTGTGGTATCCCCAGTTTAGTTAATAGGTGATAATTTTCTTTTTCTTCCTCTGCTTCTGCTAATTGTCGAACGGTCAGAATACTGCCAGTAGCAATAATGACGATCATTCCGACAAACAGTGTGACAAAAATATTGATACCAATCCGCCGGTTGACTGCACGCAATTTTGAATAGCTGGAAGAGAAGTTCAACCGAGAACCTTCTTGACTAAACTGCGCTTCCTTCATTTTGTCATCTGGCAGTTTCTTTGTACTAATGTCTCCTTGCAGACGCCCATTTACGATATCATAAGAATAATAAATAGCATTGAGCCACTTTATCGACATTTCACTGCTCAATCGTTCATCTATCTTTTCATTATTTCCACCTGATACATCCACATTGACTACTTGATAATCTACACCTTTTGCTTTTTCAAAAACGTTATCATCCACGACTAGTACAGGACTTAGATATACTATCGTTTCGTCACCTAATACACTTGGAAGCATTTGCTGAATCTTCAACTCTTGATTATCTGGCAATCCAATACTAGAACCATATAATGAAATATTCCGAAAAAGAGTTTGCATTTGATCAAGCAAAACAGTATGGTTAGGAGATTTCAAAGAAACGTTCGGCAAATCCGGATTAACTTTTCTGAAGGCTTGATATTCTGTTTCTGAGATCAGATTAGCAGTTTGAAACATAGGTTCTTCGAGATCTGGTCTGTAGATACTACCTATGACTTTATAATGCAAGGTGATTTCTTTAGTTATCTTCTGTCCTTCCTCTGCCAGAATAGGCTTGATTTTTTTTTCTGTCTCGACATCAAACTGATAATCCATCGGGGAGGATACTTTCTCCTGATACGATAAAATAGTAGAAATACTAGCCGTACCGCCAATCGTCATTAAAGAAATTCCAAGAATGACTGTAATTAGAGAATTCGTACGCCAGCTTTTGAGCAGGTGCACTTGTGTATTACCTATTATTAAAAAATTGATCCCATAGTAATAGAGCTTCCATTTACTCAATATGATCAAAAAGAGCCGAAATGTATAGCAGAAAAACAAATAAGTACCAATCACACAAATGAAAAAGATCAGAAAAGGCAAAAAGAGAATGAATGTCTCAAGGTCATGATGACTGACCATCCATGAAGTGATTTCTCTAAAATGACTAGCCCCAAAATATCCGCTTGTTAAAAGCAATAACCCAATGACAGCGAGTAATCGATGCCTTGTTCTGAAACGCATCGTTGAACTATCTGCTTGTTCTTTTTCTCCAAAACTTCGAATCATCGGGTAGCGCCAGATTTTCCATATCGAATACACAGATACTGCTAAAAGGATGATGAAAAAAGCAAATAAAGTATCTGCGACTGATGGAATGGAGATAAAAAACGGACTATTAAGATCCATATCCATCATTCGAACCAAAATCATGGAAAAGAGTTTGGAGAAAATAATACCGAGCAATATCCCAAAAATACAGGCAAATAACCCGATTATCATGATTTCCAACACATATATGCCTGAAATTTGTAGTTTGTTCATACCAAAAAGTTGATAGATACCTATTTCTTTTTGTCTTCTATTCAAAAAAAATCGGTTGGCACTGAATACGAAAAAAAGTAAAACGACAGTAATGATCAGTCCGCCAAAACTCAATCCGCCATCTATCGAAGTATCTGGACTTGCTCTTCTAACTAAAGATTGATCATAGGTCATTGCGCTGAATGAATAATAAATCATCACGGATAAAGTCAAACTGAAAAAATAAACAAGATACCCTCGGGACTGCCGAAAAAAACTTTTGACGGCTAGTTTATACAGCATTCATTTTTCCTCCTCCACCAATCGTCGCCTGCATGTCGATTACTTTTTCAAAGAATTCCCTTCTTGTCCCTCTTCTCACAACTTCTGAAAAAATCACGCCGTCTTTAATAAATAAAATTCTGTCACAGTAGCTCGCTGTATATGGGTCATGGGTGACTAACAAAATTGTCGCTTTTTCTTTTTGATTCATAGTCTGTAAATAATTCAACAATTCTGTGGCCGACTTCGAATCTAGAGATCCAGTTGGTTCATCTGCAAAGATTACTTGTGGCTGAACAACAAGGGCTCTAGCGGCTGCAATTCGTTGTCGCTGACCGACAGAAAGCTCATCTGGATATCGTTTTAGCAGTTCTTCTATATTCAACAATTGAGCTACGTGTCTTACTCTCTTTTCCATCTCTTCCTTAGTCATCCGTTCAACTGCTAGGGGTAATAGGATATTGTCTTTGGCATTTAAAGTATCAATCAAATTGAATTCTTGAAAAATGAATCCTAGTTTTTTTCGACGAAAGTCACTCAGCTCACTATTTTTCATTTTTGTTATTTCTTTTCCTTGGATCAAGACACTACCCATCGTAGGCAAATTGATCGTGGATAAAATATTCATCAACGTCGTTTTACCTGCACCACTTGGACCCATGATTCCAACAAATTCGCCTTCTTCGACTGTGAATGAGATATTATCTAAAGCTTTGACGGGAGAAAGTTTGCTACCGTAGCTTTTACTGAGATGTTTCACTTCGATCATCTTTTCCAATTCTTCTTCTCCTCTTTCATTTCTGTTTATTTGCATAGTAGCATATCTACGAACAATTTGCTCTTATGTTTTTGTCACTTTTTCTTAGCCCAAATAAAAAAATTTTATTCAATTATTTTATTCAGCTAAATTAAATATGCAAAAAATAAATCCATCAACTACAAGTTTTCACTTTTTTTCACAATAAAATATACACTACATATAGTATAGAAATCCAATTATACAGCAGATTGAATACTATATATAGCTGATAATTAGTTGCTCCTTCCTAAATTTTGTTTTATGATAGACAAGAACAATTTAGCAGGAGTTGAAGATAATGAAAGTAAATTATGAAGAGAAAACAGTCGTTACTCAGCAACCAGAGGCACACCAGATGAAAGTTATCAAACGAGATGGTCGCCATGTTGATTTCGATGAACAAAAGATCAACGAAGCACTAATCAAAGCTGAAAAGAAAATTCACGGCTCATTATCCCCACTTACTTACGAAAAAATCCAAATGATTGCAGACTTGGTTGTCCAAGAAATCAAAAGCCGGTTTGCTGAAAATGTCAAAATCTATGAGATTCAAAACATCGTGGAACATATCTTATTAGAAAAAAACGAATATGAATTAGCAGAAGAGTATATCAATTACCGTACAAAACGGGATTTTGCTCGTAGTAAAGCGACAGATATCAACTTTTCGATTGAAAAACTAATCAACAAAGACCAGACTGTCGTGAATGAAAATGCAAATAAAGACAGTAATGTTTTCAATACACAGCGTGATCTAACAGCCGGCATCGTCGGAAAATCAATCGGACTGAAAATGTTGCCGCCACATATAGCAAATGCGCATCAAAAAGGTGATATCCATTACCATGATTTGGATTATCATCCTTACACACCGATGACAAATTGCTGCTTGATTGATTTCAAAGGTATGCTGAACAACGGTTTCAAAATTGGAAATGCGGAAGTGGAATCACCTAAATCTATCCAGACAGCGACAGCACAAATCTCACAGATTATTGCTAATGTTGCGTCAAGTCAATATGGTGGCTGTTCTGCCGACCGAACAGATGAATTGCTGGCTCCTTTTGCAGAATTGAACTATAAAAAACATCTAAAAGACGCGGAAGAATGGATCGATTCGCCAGAACGCCAAAAAGAATATGCAAAAGCAAAAACCAAAAAAGATATCTTCGATGCTATGCAAAGTTTGGAATATGAAATCAATACCTTATTTACTTCAAATGGGCAAACCCCTTTCACTTCATTAGGGTTTGGTTTGGGGGAAAACTGGTTTGAAAGAGAAATCCAAAAAGCGATTTTACAGATCCGAATCAATGGATTAGGGAGTGAAAAGCGCACAGCTATCTTCCCTAAACTGATCTTCACTTTGAAAAAAGGTGTAAACTTAAACCCTGAAGATCCTAATTACGACATCAAACAACTAGCATTGGAATGTGCAACGAAACGAATGTATCCTGATATTCTGAATTACGACAAAATCGTCGAATTAACTGGAAGTTTCAAAGTACCTATGGGCTGTCGTTCATTCTTGCAAGGATGGAAAGACGAAAATGGTCAAGAAGTAAATGTCGGACGAATGAATTTAGGTGTGGTTACATTGAATTTACCAAGAATCGCGATCGAATCAAAAGGAGATCAGAACAAATTCTGGCAGCTATTGTCTGACCGTTTGGAAATCATGAAAGATGCGCTTCTCTATCGTGTAGAACGTTGTAAAGAAGCCATTCCAGCAAATGCGCCAATCTTATATATGTATGGTGCTTTCGGAAAACGTCTTTCACGTACCGATTCTGTCAATGAATTATTCAAAAACCGTCGAGCTACTGTATCATTAGGCTACATTGGATTATATGAAGTTGCTTCAGCTTTCTTCGGTGGCGAATGGGAAACAAACCCAGAGGCAAAAGCTTTCACACTTGACATCGTCAAAGAATTAAAAGCCAATGCGGATGCATGGGGTGATGAATACGGTTATCATTTCAGCGTCTATTCAACACCAAGTGAAAGTCTGACTGATCGTTTCTGTCGTTTAGATACAGAAAAATTTGGTATCATCGAAAACATCACAGATAAAGAATATTATACAAACAGTTTCCACTATGATGTGCGTAAAAACCCAACGCCATTTGAAAAATTGGAATTTGAGAAGGATTATCCAAAATATTGTTCAGGTGGATTCATCCACTACTGTGAATACCCTATGCTCCAACAAAACCCGAAAGCCTTAGAAGCTGTATGGGATTTTGCATATGATAAAATCGGGTATCTTGGTACGAATACGCCAATTGACCATTGCTACCAATGTGGTTTTGAAGGTGATTTCAAACCAACAGAACGAGGATTCGAATGTCCAGAATGTGGAAATCATGACCCAAAAACATGTGATGTAGTCAAACGTACTTGTGGCTATTTAGGAAATCCACAAGCTCGTCCGATGGTACATGGTCGCCACAAAGAAATTTCCTCACGTGTGAAACACATGAAATGAGGTTGTGAAAAAGCTGTCCTGCATCAAGTAATAAGAACAGCTAAACAAAAATAGCTCCTCATATTTTTCGTTTAGTTGGGCTTATTACCACAGATGCAAGCTTTTGAACACCGTTTATCAGAGGTTGTGAAAAAGCCGCTTAGTTTCGAGTATTAAGAAAAATTTTGTGAAAATGGCTTTCCACATTTTTGCATAAATTGAACTTAATACCGAGAAACTGGCTTTTGAACACCGTTTATCAGAGGTTGTGAAAAAGCCGCTTAGTTTCGAGTATTAAGAAAAATTTTGTGAAAATGGCTTTCCACATTTTTGCATAAATTGAACTTAATACCGAGAAACTGGCTTTTGAACACCGTTTATTGAGAGGTTGTGAAAAAGCCGCTTAGTTTTGAGTATTAAGAAAAATTTTGTGAAAATGGCTTTCCACATTTTTGCATAAATTGAACTTAATACCGAGAAACTGGCTTTTGAACACCGTTTATTGAGAGGTTGTGAAAAAGCCGCTTAGTTTTGAGTATTAAGAAAAATTTTGTGAAAATGGCTTTCCACATTTTTGCATAAATTGAACTTAATACCGAGAAACTGGCTTTTGAACACCGTTTATTCAGAATAAGAGGCTGTGACAAGTCTTTTTTCACCACCCTCTTTCGATGGCTTTGTATCTTTGAACGCCCTCTATCAAAATAAGAACAAGCTTTCTTGAACAATGGATTTAGGTCAGTTTGTTCTTATTTATATGGTCGAGTGGATTTTATCTTCAATAGCTATATCTTTGAACCTTAAATGAAAGAAGTTTTTTTATGAGAAATCCAAAACCAAAAGAATGGTTAGCAAAAGACTACAGTCAAAACTATATTGCTGACTACAAACCGTTTAATTTTGTCGATGGTGAAGGTGTCCGTAACAGTCTTTACGTTAGTGGCTGCTTATTCGCCTGCGAAGGTTGCTTCAACAAAGCGGCACAAAATTTTCGATATGGCAAACCATTCACACCTGAATTAGAAGAACAAATCATCGCTGACTTGCGCAACGATTACGTACAAGGACTGACTTTATTGGGCGGCGAGCCTTTTTTGAATACAGATGTTTGCTTGCAAGTCGTACGACGTATCCGAAAAGAGTTCGGTACGACAAAAGATATCTGGTCATGGACAGGCTATACCTTTGATGAATTGCTACAAGATTCAGAAGATAAATTAGAACTCCTTTCGCAAATCGATATCCTTGTTGACGGACGCTTTGAATTGAGCAAACGTGACCTAAAACTACAATTTCGAGGAAGCAGCAACCAGCGAATCATTGATGTCCAAAAATCTTTAGAATCCAACCAAGTTATGATTTGGGAAAAATGTACGGATGCAACAGAAACCTATGAACAAATCAAAAAACAAGACTTGATATAAAAACAGCTTTGAGAGAGAAAACGGATTTCCATTTTCAACTCTCAAAGCTGTTTTTATATTTCTTGATTTCCCCATAACGGAAGAACGATATTTTCATAGGTCATCGGGTCAAGATTCGTCAAGGTGATTCCTAACAATCGGATCCCTTTTTCTACTCCCAAGATTTCCTCCCATATAAGACTTGCTTGATAAAAGAGCGCTTCTTTTTTATAGATGTATTCTGGCAATGTCACTCTTTTGGTCACAGTAGAATAATCGGTGTACCTGACCTTCAAAACCACTGTTTTCCCATGTTTTTGGACTCTTCTCAGTGCTTCTTCTACTTTTTCGGCTAGTTGGCGCAATTGGGCCAGCACGGCTTCCTCCGTTTGCAATGGCTGTCCATACGTATGCTCTTTTCCCACAGATTTTCGCTCTCTTGTAACATTTACTGGAGAATCATGGATTCCTCTCACTTTACGATAAAGAGAATAGCCCATTTTTCCAAAATTTCGAATCAACGTCATTTCTGTGCATTCATATAGGTCTTTTCCTGTATAAATTCCTAACTCATGCATTCTAGGTACAGTTTTCTTCCCTACTCCATGAAATTTTTCAATTGGCAAAGTTTTTAAAAATGGCACAGCATCTTGAGGTGCAACTACTGTGATTCCTCTAGGTTTTTGATAGTCTGATGCTAATTTGGCCAAAAACTTATTGTAACTTACTCCCGCAGAACATGTTAGCTGGACTCTTTCCCAAATATCTGCCTGGATCATTCGAGCAATTTTGATGGCTGACTTGCAATTGATTTTGTTTTCTGTCACATCAAGATACGCTTCATCGATACTAACTGGTTCCACAATGTCTGTATAATGATAGAATACTTCCCGTACTTGTTTGGAAATCTCGCTGTATTTATGATGGTCGCCAGGCTTAAAGATGGCTTGCGGGCAAAGCTCATACGCTTTTTGTGCACTCATTGCTGAATGAATTCCGAATTTTCTTGCTTCATAATTTGCCGTAGTCACTACTCCACGCCCACCAGTGTCACTGGGATGTCTAGCAATTACTAATGGGTGCCCACGAAACTCAGGATGATCTCGTTCTTCAACAGAAGCGAAAAAAGCATCCATATCGATATGAATGATTTTTCTTGATGTATCATTATGTAAAGGAAATTGCAGCTCCATCATCCTCACCTCTTAGCCATTATACAGGAACGTTCGTTCGCGTTCAAGAGATTTGAGAAGTTAGTAGCTGTTTTCCACATTGTCGCTTCATTGTATACTACTTATACTATTTCAGTCTAATTCGTGATATTGACGGTAAACTTCTTGTTTTTTCAGTCCATTTTTAAGCGCTACTGCTTTGATAGCAGCATTTGGCTTTTCGCCTGATGCAATCTTTGCTTCTACTTGTTCTTTTAAGGTTCCCTGCTCTTCATCCACTTCTGTCCCTGCCGTTTCAAACAAATTTCCTTCTACAAGCAGACAACATTCTCCCCTTACTGGATGTTCTTCGATATATGCAAGTAGTTCTTCTGTACTTCCTCTAAGGTATTCTTCATGGATCTTTGTCAATTCTCGACACAAAACGACTTGGCGATTACCAAAAATGTCTAAGAAATTCGTCAACGTAGCTGTGATTCGATAAGGTGACTCATAGAAAATCAGCGTAGCTGTTTGTTCTTTTAGTTTTTCCAATGTTTCTTTCTGTTCTTTTTTCTTGCGTGGAAGGAAGCCATAAAATAAAAATGGTTGAGGCACTAACCCTGAAGCAATCAAAGCTGTCATCCCAGCTGTAGGTCCTGGGATAGAGATCACAGAAATCCCTTCTTTTATACAAGCTAAAACTAGCTCATGTCCAGGATCGCTGATGGAAGGCATTCCTGCATCACTGACTTGAGCAATCGTTTTTCCTTCTTTTAACAAAGCAATCAATTGAGGGACACGTTCTTTATAATTATGTTCATGTAAACTTTTTTGGGGTGTATGAATCTCGAAGTGATTCAATAATTTTTGTGTATTACGCGTATCTTCGCTTGCGATAAGGTCTGCTTCTTGTAGCATACGAACACTTCTGTAGCTCATATCTTCTAGATTTCCGATTGGCGTCGGTACAAGATATAAATTCCCGTATACTGGATTTCCTTTGAAACTTTTTTGATTATACATCTGTCACAATCTCCTTAATAAAAAAACTGGAGCAGTCTTTCTCCGCTCCAGTCTCCTCTTGTTATTGATCATCGACCGCTTTCGCGATAGATCACTTCTAGACAAAACGCACAAGGCTCGTCATTGTCCCGTCTTGATCCATATAAATCGTAGCAGACATGGAAGCCTTCTTCATAAATTTTTTCAAGATTCATACGAGACTTGGAAAGTTCTTGCTTCACATTTTCAGCTGGAGCTTGTGCAACTTGATTCAATTCCCGAAGATGTTCTCGCAAGCGTTGATTTTCCATCTCCAAAGTCGTATTTTTTTCTACGATCTCATGCAAAGCATGCTTCATTTCAACAAGTTCTGTTAATGTATTTCTCAACTCTGATTCTAACTGATTCAATCCGTCGTATAATGATCTCTTATCCATTTATCTCACCTACTTGGATAAATTCTTTCAATTCATCCCATTCATATTCGACAGGATTTTCCCGTCCAGTCAGCCGAATACTAACGATACGGCTAAGCAGATTCAACCCTACGACTTTCCCTTTACCATCAGGTGTAACAATTACTTTTCCAAAGTCAGGGAGTTCTTTTTTTGCTGTCTCGTATTCTTCGCTCTCATATTGTAGACAGCACATCAAGCGTCCGCATAAACCGGAAATTTTTGTTGGGTTCAAAGATAAACTTTGGTCTTTTGCCATTTTGATCGATACGGGCACGAAATCGCCTAAAAAAGAAGAACAGCATAACGGACGCCCACATGGACCAATTCCGCCTATTATCTTCGCTTCATCGCGTACACCAATTTGTCGAAGCTCAATACGAGTACGAAATACAGCGGCTAGATCCTTTACCAATTCTCTAAAGTCGATTCGCCCGTCCGCCGTAAAAGAAAAAATCAGTTTGTTTCGATCAAATGTATATTCAGCTTTGACTATTTTCATTTCCAGCTCACGCAACTGCACTTTTTCTTTTGCGATTTGCAATGCATCACACGCATCTTCTTTATTTTTTTTGTCTTTTTCTAGTTCAGCTTTTGACGCTTTATGCAAGATTGGACGAATAGCTTCAGGAAGGTCATTTGGATCAATCTCTTTTTTAGGAAGGACAACAGTAGCAATATGTAAGGATTGCTGAGATTCGACTAATACCTTGTCATTATAACTATATTCAGAGTCTCCTGGTGCAAAATAATAGATATGACCTGCATCTCTATATCGGACACCTACTACTTCTACCATTTCCATCCTCCTTGATTATCGTCCTCTGCGGCAAGCTAAAAAATCGTCTGCAAAACGAACTGTTCCGCAACAGCTTGAAAACCGACATTGCTACGTAGTTTCTGCTCTGCGATCAATATTCGTTCAATTATCTGGTTTATCTGTTTTACTTTGCCATATTCGCCTTTCGCTACTGCTTGACGTTGTGCTTCCTGATAATAAAACATCAGGACAGATAATCCTGTAAACTGCTGTGTTTTTTCTTTAAATGATTTCACTAATTTTTTTTGGACATAGATAAAGGCTTGAGTGTCTTGCTTTTGCAAGTAAACGAACCATTGATAAATCAAGTCCTTAGCATCATTAAACCATTCATCTTGAGAGATTTCAACTGCTTTTCCTAAACTGTTTGTTAAGAAAGCCAAAAGTTTTGATTTTTCTAATGGAATCTGCTCTTCTTGCAATCGATGGATCAATGCTTCTTTCGAAAGTTCTTGAAAATGCAGCACTTGACAACGGGATTGAATAGTAGGGAGAATCCTTCCTACTGCATCTGTCTCTAATACCGCTAAAAAGTCTCCCGGTGGTTCTTCCAAAAATTTCAACAGACTGTTTGCCGCACTGCTATTCATTTTTTCAGCTTCTTTAATCAAAAAAACCTTTTTTCTTGATTCATATCCGCTGCGACTGAATTCCGTCTGCAAACGTCTGATCTGATCAACTTTGATTGTTTGTCCGTCCGGTTCGATAACCAGAACATCCGGATGTTCTTTCTTTTCGATTCGCTGACAATTGTTGCATTTTCCGCAAGGCTGATTGTCTTCCATTTGGGTACAGAACAGATGCTGTGCGAGCCACACACCTACTTCATGTTTTCCTGTTCCTTTTTCTCCTTCAAAAAGATAAGCATGAGCGAGACGCCCATGCTCAAAACTCCGTTGAAGCTGCTGATACACGATCGGTTGCATTTGAGCCAAGTTTATTTCTTGATTCATAGCTCAGCTCCTCCTAAAATTGATGGAATCCTTCAACAGGTAAGACGAAGACTGTTGCGCCGCCTACTTCTACTTCTACTGGATAAGGGACGCCCCCATCCATCGAAATATCCAATGTAACAGGTGTAGATACAAATTGTTTTCTTGATTCACATGTTTTTTTGATGATTTCCAATGCTTCTTCTACTCGATCATCTTCAATACCCACGATAAACGTGCTGTTTCCAGCCTTAAGGAAGCCGCCTGTCGATGATAATTTTGTGGCACGGATATTTGCATCAATCAATTCATTTGATAAACGGTTGCTGTCTTTGTCTTGGATAATCGCTAAAATAATTTTCATAAACGTTCACCTTCCTAGTTTCCAAAAAATTGCGGATATTGTTCAATAATTGTATGATAACTTGTTTGCAGCACTTCTTCAAAGCTTTTTCTTGCATCAACTTTGTGGATTCTTTCCGGATTCTCTTCTGCCAGCTTTAAGTAAGCATGTCGTACACGCTGGTGGAATTCCAAACCTTCCGAATCTAAACGGTCGATTTGGTTTTGTCTGTTTTTCTTGATTCTTCTTAATCCGGTGTCTGAATCTACGTCAAGATAAAGGGTAAAATCTGGCGTAGTACCTTCTGTAGCAAACTCATTCAACCGAGCAATCTCGGTAACGCCGATGCGTCGGCCTGCACCTTGATAAGCAAGAGAACTGTCGACAAATCTATCGCATAAAACGATTTTCCCTTTTGCCAGAGCAGGTAAGACCTTTTCGACTAGATGCTGTCTTCTTGCCGCCGCATAAAGTAGTGCTTCCGTGCGTTCATCCATCCGATCATTTTTTGGATCCAGGATTACCGCTCGAATCTCTTCAGCAATCGGGATGCCTCCCGGTTCTCTTGTTTGAATGATTTCTGTTTTTGCTACTTCTTTCAAAAGAGGGAAAAGTTCATTCAAGATGCTGGTTTTTCCTGCACCATCAGGCCCCTCAATTGTAATAAATAGTCCGTTCACATTGTTGCCCCCATCTCTTATGCTGCTTCTATATTGTATCTGAAAAAACTTTTAATTAGAAATTTATAACTCGCGTCTTCCTTCGACAGCTTTCAATAACGTGACTTCATCTGCGTACTCGATATCAGAGCCTACAGACAACCCATGTGCTAAACGTGTTACTTTGATACCGGCTGGTTTAATTAGACGTGAGAGATACATTGCTGTTGCTTCTCCTTCTGTTGTCGCATTTGTTGCGATGATCACTTCTTTTACATCTGCATCATGCAGCCGCTGCAGCAGCGAAGAAATATTGATATCTTCTGGACCTGTCCCTTCCATCGGTGATAACACACCATGGAGTACATGATAAAGTCCGTGATATTCTCGCATTTTTTCCATCGCCATTACATCTTTCGGCTCTTCGACCACTAGGATAATGCTGCGATCACGTGAAGGATTTCTACATATTTCGCAAGGATCTTCTTCTGTGATATTTCCGCAGATACTGCAAAAGTGTAAATCTCGTTTTACACTTAACAAAGATTTAGCAAATTCATTCACTACTTCATCTTTCATATCGATTGTATAAAACGCGAGTCTTGTCGCTGTTTTCTGACCGATTCCTGGAAGTTTCATATAGCTGTCGATCAGTTTCGCAATTGGTTCTGGATATTGCATATTCATTACTCCTTCAGTTTAAAACTAAAATCCTGGTAAACCTTTTGCGTATTTCCCTAATTTTTTCTCAGTTTCCACATCAATTTGTGCGATTGCGTCATTGACTGCCATTACGACAAGATCTTGAAGCATCTCAATATCATCAGGATCAACGACTTCTTCATTGATTTGGATGTCCTTCATACGGCGATCACCTGTAAATACGGCTTTGACCAATTCATTAGTGGCTTTACCTGTAAATTCTGTTTTATTTAGCAGCTCTTGTGCTTCCGCCATTTCTTTTTGCATTTTTTGTACTTGTTTCATCATGCCTTGCATATTGCCCATTCCACGCATCATAATTATCTACTCCTTTTTTCTTAATCATCTACTACTGTAACAGCCTCGGAACCAAAAAATTCCTCTGCTTTTACTACAAGTGTTTCTTCTGGTACTTCCTGTTCTTGAGGGAGTAATTCGATTTCTCCTTCTGACTCTTCAGAAGCAAAAGAATTTTCTGCTCCCTCTTCTTGTGCTTGCGTCAAATAATTTTTTCGAAGTTCCGGCCAACTTTCTCTTGTGATATAAACCGGATCAGGCGCATAGTCTTTGATCATTCGGCTTAAATTATTGTGTACCGAAAGCTGCAGTTCTTCGTCGTTTGCTGCTCTTTGACAAACAATCTCATAATCAAATGCAATCACTAATCCTGTAGGGCCAGCTGCAACTGGTTCACTTGCTTTAAGCATTGCCCGCTGAGTGACAGAGAGGCTCATCAGCAAATCTTCCCATACTTCTTTTACTTGGTTCAGATGCTGTCTTGTCGCTTCCCGCAGAACTTTATATACCCGTTCCGTCGGTACCCGATACGTACTTGTTTGTTTTTTGTGATTCGTCTGCTGTACTGGCTGTACTTTTGTATTCGCAGTTCCTGTGTTACTGCGAAGTTCTTTGATTTCGTTTCTCAGTTCCTTGATCTCTTGTTGCAGCTGTTTTACTATCTGATCATCTGCTAATGCCATTTTTGCTGAAGGAACAGAAGCAGAGGGTAGCTGTGCGAGTTTGACTGTAGCGACTTCCAAATAAATAGCGGCACTATTAGTAAATCGGATTTCATTTTGTGTATCGCTCAAAATCTTTATCATTGAAAATAGCTGATCCGCTGAAACAGTTTGTGCCAATTCCGTAAATGTACTTCTGATCGTACTTGATTGTTCTTCAACTAGATTGGGCGCTTGCTGATACATCAGCAGATCACGGCAGTATTGTAACATATCCTCTAGAAAGCGACGTGATTCTTTGCCGGCTGCGAGAATTTGATTCAACGCTTCCAATGCTTCTGGTACTTCTTTTTTCACGCAAGCACTCAAGTAGCTGTCCATCATTTCGTCTGTCAAGCTGCCTGTTACTTGCATGGCATCATCTAAAGTAATCGTTCCTTCACTAAATGAGATTGCCTGATCAAGAATACTCAATGCATCCCGCATCCCGCCTTCTGCGGAACGGGCAATCACATTCAATGCAGCTGGTTCATAGTTGATAGTCGATTCTTTTAAGATAAATTCAAGATGTTCGACAATATCTGCCGTATTGATCCGTTTAAAATCAAATCGTTGGGTTCGTGAAATGATCGTAGCTGGTATTTTGTGAGGTTCGGTCGTTGCTAAGATGAATATGACACTTTCTTTTGGCTCTTCCAATGTTTTCAACAAGGCATTGAAAGCTCCTGTTGAAAGCATATGTACCTCATCAATAATGTACACTTTGTACGCTGCCTTTGTAGGCGCATAGTTTGCCCGATCACGGATAAATCGGATTTCTTCGACTCCGTTATTGCTGGCAGCATCGATTTCGATCACATCTTCTTGCGTACCAGCAGTGATTGATCGACACATTTCGCATTCGTTGCATGGTTCACCGTCTTTACTGTTCGGACAGTTGATTGCTTTTGCGAAAATCTTTGCTGCACTTGTCTTTCCGGTTCCTCTGGGTCCTGTAAACAAATAGGCATGTGAGGTCTTGTGGGAAACAATAGCATTTTTTAGTGTCTGTGTCACAGCTTTTTGTCCAACGATGTCTTCGAAACGCTGCGAACGCCAGACTCGATAAAGTGCTTGATATGCCATAAGGATCCCCCTTTTTTAAAAAATTCACTATCTCTTATTATACGTGATATTGGGTAAAAAAACTACTATCCTTCTCGGCTTTTTCAGGTATTTAATCAATACGCAAGTTTCCATTTCAATTCCGTCTCTAGTCCGAGAAGTTTCACTTCTTCCTATGGTATAATAAATAAACAATAATTGTTTGGCATTAGCTGAATCAGAGGAGGAATTTTTTATGGGTCTTATCAAAGCAGCAACAAGTATGGTCGGCGGCGGTCTGGCAGATCAATGGCTAGAAGTCATCGAACCAGACAATATGAGTGATACAACGGTTATGACGAAAGGTGTCAAAGTTCGTAAAGATGACAAACGTGGCTCCAATCGTAAAGGAACAGAAGATGTTTTGACAGACGGAACAGTCGTCCATGTCTATCCAAACATGATGATGCTTTTGGTCGATGGTGGAAAAATCATCGATTATACCGCTGAGGAAGGTTATTACACCATTAAAAATGACGCAGCTCCTTCCATGTTCAACGGAACACTGAAAGAAGCAATTGCTGAAACATTTGACCGATTTAAATTTGGTGGCGTTACACCGCAGAAACAACAAGTTTTTTATATCAATCTCCAAGAAATAAAGGGAATCAAATTCGGTACGAGTGCGCCATTGAACTACTTTGATAATTTCTATAACGCAGAATTATTCTTACGGGCACATGGCACTTATTCTATTCATGTCGTTGACCCGATTTTATTTTATACAAACGCAATTCCTAAAAACAAAACACAAGTAGAAATCAATGATATCAATGAGCAATACTTAGCTGAATTCCTAACAGCATTGCAATCAGCAATCAATCAGATGTCTGCGGATGGACAACGGATTTCTTATGTCCCATCTAAGAGTTTGGAGTTAAGCAAATACATGGATACTGCATTGGATGATTCTTGGCGCGAGTTGCGAGGGATGGAGATCGTCTCTGTCGCTGTGGCCAGCATTTCTTACACAGATGATTCTGTGAAACTAATCAATATGCGTAACGAAGGGGCGATGCTAGGTGATCCTAGCGTACGTGAAGGATACGTGCAAGGTTCCATTGCCCGTGGAATGGAAGCAGCTGGAAAAAATGAAGCAGGAGCAATGACTGGCTTTATGGGCGTAGGTATGGGAATGAATGCAAATGGCTCTTACCTTTCCCAAGCGGCTCAAAACAACCAAGAACAAATCAAGCAACAAGCTGAAAAACAAAATCAACAAGCCGCACAAGGGAATGTAGATACTTGGACGTGTCCAGTCTGTGGGACAGAAAATTCCGGAAAATTCTGTTCCAACTGTGGCGCTGCCAAACCAGTAGAAAACGCTCAGCCTAAGCTACAGATGCGTTGCAGCGAATGCAACGAGATTGTGGATCTTTCCAACGGCATCCCTAAATTCTGTCCAAACTGCGGCAAACCGTTTAAAGGAATCCCCGTTGATTAATTTATTGAGAAAGGTGTGCAGCTGATGGATGTTCTTACACATAAATGTCCTAATTGCGGCGGTCCGTTGACTTTTGATCCTAAAGACCAAAAATTTCATTGCGAATACTGCCTGAATATTTATACCGAAGAAGAAGTCAGCCAATATGAGCAGAAGCAAAAAGAAGCGCGTATGGCTGGCGAAGAGAGCAAAGAAGAACCTTCGTCTACAGAAGATTTTACTTTTACAGCCCAAGAACAGCTTACCAACATGAGTGAAGCCGAGCGCAAAGCGTTTGACGAGGCAGGCGGTTTTTCAGATACAGCGGACGAAGCTGCAGGTAATACTGTATCGATGGATCTTTTCCTTTGTCCCAACTGTGGTGCAGAGATTGTGACCGATGCGACCACTGCTGCGACTTATTGTTACTACTGCCATAATCCCGTTGTACTATCGGGACGTTTAAGCGGAGAATTCTTGCCAAATAAAGTACTTCCTTTTGCTGTCGAGAAAGAAGAAGCAATCAATAGATTTCTCGCTTGGACCAAGAAAAAATGGTTTGTTCCAAAAGCTTTTTTCAATAAGGATCAAATCGATAAGTTGACGGGTGTATATTTCCCTTATTGGGCTACAGATGCTGAAGTAGATGGCACAATGCAGGCAAACGGCACCGTTATCCGCATTTGGCGAATAGGTGACATCGAATACACAGAAACGAAGCAATTTGCTGTTTCAAGAGCAGGCAAGCTTTCTTTTAAAGAACTAGTAAAAAATGCCTTATCAAAAAATACGCAACAAAAGATGGTCGAAGGCGTGCAACCTTTCCCGTTAGATAAAGCAATTGATTTTAAAAGCCAGTATTTAGCCGGGTTCCAAGCAGAAAAAAGAGATATCGAATACGAGGCAATCAAATCGCAAATTCAGTCTGAATTAAAAGACTATTCAGAGAAGCTGTTAAAAGATACTGCCAATGGGTATACAACATTGACAGGTGTCCGAACCTCTGCTTCAATCACAAATGAAGTAAATAATTACGTATTGTTGCCGGTATGGCTCGTTACTTATCGAAGCAATGACTCAAGTAAAAAAGTCTACTACTATGCAATGAATGGACAAACAGGAAAAGTCAGCGGTGTCCTGCCGATTAGCCAGAAAAAATTAGGACTGACTGCTCTTGGGATTTTCGCTGGACTAGCGATCCTCTTTCTGATCGGAGGTTACTTGATATGATGAAAAAATTCTTTTTGTTCTTTCTTTTGCTAGTAAGTGTTAGTTGGCCGGTGGCTACTCATGCGGATACAGCAACGGTAAATGACGAGGCTGGGTTGTTCACTACAGATCAAATCCACTCTTTGGAACAACAGGCAGAAAAACTGAATGAAAAAATCAAGGGACGTGTCTTAATCGTCACAACTACTTCTAATTCAGAAGAACCAAGAGACTTTGCCGATAATTACTTAAGAAAGGCAGTCGGAAATGATCAAAATGGCTCAGTTTTGCTATTGGATATGGGGCAGCGTGAAATCTACATTTCGACTTCTGGTAATATGATCGATTATTTGACTGACAGTAGAATCGATTCGATCTTAGATGATGTTTATGATCAGATGACGAATGCTGCCTACTACGATGCTGCAAAAGCGTACTTGTCTAAATCAGCCACATATGTGGAAGACGGAGTTCCAGGAGGTCATTATCGTGTAGATGAAGAAACTGGCAAAATCACACGCTATAAAGTTTTGACGACAGTGGAAATCATCATTGCTGTTGTTTTGGCTCTTATCCTTAGTCTTGTCTTTTATTTTGTGACTGTTTCGCGTTATCAATTGAAATCAGGCATCTACAAATATCCGTTCCGAGAAAAATCCAGTATCAAATTAACTGAAAAAACCGATCGTCTGACAAATTCTTTTGTCACGACAAGAAGAATCCCCAAAAGCCCACCTCCTGGAAGCGGCGGTGGCGGAAGTACTACCCACTCTAGCGGTGGCGGGACTTTTGGCGGTGGCGGAAGAAGTTTCTAAAAATAGCTAAATGAAAGTTCGCAAAAAGAGGCTGTGACAAAAATCGTGTCACAGCCCTTTTGTTGCGAATAAACGGTGTTCAAAAGCTTACATCTGCGGTAATAAGTCCAGCCAAGTTAAAAACATTAGGAGCTGTTTTTACTTGGCTGTTCTTATTACTTGATGCAGAACAGCTTTTTTACAACCTCTTGGTAAACGGTGTTCAATCAGCTGACCCTCGGTATTAGCTCAAAACGCTGATTTCACAACCTCTTATTCACGGTGTTCCAGAAGTAGCTTCTTCGAAAATAAGCCGAAATTTGTCAAAAAATTTGAGTAACAATTTTCGGAAATTCCTTCTTGTTTCTTGAAGCTGCCCACTTCTGTCACAACCTCTTTGTTCATCAAAAGATAATATTGTCTTCTAACAAGTCCATATTCAAAATAACGATATGATGATCTTTCACTGTGATAATACCATCTTTTTTCAACTGCTTTAAAATTCTGTTCACACTGCTAGCAGTTGAAATACCACAAAATTTGGCGATTTCTTCATTTGTGATCGAAAAATCGATCAGCATCCCCTCTTCTGTTCGCACACCGAATAAATCATATAATTCGTAAAGTTGCGTACAAACAGCTCCCAGTTTTCCATTTAACAGCATTTGTTGCATTTTTTTCATCGAATAAAGCAAGCGATAGCGGTAATACTCTTTTACATAGTGTTGTAGCTTTGGATCTTGGTTGATATTTTGCCAAAATCTCACACGATTGATTCGATAAAACTCTGCATATTCTGATTCAACTCGAATATTATACGGCGAATCGATGAATTGTGAATATTCGTCTTTTAAAAGAGAGACGATTTCAAGATCTTTGATATAGCGAAGGTTAAATTCTCTCCCATCATTTGAAATAACACTTGCTTTTACCGTTCCCTCTTTCAAGATATACGTATGGGAATCTTCCATCCCTTCGAATGTCAAATATTTATGATATCCTTTGCGTATAATCGGAAAATCATTTTTATCCAAATATTCCTTTAAGACTCTACTATCCAATGATGCTCCCCCATCCAAACTTTCATCTAAAAAGATCATACAGTACTTTAAAACTTTTTAAAGTCCAAAGGTATTTTACTAATGATATTAACATTTGTTAAGTACCTTTTTCCATCACTTATGCGATTTTTTTCCTTTTTTTTATTCGTTATACTGCAGAAGTAAAATTTTTTAAGAATAGAGGGAAAAAACATGAATTACTGGATGAACACAATCATTAATCGATTAGAAACAGCATATCAAACAAGATTTGACATGAAAGCTTCTTTAGTCTTTTTAAATGATGCGTATCAAAACTCGATCGAATTGATCAAAGCAGTGGATGAGAATCCAACAAACGAATGCGAAGAATTTTTAAACCTGTTTATGTCTACACGGGATTTATTTATTCGCCAACTTGTTGATCGCTATCCATCCAATTATCACGATGTAGAAGTTCAAATACAAAAATTAAAAGCATATTCAGCTTAAGGGGAATGTATAACATACATGGAAAAGAAATTATTTAATAAATATTTTATCGGAATCACATTGATCAATTTTATTGTCTACCTGATTTATTATCTGTTGATGGTCATCATGGCAGTCATTGCGCAAGACACATTACACGCCAGCTTGAGCCAAGCAGGTTTTGCTTCTGGAATATATATCATCGGAACATTGCTGGCACGCTTATTCATGGGGAAACAGTTAGAACTATTTGGTCGGAAGTTTACCTTAAGAGGCGGCGCGATTTTCTATCTTCTGACAACATTAGCTTATCTTTATACACCAACTATCGGGGCATTGTATTTAGTTCGATTCTTGAATGGATTTGGTTACGGTACAGTTTCTACAGCTACAAATGCTATTGTTACTGCATATATCCCTGCATCTAAAAAAGGGGAAGGCATCAATTATTACGGATTAAGTACTAGTTTAGCTGCCGCTGTTGGACCATTTTTAGGAATGATTTTGCTGAATATGACTGACTTTCGTTTCATTATTTGGTTTTCAATTGTACTGGTCTTCTTTGTTACAATTGCCTGCCTTGTCTTTCCTGTAAAAAATATTCCATTATCTGAAGAACAAAAAACATCTCTTCGTTCATGGAATATCAATAGTTTTATTGAAAAGAAAGCACTTTTCATTACAGGAATCGCCTTTTTGATGGGTCTTTCTTATTCAAGTGTTTTATCATTTTTATCTTCTTATACAAAAGTAATCCACTTAGTTGCTGCTGGGTCATTTTTCTTCGTCGTATATGCTTTGGTCATCACATTTACACGTCCATTGACTGGAAGGATTTTCGATGTCAAAGGAGAACAATACGTGATGTATCCTAGCTATTTATTCTTAACAGCAGGATTATTTTTACTGAGTGTAACGACGAATAGTGTGACATTGCTTATTTCTGGAGCATTAGTCGGTTTAGGTTATGGTACGTTCATGTCAAATGGACAAGCTGTCTGTTTGAAGATCGTAAAAGAACACCGCATCAGTATTGCTTTGTCTACCTACTTTATTGGTTTAGACCTAGGCTTAGGCGTTGGTCCTTATTTGATGGGGATGCTAAAATCTCTTACTTCATTTAGAGGATTGTATGTGATTGCCGGAGTCATTCCATTGGTATGTACAGCACTCTATCTTGTTAATGGCCGAAAACATAGTCATGAAGCAGAGGGCGAATTGATTGAATCATTGAAAAATGAAATTTGATCTTGATGAATAGATAAAAAAACCGTTCAGATCTGAAAATGATCTGAGCGGTTTTTTGAGTAAAAATAGTTTATGATTATTCTTAATTAAACATCTATTTATTTTTAAAGCTTTCATTTATCGATAAGAATAGTTTAACTGTTGATTTATTCCATTTTCCGTTCATCTGGTACGATTCCTTGACTTAACAACCACTTGTGGAAGAACCATTCTGCCACACCAATCAATAGAGCAGGAATCAAGACTTTCATCCAAATATCGACTGTATCATTCATAAAGTATAGATAGAGCCACAAGATAACTGCAGCTGAACCAGCATCTGCGATCGTTGCTGCGATGTTTCCTACTTTACGTAAGATCAACAGATCCCCTAGCACATAGATCATCACTACGATAATTACCCCAACAATCGTTGAATCCATAAAGCTAACACCGTATAAACCGGTCAGCACGACCCAAAGAATTGCCCAGATCATGATTGCCTTCACTACCAACGCCTTCACATGTTTCATTTTCTGCACTCCTTTCTTCTGGATAAAAAAGTAAGGTTATCTAACAAGATAACCTTTTCGTTATTATACCATATTATACCATCGGCTAAGAGAAGCGAGCAAAGATAAGGTCCTATCTAAGAAAATGAAAAAATGGGAAAACACCTTAGAATATTCACGCAATAATTCATCCATACAGACATTCGATATGGTGTTCCTTTACTTTCTCATACTGTTCTTTTGCCAGTTCGTTACTTGTCACCAGATAATCGATTTCATGAAAAGCAATGGCTTGATGCATGAATTTATGTGCGATTTTTTGCTGTGTAACTAAAACGGCAAGCCGGTCTGCTTGTTTTCTATTTTTAGGTAAATGGTTTTTTACTTCGAAATAACCCCTCTTCATTTTGTTAATATAAGGTGTTTTTATCACTTGTCTTATAGCAAACTCTTAAATTTGCTCTCATTTATAATTATTCTAATTTCTTTACTTTTTTATTAACTCTATTCCCATCGCATTTGAAGTCGTTCCAGAATCTAGCTTACTGCGTATAACGAATATACGCTCATCATCTCTCTTATCCAATGTGTAGGCCCATTGATTATCTTCACAATATATCGTCAACCCATCATTTACTTTTATGCCTGTGAAAGCACCATTAAACTGGTGTTTATCATACGAAATGTCTATTGAATGTTTATCAATGTTGATTGTCCACATTGATTCATCTCCCGTATATACCCATTCTCCACAAAAAAAAGTTAGCTGCTCCCATTCTTCCTTTGATAATTCTAGTTCTTTTTTCTTCGGTTGACTAGCGGGAGAAGAACAAGCCGTACATAATAATATTGTTACTAGAATAAGAGAAGAAATTTTTTTATACTTCACTCCTAACACCCCTAATGCTATTTATAGATAATGCCAAGAAAATAATCCTGAATCTTGTTTGAATACCACCCCATGAGTACTAATCAAATGACTGGAAGGGTCCAGTAGATCATATCCATAGCTTGAATTACTCCATGGATTCCATACGGAAATCGTTTTATAAAAATCAAAGTTAGCGTACCCTCTAACAACAAGCGCATGCCTATCCTTCCCTCTAGTTTGTTTTAGCGCAGATACCCAATATGGCCGATTCGCATTAATTTCAAGCATCGTTCCTTCTGCTGTAGCTGTCCCCCATCTATTTGAAATACTATGAAATCCATAAGAATTAGCCTAGCTAATACATTGGATATTTGAGGCAGATTCATCTGCTAAATTGGATGAACTTGGATACAAAGTTGTCATCATCTGTCGTGCAGTAGGAAAACTTTTCCTAGTTTGATAACGGATAATAGCTGTAGTAGCGTATGCTGCACACCATGAAGTTTTCCCTTGATTTTCAAGAAAATCCAAGTTTAGATACTTTTGTCCATATGCTTTGGATAACCTATCAATAGTTTGACTATCCGTAGATAAGCTAAAAATAAATTTGTTCTCGCACTCATTTGTCAATGTACGAAAATTGAAATTACTTAATTTTAATTCGCTAGGACTGACAAAGTATCCATAGGCAAACGAAACCGCTAACAAAAGCACTTGCTTAGAATAATTCTCTAAGTAACGTAAATCCACCATTTTAATTATTTTCCCTAATTTTTTCCAAGATCAACTCAATATCTTTTCTTAATTGTGCTATTTGTCGTCGCGTATCATCATTATTTTTTTGAAGTATTTTCAGAGCGTAAAGACAAAATACTAAAAATAAGCCTAGAAGTATCATGCTATATATAGGGATAAACAACTATGCATCCTCCTCAAAAATAGTTTTATTATTTTCTAAAAATTCAGAAATAGCTTTTTCAGTGTAAACACCATCTAATCTATCAACTAAAACACCTTTAGAAATCATTAATAATGAGGGTACTACAGTTAAATCAAGCTTTTTAGCTACTTCCTCTAAGCTCTTTTCATCTTCGTTTCGAGCTATATCAGTTCTATAGTAGCTGGCTTTTACTCCTACACTTTTTAATATGTTTCGAAGGGTAGGTTCAATTTCTTGGCATTGAATGCAAGTCGGTCTACCTACATATAATAAGAAAGTATCAGAACCTTCAAGCTTTGATTTTAACACTTCTGTCTTTATCTCAGGTAGAATATTATTCATACCAAATCTGCCCGTTTGAAAAAAAATCAACGAGAATGCTACTACAAAGAGACATAGAAACGATATAATTATTCTGCTAGTTTTAATCGACTTTTTCACATCTCATCAATCCAATCAAAGTTTAAAACAAGCCACTACAGAACTCATCGTCCCAGTGCCTAAAGCTACGAAACCTCCAATACAAGCAGCACAAATAACTGGTATAGCTGGGCACGAACCAACACAAGCTCCTGCAATGATAGTCGCAACGTATTTACTAATACCAAGAACAACAACAATACAAGCAATTTTAGCAGCAACACCTCTACTCTGAGGTAACAAAGCTCCTTGTTTTTGTACATTTTGCATGTCCTTCTTAATTTGCTCGTTAGATAAAAACTCTTCATTAAGTAAATCAGATTTCATCAATTTACCGTTTACATAAGATTCAATTTGAATTTTATTGTTCAACCCTCGACTAATAATAGTTTCTTGATATCCTTCATTTTCTCCATTCTGACTATAAGTAACCGTCAAATTACTAAATAAATTATAGTCATCGCCTACTATGGGCACTGTGATCGTATAAAAATCCTTTGAATTTTCTGTAACTTGTAGAACTTTTGTATTTGCTAAATCCAATGAGCTTTCTGGTACATGAATAATTATATTTCTATTGCGTAGTTCATTTTGAAATCTTACCTTTATGTCATTGGTTTCTGTTTTACTTACTAACTTTGTAGTTTCCGTAATATCAAACAACTTCGTGAATATATCTAATTTTTCATCCGTAAAATCTGAAATCATTTTTTCATTTGTTGTCTTAGAATTAACTACTTTGCTTGCAGAAACATTTAGAACTGGGATAAATAATCGATCGACAATCTATCCACCACCCAAATAACAACCTATCCCCGATTTTCAATATTAAATACACACCTCCCGTGTTTTTATTTTATCTACTATGTTATTATGATTAAAAATACGTATTATTTTCATTTTGTGATTAATTTGCGCATAACAATTATAAAAGAACGGAGCGGTGATATGGATAGTGGGGAATTGCTTAAGAAATTGCGTGTAGAAAGAGGTATCTCTCAAAAAAAATTAGCTCACAATATAACAACAAGAAATACATTATCTAGATATGAAACTGGAAAAAATAGCATACCTTTTGTTATTTTATTGGAATTTCTTGATAAATTGAATATAACCATGGATGAATTTGTCTTATATCTAGAATTTGATAGCATACGAAAGAAAAATAAAAAGATAAAAGATTTTATTAAAGCTACTAGAGAGAATAGAGGATCACGGAAGTATACTTTAGAAATCATTCGAAAAAAAGCAAATACTACACGAGACATTGTTGATATTCGCAACTATTTAGTCATAAAAACTTTTGATTGGTATACTCTGCCCATAGAAAAACGTAAGCTGAATAAAAATGATAAAGAACACCTGGATCACTTTGCCAATTATTTAGAAAAAGTAAATGAGTGGGGAAGATTTGAAATGATCAGTTTTAGCTCATTACTATTTCTTTTTGATACAAACTATATTTCCCAAAGGCTTACAGAAATCGAACGCAAAATTGAAAAATACAACGATTTTGAAATATTCCATCCGATATTATCCAGTCTTTATAATAATGCTTTTCTTTTAATGTTAGAACGCAAAAATATTCACTTTTCTAAACAATACTTACAAAAATTTGAAGCTACTCATCATAGATTATTGTTTGCAAAAGATACTCAGATATCCATTCAATTTTATAAGGCATTAATCTGTCATATAGAAGGAGATAGCATCAAAGGACGAAAACGAATAATGAAAATTTTACAAGGACTAGAATTATTAGAGATGGATAGTTTAATCAATGAATTTAAATTTGATTTAATAAAATTCGAAAAAATTTACTGTATCCCACCCATTTTTGAGTAACGATATCCATCTATTCATTATGGTCAAAAACGAAAAAAACAGACTATCCCTATCGGATAGTCTGCTAAACGTTGAGTTATCAGCGTTTTTATTATTCCGCAGCGTTTGCGTCTTTGAGACCGTATTTTTTGTTGAAACGGTCCACACGTCCGTCTGCTTGTGTGAATTTTTGACGTCCAGTGTAGAATGGATGTGAGTCAGAAGTTACTTCGACACGGATGACTGGGTATGTATTACCGTCTTCCCATTCAACTGTTTCTTGTGAAGTTTTTGTTGAACCTGACAAGAATTTGAAACCAGTTGTTGAATCCATGAATACTACTGGGTGGTAATCTGGATGGATGTTTTCTTTCATGATTTTTTCGCTCCTTTGCCCTGCTCCATTTGCTGAACCAGAGTTGATTTGTCGATTTACAACATTAACATCTTAACATGTTTCAGTCAAGGTTGCAATTATCTTTTCAGATTTCTGGTCGGATTTTTTTTACCAAAGGAGACATCTTGAAATTCTTTGAAAAATTGCTGATTGTTTTTTGTTTTACGCAAAAAGCGGATCAGTTGTTCCGTATATTCTAATGAATCTCCAGTCATATTTTTTCGAAGTTTCCAAATTTCTTCTAGTTCTTCACTTGGCATCAATAATTCTTCTTTTCGGGTACCTGATTTTTTGATATCGATGGCTGGGAAGATCCGACGTTCGGATAACTCGCGTGAAAGTTGTAATTCTAGATTTCCAGTTCCTTTGAATTCTTCATAGATCACGTCATCCATGCGGCTTCCTGTATCGACTAAAGCGGTCGCTAAAATCGTCAAACTGCCACCTTCTTCGATGTTTCTTGCCGCCCCGAAAAATTTCTTAGGTTTATACAATGCGGCTGGGTCAATCCCGCCACTCAATGTACGTCCGCTTGGTGGAACGACTAAGTTATAGGCCCGAGCAAGTCTAGTAATACTATCCATCAAGATAACGACATCTCGTTTATCTTCGACTAAACGCATTGCACGTTCCAATACTAATTCAGAAACTCGAGTATGGTTTTGCGGCTGCAGATCAAATGTAGAAGATACCACGTCGCCTTTCACGCTTCGTTCTAAATCCGTTACTTCTTCCGGACGTTCATCAATCAGCAGAACGATCAATTCTACTTCCGGATAGTTTTCGGTGATACCATTTGCGATTTCTTTTAATACAGAAGTTTTCCCTGCTTTTGGTGGTGCGACGATCAATCCACGCTGACCAAAACCGATTGGAGAGAAGATATCGATCATTCGGGTAGATAGTCTTTGCGGTGTTGTTTCCAGTTGAAGCTGTCTTTGCGGATAAAGAGGTGTTAAGGCTGGAAAATGCGGACGTTCTTTTGCTTCTTCCGGATCTTTTCCATTAACGCTTTCCACGTGCATCAAACCATAATAACGTTCCGATTCTTTAGGCGGACGGGCTTTTCCTGCCACTTTGTCCCCATTTCTCAAACTGAATCGTCTGATTTGTGAGGCAGAAATATAGATATCTTCTGCACTTGGTCCATAATTAATTGGCCGTAAAAAACCGTAACCATCTTGACCAACGATATCTAATATCCCTTCCATATAATAAAATCCTTGTTTCTCAGCTTGTGCACGAATCACAGCTAGAGATAATTCCTTTTTGTTCATCTTACTGTAATAAGGAATTTTAAATTCTTTGGCATAACTATAAACTTCTTTTAACGTTTTGTTCTCTAGTTCTGCCATTGTCAAATAATCGCTCATTCAGCTCCCACTTCCTCTATCATTTCGATTGATGCCCCTAAGGCTGTTAGTTTCTCGATAATATGATCATAACCGCGTAAGATATAATCTACGTTATAAATCGTCGTTGTTCCTTCTGCTAATAGTCCGGCAATCACTAAACAAGCACCTGCCCGAAGATCGGAAGCCACGACTTCTGTTCCGTGAAGTTTATTTGGACCATTCACGATGATCATATTTCCTTCCACGGTAATATCAGCGCCCATTCGAGCTAATTCAGGCACGTGATTCACCCGTTTCGCATAGATCGTATCGATGATTTCTGAAGTGCCTGCGGTCATCAATAGCAACGCAGTGAGTGGTTGCTGCAGATCTGTGGCAAATCCTGGATAAGGATAGGTCATGATATTTGCGGCTTTTAATTCTTTTGAGGGGTAAACTTCGATTTCATCTTCGCTGATTTTCATATGGACGCCAATTTCCTGCAATTTTGCTATAAAACTTTCCAAATGTTCAAAAATCACATTTTTCACTTTGATACCTTTTCCTGCTGCAGCTGCTAATGCCAGATAGGTTCCTGCTTCGATACGGTCAGGAATCATGAAATGACGACAGCCATGTAATGCTTCGACTCCTTCGATACGGATCACATCTGTACCCGCTCCTCGAACTTTTGCCCCCATATTATTCAGTAAAGTTGCCACATCGATGATTTCCGGTTCTCGTGCAGCGTTTTCAATTACTGTCTGTCCCTTTGCTTTTACAGCAGCTAACATCACATTGATTGTAGCTCCGACTGAAACCACGTCCATAAAAATCCGATTGCCATGCAACCCTTCATTTTCTGTCCGTAAATACATGGCACCATGTTCATTTGTCACTTCAGCACCTAGAGCTTCAAATCCTTTGACGTGTAGATCAATCGGTCTAGGACCTAAATAACAGCCTCCTGGCAGGCCTACCACCGCTTCCCCAAATTTACCAAGCAGTGTTCCCATAAAATAATAAGACGCACGCAAACTATTGATTTTTCCGTGCGGCATCGGAACCGATACGATTTCTCGAGGGTCAATTTCTAGTATGTTGTTGGAAAAATGGACCGTTGCGCCCATAATCTCTAAAATTTCAATTAATGAATGAACATCTTGTATGTCCGGCACACCTTCCAAGATCACTGGGGAATCAGCTAAGATTGCAGCTGGAATCAATGCGACTGCACTATTTTTTGCACCGCTGATCGTTACTTCGCCAGCTAAAGGTCGGTTTCCTTTGATTACGATTTTTTTCATCTGTTTCCACCTTGTTTATTAATCTTTTTTCATGGATATGCTTGTATTTTATCATAGATAAAAAAAAGAAACGAGCATGGTCTGCCGTTTTAAGTAAAAAAGAATGGAGAACGACTTCAAAAGTCGTTCTCCATTCCTATACATCGTATCTGTTATGTGGATGCTTACGCTTTGTTAGCTGAACCAAACCAGTCGATATGAGCTTTCGCATCTTCAACGATTGCTGCTTTACCTGGAGCTAATAATTTACGAGGGTCGAATCCTTTACCTTCTTTATCTTTACCAGCTTCGATATATTTACGAGTAGCTGCAGCAAATGATAACTGGAATTCAGTGTTAACATTTACTTTTGAGATACCCATTGAGATAGCTTTTTCGATTTGATCTTGAGGAATACCTGATCCGCCATGTAATACTAAAGGCATGTCTGGACCTACAGCATCAGCAATTGCTTGTAAGTGGTCAAATGCTAATCCTTTCCAGTTTTCTGGATATTGACCGTGGATGTTACCGATACCGCAAGCTAAGTAGTCGATACCTGTAGCAACCATTTGTTTGCATTCTTCGATGTCAGCTAATTCGCCGTTACCAATGATTCCGTCTTCTTCTCCGCCGATTGAACCAACTTCACATTCAACTGAGATACCTTTTGCGTGTGCTTTTTCAACAACGTCTTTAGCTAATTTCAAGTTTTCTTCGAATGGTAGATGTGAACCATCGAACATTACTGAAGTATAGCCTAGTTCGATACATTCCAAAGCAGCTTCGTAGTCACCATGGTCTAAGTGGATAGCAACTGGAACAGTGATGTTCATTGCTTCAACTAAATCAGTGATCAAATCTTTACAGATTTTGTAACCACCCATGTATTTAGCTGCACCCATTGATGTTTGGATAAGTACTGGTGCTTGTTTTGCTTCAGCCGCTTCAAGAATTGCTTGAGTCCATTCCAAGTTGTTTGTGTTGAACCCGCCGACAGCGTAACCGCCTTTACGAGCAGCTTTTAAAAATTCAGCTCCTGATACTACTGGCATAATAAAATTCCTCCTAAGTTTTGTAAAACTAAATTTGTTAAGACAATTCTTAACCAACGACCCTATTTTACCAAACATTTCGGTAGTTTTCTACTAAAATCAATGAAAATGAAAATTTTCAAGAAGTTTTTTGCAAAAAATAAAATGCTTAATCGCTCTTTACTCAAAAAAAGTCTTTTACTTCCTATCTTTTTTCCTACAAATAATAACAAATCAGAAAAAGAGAAAAGTAACAAGAAAATTGCTTATCCCCTTCTCTTGCTACTTTTCTCTTTCTATCAAGCTAAAAAATTATTTTGTTTCATGATCTGCTAATGATGCTCCGACAAATGCTTTGATTAATTTTTGCGGACGATTTGGACGAGAAATCAATTCTGGGTGGAATTGGCATCCCACAAAGAATTTCTTCTCTGGCAGTTCTACGATTTCTACTAAACGGTTGTCTGGTGAGACACCTGAAAAGACTAGTCCTTGTTCTTCAAACATTTGACGATATTTGTTGTTGAACTCATAGCGGTGACGGTGACGTTCTTGCACAACATCAGCTCCATCATATGCTTCAGCCGTCTTCGTTCCTTTTTTGATTTTACATGGGTATAATCCAAGGCGTAAAGTTCCACCCAAATTCTCGATGTTTTCCTGATCAGCCATTAAATCAATAATGTTGTTTGCTGTATCTGGATTCGTTTCAGCTGATGCCGCATCTTCCAACCCAACGACGTTACGTGCAAATTCGACACAAGCCATCTGCATACCAAGACAAATCCCTAAAAATGGAACGTCATTTTCGCGAGCATAACGAATTGCTTCGATTTTCCCTTCTACTCCGCGATCGCCGAAACCGCCAGGAACTAAGATTCCATCTGCATCTTTCAAACGTTCTTCTACATTTTCTCTCGTTAATTCTTGTGCTTTGATCCAATCGATCTCGATATCTGAATTATAGGCGAATCCAGAATGTTTCAATGCTTCAACTACTGAGATATATGCATCTGGTAACTCGACGTATTTACCGACAAGTGCGATCCGTACTTTTTTCTTCAAGTTCAAGACACGTTCTTCTAATTCTTTCCATTCTGTCATGTCTGCTTCTGGTGTATCTAATTTCAAATGGTCGCAAACGATTTGATCCATTCCTTGTGCTTGTAAAACTAACGGGATGGAGTAAAGTGTATCTACATCTGGCGACTCGATGACTGCTTCTGGCTCGACATCACAAAATTGTGCCAATTTGTTTTTCACGCTTTGAGAAACAGGTTGCTCTGTACGTACCACCAAAATATTCGGTTGGATACCTAAACCGCGTAGCTCTTTTACACTGTGCTGCGTTGGTTTAGTTTTCATTTCTCCAGCAGCTTTCAAGTAAGGGATCAATGTTGTATGGATATACATAACATTATCTGTACCGACATCTGCTTTCATTTGACGAAGTGCTTCAAGGAATGGCAAAGATTCTATATCCCCTACTGTTCCTCCTACTTCTGTAATGATCACATCTGAATCAGTCATTTTAGCTGCTCGCATGATTTTTTCTTTGATCTCATTTGTAATATGAGGAATAACTTGAACTGTTGCTCCCAAGTATTCGCCCTTACGTTCTTTACGCAAAACTTCAGAATAGATTTTTCCTGTCGTCACGTTGGAGTATTTGTTCAAATTGATGTCAATAAAACGTTCGTAGTGGCCCAGATCCAAATCTGTTTCAGCACCATCATCTGTTACGAATACTTCTCCGTGCTGATATGGGCTCATCGTCCCTGGATCCACATTGATGTATGGATCAAATTTTTGGATAGTTACTTTTAAGCCGCGGTTTTTCAATAAGCGTCCTAAAGAAGCTGCAACAATCCCTTTTCCGATTGATGAAACGACACCGCCGGTCACAAAAATATATTTTGTCATAAGTTCAAAAACTCCTTTTTAATTTATGTGCAGGAAAAGTCTCAGAAAATAAACAAAGCTCCCTATTCTTTAATAAGAATAGGGAGCCGAAATTTCTGTAAACTTCTGACCCTTTAAAAGGGTGCCCAAGGTGTATAATACAAGCTGACTGAGGGAAAGTCAAGTACTCAAATGAAGACTATCCGCTTACAATTTTTTCTTTTTCGATATCCTTTGAGAAATTATTTCTTAAGTCCTTTATGAGTGCAAAAAAATTTAACCCACATAATAGGCTTTAGATAAACATAGCTAACGTTAAACTTAAGCAAATCAGGAAATCTTTACTGAAAAATTTTAAGTGAAATAATAGATAAAAAAATAAGGAGGTGCGACAAACGTCGTGCCCCCTTTATTTCTAAATAAACGGTGTTCAAAAGCCAGTTTCTCGGTATTAAGCCAAATTTATGCAAAAATTTGAGGAACCATTTTCACAAAATTTTTCTTAATACTCGAAACTAAACGTCTTTTTCACAACCTCTTGATAAACGGTGTTCAAAAACTTGCATCTGCGGTAATAAGTCCAACCAAGTCAAAAACATAAGTAGCTGTTTTTGCTTGGCTGTTCTTATTACTTGATGCAGGGCAGCTTTTTCACAACCTCTCCACTAAACGGTGTTCAATCAGCTGACCCTCGGTATTAGCTCAAAAAACGGCAAAATATGAGGAACTATTTTGCCGTTTGTTTCTCTAATACTCAGGTCAAACCGCTGATTTCACAACCTCTAATTCACGGCATTCCTGTTTTAATAAAGTTCTAGATATTGTTCTCTTTCCCACTCGGAAACAGTTTGTCTGAATGCCGCCCATTCGAGACGTTTTGCTTCAACAAAATTTGAGAAGATATGTTGTCCTAATGCATCAATCATTACATTATCCTTACGTAATTCCTTGATAGCATTATGGATAGTTGAAGGTAAGTCTTGGATATGTGCAGCTTCTCTTTCTTCCTCATCCATGACATAAATGTTACGGTCAACAGCGGCTGGCGGTGTGATCTGATTACGGATACCATCTAGTCCTGCTTGCAATAATACTGCCATTGCCAAGTATGGGTTTGCAGATGGATCAACTGAACGCAATTCCAGACGTGTGGACAAACCGCGAGATTCTGGTACACGTACTAATGGCGAACGATTACGACCGCTCCATGCGACATAAACAGGCGCTTCATAACCTGGAACGAGACGTTTATAAGAATTGACTGTTGGATTGCAAACGGCTGTATAGGCACGAGCATGTTTCAGCAAACCGCCTAAGAAATGATACGCTGTTTCACTTAGTTCCAATTCACCGTCTTTATCATAGAAGACATTTCCTTCATCATTGAATAAAGACATATTGCAATGCATACCAGAACCATTGATTCCAAATAACGGTTTCGGCATGAAAGTTGCGTGAAGTCCGTGCTTGCGTGCAATCGTTTTGACAACGAGCTTGAAGGTTTGGATATTATCACAAGCATCTACTACATCCGCATATTTAAAGTCAATTTCATGCTGTCCTGGCGCTACTTCATGATGTGAAGCTTCTACTTCAAAGCCTAAGCTTTCTAATTCCAACACGATGTCACGGCGGCAATTTTCACCTAAATCTGTTGGTGCAAAATCAAAATAACCACCTTTATCATTCAAGGTCGTTGTGATCCCACCGTCTTCGTCTAATTTAAATAAGAAAAATTCTGGTTCAGGTCCTAAATTGAAAGAGGTAAAACCAAGGTCGCGCATGTCTTTCAATGCTCGTTTCAAATTCCCACGAGGATCACCGGCAAATGGTGTCCCATCTGGATTATAGATATCACAAATTAAACGAGCAACTTTTCCATGAGCACTTTCCCATGGGAAGATCATCCAAGTGGAGAGATCTGGATACAAATACATATCGCTTTCTTCAATTCGAACAAATCCTTCAATCGAAGAACCGTCAAACATCATTTTGTTTTCTAACACTTTGTCGATCTGGCTCACTGGAACTTCTACATTTTTAATCGTACCTAAGATGTCTGTGAACATCAATCGTAAAAATCGTACATTTTCTTCCTCAATGATTCGTTTGATCTCTTCACCTGTTATCTGTTTCTTTACCATGGTATCCCTCTTCCTTTTTTAATTTATTCAGTCAAAGAATTGTCTTTGCAATCCTTGCGACTGATAATGACCTGTTTTGCTTAACCCACCTTGCGCCAAAATCTCATCACGAAAAATTTGTCGAACGTCATGATCTGTCAACGGCTTCTTGCTTTTTGCTTCTTGTTTTTTCGCCTGTGCCATTTCGTATACACGTTTGATCCCAGCCATGTTTAACCCGTCTGAAAGATAATCTTTGATCTCAAGCAGCATATCGATATCATTCAACGAATACATGCGGCGATTTCCTTCACTTCGTTCCGGATGAACTAAATCTTGTTCTTCATAGTAGCGAATTTGCCGAGCAGATAAATCAGTCAGCTTCATAACTGTACCAATTGGAAATACGGACATAGATCGGCGCAATTCCTTTTCTCCCATCAGACGTCCCCTTTCGTTTTATAAGTTGGCTAAAGTGTACCAATTAAAAAAAATATTGTCAACTGCATATGTTAGGTTTTCTAACATGAGACCTCTATTTTTTTATAAAATAACAAAAAACATGAACGCAAAAAAAGGTATCTAGTTGATTTTCGTACCAGATACCTTTTACTTTTATTGTACTATGCTATTCTTTCTCAGTGATTTTTATTGTAAAAAAACAAAATTTTATTTGCTTTTTCTCAACCATTTTGAATCATTTTTTGCAAAGCCTCTCACTTCATACTCGTTTGATTCTTCCATGTAGGCTTCGTCCAAAACCATCGTTTGTCTTCTCAACTCACTTAATTTCTGTCCTTCATTGCTTGGCACAGACAGTGTATAAGGTGTCATCAGTTCCATCAGTTGACGCTTGATTGCTTCGATCAATGCCGTCTTCCCTTCTTTCGTTTGAGCAGAAATCAAGACATTAGGGAATAATGTGGGCGTAAACATCGCTGGATCAATCTGGTCTGCCTTATTGTAAACAGTCAGTATCGGCATTTCTTTCATATTCAATTCATCCATCAATTTTAGTACAGTCTGCTCCTGTAAAATGCGATCTGGAGAACTGGCATCGACTACATGCAACAAAAGATCCATATTCTGACTTTCTTCTAGCGTAGAATGGAAAGCATCGATCAGTTGCGTAGGCAGATCTTGGATGAACCCGACGGTATCTGTTACTGTAATCTCAAATCCTTCAGCAAAACGCCATCTTTTAGTCAATGGATCTAACGTTGCAAACAACTGATCTTTTGAATAAGTATCCGCTTGTGTCAATAAATTCAAGATGGTTGATTTTCCAGCATTCGTGTAGCCTATAAGACCAATCTGAAAAATCTCACTGTTTTTTCTTTTTTGACGATTGCGCTCTCGATGGGCTTCTACTTCTTTCAATTCTTTCTTAACAGCAAAAATTTTATTCCGTATATGTCGGCGGTCTGTTTCTAACTTTGTTTCACCTGGTCCTCTTGTTCCAATCCCACCACCAAGACGAGACAATGTTTTCCCTTGCCCCACTAAACGAGGCAGAAGATATTCTAACTGAGCAAGTTCAACTTGCAGCTTTCCTTCTTTCGAACGAGCACGCATCGCAAAAATATCTAGGATCAGCTGTACTCGATCAATCACCGGAAGGCCAACAGCATCCGTAATCAGTTGACTCTGTCTCGGAGTCAGTTCATGATTAAAGATGATCAAATCTGCTTCATGCGCATCTGCTTGTTGAACTAATTCTTGTAATTTCCCTTTCCCGATAATCGTTTGCCGATCTACTTGTGGTCTCTTCTGTGTAATTGTGAATACGACTTCTCCTGATGCGGTGTTCGTCAGCTGAACTAGCTCTTCCATTGACTCTGAAAAGTAACGCTGGTTTGCTTCGGTTTCTACCCCTACGATGATTACTTTTTCTTCCATTTTATTCCGCCTCCAGCCATTTTTTGATTGTTTGCTCAATCTGACTTTTTTGATTTGGCTCACTTATAAGATCAAACCACTGTGCATCCAAACGGTTCCGAAACCACGTTAACTGACGTTTCGCGTATCTTCTCGAATGTAGTTTGACTTGTTCTGTTGCTTCTTCCAATGTTTCTTTCCCTTCAAAATAAGGAAAAAATTCTTTATATCCAATCCCTTGACTGGCTTGGACTTCTCCAAGCTCATATACCTTACGTGCTTCTGCTACCAAGCCTTCTGCTAGCATCAAATCGACTCTGTGATTGATTCGATCATACAGGATATCACGCTTCGTATCTAACCCAATCATGAGGTAATCATATAATCGCTTTGGCTCTTCTTTAGGTGCCGTGATACTATGCCCTGTCGTCTCCAAAACTTCCAGAGCTCTTATCACTTTGCGTTGATTGTTCCAGTGGATTTTCTCAGCAGCTGCCGGGTCTTTTTCTTTCAACTGATTCCATAACGCTTGGGAACCAATTATCTCGGCTAACGTTTCATACTTTTTTCTAATCTCAGGATTCGCTTCTTCTGTCGCCCCTAACTGGTAATCGTATAGAAGAGATTGGATATACAGACCCGTGCCACCAGCTATGATAGGTAGATGCTCTCGGTTCGCAATCTCAGTAATCAATTGTCGACCTGAACGCTGAAAATCAGCGGCTGAGTAATGTTGAGTAGGTTCGATCACATCAATCAAATGATGCGGAACATCATTCATCTCTTCTTCTTTGATTTTTGCTGTACCGATATCCAGATTTTTATAGATTTGCAATGAATCACCGCTGATGATCTCTCCTCTAAATAGTTGTGCGAGTTCCACACTTAGCGCTGTTTTACCGACTGCTGTCGGACCGACGATCACTAATACTTTTTCCATATTTTACCTACTTTTCGTTGATTGTTTCCACCGAAGAGCTTTCTCCGGAAAATCAGTTATTATTCCATCTATTTTGAGTTCTTGACATTTGGCCATTTCTTCTTCATCGTTGATCGTCCATGCACGAATTGCTTTTGGAAAATCAGCTGCCTGGACAGGATGTTCGAACAACCAAGTATTTTTTGGATGTACTCCTTCTATATAAGGGGTTTCTGCTGCTAGTTGGATCTTTTTATCAGAAGTACTCATCAATAAGTCCAGCTGTATCTCTGGTTCCAATAACGCGATTTTTTCCAAAGAAGCCAAATGAAAGCTGCAATATGCATGTTGAAAAGGCCAATCTCTGCTTTTTAATGTTTCGGCTAATTTTTCTTCGATACCGGGATATTCATACTGATCAGTTTTAATTTCGATCATTAGCATCCCTCGGTAATTTTTTTGGAGAAGCAGTCCTAAAACTTCTTTCAATTCAGGGACTTTAGCTGCTGGAAATTCTTTGCTGAATTTGCCTCCTGCATTCATTTTTTTGAGTTCTTCCAATGTTTTTTCTCGAATCAGCCCTTTACCGTTAGTCGTCCGATCCACTTCTTCATCATGCATAACGATCAAATAACCATCTTTGCTTAGATGAACATCTAGTTCGATACCATCTGCACCCACTCGTACAGCTTCTGCAAATGCAGGAAGCGTATTTTCTGGGTGGGTACCGCTGCTTCCGCGATGAGCATAGATTTGTAACATCTTTCTTCACTCCGTTCAATTCTATTGTATCATTAAGAAAAAAAGAAAGCATTGCCACGCTCTCATGTGCAACGGCAATACTTCAAAATATCAGCTCCAAACATCATCTTTCGAGAAGAAACCAATCGGCTGGCGCGTCATAGTCTTCAACTGTGCTTTTTTTTCATTGATCATTTCAGTCAAACTATCCGTAAAATTCTCTAAAATCACGCGTCCGCCTTTATAAGCATATCCACCAATCTTCATTGTTTCATCTGGAGATAAAATCACTTTTCGATGGGAGATGTTCTTAAACAGCTCGTCTAAAATATAATTTGGCAGATAAAAACTATTCTGCGCTGAAAATGATTGGAGATATGCAAAATCGTCAATCGTGATATAACAATCATCGAATGCATCAAAGCTGACATATTCTTCCATCAGCGTCGTCCGTTTTTGCAAGATCTCGTTGATCTTTTTATTTAATTGGTTCAGCGTCTCGATTTCTTTGACTTTCAATTCCAATTCACGTCTACGCTGTTCTTTATTTTCCAAGTGACGCATTTGCAGTATCATGCCGATATAGACAACTACAGCACCCGTCAACACGCCGATAAGACCGGTAATACCAACTATCAATCTGTTGTTCCTCCTTGTTTTGCTTCTCTGCTTATCATACCATAAAGCAGGTTTATGCGACTAATTTGCCTAAGTTTTTTATTTGACCTTTTTTGACCAAAAATGTATACTACTTTTTAGGTATTAGAAACTAAATTATGGTACACTATTTCTAAACGAAACCAAGGAGGAACTCTATTATGAATTTAATTCCTACAGTCATTGAACAATCATCACGAGGCGAAAGAGCTTATGATATCTACTCACGTTTATTGAAAGACCGTATCATCATGTTAAGCGGCCAAGTAACTGATGATCTTGCTAATTCGATCATCGCCCAATTGCTTTTCTTAGATGCTCAAGATTCTGAAAAAGATATCTATCTTTATATCAATTCTCCTGGTGGTTCAGTTACAGCAGGTATGGCTATCTACGACACAATGAACTTTGTCAAAGCTGATGTCCAAACAATCGTTATGGGTATGGCTGCTTCAATGGGAAGCTTCTTGCTGACAGCTGGTACAAAAGGGAAACGATTTGCTTTACCAAATGCTGAGATTATGATCCATCAACCTCTTGGCGGCGCTCAAGGTCAAGCAACCGAAATCGAAATTGCGGCACGTCATATTTTACAAACACGCGAACGCTTAAACAAAATTTTAGCTGAACGCACTGGCCAACCGCTTGAAGTGATTGAAAAAGATACAGACCGTGACAACTATATGACAGCTGAACAAGCAAAAGCATATGGATTGATTGATGAAGTCATGGAAAACAGTTCTTCATTAAATTAATCTGTTTCAAAGGAAGCTTTTTAAGCTCTCTTATCTAAACCAAAAAAAGGATGGCCAGCTCAAACTGACCATCCTTTTTTTATTTTTATGGATGCTACTGCCTATCTTTGCTCCTTGAATTTTCCTTGCGCATGCATCCGACCTATTTCGACATAATGCTGGATGTTTTCTTTGTTTTTTTGGATTTCTTCTTTTGTTAAAGGTCGGATCACTTTAGCTGGGCGACCAAACGCCAAGACATTAGGAGGAATAACTTTTCCTTCTGTTACTAATGATCCAGCACCAATCAAACTATTCTCACCAATAACCGCATGATTCAATATCGTGGTTCCCATCCCGATCAGCGCCCCTTTTTCGATTGTACAGCCATGTAGCATGCACTGATGTCCTACCGTCACATTCTCCGCAATATCCACAGGTGCATCATGATCGACATGGACGATTGTACCATCTTGGATATTCGTTCTTTGTCCTACTTTTATCCAATTACTGTCCCCGCGTAAAACTGCTTGATACCAGATCGTCACATCTTCTGACAATGTCACGTCACCAATCACTGTAGCATTTGATGCTATAAACCGTTCCATCTCTATTTTCTCCTTTCGTTTTTTGTAGAAACTAATCCTATTGAATAAATGTATCATAGCATATATTTATTTTATAAGAAAAAAACAGGTAAAACCTGCTCAGTCCAGATGCCTATTTGCGCTATCTGGTAAACTGACGTTTTACCTGTTTATTGTACCTCTATATTTTCTTCTATTACTTTCTTCAAAACTAATTCGTACACTTCGATTTGTGCTGCCAAACGTTCGATTTGAAACTCATTTTCAAAAAAATCAGCTGAATCAAGTGGTTTTGTCTGACAGACGTGCGTTAAACGATCAATTTCTCTTTTGGCTTCAGTGATTTTTTCATTTAAAAACTGTTCCATCTCCGTGCCCTCACTTTTTTTGATAACCTTACTTTACCATTATCAAGAAAGGAGAACAAAAAATAAGTTTCAAACTGTTTTATCCTTCTATGATTTATCCTGCTTCCTCAGCAAATTGGCTGTTATACAGTTTTTCATAAAATCCGCCTTGTGCCAATAAACTCTCATGTGTTCCTTTTTCAATGATCTGACCTTGATCCATCACTAGAATCAGATCTGCATCGCGTATCGTCGATAAACGGTGAGCAATGACAAAACTTGTCCGCCCCTCCATCACGCGATCCATCGCTTTTTGAATCAACGCTTCTAAACGAGTGTCTACTGAACTTGTCGCTTCATCCAAAATCAAAATTTTAGGATCTGAAACCACTGCTCGGGCAATCGTCAGTAACTGTTTTTGTCCTAAAGACACATTGTCTCCCTCAGCATTTATGGGCATCTCATATCCATCTGGCATTGTCCGGATAAAATGGTCTACGTTTGCTGTTTTTGCAGCATCTACTACTTCATAATCTGTCGCATCAAGCTTTCCGAAACGGATATTATCGGCAATCGTTCCTTGATAGAGCCATGCATCTTGTAAGACCATACCAAATAGCGAACGGACGTCACTGCGGCTCATTGATTTGGTATCAATCCCGTCGATCCTGATAGCTCCTTTGTCTACGTCGTAAAAACGCATCAATAGATTGATCAAGGTCGTCTTGCCGGCACCGGTCGGACCGACGACAGCCACGGTTTGACCTGCTTTCACTTCAAAGTTCAAATCTTGAATCAATGGTTTCTTCGGATCATACGCAAAATCGACATGATCGAATGTCACATCTCCTAAAATCGTTTCTGGCAGTGAAACATCTACTTTGTTTTCTTTTTCTTCTGGCTCATCTAAAATCTCGAATACACGTTTTGTTGCCGCTGATGCACTTTGCAAAACAGAAGACAATTGGGTCACGTTCCCCATCGGCTGGCTGATTTGCCAAATATATTGGATGAATGCCTGAAGTTGACCAACAACGATCGCCCCAGTAATAACATAGAAACTTCCTAGAACAGCCATACCAATATAAGTAGCATAGGCAGTTAGTTGAACTAATGGCATCATCAACCCAGAAATGAACGCTGCGCGGAACCCAAAGTATTTCAAGCTGTGATTTACTTTTTTGAATCCTTCCAATGTTTCTTTTTCGCGTCCGTATACTTTCAATACACTGAAACCTGTCATATTTTCTTGAACGTAGCCGTTTAGCTCACCAAGCGAATTCTGCATGCTTTGAAAATATTTCTGCGAAGCATTGATTACTCGTTTGGAGATCCAGATCGATGTTGGAATCATGATCATAGAGATCAGCGCCATCATCGGCTGGATATAAAACATCATTGCTGCAGCCAACGTAATTCCCAATATCGCATTTACGATTCCAATAAAAGCTTGTTGTAAAGCACCGCTGACTGCATCTACATCATTCGTCACACGAGACAAAATATTTCCTTGTTGGTTTTTATCGAAATAAGAAACCGGAAGGCGATTGATTTTTTCTTCTATGTCTCTTCGCAAATCATGCATGGCACTTTGAACGACATTTGTCATCAAAACCCCAGAAAGCAATTGCGAAATACAATACCCTATTCCGACCACTGTGATCCAAATAAGACATTTGAATATATAAGAAAAATTGATTGATTCGCCATTGGCAATATTACGACTGATTTCTGTAGTAGGAAGTCCTGTAACATATGGCAAAGCCACGTTGAAAGCCACTGTCAGAACTGTAAATAGGATCACTAGAAGAAATGTCCCACGATACGGTCTGATATATCGAGCTAAACGTTTTAAGGAAGAAAAGGTTTTTTTCATGCTAGTTCCTCCTTTGATAATTGAGAAGCGGCAATATCATAATAAATCGGGCATTTTTCCAACAACTCCCGATGTGTCCCCATACCGACGACTTCTCCTTCATTTAATACGATGATCTTATCTGCATGCATGATCGTTCCCACACGTTGTGCTACGATCAACACAGTAGACTCTGTTGTTTCTTTTTTCAGACGAGCACGTAACTTCGCATCCGTTTGATAATCTAATGCAGAAAAGCTGTCATCAAAAATATAGATTTCCGGACGGCGTATGATGGCTCTGGCTATTGCCAATCGTTGTTTTTGTCCACCTGAAAAATTGGAACCACCTTCTGATAAATGTTCGTCAAATCCATCTGGTTTTCGAGAAATGAATTCTGAAGCTTGAGCAATCTCAGCTGCACGTTCCATTTCTTCTTGTGTGGCATCTTCTTTCCCGTATCGCAAATTATCGGCAATCGTTCCAGTAAATAGCAGCGCTTTTTGCGGAATAAACCCAATCTTATCTCGCAACTTGCTTAACCGATAATCTCTCACGTCTACTCCATCGACCAAGATCTTTCCTTCACTCACATCATAAAAGCGAGGAATCAATTGAATCAACGTAGATTTTCCGCTACCGGTACTTCCAATAAAAGCAACGGTTTCTCCTGGAGAGGCTGTAAAACTGACATTTCGAATCACTGGCTCTTGCGAATGGCCTGGATAAGCAAATGTTACATTTTGAAATTCGATATACCCTTTAGTCTTCGTATCCGATATACCATTTGGATCTTCTACAATCGAAGGTTTGGCATCTAGTGCCTCTTGGATACGTCCAGCTGAAACGGCTGCTCTTGGATACATCATGAACACACTGGCAAATAACATGAATGAGAATAAGGCATGGAATATATACTCGATAAATGCAATCAAATCTCCTACCCGAAGTTCGCCAGCATCGATTTGCACTGCCCCGCTCCAAATGATCAATACCATCACGATATTAAATAAGAAATAAAAACCTGGTTGTGCAACAGCCATCAAACGGAACAAGCTTTTCGAACTAGCAGCATAATTCTCGTTGACTACAGCAAAGCGTTTTTCTTCAAACTTTTCATTAACGAATGCACGAATCACACGCAATCCTGAAAGGTTTTCCCGCAAGATACTATTGATTTTATCTAAGTTTTTTTGTTGTTTTTTAGATAACGGCTCAGACACCTTAGCAATCGCTACGACCGCCAATAATAGCAAAGGCAATGCGCCTACTACATACAAGCTGAGTGTCACACTTGTACGCATGACCATGTACAAACTGACAACGAACATCATCGGCGCCATGAAACCGATACGCAAAATATTTTGCAGGAACAACATGATCTGATAAGCATCATTTGTTGTACGAGTAATCAAGGAAGATACGCCTAAATTTTCGTACTCCTGATGCGAATAGCTTTGGATCTTTTCGAACAAATCATCTCGAATATCTGCTACGATATTGGTCGTGATCCTCGAACCAAAATAACCTAACAAGATATTCAAAATAATACCGATTACGGTAATAACGATCATAAATATCCCTTGCTGTTTCACATAATCAAAATCATCATTGCGGATTCCTACATCAATCATACGTGCTAAAATCGTAGGAAGTCCTAATTCAATCAAAATAAAACCGAATACGCATATGAAATTGAAAAACAAGAATTTCTTATAACGCATGGTATAATGCCACATTAGTTTCACTTTCTCATCTCCTTTTAATCTTTTGTTACATTTTCATTACTAAAAATGATAGCACAACGAACCTATTAATAGAACACTTCTCTCATAAAAAAGTCATTATAATTATAGTAAAATGATAAACGTTGATTTTTTCTTTCAATCTAGTTGATTTCTATACTTATTTGCTGTTTTATGCTAGAATAACAATTAATTGTTGTATATTTTTTATACAGAAGGTACGGTTGAAAAAATATCCGAACAGATGAGCAAAAACGAGGCTTGTCTCTTTGACTCGAATCCAGTATTCTAGTCAAAGCATATGAAAAACTAGGTGGCTTGTCCCCTCGTTTTGTGTTGTCTAAAAAAATCAACTAGCTAAATCACTGCTTTACGCAGATAAAGGAGACAAAACAATGATCTATAAAGTTTATTATCAAGAAACAAAAGTACGTAACCCTAAACGGGAAGAAACAAAATCTCTTTACATTGAGGCAAAAAGCGATGTAGACGCTCGCCAACGTGTGGAAGAAAATACCCCATACAATATTGAATTCGTTCAACTTCTAGAAGGAAGTCATCTAGAATACGAAAAAGAAAATGCTGATTTCTCATTAGTGGAGTTTTAATATGAAACTTTCCATCAAAAATAATGAGACAGGCGTCTTTGCTATTGGTGGATTAGGTGAAATCGGGAAAAATACGTATGGGGTACAATTCCAAGATGAAATCATTTTGATTGATGCCGGGATCAAGTTCCCGGAAGACGATCTACTTGGAATTGACTATGTCATTCCCGACTACAGCTACATCATACAAAACTTGCACAAAGTAAAAGCCCTAGTGATTACTCACGGGCACGAAGACCACATCGGCGGAATACCCTACTTGCTAAAACAAGCAAATATTCCTATCTATGCTGGTCCTCTCGCATTAGCGTTGATCACGAACAAATTAGATGAGCATGGCTTGCTTCGAGAGGCAGAGCTTCATGAAATCAATGAAGATACGATCATTCGTTTTAGAAAAACTTCTGTCAGCTTTTTCAGAACGACTCATAGTATCCCAGACGCATTAGGAATCGTGGTGAAAACACCTTCTGGTAATATCGTAGCGACTGGAGACTTCAAGTTTGATTTCACTCCCGTTGGCGAACCAGCAAACTTGCATAAAATGGCTCGTATCGGGGAAGAAGGTGTCTTGTGCCTTTTATCTGATAGTACAAATGCTGAGATTCCAACATTTACTAAATCAGAAAAAACGATTGGTCATTCTATCTTGAAGATCTTTTCAAAAATCGAAGGTCGTATTATTTTTGCCAGCTTTGCTTCTAATATCTTCCGTTTGCAGCAAGCAGCAGATGCCGCTGTGGCGACTGGTCGTAAAATCGCTGTTTTCGGACGTAGCATGGAAAATGCCATTGTCAATGGCCAACGTTTAGGATATATCAAAGTTCCAGACGGCACATTTGTAGATGCACATGAAATCAATCGCTTGCCTGCTAACGAAACGATGATCCTATGTACAGGTTCTCAAGGGGAAGCGATGGCCGCTTTGAGCCGTATTGCAAATGGTACCCACCGTCAAATCCAAATCCAGCCAGACGATACAGTGATCTTTTCAAGTTCACCTATCCCTGGTAATACGACAAGTGTCAATCATTTGATCAACTTGCTGTCTGAAGCTGGCGCAGAAGTAATCCATGGAAAAATCAATAACATCCATACTTCTGGTCACGGTGGACAAGAAGAACAAAAATTGATGCTTCGCTTGATGAAACCAAAATATTTTATCCCTGTCCATGGAGAATTCCGCATGCTGAAAGTCCATGCTTCTCTAGCACAAGATGTAGGTGTTCCTGCAGAAAACTGCTTCATCATGGAAAATGGCGATGTTTTAGCGTTAACTAGCGATTCTGCACGTCCTGCTGGGCATTTTGTGGCTGGAGATGTGTATATCGATGGTAGCGGAATCGGTGATATCGGTAATGTCGTTTTACGTGACCGTCACTTGCTTTCAGAAGAAGGTCTTGTATTAGCTGTTGCAACAGTAGATATCAAGAAAAAAGAAATCTTAGCTGGTCCAGATATTCTCTCTCGTGGATTTGTTTACATGCGAGAATCAGGAGAAATGATCAATGAAGCTCAGCGAATCTTATTCCATGCTTTAAGAGAATGTTTAAATGGACCTGACTGTTCAGAATATAAATTGAAAGAAGCGATGACTGGCGCGCTTCAGCCATTCTTATTCGAACGTACAGAAAGGCATCCAATGATTTTACCGATGGTCATGACACCAGATGAAGAATAAGTAAGAGGTTGTGAAATTAGTGCCCTGACCTGAGTATAAGAGAAAACAAACGGAAAACAGGACAAGTTGTTTTTATTTGGCTGTTCTTATTGCTTGATACAGGGCAGCTTTTTCACAACCTCTTAAAATTTATTTACTTTTTCATACAAAAATACCTGCCACAAGAGAAATTTCCTCTTGTGGCAGGTATTTTTGTTACTCGCTTTGTTCTCTCGTAAAAATTGATGCCTACCATCAATTTGATTTACAGATAAAATTAAGCTTTTACAACGTTTGCAGCTTGTGGGCCACGGTCTGATTCTTCAACGTCGAAAGTCACTGCTTGACCTTCTTCTAATGTTTTGAATCCGTCACCTTGGATAGCAGAGAAGTGAACGAATACGTCGCTTCCATCTTCACGTGAGATAAATCCAAATCCTTTTTCAGCGTTGAACCATTTTACTGTTCCGTTTTCCATAATAATATCCTCCTCGTGCCAAAAGCACTTATTTAAATTGTAACATTGCTCGTGTACGATAGAGGTGCAACAGATGTTTCAACTTCTATTCCCAAACAAAATTACAATATAATTGTACACTTGCTTCATTTTTTTTGCAAGAAAGCAACTTACTTCTCTTCCATTAATCCTTCTTCTCTCAAACTAAAATATCGTTTACGTCCGATGATCAAATGATCCAGTACAGTGATACCCATCATTTCTCCACACTTTTGTATCCTTTTAGTAAAATTCATATCCTGTTGTGATGGAATAACATTACCAGACGGATGATTATGTGCTAAAACGATTCTTGCCGCGCAATAACGTACAGCATAATGAAATATTTCTCTAGGATGAGCGACTGACTGATTCAGCGAACCGATGAACACTGTCTTTTTTAAGATCACTTGATTCTTCGTGTCCAAATAAATACAAATCAAATGTTCCTGTTTGTAATCTTTCATTTCCAGAATCAATTGTTGTGCCAGTTCATTGCTAGTACGAATGGCCGGAGCTGCTCTTTCTTGGTCCGTCTGAATGCGGCGGCCTAACTCGATCAAGGCTTTGATTTCGATTGCTTTCACACGTCCTATCCCTCGAATCTCTTCTAACTCATGCAAAGTCGCCTGTCGTAAAGAAGCCAATCCACCAAACGTTTTTAACAGATTGCTAGCAATCGACATCACACTATGAGGGTGTTGACCAGTACGCAGTAAAATGGCTAAAAGCTCCTGATCCGATAAAGCTTCAGCTCCATAAATTTCCATACGTTCTCTTGGTAAAGAGCTAGTTGGTACTTCTTTCATCAATCGTTTTTCCAAAAAAACATCTCCTTTCTATCTTTTCTAAAATAAGATACGAAAAGAGATGGATTTTTATTTTATCAATGCAGGGATTTCATGCAAAGAAGAAACGACCCCAGCCGTTTTTTTGATCAATTCTTGGGAAGGCGGAAGCAAATCTGGCACCATGACTACAGGGATCTCAGCCGCAGAAGCTGCTAAAATACCATTTTGTGAATCTTCTAAAATCAATGTTTCTTTCTTAGCTGTACCTAATTTCTGATTGGCTAATAAAAAAATTTCCGGATCTGGTTTTGCTCGTTGGACATTCTCTGCGGAAATAATCGTCTCAAATCGTTCAAACAGATTGTTCTTCTTCAATAAAAGTTCAATGACAGCTCGTTGGTTACTGGAAGCGACAACTTTGGGAATCTGATGTTCTTCTAAAAAAGAGAGGAGTTCCAACACCCCTGGCTTCATTTGTACAGCTCCTTGTGAAAAGCGCTCAAGCGTTTCCTGGTATGAATCATCTATAAATCTTTGTACGCTTGTTTTGCCGAATTCCGCAAAAATCATATGATAATTCGCCCACACTTCTTCATCGGAAACACCTAAGAATTTTAAATACAGGTCTTTATCATATGGAAAACCCATCCTATCTGCTACTACTTGTGAAGCCTCGTAATATACTAACTCTGTGTCAAACAATAAACCATCCATATCAAAAATCACTGCATTATACTTCATGGTCTCCTCCTAATTGTATTAATAAATGACGAACTTCTGAAATGAAATAAAGCGAACCGGTCACAACTAATACATCTTCATTTGTCATCTTTTCCAATATATCTGCTAATCCGAATTGCCACAATGAAACAATTGATACTCTTTCACTTGCTAAATCTGATACTTCACTTAATTCGATGGCTTTTGGATGTTCAAAGGTCGTCAAATAAATATGGACATTTGGTACTTGCTGCAATCGTTCTAGCATTTCTCTAACATTTTTAGTCCGTAAGGCGGAAAACAAAATGTTGATTTGATATCCTTTGAATTCTTTTTTCAAATTCTCAACAAGCCGGTTCATTGCATGCGTATTATGGGCACCATCTAAAACAACTAATGGCTCGTTACTCAAACGCTCCATTCTTCCTGGCCATCGAGATTTCTTCAACCCCTTCAAAACATCTTTTTCTCGGAAAGGCAGCTTTTCCAATTGACAGTAAACAAAATACAATTCGATGGCTACTCCTGCATTTTCAGCTTGATGTTGCCCTAAAAGCGGCGTGGTTAGTTGAGGGATTTTCCCTGCTTCATTAAAGAATTCAAATACTTCTCCCCAAGTCTCATCAGGATGCAGATAGTTTATTTTATAATTTTCCCCGTATACATAAAGCATCGCATTTTTTTCTTTAGCTGTTTGTTTGATGACATTAAAAGCTTCTGGGCCGATGTTTCCTGTGACAACTGGAACGCCTTGTTTGATGATTCCTGCTTTTTGCGCAGCGATTTCTCCAATCGTCTCTCCAAGTATCTCGGTATGATCAAGCCCAATCGTTGTTATTCCAGTTAGCATCGGTACAGCTACATTGGTAGAATCCAATAAGCCACCTAAGCCCACTTCAATAATCGCTACGTCTACTTTCTTCATCAAAAAATAATCAAATGCCATTGCTGTTAATGTCTCAAATTCAGTGATACCAGCTACTGCTTCAAATTGATCAAGTTGTTTGATCAGCGGCTGATATTTTTTTACAAGCTGGATCAAGTCATTGTCTGGGATACTTTTGCCATTGATTGCAATCCGTTCATTGAACGTTTCGATATAAGGTGAAGTAAACGTTCCAACTATCAGACCAGCTTCTTCTAATAGGCTTCTCAAATAGGCTACAGTAGACCCTTTTCCGTTTGTTCCAGCGATATGGATCGTTTTTACTTTCCTCTCCGGATGACCTACCACTTCTAATAAAGCTTCGACTCGGTCAAGACCAGGACGTGAACCAAATGGTAATCGACTATGGATCCATTCTATTGCTTCTTCAATCGTCATCAACAATTCCCCCATTTCTCTTTTATTATAACAAATAGAAGACATAAGAAAAATAAAAGGACGATAGAGAAAAAAATCTGCTCCGGATACATGATAAATCGCTCTTTTTTCTAAGTAATCAGAGTAGACTAAAAAAGAGGATGCGACAATAATCATGTCACATCCCCTTATTCGGAATAAGTGGTATTCCCCGCTTTTATTGAATAGTACGCAAACTTTCGATTCGTTCTTTGACAGCCGTTTGCTTCTCTAAATAATCTTTTTCTTTTGCACGTTCTGCCTCTACTACTTCTTCCGGCGCATTAGAAACAAACCGTTCATTAGAAAGTTTTCCTTGGACACGTTTCACTTCGCTTGTCCATTTTTCCAGTTCTTTTTCTAATCGTTTGATTTCCTCTTCGATATTGATTAATCCTGCTAACGGCAAGAAGATTTCTGCACCTGTCAGAACAGCTGACATCGCTAGATCTGGTGCAGTGATCTCACTTGATATCGTCAACTCTTCTGGGTTGCAGAAGCGTTCGATGTAGCTTGTATTTTCAACTAAAAATTGATCGATTTTAGCATCGTTTGTTTTGATTAATAGCGTAATTGGTTTAGACAATGGTGTATTCACTTCTGAACGAATATTTCGAACGGCTCGAATCAATTCCTTCAATACTTCCATTCCTTTAGAAGCAGTTTCATCGTCAAACTCTGGACGTACCACAGGATATTCTGCTACTACTAGAGAATTTCCTTGATGAGGAATATGTTCCCATATTTCTTCTGTGACAAATGGCATGATTGGATGCAACAAACGCAAAATCTGATCCAAGGTATGGACTAGGATACTACGTGTTGTTTGTTTTGAAACAGCATCATCTCCATAAAGTACTTCTTTGCTCATTTCGATATACCAGTCACAAAAATCATCCCAGATAAAGTTATACAGTTGTCTACCGGCTTCACCAAATTCAAAACGATCAAATAATTCAGTTACACGTGCGACTGTTTCGTTCAAACGAGTAAGAATCCAACGGTCAGCCACTGATTTTTCTCCAGATAAATCGATCTCTTCTACGGTCATTCCTTCGATATTCATGATAACGAAACGTGAAGCATTCCAGATTTTATTGATAAAGTTCCATGAAGCATCCATTTTTTCATAGCTGAAGCGAACATCTTGTCCTGGTGCAGAACCATTCGATAAGAACCAACGAAGAGCATCTGCTCCATACTTTTCGATTACTTCCATCGGATCGATCCCATTACCCAATGATTTACTCATCTTCCGCCCTTGTTCGTCACGAATCAATCCATGAATCAAGACATTCTCAAATGGTCGTTCGCCAGTAAATTCCAAACTTTGGAAGATCATTCGGCTTACCCAGAAGAAAATGATGTCATAACCAGTTACTAAGGTGCTAGTAGGGAAGTACCGCTTATAATCTTCGCTTTCCGTGTCTGGCCAGCCCATCGTTGAAAAAGGCCACAATGCTGAACTAAACCAAGTGTCTAAAACATCCGGATCTTGGACCCAGTTTTCACTATCAGCTGGTGCTTCCATTCCTACATACATTTCGCCTGTTTCTTTGTGATACCATGCAGGGATTTGATGTCCCCACCATAATTGTCGTGAAATTACCCAGTCATGGACATTTTCCATCCAACGTAAAAATGTTTGATTGAATCTTGGAGGGAAGAATTCCACTGCTTGATCTGTTTCTTGGTTATCAATGGCTTTTTTTGCTAACGGCGCCATTTTTACAAACCATTGAGTAGACAATCGAGGTTCGACAACGACACCTGTCCGCTCGGAATGTCCCACACTATGGACCATCGTATCGATTTTGATCAATCGGCCGATTTCTTTTAGATCTTGCACGATTGCTTTACGAGCAGCAAAACGATCCATTCCAGCATACTTTCCTGCTAGTTCATTCATTGTACCATCATCATCCATCACATTCACTCGTGGAAGCTCATGACGATTACCTACCTCAAAGTCGTTTGGATCATGTGCTGGAGTGATTTTTACTACACCTGTCCCAAACTCCATATCTACATATTCATCTGCAATGATTGGGATTTCTTTATTGACTAAAGGTAGAATCACTTTTTTGCCAATCAGCGCTTGATAACGCTCGTCTTCTGGGTGAACAGCAATCGCCGTATCTCCCAACATCGTTTCTGGCCGGGTCGTCGCAATTTCTACTACGCCTGATCCATCTGCCAGTTCATAGCTCATATGGTAAAAGGCGCCTTCAATGTCTTTATGAATAACTTCGATATCAGATAGAGCTGTTCGTGCTTGAGGGTCCCAATTGATGATGTATTCACCGCGATAGATCAACCCTTTTTCATATAAGGTAACAAAAACTTTACGTACTGCTTCAGATAATCCGTCATCTAATGTAAAACGTTCTCTGCTGTAATCTAAAGATAATCCCATTTTAGCCCACTGTTCACGGATATGACTTGCATACTCTTCTTTCCATTCCCACACTTGATCGATGAACTTTTCACGACCTAGATCATAGCGAGAAATTCCTTGCTCTCTAAGCTTTGCTTCTACCTTTGCTTGTGTCGCGATTCCTGCATGGTCCATACCAGGCAACCATAAAGTATCATATCCTTGCATTCTCTTTTGACGAATCAGCATATCTTGCAAGGTCGTATCCCAAGCATGCCCTAAATGAAGTTTTCCGGTAACATTTGGGGGTGGGATCACGATTGAATAAGGTTTTGCTTTTTTATCTCCACTCGGTTTAAACAAATCTTGTTCTAACCAATGCTGATAACGTCCAGCTTCAACTTCTTGCGGGTTATATTTTGTTGATAGATTATTTTCTTCCGTCATGCTGTTTTCCTCCTTTAAACTAAAAAACGTCCTAAAATACTTTCGTATTTTAGGACGTATGATTTACGCGGTACCACCTAAATTGCAATAATCAATCATTATTGCCTCTCAAGTGAGTTAACGATCACGACTCGTCTATCTCTACTCCATTCAAGACAGAAACTCCCAAGCTACCTTCACTGGTTGTCATTGAGAACCTTTCAGCAGATAGTTCTCTCTCTAAGAATGAATGTGCCAGTTACTCCTCTTGTTCAGCGTTATGCTTCATTCTACAATGGTTTTTTTTTTTAGTCAACAAGTGGTCGTGAAAAAACCACTTCATTTAGTATTAAAAAATTTTTGAAAGAATTACGACGGATCCTTGCAAGATCAATAAGCCTACTCAAATTTTCCTAAGAAAAAACTTCTGAGTAATTCTCATCAAAGTAAATAAGCGTCTGTAACTCGGTCGTCAAATCAATGTATTGAACATTGACATAAGCTGGGACAGTTACTCGGTCAGGTGCAAAGTTAAGGATAGCGGTTACATTCCCTTTGACAATTTCATCAATAGCAGATTGTGAATATTTACTTGGTACCGTAGAGATTGCTACTGTCACATTTTTTGCTTTGGCTATCTCTGCGAAACGATCAATCGGATAGATCATTTCTCCATCAATGACTCGATTGATCAGTGCTGGATCATTATCAAAGACGCACACGATATTTAGATTTTCATTTCTTCTAAAATTGTTGTGTTTCAATGCTTTGCCAAGATTTCCGTATCCAACTAATGCGATTCGTTTTTCTTCTTTAGTATTAAGGATATTATTGAATACATCGATAAGGAAAGGGACATCATAGCCATATCCACTTCTGCCTAGCTCGCCTAATTGCGAGAAGTCTCTGCGGATCGTTGCAGAAGGAATTTGGGTGATTTCGCTGAACTCATTTGATTTGATTCTACTTATGCCTGAGTCATCCAACATCTTTAAGTAGCGTAAATATAAAGGTAACCTTTTCGCAGTTGCTTTTGGCAGTGTATCTGTTTTTTCTCGCATAACGACGCTCCTTGTTAATAATTTCACATATTTAGTGTAACATGTTTCTAACCCGGGAGCAAGGTTACAGGTAGGAAGGAAAAGGGTGTGAGACAAATAAAACGACCCAAAAATTAACTATTTGGGTCGCTATTTCATGGGAAATTTTTTTATCATTTATCAGCTAATCTTCGATATTAGTTCAAAACACTAATTTCACAACCACTTATAGCAATTCTGAAAATTCTTCAGTTTTTTCATTAGAAGATTCTGCTTGTATCTCTTCCATCTTCAAGCCAGCTAATGCACGTTGGATCATTTCATCTATTGCTAAACGCTCTTCATATTGATGGACCTTTTCCAGTTGAGGGCGTGTTTTTGGCTGTGGAGGAGCAAAAATCGTACAGCAGTCTTCAAAAGGTTGGATAGAAAGATTAAATGTATCGATCTGTTCCGCTACTTCAATGATTTCAAGTTTATCCATTGTCGCTACAGGCCGAATGATTGGCGTATTCGTTACTTCATTGATAGCCACCATACTTTGCAAGGTTTGTGAAGCCACTTGACCTAATGATTCGCCATTCAAAATAACTAGACCATGACGAATACGGCGAATTTCATCGGTCAACCGCAACATCATTCGACGAGTGATCGTCATCCAATATCCTTGTGGCACTGATTTTTTGATTTCTTCTTGAATCTCGGTAAATGGCACTTCAATAAAATGAATTGTTCCTACATAAGGCGCTAGTTTCGCTGTTAAATCTTTTGCTTTTTGCAGTGCTTGTTCACTTGTATACGGCGGACTAGCAAAATGAACAGCTTCGATTTCCACTCCCCGCTTCATTGCAAAATATCCTGCAACAGGAGAATCAATCCCACCAGAAAGCATGAGCATTCCTTTTCCGCTTGTTCCTACAGGCAACCCGCCAGCTCCTTTGATCGTTTCATACGACAGATAAGCGCCGTCACGACGAATCTCTACACGTAATGGAATATCGGGCTGACGCATTTGAACTTGGATATGAGGGGAAATATCAAAAACAGCATTGCCTAATGTTTGATTCAATTCATTACTTGTCAATTCAAATTGGTGATCGCTTCTTTTAGCGATAATTTTAAATGTTTCTTTCCCTGTATAAATTTCTTTCATGATGTCTTGAACAGCTTGTTTCAAAACTTCAACATCTTTTTCTACCCGAATACTCGGAGAAAAATTTTGGATCCCAAATATTTTTGCTAGTTTTGGAATAACTAGCTGACTGTCTGCACCATTCAACAAAAGATGCATCCGGTCGCGATCAGCATGGATTTTGATTTCTGGAAATTCTTTCAAAGCTTGTCTGACATTTTGTGCTAGTTGCATGATAAAGCTTTTTCGATTCTTTCCTTTTGTCGAAAGCTCTCCATAACGGACCATAATTTCACTGTATTTCACAAGAACACTCCTCTTTTAATTGATTACAGAAAATTTCTTATAAAGCTGCTTGAAAATAATCATAAATTGCTCCACTTCTGCTAATGAATTATTTTCATCTAGGCTGATTCGAATAGCAGATGTAGCCAAATCATTTGGTACATGCATCGCGTGCAATGTACTACTTGCCATATGTTTACGTGAGGAGCAGGCACTAGTAGTAGAAACAAATATTTGTTTTTCCTCTAAAGCATGGACGAGAACTTCACCACGAATTCCTTTTAGAGCAAAACATAAAATGTGCGGCGCATAGTCGGTTCCTTCTGAAAAGATCGTCACTTTATCATACGACTTCAACGCATTGATTAAAGCTTCTTTTAAGCGTTGTGTCTGCTCAGGTTTTTGTTCCTTTATCTCTAATGATAAACGTAAAGCTTTAGCCATAGCCACAATACCTGGAACATTTTCTGTCCCACTTCGTTGATTTCTTTCCTGACCTCCACCTGTCAGTAATGGTGCTAAACGACGACCCTTTTTCCAATAAATGAAACCAGTTCCCCGTGGGCCATGGAATTTATGGGCTGAAAATGTTGCAAAATCCACTCTCCCTGTCAACCATTGCGAGAATGGTACTTTTCCGATTGCCTGAACAGCATCTACATGGAAATGAATTTTAGGGAAATCATCCAAAAGATCACTGATTTCCTGGATGGGCTGAATCGATCCTACTTCATTATTCACAGCCATAACAGAGACCAAAACTGTCTCTTTTCTTATTAATTTTTTCAATTCGTCAACACGTACAAATCCGCGTTTATCTACTGGGGCGATACTTACTTCGATTCCTAATTCTTTTAATTGTTCGGCCGTCTCACTGACTGCCGGATGTTCGATTCCTGAAATGATCATATGATTCCCATACTCTCTTTTTTCAATCATCGTTCCTTTTAATACCCAGTTATCTCCTTCTGTTCCTCCTGAAGTAAAAAAGATTTCTTCTGGCTCTGCATGGATCAAATCAGCGATCTGCTTTCTTGCTTGCTGCAACAACCGATTAGCTTGATTGCCCAAATCATGAAGACTTGATGGATTCCCAATAATCCGCTGACTGGTTTTTACATATGCATCTAAGCTTTGCGGAAAGATTGGGGTCGTTGCACTGTTATCAAAATATATCATAAGAAACCCCTCTTTTTTGAAATTCTTTTCTATTATAACGGTTGTCCAAGGTGCTTTCAAGAGCAGGTGGAATTTTCACTTGTTTCCTCTTTCAGATAGACATAAAAAAAGACAAGAACAAGACGGATGGTTGTCTTGTTCTTGCATGATTGCTGCTTTTTTGCTTTATACTAAGTCTGGATGATTAAAATAAAAATCTTCGATGCGTTTGAAAGCACCTGGTTCTACTCGCTCTAATGCTGTACCAATTTCGTCTAATGCTTCTTGATAATGATATTCTTTATTGAATAAATAGTAACTTTTATCAATCGCTTCTCGAACTTCTTCGTGTGTATGACGATAACGGTTTGCATATTGGAGCATTTGCTCCGTTAGTGCTGCTGCATCTACTAGATCATGTGTCTTCTTATCTAATAATTCTAGATCTTCTTCGCATAGAGCAACTAAACGATTGACTTCCTCCATGTTTACTCGAATTTTATTCAAGACAACACTTAGTTCTTCAATACGATCAGTAGCAACAAAAAAGAATTCTAGGTAATCATTCGGCAAGCCAGGCAAACGTTGTTTCTCTACAAAACGTTTCAAACTACGCAATTTAAATTCGAATGTATCGATCTTTTCTTGCGCTTCTTTTTCGCCTTTTCTCAATTCATGTAATGAGTCGTCGATCTCTACTTGTTGCGTTTCGATATCTTCTAAGACCTTGAAGACTGTTTTATAGAACGTACGCACTTCTGAATAAGGGATTTCGTGTTGGCGAATCTGTGGAATCATCTGTTCATTTTGACGTTCCATTTCTTCCACTTCAGTTTGGAAACCTCGTACACGACCAATTTCATTGTGATTCAATGTATAGCTTTGAGCGGTGTGATCCAACTCAATCAATAATTGACGGTTATTCTTCGTTGTATGTTTGATATACTCTGCAATCGTTGATTGGTTAGTTTTTACATATCTCTGAGCTTCCATTTCTCGTTCTAAGATGTCATATAGCGAATCAATCAAATCAGCTGTTTCTCGGTTTTCGAATTCGACCGTTTCAACTTCTGTTTTTTCAAGATTGGCTAATGAATTTTCAATTCTTCGACTTACTTTTGCGATATCTTCAGCAAGATCTTCTTCAGGGAATACATATTGTTCTTCCATTAATTTCTCATAAGTATCACTGATTTCTTCAAGTTGTTCAGGGAAAGTCGTATGGAGATCTTCATACAGTGGTGGAATTTTTTTCATCAGAGCTTCCACTTCATACGTATGTTTTTCTGCTTTATCTAAAACCTCGCGGGCCTCTACAGGATCGCCGGAAGTATTTAAAGTCACGAATTGCGTAAATTCTTTTTCGATCATCTTGATCTGTTTTTGCAATTCAAAAAGAGCTGGTCCATATTCATGCTCGTCTTCTCTGACTTTTTCTTTCAGTTCTTCATAGACATCAAGCGCCTGCTGGACAGCTAATGAGTTGCGTTCTTCCGTTTCTCGCAATTCCTTCAGACCTTCACGGATTTCCGTTACTTGTTTCTCCATTTGGTCCATTGTTGCTTCTGCTTCAACAACTGCTTTTTTTCCTTTTAAGAACCGAAAACTTTCATTGAGGTTTTCCACTTCAAAAATTTGACTTTCTAATTCAGCGAATGAGGAAGTAGATATGTCATTCCACTTTTGACTCCATTCACGAAAGGTATTTTGGCTTTGCCCAACCAGATGCATTTTTTTAACATCATCGACTTCTTCAATCACTGGCAAGTCAAATAATTCTTCCTTGCGTTTTTCTAAGGCATCCAATCGATCTTGGTTTTTTTTCTTCATCAAGTAACTAACCAAAAAGACGACAATGGCGACTATAATGATTGCAATGACGATTCCGATGATAACATTATTTCCCATTTATGGTTCCTCCGTTTTCAGTATGCATCTTTTTATGCAACAGATGGCGTTCTGCTTGGCATAAATCCAAATAATACGTCTCTCGTGCAAAAGACATCTATTCTAGATTATAGCATACTATTTTCATGCATTCACTAACTTAAACGAAAATCTTTTGTTTTTCATCGTATAAAGATAACAAAAATAGTGACGTACTGATCACTCTGTTTCGTTTGTGCATGCACTCCTATCAGCAGAGCTTTTCCTAGCAAGAGCTTCTTGAATCTGTCGTTGGATTTCTGCCGCGATTTTAGGCTCTGGCGCGTACTCCATCTGCCAGTTCTCAGGTTTCAATACTTTATTTGTTACAGGATCATAATGAGGTTTTCCATCTGGAAACAATTTTCCCATATTTGCCTGATGGACGATATCAAATATTCGATCAGGCGCTATTCCCAATAATGAAAAAGAACCGTAAGTAAAGTAAAGGATATCTGTCAGTGCATCTACTTGTTCAATCAGTGGGTCACTTCCCCACTCTGTTTTATCAAGTATTTTTTCTTCTGCTTTATCTAATGCTTCGTGTAGCAGAGTAACAGCTTCATGTAGTTGTTCTTTACTTGGTGAGGTAGCTGCAACAAATTCAACAAGTTCTTCTATTTTGAATGCAGCACGTGTATGAGCCTCCATCGCAGTAAAAGCTGTGGGGATTTCTGGTCTTCTTGGATCAAAAATTTTGTGAAATGCTTCTACTTTTTGAAAAGGTGTCTCTGATTCCATACTAATGTTTTCCTTCTTTCATTGTCTAATAAATCAGACCAAAGTGCTTCAGTCCTTCGTATATGCCATCTTCTTCATTTGATTGGGTCACAAAATCTGCGGCATGTTTTACTTCAATCTGAGCATTTCCCATAGCCACTCCAATTCCTACACCTTTCAGCATCTCGATATCATTGTAATGGTCGCCGAATGCCATGATTTCTTCCATCTCAATTCCGACAGCATTTGCGAAAGCTTGGATGCCTAGCAATTTTGAACCACCTTTTGGGATGATATCTACAGTATACGTATTTGAACGTTGGAAGGTACACTCGGGAAATAGATGTTCTAACTTTTTCTGTTCTGACTCCGGACTAAGCAGTATACATTGGTAAATTGGTTCTTTTAATATCTCTAATGTTTCATAACGGTCCTTTTGCCGATGAGGGCTAAAAAGCTGGAGGACTTTTTTCATCAGACGTACCGGGAATTTACGCGGTAAAAAGCTGACTAGCCGCTTGATAAAAATCGATTGTCCTAATAGCATCGTTGTTGATCCATCTAGCCGATTTCTCGCACCAAAAACGATTTGTCGATGGTTCTCATCTGCAAATTCAACAATATGTTCCAATACTTTTTGTTCAAAAGGGTGGTCGATAATCGTTCGATCTGCAGTAAAAACCAGTTGACCATTATACACGACATACATATCTAATTCCAATTCATCAATGATTTCTTTGATCTTTATTGGGCTGCGCCCCGTTGCTACACCGCATAAAATGCCGTTTTTCCGAGCATAGTTAATTGCTTGTTTTGTTGATTCCAATGCTTTTGAACGATTGGTGACCAATGTTCCGTCAATATCAAAAAAAATAGCTTTGATCATAGACTTCGCCCCTTTCATGAATAAAATAAGCCTTTAAAACAGATCCATTTGAGTTGGATTAAGTCCATCCGGCTGGATATTTAATATTTTTTGCAGTGCTAATGCATTTTCAGCCGCATCCCCGCCAGAATTGTTATTAAAAATCACACCTATCTCTTTTGTCTTAGAATCAACTGCTTTGACTTCACATGCTAGTTCTTGTAGTTCTTTTTCTGAATAACGATACAATGTTCTTTTTTTGCGCCAATCTTTATCATTTGCTTGCCATCCCTGAGCATTCCTGCCATGAAATCGAAAAAGAGCAAAGTTCGGATTGGTTACAAACGGATCAAAAGGGATCGTTGTATTCAGCAGCTGCGGCTCATCAATGATGGCTAAAGAAAAAGCGGCTCGAGACATAAAGTTTCTCGTACGTTCAAGAAATTCATCGCTATACCAAGAATAGTCCCGCAATTCTACAGCAACAGGATAACCCTCAAACCACTTTCTAAGTTTGCGCAAGTATTGGACATTTTCTTTTGTACACTTGAATGAAGAGGGGAATTGAATTAAAAAGCAAAAAAGCTTTCCAGCTTCTACCATTGGCGACATGACATCTAAAAAATGCGTAATCATCTCTTCTTCTGTCTGATAATAAGGCTTCCAATCTCCTTGACCGCTGATCCCTTGATAGACTTTGACTACAAAGCGAAAAGATTCAGGTACTTCGTTTATCCAATTCTCAACAGAGGACTTTCGAGGAATCCCATAATAAGCAGTATCTAATTCCACTAAGGGTAGAAATCCGGCATATTCATACAGAGTGTTATTCTTTTTGCCAGTTAATTTGTCATGTTCTTTAAACGATGTTAATCCGATTCTGATCATTTTCGACCACCTTCGTAATTGTTTTCTCTTGACTACTTTTTTGTAAAAGAAACTCAACCAAATACTCCGTGCATTAAGAGGTCAAGGTCGAGTCTTCTTCGTTTAAGTAAGAGTAGCTTTTTTATAATAAGTCTGGCTATTGTTATTCTTCACTGATAGCAAAACTCTTTTATATAGTATACAATAAGATTTAACGGCTATGCAAAATTATTCGTAAGGAAGTCTGTAAAATGAAAAAAATACTTGTACTGCACACCGGCGGAACGATCGCCATGAAAGAAAACATGCTCACTGGCGGTGTTAGTCCTGATGTGGCAAACCCGTTATTAGATGCAGAAATCACGATACCTGAGCATGTGGAACTCTTAGTTGAAGATATCTTCAATCTTCCCTCACCACACATCATGCCTTCTCACATGTTGGTATTAAAAGAACGTATCTTGTCCGCTTATGAATCAGGTATATTCGGAGTGGTGATTACACACGGTACGGATACATTAGAAGAAACTGCCTTTTTTCTTGATACAACGATTGGTGACAAATTACCAATTGTTTTGACTGGGGCAATGCGTTCAAGTAACGAACTTGGAAGTGACGGCCTCTATAATTTTGAAAGTGCTATTCGCGTCGCAAGCTGTGAAGAAGCGGTAGATAAGGGTGTATTAGTGGTCATGAACGATGAGATTCATTCTGCACGCTACGTGACAAAGACCCACACCACAAATGTTGCTACTTTCCGAACGCCTACATTGGGACCAATCGGTTTAGTAACTAAGAATCGAATCTTATTCTTACAAGAACTTTTAGAAACAAAGCGGCTGGATATTTCCGCTGTAAATGGGACTATCCCAATTGTTAAAGCATATGCTGGGATGCAAGGAGACTTATTGGAAGCAATCGCCCATACGAAAGTAGACGGTCTAGTCATTGAAGCTTTAGGTGCCGGAAATCTCCCTCCTCAAGCCTTAGCAGCTTTAGAAAAGCTTCTTGTCCAAAAAATTCCTGTAGTACTTGTTTCTCGTTGTTTCAATGGAATCGCAGAGCCTGTTTATGATTATGAAGGCGGAGGAAAAGAACTAGAAGAAATGGGGATTATTTTCTGCAACAGCATCAATAGTCAAAAAGCACGTTTAAAACTATTGATTGCCGTAAACTATGGTTTGACGGGCGAAGAATTGATTTCGTTTATCCAAAACTAACCATCAATATCTGATAGCTAAACTTAAAAAACATACTAAGATTAGAGGGGAACATCATTGACGAATGATGTTCTCCTCTATTTTCTATTTTTAGATTATAGTGAAGAGTGAAAGAAAGTTCGAACAAAGCCTTGAGGACTACGAGTCCCTATCAAAAACCGAACTTCTTTACTGTCATTTTAGAATCAGGTTTACGTATGTTGGGGCCATGAGCCCGTGTATAGGAAATTGGAATCGAAATGAAGCAGTAAAGTTCTTTCAAAACTTAAAAAGGAGGAAAACAAATGCCTTACATTCTTGCATTAGATGTTTCAATGGGACACAGCTACAGTGTCCTATACAAAGACGACACCTGCTTATTTGAAGACGAGATCGAACACACTCAAAGAGGATTTCATGCATTACTCGAAGAGATCCAGCACTTGCCTGAACGTCCATTGATTGTTTTTGAAGCAACGGGGATTTATTCCAGACCAGTCGAAAAGTTCTTTCAAGATCATCACTTTTCTTACTGTTTGTTAAACCCGTTAGAAGCGAAAAAACAGATGGAAGAAAACACCTTACGCAGTTGGAAAACAGATAAATCGGATGCCCATCGGCTCGCACAGACTCATCTTAAAAATCAACGTCAGCCAAAAGAAGTACAAAGCAATTTTTACTTAGAGATGCGCGATTTAGCCCGTTTTTATCAAGAAATTGAGAAGAAAATCACTCGTCTGCGCATGGATTTACACAACTGCCTTCAGTTGACTTTTCCAGAGCTTGAACAGTTCTTTTCAAACAGGATGACCCCTTACGCATTGACATTGATCCGTCTTTTTCCCCATCCAGATTTTGTATTGGCATCTACTCGGACAAAAATAAAAAATAAACTGATCAACGAAACACGGAAAAAAATCTCCGCGAATCGTGCCGAGCAAAAGGCAGATCAAATCATCCACTATGCACAGTGTGCCTATCCAGCTGTTGAAAAAGACAGTATCCACTGTCAAAAAACAATCTATTACGCCGAACTTCTCCAAGATTTACTCGAACAAAAAGAAGCACTGGCGACACAAATGATCAAAAAAGCCGAAGGCTCTCCTTGCTTTTTGTTGTACCAAACGTTCCCTGGGATTGGCGCACTCACAGCCGCTTTATTGCTCGGTGAATTAGGAGATATCACACGATTTAAAACCCATAAACAATTGAATGCTTTTGTCGGAATCGACATCCGACGGTATCAATCAGGTAAGCATACTGGCCAAGACCGCATCAATAAGCGTGGTAATCCCAAAGCACGGAAAATTATTTTCTTCACCATTCGAAATATGATTCGCCAGCAACGCGCAGCTCCTAATCATATTGTCGATTATTACTACAAATTAAAAAAGCAACCTATCCCTAAGAAAGAGAAGGTTGCCACAGTTGCTTGTATGAACAAGCTTCTGAAATGTATGCACGCTATGGTTAGGGCACATACAGAGTACGACTATGCGTACGCGGTCTCAGTGGACCATTAATTAAACCACTTACAGTATACCACTTCTTTGCCCAGATCGAAAATTTTTTTACGAACGGGGCTTTATTTGGTGTGCCTTGATTTTGTCGCTTTCGTTTACGAGCTATTTTTCTTGCACCTTTTACTTGACTAATCGTAGGAAGAGAGGCTGTGACAAAAGTAGCTTCTTCGAAAACTAAGCCGAAATTTCACAAAAATTTGAGAAACAATTTCCGTAAATTTCTTCTTATTTCTTGAAGCTGACCACTTCTGTCACAACCTCTTTTTTATTTATTTTTCCATAGAATATTGGCTTCACAATACAGCTGTTCTTGCATTCGGATTTCATGTTTTGTTTTGATACCATTTTCGGTTGGGACTTGTTCAAAATGGCTTTCGATCTCATTCCCGTACTCTACTTCTTTATCAAATCGAATAATTACTTTTTCTGGAACATGCGTAGTCAAAAAGTCATATCCCAATACATCAATGATCCAATTAAAATACATCGCATTATTAACATGCTGATTACTATCGATATCATAAAAACGAACACGATATGGCAACATGAAGCCCGAATCAATCTTTTCAATTTTTTCCTGACGCTTGATTTTTTTGATCTTCTCACTCTCAAAAGGAGCAATGATTTCTTCATTAACACTGCTCATTTTTCGATTCACAAAATCCATCAATACAAAAACAGATTCTATTTTGACTAATTCTTCCCCATCTTCATCATGGATCCAGAAGTTCCGATAACAGAAAAACTTATTGTACTCCATGGCTTGAGTCGTTACTGAAATTACTTCACCGACTCTAGGCAGACGATTAATCTCCATAGAATAATTCGTGATGACCCAAGTCAGTCCAAAGCTATTGACGAATTCACTGCCTCTTCCCAACTGGTCGCTTTGATCTTCAGATGTTTTGATAACTACTCCTAACATCGAAGGAAATGTCATCGTTTGATTGATGTCACACTCATAATATGAAACTTCATGCTTTTTGGTATATTTCTTTGCCAAAAACACGCCCTCCTCTTAAAAACTTTCTAGTAATTGATCTACTTGGGAACCGTAACTTTCTCCAAACATATTCAAATGTGCCAAAAGATAATATAACTGGTAAATCGGTAGTCGATCTTCCCATCCCTCTTCTAATGGAAATATAGTTTGATAGGCATCTAAAAATTCCGGTCGGAAACCGCCGAATAACTGACTCATTGCAATGTCTTGTTCCCGATTCCCATAAGTAACAGCCGGATCGACAAAAATTGGATGTCCTTGCTGGTCAAAGAACACATTACCACTCCACAGGTCTCCATGCAAGAGGCGTGGAGTGATCTTTTTGGGTTCAACCGATTTCAATACTCGTTCTTTAAATTGCAGATACTTTTCTTGCCGCTGTACATTCCAACGATTCGTTTCTTCCGCTAAAGAAATCTGGGCTTCAAGCCGATTTTTAAAGAAAAAAATCCACCAATCTTCTTCAAAAGAATTTTTCTGAATAAGTGTACCTAGATAGTTATCTTTTCGAAAACCAAATTGTGGCGCTGTTTGCTGATGGAGTTTAGCTAAAGCTACAGCAAGATCTCGTTGATCTCCTTTTCCCGGCTCGATCCATTCCATTAACAAATAAGCGCCTTCACTTGTTTCACCCAGCATGTAGGTATCTGGTACACGTACGAATGTAGCTAGCTCTTTTAACCCATCTACTTCTGCTTCAAAAAAATCTTTTTTTACATTCGGATGGATTTTCAAAAAATAAGCACGTTGATCTGTTTTTATACGATAAGTTTGATTCACATCGCCGCCAACAACTGGAATCACTTTCCCATTTAGTTTCAGATCAGATAAAACAGTTTGGATATCCATGACTTTTCCCCCTACTCCCAATTTTATTCTATTTTGTCATCCTACTTGTTTCATGATAAAAGGATTATTTCCAATCCTTATCCCTTTATTTAGAATTATAGCACAGGGATCATAAAAATCAGGAGATGGACTTTATAGATAAAAAAGAGCTGACTTAAGCCAGCTCTTTTTTATCTATAGCATACTCTTTATTGAACTATTTACCTATGCTAAAGCACCCATTGGATCCCATGGAGCTAGCATAATTGGTTCTTCATTGAACGCATTTAGTTGCTCTTTCGTCAACAAATCTTTTCTGACAACGATTTGGTACGTATATTCGTCCATCCAAGCATCACTCATAACGAAGAAACCGTTCTTTCCAACTTTTTCGCCCCAGCTGTTTTCGACTTTCCATTTTGTTGATTGTCCGTCCACTAAATCAACGCCAGTCAATACCATCGCATGGGTCATCAAACTTTCACCAAAATCCAAACGTTCAGCTTTAGTCATTGTGAAATCCGTATCGAATAGATCATCCATCGAATAAGCATCTAAGGCCATGATGCCACTGGTTCTAGTAGAAGATTGTCCTACATCACAACCAAACCATACAGATTCTCCTTGTTCAAGCTGAGCAATCGCTAATTTTTTGAAAGTTTCCATATCAACATTCAGGTATTTAACTTCTTTCCCGTCAACGACATTCCCTAGCATCTCTACTGTATAAGAACGATTGAATGGTTTGTCTTTTGTTGGTGCATTGATCACACTAATATAATCATCTAATTTTACACCGATGTATTTATCATAAAAAATTTGTGGCGTCAGTCCTCGGTCAAGATGATAGTTTTGTTCTTCATCGCGGTACTCAAAATCGAATTCTTTTGGAGGTGTTCCTAATGAGATGGCTAAGAAGTTATAAATACTTTCTAGCATTTCTTCTTTTTTTTCTTCAATAGCGTCTAATGTTTCTCCTTGAGCAACCATTTCGCGTAACACAACTGCATCTTTACGCAGTAGTTTGTTCAAGTAGTTATTCAAATCTCGAGAATTTGAACTATTCGCACTTTCCGGCATTACCGATTTAGGCACAACACCGTATTTTTGGAATAATGAAACGATCATATCCCATTGACCGCCATCTTGTTGAGGAGTAGTTAGCAAGAAAGCCACTTTTCGGCTATCAATAGCCTCTTTTCCAGTTGCAATAATGTTTTCATAGAAGTAATTTGCCTTTTCATATTTATCCCAGAAAAAAGTGTAATTTTGTGATAATTCAAACTCTTTTAAATGGAATTGATTCAGCATTTTATGACGGAACGTATTCAATGCAGCAAACATCCAACAACGACCCGATTGCATCTGATTAGCCACTTTGCCTGTAGCTAAATCAATAGAAAATACTGGTGTATTCGCCACATGTGCTGAAATATTTTCAGCAGAAGCAGTAATCCCGTTCTTCACGACAGCCCGCTGCAACGCCTGCTGTTTGTTATTTGCTTGAAACTGTTTGTCAAATTTTGTTGTCATATCCGGTGTAATAGCTTTCATCCAATCATCCTTCCAAATCCAAGTTACACTTCGTATTTTACTCTTAAGAATTTAGAAATACAATCTCTTCTATGATGAAATTTTCATTTGAATGAGAATATACTTACAACTTCATGAAGAAAAATGTCATACGGTATACAATAATTTTCAAATAAAAAAGAATATTCCTATGAGATAACGAAAATGGACTGTATAATAAAGAAAAGGTCTAGAAGAACATCATACAATAAGATAGCTTTCAAAATACTCATTGAAAGAAGGAAATACTATAACGTAAGAAAGGAGAATGAATAAAATGAAAAACCTGATTGCTGGCGGCTTTTTGTTTGTGGGTGGTGGCATACTTATGAATACAGATAACTTTGGGAATGTCATTCCTTTTCTTGGTGCAGTTTGTGCTTTGATTGGTGTAGGAATGCTGATTTATTTTGTATTTAGCGATGATGGGAAGTATGGTTGATTATGAGTAGCCAACTCTACTCTTTCGTAAAGATTACAACATACGTGACAAAAACAGAAAGATTGATTCATCATAATAATAAAAGAAAAAGAAACCCAAGTGATTGGATTTCTTTTTCTTTGCATAAGCTTTATTTACTCCGGCAGTAGGACTCGAACCTACGACATCATGATTAACAGTCATGCGCTACTACCAACTGAGCTATGCCGGAATCAAGTACATGAATATAATATCAATTTCTTTCAAATAACGCAATACTTTTTTTAAATTTTTTTACTATATTCTCGAAGAAACCATTAGTACAAAAACACATTTTTTTGATAAAAAATATATTGACAAATACATTAATATTCGTTATCCTATTATTTGTATTAATGATAATGCCGCTTTAGCTCAGCTGGTAGAGCGCTTCCATGGTAAGGAAGAGGTCGCCGGTTCAAGCCCGGCAAGTGGCTTCCTTAAACAGTGCAACATGTTGGTTTAACCATGTGTCTGCGCTGTTTTTTATTTTATGCCACGAAAATCCCACAAAACTGTTTTTATTTTAAACAAAAAAAGAATTTTTCAGTTAGTCTGCGAATAAAAAAATTCATCCAATCGATTGCTCGACTCTTATTGTCGCGTAATATTTAACGGCTCTGCAACATCTTCTTGAAAAACCCCTCTCTTCTTTCTATGAATACTTTAATTTCACTGCTAATTCCATAATCATTACCTCTTGTTTAGTTTACAACTAGTTGACCATTAGAAATCATCCGTTTATTATTATGGGTTAAAGTTCTAGAAATAATATTCCCTCTAGGTACTGAAATACTTAAATCCGAGGTAGATATAATATGCTGTCTGCCATTTACACGAACGTCATAGGAAACGGGCCAATTTCCAGAAGAAGCTTTAGAGAAACGATAAGTTCTAGCACCAACTCTACCCAGACGCTCAATTTCTTCAACTATTAAATGTATTTCCTCTCCTCCTCATTAATATAGGTCAGCTCCTTCATGTCCATACTATCTGATAATACGAGCTCAAGTACAGTTGAGCTTATTTTTTCCTGAGCTTTTACTTCTTCTTTGGATCGAATTCCTTCTAAATATTTTTGTTAATAAAAGTCATGTACTCCCAAAATCAACTGCTAGTTACCTTAACGAAGCCAATGATTTACATTGATGTAACCTGGTGAGTTCTTATCAAGAAAGGCATGTTCTGAGATAATTACGTTAGTAACAATATAAATTTTTTATAGGAGGGAACATAATGATTAAAAAATTAGTTCTATGTACAATTGTATTGGGAAGCTTTGGGTTAAGTATCACGGCAAATGCGACTACTGAATATGGTGGTACTGATCAAGCAACTCTGAGATTGATCGAAAAAGCTGAAAGATTAAGTCAAAGTTCGGATGAAGATATCTTGATAGTTGGCAATTATGAAGTGTCATTAGGAGGAATACGTCCTTGTTGCCTTATTAGGAAACAAGCAAATTGAACTAAATGGTCTTTCTAACTTCCCTATTCGGTTATCGAAAGATTCTAAAACCAATAAAATTACTCCACAAAATGGAAAGATTTCTTTCAAAGCGCCAAGTGATCCGGGAAGTTATGAGTTTGTTGTGTATCAATTTGGTTTGGAAAAGGAAATGTTAGGTCTTCCGATGGTTGATAATTCTTTCAGGATGACCATCGTAGTAGAGTGAAAGTCCATTTATTCTCCAAATTAATGGAATCACATTAAAGTAAGTGTCCCTGTTGACAACCGATAGCGGAGCTACTTGCTTTATGGATGTTTCAGTGCCCCCGAGTACTCTATTGATTTAACTGATCCACAATTTGAATTTCCTGATCGCTTATTGCTTATTTTCCAGAATGTTTATTTTTACTGCGTACCTTTTAAAATGTTTAAAAAATTAGGTTTGTCTAAAAAGCAAAGCCTTACCCTACTTCGTTTACTTAAAACATTAGATTGCAAAAAACAGCTTCATACATCACGACTTCCTAAATTGATTTTATGCGGTACAAAAGATTATGCAAATAAGCCTGGAGCAAAACGGTTATATAAAGTTTCAACTAATAGCCGTCTCCTGTTTATCGAAAACGGAAAACATGAATTGAATAGAGAAAAGCCAGAAATAATAGCACAAGCTATGTGATCATTTATCGAAAATAGCTAATCAATAAAAAAGACGACAAAATGTGTCGTCTTTTTTATTGACCAAGTTAAGAATGTTGTCATGTTTTTCAATGTAGCTCGATTGAGACTAGTTTTATGGATCATGGATAAATGAAGAGAAAATTATTGTTTCATGCCAGAGAATTTTTCTGGTCGTAAATCGACTAATTGTACATGGCTGTCTAAAGAACCACTTGGACTTTCAAGAGTAAATACACCTAGACGTGGATCTAAAGAAAGGGTCATGTGTTCATCCATGTACATTTTTGAATAATCTTTGATATAAACTTCCCCAATATCACTATCTAATTGTAGTTTATAATCATTTTTTCCTTGTTCTTTATCAAGAAGAAGTAAACGGAAACTAGTATCTAAAGAGCACACACCCATTTTAGAATATTCGCCCACGCCATCATCTAAATCTAAAATAACTGTCGCGCCTTCATCAATATATTTTTGTAATCTTTCTTGTGCTTGATCTGTAATTTTAAGATACATATTCAAACGCCCTCTTTCTTTTATTTACAAAAGCATGCTAGCATATATTAATAAAATTATCTAAAGTCCTGCTCAAAACAAAAAGATGTAAGAAATATCTTTTGATATTTCTTACATCTACTTTTACTCCGGCAGTAGGACTCGAACCTACGACATCATGATTAACAGTCATGCGCTACTACCAACTGAGCTATGCCGGAATAACATCAGCGTGGCGACGTCCTACTCTCACAAGGGGCAACCCCTCACTACAATCGGCGCTAAGAAGCTTAACTTCTGTGTTCGGCATGGTTACAGGTGTATCCTTCTCGCTATCGCCACCACACTGTGGTGTTATCTTTTATTGAGTAAATTTTGTTCACTCAAAACTGGATTTGAAGTCATATAAGTTTTTTGCCGAGTTCTTTTCTTTTTAACCTATTGGTTAAGTCCTCGATCGATTAGTATCAGTCCGCTCCATACATCACTGTACTTCCACTCCTGACCTATCTACCTGATCATCTCTCAGGGATCTTACTTTCTTAAAGAAATGGGAAATCTCATCTTGAGGTAGGCTTCACACTTAGATGCTTTCAGCGTTTATCCCTTCCCTACATAGCTACCCAGCAATGCCCTTGGCAGAACAACTGGTACACCAGCGGTAAGTCCATCCCGGTCCTCTCGTACTAAGGACAGCTCCTCTCAAATTTCCAACGCCCGCGACGGATAGGGACCGAACTGTCTCACGACGTTCTGAACCCAGCTCGCGTGCCGCTTTAATGGGCGAACAGCCCAACCCTTGGGACCGACTACAGCCCCAGGATGCGACGAGCCGACATCGAGGTGCCAAACCTCCCCGTCGATGTGGACTCTTGGGGGAGATAAGCCTGTTATCCCCAGGGTAGCTTTTATCCGTTGAGCGATGGCCCTTCCATGCGGAACCACCGGATCACTAAGCCCGACTTTCGTCCCTGCTCGACTTGTTGGTCTCGCAGTCAAGCTCCCTTCTGCCTTTACACTCTTCGAATGATTTCCAACCATTCTGAGGGAACCTTTGGGCGCCTCCGTTACCTTTTAGGAGGCGACCGCCCCAGTCAAACTGCCCATCTGACACTGTCTCCCACCACGATTAGTGGTGCGGGTTAGAGT
>NZ_NGMF01000002.1:249108-278588 GCF_002140245.1 Enterococcus sp. 10F3_DIV0382 | reverse complement strand
AGCTTTAAGAGATTAGCTTAGCCTCGCGACTTCGCAACTCGTTGTACTTCCCATTGTAGCACGTGTGTAGCCCAGGTCATAAGGGGCATGATGATTTGACGTCATCCCCACCTTCCTCCGGTTTGTCACCGGCAGTCTTGCTAGAGTGCCCAACTGAATGATGGCAACTAACAATAAGGGTTGCGCTCGTTGCGGGACTTAACCCAACATCTCACGACACGAGCTGACGACAACCATGCACCACCTGTCACTTTGCCCCCGAAGGGGAAGCTCTATCTCTAGAGTGGTCAAAGGATGTCAAGACCTGGTAAGGTTCTTCGCGTTGCTTCGAATTAAACCACATGCTCCACCGCTTGTGCGGGCCCCCGTCAATTCCTTTGAGTTTCAACCTTGCGGTCGTACTCCCCAGGCGGAGTGCTTAATGCGTTAGCTGCAGCACTGAAGGGCGGAAACCCTCCAACACTTAGCACTCATCGTTTACGGCGTGGACTACCAGGGTATCTAATCCTGTTTGCTCCCCACGCTTTCGAGCCTCAGCGTCAGTTACAGACCAGAGAGCCGCCTTCGCCACTGGTGTTCCTCCATATATCTACGCATTTCACCGCTACACATGGAATTCCACTCTCCTCTTCTGCACTCAAGTCTCCCAGTTTCCAATGACCCTCCCCGGTTGAGCCGGGGGCTTTCACATCAGACTTAAGAAACCGCCTGCGCTCGCTTTACGCCCAATAAATCCGGACAACGCTTGCCACCTACGTATTACCGCGGCTGCTGGCACGTAGTTAGCCGTGGCTTTCTGGTTAGATACCGTCAAGGGATGAACAGTTACTCTCATCCTTGTTCTTCTCTAACAACAGAGTTTTACGATCCGAAAACCTTCTTCACTCACGCGGCGTTGCTCGGTCAGACTTTCGTCCATTGCCGAAGATTCCCTACTGCTGCCTCCCGTAGGAGTTTGGGCCGTGTCTCAGTCCCAATGTGGCCGATCACCCTCTCAGGTCGGCTATGCATCGTGGCCTTGGTGAGCCGTTACCTCACCAACTAGCTAATGCACCGCGGGTCCATCCATCAGCGACACCCGAAAGCGCCTTTCAAATCAAAACCATGCGGTTTCGATTGTTATACGGTATTAGCACCTGTTTCCAAGTGTTATCCCCTTCTGATGGGCAGGTTACCCACGTGTTACTCACCCGTTCGCCACTCTTCTTTTTCCGGTGGAGCAAGCTCCGGTGGAAAAAGAAGCGTACGACTTGCATGTATTAGGCACGCCGCCAGCGTTCGTCCTGAGCCAGGATCAAACTCTCATAAAAAGTTCGAACAATCTTACGATTGTTAAGCTCAATTTGTTTGCTAGCATATTGCTTGCTTGTTAAAAATGTTTGTTGTCTTGAATTGAATCAAGACGCCCTACACATTTGGTTTGTCTTACTTTGTTCAGTTTTCAAAGGTCTACTTCATCGGAAATGTTTTTCCGATTTGTTTTGGCTGCCGTAGCAACTTTTATATCATATCAGAGTGACAAGTGATTGTCAACTCTTTTTTAAAAGTTTTTTTCGATTTCGTTTTTTGAAATCTTTCAGCAACTCATTTATCATAACTTGTCGTTTGTTATTTGTCAAGAACTTTTTTGAAGTTTTTTTCGATAGAATCAAGCTTCGCAAGCTGTTCTTTTTTAACGACTCAGTTATCTTATCATGTCATCATAAACATGTCAATAACTATTTTTTAAGTTTTTTCAGAAACGTGATATAACGTCCACTTCGGAATCAACGCTGTTAAATTTATCATGTATTTCTTCCTTGGTCAACTATAAATTAAGCATTACTTTGTGAAATGATTTTTCGATCAATTATTATTATTCGTTATACAACCGTTTTCTACATATTTTGAAAACAAAATGCACTAAAAAATTATCTATAGCAGAACATTTCATTGTCTTTTTTGGATCAAACAATAAAAAAAAGAAGTTTGAAAAAAATTCAAACTTCTTTGCTCGCTTAATCTGTATTTTAGAAGAAAGGCACTCCCTCTACTTCGTAAGTTCCAAGAACAGAGCGCATTTGACCTGGTTCTTCCCAAATATATCCTTCGCCTAATTCTTCTCTTTGATTCTTTTGTTCAGTCTCAAAGACAAACAACGGAACATTTTCCTGATTAATATGTGTATTTGTCAATTCCATCAAACTAATCTTGCTAACATCGATATGAACTATTTCTTTTAAGAAATTAAGTATATTCGCTAAACCAGTCTTCCCTTCAGAAAGTTCCGCTAACGCAAATTCCAACTTGTCATCAATTGAATGGACCAAAAATTTTTTAGAACCATCCTCCAAATGCAACATAATTGTACCAGCAACTCTTTTGCTTGCCAAAATTTCCACCTCGATCACCTTGTTCTATGGCTTACATAAAAATTCTAGCACATTTTCAGAAAAAATACACACTTTTTATTTCTTATTTTCTTTCCGTTCTAATTCAGATAACGCTTCTTCTATCCAAATAGGTAACTGCTCCGCAATAGTGGCAAAACCGATTTTACGATTTTTATTCGTGAAATATCTTTTTCTACGATAAGGAACAGCTGGATTTGTTTTTTCTAATGTTCTTAAAGATAAACTGATTTTTTTGGAATATTCATCAATGTCGATGATCTGAACGGTTACTGGCTGCCCGACTTTTAACAATGAATGGATATTTTTCGTATAACCGGATTGTACTTCCGAAACATGAATAAGTCCTTGCGTCTCATTATCAAGAGAGACGAATGCCCCATAAGGCTGTATCCCTGTTACTTTTCCTTCAATTATTTGTCCAATTTTATAAGTCATCTACTTCCCTCTCTTCGCATTTATCATTATACTGTAAATAGCGCAAAAAAAGAAGCGACGAAAATGACTGGAGGTATTGAGATGATCGAATTTGATAAAAAGATTTCAAGAAAAGATACAGAAAGTGTAAAATGGGACGCGATTGCCGAGACATATCAAATGGATGATTTACTTCCTTTGTGGGTAGCAGATATGGATTTCTTATCTCCCGAGGGGGTAGCTAATGCGTTTAGTGAATACATCAAACACGGAATCTTTGGTTATGCCACTCTATCTGATAAACTCTATCAGGCTATCATTCATTGGGAACGTCAACGCCATGCTGTTGAGTTGACGAAAGAAAATATTGTTTTTACAAGTGGTGTGTTGACTAGTTTAGCTGCAGCAGTACAAACTTTTACAAAACCAGGCGATTCTATTTTGATTCATGACCCAGTTTATCCTCCATTTTCCTCTATTATAGAAACAAATCAACGTCACATTGTTCGAAGCTCTTTGCTAGAAAAAAATAATCATTTTGTCATGGACTTTTCTAACATGGAGAAAAAAATAGAAGAAAACAATGTAAAAGCAATGATCTTGTGCAACCCTCATAATCCAGGAGGTCGCGTTTGGAGCAAAGAAGAATTGAAACAGTTAAGCGAATTGTGTTTAAAACATCGAGTGTTTCTGTTTAGTGACGAAATCCATCAAGATTTGACTTTATTCGATCATACATTTACTTCCATGCTGACGATTAATCCCGATTTGGACGATTTGCTCATTGCCTTTACTTCTGCAACAAAGACTTTCAATTTAGCTGCAATCAAAAATTCAATGGTATTTATCAAAAATCCAGAGCTGAAAGCTAAATTTGAAAAACATCTAGTGATGAATCAACAGCACGAAATCAACACTTTTGGTTTGATTGGGACTCAAGCGGCTTATGAGACCGGTGGAGAATGGTTAAACCAATTGATTCCTTATCTAGAAAAAAATGTTCAAACAGTTAATCAGTTTTTTGAACAGCATCTTCCGAAAGTGAGAATAATGAGCCCTGAAGGAACTTATTTAATGTGGTTGGATTTTACCGCTTATATTTCAGACGACCAGAAATTAGAGAATACTCTAGTGAGAAAAGGAAAAGTCGTATTAAATCCTGGTATCACATTTGGTCCTTCCGGTCATGGACATATGCGCTTGAATATTGCTTGTCCAGAAGAAACTTTACTAGAAGGACTTCATCGAATCAAGCACGCTTTAGAAACAACCGAATAAATCAGTTATCAAAGTAAAAGGACGAGACCTTACTAGGTTTCGTCCTTTTCTATAAATACTCCGTATCATACCAAACTATTCTGAAATTTCGATTGTTTCAATCACTATGTCATGTACAGGGCGGTCTTGCGGACCACGTTGCACATTTGCAATTTCATCTACTGTATCCATTCCTTCCAGTACATGTCCAAAGACTGTATGTCGGAAATCTAACCAAGGGGTTCCGCCACCTTTATACGCTTCAATGATTTCTGATGGGAATCCAGCACCTTCCAATTGTCCAAGCATATTAGCTGGCACATTTGTGTTATTTACAATAAAGAATTGGCTTCCGTTTGTGTTTGGACCTGAATTTGCCATAGATAAAGCTCCGCGAAGGTTGAACAGTTCACGACTGAATTCATCTTCAAAACTTTCTCCATAAATACTTTCTCCACCCATTCCTGTTCCAGTTGGATCGCCGCCTTGAATCATGAAATCAGGAATAACACGGTGAAAAATCACGCCATCATAATAACCTTTTTTGGAAAGTTCAATGAAATTTTGAACCGTCTTCGGTGCTAGTTCAGGGAATAATTGGACAGTAATGTCACCACGGTTTGTTTTGATAACAGCTTTTGGTCCTTTTTCACTTTTTAAATCTAGTTGTGGGAATCCCATATTGTTTCCTCCTATTATTTGCATACTTCATAAATAATAATAACATAATACCTAACCTTCCGTAAAAATACTAGATTTGTTTTTCTTTATTTTTTCATCACTGCCTGCATTCCATGAATAAATTCTATGACTGACCATTTCAACTTCAAATATTTTTGAGAAGCATTCTCAATTAAATTCTGCTATAGTGTGAAAAGGGAGGAATTTTTTATGGAAATCTATGACATTACAATTATCGGTGCAGGTCCTGTAGGGATGTTTGCCGCTTTTTATGCAGGAATGCGCCAAGCTAAAACAAAAATCATTGACAGTCTACCTCAACTTGGTGGTCAATTAGCAACATTATATCCTGAAAAATATATTTACGATATCCCAGGTTATCCAGCAATCAAAGCAAGTGAATTAATCGATCAATTAGAAAAACAATTAACTACTTTTAATCATACATTTCATTTAAAAGAAGAAGTTCTCTCGCTTACTCGTGAAGACGAAGTTATCGAGATCACTACAAATAAAGGCATACATTATTCTAAAGCAGTCATTTTAACTTTAGGGAATGGTTCATTCCAGCCGAGAAAATTGAATTTAGATAATGCTGAAGCATTCGAAAACCACGGATTGGATTATTTCGTAAATGATTTGATGAAATACGCCGGAAAAAAAGTTGCTATTGCTGGAGGCGGCGATTCTGCTATCGATTGGGCATTGATGTTGGAGCCTATTGCAAGCGAAGTTTACCTGATCCATCGTCGTCCGGAATTCCGTGCGCATGAACATAGCGTATCGCGTTTGAAGTCTTCAACTGTCAACTTGCTTACTCCATATCTAATCGATGGATTGTCTGGCAACGCTGGAGAACTGTCAGACATCCGCTTAAAAAAAGTGAAGAGCGATGAAACAATTGATTTGATGATTGATGCTCTGATCGTCAATTATGGATTCACTTCTAATTTAGAACATCTCTCTTCTTGGGGACTTGATAGTACTAGAAATGCCATCACTGTAAAATCAGATATGTCTACTTCTATTCCAGGTGTTTATGCAGCTGGTGATATCTGTACCTATGAAGGAAAAGTGAAACTGATTGCTACTGGGCTCGGTGAAGCACCTACCGCAGTGAACAATGCTTTACACTACATTAATCCAAAAGAACGGACTCAGCCTGGTCACAGCACAAGCTTATATGATAAAAATCTTCGGCCTAGTTGATTTTTTAGATTCCTCTGCATTTCAAGCGAGATCCAAAAGCAGTTTCTTGCATTTTTTTCATGTTCCGTTAACATGAAATAGAGAAAGAAAAAATAAAGGGGGAGCAATAATATGGTCGTCAAAACTGAGACTTTAGAAGAAAAGGCAAGAGAACTATTGAAAGAACGTGGCGTAACTGTAGAAGATATCGCACAACTTGTCATGTTTTTACAAAAAGACTATATTTCTGATTTGACTTTGGCAGATTGTACTGAAAGTGTCAACAGCGTATTAACAAAACGTGAAGTACATAACGCCATTATCACCGGAATCCAATTAGATATATTAGCAGAAAAGAAAAGATTGATGGATCCGTTGCAACACATTATCGAAGATGACGAAGGTCTTTACGGTATCGATGAGATCTTAGCTTTATCAATCGTGAATGTTTACGGTACGATTGGCTTTACGAACTATGGCTATATCGATAAAGTGAAACCGGGTATTTTAAAAGAACTAAACAGCCACGATGGCGTTCATGTCCATACCTTCTTAGATGATATCGTTGGAGCAATCGCTGCTGCTGCTGCCAGTCGATTAGCACACAAAGAACCAGAAAAAAGAAGTCGACTTACTCAATAAATCAAAAAAAGAAAGAAAACGTCTATTTAGACGAGTTCTTTCTTTTTTGTTTGTTTCAAACTATTTTTCCCTAAGAAAAGAAAAATAGCAAAAAATACTTCTAATACTACAAAGAACAAGATAAAGCTATGCATGAAAAATTCTTCTGGAAGTACATTGATGATTGGATCAGTTACAGGATCGAATAACCAGTCATCGTTGTTGAAAAACGTTTCATGAAAAAGGATAAAAAAGCGATCAAATCCAATCATCATGAAAAAACCAAAAATGACTGGCAGCAACATGCCAATCTGAAACGGACGAATCAATCGCCAAAGACGATCATTCTTTTGCAAATATCTGATAAACAAAATACTTGGGATCAGAGTGATGAAAAATACAGCATAATCCACTAAAAACAAAATTTTCACTTCATAAAAATGATGAGCTCCGCTAGCAGAAACTGGAAAGTCCGGCAAACTGAGGACTGTTTGGAAGGGATTATTAAGATAATTCATCAGGTGATCAAAATTTTTCAGTAATGTCTCTTGGTCTAAAGAAGTATAATCCAAAATATGCAAATGTCCGATATCAAATACATACAGCGGTCGAAAATTGATCGTCACTCCAACTGCCAAACTGATCAGTGTCAGAAACAGGCTGAATAATCCGGCATATTCCAACCACCGCCATCTCGAATTTTTCATATTAGAAGCTCCATTCATCCAATGATCGTTTCACAAAGGTAGCTGGGATAGGCAGCCCAGGTACATCTTCTTCTTTTGTGAAACCTGATAAAACGAGCAAAGTATCGATATTATTACGTATCCCTGCTTGGATATCTGTTTCATAGTTATCTCCAACCATGATTACTTCTTCTTTTTGCAGACCTAATACTTCAACGGCTTTATCCATAATGATTGCTTCTGGTTTTCCGATATAAATTGGTGGAGTTTGGGTTGCTGTCTCGACGAAAGAGATGACTGACCCAGCTCCAGGAAGAAGACCACGTTCTGTAGGGATATTCTTATCCGGATTCGTTCCAATGAAAGTAGCCCCTTTTTGAATAGCAAGAGTTGCTTTGACGACCTTTTCATATGTCAAATAATTATCTAGCCCTACTACTACATAGTCAGGAACCTCTTCTTCCCATGTAAATCCGGCAGCTAAAATCAAGTCAATTAATCCGGCTTCTCCGATAACATACACTTTTTTTCCTTTTCCATCTGCTTTCATGAAATCAATTGTAGCCAAAGTAGCTGTATAAACTGTTTCTGGTGCTACATGAATGTCAAACTCATCTGCTAGACGATTAGCCACTGTTTCTGGCGACTTAGTCGTGTTATTCGTAACAAATAAGAAAGGCAATTTCCTTTTTTGTAATTCTTCCACAAACCGTTTCCCTGCCGGTATAGGTTCCGTCCCGCGATAAATCGTCCCGTCTAAATCAATTAAATATCCTTTATAGTCCATTCATCCACTACTCTTCCCTTTTTCTTATCGTAAATGCTGTTTTTGTTTTTTCCACTTGACTAGATTGTTCTTGTTTTTTTACTTTTTCAGAGGTTTTTGCTGACTCTGTTTTTCGATTTTTAATAACCGGTTTTTTACGATTAGATGTGACTGGTCCTTTTTTCTCATCGATATACGCACGATTATGGTTTTTTTTCTTTTTTCGGCGCTGAGTTGTCTTTTCTTTTTTACCGCCGATTCTTTCGATGACAAAATACGCACAACCAAAATTGCAATATTCGTAAAGATAGTCTTCCAATGAATCAATTCGCTGATCCGGATGCGCCCGTCGATTATCCGCTCGGAAGAATCCTTTTAAACGTAGTTGTTCATAACCCCAATCTCCTACGATATAATCATATCGGGCTAGTACATCACTGTATCGTTCTCCCAGTTTTTCTGCATTAAATCCTTCACGATAATCGGACACAAGCCGATAATGTCTTTCGCCTACCAAAAAATTACTGTCATCTAACAGCGTCACTACTTCACCTTTGACTTTTTCTGCTTTCGGCTCCTCGACGATTTCTTCCAAAGCAGCTGTCAGTTCTTCTGTGACTGTTGTTTCCTGTTCAGCTGATGATTTTTTCTTAGCAATTTCTGTTTTATGCTCAACGTTCTGCTGTTCATTTTGTTTTGCAGACATGCGTTCACCACCTATCTTTTTTATTATACCTTGTTTTTATTTGATTGGGTAGTGAGCTTTCAAGTAATCTCCTACCACGCTTCGGATAAATTCAGGAAACAAAAATTCATTTTTTCCAACAATTTCGATCGTTGGAAAAAATGGGACAAACATTAGATGATCGACGGTAGTAAAAGTATAATTTTTAGTCGGATCGACTGGCTTATTCTTCCAAAAAACTTGATGGTTAACGGAGTCATACATGATTCCATTATAGACCATCTGTCCAAAAATCTTGCCGCGAAATCCCATTCCCTTCATCGGATAGTTACGTAAAAACTGACGATTTTTTTCTATTTCTAAAACTAAACGAATCAGATCATTTCCACCCAATGTGACATTCAGCAAGTGCATTGGATGCGGCAATGCCGTGTGAAGCTGATCCTGGTTGACCCGACCTTTTGGAATTTCAGTTAAAAACAGACCACTGTTTAATATTGCGGCGTCCGTCTTTCCTCGTTCTTTTACCGCCTCAAGGGCTACTTGGATAAACGAATGCTCACTGAAGATATCTAGGCTTAAAGAAAACGGCAAATCCGCTACTTCTTTTTCTTTTAGCAGCTCATGCCCCTGTTCTAAGTAACCGTTTACCTCTTGTTCATCTTCTGTAAAAGCTGTCATTGTTTCTGTAGGGATGGCTTTGGCCGAATGCTTAAGGATTTTTTTTTCTTCATCGATGGTTAAATGGACTTCTCCTACATATTGACCGTATTTGCCAGCTGCTGCTATTTGGACATCGTTGACTACATGACCTTCTCTGAATAAATGATGGGTGTGCGAACCTAAAATAACATCAATTGCTGGTATTTCTTTTGCAATTTGTAAATCATCTTGAATCCCGAGATGACTCATCAAAACTAAAACATCCACTTGTGGACGTAAATCTTCGACTAATTCCGGCAAAATATCATATGGATTGCGTATGTCCCAGCCATTTGGATTATACGTAAGCGGGAACGGGGCAGTAAATGCAATCAAGCCAATTTTTGTCTGGTGTTTCGTTGTAATGATTTTATACGGTTTCGTCCATATCGGTGGCTGCAACGTATTTTTATCAAACAAGTTATCAAGGATGATATCAAACTCAGCATGATCATATAAGTGGTTTAGATCTTCTTTGGAATTTCCTACGCCTTCATTGTTTCCTATCGTCGCTGCATCATAACCAACTTCATTCATCAGCAAGATATTCGCCTGTCCATTCGTTGCCTCTGATAATGGATGCCAACGATCCACAAAATCACCTAGATCGACTGCAATCGTTGTCGTATTTTCTTTCTTTTCGTTTTCTCGTTTACGCTGATCTAAGAATCTTCTGATCCTTGGCCAATTTTCTAAATGTGAATGCAGATCATTCGTATGTAAAATCACTATTTTTTCCATGTGTCCTCTCGCCTCTCTTTATCTTCATCATACCACAGGCAGCTTTTTCTTCCATTGAAACAAGCTCCATTTCAGAGCTTTTCCTGTCTCGAAGCAAATTACATAAGTATAATATTCGATAAAATAGTCTGGCTAAAAGAACGAAAAACTATTCAGTTTTACAGCCTAATTATTTCTAGAAATAAAAAAAACAGACCCGAAAGTCTGTCGTCGTTTCATTATAATCAGACACATGGCGGAACCTGCTTAGTGCTGCTTCCTTCCAGACCTGACACGCTTCACAAGCCCACCATTGTCCTAGCCTTTCGGCAAAGAATAGTATACCTTATTTTTCATTCGTTGACCAGTCTTTTTTTAATTTCTTTTTTCGCTGACGTAGCTTTCGGAAAAAGTCAGTCAAAACCCTTCCGCATTCGTCTTCTAAAATGCCGCCTTCTACATACGCTTGATGGTTGAATCGTTCGTCTTCCAAAAGATTCATCAAAGTGCCGGCTGTTCCGCCTTTCGGGTCATATGCACCGAAATAAACTTCTGCTACACGAGACAAAATCATCGCGCCACTGCACATAGGGCAAGGTTCCAAGGTAACAAAAAGCGACGCATTTTCTAAGCGCCAACTTCCAACTTTTTCACAGGCTTCCTTGATTGCAAGCATTTCTGCATGTGTAGTAGCATCTTGTGTCGTTTCTCTAAGGTTATATCCTTTTCCAATCACTTCTCCCTCTAATACAACCACTGCTCCAATCGGAACTTCATGGAGCACTTCTGCTTTTTTTGCTTCTGCCAATGCAAGGCGCATCCATTTTTCTTTATCTACTGCATCAAGATTTGTATTAACCAATTAACCTTCCCTGCCTTTGTTTTTTCTTGTTTTACTTTAGCATATGACAAAAAGGCTGTAACTAACTTTTTTTTCTATGGTAAAATAAATACAAGAGGTGAACAAGATGAAAATGAATAAATTACTTGCTCTTTACCCACAAGCACAGAAAAAAAACTGTCCAGCGTCAGAAGCTGATATCCTTTCTTTTGCAGTTGATGATGCTTTTATTTGGATTAAAAGCGATTCACTATCCCAACAAGAAACTAGTCTTTTGAAAGCGTTATTCCCTATAGTCAGCGATCAAAAAAAACATCCGTGGTATCACTATCTTTTTAAAGATGCTTCTTGCATCCAAGAAAAAAGCTTTCGTTTGATCCAGCTTCACGTCGAATCGAAAGGAGAATTCTTAAAAAAAGAATGGCAAGATACTATTTTGGAATTATTTCGCTATTCTGCTGATTTCTTCTTTTATACAGACACTGATGCTCTCTTGATCGAACAAAAAAATTGTGATTATCTTGATGCTGCTGAGATCAATGGTATTTTTCTATCTTTAGATGCTGATTTTGATACGACAACATCTGTATTCGTTGGTTCTTTTCATTCACCAGGTAGCGACCTTGTCCCTTTGTTTGCTGAAGAAAGAAGAATTTTTTTAACAGAGCAAAACAATCTCTATACTCACAGCCGTACTTTTTCTATGCAAGATGTTGCTTTACATTACTATACAAAAGATGTCATGAAAGATAGTGCGTTGATCAAAAGTTACATAGAACTGATCAAACAAAATGAAATGGAAGAGATCATTCAAGAATTATGGAATGAATTAGGTAATGTCAGCTCTGCTGCAAAAACGCTGTTTCTTCATCGGAATACGCTAAAATATCGAATCGAAAAATTTCAAGAACAATCAGGTTTCAATCTAAAAAAAGCCAATGATTTACTGTTTTGCTACCTTTTATTGATTCATGAGCATGATTAAAGATAAGTTAAAGGGGTTATGACAATAAATTTTGTCACAACCCCTTATTTCAAATGAATAGTGTTCAAAAGCTAGTTTCTCTTACATCATTTTTTCAACAAAATGCATAAGCCGATCTTTTACGTCTTCGGTTGAGTCTTTGATGGAATCACCGTAAACAGAGATTTTCTTTTTTCCTGATTTTATTTTTGCTAACATCCCCATCAAAGAATCCAAGTCACTATCTGACAGATCATCTACGATTTCCATCAATTTTTCATTTCCATCGAATTTGTCGTGGACGAATTTTTTTACTTTTGTCCGAGTAGTCATATGATGGATCTTTTCCATTACTTTTCCCGATACGACGACTGCTGTCGCTACACTGGCAGCGGCTGCTACGCTTAATCCAATTGTTACTTTTGTTGATGTTTTCATAAGTATCAGCTCCTTTTTATCTACTTCAATCATAGCATAGACAAAAAAATAAACGAACTAATCCACTCATCGAAATCAGCGAAATCTTAATCCTTTAGGAAAAAAGTTCTTTACTGTTCCTTTTACTTGTTTACCAAAACCGACAGGTATCTTATCCAATACTAATAAAACCCATCCTTGATCCCCATCACGTTGAAATGTTTCTCCTGCTGTGTAAGATTGCCATTCCTTTTGAGTGATCGACAAACAAGGGATGTTTTCTGTCTTTTTCATAGCAAGTGCTAAGGCATAGCTAGGTTCAAATCGATTCTTTTTGAAATCTCCTAAATGCAAACCTGTACGCATGACTTTCAAACCATCAAGAGAAGGGAGCAACTCAGGAACTTCCCAAAGATGATCGTTGAACACTAAAAGTCTCCCAGTGATTTCATAATGGAAATCCATTGAAAATTCCGTCCAAAGTTTTTCCTGTTCTTTTGTCAATTCTTCTTTCCGTTTCTTACGTACTTTCTTTTCTTTACGTGTTGGGTTTTGTCCATGAAAAGTCAACTTTGCGACAAAATGCCCTTCTCCTTGATTTTCATGAGGCCATATACGTACTGTTTTGTCCAAACCATCTACGCTTCCCCATTCAGGACGTCCTGAACTAACGGTTTGAGACAAAGGGATTTCTTCAATTGTTACTGGATAATTTTCTACAAGCCAGCTAATAATCTCTTCATTTTCTTCTGGTGCAAACGTACAGGTAGAGTAGATCAGCTGCCCTTCATGTTTTAGCATCTTTATTGCTGAAGACAAAATCTCTTGCTGACGTTTTTGACAGTGTAGCGGAGATTCTTCTGTCCACTCTTTTACTGCATTCGGATCTTTTCTGAACATCCCTTCCCCTGAACAAGGCGCATCAACCACGATCCGATCAAAAAAACCGGAAAAATGAGGAACAAGCTCTGCAGGTGCATGATTTGTCACTATTGCGTTCGAAACTCCCCATCGTTCTATATTTTCTGATAGGATCTTCGCGCGTTTCGGAAATATCTCATTTGACACTAACAACCCTTTGCCTCTCATTTGAGCAGCTAATTGGGTCGATTTACCGCCGGGAGCCGCACACAAATCCAACACTTTTTCTCCTGGTTTTGCTGCAGCAGCTGTTCCAACGATCATTGCACTTGGTTCTTGGCTATATTCGTACCCAGCTTGATGGAGGAAAGACTTTCCATTCACGGTGCCAAGAAATCCCTCATTGCTGTAGGGAGCGGGTTGCAATTCTTCGCTATGGTAAGTTTGAACCATAGCCAATCCTGCCGGTTTTAGTGGGTTCCACCGAAATCCTTTTTTTGCGCTTCCTTGCTCAAGTGCGCAAAAAAATTCAGTTGATTCTTCTCCTAAAAGAAGACGATATTTTTTGATAAATTGCTGTGGTAACGTTGTAGCTTCCTCCTTCATTCAAATGTTTCGTTAGACATTTTACAATCTTTTTTACGAAAAATAAAGGTGGCTGATCTACTTTTTCATGTTGCTTCCTAAGATAACTGTTCCTTTAAGATACTTTCCAAGTATTCATCCGTCACCTCATTTTTATCCCAAACAGCGTTCATCGTTTCAAAAAAATCTTGAGAAAAATTATCTGAGCTCAAACTTCCCAATGCATTAAGCCAAAGCAATTCAAGCAACTTTTCCTCTTTGATTTTCGTGTGGCCTTTGATGTATGAAAAAAATGGCCGTTTAAATAGCGAATTCATGTCTAATTCAGATTTTGCAATGATTCCACGGATACTTTCATGGATAGAAAAAAAATCTTTCAGCAAGTAGACTGTGCTTAGAACATCATTGGAATTGCATTCAGCTAAGTATCGTTCAAAGCAAACAGTGATTTCTTCTAATATTTTCTCCTTTAACCCGCTGATCGATTTGAAATGTGTATAAATCGGATATGTAGAGCACCCGCAGAAATCCGCCAAATCTCTTGCAGTAATTGATTTCATTCCATATTCTTCCACATATACCATACTTTTGAACAGCAAGTATTCTTTACTATAATTTGTTACTCTCCCCATCATTCTTACCTCCGTCCCTCTTCATCTACCCTCTAATAAATAACGTACAAAATTAAAAAAAAGTGAAATAATCACTGATAATCTTCATAATCACTTTAGATATATCCATTAAAAATCAAGTATATTTACTTATGATACAAGAAAAACTTGACAAAACGCCCTATGAAATAAACAATAGAATAAACAAGGTGATAACAAGATTTAAATAACAATATATACAAACAAAAGGCGATACTCTGTAAGAATAACACACACTGAAATGACTTTCCACTCACAGTTTTTGTCTAACTATATACAAAAACAGAATAAAAGGAGGCTATTATGTTAATTGAAGCAAGAAAAAAAGAGTTGCTTGTTCTGCACAGGGTCATTCAAAAAAAAAATTGTTCTTTACAGGAATTAGCCAATGAATTGCATATTCCAAAACGAACAATCAAAGAGTTGATTCGGAAAGTAAATTTTTCGCTCAAGCAATTTTTATTGATGGAGGAATTTATTTATTCTAACCATAAAGGAGAGATCTACACCAAAGAAACCGATCAGTCTAAAAAGCTAGCTGTATTTTATAAGTTAAGATTACGCTACCTACAAGAATCCAATCGTTTTAATTATTTAATGTTGCTGATTAATTATCCACAATCTGCTGTACCAAAAAAGTATTTACTTGAACAACTTTATATATCGCCCTCCTATCTCGAAAAGCTGACAAAACAACTCAATCATTCATTAAATAAATTCCATTTAAGGATCGTATCTGTACAAAACTGCTGTGTTCTTGAAGGAAACGAATTATCTATCCGCCTTTATCTTTATTTTTTTCTTTCAGATACATTCGAAGGAGACGATTGGCCGTTTTCCTCTCTTGAATTAAATACACTAAAAAAGAAAAGTAAGGATGAGCACAGAGAAAAAAATCCAAAACAAGAAAAAAACATCTATTTATTACTTGCTTTATTCATATGTCGTAACAGACAACAGGCACGTTTTTCGAAAATTTCTCCTGAAATTACTGAATTAATGGATTTGTTGCAGCGTACACATGATTATTCAGAATGCTTTACTTCTTTTTCAGCGATTTATCCCTGTGAAGAGGTAGAAACGGAAAGAGCCTACTTCAATTATTTTTTCTATTGTTTTTTTCCAAATCAAATTTCATTCCAACAAAAACAGGTGATTGGTTTCTTATTTTCCACAAGCAAAAACCTTATTTGCCAACAAGTCGATCAATTGATGACTTACTTAACTCAACAGTTTCCTATCAATCATTTGGAAGACAAAAAACCGATCTATTTTTATTTTCTCGTACTAGCAGTTATTCTTTTGGAACTGTTAGGTGAATCTAGCAGTAGCTTTTCTACACTCTGTTTTCCAGAAACTACCTCCAATCAAACGGCTTCTTTTATACAGGAAAAAAAATTAAGAGAAAAAATCGACACAATTTTTTCAAACTCTAGAAAAAAAGTTCAATTAAGTCAATACCTTATTCAATTGATCCAACACTTATTACACACAGAAATGAAAGAACAATTACTCATCCACTTGCAGATAACCAAACCATTCACAGGGAATTACCATCTGCAAGATCATTTACAGAAACTATTTCGCAATGAAGCAATCAAGATTATCGAATGTCCTAAACATGCTGATTTGATTATTACAGATCAACATGAGAAAATATCAGCTGAAACGGAAACTTTCTATCTAGATACAAACCACGATACAGTATTATTCGGTGAGTTGATAAAAGCGATTCAAGAACTGTATATGAAAAAAAGATATGAGAATAAAACAAAGAGCGTGGGACAAAAGTAAAGAACACTTTTGTCTCACGCTCTAAACACGTATAAACGGCGGAAGCAGAAGCAACTCCTTCGGAAATAAGCTGAAATTCACAAAAATTTGAAAAGTAATTTTCGTGAATTCCTTCTTATTTCTTGGAGTTAAACGCTTCTGTCCCAGCCTCTTTATGTTAATCTCTTCGGTTGCCGCCGAACAATAAAATCAAGCGCAACAGCTGAAGGAATGTCGAAAGCGCTGCTGCAACGTAAGTCAATGCCGCTGCAAACAATACGTGTCTTGCCATCGGTACTTCTTCTTCCGTCAGCAGTCCGCCCTCACTCAAAATTTGGATTGCTCGACGAGATGCATTGAATTCAACTGGTAATGTCACCAATTGAAAGAGTAACGCTAAAGAAAAAGCAAAAATCCCGATATTGATCAACGTAGAGTTCCAACTAAGCAATACACCTACCATAATCAATGGGAACGAAATCATCGAACCAAAGTTAGCTGCGGGAACAAGTGCCGCACGGATCTTCAATGGGACATACCCCGAAGCATCTTGAACCGCATGTCCGCATTCATGAGCTGCTACACCTATCGCAGCAACTGAAGTAGATTGTGCAGTCGCTTGAGACAGGCTCAGCATCTTATTACCTGAATTGTAGTTATCTGTGAGATCTCCGGCAATTTGTTGAACGCCAACATCATTTATTTGTTGGCTTTGCAATATATATTGTGCTGCTTGTGTACCAGTCACGTTGTTTTTGCTTCTCACTTGATCATATTTGCGGAAAGTACTATTGACATAAGCTGACGCAATTCCGGAAATGACTAATCCAAGAATGACCAAAAGAAATGTCGGATCTAAAAAACCATACATTCCATAACCATACATTGTCGTTTCACTCCTTTTTGTTTCCTTTATTTTATCATTAGTAGCAAGAAAAGAATGTGAAAAGACCTTGAATATTCTTTAATTCTTTTTCACAAATTCCGATTTCAGTTTCATCGGACCAAATCCTTCTACCTTGCAATCGATATTATGGTCGCCTTCTACTAAGCGGATGTTCTTGACTTTCGTTCCTTGTTTAATGGCACCTGATGCACCTTTTACTTTCAAATCTTTGATCACTGTCACGCTATCACCTTCTGACAGACGGTTTCCATTTGCATCTAATACCACTAATCCGTCTTCTGTGACAGTTTTTTGCTCTTCTTTGCTCCATTCGTTCCCGCATTCTGGGCAAATCAACAAACCTCGATCTTCATATGTGTACTCTGAGCCGCATTCTGGGCAATTTGGTAATGTCATCTTCTTTCTCCTTTAAAATCTTTAGTGAGCACTATTGTAACGGAAAAAGAAGATGTTGAAAAGATACATTTGTGATTTTTACCACAAAAGGAACGTTTTCGAATGAAGTTGTTACTTCGTTTCTCTACTCTTATACGATTGGCAAATGTCTTGAATCTCTTTATAGATTTCCTCTACTTCTGCTAAATCTTTTGCATTCGCACCACTTGCTAATGGGTGGCCTCCCCCATGATGGCGTTTCGCTAACTCATTGATGACTGGTCCCTTAGAACGTAAGCGTACGCGGTAATGTCCTGAAGGTTGCTGAACAAAAATACCCCAAGCTAGTACTTCGTCGATCACTCCAGGAAGAGAAACGATTGAAGCCGTCTCTGAATCATCGATGCCATATTTATCAAGAATTTCTTGCGGAAGGATTATTCTTCCTGCACCATTTTCATCCACCTGGATATTTTGATAAAGATAACCGGAAAGTTTAGCGACTTTCATCGGCATTTGCTCAATCTCTCTATTCAAAGCACTTGCATCAAATGGATAATTTCTCAATATCGATGCAATCTCTAATGTACGGGACGTCGTGGAGGGATACAAAAAGCGCCCTGTATCTCCGACGATTCCCGCATAAAGCAACCGTGCAGCTTCCACGTTCATCTTAAATAATTCAGGAAACATCAAAGCAAATTCTGCAATCATCTCACTACAACTGCTTGCTTTTGTATTTACCCACACAAGATCTCCATAAGGGTCATCATTGGGATGATGATCAATTTTGATCAGCTTTTCTGCTAACTGATATCTTTGATCACTGATTCTAGGTGAATTAGCTGTATCGGTCACGATGACTAGCGCTCCTTGATAAAAGGCATCTTCAACTTCTTGCATTTCTGCTAAAAAGCGAAGACCTTCAATCGTTTCACCTACTTGTCGTATTTCTTTTTCTGGGAAACTTTCCCGTAATAGTTCGGCTAATCCTACTTGTGATCCTAACGCATCAGGATCAGGGCGCAAATGCCTGTGGATAATGATTTTATCGTATTTTTTTATTGTATCTACTATTTCTTGCTGTACTGTCATTTCACTCCTGCTTTCTAAGAACGTTCCATTACTTGACAAACAACGATTGCTTTGGAAACGATGGTATTTTCAATAAATACTTCGATATCCAATTTAGCGGAACGTCTGCCGATTTCCAATACACGTGGACGAATGTCCAACTCGCTTTCCAATTGGATCAGCCGCAAATAATGTAGGTTCACTTGTTCAATCAAGATGTTTCGTTTTTGGTTCATCACCATTGTTTTTTGTGCGACATCAGAAATGATTTCGCTAAGCACGCCAAAAGAAATGGTTCCAACACCATTGACCATTTGTGGTGTCACTACAAATTTGAACTTAGGATTTTCCAAACGATTCCCTTCACGATCGGTATCAATCGTATGGATATTTCCAGATATCTGATCTGAAATCGTATCTGCAATCTGCGGTTGTCGCTGGACAAGCTGCATCGCTTTCATTACATCTTGCCGGGTAATCAAGCCTTCCAATGTCAAGTCATCGGAGACGACCGGCATGACCTCCAGCCCATCCCAGATCATTTGATGACTAACAGAAGCAATACTCATTGTTTTCTTTACACTAATTGGTTCTTTCGTCATCACTCGATCAATGATCTGATTTGGTGATTTCCCTAAAACGTCTTTTGCCGTAACGATCCCCATCAAACGGTGATGGCGATTAACGACTGGAAAACGTGAATGTTGCGTTTCTTCTGACAAACGTTGATAATCAGAAATCGTATCCATCTGATGCAAATAATGTGTCTTTTCCGCCGGCATGTAGATATCGCTAACAAGCATGATATCTTTTTTGATCAATTGGTCACTTAACGCTCGGTTGATCATGGTAGCGACTGTAAATGTATCATAAGAAGTGCGCAAGATTGGCATTTCAAGTTCATCGGCTAGCTTTGCAATCTCAGTAGTCGTATTGAATCCTCCTGTGATCAATACTGCAGCGCCATCTTCCAATGCTAATTTTTGGACTTCCGCCCGATTGCCGACGATCATCAGTGATCCTGGTGTAATATAGCGTTCCATGGCATGTTTAGTCATCGCACCAATGACAAATTTATTCAAGACCTTGTCTAATCCTGCCGAGCCACCTAAAACGTCCCCCTCAATAATCCTGACGACTTCGCCAAATGTCAAACGTTCAATATGTTTTTTTAATTTACGTTCGATACGGATCGTACCTACTCGTTGAATCGTTGAAACTAGTCCGACATTTTCCGCATCTTTGATTGCACGGTACGCTGTTCCTTCACTGACATTCAATTCTTTTGCGATGCTTCTTACAGAAATTCGATTGCCCACAGGTAAACTTTCAATATATTCTAAAATTAAATCATGTTTTGTCGCCATTTTCTGCCTACACTTCCAGCGTTTCCGAGACGCTCATTATTTTTCCTTCGCTATCTTCCAGTAATGCTACAAAAGATTCAGGATCTTGTTCAATGACAGGGAACGTATTGAAATGGATTGGAACGACTTTCTTGGCACGAATTGTTTGTGCAGCCCGAGCCGCATCCTCTGGTCCCATCGTATAGTTATCACCAATCGGCAAGAAAGCAACATCAATATCGAACTCTTCTGCAAGCAATCCTAAATCACTGAAATAAGCTGTATCTCCTGCATGATAAATCGTTTTGCCTTCTGCTTGGATAATGATTCCGCTAGGCTCACCCATATACTGAACGATACCGTCTACTTCATAGCTTGAACTATGCTGTGCATGTACGAATTTTACTGTGCCGAATGGAAATGCATGTTTTCCGCCGATATTCATACCGAAAGAATCTACTCCTCTGCTATTTGCATAATCAGCAATCTCAACAATACTAATAATCGTGGCTTGATTTTCTTTTGCAATAGGAATCATATCTCCTATATGGTCACTATGTCCATGAGTAATCAGCAACCAATCTGTCTTTACTTCTTCTGCAGTTAAATCTGACAACGGGTTTCCTGTAATAAACGGGTCAATCATCACACGTTGGCCATTTTCCATTTCAATCGTTAAACAAGAATGTCCATGATACGTAATTTTCATATTCTACACCTCACGTTTTCTCTGTATCTTTTTTATTAAAACCGATTTCATTACTTGCACATCAATGAAAAAATATAGTTAATAAATATATTTTCATTGGATTGATAGTACAGTATGCACAAAGCAATTGTAACAGATAATACAGGATGCACCAAGTACCAAGCAGATATAATCTCAAGTTTGAGCTCTCTGCTTGGCTCCCCTTCTCGTCACTTAACTAATTAAATCAGCGTAAATAGGATGGACGATTTTTTCTAAATCAGTTACTTTTATTTGGAGGCTTCTCCCGATTTCACCACTCGACACAATCACTTCTTCTTTTTCTTTTAAAGAACTGTCTGCTAAAAAACAATAATCAGGATGTGCGAGTTTTATTCCAATAGGGGTATTCGCTCCGTGAGGATATCCGGTATGTGTTAAGACAAAATCCATCCCAGGAAAACCGACTTTACGATCGTTCGTCACTTGTCTCGTTTTTTTATAATCTAAATGATCATTCAAAGGAATCAATGCGATGATCACCCCAGTTTTGTTCCCTTTTACTACGAGAGTTTTACATATCAAAGCTGGATCAATCCCTCTTTTTTGTAGTTCTTCTGTGAAAGATCCCTCTACTATATGACTAAAATCAAGTGGTTGATAGCTGATTTTTTGTTCTTCTAAATAACGTTCGACTTTTGTTTGACTCATCATTGATCCACTCCCTTTATTCTATCGTTTATTATAAAGCGAAGGATACTGTATTCAAAAATCATTTGTTTCCCTCAAAAAAAGAGCAAGACGAGCACTCTATAGGGAGAGCCATCTTACTCTTTGTTTATTTCTTATTTCGACGTTGAGTAGCTTCCATAATGACTGGCAAGATCACAGGACGTCGTTTTGTTTGTTCAAATAAGTAACGACCTAATTGATCACGAATGTCTTGCTTTAATTTGCTCCACTCAAAATCATTGCTTTCTAAGTGTTTCTCAACGATTGTTTCAATCATATTGCTACTTTCTTTCATCAGATCACGGCTAGCTTTTACGTAAACGAATCCTCGTGAAGTGATTTGAGGTTTTGAGATGATTTTCTTCTCTCTTCGGCTGATAGTGACAACCGCTACGAAAATCCCATCTTCTGATAAGATTTTCCGATCACGTAAAACAATGTTTCCGATATCGCCTATGCCTAAACCATCAATCATTACATTTTCTGCACTTGTAGTTCCTGCAACACTCATACGCTTATTCTTATATTCCAGCACATCTCCGCGTCCAGTAATATAGATATTTTTGTAAGGCATCCCTACTGCATGAGCCAAATCTGCGTGAGCAGCTAATTCCCGATATTCCCCTTGAACTGGCACAAAATATGTCGGCTTCATCAAATTGATCATCAATTGCAAATCATTAGGATTGGCATGACCAGAAACACGCATATTCTCAGAGATCAATTTCACTGTTCCACCAGCTCGATAAATGATATCTTCCGTTTTCGCCACGATTGTTTCCATCGCGATGCTTGGCGTAGTAGTGATATAAACCAAATCGCCTTCTTCGATCTTGACATTACGGTGTGTGCCGTTTGCCATTTTTTGCAGAGACTTGATGGGTTCACCCATTCGGCCAGTTTCTAAAATGATCAGTTCTTCTGGATCATAGTTTTTCATGTCTTTCAATGTAACAAGTAAATCTTCACTTGGTAATTGAAGTTTTTCTAAACGCATCCCTGTTCGAATAATTCGTTCAAAATCTTGACCAGTCAAGACAACTTTTCGTTGTGCTTTTTCTGCTGCGTCCAATACTTGTTGCACTCGTTGCAAATTACTTGCTACACAGGCGACGATGATGCGTCCTTCCCAATATTTGATTGTATCAAATACTTCATCTGCTATCTGAGCTTCAGAAGCTACTGGTTGAGGATTCTCTGCATTTGCCGATTCACTCAGTAAAGCTAAGACTCCTTCTTTGCCGATTTCTGCCAATCGTGCATAATCTGTTTGATACATCGGGATAGCCGTTTGATCAAATTTAAAATCTCCCGTATAAACGATACTACCTTCTTTTGTTTTCAGATTGATCCCCACTGAATCTGGTATCGTGTGAGTGGTACGGAAAAAGCTCACTACTGTTTCACCAAAGTCGATTTCTGTATGCTCATCTACCACATGGAAATCCTTAAATCCTTTGGCTGCTTCGTTACGACTGACATTCAATTTTGCTAACTCGATCGTCAACTCCGTTCCAAATACTGGTACAGAAATTTTCGACAACAAGTAGGGAAGCGCCCCGATCGCATCTGCGTGCCCATGTGTTAAAAAGACACCAGCTACACGATCAATGTTTTCTTCTAAATACGTAAAATCTGGGATGACGACGTCGATCCCCAACAACTCATTTTCAGGATATTTTAGCCCACAATCTAATATGAAAATATCCTCGCCCACTTCTGCGACATACATGTTTTTTCCATTTTCGCGAACGCCGCCTAATGGGATAATTTTAATGGTACTCACAAATTTCACCTCTTCTTATGACATCCAAGTTTAAAGATGTCGATTTTCTTCTTTATCTAAATTTACGAGCCATTCCAATGAAGCACATGCAAAATCACTAGTTCTCAACTTATGGAGAATCAGCAGGAAAATTACCAGCACATCCGCGTTCTGACAGTTGGTTGGGCATTTTATTTTGGATATACTTCATTAACAAAATGGATCTTTTGCGAAACGCTATAGCCAGAATACTTATATGAGTATTCGGCTGTTCCCCATTATTATACAACAAATGAACTAAATCGCTAGTATCAGCAATTGTTAGAATCACTAAGCAAATGAAAATTCCTCTGTAACATCTAGGATTTCTTTTGCTGTTTCTCTTTCATCTCTTCTTCGTCGGTTTGAAACATACTTTTTTCATTTTACCACATTTTTTGCAATAACTATAGTGACTTTTTATATATGCAGAACCTCGTGTTGATGATGTGCAAACAGCATAAGATTTAAGCTAGCTTTAAGATTGGTTGTCTATTATCAAATGCATCTACTAGGAGGGATGCAAGATATGAATTTTATGAAACGTGCATGGAAAAGTACAAAAGTAAAATGGGGACGTTCATTGTTATTGTTTGCCGTGTTCACAGCCATTCTTATTTTTGTGCTAGCTGGCCTCACGATTCGAAGCGCTGCAGAAGAAGCAGCGAATCAAGCACAAAAAGAAGTTGGAGCAACAGTGACTTTAAGTGCCAATCGAGAAGCTTCATTTAAAAAACAGGAACAAACTTCTTCAAGCAATTCTACCGCTGAAGAACGTCCAGATCCGGGCAGTTTTTCTCTTACCCCAGTATCCTTAACGGACGCGGAAAAAATAGCTAAATTAGATAATGTAAAAAGCTATTCCTTTGAAAGTTCCGCCTCAGCTATGGCAAAAGATGGAATAACTGCCATCACTAGTTCTGATTCAAGTGAAGACAGTTCAGAAACTACCGATGCAGGCGGTGGTCCTGCCGGAGGAATGGGCGGAAATCCGCAAATGACTCAAGCAGATTTCCAAATCAGCGGTGTGTCAGCAACTGCACAAAATAGTACTTTTTCTGATGGAACAGCAAAAATCACGGATGGTGAAGGAATAGATGACAGCGACAAAGGCACAAACAACGTAGTCATTGATTCTACGCTAGCAGAAGCAAATGACCTGACAGTCGGAGATACTTTCACAATCACGAGTACTGAAGATGAAGATACCACTTATGAAATGACGGTCAAAGGAATTTATGAATCTAGCGAAACAAGTAGCAGTATGGGTATGAAATTCAACTTCATGAATCCGTCGAATACACTTTACACCTCTTATACTTTTGCAAATGAATTAAATGGGACATCTGACGATAACACGATAGATTCTGCTATTTACACTCTATCTGATCCAGATGAAATGGATGAGTTTCTCGAAAAAGCAGAGAAGCTGATCGACACAGATACATTTAGCTTACAAACAAATGATTCCATGTATCAGTCAATGTTGGAACCTTTAAACAATGTGGCAAGTTTTTCTAAAAATGTTGTTTTACTAGTGGCTGTAGCCGGCATTATCATACTTACTCTTATTATTATGATTACCATCCGGGAGCGTCGGCATGAGTTAGGCGTCTTGTTATCTTTAGGAGAATCCAGAAGTAAAATCATTCTCCAATTGTTTACCGAAGTTGCTATTTGTATGATTCTTGCATTAGGAGTTGCTTCGATTAGCGGGAACGTCGTCGCGAATGCCGTGGGGCAGCAGCTACTTGACCAACAGACAGAAACCACGACACAAGACCAACAAGCTCCTGGCGGTGGACAAATGCCAGGTAACGAACAAGGCGGTCAGCGTGGTGGTCAGCAAGGAAACACGAATAATCCATTTGCTGTTTCTGATCAAGTCAGCGAATTGGAAATCAATGTCAAACCTACACAATTAGGACTACTAGCCGGAGTAGCATTTGGAATCAGCCTGCTTTCTGTCTTTTTAGCTTCTATAGGGATATTAAGGTTAAACCCAAGAAAAATCCTATTAAATTAAAGGAGGAATTTGATGTTACGGACAGAACAATTGGGATTTTGGTATCAAGATCCGCAAGATGCGCTTTATAAAGATGTAGAACTGAATTTCGAAGCTGGAAAAATGTACGCTATTTTAGGAGCAAGTGGTTCTGGAAAAACGACTTTTCTTTCGCTTATTTCCGGATTAGATACACCAAAAGAAGGAAAGGTATACTATCAGGATCGTTCACTGAACAAAATCGGGTTAAGAAGTTTTCGTCAAAATGATGTCTCGATTATTTTCCAAGCTTACAACTTGCTTCCTTATTTATCAGCTCTAGACAATGTCATAACAGCAATGGAGATTACTAAAACCAAACAAGAAAATTATCGTCAAGTTGCTTTAGATCGACTAGCTCGTGTAGGAATTGATGAAGTATTAGCAAAAAAACAGGTGACCAAACTTTCAGGAGGTCAGCAACAGCGAGTCGCTATCGTTCGTGCTATCTGTTGCGAACATCAACTGATTGTAGCTGATGAACCTACTGGGAATCTGGATGAGACCGCATCACAAGATATCGTTAAACTTTTCCAAGAAATCGCCCATGAACAAAATCGCTGTATTATCATCGTGACCCATGAGGTCGAAGTAGCAAAAAGCTGCGATGAAGTCTTTGAACTAAAAAATAAAGAATTTCAAAAAATAGAAGTTTAAAAAACAGGATAACGTTCAAACAAAAAATCCGAACCATATCTATATGAAGCAGATACGGTTCGGATTTCTATTTGCTTGATTCATTTAGTAATGAACGTTGTTTATTTGTTTTCATCTTTTCGAGAGAATTTGTCTTTGATTTCATCGCCCAAATCACGAGCTTTTTCTTTGATATCAGAACCTAGTGATTGTGCTTTTCCTTCTGTTTCTTTGCTCTTGTCGTCTGTTGCTTTGCCGTATGCTTCTTTTCCTTTACCGACTACTTTGTCTTTCATGTCTTTAGAACGTCCTTTTAAATCTGCCATTGTGTTTCCTCCTCTTAATTTGTTTATTGATCTACTTTCAGGGTAACATCAACAACAGATACAGACAAACAGAACGCTCGTTTTCTAAAAAAGGATGCGTCAGATAGTGAATCAAAAACTTTTTTCGAAAGTTCCCCATACTTTGACTTCTTTTTCTTGGATCATTATTTCTCCTTTAGCAATAACTGTATCGATATCAAGCGTTTCTTTGTCCAAGATACACAAGTCTGCATCTGCGCCAATTTCAATTTTTCCTTTTTTATCCAATTTCAATATACGTGCTGGGTTACTGGTTATAGCTCGCAAGGCGATTTCCAGAGGAATATTTTCCTTTTGCACAGCTTCTTTGATCCCTACTAGCAATGCCTTAGCACTTCCTACTCCTAGCCCTAGGAAATGATTGTTTTCATCAAAATAAGGCAAGCTTCCTTGTCCATCTGAGGTCATCGTGAAATTATCTAAAGAAACATCTTCCTCAATCAATCGTTTCAGTGCTTTACTGAAGCGCACTTCCCCATCTGTCTTCTCCCAAAAATCAGGATCTTCGCTAGCGGTGAAGTCAATCGTGCCGCCACGTTTAGCAAATGCCACGCAAGCTTCAAATAATTCTGGTGTACGATTCGCATGAGTAGGCAAAAACTGTGTGATCGGAATTTCTGTTTCTTCTACAATTCGTGTCAATAACTCTAGCTTTCTTTTTCCTCCGCCTAAGTGGACATTGATGATCCCAGCTTTTCCCGACAACATGCCTCCTACACGAGCGTCTGCTGCTGCACGGGCGAACTCTTCAAAACTTGGCTGAGAAGAACGGTGATCGGATACTGCGATTTCTCCGATTCCGATGATTTTATCGATTGTTAAAAAGTCTTTGATGATCGAATCTGTTACTGTTTTTACCGGCAATCGGTACGAACCCTCGTACACATAAGTAGAGATTCCTTCTGCTTCAAGTCCTTTCGCTTTGCTGATCAAAGCAGTCATATCACGACCTTCTCCGTCTGTTCCCAAGCAACCGACAACTGTCGTTACACCAGCTGTAGTCAATTGACTTAATGTAACTTCTGGTGTTCGGTTTTGATAACCGCCTTCTCCTCCTCCGCCTAAAATATGGAAATGACAGTCAATGAAACCTGGAGTCAGTACTTTCCCCTCACCTGAAAGTTCTTCTACTTCTACTCCTTCGTAGCCGCCTTCTAGCTGTTCTTCTACAGCCAAAATCTTCCCACCGGCAATCAATACGTCCATTTTTCCTAAGTAATCTGGTGCAAACACTTCAATTTGTCGGATGATCTTCATACATTTTTCCTCTTTCTTTAAGTATAGCTGATGATAGGATCTTAAAAAATAATCCAAACGATAGAATCTTTACTCCTTTGATTTTACCGTAAAATAACGGTTCTTGGAGTCATTTGTCTACTGTTTGGATTACTTTTTTATTTACTTATGTCTCCAGTACTACTGCAGACCGATCGCAATAGCAATCATGATGAAAATAGTTCCCAAAACAAACAGGAATCCTTGCATCTTGATTTGGAACCTTGCCCATTTTGCCCATTCGATTCGAGCAACACCTAACACACCAATCAAGCTAGCTGATACGGGCGTAAAAGCATCCATGAAACCAGAACCAAGCTGATAAGCAAGAACTGCTACTTGTCTAGATACACCGACTAAATCTGCCAATGGAGCCATAATCGGCATGGTCAAAGCTGCTTGTCCTGAATTTGATGTAACAACTAAGTTGAACAAACTTTGGAAGATGTACATCGCCCAAGCGCCAATGACAGCTGGCACACCGGTCAATGCCGTCCCGATTCCATGCAAAATCGTATTCAAAGCTGAAGGAACAGACGCATCGGATCCACCTAAGACGAGAAGGATTCCTTTGGCCATCCCTACTACGATTGCTGTACCAGCTAAATCAGCTGCACCAGATTGGAAAGAAGAAGCGATGTCATTGACTTTCATTCCATCTAGTTTGAAAAGAACAGCAATGATTCCGGCAACTAATCCCATCACAAAGAATTGAGAAGCGATTTCGGGGATGTAATAGCCTTTTTGAGTCACGCCCCAAACGATCCAAACAAGAACAGCTAACATCTCTACTAAAATCAGTTTATGGCCAAGCATGAATTTTTTATTTTCATCAGATGTCTTTTTGATATGAGAACGAAAATAATCATCTGATTTGTAAGTCAACGAACTTTCCGGTTTTTTACGGATTTTTTCTGCATATATCATCATATATCCAGCTGCTAAGGCAGTAACAACTACCCACATAATCAATCGGAATGTCGCACCAGACAACACTGGGATTCCAGCAATCCCTTGAGCCACAGCTACGCTAAACGGACTCATCCAAGAGGTCGCATTTCCGACTTGAGATGCGACATAAGTCACGGTTACTGCTACGATCGAGTCATATCCTAAGGCAATGACGAATGGAACCATCACCATTGAGAATGGAATTACCTCTTCTGCCATCCCAAATGTAGCGCCCCCGAATGAAAAAGCAAAGAATAATAGCGGTAAAGCTAAACGCTCCAGTCCCTTCGTTTTACTGATAAACGCATAGATTCCTGCATCAATCGCTCCGGTACGCATAATAATACCAAAAGCACCTCCGACAACAAGGATCAATGCAGCAATTCCTACAGCAGATCCATATTTATCTCCAGATACTAGACCTTCAAAAACAAAATTTAAGAAGCCAAAGCCACCAAAATCGTCTGTTCCCCATATTTTGGCTGTTTTATGCAATTTTTTAGAAGTATCATAGATATTTTCGCCATACTCATCATAAAGAACATCATCTGTTAAGGAAATTTCATCTAGTTTTTCTTGCGTAAGATTTTTTTCTCCGTCAGCAATGACTTTTTCCAATCCTTTTTCAGGAACATCCAATTTTTCACGTTCTGCTGGATGGTCTTGCAGTTCTTCTAATTGATCAAATACATACGATTTATCCAGCTCGTAAGCATAACGGAAGGAATCTTGGCGTAAAACAGTACGAGTACTTGTTTCGCCATTCGCATCTTTATATTCAATGTCTTGCGTGCTGAACTTTCCTGCTGGTACGACAAAAGTCAGTATCCATGCAAAGATGACTACACCAAAAATAATGACATACGTATGCGGTGTCGATAATTTAGTGAAGTCACGTTTCGGTTTTCCTGAAGAATTTGTTTTCTTCAAATTTATTTCTTCCTTTCTTTTCTCAGTAATTTTGATGAATAAAAAATGGATAATCAAATGAATTATACAGTAAAAATGTCAATTCCACATGAATAATTTATTAGAAAATCACTTTTTTCTATTTTGCTTTTTTTCTCATATGTATGACT
>NZ_NGMF01000002.1:48940-249008 GCF_002140245.1 Enterococcus sp. 10F3_DIV0382 | reverse complement strand
TCATATGTATGACTATTTTTTTCTTTTTCCATTTATATTAAGTATTTTATTTCTCTGTTTTTCCTTAAAATTCTTTTTTTATTTTTAGATTAGCGGAAATCCCGTCCTGATTTTTTCATTTTATAATCGTGAATAAATTGTATTTCATTGCAAAAAAACAAAAAATAATAATAAATATCCATCTCATATCTTTCATTTTTTGTATATTTTCTTTCTATTAGAAAAAGGAATATTCTTCGACAATTTTGTTATATCAGGTAAACTTCATTGCAATAATGATAACAAATGTACTATAATTACGTTGTAAAGAGTTTTGGGGAAGACTCTTTCATCAACGTGTATTAAGAGACAAGAAAGAATCCATTCGGATTCTTTCTTGCCTCTTTTTCCGCTATTTTTTTATCTATCTAGTATTACATATTTTTGTAGCTCTTTTTTTCTCATTGTGAAACAACTTATAAAAATAACGCACTTTCGAAAAAAAAGGCTGACCTCTGGAGCTAAACAAACTTAAAATAACAAAAAAATAAAAAATGATCATTACTGCTCTTCTTTAAAAATCGTTTTCTTCGTTTCAAACACTCCATATTTACGTGGAACACCATTTTTTTAAAGAAAATTTGGTCATTATGTGGAAAACTATTTTCCTCTTGTTTCCTGAACTAGCTGTTTTGCTGTAAAATACAAAACTTGTTGAAGCAAAAAGATCGTTGCAAGAGAGGCTGTTCCACAGATTGCTGGATCTAAATTCGGCAAAGTCAAGACTGCATCATGCAGATTGGCATGGTTATCCAAAACTAAATCAGCAAATTCAAATAATCTCAAACCACTGCTATGCTGGGACTTGATGCTTCGTGACAAATCAAACCCAGTAACAATGATCAAAGGATGTCCATTTTCTTTGATCCATTGAGCCAACTCAATGATTGCTGGATTTCTTCCTTCATTCGAAAGAAGAAGAAAAATGTCTTCTGGTTTGACAGAAAGCTCATCAATAATCGCTTGTCCTGCCCCTTCTAGCGTTTCATAGACACCTCCGGCTGGGTTCTCAATCAATATACTTGGCACAAGGTCCGGTGTTTGATCCCAAAATTCAAATGCTACACCACTTAGTGTGCGGCTAGCATATATCTGCAATCTGCCGCCTTGATTGATTTGTTTCGCAATCCAAGTTCCTGCTTGAACCATCAACGGCTCTTCTATCCTTAATTTCTCTTCCAATTGGTAATAATAGTCAAAATAACATAAACTCATTTTTCTCTCCCGCCTAGCTATACTTGACATGAATAGAAACAGCTGCCTAATCTAAGGAACTACATAAAAAACAGAAGATAAACAGTAACACATGCGGTCTTTGCTGTTTCAAACGCAAAAAAGGTATTGAACGAATACGCCCAATACCTTGACATAGCAAATAAAACAACGTGCAGACCATAGAAAATCTCTACATAGGGGTAGAATTTTCCCCTTAGATTAGGTACAATAAATAAGGTCGATGCACTGCATTGACTATGGCAAAATGATCGGTCAGGGTGTATGAGTGTGACTGGTCATTCCCTGATTCTTAGCGCCAACTAAGGGTCAGGGAGCCTTTTTTTATTCAGCTGTTTCTATCTGAACTCATTGTAAGTAATCTCTTATTCAAGTGCAAGTACGAAAATACAAAAAAACATTGGTATGATTTTTTTACAAATAAATAACATAAAAAAAGGAATGACTTGTCCCTATGTAGCAAGCATTCCTTTTTGAAAAGATTCTTTTAAATAAGTAAAAAAAGTTTTTTTTCACCAATTAAATAAATCTCTCAACTCAATAATTTATCCATTCTTTTATCTTTTTTTGCGTATACATACTAAATATTACCGTCTTCTTCTCGCTCTTCTGCTTTGTTCTGGAGAATCTGTACTAGAAAAAGTAGCGGCATGTCTACCTTTTTTTCCGATCCGAGACTTTCTTTTCCTATAAGGAATATAAATGATCAGATACAATACAGCAAAAAATAAGGCAAATATGCAAGCTTCCCAACTACCTAACGCCAGTTCAATCATCAAGCTAGCAACTGCAACAGACGCTGCATACCAGATAAAAATCAGGAATCTTTCTTTTTTTCTGACCATTTTGAACATGATAAATAGACTAATGAGCAATAGCGGTAACACAAATACCCAGTTACTTCCTTCCATCAGCCACTTGAGTATATCAAGTAGCGACTGCGCAACAGCGACTAATTTTCCCATAGTGGACACACACCTTTTTTATAATTAAAAAAATTCGCCTTTTTATTCTACTATGAATCTTCTGGATTGGCTTTCATTTCTCTTATGTAATCATTTTCTTTTATGTAACTTAAAAAAAAATTAAACCATTAGCAGAAAATTTCCTAAATATATTCACGAAAGTCTTTTTTTATCTTTCATTTTTCCTCGTCTTCATTCACTTAACGTCAAAAAATAAAAACGACAGTTGCGCAAATGACGCACAAGCTGCCGCTTTAACACCCATTTGATTTTTATTCTCAGCAGGTCACTTATTTCCAGTTAATTTTCTGTTCTTAGCTCTTTGCCCAACTGGATAATATATGCGCTTAACGATGCACCGATTTCCGGATGATGAAGTCCATATTCAATATTTGTCTTCATATATCCTAGCTTATCGCCTACATCATATCTTTTTCCTTTAAATTCTCTCGCATAGACCGCTTCTGTTTGGTTAAGGGTCTGGAGCGCATCCGTTAGTTGTATCTCGTTCCCTGCTCCTGGTTCTTGAGTTGCTAATATCTCAAATATTTTGGGAGTCAGCAGATAACGTCCGATAATGGCTAAATTGCTTGGTGCTTTTCCAAGTTCAGGTTTTTCTACAAAACCATTTACTCTGCAACGTCCCTTTTCGTTATCCGTTTTAGGATCAATAATTCCATATTTAGAGGTTTCATTTTCTGGTACACGCATGACGGCAACAGCAGAAGATTGTGTTTCTTCATAATCCATCATCAATTGTTGAGTCAGTGGGATATCATCTTTCATCAAATCATCCCCGAGCATGACAACAAATGGTTCATTCCCTATGAATGCTTTTGCTTGAAGAACGGCATCCCCCAGTCCTCTTGGATGAGATTGACGGATGAAGTGAAGATTGACATGAGTCGTTTCTTCAACTAAAGCGAGTAGTTCTGTTTTTTCCTTTTCTCGCAAATTGTTTTCCAATTCGATATTTGCATCAAAATGATCTTCGATGGGTCTCTTTTCTTTTCCCGTTACGATCAAGATATCTTCAATTCCCGAATTCAATGCTTCTTCCACAATAAATTGGATCGTTGGCTTATCCACGATTGGAAGCATTTCTTTTGCCATGGCTTTTGTTGCCGGCAAAAAACGTGTTCCTAGCCCAGCGGCAGGAATAACTGCTTTTTTGACCTTCACTTGCTGTTCCTCCTAAACGACGATTACCTGTTAATCATCTATTTAACGAAGAGAAAATTCATTCTCCATTTTTCCGTCACGTAGCATGATTTCTTTTGCGGCTTTTTTAATATCTTCTCCATTATACAAAACATTATAGATGGTTTGAGTAATTGGCATCTCAACACCTAGCTGTTGTGCTAGCTCGACTGCTGCTTTTGTCGTTGCCACACCTTCAACGACCATTCCCATGTTTTCCAAAACTTCTTCCAGTTTATGCCCTTGTCCTAGTAAGTTACCGGCACGCCAATTACGGGAATGAACACTTGTACAAGTAACAATCAAATCCCCAACGCCGCTCAAACCGATAAACGTCAGCGGATTGGCACCCATTGCTACACCAAGACGACTAATTTCTGCTAATCCGCGAGTCATGATTGCCGCTTTTGCATCGTCTCCGAACCCTAGCCCATGGATAGCACCGGCACCAATAGCAATGATATTTTTTAATGCTGCGCCAGTTTCTACACCAATCACATCATTATTTGTATAAATCCTGAAATAATCATTCATGAATAATTCTTGTACATAAGCAGCTGCTTTTTGATCAATACTTGCAGCTGTAATCGTTGTGATATCATGAACTGCTACTTCTTCCGCATGACTAGGGCCAGATAATACGACGATTGCCTGTCGTTTTTCTTCTGGAATTTCTTCAGCCAAAACTTCTGAGATTCGTTTATGCGTATCTTGTTCTAGGCCTTTACTTGCATGGATAATGACGGGCTTAGTATTCATTTTACCAATAAGTTCCTGAGCGACTGAACGGATCGCTTTTGTCGGAACGACAAACAAAATAGCATCTGCGTCATCCACTGCTTCTGCCAATTCTTTATATCCGATAATCGATTCTGGAATCGTCAAATCAGGTAAAAAATGTTGGTTTGTATGATACGTATTGATTTCGTCAATCTGTTCAGGTACATTTCCCCAAATACGGACATCATGCCCGTTTTCTGCCAATGTCTGTGCTAAAGCAGTGCCCCATGATCCAGGACCAAGAACTGCGATTTTTTGTTTCATGGATATTCCTCCAAATAAATAATTGATAATTTCCATTATAGTATACATTTCTTAAAGTTTGGACTAATTTCCATTGTTTTTAAGTGTTTGTTTAATTCTTTTATCGACTTTCACTTAAAATAATCTATTTAATGTTGCAATAGCGTACATTTTAATTTTTTTCTTTTTACACTTGTTATACTTTATTTGTCACTAAGAGAAAGGAGGTTTGACTATGTTTCCATTACCATTACCATTGGGAGGCTGGGAAGTTTCTCCTAACAACCCTTAATTGAAGCTACATACAAGAAGAGGCTGGGACAGAAGCGTTTAACTCTAAGAAATAAGAAGGAATTCACGAAAATTACTTTTCAAATTTTTGTGAATTTCAGCTTATTTCCGAAGGAGTTGCTTCTGCTTCCGCCGGTTATACGTGTTTAGAGCGTGAGACAAAAGTAAAGAACACTTTTGTCTCACGCTCTTTGTTTAAGTCAACACATGGTAGAAATTTTGATAACAGTCGTATCCTCCTTATTCCGAGTAAATGATGTGACATGCAGTTATACATCAGGCTTATCGTTTCTTGATACACAGTGTTCAATCAGCTCACCCTCGATATTAGATTAAAAAACGGCAAAATATGAAAAACTATTTTGCCGTTTTGTTTCTGTAATATTTAGGTCAAAATACTGATTCCACAACCGCTTGATATAAACGGTGTTACAGAAGTAGCCTCTATCACGACCTCATCATCAACTTATTTTTTGCCATAAAGAGAAGGCCGTATCTGGTGCCCAATGTGCGGCTGCAATATGCGCTTGCACGCAACGATATTGAATACCATTATATGTGACTATGTCTCCTACTTGATAAAAAGTACCGACTGTCCAAGAATTTCCTTGGCCGTTCTCGTCTAGGGTTCTTGCCGTGACAGACTGGCTTAGTAAAGAAGCGCCTGTCTGATTGACTGCACGAACTTGATAGCGATACGCAGTAGAAGCTGTCAAATTTTGATCTTCAAATACAGCGGTTTGTGAGGTAGCGATCTTCTTGCCATCTCTGTATATTTCATAATAAAGTACTTCTTCCAATAAGCTGTTTTCTTGCCATACCAAACGAACTGTTGATTGTGTCACATGATTGATGCTCAACCCGTTTGGTATAGAAGGTGCTGGTAAAACTGCTGCTTCTTGAGTGCGAATGTTCAAATCATCAGAACGTGCAGAAATATTTCCTGATGTATCGACAGCTTCAATCGTATAAGAATAAGTCGTTTCTGGTTGTAAACCTGTATGTATATAATTCGTAGTGTTGCTTGTTCCTACTAATCGATTGTTTTCATAAATATTATAATGTGACACACGGACGTTATCTGTTGATTCAGTCCAAGACAATGTGACCGTCGTACTTGTTGCTGTTCCTCGAAGATTGGCCGGTTTAGAAGGTTTCTCTGTATCTGGTTCTTGTTCCTTAAATAGATTTTGATAAGCTTTCGCAAATGATTCATTATAAGAAATACCAGCTGAGTTTACCCCTTCGTCCCAGTTCACGCTCCAAGTCATCAAACCTTTTAAAGGTGTACGTTCTTTTTCCATTTGTTCGAATACTTGATAGACAACGGATGGATCTTGCACATAACCGTTGGCTGCCGCATCGTTATTTGCTGGAATCCCCAAAGCCAGACGATCTGCTGGTATCCGAATGTATCCACTCTCTCCGTTATGCAAGGCTTTTGACATACCATATAAGAAATCATATTTTCGACTGTCATTGTTCTGAGCAATCCATTCGTCGCCCACGCTTAATCCGTCGCCCGCCTGATTATATAGTTGTGGTGCAATAAAATCGTACTCATTTTCTAATGCAGTGATATATGGGACATAGCCTCCCGCTGTTCTCAAATAAGGGAATTCAGGTGCCATAGAAATAATAAAGTGTTTTCCTTGCTTTTTATAATGATCTCGCACGATTTTCAACGCTTCTGGAATCACTTGCTGGTTATCACCTGCCGTAATGGCGCTTTGTTCTAAATCAATGTCTAACCCATCAAATCCATAGGTTTCTACCAATCGAATCACTTCATCTGCAAATGCTTGTTCTTGCCCTCGATACAATTCGATATGGGAATCCGCTCCGCCTAGAGAAATGATAACTGAGCGTCCTTCTTCATTCAGGGCAGCCACTTTGCTTCTGAATTCTTCATCACTCATATTAAATGGCTCAAATGTAGGAATCCCTTCGCCTTTCATAAAAGATACTGCGATGACATTATAAAACGGATTGATCTTTCCTAAGTCTGTCTCTGCTGGTTTCCCACCTCTATATCCCGCACCTTGCTCTGGTACCCAATTATGATAATAACCAACAGCAATTTGCTTTTCTGAGATATCCGGCATCAATGCCGCAGAATCTTGTGCAGCATATATAGTTTGTCCACCTCCAGCGAAACAGCCGATTGCTGCCAATGACAGCCACAAAATTTTTTTCATTCATCATACCTCCTAATATTTGGTAACTATAGTTTATTTTAACAACGACTGTTTTTCATTTTATTTATGTTATTACAACATAAATAAAAATTGCTTTTAAAGAATGAGCACTTTTTATCAAAAATAGTGCATAATTGACATTTTCGTCCTTAGATAACAGCCTTGTGTTATCTTATATTCATAAAAAACGTATGGAGGTAACTTACATGATAAAACATGCTTCTTTAATTCGAAAACTAAGAAAAGAACGTGGACTGACACAAGCTCAATTAACAGAGGGGCTTTCTAAGCGAGGGACATTAGCTGCTTTTGAATCTAGAGGAACAAAAATCAGTTTTGAATTGTTAGTGGATTACCTTGAACGGATGAATGTTACACTTGAAGAATATCAATTTTTGCTGAACAACAATACTCTTACAGGTAAACAAAAACTTTCTAATTACCTGATCACAACAAAATATTTAACAAAAGAGCAAGAGAATGAACTACTAAAAGAATATAAAAAAACTGGGAATATTTATTATCGCCTGCTATATACGCAACGTATACTAATTGATCAATATCTGGGAAACCGAAAACTCACTCGTTCGGAAACTTTGACAGAAGTTTCTATTATCAAAAAGTACTTGGAAGGTATCGATACATGGGGACACTATGAACTTTCTATTTTTTCCAATTGTTTATTTATATTCGATGACGAGTATATTTATCATTCTTTTCAGCGTAGTGTCACAAAAATGAAAGCATACGTCGATACTGCTCATTATTCCGAATTATTATCAAATTTTCTTTTGAACGGGATACATCTATCTTTTCATCGTTCTTCTGTTTTTCTTAGAAAACTATTTTTAGGAGAATGGAAAAAAGTAAGTGACCGTTATAAACATACGTTAGACTTAGCCCGTTACAAAGCATTCACTGCTTTAGCTCTATTAGCAGATGGCAATGAACGAGCACTAGAAGAAATTGACGAAGCAATCCATTTCTTTGAATGGCTAGGACTAGAGGAAGTGAAAGAAGAGATTATTGAATTGAGAGATTCTCTTTTGAAAAAAACTATACATAAAAATGATAAGGCTATTTATCAATAGTCATTCTTCTAGTTTTTTATTTTTGTTGCAATACCATACAAAAAAATAACATTCAGATAATACATTTTATACTATCTTATGAAAAGGAAACCCTTTCTTAAAATATTTTATCTAACTGGAGGAATCATCAAATGAAAAAAAGTACTTTATTGGGATTAGGAATGTTACTTGCTACAACAGGAATCGCCGCTTTGTCTTCTGTAGATGTCTCGGCTCATGGCTATGTTTCACAACCTATCAGCCGTGGCTATCAAGGTGCTCTAGATAGTAGGAATAATTGGCAAAGTGCTTTTGAAAAGTATGGTCGTATCATCAACGAACCCCAATCTTTAGAAGCACCAAAAGGATTCCCTTCGGCTGGACCTGCAAATGGTCGGATTGCTTCTGCTAATGGTGCAGTAGGTGACTTTGTTTTGGATAAACAAACAGCTACGTTATGGACAAAAAACAACTTAACTACTGGAGCAAACCGATTCACTTGGCATTTCACAGCTGACCACGCAACGACGAAATGGCACTATTACATGACTAAAAATGGTTGGAATCCAAATGCCCCATTGAATAGAAATGACCTGGAATTCATTGGTGAAGTAAATAATCGTGGCAATATGTCTAATACTAATCCGACTCATACAATCAATATTCCTAGCAATCGTCTGGGGTATCATGTCATTTTAGCAGTTTGGGATGTAGCTGACACAGATAACGCATTTTATAATGTGATCGATGTCAATGTTCAAAATCGTAATGCATTAACTGACTTGGAAAACAACTAAAAAATAAAGGGAGCAGTTGTCGCTGCTCTCTTTATTTTTTATATTCTTTTCATCCAATCGATCCTAATAATCAAACTGACGATAGTAGCGGCGTATCTCTAATGGATGACAATTCATCTGTTCGACATGTGCATCGATACGCTGTGTCACTGCATGCATCAATAAGAAAGACAACACACGTCCGCGATATTTTTCGCTGATACCTTCTACTGGATAGTCTTTTGTATCTATCAATGTATAATTACTACAAATTTTTGGCAAAAGTTTAGCTACACGTTCAGATAACACTCTCTGTTCATCTTCGCCTAAAAATAAAGTGACAGGGGTCGTTTCTTCAACGATCTCTAACGTCCCGTGAAGAAACTCGGCAGCATGGATAGATTTCGATGGGAGCCAGCTTTGTTCTTCCCAATAACACATGGCATATGAATAAACAGCTCCCCATTGATTCCCTGCTCCGATAAAATAATGCATGCTATCACGTCGATGCTTTTCTGCAAATGATAAGCCAAATGCATCTGCTTTTTTCTCTGCTTCAACTAACCCTGTTGGCAAATAATGTTCGAGCTGTTCATAGTACTCTGAGTAATCTTCGAATTCCCCATGCAAATACATCAATCGATCTGCTACCATAAAAAATTTGATTTGTTCTGTTCCGGGAGCTGGATAAGTAACCACAAAATCGCATAGTTGAGACAACTTACTCTCCGCTTTATCGATAAATCCAATCAGTGTCGCTCCTACTTTCTTGATTTCTTCTACTGCTTTCACTACTTCTTGGGTTGTCCCAGTAACAGAGGACACGACAACGATAGAATCTTTTGTTAATCTTTTGTTCCCAGTAGTGTAATATTCTGCAGCATGCTGTACAAAGACAGGCAAGTTGCTTTTCCCATTCATATAAGTGACAGCTTGCATCGAAGAAGCATACGTTCCACCGATTCCTAAATAATAGACAGCATCGAATTTTTTCGTATAAAGTTTATCGATGATTTTTTCTACTTGCGGACGTAAAGCTAGTGCCCCTTTTATTGCTTTGATTTGTTCTTCTTCATTGAATTTCAACATGATTTCCACCTCTTATAATTTACTTTTCAAGACTGTATCAAAGTCTTCAAAGATTTTTTTGTTCAAGTCGATTCCTTTAGCTGCTGCGATTTTATAAGCGAATAGTTGAAATGGAACGACAAGTGCTAATATAGACAGATATTCATTACATTCTATTGCTAATCCAAGTGTTTTTTCGTCTCTTGCTTTTTTTGTGGTAATTGTGAGAGTCTCTCCAACATACTGACTCATATATCTCCGCAACTTTTGTGAACGTTCCTTATTTTCATTGTCACCTTCAATAAAGAACAACAAATGGGAAGCATCAGCCTCTAGATATGGGCCATGCATGTAAGCTTCTAACTCAAATCCTTGTGACGGGACACGGATTGTTTCCGTCAATTTCGTTTCTGCTTCTTTCGCTGTTCCCCAGTTTGGACCATAACCAATAGTGATGAAGCGTTGTGTTAAACGAAACAAACTTTGATGTTCATCAAAAAATTCTTCCGTTTTTTGAATAATCACTGGTAAATGATTGATTATTTTGTGTAACTGTTGCATGTAGTTTTGTTCTATTTCTTTGCTGATATTATTTTTACTTATCCCAATTCCTAGCCCTAAGAGTAGTAACTGTAAGACAGTAGCAGAATAGCCTTTTGTAACGAAGCCAACTGTTTCTATCCCAGCACCTAAATCAATAATCTGTGTAGCTTCTAAAGCAAGTGGACTTTGTACGTCATTTGTGACAGCAATAATCGGTATTTCTTGTTTTTGGATCATTTTTACTGCTTCAACAGTAGAAGCACTTTTCCCACTTTGTGACACAGCAATCACAGTATCGATTGATGGAGAAAGTTTTCCATAATGAGCAAAATGAAAAGGTTCTTGAATATCGACAGTTAGCTCGCCATAAGATTCCAATGCCGGCTTCGCTGCTAAACAAGCGTTGTAAGAAGAACCCGTTGCTAGCATCAGCAGATTCGTTGTTTTTTTCATTTGTTTTCTTGTCGAAAAATCATTCTTTTTCAAGATCGTACTTAGTACTTCCTTTTCTTCATAAATATAATCTTGCATCGTAACCATTTTCTCTGCTCCTTTTCTAAAAAATCCCTATCCACGAACCAAAAATCCCAAAGAAAGCTAGTCCGATCAAAATCGTTAATGGTTTTACTTCTTTTTTCAATAGATAAAACACTACACCAAATGCACCCAGACATAAGATATTTGGGACAATATCATCAAAAATACTTTGAACAGTCACAGCATTTTCTCCTGAACCGATTTTTAAAGGAATATTGATGGTAATCATCGTGGCAGTCATTGCTCCGACGACCATCAACCCAATGATAGACGCGCCTAATGTCAAACTTTCCATCATCCCGTTTGCCTGAATCTTTTTCAAAAAACCCGTTCCTAAGCGATAACCCCAACCTGTTGCTAGATAGCGGAACAGAATGTGCGGAATATTGAAAATCAAAATGAACAAGATAGGTCCTAAAATATTTCCTTGCATGGCTAAAGAGGTGCCCACACCTGTGGCAATCAATCGCAAAGTTCCCCAAAAGAAAGAATCCCCTAACCCTGCAAGGGGTCCCATCAAAGATGTTTTGATACTGTCGATCGCGGTCACATCAAATTCAGGATCATCCTTATTTTCTTCCTCCATTGCAGCCGTGATCCCTAAAATCAATGTAACGATATGTGGGGTCGTGTTGAAAAACTCTAGATGCCGTTTCAAAGCTGCTGCCATTTCTTCTTTCGACTGATATAACTTTTTCAAAATCGGAATCATTGCGTAAACATAAGCCATATTCATCTGTCGTTCATAGTTCCAAGAAAACTCCATTTGAAAAGAACGCCAGAATACATGATTCAGTTCTTTTTTCGTTATTTTGCTATTTTTACTCTCAGAATTCTTCATCTTCTTCGACCTCCCCTACAGTGGTTTGAAGTGGCAGTTGACGGACATTCATGATATTGACTACCACAACGGCTAAAATTGCACCAAAAATAGCTACTCCGGTCACAGGAATCTTTAAGTAAGAAGCTATAGCGAAACCTAAGAAAAAGTATGGTGCAACTTGTTTGTTAATCAGCAAGCGAGCGAGCATCGCGAAACCAAGAGCTGGAATCAACCCTGTAGCTACTGACAAGCCATTCTGAACGAAGTCAGGAATCTTATTGAGTAGATTCCCGATCGTATTGCTTCCCACCATATACGAAACCATTACTACAACACCAAGCATCAAGGAAAGACCGAACCCGGCAAGCAAGTGCATATGCTCGACTCCTTTATAGTTTCCTTCTTCTGCATAACTGTCCGCTTTATGGTTCATAATTGGAATCAAAAGACCTAAGTAAATATTTTTCAATATCAATGTCAACGTAGCAATTGGTAAACCTAGTAAAAGTGCCGTTTCCGTACCAGCTCCAGCTGTGATAGCAAAAGCCGTGCCTAAAATTCCTCCGGTCACCACATCAGGGGGGATCGAAGCACCTACTGAGAATGATCCGATAAATGCTAACTCCAAAGTGGCGCCCATGATGATCCCAGTTTTTACATCACCCAACACGATTCCTGTAAACAGTCCCGTCACAATTGGACGAGAAAGCAGTGATGTCCCTAATGCATATTCTGATTGTGCGATAAATGCAACGATTCCTAATAAGACTGCTTGTACAATCATTGAGTTTCTTCCTTTCTTACAAAACTTCCCTTACGTCCACTTTTTTATCTGCCGGTACTTGACGGATCTCCACTTCTATTTGTTTGTCAATCAATCTTTTCAATCGTTCCTCCTCTTCTGGTAAAATATTCACCGCTTTTCCAATACTGCGAGTACCAGGTTTCGCCTTGATTCCTCCTAAGTTGATGGTTTTGATTTCTGGATACGCTTCTGCCAGCTTATATGCGTCCTCGATTGATTCCACTACGATGAATAGCTTATATTTATCTGTCACCCCGCTTTTCAATGCGGCAATCGAGTCATCAATGGATTTGATTACTAGTTTGACTCCTTGCGGCTTGGCTAATTTGATCGTTGTCTTTCGTATCTCATTAGTAGGCACATCATCATTCGCAATCAAAATACAATCTGCACCTATTGTTTGTGTCCAAGAAAAAGCTACTTGTCCGTGTAATAACCGATGGTCAACTCTTGTCAATACAATCATTCTTCTTCCTCCTAAAATTCATCTTCTTCTATTTCCTGATTGATCCGTTCGTTACAAAACTGGATCATTTTTTTTGAATCAGTTAGCACCTGCTGGATCAAAACAGTTGTCTGTACTTCAGCGTCCAACCGAGATACTAGCTCAATCAAGAGTGGCAAATTCAATCCGGCAACAAGATAGACATGATCCTGATTGATATATTGTAAGAATTCATTGTTGACACTTCCGCCAAAAAGATCCGTCAGAACAATGATTTCTTTATCTTTGTACCTCATAAACAGCTGACTTACTGATTCCGTTAAATCAAAATTCTCATCAGTATAGCAGTCCAATGCAGTAATAGAATGATTTTTCCCATAGATTAGCTCTAATGAATCTAGTATCCCTGAAGCAAATTTACCATGGGAAGCTAAGATAATTTCTCTGTCCACTTTTTCATCTCCTCTTTTTACTTACACATACTAAAAAAGCAAGTTGTGTGCCAAAGTTAGTGGCCACAACTTGCTTATGTTCAAAATTCTTCTTCTATCGAGAGTAACTCTGTACTTTCACTCAAAATATCACAGATATAGGCAATCTCAGAACGAGGGATCATGACACTATAATGCTCTTCAATGACACTAAATGCAGATTTAATGGCAAATATCTCTTCTTTTTGACACTGTTCCCATTTCTCTAATCCTTGATAGGTTTCAATTGGCATTTGTCGAATCAAACGTTCGATTAGACAACTCACATGGACATATAACGCTAGTTTTTTGGGATTACTGATTCTTCGATTCAACTGCACCTCTAATTCTCGCATAAAATGATCGATTTCCTCCATCACCTTTTCTGTATCTAGAATAGTCACAGAGTCCAGTACTTTCTCCAATGAAAAATTGCGAATGATGTTCTGGTTGAATGTTTCCTTATCTGAAACATTCATAGCAGAATCCAACCATTCTGCCAGTACAGACATCTTCTCTCCTGAGATGAGGTCTTCTAATGAAAGATAGTCGATATCGGTGATAGCAGGATCTGCGGTACCTATGATCCCTACGATTTCGTATATGGAAAACAGTGGGTCCCTGTTTTTCTTATCTTTTAATCGCTGATATTCATATGGGATGATTTTCAACTGACAAGTCGTAGGCAAGCTTTTCTCTAGCAGTGCACTTAGGTGAGCCGCCGTGCCGATTCCAGTGAAGCAGGTAGTAATGAGTGCTTTGGGTTTATTTTCTTGTGGATAGAGGAGCCGCCATTCTGGTTTGGTTTGACGAACAGCCTCTTCTGCTATTTCTTCTAATGCTGCATTTTTTTGCAAGCATTCCCCTACTGTGATGGCTAAAGGTGTCGTCACATTATTTAAAATCAAAAGTGGTACAGATAGTTGTTTTTTAAAAAACTGATGGATTTCTTTCAGAGATCCCATATCTACTAATATGATCAATCCATTTGAAACATCGCTGTTTTCGCAATAATCCACAATTTCTGAAGCAATCTGCTGTGGAGTGACATCTAGCGGCATATCAAATGATTCAAATAGATCTTCTTGTAATAAACGATTGACCACATTTGCCATACTGCTAGCAGTTGCATAACCGTGCGCAGCAATCATTGCTTTTGGCAGTCGTTTTTCTTTTGACCATTTTGCTTTTTTTAGATAGATCGTCAGTAAAATCCGATCCATACTAGTGACTTCAATATCTAATTTAATCTTACTCAGTTCCAAGATTCGCTGGACATAATGATAGCTAGATGGATAAGATTGAGAAACCTGTTTTTCTAATTCTTTGATTAGTTGGATAATCGCATGTTCTTCCGGTAACCATTTGACAGTGCTTCGCTGATAAAGATAGTAACTCAAGGCATAGACACTGTTTCCATCGAACTTGATTTGATAGGCAGACTCCATTTGTCGAAAGGTCTCACGGATAGATTGAGTCTAATAAACCAACAGCTCGTGTTTTTCTTGTCTACTGGTCTCAAACAGCAAAAAATCAAATAATTGGATCACTTCTTGTTTTAGTTTTCCTTCGCAAGAATATAGAAGACACTCATTTTTTTTGAAATCAAGCAGGATCTGCTCAAAACTTTTAACGATTCGTTGCTGTTCTGGTTGTTGCTTTTCCATCAATTGTTCTAAGGTCTGGTCTTGCGTGATATAGATTCCTTGCTGTGCTGTATTTTTGGTAATGGGCTCAGCGAGTAGTTCTTTTTGCAAATGATGGATGGTGACATGGATCTCCGACTGTTCACGTTGTTCAGCATACGCTTTTGCCGCTGAAACTTTGACAATATTTTTCAGCTCTCCTATGTTTCCAGATAAGTTTTGACCTGCTAGAAGTGACAAAACTGGGCCACTGACTGACAAAGGGCTCCCCATTTTTCTTTGTTCCTCGATAAAAAAAGAGTAAACCAGTTCTAGCCGTTCATTTCGACTACGCTGATTGAGTGCAGGTAGTTCGATTCGGATAGGTATTCTTCGAATGAAAGTGGTTAAGAAATGACTAGTGGTCTCCTCTGTTGTGGCAAAAAAAAGACGTGTTTTGATCCGCCGTGACACATTAGGTTCTCCCATACGATAAATCACACCTTGATCAAGATAGGTGAATAGTTTTTCCTGCCCTTCTGGTGTTAAGCGATGTACCTCGTCTAAAAACAAGATTCGACCATCTGCTGCTTCGAAAGCCCCTTTTTTATTTTCTTCTGCTCCAGTGTAAGCTCCTTTGACATGTCCAAACAAATTGCTAGTCAACAGTTCAGGATTATCTGCATATTGTGCACAATTGAAAGTGATGAATGGTGCAGAGTCCTCTAGTAAATCATGAAGTAGACAATACTGATAGACTAAATGGACTAAATAACTTTTACCTGTGCCGCTTTCGCCTGTGATCAAAAGTGGCAGTCCGCCATCTGGATAGTAAAGAGCTGTTTTGATTTGTTCGATACTTTCTTTCAAACTGGCGTCGTGTCCGATCATAAAAGAGAATAAATCTTTTGGTTGTGCGAAAAAAGGCTGTTCTTCTTTAAGATCATTGATAGAAAAATAAAAATTCGTACGTAACTGAAAAAATTGTTTTTCAAAAGCTTCTTTGTGGAAATAAACCACTGGACGAGAATTGATTTTGACTAGTAGTTTCTCCTCGTTCAACTGGTTCAAATAATGACTGACTGTGTTTCTTTTTACCCCAAAATGTTCAGCCAATCTTTGTGCTGTAAAGACCTCGTTCATATGGTTGAGATCGAAAAAGGCTGTCTGGTTCTCTAAGTAGCATAAAATTTCGTTTTTTAACAACTTATTCACCCCTACTCCATCATAGAAAACGGATTCATTTTGTCAATAAAATCTTTAATAAAGAGTTGAAAAATATGTCTTGTTATAGACAGCAGCTTACTTATCCCTTATAATTTTTATTCTAAAAACGAACAGTTCCTTCCGGTTTTTATACTGGAATTTCCAAACAATAAAGAAAGAACAAGGAGGCTATGACTATTCAATGAAATCGGATAAATCTAAAAAGAGGAAGTATACTTCTTGGAAAACTTTTCGCGAAATCATCGGATCTTATCTCGCTGTGGTTGTGTTTTTACCTTTGCTTTATATGGCTATGACAGAACAAACCCGTTTTATCGATGTAGATACGCAATATATAGCCGAAACAGGATTTTTATTTATCTTTATCTTGATTTTTGCGCTCTATAAATCCTTCCACACAAAATAGGAGGCACAGCTCTCAATTTTTCTGTCTGCTTTTTGTTATTACAAATCCTTATATATGGTATAACAACAATTTATTGGCGTAACGAGGAAAAACGAGTTATGATGCTTTCAGAGAGTAAAGAGGTACTGTTGTCACCATCCTTTTTATTGATTACGTACACCACTCTTAGTTTTTTCCCATTGATTAAGAAAACAAGGTAGAAACATCACTGTTCCTGCCTTGTTTTCTTTTTCGTGTGCTGTTTTGATATCAAAATCGCAAACGGCTTTCTACATAGCGATATTGATAATGAGAGGTTGTATTCGTTACACCAAACTTAATAGAAGCGTTTCTTCCTACTCCGATGTTCACCCCTGCATTCCAAGTTGTTGAACCATTATTGAAGAAGTCGCCATTTACAATGTAAAAAATACGGTTAGCATCTTCTAAATGAACATAAACAGTTCCACCAAATTGTTTCGACAAACCATTATATCCGCGGATCATTTCAACTCGTAGGATTCTTTTGATAGCCCTAAAATTTCCACTTTCACTGGTCTCGCAATAAAAGCGCATCGTGGGTCTATAACTAGCATTGACTGTGAAAGATTGCGATAATGTTCTGTATGTTGCTCTTGCTGTACGTACTTGTCTTGCACTTTCATCTGTGAATCCAAGCTCTTGTTGTGCTTGGATAATAGGGATGCCGTTTTCTTTTGCTACTTCTCGCACCATTTCATCAAAAGTGAGTACGGGACTTATGTTTATCTCTTTCTTTTCATTTGATATGTCGATCACTGATGCATCCACTTCTACAGCAAACACAGGCTGTCCGATATTACTTACCCCCCCCTAAAGTTGCCACACATAATAAACCAATCAACGATTTTTTCATTCTCATATCCCTTCTTTCAACATTAATTAGCTTTCCCACAAACAATTTGTTACAATAACTTTATAGCACAAAAAGAAAACGATTTCAACAACTTTTAAAAAAGGAGAATAAACTATGAAAACAAAGCTTTTATTAGATTTAATAACATCGTTACTTTTAATTTTTTCGCCAAAAATAACGATGGTTTTTATGGAAAATGAAGCTTCGCCCTCCCCATTTTATGAGATTTTATTCATTACTAAGATCATTTGCTTTATACTCGCTGTTTTTTACTTAAATCATGGAATCACTACTTTTTTATTTTCAAAAAATAAATAGCGCTCCATTGATGATTCTGTACCTGATCCACCTTTTGCACACGATTCATTTATAAAAAAATCGGACAAAATAGACGTTTGGAGGAATGAAGAGACCGGGATGAATTTCCCGTTCTCTTTCTTTTTTTCTAAAAAATACTCTATTCAATCTCTAAAATCTCTTCATAATAAAACTTTCATTTATGAAAAGGCTTGTTCTCTTTTCATTCTAAATTTCCTAAGCTACAATGTGGTAGTACTTGTTTTTTCAACTGTAGACAAATAAATAATAGGAGGAATCATATGATTCAGTTATTACGTTATGCAAAAGATTATCGTAAGCAAATCATTTTGGGTCCGTTCTTCAAGTTTCTTGAGGCTGTCTTCGAACTTGTCCTACCTTTAATGATGGCTTCCTTGATCGATAATGGACTAAAAATGAATGACCGAGGAAAAATCATTGAAATGGGCTTATGGATGGTCGCTATGTCTGTGATTGGTCTGATTTGTGCTATCATTTGCCAATATTACGCTTCAGTAGCTTCACAAGGATTTGGTACAGAGTTGCGAAATCAGCTGATCAAAAAAATCAATACTTTCTCTCACAACGAGTTGAATCATTTTGGAACAGATACCTTGATCACTCGAATGACAAACGACATCAATCAGCTTCAACTAGCTTTAGCAATGGTCATTCGTTTATTGATTAGAGCACCATTTTTAAGCATCGGTTCAGTAGTCATGGCTTTTGTGATCGACTGGGAAGTAGGTCTGTTTTTCTTAGCATTATTGCCTATTTTCTCCATCATTTTATTTTTTATCATCAGAAAAACTGTTCCTCTCTATCAAAAAGTGCAAGAAAAACTAGACCAGCTCAATGAACACGTCAGCCAGAATCTTAGCGGCGTTCGTGTCATACGTGCATTTGCACAGACAAAAAAAGAAACAGAAAAGTTTGATAAAAGCACAAATGATCTAGCGAACAATTATTTACGTGTTTCCAATATCTCTGCCCTTTTATCACCTGCTACGACCTTGATCATGAATGTCGGAATCATTTGTTTGCTAACAGTTGGCGGGATCAAAGTAAACATTGGTAGTTTGCAACAAGGACAAGTTCTTGCTTTGATCAATTATATGAATCAAATGCTTTTGGCACTGATCGTTGTTTCAAACCTCGTCGTGATCTTCACACGTGCCGAAGCTTCAGGTAATCGAGTAAAAGAGGTTCTAGACACAGAGAATTCGATTCTTGAAGCCGAGATCAGTACTACTCCCGATTTTTCTTCTGAATCGATTCTCGCTTTTGATCACGTTGACTTCCGTTATACTCCTGATTCTGGGCTTTCTCTTCAAGGGATTACATTTCAGCTGAAGCGAAATACGGTCCTTGGAATCATTGGTCCAACGGGAAGCGGGAAAACGACTTTGACTCAATTGATTCCGCGCTTCTATGATGTCAGTTCCGGTACAGTCATAATGGATGGAATGGACGTTCGATCTTGGCAGCTGGATCATCTTCGTCAGCAAATCGCCCTTGTTCCCCAAACTTCCGTGTTATTTACTGGGACTATTCGTGAAAACCTTCAATGGGGTAAGCAAGATGCCACAGAAGATGAGTGTTGGGAAGCCCTGAAAATCGCTCAGGCAGAAGAATTTGTACGTCAGCTTCCAAATGGTTTAGATACAAAAGTCATGGAAAACGGAAAAAATTTCTCCGGCGGTCAAAAACAGCGACTAACGATTGCAAGAGCTTTGATTGCCAAGCCAGAATTACTGATTTTAGATGACTCTTTGAGTGCGTTGGATTATCAGACTGACTTGGATTTGCGTAAGGCGCTGCAGACTTATCTTGGCAGTACAGTGATCATTATCTCCCAACGTGTCCGCTCCATTCAAGAAGCACACCATATCTTAGTGATGGATCAAGGAAAGATCGCTGCTCAAGGTACGCATGAAGAATTACTTGCTCAATCAGCGGAATATCAGGAAATCGTCGCATCACAGGAGGAAGAATAGTTATGAAAGTAAAAAAATTATCCTTGCAGACACTCCGTCGCTTCATCCCTTATCTTACTGCTTATGCGAAAGACATTTGGCTAGCTGTATTACTAGGGATTATCAACGGGATCGCAACAGTTGTGATGACGTTACAAATTGGCCAAAGTATCGATCAAATGATCGGAGAAGGACAAGTTCGCTTCAATCGACTATTCCATTTACTGATTCTGTTCGGTGGAATCGTTTTAATCAATGTAGTCAGTCAATGGCTCATCCAAGTATTAAGCAATCGGTTAGCTTCCTTGTCCGTTGCAACATTAAGAAAAGATGCTTTTGCCCATTTAAATCGATTGCCACTTCGTTATTATGATCAAAATTCTCATGGAAATATCGTCAGTCGATTTACAAATGATATGGACAACATTTCTATTGCGATTTCTGCCGCCTTCAATCAATTGTTTTCCGGAGTTGCGATCATCCTTCTTTCGTTTATTTTTATGATGCGTCTAAGTCCACTTCTGACATTGGTCGTTCTTTGTTCCACACCGATTATTTTCCTTGTGAGTTGGATCGTTGCTCGTGCTTCGCAAACAAATTTCGATAGACAGCAAAGAATCATTGGGGAGATTTCGGGCTTTGTGACCGAACGAATCGGTAATCAGAAAATCGTGAAAGCTTTTCAGCAAGAAGAAGCTAGTCAACAGCAATTTGAACTGTTAAATGCTGATCTATATCAAAAAGGACAACGGGCACAATTTTCTTCTTCCTTGACAAACCCGTCTTCTCGTTTTGTAGATCACCTTGCTTATTTATCGATTGGTTTGGTTGGCGGCCTATTGGCATTGAAGAGTGGTTCGTCAATCACTGTTGGTGTGATTTCCAGCTTTACGATCTACTCAAGTCAGTTTTCTAAACCATTTATCGAACTTTCTGGAATCACGACACAACTGCAAACCGCTTTTTCTGGTCTAGAACGAGCATTTGATTTGATCGATCAACCAGAAGAAACGCCTGATTTGCCAGATGCCTATGCCTTGGAACCCAAAAATATCAAAGGAAAAGTCTCTTTTGATCATGTTTCTTTTTCTTATGACCCCAAACAGCGTTTGATCGAAGATTTCAATTTTACTGCTTATCCAGGTCAAACCATTGCTATAGTAGGAAAAACAGGAGCCGGAAAATCCACACTTGTTAATTTGCTGATGCGTTTTTATGACACAACAAAAGGAACGATTACAATCGATGACCATGACATCCGCTCTATCCAACGTGATACATTACGTAAAAGTTTTGGAATGGTGTTACAAGATACTTGGCTATTTGACAGTACATTGCGAGAAAATCTTCGTTTTGGGAATCCGGAAGCAAGTGACGCAGAAATCAATGATGCCCTAAAAGCTTCTTATATGTATGAATTTGTTGAACGTTTGCCGGAAAAATTAGATACTAAGATTGGCGGTCAAGGGTTAAAGATATCAGATGGACAACGCCAACTGTTGACGATTGCTCGAACGATGATCAGTAATCCGCCTATGCTGATCTTAGATGAGGCTACTAGCTCAGTCGATACATTGACAGAGAAAAAAATCCAACAAGCCTTCTTAGCAATGATGGAAGGTAAAACCAGTTTTGTTATTGCCCATCGCCTGTCCACAATCAAAAATGCGGACCAGATATTAGTGATGGATCAGGGAGCCATTGTCGAAATGGGCACCCATGATGAGTTGCTTCAAAAAGATGGTTATTACCGACGGCTCTATCAAGCACAATTCACAGCACAATAAAAACAAGCAGTCTTCTGGGATGGGAAGACTGCTTGTTTTTTATTTAGCGTGGATCGCTAAACTTCTTAAAATTTTTTTGTAAGGAATACTACGTCCTACGTAATAAATGGCAATTGATTGAATCGGTAACCATATCACTGTTTTTAACAGGCGGGGCGCCCAAACGACCCAGCTGAACAATGGCACATGGTACATCAACGCAAGCCATAATGGTGTCAAAAATAAGTTTATGATCAGCGTGACACTAAGCGTAGCCAAAATCGCATTTTTCCAAGTGATTTCTTTTCGATAGAAAAAGAATCCGTAGATTGCTCCTTCAATAAATGCATTCAATGTAAATCCAATAAAAAATGTAGATTTTGAGAAGAGAGCCATTCCTACTAAATCAGCTAAAACTGCGCCTATCCCTGACCAAAAAGGACCAAAAAGAATGCCCATGATCACTTGTGGAATAAATGTGACACTGATTTTAATAAATGGGGTCTCGATTGCTACCAGACGGGACAACGTGACCATCAATGCAATCAGTAAGCCCATAATAGCAATCATACGTGCGTCTAACCGGTGTTTCTTCATTTTTAGCATCTCCTTTAAGAGCTGCTACATCGTATCATGCAGCGAATGCGAAAATAAAACCGCGAACATTACGTCCTTCGTCCAAGAGGCAACATCCCATCCTCTTAGCACTTAACGCTTTATTTTCTACTCTGTATTATTTTTGGGATCTTTTCCCACAGAAACTATAGCATATTTTCACATTTACTGCAAACACGAAAAACTAATATTATTGGTTATATTATACAATACGTTCGTATTATATTGCATATTTTCAGTTTGTTTAGCTTTTATAGCTACATATAGACGAACATTAAACGTTATTTTTCCATACACTTGTCCATCAAAATGAAAGTGGACGTTTGTCTATTTCATGGACGATTCTTCGAAAATCTAGGAAGCCGGCTTCCAATCCTCTTAGCAGCACCTCAGCTGTTCCGATATTCGTAGCCAACGGAATCTCATAAACGTCAGATAAACGGATAAGTGCTGTTACATCTGGTTCATGCGGCTGTGCAGCCAACGGGTCTCGAAGAAAAATCACCAAATCTAACTGGTCCTCCGAGATCATTGCTCCAATTTGCTGATCTCCGCCTAACGGTCCGGATTTAAACCGATGAATGGGCAAGCCGGTCGCTTCCGTGATACGTTGTCCAGTCGTCCCGGTAGCAAAAAGTTCATGTTTTTCCAATATTGTTTTATACGCTGTTGCTAATTTCACCATCATAGATTTTTTTCGGTCATGAGCGATCAAAGCGATTTTCATAAGAGACACTCCTTTTGATATGGTTAACATACTTATTTACTCCAGTGTATCAGTTTTTATTTCTTATGGATATTTATTGAAGCTTAAAACTAGCACATTGACAAAAAAAAGAAAAAATTCTTGTTCAACATGACATTGAACTTAGTTAACGCTTTCATTTATACTTAAATCAGTTAATAAAACTAAAAAAGAAAGTGTGGAACGTATTATGGTAGAAATGGCTCTGAAAAACGTATATAAAAAATATGATAATGCAGAAAATTATTCTGTGACTGATTTTAATCTATCAATCAAAGACCGTGAATTTATCGTTTTTGTTGGTCCTTCCGGTTGTGGAAAGTCAACTACTTTGCGAATGATTGCGGGACTGGAAGATATCTCTGAAGGAGAACTAAATATTGGCGGAAAAGTCATGAATGACGTGGCACCTAAAGACCGTGATATTGCCATGGTTTTCCAAAACTATGCATTGTATCCTCACATGACTGTTTATGATAATATGGCTTTTGGTTTGAAATTACGTAAATATGATAAAGCAGACATTAAAAAGCGTGTGGACAATGCAGCAGAGATCCTCGGACTGACAGAATACTTGAAACGAAAACCAGCTGCTTTATCTGGTGGACAACGACAACGTGTAGCATTAGGACGTGCAATCGTTCGGGATGCCAAAGTCTTCTTGATGGATGAACCATTGTCAAACTTAGATGCTAAATTACGTGTAGCCATGCGTGCTGAGATTGCCAAACTTCACCAACGTCTTGAAACAACGACAATCTATGTTACTCATGATCAGACAGAAGCGATGACTATGGCTGACCGAATCGTTATCATGAAAGATGGATTTATCCAGCAAATCGGTACACCGAAAGAAGTTTATGATACACCAGTCAATATGTTCGTTGCCGGCTTTATTGGATCTCCTGCCATGAACTTCTTTAATGTGACATTGAAAAACGGTGTCATCACAGATGGACATGGGCTTAAGCTTCGTATTCCTGAAGGGAAAAACAAAGTATTAGTTGAAAAAGGTTATGAAGGAAAAGAAGTTATCTTCGGTATTCGTCCAGAAGACATCCACAGTGAACAAGTAGCCCTTGAAGCTTCACCTGAAGCCGTAGTCAAATCAGAAGTTGTCGTTTCCGAATTACTTGGTGCTGAAACGATGCTTTACACAAAAACTGGTTCTACTGAGTTCATCTCAAAAGTAGATGCAAGAGATTTCCATAAACCAGGCGAAATAGTCGAGCTTGCCTTCAACATCAGCAAAGGCCACTTCTTTGATAAAGAAACCGAACAAGTCATCAAACTTCCCTAATCTGCCCCCTTTAGAGCTACGCCAGAAAATAGTGGTGTGGCTCTTTTTAGGACAAAAAACTCTCCTCTTAGCGGATTTATTATCCGTTAGCAGATGAGAGTTTTTCTTTGATAGTTCATTAGTATATCGTTTTCTTCGCGTACCCTTGAATCGATTCTTTCCGATTTCCTTTTTTTGCTGCCGTAAATACCGGGATATCAAAATATTTGCTGAGTGTTCCTGCTATAAAATAAGCAATATTATAATCAACCAAACTGTGGATGAGTCCACCAATTCCCATCAAGATGAACACTGTATAAAAATACCCTTGAGAGTAATACGTGTCAGGCATATTACCGATGAAGTAAAAGATGCTGACTACTAGCATTTCTACTAAAGAATGAATCACACCTATCACAAAATTGAACCCTTGAAAACGCCAATTAGTAAAAGTAAACTGTCCATTCTTTAAAACGATACTCGGATGCTTCTGCAAGTACCATGCCCCAATCAATGCAAATACAAGATGTGACAATGCGCGCAATGCAATGATAACTGGCGTTGTCAAAAAGAAACCGAATGTCGTACCTAGCGCAACAGCCACTGCAACTCCTGGTGTAAAAAACATCGCAATAAATAATGGCACATGAGACGCTAATGTAAAAGAAGCAGGTGGAATCATGATTTTAGGCATAACCATTGGGATAATGACCCCCATCCCAATCAATAAAGCAGAAATCGTTAGTTTTCGAACTGAATTTTTTCTCATTTTTTCTCTCTCCTAATATGTCTTGACACTTAAATGTCGACTTAGTATAACTTACTTACTAATAACTGTCAAGACACATATTCTTTTCTAAATCCATACAAAATGAGTGTGAGTATCAAGTATAAGAATTTTTGATCAAGAGACAAAAATAGGAGATGGGACAAAATTTGTGTCACATCTCCTTGTTCATAATAGGAATCAAAAGCTTGCCTCAGCGGCGATAAGACCAACCAAATCAAAAATAGGAGAAGCTGTTTTTTGAAATTGCTCCTTGTACCTCAGAGTTAAATGGTAGGCTCACAACCTCTTTTTTTACTGCTTATTTTCTGACATCGCATTGCTTAATGCGGCAAATTCTTGTAATGACAACGTCTCTCCACGACGTTTTGGATCGATTCCAGCCGTTTCCAAGCTTTTTGATAACCATGTTTTTGTCTGATCATCTTTGCCATACGAATGCTGCAAATTATTCCAAAGCGTTTTTCTTCTTTGCTGAAATGCAGCTTTTGTCAATCGGAAAAATGCTTTTTCGTCCGTCACTTCTACTGCCGGTGTATCTCTTCTTGTCAGTTTCAAAATCGCTGAATCTACATTTGGCTGAGGGACAAATACTGTTTTTGGTACGATGAAGGCTAAACTGGCTTCCATATAATATTGAACAGCAATCGATAATGAACCGTATGCTTTCGTTCCTGGTTCAGCAGAGATTCGATCAGCTACTTCTTTTTGCATCATGACGACTAATTCATCTACGACCAAATCCGATTCAAGAAAATGCATCATGATGGGCGTCGTAATATAATAAGGTAAATTTGCTACGACTTTTAACGGAAGCTCTTCATGAAATGTTTCTCTTACGGCTGTTGATAAATCCGTCTTCAGAATATCTTGATGTATGATGGTCACATTGTCATAGGGTTGCATCGTATCAGCCAATACAGGGATCAAACGATCATCAATCTCAAATGCTACGACTTGCTTTGCATGCATCGCTAATTGTTCTGTCAATGCGCCGATTCCTGGCCCAACTTCGATCACGTTCGTTCGTTCATCTATTTGCGCAGTTTCTACGATTTTTCTTAAAATATTTGGTTCAGTGAGAAAATTTTGTCCTAAACTTTTTTTAAATGAAAAACCATGTTTCAATAAAATCTCTTTTGTTCTAGAGGGTGTCGCGATTTCACGATATTCACTCATGTTGTTCCTCCACTATTTTCATTGCTTGTGCGAGCTCTTTCGGCGTGATACGAAACATCTTCAAACGTTTTTCCAATTGTTTGCCATTCGTATAACCGATACGCAACTCATCACCTAGTTTTTCTCGTTTTTCTTTTGCTTGTGCTCCAGCTATTAAACCATAGTCTAAAAGGTCTTGTCTAGTGATTTCAGAAACAGCCGTTTGGGAAATATCTGGCGTCACAACCTTTTTCAATGCTTCTAAAATAGCAGCATCACTTGCATGCTCAACACCAAGACTTCCCTTTTTCTTTGGTTTAGCTTGTGTACGCGGTAAAAAAGCATGTTTTGCTTGGGGAACAGCTTCCATAATGATTTTTCTTATTTTTTCTCCTGAAAAATCAGGGTCGGTAAAAACGATCACCCCTCGAGTCTCTTGGGCATGTTCAATTTGCATCAGGATATCTTCATTGATAGCAGAACCAATCGTTTCTATCGTATCTGCATCAACTACTTCCCGAAGCCTTCTTGTATCGTCTTTTCCTTCAACGACTATAATCTCTTGAATCTTCATCTTATCCATGTTCGCTTAGACCAAATAATCGGTGCGCATTTGACCATGTTTGGGCAGCCACTTCTTCTGTTGGCAGATTCCGAAGTTCAGCAATCTTTTCTACTGTATAACGAGTATAGCCTGGTTCATTTCGCTTTCCTCTAAAAGGAACTGGTGCCAGATAAGGGGCATCTGTTTCCACAAGTAATCGTTCGATTGGTACATTTGTTGCAGCATCTTGGACGTCTAATGCTTTTTTGAAAGTGACGACACCGCTAAATGATATATGCATCCCTAAGTCAAGAAATCGTTTTGCCCATTCATAATCACCGCTGAAACTATGCATGATTCCACCAATATCTCGAACATCTTCTTCTTTTAGGATTTGATACGTGTCTTCAAGTGCTTCTCTAGTATGGATACTGATTGGAAGGTTCATTTCTTTTGCGATAGCAATCTGTCTGCGAAATACTTTATCTTGGACTTCTTTCGGGTCTTCCATCCAATGATAATCCAAGCCAATTTCCCCTAATGCTACAACCTTTGGCAAAGTCAATTGTTCTTGTAATTTATTTTCGATTTCTTTCGTATAACTGCCAGCCTCTGTCGGATGCCAGCCGATAATACTGTAAATATTTGGATAGTCATGGCTTAATTGCAAAGACTTTTCAATCGTTGGCGTATCGAAGCCCACGACCGCCATTTTCGTTACCCCCATTTCTTGTGCTCGCTGAATCGTTTCTGGAATATCTTCATTGAACTGCTCAGCATTTAAATGGGTATGAGAATCAAATATCATGTTTATCTCTCCTTTTCATTCTTACTTTAGCACATAAGCACTGCTTGCAGAAGTAGCAAAAATCAAAATAGAAGAACTTGTTTTGTTGAAATAGAAAAAGCACGAAGATCCAGAGGACTTAGTTCGTACTTTTTCTGTCTGTTGTTGAAATATTTTACTCTTCTGAGCGTTTTTTCTTTTTTTGATAATAGACTGGAATACCAATCAAGGTAACACCTATACCGATCAATGCTAATTTCGTTTGCGTCATCATCGTCATACCTAAAATGAAAATAGCACCGAGAATCGCAATAATCGGAACGATTGGATAAAGTGGTACTTTATATGGGCGTGGCAATTCCGGCGCTTTTTTTCTTAAAATAAAGACACCGATAAAAATCAGTAAACTGAATAGCCACATCACAAAAATCAACATGTCGGTTAAAAAGTCGAAAGAACCAAGGCTCATCATAATACAAGCTACTGCTAACTGGAAAATCGCAGGAACATAAGGTACCGTAAATTTCTTTGAAAGCTTTGTCAGCTGTTTGCTGAAAGGTAGCTCGTCTTCCAAAGCCATCGCATAAGGCACACGAATCCCAGTTAAGGTATACCCATTCAATGCCCCGTATACCGAAATCAAAATCCCAATAGTGACCAGTTTTCCGCCGATTTCTCCAAAAATGACGTCTGATGCTTCAGAAGCTGCGTTCAAATTACCGGCAAGATGATCAATCGGCAGAGTTTTCAAGAAAACAAAATTGATCAATAAATAAACGACAGTGACAAAACTCAGCCCTAGTATAATCGCTTTAGGCAAATCTTTTTCCGGCCGTTTCATTTCACCAGCCATTGCGCCGACGCCTAACCAACCGTCATAAGCAAACAATGTTGCTAGCAACGCACTGCTCAAGCCTTCGACAAAAGTAACCTCTTTTCCAGCTTCGATTGGAAATAGCTGAACAGTTCCTTGTCCTGGTGTCAATAATCCCCATACGACAATCACGGCAATTGGTATCAATTTAACAATCAGCGTCACTGATTGTACAGACGCACCGACTTTTGTTCCTAATAAATTCAATCCTGTCACAGAAACAGCGGTAATCACTGCAATCAACAAAAGATAGTCGGTAGATAATTGTAATAAGTTCGTCAATTGTGTCGCAAAGATAATCGATAATGCAGCAATATTAGCGGGGAAATAAATCAAGCTTTGCGCCCACCCTAATAAAAAGCTGGGCAGCTTTCCATAAGCTGCTTCAATATATTTGACAGCTCCACCAGTTTCTGGGATCGCTGTAGCTAATTCAGCCACTGTCAATCCAGCACAGATCGTTAAGAAACCACCCAAAAGCCAAGCTAGTAATGTCAAACTTGTAGACTGCGTGCTTGCAGTAACAGCAGCGGTTTTAAAGAAGACCCCTGCGCCGATCACGGTTCCCATAACGGTAGCTAATGCGCCAAACAGATTGATTTCTCGTTTTAGTTTGCCTTTCATTCCCATCCTCTTTCTTCTTTGAAATTTGGTATAATTTTCAGTATAACTGAGAATATTTTAATTTACCATTCTTTTTTCTCCACTTTCAATGAAAAACTCCCTCTTAAGACGGATGTATTTCCTCTTTATTTTGCGTATACTAAACCTACCTTTTCCACGAAGGAGGAACAGTTTATGGATTTTAAGCGTTCTTATCCGAAATTAGCAGATTATTTATCCAACCGAATCGATTTTTCTCGTAAAGAACAGCAGCAGTCCCGTTGGCATTGGTTCACGTTGATTTTATTTGGATTATTGACCATTGCGACATTATCACAAAAATTGATATTGCTGACGGTGTTCATCGCAATTGTTGCATTGATCAAAGGTCCCGTGATGATTTTGTGGGGGATGTTGTATTCCTTTCTAGTGGGGCTATTCCCACCTATCGGTATTTTGCTTTCAGCGATTTTCTTTTTGTTGAACATTGGAACATTTACAAAGAATTGGCGGATGACCTTAGTAGGAATCTATTTTTATTTTTATCCCTTCGGAGTGATGGCACTTCGTGAAATCATGCATTGGAATAATCATTGGTTTTCAGCTGGTGCCTTGCTTTTAGGATTGATCTTGCTTCATGTGATGTTGACGAAACTGTATCAGCGTTATGGTATTGGAAGAACGATTTTCTGGTACGTCTTTTCGATTCCATTTGCACTGCTTACTGCTCTCTTGCCAAGCCGTTTGAAGACAAAAATAAAAGGTTATCATAAAATCAAATAATAGGATTTTTACAAAATAAAGAAAACAATCATCGATTTTGACCTCGATGATTGTTTTCTTTATTTTGAATACTATTAGTAGATGTAAACAAATTATTGCTTTCAAAATCCTTGGATGTAAGAGACAATAAAATAAAAAGGAGTATCCAGATGAATCAATTAAAAACCGCCCGTCCACTTATCATTATGTTGCTTCTTTCTGTCTTTACGATTCCTATTAGCCTTTTTCTTAATTGGCAGACAGATGAAAGGATCACAAATATTTTATTCAACTATTCGCAGCCACTTTTTCTTTTGTTTTTAGGAAGCTGCAGATTCCATCGGTGGGTAAAGCTCGTCCTTCTTTTTATAGGATACAGTTTATATGGTTATATGTGTCTTTATTATATGATTGGCTTCCATAATCACCATTGGGGCAATTGACAGGAATAAAAAAAACTCGCAAGCAGCATTGTCTTGCGAGTTTTTCTTATGATTTTATGCGATCTCTGAGCCATTCGGCATGGATTTTGGTGCTTCAATCACTTGTAAAGAGCCATCTGGTGCTTCTGCGGAAAGGATCATTCCTTGACTGATCTGTCCACGCATCTTTCGTGGTTTCAGATTTGCGACGATCACTACTTTTTTCCCAATCAGTTCGCTTGGATCAGGATAGAATTCAGCGATTCCTGACAAAATTTGACGATCTTGGCTGTCTCCAGCATCTAGTCGGAATTGCAACAACTTATCTGCCCCTTCTACTTTTTGGCAGTTGATGACTTCTGCTACTTTTAGTTCTACTTTTTCAAATACATCAAATTTGATTTGTTTTTCTTTCGTTGAAACAAGTTCTGTTTCTTCTGGATCCCATTTGACTGTATCTTCGTTTGTTTGAGTACCTTCAGACATTTTTTCTTGGATAAAAGCAACTTCTTCTTCCATATCCAAACGTGGGAAGATTGGTGTACCTTTTGCAACTACTTTTGTTCCTGAAGGGAATTCGCCAAAATGCAATCCTTCAAGATTCATCGTTTCAGAGTCCAATCCTAGTTGATTGAAGATCTTCTCTGGCGTTTCTGTCATGATTGGTTGAAGTAAAATCGCGGCGATACGCAAGGATTCAGCTAAATGGATCATGACACTATTCAATTCAGCTTTCTTTTCTTCGTCTTTTGCTAATACCCATGGTTCTGTTTCGTCAATGTATTTGTTTGCACGAGAAATCAGCACCCAGATTTCAGCTAACGCTGTATTGAATTCCATTTTTTCCATTGCATCATGGTAACGTCCGACAACGTTAGCAGCCGTCGTAGACAGTTCACTGTCAAATGGAGTGACAAGTGAGGCATAATCAGGAACGAGACCATCACAATATTTGTTGATCATAGCAATCGTACGATTCAATAAGTTCCCTAGATCATTTGCCAGATCATAATTGACACGAGAAACAAAATCTTCTGGTGTAAAGACGCCATCTGACCCAAATGGCACAGCACGAAGCAAATAATAACGGAGTGCATCTAAACCATAACGTTCCACAAGCATTTCAGGATAAACGACATTTCCTTTTGATTTAGACATTTTTCCATCTTTCATCAATAACCAGCCATGACCAAATACTTTTTTAGGTAGAGGCAAATCAAGAGCCATCAGCATGATTGGCCAATAAATCGTATGGAAGCGAACGATTTCTTTACCGACCATCTGAACATCTGCAGGCCAGTATTTTTCGAATAGACTTTCATCCTCGGACCCGTAGCCTAGTGCAGTGATGTAATTGGACAATGCATCGATCCATACGTACACCACATGTTTCGGATCACTCTTGACTGGTACCCCCCAAGTAAAGGTTGTTCGTGAAACTGCAAGATCTTCTAATCCTGGTTTGATAAAGTTGTTGATCATTTCATTTTTACGAGATTCTGGTTGGATGAATTCGGGATGTTCTTCATAGTATTCCAACAGACGATCTGCGTATTTGCTCATGCGGAAGAAGTAAGATTCTTCTTTTACCAATTCTACTTCGTGTCCGCTTGGCGCTTTACCGCCGATCACATTACCTTCATCATCTTTGTACACTTCTGCAAGTTGTGTTTCTGTAAAGAATTCTTCGTCAGAAACAGAGTACCAGCCTTCATATTCACCTAAGTAAATATCTCCCTGTTCTAATAAACGATCAAATATTTTTTGAACAGCTGCTTTATGGTAATCATCTGTCGTACGAATGAATTTGTCATAACTGATATCAAGCGTTTTCCATAATTTTTTGACATCAGCCGCCATTTTATCTACGTATTCTTGCGGTTTTACACCTAATTCTTCTGCTTTTGTTTCGATTTTTTGACCATGTTCATCCACTCCAGTGAGATAAAACACATCAAAGCCCATCAACCGTTTATAACGAGCAATTGCGTCACATGCAATCGTAGTATATGAGTTGCCGATATGAAGTTTGCCGCTTGGATAATAGATTGGCGTAGTGATATAAAAAGTTTCCTTTTCTGCCACGGGGCTCTTCCTCCTTTATCGCATGATGCGAATTCGTTTCCTTGCTAGTATACCATAAAAAAAGCATGCTGTTAGCTTTTTTTCAAAATGAAAAAGTCTGGATAAATGACTTGTTCTCTACGATGACTCCCTCCTTCAAAAGGAAGGACAGAGGGAATAAATGCTATTTTTCATCTTATTTCATGTTTAGTCGGAAACGGCTTTTTATTTCTTTCCTGACTCGTGGTATAATAAAGACTATCTATTTTAGTAAGGGACTGGAACGATCATGCAGAAGAAACATCTTTTTTTTACACTTAGTATTGCTTTTCTTTCATTAGCACATTTGATATTCAGCTATTTTTATATTCGTATGTATGGTTATTTTAACCTTCATGGGCATTTGAACAGTTTCATGACAGTCGCATGGCTTTTACGTTTTGTCATTGACGCATATATCGTTATTTGCGGCTTCTTTGCCGTTCGTGAAGAGCGGTATAAAGTATTGCCGTTTTATCTGCTTTTCTTTTTATTCAATCTAGTACTTCCATTTATTTTTCATATTTAAGGAAGAACCAAGGATTTTTCAAGTAAATCCTTGGTTTTTTTTCAGAGTCTGCTACAATAAGGTAAAAAGTACTTTTAATGTCAACGGAGGTGGTCTGATGAACCGATTTGCTTCTAAAGAAGAAGAAAAATTATATTATGAACATGAAGCAAGTGAAGAAGATTTTCTTAACTGGTATCAAAAACAGGAACGTCCAGAATATGACAAGCCCTCTTTGACTGTCGATATCGTACTGATGTGCTATAACAAAGAAGAAGATCAGCTGAAAGTATTGCTGATCCAAAGAAAAGGGCATCCTTATCGAAATTCATGGGCATTACCTGGTGGTTTTGTTCAAAAGGATGAGTCAACTGGAGAAAGTGTCTTAAGAGAAACAAAGGAAGAAACTGGTGTAGTTATCTCTAAAGAAAACATTGAACAACTGCATACATTCAGCACGCCTAATCGAGATCCGCGCGGTTGGGTCGTCACAGTCAGCTACTTAGCTTTCATTGGAGAAGAACCGCTGATCGCCGGAGATGATGCTAAGGAAGTACGCTGGTTCACATTGGAACGTCACGGCAACAAGATCAATTTATCGAGCGGAGAAGTGGCTATCTCACTTGACTTAGTCACTGGAGAGTCTTCTGGCAAAGATACTTTAGCTTTTGACCATAGTCAAATCATTTTGAAAGCATTCAACCGTGTAGTCAATAAAATGGAACACGAACCGCAAGTTTTGCAAGTTTTAGGTAAAGATTTCACGATTACAGAAGCTCGAAAAGTATTTGCAAAGTTCTTAGGAATCGATTATAAAACGATCGATCATTCCAATTTTAAGAAAGCTATGCTCCAATATTTCGACGAGATTGGCGAACGTCCTGTAGGAATCGGTCGCCCTTCAAAAATCTATCAGCTCAAGCCGGGACATCATGAGTAAGGATTGTGAAGAAAGGGCTCCGTTCTGAACACTCAAGATAAATGGAAAGCCGCTCTTTGTGTTTTGCGTTTTTCGCTCCATACTTTGGCATATCAGTAAAATTCTTCGAATAAAAAAATAACAATAGCAGAAAAAACTCGTACGAATTTTTTCTGCTATTGTTTTATTGGTTTGTCATAATTAGTGAGCTTTTCTTCAAAAGAAAATTCCTAGAAACAAAAGTCAATCAGACTTTTTATTAACAAGGCGAACCCTAACGCTCCTGTCAGTTTCATTCATTTTTTATTCCTTAATGACCGAATGCCTGCCTAGTTGTTCTAACACTTGGCTCTTTCTTACAAAATTGCTTTCTTCTGCTCCGTCGGTATTGATCAAAAGAAATTTTTTATTATACCATTGGGACTTATAACGCAATTTTGTTATTAATTTATGCCAGTCATGAATAGAAAAATCAGCATGTGCATCTTCTTTTGGAAAAGATTCTACAAATAAGTAGTCATATTGTTTGACCAATTTCCCAGATAATTGTTCAAGATAATCTTCTCGCTGGTTCTTTTGTTTCAGATAAAGATCCATTACTTTTCTCTTTTGTTTCTGATAATTGCTTGCCTGATCTAACCTGGTCTTTCTATGGTGAGCGGAGCGGACTTTTACGCTTAATTTCCGCTGTGCATGCTGAAGTTTTTCTTCTGTCTGGTCAAATTTTGGTAAAGTTACTTCTATGGGATGCGATGTTTCGATCAATGTTTTTGGATGATAGGCAATCCCAATCCATTTAGCTGACGATTCTTTTTTTATTGATGAAACATCACAAAGTAGTGCGACATAGAACTCTTCATTATATCGAGCAGAAATCGTAGCGGAACGAATCGTGCCTTCGACTGGACGGTGCTGGTTTATCTTGATTAGTTCTTTTTGTTTTGGTAATTTTAAGTGGCCGTTTTTCAGATAGACCGTATGAGTTTGATTATTCGTCGTATAAGATTGCCACATACTTTTTTTCGTTTTAAGCTTTGGGAAGCTGGCACGTCCCTTGAAATAATTGCGAAAAGCTCGGTCCAAATTAAGCTGTGCATTTGCTAAAGCAAGACTGTCTACCTCTTTTAAGAATGGGTATTCTTTTTTTAACGTAGCAGGCGTGAGCGAAAAATCGACCACTCCTGTTTGTTGCCAACTTTTCTGCCGTTCTTTCAGCAAATGGTTATAGGTAAATCGAACACAGCCAAAAGTACGGATCAATTGCTGTTTTTGTTCTTCTGTCGGATACATACGGAATTTAAAAGCTTTTAGCATCTATGTCCCTCCTAGTTAGCAACCAGAAGAGATTCCTTTTGTCGTTTTAATTTTTTTGCGTAATATGGGACTTCCTGCTCAGTTGCATAGACAAAATGTTCTGGTGCGATTTCACGAAGCTGACGTACTTGTCCGTCATCTGGTTCGGGTTGATATTTGATTCTTCTGCGCTTTCTCTCATGATCTGGATCTGGCAGAGGAATAGCAGATAACAAACTTTCTGTATAAGGATGGACACCGTGATTATAGATTTCATCACTTTTTCCCATTTCTAATAACAAACCGTTATGCATTACACCGATTCGGTCGCTGATATGTTTAACCATTGATAAATCATGCGCAATAAATAGATAGGTCAATTGATGTTCTCGTTGGAGATCTTGCAATAAATTGACAACTTGGGCTTGGATGGAAACATCTAATGCAGAAATCGGTTCATCGCAAATGATAAATCGCGGTTTTACTGCTAATGCTCGTGCAATACCAATACGCTGGCGCTGTCCGCCTGAAAATTCATGGGGATAACGAGTGCCGTGGCTCGGATTCAATCCAACGGTTCTTAATAGATCATCGACTTTTTTGGCACGTTCCTCTGGTGATTTAGCTAACCCATTGACATCAATTCCTTCCGCAATGATATCTCTGACTTTCATCCGAGGATTCAACGAAGCGTATGGATCTTGAAAGATCATCTGAACATCATGTCGGAATTTCGTCAATCCTTTTTTGTCTTTGATCTTCGTTACATCTTGACCGTCGAATAATATCTCACCGTCAGTAGGTTCATTCAAACGAATGATCGTTCGGCCAGTAGTGGATTTTCCGCTTCCAGATTCGCCTACTAAACCAAATGTTTCTCCTTCATAGATGTGAAAGCTGATGTCATTTACAGCATGTACTTCATTCTTTTTTCCTACATTGAAATACTGTTTCAGTCCTTTAACTTCAAGTAGTTTATTTGGCATCAGCAATTCCTCCTTGACCATAAGTATGTTTTTGTTTCTCTTTAAAAATAGCCCAGCGACGTTGGATTTCTCCTGGCGGCGTCACTTTAGGCGCTTGTGGAGCAAGTAGCCAAGTTGCTGCCTTGTGTGTTTTTGATAGTTCAAAAAATGGCGGTTCTTGTTCTGCATCGATTTTCATCGCGAATTCATTTCTTGGGTAGAATGCGTCTCCTTTTGGTGGATTCAGTAAATCCGGTGGAGAACCAGGAATGGCATACAATCGGTCGTTCGCACTGTCTAATGTCGGCATTGACCCAAGCAGTCCCCAAGTATAGGGATGTTGCGGGTTGTAGAAAATTTCTTCGGATGTTCCAACTTCAACGATTCTTCCCCCATACATAACAGCTACACGGTCAGCAACGTTCGCTACTACACCAAGGTCATGAGTGATAAAGATGATTGATGTATCGATTTTTGTCTGAATTTCTTTCAGTAGTTCCAATATTTGTGCTTGGATAGTCACATCAAGTGCTGTTGTAGGTTCATCAGCAATCAGAATTTCCGGATAACATACCAGTGCGATCGCAATCACGATCCGTTGGCGTTGACCTCCTGAAAACTGATGGGGATAACTATTGATACGTTTCTCAGCTTCAGGTATACCAACTAATTTAAGCAGTTCTAACGCAGCTTTTTGTCCCTCTTTTTTCGAAACTTTATTATGCTTTCTAAGTGACTCAGCAACTTGTTTCCCAATAGGCATCGTTGGATCTAAAGAGGTCATTGGATCTTGGAAAATCATTGCTATTTCTTTTCCGCGGATTTTTTGCATCTCTCTTTCTGTCTTTTCAACGATGTCTTTACCTTTAAAAAGGATTTGCCCAGCATCTATATTGGCATTGCTCGACAGCAAGCGCATGATGCTTCTGGTTGTCACTGATTTTCCGCTTCCAGATTCCCCAACGATCGCCAATGTTTCTCCTTTATTCAAATGAAAATTGACACCGCGAATCGCTCGTACCTTTCCAGCATACGTATCAAAAGAGATTTCTAAGTCTTTCACTTCTAAAATTTTCGTCATCGTCCTCACTCTTTCATTTTAGGATCAAAGGCATCACGCAATCCATCAGCAAGTAAGTTAAAGCCAATCATGATAACCGATAAAGTTACTGCCGGAATCCATAATAGATAAGGCAGATACAGGAATGTCTTGTACCCTTCGCTCAACATCGTTCCTAATGAAGCTGACGGAGGCGTAAGACCTAAACCGATAAAACTTAAAAAGGCTTCGAAGAAAATAGCAGATGGGATGCTAAACATCATTTGAATAATAATGACACTGGAGATATTCGGCAAAATATGTTTGAATGCAATTTTCATTCTTGACTCACCTAATGTCAATCCAGCTAGAACATATTCTTGATCTTTTAATTTCATTGTTTGTGCACGAACGATACGTGCCATTGGTATCCAGTTTGTGATGGCCATAGCAGCCACGATGGAAAAAATTCCTGGTTCGAAGACGACCAACATCAAAATCATGACAACGAGGTTTGGAATTCCTGACAAGATTTCCAAAAAACGTTGCATCGCATTATCGACACGTCCGCCTAACAAACCAGATATTAACCCGTAAGCTACCCCAATCGTTACATCTAGTAATGCAGCAATAAATGCGATCAGCAACGAGATTCTCGTTCCCATAAATAAACGGCTTAATACATCACGGCCCAAACCGTCTGTTCCTAAAAAGAAACTTACGTTTGAAGGAACGTTTGCTTGAGCATATTTATCAACCAGTTCTCCGCCGACCATTGCTTTTCCATTCAATCCATCGATATTGATTCCCGGAATACGAGGAGGCAAATTGATATAAGCCACGTTTTGGGCAGTTGGATCATGTGGCGAAACAAAGATCGTGACCACAGAGATCAAAATGATGACCAACAGTAAAAACATTGAAATAACGGCAGCTTTGTTTTTCTTTAAACGGCGCCATGAATCTTGGATAAAATTCAAAGAAGGTGCAGTAATCTGCTCACGTTCTTCTTCGGTATTTTTTTGTAATGGAAGAAACTCATCCGCAGGAATATCTGCGACTGTTTCATAACGCTTGGGTGTCATTTCCATTTATCCTCGGCTCCCTTCTGAAACACGAATTCTTGGATCAACTAGACCGTACAGCAGATCAACGATCAAAATAACAAAAATCAACATAAATGAGTAAAGAATCGTTACAGCCATGATCGTAGGATAATCATTTGTTGTGATCGACTTAACGAATTGTTCACCGATACCAGGAATAGCAAAGATATTTTCTACCACCAGTGATCCGGTCATCAATGCGACAGCCAAGGGTCCTAATAAAGTCATCAATGGGATCAAACTATTTCGAAGACCATGTTTAAAGGCGATTTCCCAACGGCTCAATCCTTTTGCTTTTGCTAATTCCACGTAATCACTATGCAGTACTTCCACCATTTCCGTCCGGATAAATCGAGCAGAATCAGCAAGCGGCGACATGGCCAATGCAATTGTCGGCAAGATCGTGTACACAAATCCATCCCATTTTGCGATTGGTAAAACTTGTAATTTGATTGCAAAGATATATTGTAGTAAAACAGCAAATACAAAGTTTGGAATGGAACGACCTAATATTGCTACAAGTGTAGAAGATGTATCTGCCCATGTATTTTGCTTCATGGCAGAAATCGTTCCTAAAATCGTTCCTAGGACTGTTCCAAAGATAATTGCCTGTAACCCTAATTGCAAAGACGGTCCGATTCTTCCAGCTAACAAATGTGCGACTGGCTGGTTTTTAAATTGGAAGGAAATTCCAAAATCTCCTTGAAGCAAATTAGAAAGATAAATCCCATATTGTACGATAACTGGTTTATCCAAACCGACTTGTTTATTTAGCATCTCGATTGTTTCAGGACTCAAACGTTCCTGATTCGTATATGGCGTGCCCGGCAGCAATTGCATCAAGAAAAAGGTGATTGTTGCAATTAACCAAAGCGTGATGATCATGAAAAAGACACGTTTTAATACATATTTGATATAACTATTCACTAATGTTTCCCCCTAGCTTTTGACTTCTGACAGATGTTTCGCTACATTATTAGATAATGAAGCAAAAATAAAGGAGCAATCAAATGAAAAAAAAATCTATCCCCTACGCAGTAGCTTTTCTACTGATTCTGGTTATTTTAATAAAAAACGTCATCAACCATTCCTTTACACTCATTCAATTATCTAATGATCTATTCTTATGGTCATTGCCGTTTCTGATTATCGGCGGTTTTTTATGGGTCTTTTCTTCGGGTTTCTTCGATCATTTTCAGCGATCGGTCCATCTTGCACGAACAAGGAACCGAAAGAAAAAACCAGAATTTTCCTCGCTCTCGACTGCCAGCTACGGTATGTACAGCTTTTGGCTGATCATTGCCGGAATACTAATTGCTCTTTCTGCTATTTTCATGCTTTTTTCTTTGTTAGGATAAGTGAATATGAGAACGAGGTTGCGACATTTGCCGCAGCCTCGTTTTTTCTCATGCTCACGGTATTAACGATTATTCTTCAACGTATGTCCATTTGTAATCCCATGAAGCGCCTGCAGCATGGTGAACGATACCTTTGATTTTTTCATTCACTAGGTGACCTTCTGCTTTTTGGTACACCGGAACGACACCCATATCATCAGAGATGATCTTGATTGCTTTTTGGAAATCATCCCAACGGGCTTGTTCATCGCCAGCATCTGTTGATGAAGCTGCTTTAACTGCTTCGTCATATTCTGCATTGCTCCAACGACCACGGTTGTATGAATTACCTGTGACAAACAAATCAGTAAAGCTGCTTGGGTCTGCATAGTCAGCAGCCCATCCGCCTAGTACTGCGTCAAAGTCACCCGAAGTTGAGCGGTCAAGACGCACAGAGAATGGAACAGGTGTTGGTTTGACTGTTACGCCATCCAAGTTTTCTTGGATTGAGTTTTGAACATATTCGATTACTTTTTTCGATGAATCATCATCAGAAGCCATCAAATCAAATTCTAAAGAATCAACGCCCAATTCTTTTTTCGCTTTTTCCCAATATTCTTTTGCCTTATCTTTGTCATAAGAAACTAATTTTCCAGCTTCTTTTGCAAAGTCTTCGTTCGTTGTTGGACTTTTTACCATATCTGATGGGATCAATCCTGTAGAGACAACTGATCCGTCACCTAGTACTTGTTTTACTAAAGCTTCACGATCGATTGAATAAGAAATAGCTTTTCTTAGGTTCACATTGTTGAATGGTGAATTCTTTTCACGTTGGTTGAATTCGATATAGCTTGTCCGTGCTTCTTTAACAGAAGTATAAGCTGGATCGTTTGCGTTTTGCTGTGCTAATTCACCAGACAAGATCACATCATCTGCTTGGCCATCTTTGAATAAGTTCAACGCAGTAGAAGATTCTTTTACTACACTGACTTTGATTTCAGAAAGTTTTACTGTGTCTTTGTCCCAGTAATGGTCATTTTTCTTATAAGTCCATTCTGTATCTGTTCCTGGTCCATCGAAATCTTCTAATGTGAATGGTCCATTATAAACAGCTTTATCACTTGCAGATGCATAGGCATCCCCATTTTCTTCCACTACGGATTGTTTTTGTGGGAAAAATGATGGGAAAGCAAGCAGGTATTGGAAATATGGTGTTTGTTTCGTCAATTTGATTTCTAATTCATAGTCGCCAACTGCTTTGATCCCTAGTTCTGATTTATCTTTCTTTCCAGCTGTGATGTCTTCTGCGTTTTCAACTGGCGCATACAGGTAAGCATATTCAGAAGCTGTAGCTGGGTCTACTGTTCGTTGCCAGCCATAAACATAATCCGCTGCTGTAACAGGATCACCGTTTGACCATTTTGCATCTTCTCGTAATTTGATTTTGTAAGTTAATCCGTCTTCACTGACTTCTGCCAACTCGCTAGCTCCTGCCGGCTGTGGTTTGCTGTCTTCATCAAGACGGTAAATTCCTTCATAAACGTTATTCAATGCTGTAAAACTGATTGTATCTGTTGCAACTGATAAGTCAGCTGTAGGCATTTCTTGAGGCACGACTAAGTTAAATACGCCTCCTCCATCTGCAGAACCGCTTTTTGCTGAACTACTGCTTGTGGCTGAACTGCCGCCATAACATCCAGCAAGTACAAGGCCGCATACCGCAACCAAACCAAATGTAAATTTCTTTTTCATTTTACGTACCCCTTTATTGGAATTTTCAGAATAATTAATATTTTCTGAAGTTGTTTAAGAGTTTAATGAATAATTATTAAAAAATCAACACTTTTTTTTTGTCTTTTACATAAAATAATGATTTTTTCGTGAGGTTTCAAGGAATTTTTCAGAAAAAAATAGCTTTGTACAAGGTTTTCTATTGCCTTCCAGTAACCATTAAATAATTTTTGTTATATTGTCTATTATTGCCATACAAAGATAAAAAAGAATAAAAAAAAGGAACTGTGACAAAAGTCTTTTCACAGTTCCTTATCCGAATAAACGGTGTTCTCCTGCCAACTCCTCGGTCACAAGTCACAATAGTCATCAAACATGAGAAGCTGTTTTTTGAAATTACTCCTTGTGACTCAGAGTGAAACGGCAAGTTCCCGACCTCTGGGTAAACGGTGTTCAATCAGCTGACCCTCGGTATTAGCTCAACAAATGGCAAAATATGAGGAACTATTTTTCCGTTTGTTTCTCTAATACTCAGGTCAGGACGCTGATTTCACAACCTCTTTTTATTATTGAGAATCTGGTCGAGGAATAATCGTTTTTGCCATCCAAATATCCGGTTTGTCCCAACCATTTGCATTTGGTAAGACACCTACGATTTTATAACCTAATTTTTCATAGAACTCATACGGATGTTCACGAAGGTTCTGGATGGAAGCCACTTTATCAAACGTATGCTCATACAGGTCCGTTTGACTTAACGTTGTTCCATGGTCTAAATCATCCGTACCTAAATAAATCGTTATTCCTCCTCTGGAAGCTACTTCTTTTTCTAAGTAATTGACTAATCGAGTACCTATTTGGTTCTTTCGTCGAGAGCTTTCTACAACTAATGGATGCAATTCCCAACCTGTGATACCGTATTGAGGGATTGCACCAATAAATCCTACTAACTCATCTTGGTCTACCGCTGCTACCGCGATTCGTTCTGGATTCATCATTTCTTCTACTTCTTCTGCCGAGCTGTCTCCATATTCTTCCGGCCAAGTCAGTCTCAGTAAATCAGAAAGCTGGTCTTTCAATACTGGATTATTACGGTCAAATTCACTGATTATCATACGTCTTCCCCCTTGTTCTTGCTTATTCTAACAGTCCTTTTGAAAAAACGAAATGTTCTCGCTCAAATTCTTTAGCAGTCAATTATTTCTCTAGCAAACTAATCGGCTGCCCTGCTTATAAAGCAAAAAAAACTCCAGAAATACTATTTCTGATAAGGTACACATATTCTATTGCAGTACGACCTCTAAAAAAAATGGAGGGATACCTTCACGGAGCATCTGTCAGTTATGGTGTACTGACCTTATTGATGATGGATCAGCAGTTCGATTTGTTTGATAAAATCTATGTGTTTATGAAAAAAACAACTTCCAGTATCGTTAACCGACATGAATCTCAATATCACGACCGATTTAGAAGCAATCTTAGATAAAGCCATGACCACAAATGATATCAAACACGTGCCTTATGAAATCTCCCGAGAAAAATTTAAACAGGCCATTCTTGACGTAGAAACTTATCATGCTACACAAGAAAGCCAGCAAGGATATAAGAAAATCAGTTAAATAATTGCTAAAACCCCCATCAAGCAGGCTGTCATCAAATTGACGACATTTCTTTGCTTGATGAGGGCTTTTCTTGTCAAAAAACGCTTTATAACTTTCGCTATAGAATCTTTTCACTTATTTAAGTTGGACAGTTCCTTAATTAATAAAACTGCTCCTTTTATGGTAATTGAAAAAACAAAGCAGGCTACGATTATTTGGCAGCTGTTTTTTTCATTTGCTTGCTTCGCAATTGTCCGCAAGCTGCATCAATATCTGTACCATGTTCTTTACGTATCACACAGTTTACGCCGTTTTTCTTCAATACATCATAAAATCTCAATACATCAGCTTTTGGACTGCGAGAATATTGATCATGTTCACTGACTGGATTATATGGAATCAAGTTGACATATGCTAACTTTTTCTTATCTTTTAATAGATCTGCTAATTGTTGCGCATGCTCTGGTCTATCATTTACTTGATTCAACATGATATATTCAAACGTGATTCGACGGTTTGTTTTCTCTAAATACTCATCCACAGCTTCCATCAATTTCTCAATTGGGAAACTTCGATTGATCCGCATAATCGATGTTCGCACCTCATTATTCGGCGCGTGCAAGGAAATAGCCAGATTTACTTGCAAGCCGTTATTAGCGAATTCCTTGATTTTGTGTGCTAAGCCACTAGTAGAAACTGTAATATGTCGCGCACCAATCGCCAATCCTTTGGCATCATTAATAATATGCAAAAAGTCCATTACATTGTCGTAATTATCAAATGGCTCACCGATTCCCATTACGACGACATGGGAAACACGTTCGCCAAGATTGCGCTCATCAAAATAATGTTGAACCATCATGATCTGCGCGACGATTTCTCCAGCGGTCAAATCACGGTTCTTTTTAAGCAACCCGCTTGCACAAAATGTACAGCCGATATTACATCCTACTTGTGTGGTCACGCAAACGGACAAGCCGTATTCTTGTCTCATTAGTACGGTCTCGATCATATTTTTATCAGGAAGTTCAAACAAATATTTTACTGTACCGTCCGAAGCTTCTTGGACGACCATTTGTTTCAGAGGATTGATGATAAAATGTGCCGATAATTTTTCTATCAATTGTTTTGATAGATTCGTCATTTCTGTGAAGTTACTTACACGTTTTTGATACAACCATTCCCAAACTTGGGCAGCTCGGAATTTTTTCTCACCGTTTTCTATAAACCAATTGATTAATTCTTCATTCGTCAAGCCATAGATGGATTGTTTTTCCAAAGTATTTTCCCTCTTTTTCTCAAAGTTTCGCTACATACTATACATGATTCGTTTAGTTAATGCAATACTTCACAAATAAATCGAATAGAACTTTCATCTCATAAAAATCAAAAAAGACAAAACATCGTACCGTATTAGAAAAGATGGGAAAAAAGCCATTTTTTCTCTTGGTATCATCATGTCTTGTCTTTTTTATATAGTTATTCGTTTTTCAACCGTTCATTGAACAAGTTTTACATATCATTATCTTCCGGCAGTGGTTCTGATGTTTCCTCTTGATCAATGAATACTTTCCGAGGCTTACTTCCTTCTGATGGGCCAACAACTCCATGAGCTTCCAGTTCATCTACGAGTCGAGCGGCTCGGTTGTAACCGATTCGAAATCTTCTTTGGAGAAGGGAGATACTTGCTGTTTGCATTTCAACAACAAGTGCTTTTGCTTCCTCAAACAGCTCATCTTGTGGCTGTTCTGGGGCACCTGCCGTTTCAACTTCATCTGTCGGCATCATTTTCTCTTCATAATGAGCTTCTTGCTGATCTGTAACAAATTGAACGATCCGCTCCACTTCATGGTCAGAGATGAACGCTCCTTGCACACGGATAGGTTTATTCTCACCCATTGGCAAGAACAGCATATCTCCTCGCCCTAAGAGCTTTTCTGCTCCATTAGAGTCGATGATCGTCCGAGAATCTGTACCACTTGATACAGCAAATGCCATTCTAGAAGGTACATTTGCTTTGATGATCCCTGTGATAACATCCACACTTGGACGTTGAGTAGCTAGGATCATGTGGATGCCCGCTGCCCGAGCCATTTGCGCTAAACGAATAATCGCATCTTCGACTTCGTTGCTAGCTACCATCATCAAGTCAGCTAATTCATCTACGATTACTACGATGAATGGTAAGGTTGGATGTTTCGTTCCGTTTTCTAAGTTTTTCTGCTGAACAAATTCATTGTAACCAGAAATATTTCTTACACCAGTTGCCGCAAATTTTTCATATCGTTCTTCCATTTCTTGTACTACTTTTTGTAAGGCTTGTGCCGCTTTTCTAGGGTTCGTTACGACCGGCGTCAACAGATGAGGTATCCCGTTGTACATATTTAATTCAACCATTTTCGGATCGATCATCATCAGTTTTACTTCATGGGGCTTAGCACGCATCAATATACTTGTAATGATCCCATTGATTGCTACTGACTTCCCACTACCAGTCGAACCAGCTACAAGTAAGTGAGGCATTTTCGAAAGATCAGCCGTTTGTACTCGTCCAGAAACATCACGTCCTAAGGGTACTTCCAGTAATTTATCTGGATGGTTTGGCTGAGCTTCGATGATTTCTCTAAAGGAAACCATACTGATCTTTCCATTTGGTACTTCAATACCAATCAGTGATTTACCTGGGATCGGCGCTTCCATCCGAACATCTTTCGCTGCTAAAGCAAGTGCGATATCATCTGTTAAGTTCACGATTTTACTTACTTTTACCCCTACAGCTGGTTGGACTTCGAATTTTGTGACGGATGGGCCTAAACTAGCTTTGACGACCTTAGCATCCACACCGAAACTTTGGAAAGTTTGTTCCAATACACCGATATTTTTTTCAATTTTTTTATACTCATCACTTTGATCCACAGTTGGTATAGAATCAAGCAAGTCAACTGTCGGCAATTCATAATCTTGATTTTCCTGTTCTGCTTCGATCTCAAATTCTAATGAGGTACCGTCATCCTCTGGCAACTCATTAGCATAACCTTCTGCTGTATTGGTCTGTTTTGGTGTATCTGGGACTGGTTTTTCTAGATTCGCAGGATGGATATTTTCTTGAAAACTGTCAATTGGAACAAAACTTAACTGCTCAGGTTCGGCATTTTCTTGTTCCTGCCATTCATCAGGAGTATTTTTCCTTTGCTGGTTCACAGCTTTTTTCTTCTCATATTCTACTGCTTCTTTTTCTGCTGCTTCTTGTGCCGCTAAGCGTCTCGCTTCTTTCGCTTCTGCACGCTGTTTCATTCTTTCTTCCTTTGCCGCTTGCTTTTGAGCTTGCTTGGCAGGATCACCTTCCAATAATTCCTGTACCCGTTCTCCAATTGATTGGATACCATTCAGCAGCTGATAGCCTTCCAAATTACTGAACAAGAATGCTCCACCCGCCAGTAATAGAATGGCTACTAAATAACTTCCAGGCTGTGCAATCAAGAAATAAGTGAAATGATAAAGAATTGCTCCGATCATCCCTCCGCCAACGTTATTATCTACTTGACTTTGTTTTATATCGCTAGCCAATAAGTCCCATGTCGTCCCCATGATATTTGGTTCCCCAGTATGGAGTTTGCCGAATAAATGGGCATGTAGCAATAATAAGATACCGAAATAAAAGAGTATACCGCCAAACCAGCGTCGGTTTTTGCCAATTGAAAACTCTGTATTCTTAATGACAATCCAAAATCCTAATACGGCTAATAAAAGACAGAGGATTTGGTAAGTATTTCCTGCAATGATCCGAAAGCCGTTTGCAATCAATATTCCTAAAAAACCTAATTTTAAAAAGCCGAATACAGCAAATAGAATCAAGGAAAATCCAACACCAATCGTCAGCATTTGTTCTTGCTGCTGTTTTTGCTTTTTCGTTTTTTTCGTCTTTTTCCTTTTCTTAGTAGGCCGTTTCTTTTGTGCCATTTATTATCCCTCATTTCATCAAGTTTCATTATACAAAAAAAAGCAAGGGAACTAAAGTTTTGTTTGAAAGAACTGACGCTTTCTTTCATTTTTCAGCTTATTTTACAGTTTTTCTTAATTTCTAAATGATTTTATCAAAAAAAGGCACGGCCATATCCAGCCGTACCTTCTTGTTTTAAGCATGAGAACTAAAGGTTCTCTCCATTTTCTTCAATCAGTTTTTGGTACCAGTAATAACTGTCTTTCTTATATCGTTCCAAAGATCCTTCTTGTGTTTCATCTTGATCGACATATACAAATCCATATCGCTTTTGATAACCGTTCAGCCAACTCAGCAAATCTGTATAAGACCATGTACAATAGCCTAATACTTCTGCGCCATCCGAAATTGCTTCTTTGATTGCTTTGACATGGCTTTGTAAGTAATGGATTCGATAGTCGTCATGGATTTGTTTGTCTTCTGTCAACTTGTCATATTCTCCTAAGCCATTTTCCGTGATCAGTACCGGCATGCGGTAACGGCTTGTGATACGACGCAATCCGATCCTTAAGCCTTCTGGGTCGATCTCCCAGTCCCAATTTGTTCGTTCGACAAATGGATTCTCAACTTTTTTATACATTCCAGGAACCCCTGTTTCTTCTGATGAACCTTTTTTCCCAGTCGTATTCATTTTTCCTGCTCCAACTCCATCTAATGGATTGAATGCATTCGTCGCTGTTTGATAGTAATTGATCCCAAGGAAATCTGGCTTGGCTGATTCTAGCAATTCTGCATCGCCAGCTACAATCGTTGGCGCCCATCCTTTTTCTTCTAAGAATCTCATAGCAGCAATAGGATATTTACCCCACATGTAGACATCCATCCAATAATTGGCCATCAGATCTTCTGCATTTTCGGCTGCCAGAACATTTTCAGGATTACTGTCGATTGGATAATTTGGCGTATACGCAAAGCTTGGTCCGATTTTTCCAGGCATTTCTAACTCATGGAATTTGTTGATGACAGATGCATTTGCTAGATTTGCGATATGGTTGACTTCATACATTCGTTTTGGATCCGTCACGCCTGGCGGATGTGCTGCTAATAAATAGCCTAATGAAGTAAAGATATTTTGTTCATTCAAACTAATCCAGTAATGTACTTTCCCGCGGAATGCCTCAAATAATGTTTCTGCATAATTAGTGAAATCTTCAATGATTTGACGTGATTCCCAACCATTATATTCATCTTGCAATGCTTGTGGAAGATCCCAATGATACAAAGTCAACATAGGCTCGATACCGTTTTCGATCAATTCGTCGATCAATCTCTCATAAAAAGCGAGCCCTGCTTGATTGACTTCTCCTCTTCCATTAGGAAAAATCCGTGTCCAAGCTACAGAGAAGCGGTAAGCTTTCAGACCTTGTTCTTTCATTAAAGCAATATCTTCTTTATAACGATGATAGTGGTCTACTGCCAGATCACCGTTTGTTCCTTTAAATGTCTTTCCTGGAATCCGAACAAATCGATCCCAGACTGATTCGCCTTTCCCATCTTCTTGCCAAGCTCCTTCTACTTGATACGCTGCAGATGCAGAGCCCCACAGAAAATCTTTTGGAAATGAGGTAAGTTCTTTGTGTTCCATTCATCTCTTCCTTTCCTATAACCTTCAATCGTTCCTCTTTTAGAATAACACGAAACCCCTTCCACAACAAAATAAAATTATGTAAAGGAAGTTGTGAAAGAAGTGGTCAGCTTCAAGAAATAAGAAGGAATTTACGAAAATTGCTTCTCAAATTTTTGTGAAATTTCGGCTTATTTTTCGAAGAAGGTACTTCTGGAACACCGTGTATAAGAGGTTGTGAAATCAGCGCTTTGTCCTGAGTATTAGAGAAACAAACGGAAAAATAGTTCCTCATATTTTGCCGTTTGTTGAGCTAATACCGAGGGTCAGCTGATTGAACACCGTTTAAGAAAGAGGTTGTGAAAAAGTCGCTTAGTTTCGAGTATTAAGAAAAATTTTGTGGAAATGGCTTTCTACATTTTTGCATAAATTGGACTTAATACCGAGAAACTGGCTTTTGAACACCGTTTAAGGAAGAGGTTGTGAAATCAGCGTTCTGATCTGAGTATTAGAGAAACAAACGGAAAAATAGTTCCTCATATTTTGCCGTTTGTTGAGCTAATGCCGAGGGTCAGCTGATTGAACACCGTTTACTAAGAGGTTGTGAGCCTGCCGTTCAGCTCCGAGTCACAAGGAGCAATTTCAAAAAACAGTTTCTCATGTTTGTTGAATATCGTGACTTGTGACCGAAGAGTTGGCAGGAGAACACTGTTTATTCGGAAAAAGGGACTGGGACACGTCTTTTGTCACAGTCCCCTATTTGTTAATTTCTCGGCGTGACATCTTCACCAAACCATTTATTGGAGATTTTTTGGAATTCCCCTGTTTTTTCTAATCGATCAAATGCTTCATTTATTTTCTTCACTAACGTATCATCTGACTTACGCACACCAACCGCAAAATCCTCACTTTCGTAAGAGCCTTTTGTCATGTTGAAGTCTTCTAGTTCGTTTCTTTGTTTCAAATAATAGTCCGCATATACTTTATCCATCAGCAAACCATCAATCCGTCCGCTTTTCAGATCAATCAGTGCTTCATTAAAACTATCGTACAAAACAGCATCTTGGTTTTTGACTCTCTCTTTTAACACTTCTGGTTGTTTCGTAAATACATCATAACCAGATGACCCATTTTGCGCACCTAATCTCTTATTTTTCATTTGCTCAAAGCTTGTGATTCCTGATTCTTTAGGTGTGATCAGCACTTGATCATTTTCCATATAAGGTTTTGTAAACTGCACTTTCTTTTCTCTTGCCGGTGTCTTGGAATAGCCATTCCAGATCAAGTCGATTGTTCCATTGTTCAGTTCAAATTCCTTCATCGACCAGTCAATAGGCTGAAAGTCTACCGTAATCCCATATTGTTCAAAGACTGCTTTGGCTAAATCAATATCGAATCCTGTAAGCTTCCCATCTTTATCTCTAAATCCCATAGGAACAAATGTATCGTCCAAACCTATAACGATTTTTTTCTCTTCGTTGATAGCCGCCCAATTATCTGCTGAAGCCTTTTTATTCGAACAGCCTGCAAAAAGAAGAAGACCTACGAGCAAAGCGAATAGAAAACTGATTTTTTTCATCTCTATCTTCTTCCTTTCTTAATGAATTGGGGAAACTTTTAATAGTTGATCACCGACATTTTCTGCAAATACGAGATCATGGGTGACAATGATTTGGGTTACCCCGTCTTCTTTCAATGATAGGATCAAACGCTCGACTTGCTGACGCAACTCAGGGTCTAAAGCACTCGTTGGTTCATCATAAGCCAATACCCGTGGATTCATGGCCAATGCTCTAGCAATCGCTACCCGTTGTTTTTGTCCGCCAGAAAGCTGATAAGGATAGTTATTCAATAAATCGCTAATCCCTAATGAAGCCGCTAATTCTTCTGCTTTTTTGGTGTATTCTTCTTTTGTCTGTTTCAATACCATTTTCGGTGCTAAGGTAATGTTTTCAAAAATATTCAGATGTGGAAATAGCTGGAAGTCTTGGAATACGACTCCTACAACTTGTTCTTTCATTTTAAGTTCGAATGGATTGAACGGTACACCGTCTAAATAAAATTCTCCGCTGTCAGAGCTTTCTAAGCCAGCCAAGATACGTAAAAGTGTGGTTTTACCGCCACCGGAAGGACCTACGATAGCTAATGTTTTCCCATCTGGAATGATTAGATCCAAATCTTTGATTATTTCTTTTTCACCAAATGCTTTGTTCACTTTCTTCAATTCAATCATACTTCTTCCTCCTATCAGTTAGCGGTAATAATTTAATTTTCCTTCAACTTGTTTCATTACGATTGTTAGAATACCAGTCAATGTAAGATAGATGATTGCCACTCCTAGCAAAGGCAGTAAAGTCGCGTCGCGTTCCATCGCGATTTTCCCGGCACGCATTACATCACCCAAACCTAATATATAGATCAAGGAAGAATCTTTGACCAAGTTGATAACTTCATTACCTACAGAAGGTAAAACAATCTTTGTCACTTGCGGGATGACGATTTTCGTTACCGTTTGGAAGGGACTTAATTGCAAAACTTGCGCTGCTTCATATTGACCTTGAGGAATCGATTGTATCCCTCCACGGAAGATCTCTGCAAAATAAGCGGCATAGTTCAAGATAAAAGCAATGAGCGCTGCTTCGAATCGATCAAAAACGATCCCAATCGTCGGCAAACCATAAAAAACAAAAATCAGCTGTAACAATAGTGGCGTTCCCCGCATGATCCATACATATGTTTGAAGAAAGTAGCGTAGCGGCTTAAAATGCAAGGACAATCCTAGTGCTAAAATAATCCCTAATGGCAACGAGCCAATCAAGGTAAATAAAAATAATTTCAATGTTGTGAGTGCTCCTACTAATAATTGCGGCATAACTTCAATTAAATACTCCATCTTCTTTTCCTCCTTTAAAATAAAAAAATCCTCTTGGCAAATGCCAAGAGGACGTATTATACGTGGTTCCACCTCTGTTTATTTTTTCCTTGCAGAAAAAACCTCACACAGTCGTTGCAAATCAGATGAAAACAAAACGTCCTTTGATCCGAAGATCAAAGGACGTTAATCACGTGGTTCCACCTTTTTTTACCGGCTCCTCACGGAAAAGCCAGCCTTACCTGGTCATCTAGCAACGACCGCAGCTGTAACGGGCTCCCCGGATTTTCCTACTATACGCTTCAGAAAATCGACTCCAAGATGTGTTTCACGGTTAACTGTTGTCTCTTTCCACCAACCAGAGACTCTCTAAAAACACCTAACTGCTACTCTTCTTTTCGATGTCATTTGTTTTAACTTTACGTGTAATTTACATGATTATTTTTCATTTGTCAACTCTTGTCAACTCTTTTTTATGATACACTAATAAAAAAAGGAGGGTGATGCGCGATGAATCGTGCAACCGAACAAGAAGCTTATGAACTACTAAGAAAACTAGGTATCTCTTTTCAAAAAGTTGATCATCCTGCGATTACGTCAGTCAAAAATATCCCTTTTTCCCTACCTGGTCCGCAAGTAAAAAATCTATTATTGAAATCAAGAAAAGGAAAAAAAATCTATCTTGTCATCTTGCCTGATGAAAAGCATGCCGATTTAAAACAACTAGCTGAACAATTAAAAGAAAAGCGCTTATCTTTTGTTTCTGAAGAACAGCTTCCTGACCTTCTAGGAATTCCAGCAGGTACAGTGACTCCATTAGCATTGATGCACGACACAGAGAAAAAAATCCAAGTCGTGATCGATTCTGCTATTGATCGTCAAGATACCGTAGGCTTTCATCCAAATATCAATACCACTACGTTGATCATGGATTTTTCCGACTTTGAAAAGATACTTGTTTACTTAGAACATCTGCCAGTTTATGAAAATTTGTAATGATAGAGTAGTTTTCTTAATTCCCAATTCAAGCGTCTTTTTCTTTATTTAGCACAAAATATATCAGAAATTCTTTTAGCCAATCAAACAATGTAACAACTAGTATGAACGCTGAAAACTAGAGTATTCTTCCATAGTTAGCCAAATCCATATTTATTGATTCTACGAAAAGAGGCTAGGACAGAAGCGTTTAACTCCAAGAGATAAGAAGAAATTTACGAAAATTGCTTTTCAAATTTTTGTGAATTTCAGCTTATTTCCGAAGGAGTGGCTTCTGCTTCCGCCGTTTATACGTGTTTAGAGCGTGAGACAAAAGTGTTCTTTACTTTTGTCCCATGCTCTTTTTGATTATAAAGCGGAATTTTATCCTTTTGCTTTCAGTCATATTTAACAAAAAATATTATATTCTGAATAACAAAAATTATTCTATCTAAACTTTTTTATATTTTTGTAAGAATATCCCTGTACAGATAGTTACTATCAATAAACCAATGATTACAGCAAAACTAGATTTTTTACTACTTGTTTTAGGAAGAATGTTTTTTGATTTATTTGTTATCTGTTTAGGTACAGCTCTCTTACTAATATAATTGGTTCTTTTATAATTGGTTCTTTGTTCGCTAGATTCTCCTGTATGAGCAAATATTTGCAATTTTTGAGAGAATAGATTTCTAATTTTCTCTCTCTCTGTCTTCTCTGGAAAATTTTTCCACGGTGTTATATGGCTACCTAGTATAGATATATTTGTTTTGCCCGGTGTATAACTGTTTTTGATGTTATACCCGTCAATTGTCGTACTGTATTCTGGTACATTGTCTTCCGTTACAGTATAGATGATTTCTTGCCCGTCTTTGTATTTTGGCAGATTTGTGAAACGATAGTGCCAATCATCTTTTTCACTTACTTCTTTATGTTGGATTGGTTGACCGTCGGCTAATAGATTCACTGTGATCGTTGTCGGTCGTTTACCGTCTTGATTCTCATTGTCTTCCCATGTTTTTTGTCCTGAGACCGAAATGACTTCTCTATTCTCATTTGTAACGACTAGCCCGTTTTCAATTTTTTGATAACCTGAAGGGACGTAATCATTTCCGTTTTGGTCTACTTCTTGCACTTTAAACGTATATTCGTTTCCACTATCATCATACTGTTGGATATCTTCCCAAGTCACTGAAGTTATTCCATTATCTAATCGCTTTGTTTCTGCATCAGGAACTGGTTCCCAATTGTTTGTACTTTCTCTGAATAATTTAAAATAAATACTTGGTCTGGGAGTGGTTCCACCGTTCCAAATTTTAGTTGCTGTGATGTTCGTAACCTTTTTCTTGTTATAAATAGGTAAACTGACTCCCTCTGTATCATTTTCATTTATGGAGAATTTGAGTTCATTTGAACTTAGTGGATCAAAATCAATCCAATTGGGTGCTTCTTTTTCTTTTACAACATAATCTCCTACTTGCAGACCTTTGATACTAACTTCTCCCTGTTCATTCGAAGTCAACAGGATACTAGACTGTCCTTGAATAGGCTGTTCATCTGCTCGTCTTAATTCGAAAGTCACATTTGGGATACCAATCTCTGTGCCATTGATATATTTGAAAATCTTCAATTCGCCTCTAACTGTACCGTTGACTCCACCAGAAGCTGAAATATTTTTAACCGTATGATTGAAACCTTCTCCATCAACAGCAGGTTTATTAACTTCTTTAAACCAAGCTTTCGAATGATTCTCAAAACTTGTTTGTTCTGGGGTTTCTATAATCGTCTTATAACTCACCATTATTTTCCTAAGATTGACAAAGTTTTTTGGTATAGTTATTTCAATGTAATTATCATTTACTGAAAAATCAAATGTAGCACCGGGGAAATCTTGTAAAAATTGTTGGATTCCCTCTTCTCCTCTGTAAACTTTCTGTTCACCTAAGTGTATTTGATTAATTTCAAACGTACTTGGATCTAATCTTTGTCCACTTTGGATTTCATCACTGATTTTAACTGGTTGTTCAACGTAAGTGTCGTCATTGTTAATATTCAAAAACCATCGAATGTGCTCAGTATCTTCAGGAAGCATGTCTCCTGTTTTATAATAAAAAACGCTAGAAGAAGAACCAGAAGCTGGCTTTGTCACATTTACAGTAGCCGTTTTGTCACCACTCATCACGGTGAATGGCCCCGTATTTTCTTCACCAGTATCGGTTACGTTTCTGGCCTGGATCTCAAATTGCCCCCACCCTTCTACTGAGTCTATGTTTTTAATATTTTCATTAAATACAACCTGTGCAGAATCTTTTCTGACCGTTAAAGTTCCAACATTTTTATTTTCAATCATTAATGGGATTTCTTTCTGGAATCCTTCACCGCGAATATTTCCTTCACTTGGCCAATTGATCCAAAGATAATCACCTGGCTGGATATCTTGTTTTTTTTCGTCAAACGAGAATTTTACTTTTATGTTTCCTCCATCTGTAATATTCGTTGGGTCCACGGTCAACGAAGTGACGTTACTGCTGATATCTCTGCCTGCGTCCGCATAGACATGAACAGGAATCAGTGATGTTATATTAGTAATAATAAATAACATTGATAAAATAATATTTCTACACTTTTTCATTTTTTCTATCTCCCCTATTCTAACTCTGTCTCTTATACACATCTAGATGTGTATAAGAGACAGGCATAAAATATTCTTTTAATTAGCATTATTATTTTATAACAGCTGTTTTTATATTAAATAAAGAATAAAACACAATATAAAAAATACAGACTTTGTTCAAATAAACGAACCTAGCCTGTATTCTGTGATTGACGCTACTTTTTAATTCATTGAGATGAATAATCCATTTTTATAAATGCCCAAAAGTAATCGATGCCGAAGCCATTCCTCGACCTAATTCTTTTTCAAATTTTCCTATTGTTGATATCTCCATATAAAACGGTGAGACTGCTTTAGACAATTCTCCCTTGATTGCTAACGGACGTAAACTACGTTCCAAATTATTCATGACTTTAGGATAATACTGACCTTTTTCTAAGCCTGTTTTTGCTTCTATCAGAAGTATACGTTCCTTTTCATTGATCTCTGGATTTAAAACGAGATCATATAATTTTAGTACCATGTTTTCTATTTCTTCACTTTTAGACATCACGATTTCCTCCCAGAAATATATTTCTCCCCACTACATTCTATACACAAAGTATACGCCATTTTTAGTGGTTTTTAAATCACACAGACATAAAGAAAAAAGACAGATACCCAACCAGGGTATCTGTCTTTTGCTTTATGCCAGCTATAGGGATCGAACCTACGACCTACGCGTTACGAGTGCGTTGCTCTACCAACTGAGCTAAGCTGGCCTTATCCAAAAGAAATTATATACTCTATTTGGCTGATTGTAAAGAGTTCGATGGAAAATTAGTTTAATTTCATGATATTTTTCATAAAACGTGGTATAATTGATGTGAAAGGCAGGTTTTATGAAAATGGCAACTTTTGGAAAATTTGATACAACTATCGTACCATCGGAAATTGGTGAAAAATTCAAGATCAATACTCACGTAATGTTCACGATTCACGGCAAGCCGCAAACTGGAACGATTTCAAAACAATTGAAAAATTCCGCTGTTGTTGAGATTGATGAAACTGCAGAAAATGCGAACTTGATGACGCAAAGCAAAGGTGTAGTAATCGTTAACTACAAAGAACTTAAAAAGATTTGAATTTGACCATCTCTGCATTTTTGGGATGGTTTTTTTATATACAAACGAAAGCTGTGAAAAAGCTGCTCTGCCTCAAACATTAAAAATGACCAAAAAAGGATGTGACAAAAGTTGTGTCACATCCTTTTTCATTTTACTTATTTTGTACCAAACAAACGGTCACCCGCATCCCCTAGTCCAGGAACGATATAACCATGTTCATTCAATTTTTCATCTAGAGAAGCTGTATAGATATCAATATCAGGATGCGCTTCTTGCAAAGCTTTTACTCCCTCAGGTGCTGCTACCAAACAAACAAATTTGATGTTCGACGCGCCACGTTCTTTCAATGCATCGATTGCCATGATTGCTGATCCACCTGTTGCCAACATTGGATCTACTACGAACAACTGACGTGCATCAATGTCTTCTGGAAGTTTGACGAAATATTCATGTGGCTCAAATGTTTCTTCATCTCGATAAAGACCGATATGGCCCACTTTAGCAGCTGGAATCAATTCCAAGATACCATCAACCATTCCGATACCTGCACGCAAGATTGGAATAATCGCTACTTTTTTACCGGACAACGTTTTTTGTGTTGTTTCAGTGATCGGTGTTTCGATCACGATGTCTTCCAACGGCATATCCCGTGATACTTCATATGCCATCAACATAGCGATTTCATCGACTACTTCACGAAAAACCTTTGTTCCGCAGTTTTTGTCCCGAATAATAGTTAGTTTGTGTTGAATCAATGGATGATCGATCACTTGAAATTTGCCCATTTTTTTTAAGCTCTCCTTTGTTCTGTCGTTTCTTTTTAATTGTAAAACAAAATCAAGTGATTGACTAGTCAAACTCGCCATTTTTCCTAAGAAAATCCTTTTTTGAAAAGAAGTTTTCCTGCTGACAAGCAAAGCTTATTCTTTTTCCATGATCCAAGAAGTAGATAATGCCATTGCTGCACGCGTTGCCTTTGTCTGATCCATAGCATTTACCATGACGAAATCATGGATGATTCCTTGGAAGCGTACTTGTGTAACAGGAACCCCTGCATCACGAAGTTTGCGTGCATAAGCCTCGCCTTCCTCTCTTAATATATCCGCTTCTCCTGTCAAAATCATTGCCGGAGGTAGATCTTTTAGTTCATTCAGTTCTGCTCTCAAAGGCGAAGCTGTGATCTCAGCACGCTCTTCCTCATTCGTCGTGTATTGATCCCAAAACCATCTCATTCCTTCTCTTGTCAAAAAATAGTTTTCTCCGAATTCATGATAGGAATCTGTATCAAAATCAGCGTTGGTAACTGGATAATACAGCAATTGTTTAGATATTGGGAGCCCTTTTCGTTCTTTTGTTAAGATCGTCATGACTGTAGCCATGTTACCACCAACTGAATCTCCTGCAACGATTAGATTCTCGAGATCCAGATTTTTTGACTTGGCTAATTTATTCAGCTGTTGCAACACAGCATAATTTTGTTCAATTGCTATTGGATATTTCGCTTCAGGTGATCGACTATATTCTGGAAAGACAACGACAGAATTCGTGCGGACCGAAAGTTCTCTGATCAATTTATCATGGGTTTGAGTACTGCCAAAGACCCAACCAGCTCCATGGATATAAAAAATAACTGGTAATTTATCTATATTTCCTTCCGGTCGTACAAAACGAATATTGATTTTTCCCCATTCGCCAGTATCTACCATCAAGTCTTCAATATCAACGGAATATTTGTTCACAGGTGATTCTTGTACTTCTTCCAGTAATGCTCTTCCTTCTTCCGGTGCTAGTTCATAGATTCGCGGATGAGGTGCATTTGCATCACTGAATGCTATGGCTTCCTTTTCTAACGAGATACGATCAGTCATGACTTTTCCTCCCTGAGATTTAATGTGAAGACTAAAATTACACCTCATATACTAGAGAGCATCATCAATATTGTCAAAGAATCCGTTTTCCATAAAAAAATAAAATAGAAAAAAACAGAAAAGTCCGGTATTGAACTTTTCTGTATTATTGTATTATATGGAATTTAAATTTTTATTTTTTATGCAATGGAAATTTTTCAGTTAATTCGCGTACACCTGTTTTGACTTCGTCTAATTGAGCATTGTCGCCTTTTGCTTGTAATGCTTTAACAACTAATTCAGCCACTTTTACAGCATCTTCTTCTTTAAGCCCGCGAGTAGTGATTGCTGGTGTACCGATTCGGATGCCGCTTGTTTTGAATGGACTTAGCGTTTCAAAAGGAATCGAGTTTTTATTTACCGTGATATTCACACTGTCCAAAATACTCTCTGCTTCTTTTCCATTTATACCTAACTCACGAACATCGATCAGCATCAGATGATTATCTGTCGCTCCTGAAATGACTCTTGTTCCGATTGCTTGATTGAATACTTTGACCATTGCTTTTGCATTGGCAATGATTTGTTCACTATATTCTTTAAATGCAGGATCTAGTGCTTCTTTGAATGCCGCTGCCTTCCCAGCAATCACATGCTCTAGAGGTCCGCCTTGAATACCAGGGAAGACCGCACTATTGATTTTTTTCGCTAATGTTTCATCGTTTGTCAAAATCATGCCGCCTCGAGGTCCGCGCAATGTTTTGTGAGTGGTAGTCGTTGTGATATCTGCATAAGGAACTGGATTAGGATGAAGTCCTGCTGCTACTAATCCTGCGATATGTGCCATATCTACCATCAGTTTTGCGCCTACTTCATCTGCGATTTCTCTGAATTTCGCAAAGTCGATCGTTCGTCCGTAAGCACTGGCACCTGCTACAATCAATTTTGGTTGATGTTTTCTAGCTAAAATACGTACCACATTATAATCAATAACTTCTGTTGTCGGATCAACACCGTAAGCAACAAAGTGATAGGTTTTGCCACTGAAGTTGACTGGTGATCCATGTGTTAGATGTCCGCCTGCGGAAAGATCCATTCCTAAGATCGTGTCCCCTGGTTCTACCAAAGCGAGATAAGCAGCCGTGTTGGCTTGAGAGCCGGAGTGAGGTTGGACGTTCGCAAATTTCGCTCCGAATAATTCTTTTGCACGGTCAATCGCTAAATTTTCAACGATGTCGACAAATTCACATCCTCCATAATAGCGATGCCCTGGATAACCTTCTGCGTATTTATTTGTCAAAATACTTCCTTGCGCAGCCATCACTGCTTCGGAGACAAAGTTTTCAGAGGCAATCAGCTCCAAATTATGTTCTTGTCTTTCTTCTTCTTTGGCGATCGCAGCCCAAAGATCAGGGTCAAACGTTTTGTAATCTACCACAAACAACAGCTCCTTTTTATTTTCCTACAATTTTATTTTTCCCATCAAAAACAAATTGCCAAATATTCGTATCTCTTCTATTTACACTTCGTTTTTCGTTCACTGATAGAAGATTTACTTGATAGCATTGTATCATACTAAAAGAATGCGGCAATAACCAATTGATCATTTTTCAAAATAATTTTGTCCAGCTGCTTTTTTCAAGCGATTCATATAAGCATTCCCCAATCCAGTTTCTGGATATACTTGTACAAAAATCAAATCTAACCCAAGTGTTGGTTCATCTAATCCTCTTAGACCTGCAAACAATCCTTTAGCCGCCGCTTCTACTGAGTTGTCGTTATACATATAAACAGCTGCAGTATCTGTCCGCACTTGATCCGAAATTTCGGGGCTTGCTATGACACCTACACGGATCTTCTTATTTTTTGCCCATTGAACTGCAGTTGACCAATCGCCCTCTCTGACCATCAGAACACGTGTATCGGGTGAGTAGTGCTTGTATTTCATCCCAGGCGCTTTTGGTGTTTCATTTTCTTTTACAAGATGCTGATCAATAGCAACAGGAGATTCGATGACTGCTTCGATTTGTTCTTTCGTTACTGCACCTGGTCGTAAGATCATAGGCATGGCTGTTGGATCACTTAAATCAAGAACAGTGGATTCTACTCCAATTCGCGTAGCTCCATCATCAATGATCCCGGTAATTTTTCCTTGTAGATCATGGAATACATGATCTGCAGTTGTCGGACTTGGTTTTCCCGACGTATTTGCACTTGGACCGACAAGCGGAACCCCTGAAAGTTCGATTACTTCTAGTGTTTTTTTGTTATCCGGCATACGAAATGCAGCTGTGGATAATCCTCCTGTTACAACTGAGGGCAAGGTATCTTTTTTGATTTTAAATATCAAAGTTAGTGGTCCAGGCCAGAAGTTCTTCACAATCTTCTCTGTTTCTGGATGAAAGTTGTCCACATACTCTTTTACTTGTTCAAAAGAGGCGACATGGACGATCAATGGATTGTCTTGAGGTCTTCCTTTTACAGAAAACACTTTCTTGACAGTATTTGGCAATAGAGCATTGGCGCCCAATCCATACACTGTTTCAGTAGGAAAAGCAACAAGTTCTCCTGCTTTCAGTGCTTTGGCTGCCTCTTTTAATTCAGTTTCATCATAACGTTTCGTTTCCACAGTTTATCCACAACCCCTTTTTCATACGTTCTTGTTTTATCCAACTTTATCCTCAAGTTTTCCACTGGCTGTGGATCATTCGTTTGTCAATAGTGGATAAACTTGTTGATAAGCCAAAAAGTCGTTTACATCCTTGTCAAATTAGTGTTTTTTTATAATAAAAAAACAAATAAAAATTTTTTCATCCACAGCTTCAACTGTAGACTTGGATCATTCGTTCATTACCAAAAAGATCCTTTTTTATCGCCACTTTTTTATCTGGAAATGCTTGCTGGAATATTTTTTTTACTGCTTCACCTTGGCGAAATCCGATTTCTAAAAAAATCTTTCCATTTGGTTTTAGTACGCTTGGTGCTTCAACTGCTATTTTTTCATAAACAGCTAATCCATCGTTCTCCGCAAAAAGGGCCATCTTAGGTTCGAATGACCGGACACTTTCATCCATCAGTTCCCATTCATTCCGACTGATGTACGGCGGATTAGAAATAATCACATCAAATCGCCGATCCTGTACTGGTTCCAATGTATTCCCATGGTAAAAACTGATTTTCGTTCCTTCGTGCTGAGCATTTTCTTTCGCGACTTCTAATGCTTCTTCAGAAAGATCTACGGCAGATACATGCCAATTTTTTCTTGCTGCTTTCAAACTAATAGCAATCGCCCCAGTCCCTGTCCCGATATCTATCACTTCCAATGGTACATCAGGCGTTTCGTCTAAACACCACTCCACTAACTCTTCTGTTTCTGGTCGAGGAATCAGTGTTGCTTCGGTTACCTTCAACCGATGATCATAAAAATCTGCATATCCTAGCAAATACTGAGGCGGATGATCTGCAAGCAGAAGTCGCAGATCTGTTTCGATCAACTGTTGTTCTTCTTCTGAAATCTCTTCGTTCATATGAAGGAGCCAATCAAGTTTTTTCCATTGTTTTCGTTCCAAAAATAAAAATTGGATACTGTATGCTTCTTTTCCATGATCCTCTAAAAAAGAAGAAGCCCGTGACAGGACTCCTCGATAGGTCATTTTACCCATTTTGCATAGCTTCCAGTTTTGATGTTTGATCATACATGATCAATGCATCAACGATTTCATCCAATTTCCCTGCTAAAATCTGATCTAATTTTTGGATAGTTAATCCGATACGGTGATCAGTCACGCGATTTTGTGGGAAATTATACGTCCGAATCCGTTCTGAACGATCCCCAGTTCCGACTGCTGATTTTCGATTGGCATCATATTCACTTTGTGCTTCTTGTTGGATCTTATCATACACACGAGCACGCAAGATCTTCATTGCTTTTTCACGGTTCTTGATCTGAGAACGTTCATCCTGCATAGCAACGACGATCCCTGTTGGTAAGTGAGTCAAACGTACCGCAGATGCTGTTTTATTGACGTGCTGTCCGCCAGCACCTGAAGCATGATAGATATCTGTGCGGATATCTTTGTCTTCAATATCGATCTCTACTTCTTCAGCTTCTGGCATCACGACAACTGTCGCTGTGGAAGTATGGATACGCCCTTGCGATTCAGTTGAAGGAACACGTTGGACACGATGTGCACCACTTTCATATTTTAATTTCGAATAAACATTCTCTCCGGTAATCATCATAATCACTTCTTTGTATCCACCGATCCCGGTAACATTTGCTTCCATCACTTCTGTTTTCCAACCTTGTGCTTCAGCATACTTTTGGTACATATTGAAAAGATCACCCGCGAATAAGGCTGCTTCGTCTCCACCTGCTGCTCCGCGGATTTCCATGATGATATTTTTATCGTCATTTGGATCTTTTGGTAAAAGCAAGATCTTGATTTTTTCTTCTAAGACTTCTTTTTCTTTTTTTAACTCAGATAATTCTTCTTTTGCTAGTTCAGCCATTTCATCATCCAGTTTTTCACCAAGCAGTTCTTCTGTATCGGTGATCCCTTGTACTACTTCTTTATAACGACGATAAACTTCGACTGTTTCGCGCGTGTTTGCTTCTTCTTTTGAAAGCTGCATAAAGCGCTTTGTATCAGAAATCACTTCTGGGTCACTTAAAAGTTCTCCAAGCTCTTCATAACGGTCTTCAATTGATTGTAATTGATCGTACATGCTTATTCTCCTTCTGTAATCATTGATGGATGAAAGTAATGTTTTCGACAAACGGGGTAATAAGCTTCATTTCCGCCAATTTGCACTTGATCGCCTTCATAAACAGGTTTCCCATCAATATAATGTAAATTCATGATTGCTTTTTTGTGGCAGAACCAACAGATCGTTTTCATTTCTTCAATCTTGTCTGCGTAAAGCAATAAATATTTTGATCCTTCAAATAACTCGTTTCGAAAATCATTTTTCAAACCAAACGCCATAACCGGAATATCCAATTCATCCACGATTCTCGTAAAAGCAATGACATGTTTCTTTTTTAAGAACTGCGCTTCATCGATCAGCACACAATAGGGTTTGCTTTCCATGTTCTGAATCACGTCAAATACGTCTGTTTCTTCAAATATCGGCATTGCTTCACGTTTCAGTCCGATTCGGCTTGAAACAACGCCTAAACCATCTCTCGTATCAATACCGCTTGTCATCAAGACAACTGGTTTATTTTGTTCTTCATAATTATGTGCGACTTTTAGGATCTCGATTGTCTTGCCGCTATTCATTGCGCCATACTTAAAAAATAGTTGTGCCATGCTCTTTTTCACCTTCCAGTTTGTTCCTATGGTATTATACTTGATTTTCAACATTTTTTACAGTGAGAATTTTCATCAAGCACAGATTATCGTTCAAATCCCTTGCTTACTTTTGTTCCAATTTTTTGACAAGAACTAAATAAGGCGATCCATTTATCTTATCTTTCTAGAAAAATTTCTGTCCTTGAAAATTCTTAGGATTTATAAAAATAAGTACATCTGCTAAATACTTTCTTTTTGAATTGAGTATAGCATGTTTTCTTTCTTTTCACGTGCTATAATAAGTTAAAATTCCAAAGTTTTATGTAAGGAGCTATTTGATGACAAAAAATATTTTTGATTCCATCGCTAATCATTATGATTCCCCTGACCGTCAAGCATTAGCCAAGATTATTCGCGAAGAACTAACAACTTATCTACCGCGCGACAGCCACCAAAAAGTCCTGCTGGATTACGGAGGCGGAACTGGGCTTGTGAGTTTACCGCTTGCGGAAAGATTCAAAGAACTGATCATTGCCGATGCTTCAGAAACTATGTTGAAAATGGTAGAAGAAAAGATCCAAGCAGCAGATCTGAAAAATGTCCGAACGATCCACGCTGATGCTTCTGTCGAATTTCCTGCTATCCAAGCAGATGTGATCCTTCTATCACTCGTACTTTTGCACATTCCTGATACGAAGACTATTCTCATGAAACTTTTCGAACTTTTAGCTCCTGGCGGTCAACTGATTATTGTAGATTTTGACAAGAATGAACAAATCAGTCATCCGAAAGTCCATAATGGCTTTATCCAAGAAGAATTGAACGATCGATTGAAAAAAACTGGCTTTGTCTCTACTGCTAGTCATACTTTTCATCGTGGAGAAAAGCTATTTATGAACAAAAACGCTTCGCTTTTCCTATCCATCAGCCAAAAAGCTTAAAAAGAAGCTGTGACAAAAATATGTCACAGCTTCTTTTTTCGTTTAAACGGTGTTCCAAAAGCAGTTTCTTATTTCTTGAAGCTGACCACTTCTGTCACAACCTCTTCTTTTTATTTTTTCATCAAATGATTTTGATTTCGGAAAGAGGCCAGTAGCGGAAAACAACTTTGCCTTGGATCATATCTTTGTCGACTAACCCAAACATTCGGCTGTCTTTTGAAATCAAACGGTTATCACCCAGAACAAGATACTTTCCTTTTGGCACAGTATATTCAAAATCGCTCGTAAAGGTAGAGGCACTTTCTGCTTGTGCTTGGAACCCTGAACTATAAGCATACTCTCCTTGTAACTTATCTTCTGAAAATTCTTTTTTGAACTTATCTAGATAAGGCTCATCATACTTTTTGCCATTAATGGTCAACTGGTCATTTTCCATCTTAACTGTGTCCCCAGGCATACCAATGATTCGTTTAACGATCATTCGTTCTTCATCCCCTGGTTCCTTCGTAGTAATGATGTCCATTCGTTCATAGTTCGAGATTTTAGATGAAATCAGTCGTTGTCCATCACTTAATGTAGGGTCCATCGAATGTCCGTTTACAGTGACTGGTGTAAACACGTACACTCTAGCTAATAAAATAGCCGCTAATACAAGGATCAGAATCCCCCAATTTTTCAAAAATTCTTTCACAGCTTACCTCCTACTTATATTTCCTCGTTATTTATTACATTTTTTTACGATATTTCATTGTACTCTCTTTATTCTACAATGTTTATAAATGAAAGGAAAGAATAAGTGACGTGTTCGTTCTATTTTTCTCGTTATATAAAAAAGGGGCATGACAAAAGTCATGTCACATCCCCTTATGAATGTCTTCTTCTTTGGCTCCGACTATAAACAACTTGTTCTTCTTGTGATTGTGCTTTTTTTGCAATTAATTTCAGGCGATAAGGCTCATGATAACGCAACCCGTCTTTGACAAAATCACCGCCAACGATGAACAATCCGACAGGTTCTAATGTGTCTTCTGTTGAGCTCAGCCGAATGGTCCCTACTTTTTCCATGTCCGAGTAGCTTCGTCCAATATTTAGAACATACTCTTTCTCTCCTGTTTTCTTGACATAGTAATAAGGATACAACGTATTTCTATCGACAAGAAATCCATCCATGCGACCGAGTTCATTTATTTTGATCTCACCATTTCCAATCAAGTACCGCATATTCTCGGCTAATTTCAATTGGTAATCTTCGTCATAAGAAACCATGACCTCTTGTGTATTCACTTTATCGATCGAATTTCCATTATTGATTGTTTCTTCTGTCTGGATGTTGAACGCTTCATCAGGCAAATACTTCACAAAAAGCTGTGTGACATCGGCTTTCGTGTTTTTATCTAAAAAGTAATAAAATACATTTAAAACAGTAAAATAAACAAGCACTAGAAATGCAAGTCCATATAAGAAAAATTGAAGATAGTTTTGGTTTTGCCAAAGTCCATAAACAATTCTCAATAAATAAAGCGTGGGGATCACACTTAAAATCGTATATCCACGGTTAAGATATTTAGGACTGATGTCTAAATAGCCAAGGAATTTATGCACCCCATTGATAAGGTCTAGTAAAAATGTCATTGAGAATCACCTGCTTGTTGGTTATACGTTTGGGTATTTCCTGAATCTTGGTTTTGCTGTGCTGTACGTGCTGCATCATCATTTTGCGTGTTATCATCTACAGTCGTACTGCTTGGTATCGTTTCGGAGCTAGCACTTGTATCCGGACTTGTACTTGGATTGGTTGAATCCGATGAAGTGCCATCTGGTACCGTATTGCTTGTTTCGCTTGAGCTGTCAGTTGTATATGTCTCATCATACGACGAACTAGTTGTTGTGTCGTCCCATGTACTTGTCGTAGTGGTTTCATTCAAACTTTCCGTTGTTGTTGGTTCAGATGTCGAGACTGAAGTAGTTGGTGTTGTTTCTTCTACAGTACTAGAACTTGAACTGGGTGCACGGTAGCTGGAACTATTCACAATACCTGTAGTAGTCGCGACAATCGTCGAGATTGTTAATACAGCGATTGGCTTCAAAATAGGTGCTACTTTTCGCATCTTATCTCTTCCTTCATTGAAATTTATTCTTGTTTTCTTACTTTACTACGGACAAATTATACAGTCTACCTTATTTCTACCATAAATTCTTTATTTTTTTCTTACGTTTTTCCGAAAGATTTCTTTAATTTTCATCAAAAACTACGGTCGATGTTTTTAAGTAAGCTTTTGCTTCCCGATTGATTTCTTTCAGATCACATCCTTGCTGCTTGGCAGCGAACACGCAACCACAATAACATTGGCGATAGATATCATACTCTTTGCACATTTGCAAAGAGCGTTCATAGCCTTTGTTTTTCTTGAAATCACTTGGCAAATATTGTGTCCCGTAAATCTTTTGGATATCCATTCCGATTTGATTGATCAAGGCTGCATTTTTCTTTGGTGAGATCGTCAGGGCACTTCCAAAGTAATCGTATCCTAGTTCTTGCGCTTTTTGCGCAACAAGATCTAATCGCATATTGAAGCATGCACTGCAGCGAGCACCACCTTCTTTTTCGTCTTCAAGATGGTTTGTTAAAACCATTTTGGTGAATTCACTTGGACGGTATTCATCAACAATCAGCGCTACATGATGGTCAGTTTTCTCATTAAATTGGTCTACAAATCGTTTTTGTTCATGTAACCTCCGCAAATACTCACTTTTAGGATGGATATTCGAATTTGAAAAAAATAACGTGATATCTGCATATTGAGACATGAATTCCAACGTGTGCGTACTGCAAGGAGCACAGCATGTATGTATTAATATCTTAGGCTTTACTTCTTCTTTCTCCCATTGCATGATCATTTTTTTTAGAACTGTATCATAATTTATTTTTTGATTTTTCATTTTTTCTACGATTTGTTGGGCATTGATCAATTTGTTATTCCTCCTCCTTCTTTTTTCTAGGATTTGCTTTATTATAAGCCATTTCTATTTTAATCGAAAGCTGTATTGTTATCTGTTCAATAATTTCTTTGAGTATTCCTGATTCCCCTTGTATACTGGTAGAAACGACTATTGTCAGGAGGATAGTACTGTGCATGTTGATTTATTCTTTCGAAGGCTGCAACGGCGAGGACAGAAGTTTGCTGCTAATCATTTCTCATCGATCCAAATCATCGTTTTTTATTATATATTGATGACGGTCTTATCACTCGTTCTATTTTATCTGCCGATTTTTCGCGAACCAGATAGCCATGTTTCTTTTGTGGACATGCTGTTCATGGCAATCAGTACAGTGAGCGTGACTGGACTATCGACTTTTGATATCAATTCTGTGTTCAATGATAACGGCATTATACTGCTGGAAATATTATTTCAAGTTGGTGGTTTGGGGATCATGATGATTTCTACTGCTTTTGTCATTTTTTCTAAACGACGAATCACATTGAAACAGCGGCAGCTGATCATGACGGATATGAATCAACCGCGTTTGTCTGGTATCGTCCGACTGATCCGGATTACTTTTGCTATTTTAATCTGGTTTCAATTACTTTTTGGGACATTCTTTTCTATTTATTTTTATTACAGAGGCTATTTTGATCGTTGGCGTGATGCCGTTTTTTACGGTTTTTATCAGGCGATATCGGCTGTCACGAACTCTGGATTTGACGTCACTGGGGATTCCATCAAGCCCTTTGCACATGACTATTTTTTCTTAATCCTAATCATGTTTTTGATTTTTGTCGGCGGAATTGGTTTTCCTGTATTGATGGAGTGTCGGGAGTGGCTATTATATAAACGTTCCAGTGCAAAGCTTCCATTTCGTTTTTCCTTGTTTACCAAATTGGCTGTGTTGGCTTTTGTCATCTTGTTTGTTTCGGGAACTATCTTAATTTATCTATTGGAAAAGGACCATTTATTCCAAGATTCCAGTATGAGTGTCAAATGGATCAATTCGATGTTTTATTCGATTACGACTCGTAATGCCGGTCTCCAGATTCACGATTTGAGTGATTTTCAGATCACGACACTGATTATTTTTTCTTTACTGATGTTTATCGGATGCAGTCCTAGTTCTGTAGGAGGCGGGATACGAACAACTACTGTAGCGATCATCGGTTTGTATCTATACTCCTTCCTCAAGAGTGAAGATAATATCAATATTTTTGGACGGAGAATCGATCAAGATGATGTGCGAAAGTCAGTCGTTGTCTTTATGCTTTCTCTTGGTATGTGTTTCTTTTGTATCGTTTTTTTATCTGCTACAGAGGAACAAACACTGATCTCGATCATCGTCGAAGTAACTTCTGCTTTTGGAACAACTGGTTTGTCCTTAGGGATTACCGGCGACTTGTCTGTTGTAGGGAAAATCACGATTGCTGCCCTGATGTTTATTGGGCGGATTGGAATGCTGTATACATTGATGCTGTTCGTACCAAAAGAAACCCGAGATCTGGGCTATGAATATCCAAGTGAGAAAATCATTATTGGTTAATAATGAAAAGACCGATGAGGAGGAATAAAATCACAGCAGCTTGAAACAATCATTTTGTTTCAAGCTGTTTTTTTGTTAAATCATGCGGTTTTGTCCGATTTCATGCACTTTTAGCCGTAACCTTTTCTTAAGAATAAGAAAAGCAATTTAACCTTTTTTTCAACATATGGTATGATTAGTTGAATTTATTCGTCAGCAAATCGTTTTTGGAGGTTACATAATGGGAATACGCAGTCATTTTGCGATTGCAGTTGGGAAAACGTCGCAATGGGCATTAAAAACTTTTTTTAAAGGCGGATCAAGTTTACCAGGTAAACTAGCGCTGAAAGTCGATCCACATATATTGGATAGCTTGGCAAAAGACTACCAAGTCGTCGTTGTTACCGGAACAAATGGTAAAACATTGACTACCGCTTTAACAGTCAATATTTTGCGCCAGCAATTCGATGAAGTTCTAACCAATCCTACTGGTGCGAATATGGTACAAGGAATTGTATCGACTTTCTTGCAGGCAAAACCAAAAAAAGGACAGAAAAAATTTGCTGTCCTAGAAATAGATGAAGCAAGTTTGAGCAAAGTCACAGAATACATGAAACCAGAACTATTTTTATTTACAAATATTTTCCGTGATCAAATGGATCGGTATGGAGAAATTTATACGACCTATAAAATGATTGTAGACGGTGCCGCAAAGTCACCAAATGCAACGATTATCAGTAACGGTGATTCACCGATCTTCAATTCGATCGAAACAGTTAATCCTAGAAAATATTATGGCTTTGACCATGAAGAAGATCGTGAACAAATGGCGCATTACAATACAGATGGTGTCTTGTGTCCAAATTGTCATCACATCTTGCATTATAAAATGATCACTTATGCAAACTTAGGAAAATATTACTGTCCAAATTGTGACTTCAAACGTCCTGAACTGGATTACCGATTGACTGATATGGTACGGATGGATAATGTTTCAGCAGATTTTGTGATCGATGGTCATGAATATGGAATCGAAGTTGGTGGTATGTATAACGTCTACAACGCTTTAGCAGCTACTGCAGTGGCGGAGTACTTCAATGTCGATCCTGATAAAATCAAACAAGGTTTAGGATATGACGAGAAAGTGTTCGGCCGACAAGAAGTCATCAATATCAATGGAAAGAAATGTACATTAGTACTTGTCAAAAATCCTGTAGGCATCAATCAAGTGATCGATATGATTGGTCTAGCTCCTTATCCATTTTCTTTAGTGGCTTTATTGAATGCCAATTACGCAGACGGAATCGATGTCAGCTGGATTTGGGATGGTAATTTTGAAAACTTTGCCGATATGGATATCCCTGCTGTTATTTCTGGAGGAGACCGTCATACAGATATGACTTTACGTCTGAAAGTTGCCGGGATTCCAGAAAATAAATTGACAGAAACAAAAGAATTACCAGAAGTAATCGAAAAAATCAAAGAATTGCCAACTGAACATGTCTATATCTTAGCTACTTACACTGCTGTATTGCAGCTACGTAAAGAACTAGCGGCTCAAGGATTTATCAAAGGAGGAATGAATCATGGCTAATTATGAACTCAATATCGCCCACCTTTATGGAAATTTGATGAACACATATGGTGATAACGGAAACCTTTTGATGTTGAAATATGTAGCAGAAAAAATGGGGGTTTCTTGCCATACGGAGATCGTTAGTATACATGAACCTTTTGATGCTAATAAATATGACTTGGTTTTCTTTGGCGGTGGTCAAGACTTTGAGCAACTGATCATTTCAAAAGACATCCAGAAAAAGAAAGATTCTTTGATCAACTATATCGAAAATGATGGTGTCATGTTAGCCATTTGCGGTGGTTATCAATTACTGGGTCACTACTACATGGGAGCCAACGGAGAAAAGATCCAAGGTATCAGTGCCCTGGATCACTACACATTAAGTCAGGAAAACAACCGGTTTATCGGTGACATTGTCATCCATAATGAAGAATTCAATGAAACTTATTATGGATTTGAAAACCACAATGGTCGGACTTTCTTAGGTGAAGGTGAACGGCCTTTGGGGAAAGTGGTACAAGGTCAAGGGAACAATGGGGAAGATCAATCCGAAGGTGTCATTTACCGAAATGTCTTCGGTTCTTATTTCCATGGACCTATCCTTGCAAGAAATGAGAAATTAGCAGCTCGCTTGATCCGCCTAGCTTTAGAACAACGTTACGGTGAAGAGTTGGACCTGCCCTATCTTGAAGGACAAACAGCCTAGTTATTCGAAAAAGGGGAATGTGACAAAAGTTGCGTCACATTCCCCTTTTTCGTATCCTATTTTAAGCGACTTGCTTGGCATAACGGTTCACGTTTTGCTTGATATTCCCGATTGTTTTCGGATCATTGATTCCTGTGACTTCTTGGATCAATTGTTCTAAGTTTTCATGGATCTTCATTTCATGCAGTTGACGGCTTTGTTCATCTTCAGGATCATAATAATTAAAAATAATACCCATTGTTGCCGTCAAATGTGGACAAGTCAAGTTATGTTCTTGCAGTTCTCTCATTGGCCGTGTAAACCGTTCTTGATAACCTAACTTACGTAATGGTGTCCGAGCGACACGTGTGATCGCATCAGAGATATATTTGTTTTGGAAACGATGGATGATTTTTTCAATATACGCATGATGCTGCTCTGAATCAAACCCCCATTTGGCAATCAGCAAACTTCCTGTTTCCTGCAGAACTGATTTTAATTGTGCTACAACTAACGCATCTTGCATTGCTTCATCAATGGTCTGGTAACCTAACAAGGCACCTGTATAAGCGACAGTCGCATGACCAGTATTGACACTAAATAGTTTGCGTTCGATATATGGTTCTAGATCATCTACATATAAAACCCCTTTTAATTGGATTTCTTTATTTTTTCTTTGGCTATCGTCAATGACCCATTCCTTGAAAGGTTCTACTTGGACGAATAAAGGATCTTCATGGTGTTGTAATGGGACGATTCGATCGACTGCTGCATTTGGAAAGCCGATATATTTGTCAGTAAATGATGTTTCTGGAAGATATTTATACACTTCTTTTTCTAGAAATGCTGAACCACCAATCATGTTTTCACAGGCAATGACATCTAAAGGTGTTGTGTTTCCTTCCATTTCTCTTGCTTGGATACCTTTTGCAATCAACTCGGCAATAAAAGGTAAGATATTCGGGCCAATGGCGGTAGTGACTAAATCTGCTTCAGCGATTTCTTGGATTACTTTTTCTGGATTTGTTTGATTGTTGATTCCTTTGACATTTTTCACAGTGATTCTTTCTTTTGATTCATCTGCTAATTCGATTTCGTATTCTTTTCTTTCATTTAAAGCATCAATGATCGTGTGATTCACATCTACGAAAGTAATCTCAAATCCATTAGTTGCCAAAATTTCTCCAATAAATCCTCGACCGATATTTCCTGCACCAAAATGTACTGCTCTCATTTTTCTCTCTCCTTAAGCAATTGCTAGATTTTCCGTTACTTCTTCTTTGCTGAGCGCGTCTGCTAGTTGGACAACATTGTCCATATCACTGCAATAAAGTGCGATTTGCTGTACAAGTTGCAGATGCTCATCGCCGACTCCTGCTATACCGAACAAAACAGTCGCAATCTTTTCTTCTTCTTCCGTACCAAAATTGACACCGTCTGGCACCTGTACGACACAAATGCCGGATTTTTTCACATATTTTTTTGCTTCATCTGTTCCATGAGGAATCGCGATAAAATTCCCCATGTAAACAGATAACATGTTGTCTCTTTCTACCATGGCATCGATATATTCCTCATCAACGCATCCTGCTTCTACAAGCTTTTGACCGCAATAGCGGATCGCTTCTTCTTTGGTTTTAAATGATCGATTGAGTTCGATCATGTCGAATGGCAAACTTTGCATGCTGTTTTCCTCCCTTAAGCTGTCTGTTTCAAATATTGTGCAATTGATTCAAATTTTTGTGGGTTGACCATGCTATTAACCGATAAATGAATGGATTGCGGTGCAGCCATCTGTGCTTTTTCTGCTAAACTTTCTTTGGCTACGATCAGTGAATCAGGCTCCCCTTTTAACTCCTGGATGTTGACTTTTCGTAACGGGATAGTTAAATGGTTCTTGTCTAATATATCTTTGAGCACAGTCATTCCCATTGTTGCTGATCCCGAACGATCATCGTGGACAAGTAGAATCTCTTTGATTTGTTTGATGTTTGCTGAAAGAAACTCTTCTGTTGGCTCGTTCTTAGTTTCAGAAGTTGATGGTTCCTGTTTGCTGCTCAATTCTTGAATGATTTCATCATATCGAGGTGAATTCAAAAAGTTTTCTACTGAAACAAAACGCGCGTTCGGTGCTTTTTGTTTTGCTCTTTCTTGTAGTTCGACCTGAGTAACGATCAATGTATTCGAGTCATCTGTCAGTTGGCTGATTGCTTGGTTAGTCACCGTTTGAGGCAAGTCTGCTTCCTGTACTTTTTTTCTCAAAATCGAAGCGCCCATCGCACTTGATCCCATCCCTGCATCACAAGCAAAAATGATTTTTTGTACGCCAGATAGCGCAGTTCCTTGAGGAATACCTTGGGAACCTTTAGATGCTTGTTTAGCTACTTTTGTCTCTTGCACAGACTTTTCAAAGTCTTCATTTGTATCTTTCGCATCCGCTTTCAAAATCACTGCAGAAATACCGAATGAAACAGCTGCGGCAACAATCACGCCCAAAATAACAGGAAGGTAAGAATTGAACGGTGTCATCGCTAGAATCGCAATGATTGATCCTGGAGAAGCTGGCGCTCTTAGTCCAGCATCCATCAATTGGAAAATGAAACTTCCTGACATTCCTCCGCCTATAACTGATAAGAATAATAACGGTTTCATCATGACGTAAGGAAAATAGATTTCATGGATCCCACCTAAAAAGTGGATGATCATAGCACCTGGTGCTGAAGATTTTGCTGCTCCTTTGCCAAACAAAGTAAAAGCAAGTAATACGCCAAGTCCTGGACCAGGATTTGCTTCAAGCAAGAATAGAATAGATTTTCCTACATCTGCTACTTGTTCAGTTCCTAATGGTGTCAAAATCCCATGATTGATTGCATTATTCAAAAATAAGATTTTTGCTGGTTCAATAAAAATACTTGTCAATGGAATCAAATGGGCAGATAAAATGATCTCTACACCTTTTGCCATTGCTTGAGTCAATGTATCGACAACTGGACCAATCGCAGAAAAACCTAATAACGCTAATCCAAAACCGATAAGACCTGCTGAAAAATTATTGACCAACATTTCAAAACCGGATTTGATCCGTTTTTGGAACAGCTGATCAAATTTCTTGATAGCATATCCACCAAGAGGTCCCATGATCATCGCACCTAGCATCATTGGAATATCTGTTCCGACAATCACACCCATCGTTGCAATTGCTCCCACAACTGATCCGCGGTCACCAGCAATTACTTTTCCGCCAGTATAGCCGATCAATAAAGGAATCAGATAAGTTAGCATCGGGCTTACCATGGTAGCGAAAGCTTCATTTGGCAAATACCCATCTGGGATAAATAAAGCCGTTAACACACCCCAAGCAATCAGTGCTCCAATGTTTGGCATGACCATGCTTGATAAGGTACTGCCTAATTTTTGTACCCTCGCTTTTAGCGAAATGTTGTTTTTGGGAATCATCCGTTCCATTTTGTCTCTTCCTCTCTCCTTTTGATACTCTAATTGTATTCGCTTACTAAAAAGAGAAATAGTCGTACTTTGGCACGAAACTTTGTGCCAAAGGTTTGAGGATATCAGCAAAATAAAAAAATTTTGGGATCAGCAAACTTTACTTTTAAATAAACATGTTATTTTAACTTTTTTATAATATGTAAATAATAACTTTTGTCAGCATTTTATTTGGATGCTTTTTGTTTTATTATGATATTAAAATTTATATTGGAGACCTATCTATGACATTACTGATCAAAAACATGAACATGAAACGTGGTAAAAAACGTGTGATTCGACAATTGGATCTTTTAGTAGAATCAGGAGAAGTAGCTGCTTTGATTGCCCCGAACGGATTTGGCAAAACAACTTTGCTGAATGGCATTGCCCAACTGCTGCCAACAACTTATGATCAATTGTCCCTTCACAACATCTCTCCTACTGCTTATACAGATTATCGCCGGTCTTTCTTTTTTCTAGAATCAACGAATCAGTTATCCGACTATCTAACGGCTGTTGATTATTTGACTTTGATCAAATACTATTGGCAGAGCAAAGTAGAATGCCAAACTGTTTTCCAACGATTGAAGATGACTGAGTACCTTACTTTGCCGATTGGAAAAATGTCTCTAGGAATGAAACAACATGTCTTGCTTGCTACTTACTTGATCAGTGATTCATCTGTCATGTTATTCGATGAACCGTTGAACGGGTTAGACCCAGGAAGTATGGATATCTTGAATAGGCTGATCAGACAATGGCAGGAAGAGGGGAAGACGATTCTTCTTTCTTCCCACGCTATCGCGAATATCCAATCGATTTGTTCTAAAGCATGTTTTCTAAAAAATGGAGAAATCGTCACAGAATCCTCAAATATGGAAGAGATTTTAGCTATTTATCGTCAATTGTATGAGGTGTAACTATGACTTTATTTACATTTGAACGCAATCTCTTACTAAAAAACAAAGTAAACTATTTATTCCCTCTATTGTTGATCGTGCTCTTTGCATTCCCACTTTTTTTTGATCATGAACTTGCTTATACAGAATTCGATGAACTGAATCATAACTATGAAGAGACGCAACGTTTGATTGAAACGTTGAAAGAAGATGAGAATGAGAAAGAATTTGTGGAAAGTTTAGAGAAAAGCAACAAACTGATCGAAGCAATTTTACGTGCAAAAAACACAGGGAATGTCCAGGAAATGGTCGAAGCAACTTATCATTATGAAAAAGATATACTGGGCCGGCTGATTTCTGGTCAAAGACAAGGACTTCCAATCATTGAACAACAAAAACGTGTAGAGTTGCTCCGTTATATGAAAGAACATCAGATCCAAAGATATTCAATTTTTGACTTGCCAGCGCACCTCCCTTTAGCGAATTACTACGAAAATATTTTTTCAGGAATGATTTCTAGTTTTTTGATTTTATGTATAACCGCCTTGTTTCTTTCCTCGATCATCTCTTATGAAAAAAGAAAGCAGGTAATCTCTCTAGTCAATCTATTACCGGATAGTATGGTAAAGAAACATAGCATCCGTTTCACCGTTTATTATGGTGCAGCTATGCTAAGTCTCGTGATTCCATTTTTGTTCGTCTCTATACTAGTAGTAATCAAAAATGGTTTGGGCGACTTCCGTTATCCTGTAGGAACGATCATTGGTCAGGAGATACGAATCCTTCCGATGTATGCATATCTTTTCCAGAGTTTTCTGTTCTTGTTGTTGTGGGTGTTCTTTTTAAGTACGATCAGTTTTCTTCTATCTGCTTTATTTGAACATTCTCTAGTCAATCTTTTAGGTACACTTCTTTGTCTTTTCTTAGCAGAGTATCGCTTGTTTTCTTCGATTGGATGGATAGAATCAATCAGTCATTACTTGCCAACTTCTTATGTTGATTTTCAAAATGTGATCGTAGGAGGAGATATTTTCTCTCCACTAGCTTCAGAACAGGTTACTTTCATGAATGGTATCTTGACACTTGGTACATGGAGTATTGTTCTATTATTCATAGGTATGTGCGCTATCTATATAAAAAAGAGTTATTAAAACACAAAAATAATAGGAGCGGTGACAAAAATCTTGTCACCGTCTCCTATTTTTCACTTGGTTGAAGTTATTACTTGATGCAAGGCATCTTTTTTACTGAGAACATTGGTTATATATGTCCATGTTCAAAAATCATTTGGACTTCTTCAATGGTTTCCGCATCACTGAGTGCCATTACTTGGTCGATGTCTGAACAAAAAAAGGCTAAATCTTGTAGCACAGCTAACTGATGTTCTTTTTTTAAAGCCACTACAAATAAGAGTGTCGCGATTTTTGGTTCCTCTTTTGTTCCAAAGTCCACACCATCAGGTACTTGGACTAAATAGATCCCTTCTTCTACTACTTCTTCATCTTTGTCAGTCCCATGTGGCAAGGCTACGAAATTCCCGATATAGACACTCGCTTTTTCTTGTCTTTCGATCATTGATTGGATATATGCCGGTTTGATTCCCCCTTGTTGGGTCATCCACTGGCCGATCTCGGTCAACGCTTCTTTCCAATTTTGATAGGATTGATCGAGCAATATTTTTTCTGCTGGTAGCTGGATCATCTTTTCACCCTCATTTCTTTATTTCTTCAATCAGGATTTTCGCTAACAATTGATAAACGATTTCTTTATTTCCTGAGCGGAAGATCTCGGTGTTCAAATCGTTCATGATGATTGCTCCACTGATCTTTCCTAAAAGAATCCCGTCTTTTTCTTGGATTGGCGAAGGCGCCAGCATAACTAACATACGGGACAAATCGACTGGCTGTCTATCCATCCCGTCAATTGTCAACGGTTGTTTCAAATTGAAAATACAAAAGATCGGTTTAGAAACCAATGAGCTGGATGTATGGAATAACCCCATATTTGTATGAGGAATTCCGATAGGTACTTGTTCATATCGCTTAAGCAGTCGGCGATGGACCACCTCTTCATCTGTTACTAGTCCTTCAGGAAAATAAGGAAATAAACTGCGAATCGTTTCAGAGACCGTATTAGGATTATCTAGTTCTTGAATAAAGAAACGATCAAGTAATTGATTGATTTGCTCCATGAAATGCATCGTTTCCTCATAAGTATCTTCTAGCATCCACTCGTTATTGCTGTTATACGTATTCTTTTGTCTTTTTTTCTTCTCAATATGCGAAAAAGCTTCTTTTAGCTGCTTGACTTCATCTTCTAGCAGTAGCGGGGAGACTAAAATATATTTTCCATCATATCCTGGTAGAATAGATGTAGAAATAACAATATCATATTCTTCTTGTAAATCAATTTTTTTCAAATCAGCGATCCGATAGAAATGAATCTGTTGAATGAAAGGAAAATACCGTTTCAAACGCAGTTCCAACATGCTAGTAGAAGCTAAGCCGCTTGGTGAGAATCCTGCGATACTGATATCGCTTTCTTTCGGGCTTCTTTCCAATGAATTTGCAAAATGAAGGACCATATATGCGATCTCTTCTTCTGATAATTTCTTTTCTTGAAAAATCCGCTCTACTGCTTTGCGGATTGCATTGGCAATTTCCTCATATTGAACCATGATTTTTTCTAAAATCGGATTAGTCAGTGTCTCTTCTTGTAAAACGGCTCTTGAAAACACACCAGACAAATGGGTCAAAAGCATTTTGTACAAGGTTTCATCTTCATAAAAATGGACATTCGTCTCTTCACTTACTTCTTGAATCAGTTGTTTTACTAAATAAGCAAGCTGTGTATCGAACGTTTCTTCAAAGAAATTCTGATCAAATGAGTTCGTGAAGTCATTTAATAATCCTGCAAAAAAGACGATCTCATTTACTGGGTAAAGTTGTTTTGTCTCAGAAGCAATCCGTGAGAATAATCGTTTAGCGGTCTGAAGCAATTCTTTGTTTGCCAGACCATTATACGTCTCATTTGTCAGTAAATGATTTTTCGTTACACGATCCATCGTCAATGTCAGCATCAAAACCAAATGTTCAAGTTTTCTATCACTTAGATTAGTCTTTTTTTGGATCAATTCTTCCCCGACTACTTGGCGTGCAAGAGACAGATGTTGCGGATCAACGAATCGAAAAAAGTAATTCAGCGATGAATCAAAAGGAATACTATGAAAAAGTTCATATTCATTGATTTCTAATTCTAATACATTCGCTGTTAGAAGCCGACGGTATTTTTCCGGCCCTACGATCTCATATCCTTGGTTCCGAATGATTTCCAAAGGCAGTTGGCGGATACTTTCTTCCAACTGTTTGATATCCGCATAAAAAGTGGTATTACTGATGCGGTATAATTCCATAAAATGAGCAAGACTCAACGGTTCTGACGTTAGTAACAACTCGGCTAAAATTGCGTGTTGGCGTTTAGCAGTAGGCAAATCATCGCTTTTCCCCTCTGTATTTTCTTTTAATTGCTCCATTACTTCTTCCGATGCCTCAATGACAAACGAACCTCTTGCTACTTTTTTCAACGAAGCATTTACCGATTTCAATGAGACTTCAAGATTATCTAATTCGCGGTAAATGGTCCGCTTGCTGACTTTCAATAAATTCATCATTTTTTGGATAGTCACAGGTGAGGGACTGCTGAGAAATTCTGCTAATAATTGTTTTTCTCTGGGCGATAAGTACATCTTATTTTTCTCCCTTCACAAGTTTTTCGTATTCATTCGTAGCTACCCAATGTTCCACTAGGACTAGCTGAGGGATCTTTTCTTTTAGCTGTTCATTTACAGCTAGTTCTCTTTGGGCGATATAAATCGTTTCTTCTTGGATTTTGAGCTGTTCGATTGGTTCCTTTAAGATAACAAACTGTTTTTTCTCTTTTTTTGCTAATTGACTTAAAATCGCCATGCCCATGGTTTGTGAACCACGTCTATTATTTTTATACAAAAACACAACGTTGACGGGCGACTTTTTCTGTTCTATTACTTCTACTCTCTCTTTTTTTTCTTTCCAATTTGGTTCGTGGATTGCTTTTTTTATTCGTGACAGCAAGATATCTGTTTCCAAAAAGTGATTCAATACGAAAATTTGACTTTGAGGTACTTTTTCTCTTGCAAGATCCGCTAATTCATGTTGGACGATAACAAGCTGATTTACTTGATTGTTCAATTCATAGACAGAGCTGTATCCAACAGCGAGATCAATTTTTTCCGCTGCTAATTTTTTCTTCAGCAGGGCAGCTCCCATAGCGCTTGATCCCATGCCTGAGTCACACGCAAAAACGACAGAATGAATGGTAGATAGTTCCAAAATTTCTCCCCTTTCTTTGACCGTGTTGTCTCCTTCTTCTTTTTTCGGTAATTTCAATAGCAGCGTTGCACAAATGAAGGTCACAAATGTACTGATTGCTATCCCTATACTTACCCCAGCTAGTTGCGGATAAGGCGTATTGGCAAAAATCACGAGTAGTGACCCGGGCGATACAGGAGTAGCTAATCCCGCATCTAACCATTGGAATATCAACGTGCCACTTGCTCCACCAACCATTACAGCTAAAAATAGATACGGTCGCAGCAAGACAAATGGAAAATAGATTTCGTGAATCCCGCCAATCGCATGGATCATCAATGCTCCACTCGCATTTACTTTTTCCTGTTTTTCTGCAAAACAAAGGATAGCAAGTAAGATCCCTAAACCAGGTCCCGGATTTGCCTCCATCAAAAACAGGTAAGAGTACCCGACTGTTTGTGAGAATTCGATTCCTAAAGGTGTCAACACACCATGGTTGATTGCATTATTAAAAAATAGTACTTTTAGAGGTTCTAGGATCAAACTGACAAGCGGCAACAGATTCATTTTGACTAGCCAAGACACGACGGAGACAAGCAACAGGTGGAAACTATTTAAAGCTGGCTCAATAAAAACGATTCCAATTATACAAATAATACTACCAATCAGCCCTACTAGTAAGTTGCTGACAAGCATTTCATAACCACCTTTGAATTTCGCATGAAATCTAGAAACAAATTGTTCATACGAGATGCCGGCAAGCGGCCCTATAATCATCGCTCCTACGATTTGCGGGGCATCGGAACGAGCAATCAACCCTAAAGAAGCGATTGCGCCCGCGACTGCTCCTTTTTGTCCCCCTACCGATTTTCCGCCTGAATAGCTGATCAAGATTGGTAAAAGCAGTTGAATCATCCAGTGGCATACCTCTTCCAACGTGGCGTGCAAATCGCCAGACACACCTTTCATTACTAATGACAAGATTCCCCAAGCAATAAACAGACTTAGGTTTGGCATGATCATCTCATTCAAGTGGTGTCCGGCTTTTCTCAGTTGTTTCGTAAACACTCGACTGTTGCTGTTTGCTTTCCATTTGTATTCCATCTTTTTCACCATACTTCTATTTATTGATAGACGGATTTTATGTAGAAAAAGCAGCAAACGAAAACCGTCTGCCGCTTTCAGCTATCTGGGAACTATTTGCCTGGTTCAGACGCAATGATTGCTAGTTCACCTTGGACCGTCCACTCAGAAACGCCACTTGGAATGATACAGCTTGTTCCTTTTTCTAATGGATATGTTTTTCCGTCAACAACAAGGTCTCCTGCTCCTTCAATCACTGTCATCAACGTATAAGGGGCTTGTTTTTTGAAAGATGCGATTCCTTTAATATCCCACTCATATACATTGAAAAACTCAGTTTCTAAATAAGTGACGATCGATGAATTCCCTTTTCGAACTTCTTTGATTTGTAGTTCTGGTGTTTTGGCAGGGACAGTTGTTACATCGATCGATTGTTGGATATGCAGCTCTCTTGTTTGTCCTTGCGCATCTTTTCTGTCGTAGTCATACACGCGATAGGTCGTATCGGAGCTTTGTTGTGTTTCTAAAATCATGATCCCTTTACCAATAGCATGGATCGTTCCGCTTGGTACATAAAAGAAATCACCTTTTTTAACTGGTACTTTCTTCAAAAGATCATCCCAGCGCCCATTTTTGATCATCTCAGCTAGTTCTTCTCTTGTCTTTGCATGATGACCGTAGATGATTTCTGCACCAGGTTCAGCATCGATGATATACCAGCACTCAGTTTTTCCTAATTCACCTTCATGTTTCATCCCATAGGCATCATCTGGATGTACTTGTACAGATAGATCATCTTCTGCATCTAAGATCTTGATCAATAATGGAAACACTTGTTCTGAAGGATGGCCAAACAATTCCTTGTGTTCTGACCATAGTTCATCTAATCTTTTCCCTTTGAATTCGCCATTTTCTACTACACTGACACCATGAGGATGCGCACTGATCGCCCAATCTTCTCCGATTTTATCGTTAGGGATATCAAAACCGAAGACTGAACGTAAGCGGCTTCCTCCCCAAATTTTTTCTTGAAAAACTGGTTTTAAAAACATAGGTTCTTGCATAATTCAAACTCCTCTCATTTTTCATAGCTATTATAGCATTATTTCTGTAATACCGCTTTCTCTTTCAAAAAATTTTCAACAATTTCATCTCGACATATGAGATACTCCGCACGATGATCGACAGGATGTACGCGATTAGACAAAAATATCAACGCCTCTTGTGTTTTTATATCAATCAAGAAAAACGTACCTGTATAACCAGTATGAAAAAGAATCGCATGACCGTCTCCTACATCTTTTTTTAAATCCCACCCTAGAGAACGATAGCCATTTCTTTCTGGAGTTTGATCTTGTAGCAAAGAATCAATCGTTTCTTCTTCTAAAAACCGACCATTACTGATTTTTCCCTTGTTCAAATACATTTGGACAAAAGTAATGCTGTCGTTCAAATCGATAAAGAGCCCAGCATTTCCTGCATGTTCAGCTAAAACTCTTGCTTTCGGATCATGAGTTTGTCCACGCAAAACCTCACCCGAAGGCAGTTGTTCTGTGGGAACGATTTTTTTGGAAGGAAAAGGAAGAAATAAGCTGTTCATCATTTCTAATGGTTCCAATACTTGTTCTTGAAAGATTTCCACTGCAGTTTCTTGGTAAATTTTTTCCAGCATCAATCCAAGAAGAATCGTTCCGGCATCTGTATATTTTACTTCTTTTCCTAGTTGCTCACCTGGTTCTAGCTTCAAATAAGCGGCAATCAATTCTTCCTGAGATAGCTCATCTCTGTTTGGTATCCATGTTTTGATATCAGAAGTATGTGTCAGTAAATGACGCAAAGTGATTGTCTGATTTTCGAATTCAGAAAGATATTTATGCAGTGGTTGATCGAGTTCTATTTTTCCATCTTCTAATAGACGCAAAACTAATGAAGTGGTTGCAACGACTTTCGTCAGTGATGCTGCATCAAACAACAGATCTTCTGTCATCGGCTGTTTTTCAGGAACGACTTGGGCAAAGCCAGCTGTAAATGATTCTACTTGATTTTCTTTGATGAAGGCGGCTGCTACACCTGGATAAAATCCTTCTTCCATTTTTTTCAAAATAAGCTGTTTCGTTTGTGGGTACATCTTTTTCTCCTGCTTTTCTGTCAGATTCTTACAGTCCAAGCTTAAAGCTTAATCTATGAGGAATCAACCTTTTTACACAAAAAAACTGCGCGGAAAACCACGCAGTTTCATTCGGTATACTGTTTGCTCTTTCTATCTCTAGAACAAGTGATAGTATGACCGTTCATAAAATGACGAGACATGCGACAATCGTTAAGAAAGAAAAAGTTAAGCGTCGCATCGAATGTCAGTTTTATTCTTTTCTTTTGGCTCACTGACGAACCACCATTCGATTCCTATGGCATCATAGATTGTGAGTACTGTATGCTTTTTGTCCAAGAAGAAATCGACTGATAATTGCTGCAAGTGAGCAATCAGTCCTTCCATGCTTTCAGTATCAATCATGAATTTCAGAAAATCAAGTCCAATCACTTCATCTGTAGGCAAATCGATGGCACCACCACTTGCTTCTGTCAATCCAACATGGAAGTCTCCTTCATTCAATACATGGATGCCCTCTTCTTCATTATGTACCTTCAAACCAAGGACACGATTAAGAAATTGGCGTTCTTTTGCTAAATCAGTAACATTTAAATGGATTTTTTCAAAATAAGATCCTGCTGATAGTTTACTGAATTTTTCTTCAGATTTTCTTAACAACGCTTCTTGATCCATCGTCTCTGGAACTTCTCTTTGGTCATTCTTATTCTCTTCATGGTAAATTTCTAATTCATTCTCTTCTGGGTCTACGAGTAAAATCCCCATACGTCCATGATCTTCTAAAGCTTCTTTGATTGGATAATTCATTTTACGAATACGGCAAAGAATATCTGCCAGTTCTTCTGTGCTAGGGATAATCAATGAGAAACGGTTCAGCTTTTTGATCTTCCCCATGTGATCATTCGCTCTAGGACTTTCTTCCAGCAGCAACATTTCACTTCCAGCTTCTTCTGTTCCTAAAATGGCTAATTCGTTTTCTTCTCTTTTCAAATCAAAGCCAACAACGTTCTTGTAAAAATCAATCATTTTATCTCGGTCTTTCACCCGAATGGCTACACTTTTTAAATAGGTGGCAGCCCCCAATTGAAAATCTCTCATATTTCTTGCTCCCCTCTACGTCAAGCTTTATTTTAACGATGGATTCTTCTTCTTTCAAGCAATAACTTTGTTTTTGTTAAAAAAAGTGTGAGAAACTTCGCATTTTACTTGTTTTTTGTAAATAAATGAGTAAAAAACCACATGAAACTCATTTTCTTGAAATGTGCTTCATGCGGTAAAGAAAAATAATAAATTTGTACGTTTCTATGAAGCTTCTTCTTCAGAAAACTGACTGTTATAAAGATCTGCATAGAATCCGTCTTTTTCCATCAATGTATCGTGGTTTCCAGTTTCTACGATCGAACCATGATTCATCACAATAATGTTGTCTGCATCGCGTATTGTAGACAAGCGGTGAGCGACAACAAAACTTGTTCGGTTTTCCAATAGGCGGTTCATCGCTTTTTGAATCAGTATTTCTGTTCGTGTATCTACACTAGATGTTGCTTCATCAAGGATCAGGACATCCGGATTTGCTAAGAATGCCCGCGCAATAGTGATCAGCTGACGTTGCCCTTGCGAAATATTGCTTGCATCCTCGTTTAATACAGTGTTATATCCTTCTGGCAATTTACGAACAAAATCATCTACGTGAGCGGCTTTAGCAGCTTCAATGACTTGTTCATCTGTTGCATCGTCGTTCCCATATTTGATATTGTCATAGATACTTCCTGTAAACAGCCACGTATCTTGCAGTACCATTGAAAACTGTGCGCGCAATTCATCACGTGAAAGGTCACGGGTATCTACACCATCGTAACGAATACTGCCTCCAGAAACATCGTAGAACCGTTCAAGAAGGTTGATCAGTGTCGTCTTTCCTGCACCGGTTGGCCCTACAATAGCGACCATCTCACCAGGTTTGACATCCAAGTTGAAATCAGTCATTAGCAAGTTATCTGGTGTGTAGCCGAATTGAACATTTTCAAAACGAACTTTGTATGGTGTATCTTTTTCTTCTGGAAGGCCAGATTTTTCATTGGACATCTCTTCTTCATCCAACACTTCAAATACCCGTTCGGCTGAAGCAACCGTTGATTGGATAGTGTTCATCAAACTTGCAAGTTGAGTGATTGGTTGAGAGAACTGTGTCGTATATTGCAAGAATGCTTGAACATCCCCTAATGTCATGTTCCCATTTGCAACTTTTACTCCGCCTAGTACAGCGACGAACACATAGCCTAGATTTTTAACGAAATTCATCAACGGCATGATGATTGCCGAAATAAATTGAGCTTTCCAACCAGCGGCATACAGATTCTGATTTTCTTTTTCAAATACTTCCTGATCTTTTTCAGTATGATTGAATGTTTTAACGATCGTATGACCACCATATGTTTCTTCTACTTGGTTATTCAATAAACCTAAACTTTTTTGCTGATCTGCGAAAAACACTTGTGATCTTGGCGCAACGACCATAACGATGATCAAGCTTAAAGGGATCATCAATAACGCGACTAACGTTAATTGCCAGCTGATTGAAAGCATCATCACGATGACCCCGATCAATGTGACTGCACTAGTTACAAATTGAGTCAAATTTTGTTGCAGCGTGCTTGCGATGTTATCCATATCATTGATTGCTCGAGACATGATATCGCCATTTGTATGTGTATCATAATAGGAAATCGGTACACGATTCATTTTGGCTTCCAAGTCATGACGCAACTCATAAACTGTCCGCTGTGAAACACGTGTCATAATAAACTGCTGTAAAAAGTTGAATACAGCTGAGATCAAATACATCACGATTACGGTTGCAATGATTTGCGCAATTTTATCAAAATCTATCGGAAATTTTGTTACTTGTTGCCCTTGTTGCATCTGTTGCGCGCCAGCCATTACACCTTTGAATATTTCTGTAGTTGCTTTCCCCAAAACTTTTGGTGTTTGGATTTGGAAAATCACGGCTGCTATTGCTAGTACAAATACAGCGATGATTGCAACCATACGTTTAGACATATAGCCAAACAATCGGCGTACTGTTCCCCAGAAATTTTTAGGCTTTTCCCCTTTTACACCGAGATTCCTGCCAGGTCCGCTGTGTCCTGGACCGCCTGCTGGTCCGTGAGAGGGACGTGTGTTTGTTTTACTCATGCTAAGTCCTCCTCTCTTAGTTGTGAATGAACGATTTCTTGATAAGTTTCATTTGTTGCCAATAGTTCTTCATGTGTTCCCTTGCCAACTAGTTTTCCTTCATCTAGCACAAGGATCATATCTGCATCCATTACTGTACTTACTCGTTGAGCAACTAAAACCGTGATACTTTCTTTCATATTCGTTTTCAATGCTTGGCGAAGATTGGCATCCGTTTTGAAATCCAATGCTGAGAAGGAATCATCAAACACATAAATGTCTGCTGTTTTGACTAATGCTCGTGCAATTGCTAGACGCTGTCTTTGTCCGCCGGAGAAGTTTCCTCCTCCTTGTTCCACATGGCTATCTAATCCATCTTCCATCTCTGAAACAAAATCTTTAGCTTGTGCGATTTCTAACGCTTTCCAAATCATTTCATCTGTTGCATCCGGCTTACCATACTGCATATTGTCTCGGATCGTTCCAGAGAAAAGAACTGCTTTTTGAGGAACAAAGCCCATTAGCTCCCGCAAATTATATTGAGTCATTTCACTGATGTCCGTTCCGTTTATTTGGATCGAACCAGATTCGATGTCATATAATCGGGGGATCAAATTGACTAAGGTCGTTTTACCTGAACCAGTTCCTCCTATGATTGCGACGATTTCGCCTGACTTAGCTTGAAAATCAATATCTTCCAATGCAAGTTTTTCTGCTCCATGATATCGATAATTGACATGATTGAAGGCCAATGTTGCTTCTTTTCCAGCAAAAGAAACGGTTTTAGGATTTTCAGGGTCATGGATACCGATTTTTTCATCCAACACCTCATTAATACGATCAGCTGAAGCTTGTGCACGAGGTACCATGATAAAAATAGCGGAAAGCATCATAAAGCTGATCAAGATCTGCATCGCATAAGTCATAAATGCAATCAGATTACCGACTTCCAAGGTCATATCTGCTATGTAGTGTCCACCAAACCAAGTGATTGCTACGTTTGTACCGCTCATGATCAATGTCATCATCGGCATCATCAATGCGACAATCGTATTAACTTTGATTGCTGTATTTGTATAATCTTTATTCGCTAAATCAAAACGATTTTCTTCAAAGCGTGTCTTATCGAATGCGCGGATGACTCTGACACCTGTCAACCCTTCTCGAAATACCAAGTTCAAACGGTCAGTTTTCTTTTGCATGCTTTTGAATAATGGAACAGCAAAATACATGATTCCACCAATCAAAATAATCATTACTGGGATGACGACTAAGAAGATTTTTGTCAACTGATGATCTTTTTGATAAGCAAGTATGCTTGCGCCAATCAGCGTGATTGGTGCATTGATCATCATACGTAAAAACATTTGTGTGACCATTTGGATTTGAGTCACATCATTGGTTGTTCTTGTGATCAAAGAGGCCGTTCCATATTTGTCAAACGCATCTTTTGTCAGGCTCTCTGATTTTTTATAGACATCCGTACGCAATTGCTTACCCAGTTTCTGTGATTCTCGAGTAGCAAAAAATGTATTTGCAATAGCAGCTAAGATACTGATCAAAGAAAAACCGATCATCACAAAACCTGTATGCCAAATATAATCGACATCTCCTTGCGCTACCCCTTTATCAATGATATTGGAGGTAAGTGTCGGCAAATATAAATCTGCCAGTACTTGGATCACCATGAAAACTGCAGCTGCAATTGCTGAAGTCAAGGAGATCCGTTTTACGATTTTTAGCATCTAGTTCCCTTCTTTCTATTTATATACTCCGTTTTTCAGCCAAGAAAGTTTCAAATTGAATTCACTGATTGCTTGCTCTACTGAGTAATCTTCAGATGTTGAAAATAAGCGATACGAATGCGCAATTGTTGTAAATACAGTATTCATCACTAATTGGATCAGTAATTCCAATTCATGATCATTTTTTACTTTCAGCTTCGTCCGATCAATCAATTCAAGCAACTCTTTTGCATCTTGTTTGTGTTCTTTATGTGGATCGTGAGGCGATTTTTGGCGACTCGTATGAGGAGCGACTTTTCTTGAGGCACGGTAATCCATGTTCATAAACAAGTTACGATAAAAAGAAGCATTCTCACCTTCCAAAATCTCATAAATCATTTTAGAAAAATAGGATTCGAATCCTTTGAATAGATCACCATCGGATTCTTTCATTAGTTGCAACATATCTTTAGAGCTGTCACGTCTCATTGTCTCAAAGTAATAAAAATAAAGATCCTCTTTATCTTCAAAATACTGATAGAAACTGCCTCTAGGGATATCCGCTAATTTGACGATATTAGCAATCGAGGCTTCTTTCAAAGGTACTCTAGAAAACTCGATTCTCGCCGCTTCAATTAACCTTTTTTGTTTTTCTTTCGGCAAATGGAAAAATGTCTGTGTCGGCATATGGATCCTCCTTTCTTCTAAGATGACACATTGTCATATGACGCTATGTCATTATAACACCTCCCACCTGTTTCGCAAGACATTTGCATAGTTTTTTTTCATTATTATCCGATACATTAAAAAAGTGATAAGAGGAATCCTTCCATTTGAATTAATGAGAGCTGCCCATTAAAATAGCCACATACTAAACAAAGGATGAGATAAATGGCCCAATCAATTAGTGTCCAAGACTTCAATAAATTGCCGCTCGATGCTGACAGCATCGTTTTAGATACAAGAAATACTTTAGATTACACAAAAAAACACTTAAGCCACTCGCTTTCTATCCCCGCTGCTATCTTGCCAAGACAATTAAAAAATCTAGATCCAAAAAAACTTTATTATATTCTAAGCTATACAGGCAGACGATCAGAAGCATTAGCCGATCAACTTACTGCTAGCGGATTTCGTGCTGTTTATATCATTGGTGGGATGGAAGCTCTTCAGTCAAGCGTTGCTTGAACATTGCTTGTTAGATTCAAAAGAGGCTGTGACAAAAATCGTGTCACAACCTCTTTTATATCCTGTCTTTTTTAGTTATTTATTCTTCAACCTTATCAATATGACTTGATAGCCTTTTCTTTTTCGAGTAAACTGATTTTGTTAGTCATAGTTATAACAATCATAGCAATAAAAGGAGAAGGTAAGCATATGGCATCTGTTTTAGTAGTCAAAGGTCATCCCCTAACTGCAGAAGAATCACGTACAGTTAAGGCGTTGACGTCTTTTTTAACAAGTTATAAAGAAACTCATCCAGATGATGAAGTGACTGTTTTGGAACTTTATCGCGATGATATTCCAGAAATCGATGAAGAATTATTATCAGGTTGGGAAGCATTACGTGCTGGTGCAGAATTCACTTCCTTATCAGAAAGTCAACAACAAAAAATCGCTCGTTTCAATGAATTGACAGAGCAGTTCCTTGCTGCTGATAAAATCGTTATCGCAAACGCCTTATGGAATCTAAATATCCCAACAAAATTAAAAGCTTGGTTCGATACTGTCAATGTAGCTGGAAAAACGTTCCGCTATACAGAAAACGGGCCAGAAGGATTAGTGACAGGTAAAAAAGCGCTGCACATCCAATCTAACGGCGGTGTATACAACGGACAAGACTTTGCCTCTCAATATGTAAAAGGTATTTTGAACTTTGTAGGCATCAATCAAGTAGATCAACTATTCATCGAAGGAATCGATTATGACCCTGACCGTGCAGATGAGTTGATGCAAAATGCATTAGATAAAGCTGCTGCTTTAGGTAAATCATTTTAAAATTGAGGTAAATGTATATAAAAGAGACAGAGGGAAAAATCTTCAAAGCAACATTTGTGCTTTGGAAATTTTCCTCTGTCTCTTTTTGTTATTCTTTCTGCTTTTTCAACGGATTTTCTTCATAAAGAGAAGAAATCGTTGTGTACCATTCAAAAACATGAGTAATCACTACTTTAGCTGCTGCATAAACAGGAATCCCTAAGATCACACCAACGATCCCAAACAATTTCCCTGACGTCAGCAGAACTAATAAGATCGTTACTGGATGGATTGCTAACTGATTTCCCAATACTAACGGAGAGATCAAGCGTCCTTCTATTGTCTGTTCTACTGCAAAAACGATTAGTACCTTGATGATCATGAATGGACCTGCCACAATAGCTAAAAAGATGGCTGGAATCATTGCTAAAAATGAACCTAAGTATGGGATCAGATTTAAGAACCCTGCAATGATCCCCAACGTGACAGCATATTCTAGACCAATGATTGCAAAACCAATCATAAACATGATTGCCACAGCAAAAGCCACAGTTAGTTGCCCTCTTATATATGAAGAAACTTGACTATTCATTTCACTCAGCACATTCAACGTCGGTTTTTGCATGCGCGTTGGTAAAAACTTGACGAAATAAGGGGCTAATCGCTTACCATCTTTCAATAAATAAAATAAGATAAACGGCATCGTCAGCAAAGCTACTAAAATAGTCGCTACCGCACCAACAAAACTCCCAAGACTCTGAACTGTACTCTTAGATATGTCTTGGATCATATCACCTGCTGAATTCATGAACTTATCACCTGCTGTTTCTAACTGTTCACGAAATTGGTTGAACAGCGGGTCTCTCAAGATCTCGGTCAATTTGTTATCGATCGTATCAACGTATTGAGGAAAGTTACTGATAAAGCTGACTGTTTGTTCCTGGATCTTAGGTATGATCACTACGCTTCCCCATACGATTAATGCAACGACCAAAACAAACAGCCCAATGATACTATAGAGCCTTGGTACTTTTCGCTTCTCAAAGTAATCAACTACCGGATTCATCAAGTAATACAAGATGCCTGCCAGAATAATAGGTAGTCCTACGATTGCTAAAAATTGCCAGATCGGTGCAAACAAATAAGAAACTTTTGTAAATAAAAAGACGATCAGCAATATTAACAATACAACAAGTAAAGCTGTGACCACTTGATTATTTAAAAACCAGCGCCAAAACCAAGACACCGGTCTGTTCTTCTTATTTTTCCCTTCCATAAGTCCTCCTGTTAGTTATAAATAATTTGGCTTCCCAAACCAATAGCAGGCAGTTCATGCGGATGGAGATAGATTCCGTTTGCAATTTGTCCTTCTTCTGGACAGGTATCAAAAATCAATGATACGTGAGCTACCGTCTCTAAATTTCCATTGGCCATCGGACCGACATAATCGATCGTATACGACTGATCATCAAAAGTAATCGTTCCGCCTGCTTTCAAAGAAAAAGGTTCGTCTTTCGACACCTCTTGAATCACCGAATATTTTCGCAAGGCAGCTGTTGCTGTTTTATCGAACAAAATCAGCATCGGTTCTTCCTTGTTTATTGCTTCTGTTCCAATTTCTGTAATCGTTGCCTGAATCATCGCACTCTCTCCTTTACTTGCTTTCAAAAACAGTATAACACATTCTCATTCTTTAGCCGTGGGGAATAATTATGTGATAGAATAAAAACGAAAACTATTTCATTACCATTAGGAGGAATCAGCTCATATGATCGAAAAGATAATTTTAGGAACCTATACACGCCGCGAAAGCAAAGGAATCTATACGATCGATCTTGATACAGAAAAAGAAGAATTATCCAGTCTTTCATTGGCTGTTGAAGAGAACAGCCCTACTTACCTAGCAAAAAGCAAAGCTGGCAATCTTTACACGGTTACCAGTGTAGACGGATTAGGTGGTGCCGGTGCGTACGACAAGGATTTTCATTTTTTGAATGCGGTAACAGAGTCTGGGGCTCCTTTATGTTATGTAGCGGTTGATGAAACACGGCAATTGCTCTATGGGGCCAACTACCATAAAGGCGAAGTAAATGTCTATCACCTATTAGGAGATGGCGAGCTGAAAGCAGCGGATTCAGTATTCCATCAAGAAGCGACAGGCCCTCATAAAAACCAAGATCATGCGCATGTCCATTATACGGATCTGACTCCTGACCAACGATTAGTCGTGTGTGATCTTGGTACAGATCGTGTGTATACTTATGATGTGTCCGAAAACGGCAAATTGAATCTTGTAACTACCTTCACTGCAGAGCCAGGAACAGGCCCTCGCCATCTCGTCTTTCATCCGAATGGACAATTCGCCTATTTATTTGGTGAATTAGACAGCACAGTCCGAGTGCTTTCTTATGATAAAGAAACAGGTGATTTTGAAGAATTACAGAAAATATCGACCTTGCCAGAAGAATTCGACGGTGAAAATGGAGGGGCTGCTATTCGCATTTCCAATGATGGCAAGTTCCTTTACGCTTCTAATCGGGGACACAACTCGATTGCCGTATTCGCAGTTTCCGAAGATGGTTCTCACATCCAAAATAAACAAATCATCTCAACAGAAGGCGATTTCCCTCGCGATTTCGCACTAGATCCAAGCAATGGTTTTGTCGTATGTGCTAATCAGAATACCGATAATCTGACATTATACCGCCGTCATCCTGAAACAGGATTACTGGAATTATTGCAAAAAGATGTCTATGCACCAGAATGTGTCTGTGTTTATTTTGATCGTTAGCAAGAAAAGGAGAATAAAATGAATCAGCAAGACGTATTAGACAGGTTGCGGGAAGAACTGAATATTCCTTTCTTTGATGGGAAAATCGAAGATAAAGAGTATAGCGAAGAGGAATATCAGAAACTCAAAGCCGATTTACAGAACTACTTTGAACAATATGTACGGAATGTAGAAAACTAATCAACCTTCCATACTATCTGAAAAGGACATCAGCGCAAGACTTTTTCGTCTGTTCTGATGTCCTTTTCTATAAATAAAAAAACCGCCGAGTTGGTTAGACTCTGCGGAAAAGGAGTATTTACTCAATTTTGAGTAAGTACAAGGTTGTTGGTTATAGGTATGTTCTTATCATAAAGGATTTTGTTCACTCTATCATAAAGACAATATTACATTTATATTAGATAACTCTAGTTTTTATTGTCATCAAATTTTTCTTTTATTTTTTCAATAACAAATTAGTCATTTTTTGGATGGCAGCTGTCAATTGGTCAGTCGCTTGGTCTTGTTTTGCTTCAGATGTATTGAATAAATCTTTATCTACCCCTGACTCAAGATCAATACTTTGAATCATTTCTTCACAGCCTGCTACATATGAAAGATAAGCTTTTTCAAAATTTTTATGAATGCCCATTGCTTTTGCTGGTGGGCGCAATGTACTGACTTTCTTAAGCATTGCCCGATATTTTTTTGTTCCTTCTTCAAATAACTGGACGGTCTCTTCAAGAGTCGATCTGTCCAGTTCACTTGTTTTCCTTCATCGATTGCGTTTCTGATCACTTCATATTTCGGATGCATTCCTTCTCCGATTGCTTCGGTTTCCTTGACGATTTGATCGATGGACTGCACATAATAGCCAATATTCGGTAACATATTTGTTTTCCTACTTTCTCCATTGTTGTTATTATTTATTCTACTTGTTTTTATCCTCAAATGACAAGTACTTGAAAAAATTTAATGGTTTCTATACAGCTCGCCATTCTTATTCGTGCTCAAAGAAACCATCTGCTAAACTATATTGTTTCCCTGCGACAATGTCATATTGGATCAATTGATATTCGTCGTAAATCTCTTGTTGCGAGCGATTGAATTGCGCTTCTTTATACCACTGTCCGTTTTGATAGTACAGTTCTCGTTCAAACGCCGGAAGTTCTTGTTCTAATGATAAAAGCAGCTGATAAAAACCATTCGTTGTCTGATTCGTCTGTTCCATTAGATTCGCTGCAAAATAAAAAGGACTGGTTATTGCATCTTGAGTCGTTTTCTTTTCTAATTTTCCTTTACTGTCAAACATCAAGAATTGTGTTTCATGCAATGTTTGTTTATCATTTTTGGCTTGGATGGTATCTGAATAGATCCCTGGCAGATGATCCCCCCAAAAAACAACTAGAGTCCTTCTAGAAAGATTCTTCAGTTCTTCCGTGAATTGCTTCAGTGCCGTGCTGCTATAGGAAATATCTTGCAGATAATTCTCTAAGTCAAGCGTCCCACTTCCATCTGAAATCTCTGCAGAATAGCCCAGTCTATCATACTTTCCATTGTAAGGCATATGTGTCTGCATCGTGACTAAATGAATGAACTGAGGTGTTTTTTCTTCCTTGAGAAGTGTCATTACTTCTTTGTAAGCTGACTCATCAGAAATATATGGATTATTCTCTATCGTATCCGTGTAGGTCATCGTACGCTCGCTGATGAACTGGTCAAATCCTAATGTCTGATAAACATCCTCTCTTTTATACATCGAAGTATTGTATGGATGGATCGCTGTCGTCTGGTATGATTGTGCGTTTAACGCTGAAACGATAGAAGGAAGCTGATCCATTTTTGGCACTAGCATCGTGTAAGGAGTGGTGAGTTGCGCATTAAACAACGCCATAGAAAAACCAGTCAATGCTTCGAATTCGATATTTGCTGTTCCACCGCCATAGTTTTGAGAAAGCATATTGCCACTATATGTTTGATCAGCTACTTCATAATAATCTGCCAATGGCTCACCAGATACTTCTACGCCGTTTAATCGACTAGGATCTGAGAAACTTTCACTCATTACGAACACGATGTTCGGCGACTCTTCCTCTACAGCTTTATTTTTTTCATCGGCTATCTTCTGGTATTTTTCAGTGATTTCTTTGATCTTTGCTTTCGAATATCCTTCAGGTTCATCCATTGGTTCTACCTTCAGATTGTACAAAAACCCACCGATAAAACCAGTGTTATAGTAGTTCATTTTCTGGCTGTAAGGTATCCATAGTGCCGTTTTATTATATGCTTTTCGCAACAAATTATCGGGATTGTTGAAATTACTGATATACCCTAGCAGTCCAATTGCCACAAGCAGTGTCGTTAATCGGATCAATTGGAATCGCCTTCCTTTTTTCAGGCTTCGAAACATGTACCAGCAGAACAATCCTAGCACGGTTCCTGCGGCAGCTAAGATCACTGTAAACAGCATAGTGCCGGTCATATCTTTCAGCAATCCGATTTCAGTGATCATCTTCAAATCGTCTGGATAAATCGGTTCTTGCCGATAACTCATTTTCATATAATTTGCAAAACCTAATACACCGATGGCTACGACATACGTAAGGGAACCTAAAGGGACAGATCCTGCTAGTGCAATCAGAAAAATAAGAATAATCAGCAAGACGAAACAGGCTAAGAAGAATTTTTCCGTATGCCAAGAAAAAGCAAATTTCAACGCAAGGTCTACGGATAGATCATTTTGACACCACTGCAAAAATAAATTACTAAAAACAACAAGAAAAAAGATATTGATGATCGCTACTGTTCCTTTTAAAATCTTTTTCTGTTTGGTTGAAAGTCTGCTTATATATCTTTTCAAATGCTTGCTCCTTCATTTCTATCAACAAAAGAATGTTGTTTCTCTTATTTTAGTTGTACGAAATTCGAAAGTAAAGAACGAAAAGAAGAATTAATGAAATCCAAATATTCTCTTTCTTTATGACCTTTCTGGTTTCTTTAATAAGCGGACTTTTCGTACTCCAGAAATTTTTTCTAGCTGTTGTTTCACTTGATTGAGCTGTTCAAAATCAGTACTGTCTATGTCAATCAATATGTAGACATGCTCATTCTTATGATTACGCGATATATCTGCGATCACTAGCTCGTTCTTATTCAGCAGAGAAAATATCTCTGCTAATATATTGGCTTTCTTTTGATAAAATATAGTGAATCGAAACGGCGCTTGGAAAAACATTCGTGCGGATGGATAATTGACCGCTTCTCTAACCGTACCGAACAAAAGATAATCTTTTAAGGCTTCAACTGCCAAACGTCCGCTGTCTGCCAAAGCTTCCTGAGTCGATCCCCCTAGATGAGGCAACATAAGTATACGGTCATTTTCTAAGAACTCTTCTTCTGGGAAATCAGTCACGTATTTGGCCAGATGTTGTTTTTCCAATGCTTGCATAACAGCATATTTATCAACGATTTCACTTCTTCCTACATTGATAAGTACAGCATCTTTTTTCATTTTTTCTATATTCGCCTGATTGATCAATCCTTTTGTATCTTCTGTCAACGGCAGCATGACTACGATGTAATCCGAGGTAGAAAGAACTGTTTCTAAATCTGCTTGCCGAACATAATCCAACTGGGCATCGCGGATAGAATAACCCAAGACATCCATCCCTAAGCCATAGCAACTTAGCGCTACTTTTGTGCCTATCGCGCCAAGACCAAGAAGACCGATGGTTTTGCCTTGCAATTCTCGTCCCACATAAGTACTTCTTTTGTTTTCTGCCTGTTCTAAAATATTAGGACCTGTTAGTGTTTGTACCATACGACTTGCTTCGATTATCGGACGGGAAGATAAGAGCAAACAGCACAAAACAAGCTCTTTTACTGCATTAGCATTTACGCCTGGTGTATTCATGACGATCGTCCCGTTTTCAGAAGCTTTTTCAACGTTGATCGTGTTCACCCCAACACCAGCTCTTGAAATTGCTAGCAAATCTGGTGTAAGCCATTCATCTTTCACTTTCGTACTACGAATGACTATTCCTTCGGCTGGCAAATCATCTATTATTTTGAAATATTCCCCTTGTAACTTTTCTATCTCTTGTTCTGGAATAGCATCAATCAAATGAACGTGATACATAAAACCCCCTCCTTACTAACAAGTATCTCGAAATTACTGCAATTAGACAACTGTTTACCATTTGACTTCCTAGAAGCAAAAATAGCAGCTAGAGCAGAGTAGGCTTAGCGATAAAAATAAGGCCATGGCAAGTTACTGCCATAAGCCTTATTTTTGAGAGCAAAATATTGTGGGTGAGATTTCTTGATAAATGGTGTTCAGTTAGCTAACATTGATAATAAGACAAAATTTCAAAAAAGTTGAAAAGCAAATTTCGTCAATCTCTTCTTTTTTCTTAAAACTAAGCGGCTTTTTCACAACCTCTTTTTATCTAATAACAACGGTTTCCAACTCAACTAATTTTGCCCATGTTTCAATTTGATCTGTTGTTAGATTTAGCGAGACAACGGTATGATGACCGCCACCTGCCTGAATCCATGAATGGACACCTTCATGGAAATTCGGTTTAGTTTTCCATAGCACACGTGCAACAGGCAAATTAGGTGCTTCAGTTGTGGGTTCAAAGGCTTCTACTTCATTGATCAGCAGTTTATAATGCGTACCGAAGTCTGCCATCGATACGACTACCCCTTCTCCTGCTTTCCCATCAAATACAAGACGCGCCGGATCTTCTCTATCTCCCATTGATAAAGGAGAAACAACGATTCTTGGTTTCGTCGCAGCAAGCGTCGGATCTACTTCCATCATATGGGATTCCAAGATTGCTTCTTGGCCACTAGCTAGCTCGTAAGTATAATCTTCCATGAATCCTGTATCTTTTCCTCGAGCCATGATTTTCAGCAACCGATCAATCGCTGCAGTTTTCCAGTCGCCTTCCCCAGCAAAACCGTATCCTTCTGCCATCAAACGTTGTACAGCTAGTCCAGGCAGTTGTTTCATTCCATAAAGGTCTTCAAAATTAGTCGTAAAAGCGTTATAGCCTCCTTCTTCTAAGAAACGGCGAATACCGATTTCCTGCTGAGCTTGTACTTTTACATGTTCTTCCCATGTCTTTTCTTCATAATCACCATAGTCGAAGGTATACAATTCCTTGTACTCTTCAAATAATTGTTCGACTTCTTCGTCTGATACGCGATCGATTACTTGTACAAGATCTCCGATACCAAAATAATCAACAGTCCAACCAAATTGAATCTGTGCTTCCACTTTGTCTCCTTCTGTGACACCCACGTTTCTCATGTTGTCACCAAAACGAGCCACTTTTATTCCAAAACTTTCATTATAGGCTACTGCAACATCCATCCAATCAGCAATCTCTTTTTGAATCTCAGGTCGTTTCCAGTAGCCAACGACGATTTTATTTTGTTTATTTAATCGAGCATTGATGAACCCATATTCGCGGTCACCATGAGCGGATTGATTTAAATTCATGAAATCCATATCGATCGTTTTCCAAGGAATGCTTTCGTTATATTGCGTAGCTAAATGAAGCAATGGTTTTTGTAGAAGCTTTGTCCCACGGATCCACATTTTTGCTGGTGAGAAAGTATGCATCCAAGTGATCACACCTGCTACTTCTTCTCGATAATTGACCTCTTTCATGATTTTTGTGATCGTGTCAGCGGTAACTGCTAATTCTTGAAGGCGGATAGGATAAGGCAATTGGCCGTTTTCATTCAATTCATCAACCATTTCTTGTGCATGTTTCTTTACTTCTCGCAGTGCTTCTTCCCCATATAAATGCTGTGATCCTACAACAAACCAAAATTCTTTTTCTCCAATATTCAACATAATTAGCCACTCCTTTTATTTGTGTTGTCCGTAATACGCATTTTTTCCGTGTTTTCGTAAATAATGTTTATCTAAAATCCGTTGAGGCAGCTCTTCTGAAAATGAATTAAGCTGTCTGGTAAATAAATTCATCTTGCATACTTCATCTAGTACGACTGCGTTCATTACTGCACTTTGCGCATCTTTCCCCCAAGTAAATGGACCGTGTCCGTGTAAAAGTACCCCTGGAATTGCTAAGGGATCAATTTTGCGTTCTTTGAATGTTTCTATGATAACTTTTCCTGTTTCATATTCGTACCCGCTGTCGATTTCCTGTTGTGTCAAAAATCGAGCACAAGGTACCGATCCATAAAAAGTATCTGCATGCGTCGTCCCCATCGCAGGAACATCCAATCCTGCTTGTGCCCAGATCGTCGCCCATGTCGAGTGAGTATGGACGATTCCTCCGATTTGAGGAAATGAACGATATAAAACAGCATGAGTAGGCGTATCCGAAGAGGGATTGAGTTTACCTTCAATGATATGATTGTCCAAGTCCACAACGACCATGTCGTCTGCTGTCATCTCTTCATAACTGACCCCGCTAGGTTTGATAACGAAATATCGTGTTTCAGGATCAAAAGCGCTCACATTTCCCCATGTATATTTGACAAGTCCGTGTTTAGGCAAGTCAAGATTTGCTTGGTATACTTCTTCTTTCAGTTGTTCCAGCATTTTCTATCACTCCTTTTTCTTGCAATTGATGAATCGCTGTTTTTTCAATGTCGATCCCCTCACGGTAACGACTCATAAATATCTGATAGCCTGCTATTTCTTCTGCTGAAGGTGTGATGGTGATTCCTTGGTCTTGTCCAAACACGTCTTCTGCCAAGAAGTTTTCTAAAGATTTCCCATGCTGATCTATCATATAGGCTGCTAATAACGCGATCCCCCACGCTCCACCTTCTCCGGCTGTGTCCATCACTGTAACTGGTGCCTCCATAGCAGATGCTAGAATCCGCTGTCCAGCTTCTGGTGTTTTAAAAATCCCCCCATGCCCCACTAAACGATCAATTTGGACATCCTCAGATTTCAATATATCCATTCCGATTCTCATTGCGCCAAAAGCACTGGCTAAATGGATTCGCATGAAATTCGCTAAATCAAAACGGCTACCTGGTGTACGTACAAATAATGGCCTTCCTTCATTTACTCCTGTAATGTTTTCACCGGAAAAATAACCATAAGAAAGTAATCCCCCGCAATCCGTATCGCCTTCTAGCGCTTTATTGAATAATACCGTGAATAATTTATCTCTGCTTATCTCCATACCCAAAGAATTGGTAAATTCTTCAAAAATACTGACCCAAGCATTGATATCCGAAGAGCAGTTATTCGTATGAACCATGCCTACTAGTTCTCCTGAAGGTGTAGTGACCATGTCGATTTCCGGATGGACATTTTCTAGTTCTTTTTCTAATACGATCATAGCGAAGGCGGAAGTACCAGCCGAAATGTTCCCTGTGCGTTTGGCTACACTATTCGTAGCGACCATACCGGTTCCTGCATCTCCTTCTGGCGGACAAATCGGGATTCCTGGCTTCAGGTTTCCCGTAGGGTCAATCAGATAAGCCCCTGATTCGCTTAACTTGCCAGCTTCTTTTCCTGCTACTAGAACTTTAGGCAAAATGTGATCCAAATCAATCGCTACATGCTCTTTTTCGACTAACTGACCAAAAATATTTTTCATTTCTTGATGATAGGTTTTCGTTGAAGGATCGATAGGAAACATGCCTGATGCATCTCCTACGCCTAGTACTTTCTCACCAGTAAGCTGCCAATGAACATATCCTGCAAGCGTTGTCAAAAAATTAATTTCTCTCACATGTTCTTCTTTATTCAAGATAGCTTGATACAAATGAGCGATACTCCATCTCTGCGGAATATTGTATTGGAATTTTTCCGTTAATATTCGTTCTGCTTCTTCAGTGATTGTATTCCGCCAAGTACGAAATGGTACTAGTAACTGTTCCTTGCTATCAAAAGCTAGATAACCGTGCATCATTGCACTGAACCCAATCGACCCGATCGTTGTAAGATTCTCGCCATAGATTTCGAATACTTCTGCTGCCATTTTTCGGTAACTGACGCGCAGTCCTTTCCAAATATCTTCTAATGAATAGGTCCAGATACCATTTTCTAGTTTGTTTTCCCACTCATAACTACCAGCGGCAATAGGAGTAAAAGATGAATCAATCAATACAGCTTTGATTCTAGTTGATCCAAACTCAATTCCTAAAGATGTACGACCATCTATGACATCTAACATACTTTGCGCATTTACTTCCTTCATAATGATTTAACTCCCTCCTTCTCGTCAAACCTGATCAAACCGTCTTTTTTAGTAGCGCTTACAATGATTATTGTATACTTTTGTACGTACATGTCAAGTGGTTATTTTCAAGAATATAATAAAAAACGCTTGTTTTGTACGTACATAAGTTATAGAATGAGATTGCTTACAAAATCTGATCAGCCGCCTTCTCGAAATTCTAGAAGGAGAGAATACGAAGCTGAACAGGAATTCGAACAAATCCAGCTGAATGTCAAACAAGAAAAGACAACCGTAACTTCTTGGCATACTTTGTTTTTAGAAAAGTATCGTTCGTTAGTTATTGCCGGTATTGGTGTAGCAGTATTCCAGCAATTTCAAGGAGCTAATGCTATTTTTTACTATATTCCGCTGATCGTAGAAAAAGCGACTGGGCATGCAGCGAGCGATGCATTGATGTGGCCGATCATCCAAGGAATCATTTTAGTTGCTGGTTCTTTGCTCTTTTTGGTTATTGCAGACAAGTTCAATCGGCGAACTTTATTGAAAATAGGCGGTAGCGTGATGGGACTTTCTTTCATCCTACCAGCTGTTTTAGGAACTGTACTGGATGCTCATACAAATTCGTTGTTAATTCTCTTGTTTTTATGTATTTATGTCGCATTTTATTCTTGCACATGGGCTCCACTGACATGGGTAATCGTAGGCGAAATATTCCCATTAGCTGTCCGCGGGCGAGCATCTGGCCTAGCCTCTTCTTTTAATTGGATTGGTTCTTTCCTAGTCGGCTTGTTTTTTCCTGTGATGACTGCTTCTATGTCTCAAGAAATCGTTTTTGGTATTTTTGGGATCATCTGCTTTTTAGGAGTTTTATTTATTCAAGAGATCGTACCGGAGACTCGTGGGAAATCTTTAGAGGGAATCGAACAAAGTGCATCTAAAAAAACTTATCCTAAACGTATTTCTATCCATCATTCTTAAAGTGATCGTGACAGAAGTGGTCAGCTTCAAGAAATAAGAAGGAACCGCTTAGTTTCGAGTCACAAGGACCAAGTTCAAAAAACAGTTTCTCATGTTTGATGATTTTTGTCACAGCCCCAAATTGATATAAAAAATAAGAGGCGGTAAAAACCCGTCTCTTATTTTTCGTTTTCTTTTACTGTTTCCCGTTCAACTAGTACAGGCTCATAAAGAATATTCGGCTGTGCCTGTCCTTTTTCAATCGTTGTGACGATCCACCGTGCGGCATCTTGTCCCAACTTTTCTTTTGGATGAGTCAATGTTGTCAATTTTTTATTTCCTAAATGGCTTAAAGAAGAATCGTCTGTTCCTACGATCGATAGGTCATCTGGAATATGATAGCCATTTTCTGTCAACTTATCTAGCAATAAACTAGCTATTTGATCGTTATAGCAAATGATGCCATCTAAAGCTTGTTCTTCTTTCAACCGTTGTACTGTTTTTTCAGCAATTGTTTCTCGTGTTTCCGTGGTGAAAGTAATGATATCTTTTGTCAAAAATCGCACATTATACTGTTCACACGCGCTGATAAAACCTTTCATCCTGTATTTTCCTTGAAGATCGTCGATTTTTGTGATGAACAACAGACGTTGATGTCCTTTTTTTATCAAATATTCTGCTGCCATAAAACCGACTTTCACATCATCTAAACAAATATAAGAGGCATTTAACTCTTCATAAGCAGCATTGATCATCACCATCGGAATGCCTTTTTCTCTCAAAGCAACATAAAGTGCTAAGTTTGGGTTATACTGATTACTTTTCGTAGGCTCAACGATTAAACCATCTACTCCATAAGCAATCATTTTCTTCAAACACTCTTTCTCCAATTCGTGATCGTTATTCGTACTGGCTAAAAGCAATGAATACCCAGATTCTCGTAATTCGTTTTCGATTCCTCGGATAATCGACGGAAAAATATAATCAGAGAGATATGTGGTGATGACACCGATCGTTTTTGTTCTGTTCAATGGTGTTTTTTCTTTCTTATAGCTGTCATCTACATATGTGCCCGATCCTTTTTCTTTACGCAGATAGCCCTCATTTACCAACACAGCGATTGCTTGCCGAATCGTATGTCTGCTGACGGCATATATTTCTTGCAGCTTGAATTCTGAAGGAATGGTTGTATTTACTTCGTATTCCTCATGAAGGATCTTTTGTTTTATCTCATCTGCAATGTCTTGATATTTTGCCATTTACCTTGCCCCTTTTTATTTGTACGTACATATATCATAACGAGTCTGTAAGGTTTATTCAAGCAAAAATCAAGGTTTATTGTTCTCATAAGTCATACGGTACAGGTTCACCAAATTCTGGAAATCCTTGCTCATTCCACGTAAAGCATTGCGCGTTCGCGTGCCGATTGGGATTGTCTAATGGATCCCCTTTTTGGTTCTTCTCTGGTCGAGCATGATAAATCAAAATATCAAAGCATCCATCTTCTGAAATCGTAAACGAGTTGTGACCAGGCCCAAATTGCTTATTTTTTTCAGAAGAAACGAATACTGGCTCCGATAATTTATGCCATGATTCATTTAATAAAAGATTCTTGTGCTCATCAGCCCACAGCAGACCCATGGCATAGTTTTCATCCGTTGCACTACCAGAATACGTAATGAATATTTTCCCATTACGAGTAAGGACTGCTGGACCTTCATTTACTGAAAAACCCCGTTTTTCCCATTCATACTCAGGTATAGAAAGGAGGAGTTGCTCTCCCTTTAACGTCCAAGGATTAGCCATTTCGGATAGATAAAGATTAGAATTCCCAGCAATTTCAGGATCTTGTTGAGCCCACACGTAATATAGCTTTCCCTGAGAAGAGAAAGTTGTTCCATCTAAACTGAAAGTTTCCCTTTTCGTTTTTATTTGTCCCTTTTCTATCCAATCTGTATTCATTGGATCCATATGCTGATTTTCAAGTACGAACATGCGGTGATGATGGGATTCATCACGTATGGTTTTATGATTGCTTGCAGCAAAGTAAATGTACCATTTTCCATTGATATAATGGACTTCAGGTGCCCAGATCAATTCACTCATCGGTCCTTCTTCATGAGCCTGCCATACAATCAGGCTTTCAGCATGTTCTAATTCATTCAGTGACTTTGCCCTTCTTAATTCAATCACTTGGTAGCCGGGAACCGATCCTGTAAAATAATAATAACCATCTGTATGTTTATATACCCAAGGATCTGCCCGTTGCTGAACGATAGGATTATTATAAAGTGTCTTCATCATAACAAATTTCCTCACATTTTCTTTATTCTAATTACATTCCAAGAGTATTTTTCTATCCCTACATTTAACTCGTCATGTTTTTCTATTGAAAAATAGTTTATTTCAGGTTTTATCTTTTCTGGTTCTTCACGTGTATTTTTGTCCAATAGATCACTACTGGTCAATGTGTAGTGCTCTCCTTGATCTAGCAAATTAAAATCATGTTCAATCGTTACATTTTGTTGTTCATTAGTGCGATTAATCAAGAAAATAGTCAGTTGATTGCCGTTATCTACGACCACACTGTCTACATAAGGAACTTTTTTTATCTTTTCACAATCATAAACAGGGCAAATGATTTGTTGTTCCAATACTTGACCTTTAGCATATTTCGATAAGTGTTGCATCACATAGTAAGTTGGATTCTTCCATGCTTGGCCTTTAGCATCTGTTAGTATTAAAGGTATTGTGTTTACTAACAATGATTGACAACTAATCTTTACGCGATCTGCATGTCGTAAAATAGCCAATCCTAATGAACCAAATAATAATGTATCCTCCATAGTAAAGTAACACCAATCAATGGGACTACCGATTTCAAAATCCCTGTGTCTTTTTTCCGGTTGGGCATGTACGTTCCATTCATCGAACGCTAGATACATTGTTTTCTCACTTCTCAAATATCCTTTTACATAATCACAAGTAGCAACGATCTCTTCAATTTGACGATCGAATCGATAAGCTTTTGCCAGGTATGTCGCTGTATCATCACGCTCATTTTTAGGAGGTTTAGTCAAGTCTTCTTCATCATACTTGTCAATATAGTTATGCAAAGCTAAATAATCTACGTTCTCATATGCTTCTTCTAATGCGATACGATCCCATTCAGGGTACGATGGTAAACGTGGCGTAGAGCTTCCAACTAAGATTGTTTCAATTGAATCATCTACTAACTTCATGACTTTCGAGGCTTCATTTGCTAACCTACCATATTCATAAGCACTCTTAGCACCCACTTGCCATGGCCCATCTAGCTCATTCCCTAAACACCATAATTTAACGCCAAAAGGTTTTTTTTGCCCGTTTTTTATTCTCAAATCACTCCAGAAGGTTCCTTTTGGAAAATTACAATATTCTACTAAATTTTTTGCTTCATCGATTCCTTTTGTTCCTAAATTCACTGTGAATATCGGTTCCGCTTGTACATGACTGATCCATTTAAAAAATTCGTGGATTCCAAAAGAATTTGGTTCTATACCTCGCCATGCTAAATCAATCTTTTTTGGTCGCCGTTCTTTCCTACCTATAGTATCCAACCAATCATAACCAGATGTAAAGTTCCCTCCAGGATAGCGAATGACACCTAATTCCAATTCCTTTACATAAGAGAGGACATCTTGTCTAAACCCGTCACCATCAGCTGTTTCATGGCTCGGTTCATAAATCCCTGTATAGACGACACTTCCCATATGTTCAACAAATGAGCCAAACAGCCGAGAACTGATCTCTCCTACTGTAAAATCCTCTCTGATTTTTACTTTTATTTCTTCGTCCAACAGCTTTCCCTACCTTTCATTTCCTATAGTCAAGATAATAGATACAAGTTTCCAAACGCCACCAGCAAAGATAAAAATAAACGGAGGAAAAAGAAATATGAGTAGTACAAAACCTAATAACAAAGCGCAACAAAGAATATTTCTCAAAAAATCAAAAAATACTTTCCATGTACTTTGTTCAAAAATTTGTAGAAACGAAGTATCTTTATTTTCAGAAATCACATATACCCAGGATAAAAGAAACATGGAATAAATAAGTGAAACTACATATCCACTAATTGAAAGTCCGATTGTCTGTTCTTCTAATAATTGATTAACAAGAAAATAAATAACGGTCGTTAACATACTAAGGAACAAGTTCTTACCAAAATGTTGCTTCATTCCTTGAAAGAAAAAATAAATGATGTGTCCTGATTCCTTACCTTTCCATTGCGCCATTACATAAAAAACAGCACATGTAGCAGGCACGATAGTAATAACCGGCAAACACACGATTACCCAGAGAATTCCTAATAAGATGTAATCAGAAACCACAATCAACTGTCCATAAAATTTTGTCTCAACTATTTTCATCTTCCTCACTCTTTCATTCCAGACATAGCTGTTCCTTGAACAAAATATTTCTGTGCAAAAATATAAACCACTAGTAATGGCAACATTGAAATAACCGTTCCAGCCATTACAGGTCCATAGAAAGAAATGTTCTGCCCCGTAAATAAAGCTAGCCCTGCTGGTAAAGTTCTCATTTTTGAACTACTTGTCAATATCAATGGATAAAGCAAGTCATTCCAACTATTCATCAGCGTGAAAATCCCTAATGATAAAAGAGTAGGTTTGCTCAATGGCAACATGATTTTCAAAAAAATATTAAACTCACTTAGTCCATCAATGCGTGCTGCCTCTTCCAAAGAATCTGGTAAAGTGATAAAAAAGGAGCGCATCATGAAGATACCAAATGCAGTTGTCATACGAGGAATGATTAAACCTGCATAAGTATCAAGCATGCCAAGCAAATTGACTTCAATAAATAGAGGAATCATGAAGACTTGGAATGGGATCATCATTGTCAGTAAAACGAAATAGAACAAAACTGATTTCCCTTTGAAACGCATACGAGCAAATGCGTACCCCGCAAGAGAATCAAAGAATACAGAAGTAATCACTGTCCCTCCAGCAAAAATTACTGTATTTTTGATGTAATCTAATAAAGGGATCGTTGTCCAAACCTTAATATAGTTATCTAGGGTATAGCTGTCTGCAAATATTCTAGGCGGAAATGAGATAATGTCTTTTTCGTGTTTAAAAGAAGAAATAATCAGCCACAAAAAAGGAAAAGCAATAACAAACAATATAATTAGCATACTAATCGTTCGAATGATTTTTTTACCACTAACTGCTTTCCTCTTATTCACAGTAACTGTAATCGAGCTTTCTGGTGCCATACAGAGTTCCCTCCTATTTCATTTGTTTTTCTTTCCGTGACATGTACACATTAGTGGAGATAGCTATAGTTGCAACAATGATAAACAAAACCGAAGACAATGCTGATGCATAGCCCAATTCATAAGGTGCTGTAAATCCTCGACTGTAAATATATTGAACAGCTGTTTCTGTCTTAAATTGTGGGCCACCAGCGGTTGCAACATATACTTGGTCAAACACTTGCATCGAACCAATCAGATTCGTTAAAACACAAAAACCTAAGGAGGGAACGATCTGAGGTAGTGTAATGTTAAAAAACTGCTGCCGATTTGTTGCACCATCCATTTGAGCAGATTCATACAAAGAGGGAGAGATTCCCTGAATAGCAGTCAAGAGAATCGTCATAGTAACACCAAAATTCTTCCAAACAGTCATGATGGCTACAGTTGGCATGGCAAGAGTTGGATCGCGAAAAAATTGAGGAATCGGCAAGCCGACTTGTGAAAACAAGTAAGGAATCGCCCCTACATTCGGATCAAGTAACATAGAAAAAATAATCGCAATTGACGTCAATGAGCAAATAACTGGAATGTAAAACGTTGAACGACAAAACCGATTGAATCTGGTATTTTTAGATAATGCTACTGCTGCTAATAAACCAACAATAATTTGTGTTGGCGTTTCAAGTACGGTAAAATATAAAGAATGAATCAACGAATTAACTGCTCGTTCATCACTAAATATACGTGTGAAATTTTCAAAACTTACAAAATTTCTTGATGTAAAGAAAATATTCAAATCTGTAAAACTAATAGCAAATGTTCCTAAAAGCGGTATGACAGTAAATAATAATAAAACTAAAAAAGATGGAGTCAAAAACAAATACGCAGCACGTTCAGGGCGATTCCAATATTTGGTGAATCCGTTCATATAGTCCACCTCATCTTTCATTTTGATAAAATATACGAGCTTGGTTTAATCGAATCTGAATAAGATATCCGAACGATCGCTGTGATTTCTGCAATAACACCTATCTGCAAACACTACGTCGATCATTCAGATATCTGTATCTTGTTAACAGTCTATCCTATATAAAGGTCTGTACTATTTTTGCAATAATTGATTGATGGCATCATCTGCATCGTTCATGAGTTTCTCAGGGTCTTCTCCCGCTAATAATTTTTCAATCAATGGGTTGATGATATCGTTATTAATCGCAGAGATTTGGGTAAAACCTGGTAAATATGGCTCTGCATAGTCCATTTGTTTCGATAATTCAGAAACAATAGGATCATTTTTGACTTCTTCATCTTTTGCTACTGAATCCAAGTAGGCAGGAAACCCATTTTCGATACTCCATTTTTTACCAATTTCAGTTGTATTCCAATATTTCAAAAACTCATAGATAGCTTCTTTTTTATTATTATCTGTACTTGCCGGAATGGCATATCCTACGCCATCTAAAATAGCTGTTTTTTTGTCCGAGTCACTCCCTTGTGGTAAGGTAGTCACATTATAATCAATCTCGTTTGCTTTCAATCCGTTATTTAACCATGGCCCATTGATTTCAATGGCTAGTTGACCAGCATTCATTAAATTGTCCATTTCGGCGCCAGAAATCGATTCTGGGCCAGTCTTGTCTACATGAATCATTTTTTGGATCGCTTTTAACGTTTTAAGGTTCTCAGGAGAGGCAAATTCAGACTTAGTATAATCATCGTTCACTAATTTACCGCCATTTGCTAACATCCAGTTATATAATGGTGCAGTTCCATCCTTATTGAAGACAAAACCTGATACATTTTTACTACTATCAGTTAATTGTGGTGCCATTTCTGTCAATTCTTCCCAAGTAGTAGGTGGTTGTTCAGTGTCTAAACCAGCTTGTTTAAACAAATCATTATTCCAATACATATACATTCCTTGTACCTGCATGGGGACAAAATACTGTTTACCTTCTACTTGACCTAATTCAACAGCCGTTTCTTTAAAATCAGATTTATCTACTCCATCATATTCCCAGAAATCGTCTAATGGTTGTACCGCTCCGTTTTCTACATACTGTGCAAAATCTGGATAATTTAATGCAATAAAGTCAGGTGCCTTTTTAGAAGAAATCGCTGTAGGAAGTTTTTCATTCAAATTGGCCCAAGTCATGATATCCATTTCAATTTTGATGTTTTTATCATTTGTTTTATTAAATTCATTAACGATTTCTTGCAATATTTCCCCATCAGATGCAGTAAACCCATTCCAAAAAGTCAAAGTCACTTCTTTATCAGAATCAGATTCTGCTGAACTTCCGCCACCACAAGCACCTAAAATACCTGTTGCAACTACCAATAAAGAGCCAATTAACCATTTTTTACCTTTCATTTTTTGTTCCTCCTTCATCTGATAAATAACATCTGACTACATTCCAAGATAGCGGTTTCAACAAACAATTGATTTTCCCATCTTCAGCTTTTACATTCGTTGAATGACTTGGTTTTACTTGTTCACTTTTAGGAAGATTGGTTGCTTTCGTATCAAACCCACTCATTTCAGAAAAATCAATCACTCCTGCTACTGATAATTCAGACAAGCGAACAGTTAGATTCATTTCTTCTTCTCCACGGTTAACTGCAAATATGACAAGTTCTTTGTCATTTATTACTGCTACACTTTCTAAATACGGCACTTCTTCAAAATCTTCCGTCGCATAGTTTACTGAATGAATTTGTGGGCTTAACACCTCTCCTTGTCCATACATAGCAGCTTGCATAAATGGATAATAAATCGTCTGTCTCCAAGCTTCTCCGTTTGTTTCTGTCCTGATTGGTGCAATAACATTTACCAATTGAGCAAGACAAGCTATCTTTACTCTGTCTGCATGTTTCAATAAAGTGATTAATAGACAGCCTAATAGTAATGCATCTTCAAAATTATAGTTATCTTCTAGTAAAGGAGGAGCAATCTGCCAAGGCGCTGCTTGCTCATCTTGTTCCGCTGAATGATACCAAATATTCCATTCATCAAAGGACAGGTTGATCTGCTTCTTACTATGTTTCTTCGCCTTGATTGTATCGCACATCGCTGTCACTTCAGAAATGAACCGATCCATGTCCAAGGAACGTGCAAGATAATGAGAAAGATCATTTTTTTGGTTGCCATAATATTGATGAAGAGACAAATAATCTATTTGATCATATGCTTGATCAAGGACTGTTAACTCCCAATCACCAAATGTAGGCATTTGCCGATTAGAACTTCCGCATAAAACCACCTCAATTGAATCATCTACGAGTTTCATCGCCTTAGCCGTTTCCGCTGCTAACCGTCCATATTCTTCTGCTGTTTTATGACCAATCTGCCAAGGACCGTCCATTTCATTCCCTAAACACCATGTCTTAATTCCAAAAGGGCTCTCTTGACCATTCGAACACCTTAAATCACTCCAATAAGTTCCTTTAGGAAAATTACAATATTCGACTAAATTACGAGCTGCATCTACCCCACGAGTACCCAGATTGACAGCCATATTGATTTCGGCCCCTACATGCTGACACCAGTTATAAAATTCATGAATCCCAACTTCATTCGTTTCAATTGTCCGCCAAGCTAAATCCAACCTTTTGGGTCTACTTGCTATGGGACCAATACTGTCTTCCCAACGAAATCCTGACACAAAATTTCCACCAGGATATCTAATCATGGGAATGTTCAATTCTTTTACTAAGTGAATGACGTCTTGGCGAAATCCACTTTCATTAGCTGATGGATGATCTGGCTGATAAATCCCTTCATATACCGCTCGTCCCATATGTTCAATAAATGAACTATACAACCGCGGATCAACTTTGCCTACACGCTTGACACTACTAATCAACATTGTGGCTTCCATAACTGACCTCCTTTAATTTATACATGAATAATACACCCCGTTGAAAGCGTTGTCAATAATAAAAATGTTAAATCTATTTATTTTCCCCCATTATAATTAATGTAAATATTAATTACGATTAAATCAAATAATTCAATATAGCTTTCATTAATAAATATGTTAATATAGAAGAAAAACCTTTTAAGCGGTGATATATATGCAACTACAAATAAACGAAGAATCCTTACCGGTATATGAAGCATTAGCTAGCAAGACAAGAATCAGGATCATTCAGTTGCTTTCCAAAAAGAAGATGAATGTCAAAGATTTGGCAAAAGAACTTGGAGTAAGCAGCGCGATCACGACGATGCACGTGAAAAAGTTAGAAGAAGCGAACATCATCAAAACAGAGAAAATAGGACAACAAAAAATTTCGAGCCTTCGTGTCGATAAAATAGATATCAGTTTCCCAGAAAAAATATTCAATGCTTTTGACACGAAAGAAACATCGATACCTATTGGTCACTATACGAATTATGCAATTGAACCGACATGTGGTTTAGCGACGATCCATGACTTTATCGGAAAAGTGGATGAACCACGCTATTTTGTGGATCCTCGAAGGATGGATGCTCGTATCCTCTGGTTTACCAGCGGGTTTGTCGAGTATCAGTCACCTAATTTTTTGAATGCAGAGGATACATTAGAAATGTTGGAAGTTTCTGTGGAAATTTCTTCTGAATTTCCTTTTTCAAATGACAATTGGCCTTCCGATATCACTTTCAGCCTAAATGGCGTAGAGCTAGGAACATGGACGAGCCCTGGAGATTTTGCTGATATCCGCGGGAAATATACGCCTGATTGGTATCCAGATAATCTTAATCAATACGGCTTGCTGAAGACGATCCGAATCACCAAACATTTGACAAATATGAATGGGGAACCTTTGTCAGACATCACGATCAACGACATCCCTAAAGATCAAGATACTTGGCATTTGCGAATCGAAGTGAAAGAAGATGCCGAACATGTAGGTGGCTGTACTTTATTTGGTAAAGGATTCGGTAATTACGACCAAGATATCAAATTAAAAGTTTACTACAGCTGATAGTTTTCTTTTCTATTTTATAAAGCAAAAACAGCCAATCCCTATGAAGGGACGGCTGTTTTTTTATTTTATTGTTATTTCCAAAAATCATCCAAAACAGAAATTGGCAAATGACGTTTATGCTGCGTCTTGTTCCACCACGCTTCGATTTTTTCTTGTGCTTGAGCGGGAACTTCTTTTCCTTCTAGATAATCATCGATTTCGTTATACGTAACACCTAGTGCGACTTCATCCGCAATCATTGGTTTTCCATCTTCAAGATCTGCAGTCGGAATTTTTGTGTATAGCTTTTCCGGTGCATTCAATGCTTGAAGCAATTGTTTCCCTTGCCGTTTGTTCAAACGGAACAATGGTAAGATATCGGCTCCTCCATCACCAAATTTCGTGAAAAAACCAGTGATGTTTTCTGCAGCATGATCTGTCCCTAATACAGCTCCTGCTCTTTCTCCGGCTACGGCATATTGTGTAATCATTCGTTGTCGTGCTTTGATATTTCCTTTGTTAAAATCGCTGATTTCCACACCTGCTTCACTTAATACTTGTACTTGTGCATCAACAGCAGGTTTGATATTTACTCGCAGACTAACATCGGGCTGGATAAAGTCAAGAGCAGCTTTTGCATCTTCTTCATCTGCTTGTTCACCATAAGGAAGACGAACAGCGATAAATTGATAGCTTTCATCTTTCGTTTCTTCACGCATTTCTTCCATCGTTAGTTGCGCCAAACGACCTGCTAAAGTAGAATCTTGACCACCGCTAATACCTAATACAAAGGTTTTAAGAAACGGATATTTTTTCAAATAAGCTTTCATAAAATCAATACTTTTACGAATTTCTTCTGTTGGATCAATTGTTGGTTTGACACCTAATTCATGGATGATTTCTGTTTGCAGGCTCATTTATTCTCCTCCTATGCTTCTGTATGAAGTTCTGCTACACTTTTTTTCATTCGTTCCATCGTAGCCATTTTATGGTTCCAGCATTCAGTAGATAGATCGACCGGATATTTTTGCGGATTCAAGTCTCGTTTGTACTCTTCCCACAGTGAATCTAGATTTTCTTTTGTATATTCTTTGATTTCGTTTAGCACGGGTAGTTCGTATACTCTTTTTCCTTCGATAAAGATATCTTGTAAAACGGGGCGAGCGGTAAAATCCCGAACAGTTTTATTGATAAACGTATGCACTGGATGAAACATAAAGATAGCTTCTTCTTCTCGAGGATCCTCATCCCATAATGTGACATAGTCTCCTTCAGATTTCCCATCAGCGTTTCGAGTAATACGCCATACTTGTTTTTTTCCTGGAGTTGTCACTTTTTCCGCATTGCTTGATAACTTGATCGTATCCACCATATTTCCTTCGCTATCTTCGATTGATACTAGTTTGAATACTGCACCAAGGGCTGGCTGATCATAAGCGGTGATCAGTTTTGTTCCGACACCCCATACATCAATTTTAGCTTTTTGCATCTTTAAATTCAAAATCGTTGCTTCATCTAAGTCATTCGAAGCATAAATTTTTGCTTCCGTAAATCCAGCTGCATCTAATTGTTCCCGAACACGCTTAGATATATAGGCCATATCTCCACTGTCGATACGTACGCCTTGGAAGTTGATTTTATCACCTAATTCTTTTGCTACGCGGATTGCACTTGGCACACCTGATTTCAACGTATCATAAGTATCGACTAAGAACACACAGTCTTTATGGGTTTTAGCATACGCCATAAATGCTTCATAATCATTTCCATAAGATTGGACTAACGAATGCGCATGAGTCCCACTAGCTGGTATCCCAAATATCTTTCCAGCACGTACATTGCTTGTTGCATCTGCTCCGCCGATATATGCCGCTCTAGTTCCCCAAACTGCCGCATCCAATTCTTGCGCTCGTCTAGTCCCAAATTCCAAGAGCGGATCTTCTCCGATCACAGATTTGATGCGAGCTGCTTTTGTCGCGATCAACGTTTGGAAATTGACCATATTCAACAGTGCTGTTTCTACTAACTGACAATGTGCCAAAGGACCTTCCACTTGGATCAATGGTTCATTTGCAAAAACTAATTCACCTTCACGAGCAGAACGAACCGTTGCTTTAAATTCAAAATTTTGTAAATACTCCAAAAAACCCTCAGGATAGACTTCTAAGCCACGTAAGTAAGCAATATCGGAATCACTAAACGTCAGATTCTCTAAATAATTGACTAACCGTTCCAATCCTGCAAAAACCGCGTACCCGTGGCTAAAAGGCATTTCTCGAAAATAACATTCAAAAACAGCATGTAAATCAGCTCGACCTAATTCCCAGTATGTCTGCATCATATTGATTTGATATAGATCCGTATGCAGCGTCAAACTGTCGTCTGGGTAAGTATTATTCATGTTGTATTACTCCTCTTGGCAAGTTTTCATTTCCTACCCATTATAACAAAAAAAATTGATAGGAAAAGAAATCTTCATTATTTTCTGAAAAAGAGGTTGTGAAAAAGCTGTCCTGCATCAAGTAATAAGAACAGCCAAACAAAAATAGCTCCTCCTATTTTTCGTTTGGTTGGGCTTATTACCGCAGATGCAAGCTTTTGAGCACCGTTTATCCGGAAAAAAGGGCTGCGACAAGACTTTTGTCACAGCCCCTACTCTTAATTTTGCTACTTCTTATAAACCAGATTTCACTTAATATTCGATATGAATCACCTTCTGCGGAATTTCTTTCCTCTGCGATATACATAGAAACCACCGACTAAAAGAACCGCTGCTAGGGCCCCGATAATGATATACAACAAAGAATTTGTATTATTTTCTACAGTAAAAACCTCATGATTGACTGAGTTTGCTTGTTCTTTCGTAATCGTAAAGTCTTTTGTCAGCAACCACTTTTGCCCTGTCTCATCTTGTGCTTCGACTAAAAGTTGATAATCCCCCGATTCTAAAGGTTTCGTATTTCCAGCTTCCCCATGATAAATAGGCATAGCAAAAACTGATTCAGGAGCAATACCACCATTTTCGATTTTTCGTGTCATTATCGGTTCTTCCTGTCCTTTTGAATGAACAGTTGCTTCAACGGTCACTCCCTTGATATTGATTGGTTGAGGATTTTCTAGCACAGCAACCACACCAGCATTGTTGGTGATCACTTCGGAACGTACCTCATTCAACTTCAGATCCGGCACAACTTCCTTGTCATTTGCGCTCATCATCAACCCAACCACATAAGCGTATTGGCTAAAAAAAGGCTGATTACTTTCTTCTTTTTCAGCTGAAAAATCTTTTTTCACTTGGATCCCGCCTAATAAGATTCCATCAAAGGAAGTATCAGGTGCTTGTACTTCTAAAGTAACGACTCCTGCTTTATTCCCTGGGATCACTGCTTCTTTTGGATAATCGACCAATGTGCAGATGGGTTGCTGAACGATTGACTCCTCTGGTAATTCATTTTGTCCGTAGTCAATCACTATGTTTCCGTTTGTCTGAGCTGTATTGACATTGATAAAATACGTTTGCTCCTGATCAGAAAAATTATTGATCTGGATCTGTAATGTCTGTTTTGTTCCAGGTTCTACTCGTAAATCAAAGAATGAACGTCCTTCTCGCTGATTGTCCGGTAAAATAGGATGGACACTATAGTCTGCTCCATGATTTTCATCAGCAAAAACGACGATTCCAGGAAAAACTAGCTGTATTAATAAAGTTATCAAAACCAATACTAAATGTCGTCTCACTTTTCATCCCTCCATTTTATGTAAAAAGGATGGAGTTAGCTTATCCGCTCCATCCTTTTGCGGTTGTTTACAAGTAAAACAAATTATTTTACTTGAAATACTGCTGTTAGATCGAATCCACTGCTGTGTAAGTAACTGTACCAGTATACTCTCCAACCGGTGTATTCGCTTTGACTGTTAGTGTTGGCGCTTCTGATGTGAGCTCATTTATATGATCAAATGTACCGGAAACATAAGATATCGGAAGAGTTGTTGCAGATTCTAATACATTTTCTCCATTGATCGTAAGAGCAGAAGCAATATCATCTGTTAAGTTTGTTGCACTGACTGTCAATACCCAGTCTCCCGCAACTACAGCATTCTCCCAAGCTGCTGTCAGCTCTGTTGTATCTTCAACACCAGTGTATTCGCTGATCAATTCTAAAGCTTCTGTTTTGCTGGCTTCTAGCGGACGAAAATCGGAAGCTTGCAATGCGCCATCAAAAGTACCATTGACAGTTGTATTTGCGCTGATTTGCGCCACCGTATGTTCACCAAAATCGATATCAGGAACATCATCGAGTGTAAAAATCCCTGGGTAAGTTGGAAGATCATCCACTACTAAAAAGTCAGTAATCTCCACTCTAGTCGTTCCATCCATTGGTTCACCAAATTCTGCTGCCATGACTGTTGGTGCAAAACATGTAAATAACATCGCACTTGTACTTAAAACCCCTACTAATTTTTTCATTTTTTGTCCTCCTTTTTTTCTCATCAAAATTCTGCATTCACAAATCGCCAATAATGTTTCGAGTAGTAATGACCACTAGATGTCCCCTCAGGAAAAGTGAGTGTTGACTGCTCGCCAGGAATCGTATATGTAACGATTCCACGTTCTTTGTTTCCTGTTGACTGGATGATCGTACGATACTCTTTTCCTGCATCTTGGTGATCATATTCGAAAGCTTCCAATCCTTTGACAGCTTCTTCGTTCTTTCCGCTGAACATTCCTCTGCCTAATTGATAATCGGCAGTCAAAAGATGGCCATCTTTTTTACAACGGAAGTCTTCTGTTTTCAGTTGTAGTTGCCATTCTGTGCTCTCTTTTCGAGAATCAAGAAAGGTAATCGATAAATCGTTGCTCTCTCGATGGATTTGATTGTGTTCATCTGTATAGCGCGATACGAACAGTAAATCATCAATGTATAACATCCGTGGAAATTGTTCATTCAAAGGAACGATTTTCAGAGAAGTCGCACCCTCGGTCTGTCCGTGAACAGCAGAAGAACAGCTAAACATTCCTATGAATAATGCACTCCATAACGCTAGCGAAAATCTATTTTTCATGTTTTTCGCCTCCACGTATTTGATGACGATAGACTAAAATAACGCCGATAATCAACAGCGTCCCAACAAATGAAATCAATCCTGCCTTTGCTTCATTTGCCTCTGGAAAACTGCTTTTCTGTTTTTCTTCTCCCTTTTCAGTCTGCTTTCCTATCTCCCGTTCATTGATTTCTATGACTGCATGCGTTTCACCAGCTTGGGTAGCAGCATTCACCACTGGCATCGATAACGAGAACAGGAGTAGAAGAAGAACAGAAATCATCCAGTATCGGTTTTTTGATTTCATTGTTTTCTCCTTTCCACTTTTTTTCTAGTATCTAGCCAGCCATACGATCCCCCCCTTTCAAAGCTAGCTTCTTGCTATAACACATCTTCAATTTTCCACGTGATCGTTCCAGAATATACTCCTGTTCTATCTTGACTGTTTAGGCGCAGTAACAAGCCTTCTTCTTGTGAAAATTCATAAACCTTATCAATTTCCAGTGTTAAAGCAGAAAGTGCGATTTCTCCCATTTCATTTTTGAACACAAGATACCCTTCACTAATCGCATGTTGCATATCCACATGATTTAGTTCTTCAGCAGATACGGTTACTTTATATGAATCCGATGTATTCAATGTGTTTCTAGTAACAACACGCATCCTTTCTTCACGTGCTTGTGCTTGTCTGTTCATTGGCAATTGTGATCGAGCATACTTCCAGCTGTATTCTTCTGTCACGAATTCAAATCCCAGATAACCTTCCACCTGAAAACTCTCTTCCAAAATAAGCGGTTCATCAATACGATTATCAGTGAGCGTTACAGTAATCGTATTTTCACCTCGTTGAAAGACCCCCTCTAGATCTTTTATGTCGATCGTGAATGCTGCTGATCTAAGTGTTTGAAGTTCTTCTCGTGCATTGAGGAGCATTTGATTTTCGGTAAGAACTTCTCCATTGATCCACACACTATAATACAAACGGTCCAAATCACCGTCACCATAATCAAAAGCAAAACGAAATCGCTCTTTGAAATCAGTAAACGTAGTTTTCTCAGCCATTTGTCCATCTACCGTTCTTAGATTCGCTAATTCCGGTGGGGTATTGGGCTCACGCTGGATCGCATATTGAACGGCTTGTTCCACCTGTGTATCATAGTAACTGCCTGTTGGAGAAAGACTTCTTCCCCTGAAGGATACTCGTTCATAGACATCATGATCCTCATACCCAGGGAATTCTGCTTTTACTTTTGTTTTATAATTCAACTTCAATACTGTACCTACTTCTATCTCGATAGTTTCTATTGGATAAAAGCGTTGTAGAGAGTCATCATACATCGCATTTACTCGATGCTCTATGATCTCGTCATTATTACTTATAGTTTGATAAGTAAAATAAGGCTGATACTCACTTATCGGGACCATATCCGTAAATTTGAAAGGGTTCGATTTACTTTCTTCCAGATCAGAAGTTAAAATCGAGAGACCATTATCATTACTAGGAGTAAGGAATATACTACCGTCTCCCTCTTCGTTGTAAAAAGTAACCGTATGTTCCAACTCTGTATCCGCAGCAACTGTCTGACCACTCACATTTTCTGCTCCCCCTTGTCCTTGCATCGTTATCTCATGGACTAGTTCACCTTGAATATCAAAATTTGGCTCTGTCATAAACAATGTCGTGTAATTATCTTTAGTATAAGTTGCCGTCGCAGCAAATCCCCAATAAAGATTTTTTGATTGGAGATTGGAAAAATAGTCATTGATATTGATCTCGCCTGTTGTTGTTCCATATCCGCCGTCTCGTAAATCTGTCATCAAAAAGCGAAGGATCCCTGTTGGAGTAATGTTGACATCCAATTGCCACCAACTACCTGTCACAAAGGCATTATTTGTTTCAAAATCTTTTATAAGAGTTTTGGTAGCAGGACTATCGGAAGGAGCCACTGCAATATGTGCACCAGAAAGACCTTGATCTCCAAATTTATCTCGATTTCCTAATGGACCTGTAGATACTTGATTATCGAACTCAAGGACCATTGCATTTGCCATGTGCCGATCAATGTCAAATAGACCAATAGGATCTTTATGTTTATAGGCACCCAGTGCTTTTGCGTCATGGTTCATAACCACAGTGGGATCATATTTGTTGTGGATTCCTCGTCGGCTGTATAACAAACTCGTAGGATTCCCATCATGTAAGAAAAAGGAGATCCCTTCTGTGTCCGTATCAAAATACATATAGCTAGTGAACCGGATATCTCTTATCAAGTTTGAAAATCTGATCGTATTTTGACTCTTTGAAACCATATGTCCTCGATTGTAAAGTGCAGTTAAAATATGATTTGGCGTCATCTGGATACTTTTGTTATTGTCCACAAAATTTGGAACATTTCGTACAATCGTTAAATAGTCAGGGATCGTAAACAAACTATTTAGCGGAATCGCATCATCGTAGGCCCCATTTAGAGTAGGATCTGACATATTAGGAGCTGCATAGACTCCGACTTCTTCCGCTTCTGCTTTTGATTCTTCTATTGAATCGTCTATTGGGATTTCTGCTGATTCTACTTCTTTAGAAATCTCTGGAGAAGGCTCACTTGTTTCTTGTGTTTCAGATGCTGTGATATTTTCTGGTAAAGTTACCACGACAGTATATTCTTCTTGGTCTCCGATCAAGACTTCTACTAATTCATCCTCTGTTTGTTTCATTAGCCTTGGCGTGATTTTTAGATGATATTGATTATACTCTTCTACTATGTGGCTTTTAAAAATGATTTCAATTCTCTCATTCTCCGAAGAAAAATCACCTGCGTAGTACCATTCCTCATCAACTGGTCCTACTTTTCCAAAGGTACGTTCGATTTCCTGAATGCTTTCTCTAAGTAATAATCCTTCGTGTTCAACTATTTCCAGCTTAAATTGCATTTGATATTCAGCTTCATCTTTTGCATGCTTCTCATATGTCATACTCCATTGTATCTGCTTCAGTTCCTCATCCATTTCGTAATCGATCACAATATTCGCATGTTCATCAGCTACTACTTTTTCAGACTCAGTCTTGGCAAAAGTGATCTGCGACAGTCCCGCAAGTTGCGATAAAAATAGGACAGCAACCATAAAAACTACACTGCCATAATGCGAGACAGTTTTCGTTTTTTTCATTTCCTCTCTTCCCCTTCTTGAATATTAGTGAGATTTTTTCAAAAAGCTCCGATATAGTCGTTCTCATCTTTTATCCGATAACTAAAATTTAACTTAATTAAAATAAGATTGCAAACACATTAGAAAGAGGGTGCTAAAAAATATAATAACAAAAAAAATACCGTAAACATCCATTAAATACATAATAAAAGGTAGCAATCAACTTAATAAAAAAACATTAATCTATAAACAATGGAAGTGTTTTCTCAAATAAATTGTATTTATCGTTCAAATTTGAGACAATAAAAAGGAAATAAAACCAAAAAAATGAGAAAAATATAATTTAAGCGGATATAAAGAAAAATGAAGAGGTATCTAGAAATGATCTGGAGTTGAATAATAGTTTATAAAATATTTGTATTTTTAATTAATTAAAGAAATAAGCAATCAAAAAGGAGGTCCTATGTTTTTCAATATTGTGTTTACCCAGAAAGAACGCCGCAAGTTAGCAATTTTTCATCTATTGGAGGAGCAACATGAATTAACTATCAAAGAAATCAGTAAAAAACTTGATTTATCTTCTAGTGTCGTAAAAAATATATTGAATGAAATGGAGAATGAATTTGATGACTTTTGCTTTTCTGGATTCAAATTATTGTCAAAAAACAAGATCAACCAGAACCTGCCAACTGATTTAAACTATGATTATTATTATTCCTATCTTATCCAGCAGAGCCTCCCTTATCGCGCAATCAAATCTTCTCTTTTCTATCCAGAGAAAAATCTGATGGAATTCTGCCAAGAAAATTTCATTAGTCGTGCTTCTGCTATGCGGCATCTGCAGTCATTAGCCGATTATGTACAGGAATTCGATGTCATTTTTAATCGCAGTCAATTATCTTTCAAAGGAGACGAACGCTTGATTCGCTTGATATTATTCAATATTCTTTGGGCAGCTTCTCGTGGAAATGAAGATTATGCTTTTTACGTCTCAAAATCTGAGTTATTAAAAAAATTGGCTGAACTTACTAAGCATACATCTTTAAATTGGAGTTTCGTAGGAAAAAAAGAAGTTTGTCTTTTTGCTGGGATTACCACTCAGCGGATTGCACAAGGTCACTATGTAGAGGATGACCCTCGCTATAGCGAAGCAGTTTTTAGTAATGATCATCGAATAAAATGCCTTTTTGGTGAACATTTTTCTATTCCCTCCTCTCATCAAGATAGTGAATTTCGTTTTGCACAATTTATGGTGTTTTATGCACCGACCTTTCAATATGAGAATCCTACTCTTAATGAAGCTTTAGACATATTCGACAAAAAAGGACAGTTGCTTTCTTCATTATTGAAAGAACTTGACAATTATTGGCAAACTGAGATTTTTCCTGATGACCGTGTTTTTCAACACAATCAAATTGTTCACCTTCATTTATTTAATATTCTTTTTTGTTATTATCTTTTTCCAAAGCGTGTTCCGACACTCTTCTTTCTAATGAATTATTTTCATAAAAAGAAGTCATCAAGTTATTACTATTTAAAAGAGCATTTTACCTTCTTCTTGAATAAGATGGGGCGGCGACATAATTATCAATGGCTTTCTATTTGCTGCAACGATTTAGCTGAAATATTTGCATGGCTGACTTTGCAATGTTGCGAGGACAATGAAAATTCAACTAAGTTACAAGTTTCTTTAGTGATGGAAACGAATTATTTTTTTACCCAAGATATCAAGAATTTTTTAAAAGACTTGTCCTTTATCGAACTGAAGGAATTATCCTATGAAGAAATACAACCCATTGATTTTCTGATTGTCTCTTCTGTACATCTTATGCCCAAAGAAACGGATAGAAGTTATTATGTAGTGAATTTTTTGGAAGGAAAGACAGATTATGTCAAGTTGTACCTTGAATTGAAAAAAACTCATGAAAATAAGAAGTTTCACTTGCTTTTAAAAAAAACTGAAAGAAAAAAGCTGCCGTCAATTAAACCACAATTGTTCGTATAATTGGATTGCAAAAAAGGGCTGCGACAAAAGTCTGTCACAGTCCCTTTTCCCAAATAAACGGTGTTCTCCTGCCAACTCCTCGGTATTAGCTCAACAAACGGCACAATATGAGGAACTATTTTTCCGTTTGTTTCTCTAATACACAGGTCAAAACGCTGTTTTCACAACCTCTTCCTTAAACGGTGCTCAAAAGCTTGCATCTGTGGTAATAAGCCCAACCAAACAAAAAATATGACGAACTATTTTTGTTTGGCTGTTCTTATTACTTGATGCAGAACAGCTTTTTCGCAACCTCTTTTTTACTGTATACATCATAAAGATGGAGCGATTTAGTATAAAGATGATTAGTCGTTAGGACATCAATCCATCGTATTTTTTTGTTCAACAACTACAATATCTTTATTTGGACGTTTGAATTGTATTCCGGCACGTTCCAGCTCCTGTTTCACTCCTATATGGACTTTGACATCTTCCCGTGTCATTTTTAAAACGTGATGAATCGCATAGTCGATTTCTTGCCTTGTGATTTTTTTCTTCGTATTGATCATCACAACTTGCTTTTTGTCATATGTGTCCACTAGCAGCAACTGTGTCCGATCTAACGAAAATAATTTGTAATAATTAATGGCCGTATTCCCAAAAAAGAATTCTACTACTTTAGGATAAAATGTCTTAATATTTAAATTACTATTCACAGGTGTTTCGATTAGCTTCATCTCATTCCTCTTTTCTATATAGTCGATTTAGATTCAATCCCATATATTCCCCGTTGTTCCCAACATTAAGGAATCGGTTACAATTGAACCTTTAAAAACAAAAGGATTTACCTTTTATCACTTAATAGTATAACATAATTTTATGAGAAAAAAATACACTTTTTTCTTGACCTTCTCGTTACGTAAAGGATTATGCTTACATTTGTCAGGAGGAAAAATAATGGAATACACGATAAAGAAAATGTCAGAGATATCAGGAGTCAGTCCGAGAACCTTGCGCTTTTATGATGAGATTGGACTGCTAAAGCCAGCTAGGATCAATTCCTCAGGTTATCGGATTTATGGCAAAAAAGAAGTCGATCGTCTGCAACATATCTTATTTTATCGAATGTTGGCATTCAAGTTGGAGGATATTCAAGAAATCTTAGATAATCCGCATTTTGACCACCAGAAAGCTTTAATCGAACATCAGCAGATGCTTCTAGAAAAACGGGCACAAATCGACATCCTCTTGGCAACTGTCCAACAAACACTTGATAGATACGAAGGAGGAAGAAAAATGAGTGATAAAGAAAAATTTGAAGGGTTCAAACAACAAAAATTGAAAGAAAATGAAGAAACTTATGGACAAGAGATTCGACAAAAATACGGGGAAGAAAAGGTTACAGCATCCAACGAAAAATGGATGAATATGGATAAAGAAACGTATGAAGAAATGCAAACTGTTGAAAAGCAGATTTTAGCTGATCTCACTCTTTATTTACAAGCTCCTACAGATGAAAACTTAGCAGATCGCATCTTTCAAGCTCATAAAAAGTGGTTATCTTACAGCTGGTCTGAATATCAGCCGGAAGCGCATAAAGGATTAGGGATGATGTACGAAGCCGATGAACGATTCACTGCATATTATGACGAACGAAGTGGTCATGGTGCAGCAAAAGCATTAAATGAAATCATCCAAAAAAAGGCATAACAGTTTACATGATCCGACAAAAACGACCGAACAACAAAACATCAGACACCAAAGTTAGATTTTTTATACTAACATTTGGTGTCTGATTCATTTTTTACAAGTGTTTTGCCAAAATTCAGCGCTGAATAAACGTGTAAGGTATTTTCACTTTATCCTTTTTTTCTGTAAGAAACAATTGAAAAGCCATTTCTCCGCAAGCTTCCAGATGGTGATCAATCGTTGGAAAGCCAAGAAGCTCGCTGATCAGCAAATTATCGCGTCCAATCACCACTGGTACCTTATCTTGCAGATAGCTTTGCAAGATGCCTGCTGCGACCATATCCGAATTTGTAAAGACCCCATCAACTCTATGGTCTTTAAAAAAGATACCTGCTTGTTTTCCTTTCTCTGCATCTATGCAATCCCAAAAAACAAGTGACTCATCAAAAAACGGAAAAAGTCGACGACATAGTTGCAAAGTAATCTTTGAATTATAACTCAGCCTGCCACTTCGCCCCAATGTGATGCCCAATCGTTTTACCCCTTGCTGCTTCAAATAAGAAAGACCTTCTGTAATCGATTGTTCTCGATCAATAAAGACGCAACTTGCCTGTTTTTCCTTGATTTCTTCACAAAAAACTAGAGGACCATATTTTTGATAATCTAGCAAATCTTCTAGTGTATTGGCACGAGATGTGATGATCAATCCATCAAACGCTTTAGCTGCAAATTCTTCAAGATAGCTTCGCTCTTTTTCTTTCTGATAACCCGTCGGTAAAAGCGTCACTTTGTAATCATAGTCAAACGCCTCTTCAATGATCCCACTGATCAGCTGATCAAAGTACGGATGGTTGGTATAAGGCAAGATTACTCCGATACTTTTCGTTTTTCCATAACTCAACTGTCTGGCTTTTGCATTAGGGATATAATCGACTTCTTTCATGACCGCAAGTATTTCTTTCCTTTTTTCCTCATCTACATATGGATGTCCATTGATCACACGTGAAATAGTAGAAACTGAATAACCTGTGAGCTTTGCGATATCTCGAATATTTGCCACTGCTGCTTCGCCACCTATACAAAAAGATTTTCTTGTAAATAGTCTACCACAGCTGGACCGCATTCAAAAAACTGATACATTTTTCCATCATGAGAAAAACTGATCCGCTGTCCACCCCAATATATATCTTTTGTCAACGTTTCGATTTCATTCATTGGTATTTCTTTTACTATATTCTTATTCAGCCCTTGAAAACTGTACAACGTTAATATGGATCCCTTAAACTCGACAAACGCATAAAAATATTTGTTCGTTGTGCCATCTGTTATCTCTACATAGGTATTCATTGCAAGCCCTCCTTTTGATACTTTGAGTATAGTGTATGAAACGCGTCTCATATCAAGGAATTTGTTTTGCAATAGAAAAATTCTATTCCTCTGGTTCACCTAAATTTGGATCTAAGCGGTTTGCTGCTAAAATAAATGGCGCCCAGATTAAAGCAGCTACTATTAAATTAACGATTGTTAAAACGATGGCTCGCCAATCTCCCGCAGTAGCTAAAAATCCACTGATAATCGTTGGCATGACCCAAATCACATTTACTACAACCGGACGAACAAGCCCGGCCATCGTGGCAAAATAGGCGATCGTTGCAGTCGCAAGAGGTGCCAAGATGAACGGAATCATCAACAGCGGATTCAACACAACAGGAAGACCAAACATCACTGGTTCATTGATATTGAAGATTCCTGGTGCAATCCCTAACTTTCCTACCGTTTTATAATCTGCCCGTTTAGATAAAAATAAAATCATAACTATCAACACCAGCGTGACTCCAGCTCCTCCCGGCCAGACAAAAGCTTCAAAAGAACCTGCCACCCATTTGAAAGGGATGGGCTCATTATTTTGAAAGGCATTCGTGTTTTCGACCATCGCGGTACCATATAAGGTCTGCAAAACAGGTGACATGATATTTGTGCCGTGAAGACCAAAAAACCAAAGAACATGCACAAGAAGAACAATGATAAAGACCGCTCCATAACCTTGTGACAAGTTCATCAAAGGAGATTGTATGGCTTCAGAAATCCAGTCAATCAGCGGCTCACCAGCTGTTTGTCTAAAGATATAATTAATCACACCAACGACGTATAAAGAAACTAATGCAGGAATAATCGCCGCAAAAGCTCTTGCTACAGCAGGTGGCACAGCATCCGGCATCCGTATGATGATCTTTTTCTTGATCAGAATCGCAAAAATAATGACAGAAATAAATCCAAAGATCATAGCAGTGAACAAACCAGACCCACCCATATATTTACCAAAATTAAAATAGCCCCATGCGCCTACTGATAACGTTTGTCCTCCGTCTGGCGTTCCAGCAATCACACCACCTGCAGAAGTAATCAAATCTGCTGCGTCTTGCGAAAGCTTCTCGGGCAATGTCAACACCGCTGTTGCTGCATCGGGTAAGCCAATAATAAACGCAACCAGAGAAACAATACTTCCTGAGACAGGATCGACCTCATAGGCTTTCGCTAGATTCGCTCCTAGTGATAAGGCAAAGACCACTGCCATAATAGCTAAAGTACCATTCCAGATCAATCCATTTACGCCAATGACTGGGGTAAAAAATGTCGTGATCGCATTCCCTTCACCTAGATACGTATTCGGAAAATCCCGCATAAATGCGTTCAGTAAAACAGCAATTGCTCCTGCCATCGTAGCTGGCATCGTACCAATAAAAGCATCCCTCAATGCAACCAAGTGTTTCTCCGACCCGATTTTCGTTGCAACTGGCAAAATATACTTCTCCATCCAACTCATTAATCCATTCATTTTTTCTCCTCCTGTTTTTATTGTTACCGAAGCCCCGTTTTGAATACGAATACATTATAATGATATTATAAATATAGCATAGTTATTCCTATCTGGCTATCTGTTTTTAGCAGATAAAATAAATAACTATGCAAATTCAAAAAATATGCATGATCCTTTATAAATAGTATAGTTTCCAACTACTCGCAAAAGCAAATGATACCCTTTAAATAACAATTATTATGAATGGATATACAAAAAAAGTAGAAAAGGAAATATTTTGCTTCCTTTTCTACTTTTTTATCTATCTTCCTCAAATAATGGGCTACGCTAGATAAGCAAGGTGCTTTTCTTACATCATACCGCCCATCATTGATGGATCCATTGCAGGAGCTGCTGGTGCTGCTGGTTCTGGTTTATCTGCAACGACTGCTTCTGTTGTTAATAACAAGGCAGAAACGGAAGCGGCATTTTGCAAGGCAGAACGTGTTACTTTAGTTGGGTCTACGATACCTGCTTCAACCATGTTTACCCATTCTCCAGTAGCAGCGTTGAATCCAGTACCTAGTTCTACGTTCTTCAATTTATCAACAATCACTGATCCTTCATAACCAGCGTTTTCAGCGATTTGACGAATTGGTTCTTCCAAGGCACGAACAACAATCTTGATACCTGTTGCCACGTCTCCTTCTGCTTCTACAGCAGAAACTTTGCTGATAACATTCACTAGAGCTGTACCACCGCCTGAGACCATTCCTTCTTCTACTGCGGCACGTGTAGCATTCAATGCATCTTCAATACGTAATTTCAATTCTTTTAATTCTGTTTCAGTAGCTGCACCGACTTTAACAACAGCTACACCGCCTGCTAATTTAGCTAAGCGTTCTTGTAATTTTTCGCGATCAAAATCAGAAGTTGTTTCAGCAATTTGGTTTTTGATTAATTGCACACGCGCTTCGATGGCTTCTTTTTCTCCTGAACCTTCTACGATCGTTGTATTGTCTTTATCTACAACAACTTTAGACGCATTTCCTAAGTTTTCGATTGTTGCATCTTTTAATTCTAGACCTAGATCGTCAGTAATTACTGTACCACCTGTCAAAATAGCGATATCTTCAAGCATTGCTTTACGACGATCACCGAAGCCAGGAGCTTTTACAGCTACTACATTGAATGTTCCGCGGATCTTGTTCAAAACAAGCGTTGGTAATGCTTCGCCATCTACATCGTCAGCAATGATCAATAATGGACGTGATTGTTGCAAGATTTGTTCTAACAATGGCAGAATGTCTTGGATGTTAGAGATTTTTTTGTCTGTAATCAAGATATATGGGTTTTCTAGAACAGCTTCCATTTTGTCGTTATCTGTTACCATATATTGTGATAAGTAACCACGATCAAATTGCATACCTTCTACAACATCTAGTTCTGTTTCGATTCCTTTTGATTCTTCAATTGTGATGACACCGTCGTTTCCAACTTTTTCCATTGCATCAGCAATCAAATGTCCAACTTTATCAGAACCTGAAGAAACAGCTGCTACTTGTGCAATGGCTTCTTTTGAATCAACAACAGTTGAGATATTATGCAACTCTTCCACTGCGGCTTTTGTTGCCAATTCGATCCCGCGGCGAATGCCTAGAGGATTAGCACCTGCAGTTACATTTTTTAAACCTTCGCGAACGATTGCTTGTGTCAAAACAGTTGCTGTCGTTGTTCCGTCACCGGCAATATCATTTGTTTTTGATGCTACTTCTGATACAAGTTTTGCACCCATGTTTTCAAAATGATCTTCTAACTCGATTTCTTTTGCGATCGTCACACCATCATTTGTGATCAATGGAGAGCCGTAAGATTTTTCTAGTACGACATTTCGGCCTTTAGGTCCTAATGTTACTTTCACTGTATCTGCTAATTTATCTACCCCGCGTAACATAGCTGCGCGTGCGTCTTCTGCAAATTTCAATTCTTTTGCCATGATTGATTCACCTCATCGATTATTTTTGATTATTTTTTCTATCTTCAAAATTTACTCAACAATCGCCATGATATCTTTTCCTGCGACGATCAGATATTCTTTTCCTTCGTATTTTACTTCTGTACCGGCGTATTTTTCGAACATAACTTGGTCGCCTGCTTTCACAGCGGCAGGAACTTTTTCACCGTTTTCCAACAAACGGCCCTCACCGACTGCAACGACTGTCCCAGTTTGGGGTTTCTCTTTAGCTGCAGAAGCTAAAACGATTCCTCCGACAGTTTTTTCTTCTTCTTTTGCGACTTCGATAATGACGCGATCACCTAATGGTTTTAACACGATAAATCCCTCCGATAACTCTTTTTTTAATCCGTTAGCACTCTTAACCTTCGAGTGCTAACCTACATTTTTAATAATACTCATTCTCCCTCTTTTTTGCAAGCTTTTAAATCAAAGAAAAGAAATTTTATTCTGACAGTTGTTTATTGAAATTATGATATAATTAAAATCAACCGATAAAAGCTTGCCTTGCATGCTTGTTATCCCTTAAAGGAGGAATTACATGTCTTTAAAAAAATATAGTTTCCTCAGCATTTTTTGCTATGGTCTAATTTTTATCTCACCCTTGATCTTAGCTTCGATAGGACTTGTAAAATCTACGTCTGAATTGATCACAGCAACTGCAGTCATGTATATACTGGGCGCAGTTATCCTAGCTATTTTTTATTTTAAGCAACGTGAACCGTTAGCAATCGAATCAGCAGTAAAAAAAGCTTCTGTTCCAAAGATCGTTATTTATGGATTAGTTGGAATCTTTGTCGCATTGATTCTGCAAAGCATCGCTGTCATGTTGGAATCTATATTGTTTGGCGAAGCAACCCCTTCTGAGAATACACAAAATATCATCCAGATGATCATGGAAGCACCTGCTTTTATTTTGGCGACAACTGTTGCCGGACCAATCATGGAAGAATTCGTATTCCGCCGCAGCATACTAGGGATCATCAGTCGGTATTCAAATTTTTGGGTTGGGGCAGTGGTCAGCTCTTTGCTGTTTGCGTTTGCTCATAATGACGGTCATTTGCTAATTTACTTTTTCTTAGGTTTCTTCTTCAGCCTAGAGTACAAAGCGACTGGTCGGATCTGGACATCGATGATCACACACGTAGGAATGAACACATTAGTTGTTCTTGTTCAATTAGCTGTCCAAAAAGGACTGGTATAAACATGATTAGAAATACTCCTGTCATCCTAGATTGGTGATTTTTCCAATCTAAAGCGACAGGAGTATTTTTGTTTTTTTAGTCGATAATCTTTTCTGCTGTTCCATCATTTTTTGTCTGTCTTTCCTTTTTGAAGTTTGCAGAATCTATTTTTTTCAAAAATGGGAAATAAATGAAAAAACTAATTGCCAGCACGATACCTTGTAAAATCGCTGCAGGCACTCCGCCTACTAAAAAACCCGAGAGGATCGGCGGTGTTGTCCAAGGAACTTGGACCGCTGTAAATAAAGGAACGAATCCAAAATATAAAGCGGAATAGGTAATCAATCCTGAGAGGATCGGCGCGAAAATAAAAGGAGCAGCCATCATCGGGTTCATCACGATCGGTGTGGAAAAAATAATCGATTCATTGATATTGAAAAAGGCTGGTAAAAGTGAAAGTTTTCCTAATTCTCGGTATTTCCTGGATTTCGCAAAAAACGTCATAAAAAATACAGCCCCTAACGTCAAACCTGCTCCGGTAACAGTCATGAATTGATCAAGAAATTGCTGAGTAACGATATGCCCGCCATTTGCCACAGTCAATTCTTTTCCAGAGGCTAAGATTTCTGCATTTGCTAATGAGTTTGCTTGTAAGATCGGACTAACCAACCCATTGACCATCGCAGATCCATGAAGACCAAATAGCCATAAAAACGGGACAAAAAAACCTAATAAAAGCACACCGAATAACGTGTCTATCAACGATTGGATCGGAAGTTGGACGTACGTCCATATTCCTTGAATGACAGTCATCCCGAACAACTGTTGAAAAACCGCTGAACCTATAAGCGTAAAAGTGACTATAGCAAGTATTGGAATCAATGAAGTAAAAGACTGCCAAACATTTTCAGGAATCTTCCCATTTTGCCTCCACCCTTTCGCAAATCTTGCTAAACGTGCATAGCCCCATCCAATGAGGAGCCCAGTAGCAACTGCTCCTAGTATCCCTTCACCGCCTGTCCAAATATTATCTATCTCTACCTGAACATTAAGTGGCTGAATAAGTAGTAGGTAAGCAGACAAGGCTGTCATCCCGACTGGCAAGCGATCGATGTTTTCTTCTTTTGCATAAGCATACGCAATAGCAAAAACGATCCAAAAGGCTATCACGTCAAATGTAGCCTGGTATACTTGTGTAAAATACATAGAAAATCCTGTTTTATCTATCCACCGAGCGATGTAATCTACAGGAAAATGAGCAAATAAGAAAAACAGTGAGCCAACTATAATTATCGGGATCGTATAAGTCATTCCATTACGTAAAGCAGTTAAGGGTCTAAGATTCACAACAGATGTTACCATTGGTAAAAAGGCACGATCTAACCACTCTTTCATTTCTTATCTCCTTCATCTTCTATTTGATCAACTAGTTTTCTTAATTTAACTATACCCAATGATCACGAACCATGAAAGGAATGCGCACTAAGCTTTTCAAAAAACGGACGCTTTGACGAATATCCAGTAACCTCTTACAATGGACAGGAATAAAAAAGGGGGTTTTTTTATGAAAATCGCAATCATTGGCGCTACTGGTCATGCAGGTTCATTTATTTTAGACGAAGCATTATCCAGAGATTTAGATGTGACGGCAATTGTGCGTCATCCAGAAAAATTACCATCAGATGTTCCGTTTATACAAAAGGATTTATTTGAGTTGACAGCTACTGACCTTGCATCTTTTGATGTTGTCGTTGATGCTTTCAACGCTCCTAAAGGAAAAGAAGAAATGCATCAAACTTCTTTGTCCCATTTGATTGAGATACTTGAAGGAACCGATACACGCTTAATTGTCGTTGGGGGTGCCTCTTCGTTATTCTTAGATACAGAAAAGACGACTCGTATGATTGACCAAGTACCTAAAAATGCACCCTTCTATCCAACAGCTTTCAATATGTACGAAGGATTGTTAAAATTGAAACAATCTAAAAATCTACAGTGGACTTATATCAGTCCAGCTTCTTTATTTGATCCACACGGCAAGCGTACAGGCACTTATTTATTAAGTGATGATTATTTAAAAAGAAACGCTGCTGGCGACAGTACGATCAGCATGGCAGATTACGCGATTGCATTAGTAGATGAGATACTGGATAAACCACATGAAAAACAGCACATCAGTGTAGTCAGCCGATAATACGATTGTTTTGTCAATGATCTGAAAAAATAAAAACAGAAGATAAAACCAACACTGATTGATTTTATCTTCTGTTTTTATTTTTTATTGACTACACTGTTTAAATCGAAAATAGCTCAGTTGCTTCATCTGGATCTGTATCATAGATTTCAAAATCATGTCCAACACCAAAATCTTTTTCTTTCAAAACAGTTTCCATCGTTAAATGAGCAAGTTCTTTCATATTGTTTTCCTTGCTAAGATGACCAAGATAGATTCGTTTGGTCCGATTACCGATCACATCAGTCATGACAAGTGCACCATCTTCGTTGGAAAGATGCCCTCTATCTCCTAAAATACGCTGTTTTAGATTCCACGGATAAGGTCCCATGCGTAACATCTCAAGATCATGGTTACTTTCCATCAAATAACCATCGGCATTTTCAATGACACCTCGCATGTAATCACTGCAGTATCCGGTATCCGTCAACATGACGAATGAATGGTTTTCTTTATGGAAACGATAAAATTGCGGAGCTGCTGCGTCATGGGAGACGCCGAAACTCTCAATATCGATATCGCCGAATGTTCTTACTTTTCCCATCTCAAATAGATGTTTTTGTTCCACTGGTACATTCCCAATCAGTGGCTTCATCGCTTCCCAAGTCTGCTGATTGGCAAAAACATCCAAATGATACTTACGAGCTAAGACACCTACACCATGTATATGGTCTCGATGTTCATGCGTCACAAGTATTCCATCTAATTGGTCCGGTGTCCGATCAATTTGAGCCATCAAGGAAGTGATTTTTTTACCGCTAAGTCCTGCATCGACCAAAAGCCGTTTTTTTTCACTTTCGATATAAAGTGAATTACCCGAACTTCCACTTGCTAGGATACTGATTTTAAAAGCTGGTTTTTCTTCAGCCATTTGACTCCTACTTCCCTTCTTACTTTGTAAACTTTTTTCATTATACTCGCTTTTTTATTGATCTTCCACTTTTGGTACAGTGTTGTTTGTCACGATCGTATTGCTGAAAGCGTTGACGCTCTCGATTTGAACCACTTTATCACTTGTTTCAATCGCTACATGCCAAACAGGAACATACACATTTTTTTCCCGGACTTTCAGAATACAGGAATAAGCTAGTTGACGCCATAAGATTTTTGATCCTCTTGGTATTTTGTTATTGATGTACAATGTATTGATTGCTTCCTCTTCTGTATACAGTTCCGTCTTTTCACGCAGCTGTTCGATATCAGATAAATGCGTCTGCATGTATTTCGTGATACTATAATCGTTATCGTTTTTTTCTAAAGAAAGAACGATTTTTGCTGTATCATCATTGAACGGAATACCTTCATACTCTTGGCTTGCTTGGATTTCTAGTGGTTCTTCTTCTAAATGAGAAAAGTTTTTCGTATACACATACTCATTACCGAACAAAATATTGTCTTTGTTAGCTAAAAAATCTTCCAAAGAACTGCGGATCTTATCTGGATCAATCACGTTCTTTTCAGCTTCTGAGCTGGATAAGGATTTTGTCAAAACATCGCCGTCTAAAAACACGCCACTTTCCAACAATCCGCTTTTACCAGCCTTGCGATAATTTGCTAATGAAGTGCTAAGATTGGTCTGTTCCGCGCTAAGATAATAGCCTTGCTTGCTCTCAGAAGAAATCTTCCCCGTATAAGTGATATCGTCACTAGCCAGACGTTTTTGGATTGATTCAGTCTGATCAGAACGAATAACATTGTTTTCTTGGTATACCGCATCATGATAACTGCTGAATAAAAACACATTCAACCCTAAAAAAGCGACGAAAAATATCCATTCGATTTTTTTAAAATCCAATTAATTCGCCTCCAATCCAGGTAATTTTTCCAGAAGGTCGTTAGCTGAATACCAGTTATCTTTATATTTCACATACCATTCAGGTAAGAGATCAACGACGCGATTCGTTTCTTTAACATTTTGCCATGTATAGCCAACGATTACTGAACCAATCTTGTTGCTATCTGCTCCCTTAGCTTCCAGCTGCTGGATGATTTCATTCGTACTTGCAAGTTCTACTTCTTCATCTGAAGGTATCGGTACTTGAATCGTATTCAAACTGGTTTGGATATTCACTTGCACCGAACCGTTCGTTTCACCGCCAACTTCCACACCAATTTGTCCTCTGCTGTCCGTCCCAAAAACCGGGAAGCCTTCCACGAAGATCCGGTAATCGATGGTATTGTCACTGCGGTCAAAATATCTGAGATTCCCTAAAGAACTGCCTAATTTGCTAATATAGGGAAAACTTTCAGAAAATACACTAGCATTTTCTTTTTTCTCTGGCAGCTCTCCTCGAAAATCAACTACTTGCGTTTCCGAATGGATAGACATCGTTTCATTCCCACCGTAAAAAATCAATTCATTGCTTTCATCATTATTCTTCACGCTATCTGGTTTCTGGAAAAAAGCATTTCTAAAAAGTGTATAGGGTTGCTGCGAAAGGATATAGCTATACTTTTTCAACTTGATTGAATGTTTCGTAGCATATTGGGTGTCGATCGTCGACGGTTCTGTTGACATTTCTGTCCATTTCGTGTCGTTTGCTGTTAATTCTTTGTTGATATCCTCCCAATTCAATGAAATATTCGCTTCATATACAAGGTGGTTCGAATAATTCAAAAATCGGATTTTTTTGTTTCCTTGATCGAATTGTATTCTAGTAAAATACATATTTTCGCTTTCTTTTGCCAAATTCGAGACGTCTACATCTAAATCAAATGCTTCCTTATATTCTCTTAGCAAAAAAGGCGCATTATAGGCCAACTCGAAACCAGATGACAGATTTTTCACTTGTTCGAATTGTGATTCATCTCCCGAAACGACTTCAGAAAGCTTCCCGAATCTTGCTTTATCGATGATCAATTGCAATCGGTACACGAGATTTTCACTGTTGGTTTCTTGAATCATTCCCGAATGGTGCCATGTGACATGAAGCGGAAGAAAAACTTCAGAAGTTTTCCGATTGCTTTGAGACTCGATCATTTGAGTGTTTGTCTCATCGACGCTGATCGAACTTTTCCCTGCTGGACTCAGCCAGATGGCATAAGAGAAATATAAACTTAATGCAACCATCAAAATAAGTCCTACGCGAACGACTTTTTCAGAAATTCTCATTCCCACCATTCCTCCTCATAAGGTTCGTATGGCAGCGAGATATAAAAAGTCGATCCTTTTCCTTCCTTGCTCTCTGCCCAAATAGCGCCTCGGTGCGCCTTGATTACTTCTCTAGAAATAGCTAATCCAAGTCCTGTCCCACCTTGTGCTCTTGCACGTGCTTTATCTACTCGATAAAATCGTTCGAACACACGGTTCAGATCTTTTTTAGGAATCCCCAATCCTTGGTCGGTAATACTTAAAATCACGTTATTATGCGTTTCTAATAAGCGACAAGTGATTGTTCCCCCATCTGGTGAATACTTGATCGCGTTATTCATGATATTATCGACTACTTGGATGATTTTATCTGTATCTACTTCGACCCAAAGATCTCTTTGCGTGAATTCACGACGGATCTTATAATTTTTTTCTTGGTTTCCCACCATCATATCAAAACGGTCAAGAACAAAATTCACTAACTCGTTAAAATTGACATACTCTAATTGAAGCTGGGTATTTCCTGTATCCATGCGAGATAGATTCAGGAGATCATTGATCATTCGAATCATCCGATCTGTTTCATCCAATGTTACTTTCAAAAAATTTGGCGCTACTTCTTCATCTTTCCATGCACCTTCGCTCAATGCTTCGATATAACTGCGCATGCTTGTCAGTGGTGTACGAAGCTCATGGGAAACATTAGAAACGAATTCACGGCGTTCCCGTTCTGTTTTTTCTTGTTCTGTCACATCATGCAAGACAGCTACTAATCCGCTGATAAAACCTGATTCACGACGGATCATGGAAAAGTCTACTCGTAAGATCATCTGATCGCTCTCCAATGTACTGGTTGAACGGTCAAGTACCATTTCGTTTGGATCTTCTAATAATTTACGCAAGGTATATTCTTCTTCGATATCCAAAAGTGTCAAAATCGATTGTCCAATTGCTTCCTCATTTTTGACATCTAGCAAGGAAACAGCCATATCATTAATTGTAATGACTTTCCCCCTGCGATCTGTCGCGATGACGCCGTCTGTCATATGAGACAGCACACTATCCAACCGATTGCGTTCAGCCTCCATTGTATCTTGAGCTTCTTCGATACGTTCAGCTAACTGATTGAAGGTATCAGCCAACTGCCCTAGTTCATCTTGTCCATGCACTTTGACTTTCCGGCTGTAGTCTCCTCTAGCGATTCGAATGGCTTGTTCTCTCATTTCACCGATTGGCTGAGTAATCGAACGAGCCACTAAAACGGAGACGATCATTGAAATAAACGCAGCAATCAGTGAGGCAGTAAAGAAAATGACTGCTGTATTATTGATTTCCGAATATTTTTGTTCGATATTACTTTTGACGTAAAGAGCCCCGATAACGGCATCGCCGGTCGGGGACAGGATCGGTTGAACATTGATATTCACCCGTTTATCGTCGTTATCTAAAGCAACATACCGTTTAGTTGTGAAATCATTGATATCGACATAATCATTTTTCTTTCCCACAGCGCTTTGTTCATTGACATCGGTTGTTCCTCGGATGATCCCTTTTTCGTCAACGACCCGTATTTCGATGATATCGCTAGTCGCACTGTTTTCAATAAATCTCTTGATATTCGCATTTACCTCTTCATCATCTGCATTATCTTTTCGATTCAATTCCGGACTGATTGTTGTTGCTAATGATTCCACCGTTTGATTCATATCTTTAATAAATGTATTGATCGTGGAACGTTCTAAACCACGTATAAAGTAGGCACCAATAATTTCGATCGAGATCAATAAAATCAGAATAAAGGTAATAGCGATCTTAAAATTGACTGATCGAAAAAAGCGGACTTTTCTTTTCATCCAATTACTCCTGTTCTGGGTTACGCAAATAGTAACCGACACCACGACGTGTCACTAAATAATTTGGATGGCTTGGATTATCTTCGATCTTTTCACGTAAACGACGTACAGTTACATCCACTGTTCGTACATCTCCAAAATAATCATAACCCCAAACCGTTTGTAATAAATGTTCTCTTGTCATCACTTGTCCAAGGTGCTTCGCCAAGTAAAAGAGTAGTTCGAATTCGCGATGTGTTAACTCGATTGTTTCTCCTCGTTTCGTCACCATGTAAGCTTCTGGATGGATCGTCAAATCACCAATCGTCAATTCAGCAGGTGCTGCCTCTTCTGGTTCCTTCGCAGCCGTGGCACCACGACGAAGATTTGCTTTGACACGTGCAACTAATTCTCGGTTGGAAAATGGCTTGGTCACGTAATCATCGGCGCCTAACTCTAAGCCTAGGACTTTATCAATTTCAGAATCTTTGGCTGTTACCATAATGATCGGCATATCATAAGTTTTGCGTACCTCACGAGCCACTTCTAAGCCGTCCATTTTAGGTAGCATCAAATCAAGTAAAATCAAATCAGGTTCTACCTCAGCAACTTTTTCCAAGGCTTCTTCCCCATCATATGCAGTATAAACATCATAGCCTTCTTTGGCTAAATTGAATTTGACGATATCCGAAATCGGCTTCTCATCATCGACAACTAAAACTTTTTTCATAAAGAGCCACCTCTTATATATTATTGTCACACCTTTTCATTATACCGTATTTCTGGTTTTGTTTCATCTTTGCCTATAAAACAAAAGAGAAAATTAACATGGGAGTGCAAAATACTTTCTTTTTTTGTTCTAACTTCAATAAAAAAAGGAAAACACTGATTTTAAACTCACTGTTTTCCTTTTTTGATTTATCCTTCTAAAACTTGTACGCCGACACCTAATAATCCCGGACCAGTATGGACTACTAATGCCGGAGAAATTTGACCAAAGTAGATTTGGTTTGCTTGCGGGAACTCTCTTTTGAGCCTCGCTTCCATTTCAATCGCTTCTTCTTTCGCATCACCGTGGGCCACGGCTAAGTTAAAAACCTTGGCATTGCCGATTTTTTCTTTGACGTAAGCAACCGTCTTATCCAAACTTTTTTTACGTCCTCTAGCTTTTCCTACTGTGTAATAGATTCCTTCATCATTACAGGAGATGATTGGGTTAAGCTTTAAAGCGGTTCCTAAAATAGAAGCAACCAAACCAATCCGTCCACCTTTTTGGAGATATTCCAATGTCGCAACATTAAAGAAAACTTTTGTTCTTTCGACTAATTCATTCAAATTACTGATCAGCTGATTCCACTCGACACCTTCTTCTAACCATTTCGCTGCTTGTATTGCAGAAAAACCCGCACCAATACCGATATTTTTCGTATCTAGTACATACGCTTCCAATTCTTCTTGCTGTTCTGCAATCAAACGAACTACGTTATACGTCCCGCTCAATCCGCTGGAAATCGTTACCGCAAGTACTTTTTCATAACCATCTTTTTTGATTTGCTCAAAGATTTCTGCGATCGACTCGCCGTCAGGCAAAGATGTACCTGGAATTTCCTCTGGCAAACGTTGATAGATTTCTTCAGGTGTAATATCTATTTTATCTGTATATACCTGATCTTTATAAATAATTTTCAAAGGAATCATGTACATCTCATATTTTTTTATCAATTCTTCTGGCACGTCCGTACCAGAATCTACTAAAATCGCGATTTTATCATTTTTCATTTGTTTTCTCCTCTTTTAAGTATTCGGATTCTAGAACAATCGTTTTTTCCGCAAGAAGTTTCATTGCAAACGATAAAGTTGCTGCTCTTACAGCAATATATTCTACAGGGGTCGCTTGGTCGAATTTTTTGGGATGGGATTTGCCCTGTGCTAATTGGCTGACCATCCATACAGCTGCTTCTTGTTCATCACAGAATAGATTATAAGCTTCACGAATCCCCACTGTTTTTCCTTGGAACAATATTCCTTCTTTGATTTCAGGAATAGTCAATACTTGTTTCAATGTAGTGATTGCAAGTAAAAATGCTACATGTTCTTTGTTGTATCTTTTTTTAACTGGTGCTGGTATCAATCCCAGTTTAACGTAGTTGTTTACCATAGAGGAGGTCAGCAATGGATGCTTTTCTCCTTGTATCACAGGTGAAAGATAACGATCAACTAACGTTCTGACTTGATCCATATAAAGTTCTAGGTCGGGGAGCTCTTCCCAGTGAGGCAGACGAAATGTTTCCAGTTCTTTTCCCCACTCCATTAATTGCTGACGCATTTTTTCCATCGTAACCGCTCCTTTTTCATTTCATTAACATGATACCAGAGTTATAATAAACATTCAATCTAGTTGTTTTAACTAGATGATTTAATTAATGGAATTTTATAAAAGCAAAAAAACAAGAAGGCCAAGCCTTCTTGTCTTTTATCGTTAAGAACAGGAGACCCGCCGGGGAGACGGCGGGAAAGGAGTAAAAAATGAAAAAAGTGTTAGGGTTTGTTCTCTTGCAAGAACTTTGTTTGTTGGTATGCTTATATAGTAACGAGCAAATGTGAATAATCTATGAATGATTTCCTATAAGGAAGTAAAGATTTTTCTGATTTTCTTTAAATGTAGTCTTGCATTTTAAAATTCTTAGTGCTACTATTATTAAGTACTTTTTGTATGGGCCGTTAGCTCAGTTGGTAGAGCAGCTGACTCTTAATCAGCGGGTCGCGGGTTCGAGCCCCTCACGGCCCATTGGGTGCCAAACCCACGAGAATGGTAGTTTGTCGGCGTCTTCGGACGTTTCGAAGATGAACTGCGCATTCTCTTTTTTATAGACAAAAAAAGAGACAGACGAATATGGAGCTTCCAAAACTGGATTTTTGATCCAATTTTGGAAGCTCCATTTATTTTGTTTCCGCCTTTTTTATTTTTTCCAGCTTTCGACTAATTCTTGGTTCTCTTTGATCCAGTCTTTTGCTGCTTGCTGTGGATCTTTTCCATTGTTGATTTCCAACATGACTTTTTCCATATCTTTTTCTGACCAATGGAATTTGTCTAATACTTTATAAGCTTCTGGCTGGTCTTCTTTCAATCCTTTTCGAACCATCGTATGGATCTGCTCTTCGCTTCCCATTCCGTTTTCAGGATCTTCCAAGTATTTCAGATCATATTTGGCAAACATCCAATGAGGTGTCCATCCTGTAACTACAATTGGTTCGTGTTTTTTGATTGCTTGTCCTAGTGCAACGGTCATTGCTCCTGAAGAAGATGTCTCGACTTTCCAGTCTTTCAAGTTGTCATATTTTTTGATTGTGTTTTCAGCAGCCGTAACTACCCCAGCTCCTGGCTCAATTCCTATAATTTTCTTACCTGCCTGATCGGTTAACTCATCGATCGAATTTACATCCATGTAGGCTGGTACTGCTAAACCGACTTTTGCTCCTGTCAAATTGGCACCTAGGTCTTCGACTTGATCTTTATATTGTGCATACTGTGAACCGTGAGTTTTAGGTAGCCAAGCTGAAACCATGGCATCTGACTCGCCATTTGAAACAGATTTCCACATGATTGAATTATCTAGCGGTGTCATCGTTACATCATAGCCCATTTGTTTCAATACTTCACCGACTACATTTGTTGAAGCAACTTCTGTATCCCATTCGACATAAGACAAGTTGATACGTTTTGTTTCTTTGGCAGAAGAAAAACTTCCTATACCAATCGCACCTAAGATCACTACTACTACAGCACCAATGATCAATCCTTGACGTTTTTTACTTTTTTGTGTTGCAGCTCCTGCAACTTTCTTATTGTTTGGCTGATTCAAATGCTGCGTAAAACGGTCAATGATGATCGCTAAGATAACTAATGCAACCCCGTTGACAAATCCATTCCCGACTTGTGCTCTTTGTAAAGCGGACAATACTCCCCGTCCTAAGCCGGGTGCACCGATCATAGAGGCAATAACGACCATTGAAAGTGACAGCATCGTTGTTTGATTGATCCCTGCCATGATCGTACTTTTAGCTAAAGGCAATTCTAGTTTGAATAGTTTTTGACGACTTGTGCTCCCGAATGAATCAGAAGCTTCTACCAACTCTTTCGGTACTTGTCGAATCCCTAAATTCGTAAAGCGAACGGTTGGTGGCAAAGCAAAGATGACTGAGGCAAATACCCCTGGCACCATCCCAATACCGAAAAATGCAACTGCTGGAATCAAATAAACGAATCCTGGCATCGTCTGCATAAAGTCAAGGATCGGCTTGATGATGCTTTGAGCTTTACTGCTTTTTGCCATCAAGATCCCTAACGGTACACCTATGATGATTGAGATCACACTAGATAAAAGAACAAGTGTGACAGTATTCATCAAGTCATTCCATAGACCTTGGTTATAAATAAACCATAGACCAATCAACGTGAACAACGTAAGTCCTGGACGTTTCTTAGAGATAAAGAAAGCTGCTATCGTCAATAACAAGATAAACAAAGGCGCTGGAATCACTAACAGTAAATTTGTAATCCCCGTCATCACTGCCTGTCCGATCGTTTGTAAAAATGAAAATAGGCCAGAAAAAGTTGTCGTAAACCATTCTGTGATATTTTCTACCCAGTTTGCCACTGGTAATTGATAGTTTAATAGATTATTCATGTTCACTCACCTCGCTTGTTTCTGCTAATGCTTCAATCACACTACCTCGGATGACGACACCTTTTAATTTTCCATCCTCTACAACTGCAAGCGGAGTCGGTGAATCATAAATAATATTGAAAATATCACTTACAACCATGTCTTTTCCGATCACCGTCACATTTTCATCTAAGAAGTCGATCAATGGACGTTTTTGCTTCCTAGCTTCTAACGCCTGATCTGCAGTAATGATTCCTTTCAGGTGTCTCTTTCGGTCAACAGCCATCAGCATGCTGACTTCTTCATTACGCATCCTTGTCAATGCGACATTTGGTCCATCAGATTCGATATTCGTCGTCAATGCAGGTACCATGATGTTTTGAGCAGTAAGCACTTTGGAACGATCGACTTCTTCCACAAATTCACGTACGTAATCATTTGCTGGATTGGTCAATATTTCTTCACCTGTTCCGATCTGCATGATTTCGCCGTCTTTCATTAACGCGATTCTGTCCCCAATCCGTAAAGCTTCATTCAAATCATGGGTAATGAAAATAATCGTTTTTTGAACATTGGCTTGCAAGTCCAGTAATTCGTCTTGCATTTCTCGTCGGATCAGCGGATCAAGAGCCGAGAACGCTTCGTCCATCAGCAAGATCTCAGGATCGTTCGCTAAAGCTCTGGCTAAGCCGACCCGTTGCTGCATCCCACCAGATAACTGATTAGGATATTGGTCTTTAAATGAAAGCAGACTAGAATTTTCTAATGCTTTTTCTGCTTTTTCTTGTCGTTCTTCTTTAGGTATACCACGGACTTCTAACCCGTATTCTGTATTTTCCAAGATCGTTCGGTGTGGAAACAGACCGAAGTTTTGGAAAACCATATTGATTTTATGACGACGGACTTCTCGCAATTCTTCTTTACTTAACTTCGATACATCTTCTCCATCAATATAGATACTGCCCGAAGTTGGTTCGATCAGACGATTCAATAGACGGATCAATGTGGATTTCCCACTCCCGGAAAGCCCCATGATCACGAAGATTTCTCCTTCTTTTACGTCAAAATTCACGTCATACACACCAACCGTCGCACCGGTTTTCTTTAAAATCTCCGTTTTCGGCTGGTGATCATTCATCATATCTAAAGCGGCTTGTGTCTTTTTACCAAATATCTTTGTTAAATGTTTTACTTCTACTTTTACCAAACAAATTCTCCTTTTTTATGTAAATTCATTTTTCTTTCTGAAAAAAGTGACCACACTATGTTAACATCATGTAGTCACTTTGTCAAAAATGAAAGAAATTTGCTTGTCTAAACAGAAAAAAACTTGGTTAAATCTTTATAAATAAAAGGTTTAGCCAAGTTAATATTTTTATAATATTTCACACAATCATTCTGCAAGCTGATGTTCCGGGTAAAAAAAGTTTGTCATACGCTGTAGCGTATACTCATTTCCAATAAAATGAACGATATCCCCTGCCGTAAATTTAGCATAAGGTCCAGGTGAAACAAGTAGTTCTTCGTTATGAGAAATTGCGATAACTGTAGCACCAGTCGCCTGCCAGATATTCAACTCGCTAATCGAACGGTCCAGATGCATTGCTTTTTCTGATAAAGACAATTCAAACGGAAGTAAAGGGTTCATCTTATGTATTCGCTTCGTTTGATTGACCAGCTGATCCAATAATTGAGAAAAATGATTCAGCTCATCTTGTTGCTTCTCCACACTCGCCATGATTTCTGCTTTTGTATCTTGGATAGATTGTACATCTTGATACTGCAATAGGAAATCTTTTGCTTTTTCTTTCGAGGCAACAAATGCCCCACTCCCATGCCGTACTTCCATGATCCCAAGATCTACCAGCACATTGATAGCCTTTCGGGTGGTCTCAGGAGAAGCATTGTACGTACTGGCAAGCGTTGAGCGAGCATGGATCTTCTCACCCACTTTATATCGGTTTTCAACGATACGTTCGGCTAAATCAACAGCAATCTGCTGATAGCGCGGGCGGACGATTTTTTTCTTTCCAGACATTTTCTTTCCTCTTTCTTTTTTTACTTTCCCTCATCTTACTATGCTCTAGCAAAATAAGCAAAAAAGGGGAGAACAGCCTCTTGCAACGACTGATCATCGCTTGATCTGTTCCTTTTTTACTGGGCAGGCTGTTTGACAGTCATCACAATTCTTTCCGGATTTTAAACGAGTATAGACAATCGCTCCTGCACTTCCAAAGATTAATACACTTAATAAGAATGTCGCCATCCTATTCCTCTCCTTCTAATGACAATATAGTATAAAACTGGTTCTTGGATTTTGGCTGGCGGAACAAAACATAAACGAGTCCTATCATCAGTAAAATAGCAAGATACGTCCCTGACGCTACCTGTCCACCCTCCAATAAGTGTCCCAACTGATAGATCACAAAACTAACTAAATAAGCTAAACCGCATTGATAGCCTATGGCGATCCAAGTCCATTTCTTGGCATTCATTTCCCGATGGATAGCCCCAATTGCCGCAAAACAAGGCGCACAAAGTAAATTGAAGGCTAACAATGAATAAGCTGCTGCGGGAGTATATGTGTGTTGTAGCACTTGCCAGATTTCTCTACCATTTTCGGATACTTCCGCATGTCCAAACAAAATACCAAATGTGCCAATAATATTTTCTTTAGCAACTAATCCTGTAATCGCTGCGACAGTTCCTTGCCAATTCCCCCAACCAAGCGGCTGAAAAACAACAGCCAGGATTCGTCCGAAAAAGGCTAGGATACTTTGGTCTTCAGGAACAGGTTGAGCATAAAAATTATAAGAAGAGCTAAACCAGATCACGATACTAGAAACAAAGATAATCGTTCCTGCTTTTTTAACAAAAGACTTGCTGCGGTCATAGGTTTGTCTTAGGATCGTTGACCATTGAGGAAAATGATATGTGGGTAATTCCATGATAAACGGAGCTGTTTCTCCAGCAAACAAACGCGTTTTTTTCAAGCTGATTCCAGAGAAAATAATTGCAGTCATCCCAAGAAAATAGGCAGAAGGGGCTACCCAAGATTGGTGAGGAAAAAAGGCCCCTGCTACTAAGGCAATAATCGGCAACTTTGCAGAACAAGGCATGAATGTCGTGACCATGATCGTCAAACGACGATCTTGCTCGTTTTCAATCGTGCGAGTAGCCATGACCCCTGGTACGCCACATCCCGTGGCAATCAGCATAGGAATAAAGGATTTTCCTGAAAGCCCGAATTTCCGGAAAAGTCGATCCATGACAAAAGCGATCCTCGCCATATATCCGCAGTCTTCTAGAAAGCTCAAGCATAAAAACAATACGATCAATTGCGGTAAAAATCCTAATACTGCTCCTACGCCTGCGATGATGCCGTTCAAGATCAGCTCCTGCATCCATTCCGCTACTTGCCATTCAGCTAACAGTCTGCCAACATGTTCTGGTAGCCACGTTCCAAACAATGTATCATTGATCCAATCTGTCCCCATTGTTCCTACTGTTTGAATAGCCAAGTAATAAATCAGCCACATCACAAATGCAAAGATTGGCAAGGCTAACCAACGATTCGTTGCAATCTGATCGATTTTGTCACTCATCGATAATTGGAAAGAATCATTTGACACGACAGATAGTGCACATAATTGGGTAATAAATTCATAACGTTCATTGACTAGAATCGTTTCACTATCGTCATCCAATAGTTTCTCTGTCAACTGGATCAGTTGTTCGATTTCTTTTTGCTGAGAATTTGTTATCTCATCATCCTCATTCACCTTCTGATCTCTTTCAAAATATTTCATTGCATACCAGCGTTTCTTGCTACTTTTTTCTCCTAGTACATCTTCAATTTCATGTAAAGCTGCTTCTAAACGCGGATCGTATGTACAGGGAACAGGAATAGAAAGCCGTTTTTTTGCAGACTCCTGAATCTTTTCGATTAATTTTTCGATTCCTTGCTTTTTCAATACGCTGATTGGTAAAACTGGTACACCAAGACCATAGGAAAGCTTTTCTAGGTTGATTTTTTTCCCTTCTTTTTTGATGATATCCATCATATTCAGACCAATGATCATAGGAATGCCTAAATCCAATAACTGCGTAGTTAAATATAGATTCCGCTCTAAATTGGTAGCATCAATAATGTTGATGATCAGTTCAGGCTGTTCATGAACCAAATAATCTCTTGCAATCACTTCTTCGGGTGTATAAGGAGACAAAGAATAGATGCCAGGTAGGTCTTGAATATGAATGTTCGGATTTTTTTTCAACGATCCTTCTTTTTTTTCTACTGTTACGCCCGGCCAATTCCCTACATATTGATTCGAACCAGTCAATAGATTGAACAAGCTCGTTTTTCCGCTGTTTGGATTTCCGACTAACGCGATATTCATTCGTTTTCCTCCCTTTGTACCAAGACTAATTCAGCCTCTGACTTTCGTAACGTCAATTCATATCCTCGCACTGTCAGTTCGATTGGATCTCCTAGAGGGGCTAGTTTTCGGATGACTATTTTTACATTTCGCGTCAATCCCATATCCATCAACCGCCGCTTCACTGCGCCTTGTCCGTGGATGGCTACGACGATCCCAGTCTCTCCTGCTTTTAATTGATCAAGAGAGGTCCAGCTTTCAGAGGAAGCAATCTTTTTATTGACAAAGATCTGACTTAGTATTTCCCGACTTACTGCCACTCGATGACTTTTTACCAGTAAAATGGCATTGTTGCCTGATAAATTGACGACGACGATTTTACTTCCGGCAACGACCCCAATATTTTGCAAATGGCGTTTTGTTTTTTCTTCTGTTTCGATTCGTTCGACTTGATAAACGAAGTTTTGCTTTGCCTGAGCTAAGGTCTGCATATTGATTCCTCTCTTGTGAAATAAATCATGTATTGAAATCTTTCATTCTATGTTCTAGTTTTCTCACGTATTACGCAAATAAATGAGAATCATTCTCACATAGAATACTCTCGGTAATTGAGAATGTCAATTACACTTGTGATATTATGAGCGATTCTTTATTATTGATAGATAAAAATGAGAAAAAAATATTTCTTCATAGTTTTCCACAATTTTTTCTCTATTAGATTTGCTATTTTCCCACACGATACTTGTTTTCAGCTCTTTTTTCAAAAACACAAAACTTAGTATTCCACAGTTTCCACAACACAATATGTAGTGTTTGTTGTTTGACTTTTTTACTAAGAGTTTTATACTATCTATTATAGATAATAAGAATGTGTTTAGAGGAGGCACTCATCATGAACGTAAAAATCTTTTCTAAAAATAATTGCATGCAATGCAAGATGGTCAAACGTTTTTTAACAGAAAATCAAATTGCTTTTGAAGAAGTCAATATCGATGAACAACCGGAAGCAGTAGACTGGTTGAAAGCACAAGGATTCCAAAGTGTTCCTGTCATTACTTCCGATGCAGAAACAGTTATCGGATTCCGTCCTGATCAGTTGCGTAAACTTGCCAGCTAACATGACTAAAAGAATCAAAACAAGATACATGGATTTGAAGGGCTTGAGACAGCACCAGTTTTTGTCGCAAACTTCCAAATCCTTTTTTAAAGCTTAAAAACAATGCAATGATTTGCAATCAAGCATCATCAAATACGAAATGAAGGTTGGGCGTACGTATGAGTCTTAAAAATTTACAAGATGTCAGTTATTTCAAGCTGAATAATGAAATCAATCGACCAGTCAATGGTCAAATCCCTTTGAATAAGGATAAAGAAGCTTTGGCTGCCTTTTTTGAAGAAAATGTCAAACCAAATACGATGACTTTTCCATCTATTATGGAAAAAATCAATTACTTGATCGAACAAGAATATATAGAAGCAGAATTCATCCAATTATATTCACCATCATTTATTGAAAAGCTATATCAATTTTTGGACGAACAACATTTTTCTTTCAAATCTTTTATGGCTGCTTACAAATTTTATTCTCAATATGCGTTGAAAACCAACGACGGTTCCGCTTATCTGGAAACTTATGAAGATCGAGTAGCCTTCAATGCGCTTTACTTTGCGAACGGGGATGAAGAATTAGCACTTGCTCTTGCAGATGAAATGATCCATCAACGTTATCAGCCAGCTACACCTTCTTTCTTGAATGCTGGACGTAAACGTCGGGGCGAATTGGTGTCTTGTTTCTTGACTCAAGTCACTGACGATATGAACTCTATCGGGCGCTCAATCAACTCTGCTTTGCAATTGTCCCGTATTGGTGGCGGCGTAGGGATTACTTTATCAAATCTTCGTGAAGCCGGCGCTCCTATCAAAGGATACGAGGGTGCTGCGAGTGGTGTCGTTCCAGTCATGAAATTATTCGAAGATAGTTTCAGCTATTCTAATCAATTAGGTCAGCGTCAAGGAGCTGGTGTGGTTTATTTGAATGTGTTCCATCCAGACATTATTGCTTTCCTTTCAGCAAAAAAAGAAAATGCAGATGAAAAGATTCGCGTAAAAACTCTTTCTCTTGGTGTGATCGTACCTGATAAATTTTATGAATTGACACGTAAAAACGAAGATATGTATTTATTTAGTCCATATAGTGTCGAAAAAGAATATGGTGTTCCATTCTCTTATGTAGATATTACAGCTGAGTATGATCGTCTAGTTGCAAATCCAAACATTCGCAAACAAAAAATCAAAGCGCGTGATCTTGAAAATGAAATCTCAAAATTACAACAAGAATCTGGCTATCCTTACGTAATCAATATTGATACAGCGAACCGCGAGAATCCAATCGACGGCAAGATTATCATGAGTAATTTATGTTCAGAGATTTTACAAGTTCAAACGCCTTCTGTGATCAACGGCAAACAGGAGTATGAAGTATTAGGAACAGATATCTCATGTAACTTAGGTTCGACAAATATCGTGAATTTGATGCAAAGCCCTAACTTTGGTCAATCTGTGCGTACGATGACTCGTGCATTGACATTTATTACAGATGCATCTGATATCGATGTCGTACCACCGATCCAAAACGGAAATAAGCTGAATCATACGATTGGATTAGGTGCCATGGGCTTACACACTTATCTTGCAAAAGAACAAATGGAATATGGCTCAGAGGATTCATTAGACTTTACAAATATTTATTTCATGCTGTTGAATTATTGGACACTTGTTGAAAGCAACAATATCGCTCGTGAAAGAAAACAAGTTTTCCATAATTTTGAAAAATCAGCTTATGCTGATGGCACTTATTTCGAAAAATACGTAACTGGAGAATTCCAGCCAAAATCAGAAAAAGTCAAAGCATTGTTTGAAGGGATTTTTATTCCAACTGCTGAAGATTGGAATACCTTGAAACAAGCAGTAATGAAAGATGGGCTATATCACCAAAATCGCTTGGCAGTAGCACCAAATGGCTCAATTTCATATATCAATGATACGAGTGCAAGCATTCATCCTATCACTCGCATGATCGAAGAACGCCAAGAGAAGAAAATCGGTAAAATTTATTACCCAGCGCCTTATTTATCCAATGAGACGATTCCATATTACACTTCTGCTTATGATATGGACATGCGTAAAGTAATCGATGTTTATGCAACGGCACAACAACACGTCGATCAAGGCATGAGTTTGACTTTATTCATGCGTTCTGAAATCCCAGAAGGTATTTATGAATGGAAGACAACAACGAAGCAAACGACACGTGATTTGAATATTTTAAGACATTACGCTTTCCATAAAGGAATCAAATCCATTTATTATGTACGTACCTTTACTGATGATGCAGAAGAAATCGGAAGCAATCAATGTGAAAGCTGCGTGATCTAATATCATAGATAGATTCGCTTATTCATATTTTAATTAAAGGAGCATTCTCATGTCAGAAACATATTATGAAGCAATAAACTGGAATGAAATTGAAGATATCATTGATAAATCCACTTGGGAGAAGCTGACAGAGCAATTTTGGCTAGATACACGTATCCCACTTTCAAATGACCTAGATGATTGGCGCACATTGTCTCAATTGGAAAAAGATACAGTAGGACATGTATTCGGCGGTTTGACACTGCTGGATACTGTCCAATCTGAAAGCGGTATGGATCAGTTGCGTAAAGATGTCCGTACTCCCCATGAAGAAGCCGTTTTGAACAATATCCAATTCATGGAATCCGTCCATGCCAAAAGTTATTCTTCTATTTTTAGTACACTGAACACGAAAAAAGAAATCGAAGAAATTTTTGACTGGACGAATACGAATCCTTATCTGCAAAAAAAAGCTGAGCGTATTAATGAAATCTACAAACACGGTACACCGCTAGAAAAGAAAATTGCCAGCGTCTTTTTAGAAACATTCTTGTTCTATTCAGGTTTTTATACTCCTCTTTATTATTTAGGAAACAACAAATTGGCAAACGTAGCAGAGATCATCAAACTGATCATCCGAGATGAATCGGTACATGGAACCTATATCGGTTACAAATTCCAATTAGGTTTCAACGAATTACCTGAAGCAGAACAAGAAACGTTGAAAGACTGGATGTACAATCTTCTTTATGAGCTTTATGAAAACGAAGAACGTTATACAGAAGAATTATACGATCCAATCGGTTGGACAGAAGAAGTCAAAACATTCCTACGCTATAATGCCAACAAAGCATTGATGAACCTAGGGATGGACCCACTCTTCCCAGATACTGCCAATGATGTCAACCCAATCGTAATGAACGGGATTTCAACAGGCACAAGCAACCATGACTTCTTCTCACAAGTCGGAAACGGCTATTTGTTAGGTCATGTAGAAGCGATGAAAGATGACGATTATTTGATTGGATTGGAATAAGGATAAAAAATTACGCACAAGAATATTCTATTCTTGTGCGCTTTTTTTATTCCACGACAATTTGTTTTTGTGTATCCGATGTTTGCGAAAAATCAATAGTAAAGCGACCCATCTGCTCATCATAGGTAATTCCTTCACTCATGCTTTGAATAGCTTCAAAATCATTTGGTAATTCAATCGTTATTTTCGTCTTTGTATGAGCAAGATCAGCAAACGTATAACTTTTTTCTTGTTCGTTTATTTTCTTTAATACAGAAAGTGGTTTATCTGTTTTTAATCCATCTAATTCTCCACCAGTATTATCCCAAAAATTGATACCCAAATAACCGGATTCTTTTACTTTTACTGCTTGAATTTTTGGAGTATTTTGAAGAATAGTAACTGGTTCTTTTTCTGCATATTCTTTTAAACCTTTTTCGTTCACTCCGGGTAATATCACATATGCATAAGCTTCATTGATTGGATGTTTTCCATGATTGATCAAAAACTTCCGATAACTTCCATGATAAACTTCATCACTAGGAAATGATTCGTTGATTTCCCTATAATTACCTTGCCGTGCTTCACTTATCACTTTTACTGTTTCTTTCTCAGGAAAATAATAACCGATCGATGTTTCTGGTTGACTTGATTGTAACAATAACCATTCTTTTTCACTTTGTTCGGTTGGCTGGGTAATTTCTCCTGTTTCTGTTACAACTTTATAAGTAAACTGATCGTTTAATAAACGATTATCTATAATCGTTTCAATAGACGCATTTGTGTTACCGGTAATTCCCGAACCAAGCGCAATCAATTGATCGTCAAGCACAAACCACGATTTTTTCCCTTTGACATCCATTGGCAAAACTGTCCCATTATTCTTTGTTCCAGTTTTATTTAGAGCCATACCTACCACTGCCTGACCTTCATTTGATACACCGCCAACGGCTTTCTCATTTGATCGCACAGTCGTAAAAGAAGAGATTTCATCTTTTAAAGGGACTGTATCGACCGTTGTTCCTGGCAATCGATAAGGATCGACAGTCGGCCAATAGCTCTTACCGAATTGTACATCATCCTCATTATATAAGTAGACCATCCCATCCGATGTATGCCAACCACGTTTGTTTTCTTTATTTCCTGCTTCAAAAGAAGAGATACGGTTCGAATACATACTGATTCCTACCATATACTTACTGGTACGCTGAACAAAACGATCCATTTTATGATACATTTTTGTCCCTATGAATGGTAAATCCTTCCCTAAAATCGTCTGGTCTTCTAATAAGGATAGTGTCATGACCAGATCATTATAATCTCTTACATTCGTTATATAATACGAAGGGTTCAATTGCATCCAATATTTAACTGCTTCTTTTAGTTCCTTTTGCTTATCTTCTGGTGCAAATTTTGAAACAATCAATAAATTATACATCGTTGAAGACCCGTATCCTACCTTCGTCTTTGAAGGCGCACGCGAAATAGCGCGTCCATTCACCATGGGAAGCATTTCACCTTGGTAAATCAAAGGAATAAAGGCCTTCTCTACATTTTCTACGAAAGCGTGAATGTCATCAGAAGCTGCTGCATAAGAAGTCCCATCCACAATCGTAAAAATCTGTCCGACTCCTTTGATTAGTACATTCCCGTAAGAACCTGTATAAGGAATATCATTATGCTGGATAAAGGAACCATCTGCGTAAAACCCATCTCCACTTGTCACGAGTTGAAAAACATCTTTGATCCCATTCACTGCTTGATGGATTTTTGTGGCATCTTTTTGTAAAATACCTACTCCTAAAACAGTCAATGATAAGTCTGTTCGATTGGCACCAGTCGTTGAAAAGTTAGGGATAAATGCAAGGTCTACAAATGAATCTTGTGGTTTAGTATATAATTGCTGGAATGGATCAGGTACATATTGATTTAAAATAGCTGTATATTGTTGGATTTTTTCACTGGATAGCTCTTGGTGCAACAGTAGAAGGATATTCACAAATTTTTGTGGGATACCAATTTGCCAATCCCACCAATTTCCATAATACTTTTTCCCATCATATCCTTTTTTGGTAATCATAAAATCGATTCCCTCTTTAATTGCTGCAGCAACCTCTGGCTGTTGATAAAGTGTTGTCCCTTTTGTCTTATAGGCATAAGTAAGTTTCTGGAGTTTCGTAAATTGTGTCGTCAAATCTGCTGAAGAAGTATTTCCCGATTCAAGTGGCCATAGATAGGTCCGGTCAGGTGATTGATCCAATGTTTGATATAAATTTTCCGCTTCTTTTGATAACGCTTCTATATATGCTCTTAATGACTCATTTTCCGGACTTTCTTTTTCAAAGACAAGTTGACTTTTCCATCGTTCTTCCATCTTTTGAAATTCATCTTCCTCGGCAAAGGTTGATATACTCATTCCAAATAAACTAATTAAACTAAGCATACTCATCAAAAGAATCCTTCTACCCAAACCTTTTTTCTCCTTCTCCATCTTTGCTCCCTCTTTCTCATCAGATTGTATGAATATACAGAGGCTAAAATCACATTTATCTTAGTGAATGAGAAAACCGCTTAACCTCTACTTTTTGGACAAATATGTGAACGGACGTATCTCACTTTTCCTTTTTTAAGCTAAAATACCAAACGCACTTAATGCAATGGAAAGAATCAAAATGATCCAGATTACTCGTGTGGAATTCAATTTCTTTTGTCCCAACATCCAATAAGTTAATAAAACAAGTAACACCGGAACAAGAGAGGGTAAAATAGCGTCTAATGTATCTTGAATAACTAATTCCACACCATCTTTTTTATAAACAAATGGGACCGTTGCCTTTACCACGGAAGGAATCAAAGCACCAATTACCGTGACACCTAAAACTGTTGCGGCATTAGTGAATGCAGATAATTTGTTTTTCAAAGTTGTGACAAGTTTGACTCCTTGTTTGTATCCTAATGGTAATAACGCAGCCCGTCCAAATAACAAAACGATATTCGCGATGACCCAAATCACACATCCAACAATTGAGCCACTTTGAGCAAATGTTCCTGCAATCGATCCAAAAATCGTTCCCCAAATCACATGGAACAATGAATCACCTACGCCAGCAAGAGAACCCATTAAAGCTGTTTTTAAGGCAATGATTGTGTCTTTTGCTTTGTAACCATCTTCTTCTTCGATTGCCACATCAATCCCCATGATCAAATTTCCGAAAATCGCGTTGGTATTGAAGAATTGATTATGTGTACGCATCATATCTTGTAAGTGTGATTCGTCATTACCATAGAATTTTTTCAATACTGGTAATATCCCATATAAATAGCCAGAACTCATCATTCGTTCATAGTTCCAGTTCAGCTGACTTCCTAAAATATAGCGCCAACTAATCGCATTCAGCTCTTGTTTTGTTAATTTCTGGTTATTCATCCCCATCATATCCTCCTTCAAATGTTCCATTATTTGTGGCTGTCACTGTCGGATGTTCTGCTTTTTCACTATCTTTTTTAAATACAATAATTGCAGCAATCACACCGACGATTGAGATACCAAGCATTGGCACTTGTAAATAAGCGGCTAAAAAGAAACCCAATAGTAAATAAGGAATATATTGTTTTGTTGGAAGGTAATGCAACAAGATTCCCACACCCACGACTGGTAACACCCCACCAGCAGTTTTTAGTCCATTCATCAACCATTCTGGTGTATTTTCTGTGATCGTTGAAACAGCAGCATCACCGACTAAAAGCATCAATAAAATCGGAATGGCTCGTGATAATCCCCAAAGAAAAGAGCCAGATAAGACTAATCGCGGTATACGATTGATTTTCATATCATCAATTGCTCTATCTACACGATGCAAGAGATAAACATTACAAAAGCGAGCGACTACATCAAGTTGCAACATCAATAAAGATACTGGAACAGCCAATCCTATACCATACTCTGCACCTTTCCCAGAGATAACCGCAAATACTGTTCCCAAGACGGCTCCTGTGAAATAATCAGGAACTGATGCCCCACCGAAAGCCGCAATCCCTAGTCTCATTAGTTGCAATGTACCTCCAACCATCAATCCTGTTTTTAAGTCTCCCATAATCATTCCTGAAATCATACCTGCGATGGCTGGTTGTGTTAATGTATTTGAAATAAGCGAATCATTGATTGCAATAAAAGCATAAACCGTAATAAGAATAATTTGATACGCTGCTAAGTGCATACTTTCTTCCTCCTCATTTTTATTTAATTTCTCAGTTTATCCATGAAGTCAACAACTGGATCATTTGGTACCAATTGAGCGGTTACATTTATATCCATTGCTGCAATTGATTCGAACACATCAATTTCTTCTTCTAATACTTTGATACTTTTTGTTATGTCTTTTGATCCCTCTTTATAACTCATATTTCCAACATTTACGTGTGTTAGCTTTCCTCCGGCTTTCAAATAACGTAAGACATCTGTTGGATTTTTGAATACTAGGAATAGACGCTGTTTTCCATACTTTCCTGAACGTATATTTTTCGCAGCAGATTCAACCGGCAAAACTGAAAGTCTCATCGATGTAGGCGCTGCCATTCTTAAGGAAGATTTTTGTAACGAATCTGCTGCTGCTTCATCGTTGATTACAATGATACGCTGTGTGTGCAAACTGGGCGCCCAGATGCCCGCAACTTGTCCATGGATCAAACGCTCGTCTATCCTGACATTCACGATATTTTCTTTTCCTTTATATGCCTCATACAATTGGCTATTATCCTTTGGTAGGCTTGGTTCTTTTTCGATTTCTGTTTGTTTCATTTTTTGCTTCACATCAACAATGCCAGTTGTTGCTGCTTGGATCAATTCTTTTACCGTAGCAGTTGAATTCAACGTTGCTTCTATGACTAATGGTAAAGACATCCCTGCAATAATTTCCACATTTTCTGATTCTAGATAGTTACTTAATGCTACATTACATGGCGTACCACCTAAAAGATCTGCAATAATCAAGGATGAGCCGTTAAGGGCTTTCATTTTTTTTAATAATTCTTCTTCGAATTGCCGATTGTCCCCATCAGGCGTCAACGCAACGACATGAACATGATCTTGCTTTCCGACGATCATTTCTAAACTTGCCTTGACGCCTTCAGCCATACTGCCATGACTAATCAATATAATATTCTGCATCAATTTTCCTCCCCAAAAATAAAATCCTACTTAACATATTATCTTTTGTACAAGCACACTATAACATAGTTTATCTCATTCGTAAACCTAACATCTTAACATATTATGTTTTTTTATTTCTGTACAATTATCTAAAAAGTATCAGCATACAAAAAGGTGAGAGGCAAAAGTAACTCTTAAACTTTTGCCTCTCACCTTTTTAACTATTTCCTTATTCTATACTTTTTCCAGTTGTTTCCTCATAGTCTCTTTTCATGATGGCCCATGATTTCTCAATGTCTTCGTCTAAACCAAATAATCCACTACGGCCGATGATATAGATATCTGGTCCGGCATGATCAATTCGCTTAAATGATTTTCGATTCGAAGATCCGTCCATTTCAATCAAATAATGATATCCCTTTTCTTGACGAAGTTTTCTTAAATCAACGATTTTATCTAATGTGCTTTCGATGAAGCGCTGTCCAGCAAAACCGGGATCGACTGTCATGATAGTGATTTTATCCACTAAATCAATATAAGGGAAAATAGTTTCAATAGGTGTTTCAGGATTTAATACGACTCCTGCTTTTAGTCCTGCAGCATGGATCTGATCAATCAATCGAAAGGCTAGCCCATCTAAACATTCGACATGCATACAAATCCATTCGCATTTTTGTGAAATCAATTGATTCACCCAAAAACTTTGGTCTGTGACCATTAAATGGGCAGACATTGGTAAATGACTGATTTTTCGCACTTCCTCAATGAACCATGGAGACAATGTCAGATTAGGTACATAATGGCCATCCATGATATCGATATGATAAGAATCGACATGCTGATTCAAAAACTCAATTTGTTCCTTAAATTTATCCAGATCCATCGTCATTAAAGATGGTGAGAACAAAACTTTACTCATATATAAGACTCCTTTATTTAAAAATCAATGATTGAATCCCCGACTAAATGAAGGACTTAGAAAATCTGAATGTCTCCCAAGTCAATATCTTCTTCTTCCTTTTCCACTACGGATTCGACTTCTTTTCCCACATCTTTTTTAATAATTGCCAAAACAACGGCTGTCACAAGAACATTCACTAAGATTGCTATCACGCCTGCCCAAGGTCTGGACATCGTCGGAATCATCAATACACCGCCAAAGGGTACTGTTGCATCGGCGCCTAGGATCATTGTCGTTGCACCACCAGCAAATCCGCCAATAGCCGTAGCAACCACTCCTCGGACGATATCATTCATCACTAGTGGGATCACACCTTCGACAATATTGATCACACCCATTGGAACAGCTGATTTCAATGTTTCGACTTCCACTTTTGTATAGATGTTTTTCCGAAATATTTTTGCGACAAAGTAAGCTAATCCAAACCCGATAGGCGTCGCCGTATTCACCAATTGGAGGGCTGTAATTGGCCCATTGATTCCTTCTGCTTGCATTGTGAGAACAAAAGCAAAAACCGTTTTGTTAATTGGTCCACCATAATCAACGCCACTTAGTAAGCCGATCACACCGCCAAAAATCAACAAGGACGAATTACCTAATCCTTCTAAGAAATTCGTAAGAATAGACGTAAACAAGGCAACAGGAGTTCCAATGATATAGACCATGATTAACCCACCTAGGATAGAAGCAACAAAGGGAATAATCAATGTTGGCATCAGTCCTTTTGCCCAATTTGGGACTTTCACATGGTTTAAAATAGCTAACACGAGAAATCCAGAAAGATAGCCACCTAATATCCCTCCAATAAAACCAGCCCCAATAGCATTCGCTGTCAATCCGATGATGAACCCTGGAGCAATCCCTGGTTTTGCTGCAATAGAATAAGAAATCCCCGTTGCAATGACTACAGGAAGTAACCCTAAACCAGCGCCTCCCATTGTTGCTAAAGCATCAAAAAAAGAAAATTCACCTTGTACCAGTGTTCCTTGACTTGTCCCACCGAACGCCACCCCGATAGCAATCAAGAATCCTGCTCCACAAACGATTGGAATCAAATAAGAAATCGCTGTCAATAAATGTCCCTTTAAATTTAACTTTTTTATCTTTTCCATCTTTTTTCCCTCCTTATGATCAAGCAAGTTGTTTTTCAATTATTTCTTGTGCTTTTTCGATCAGTTTATTGGGTGACTTTACGGCGATTTCAGTGGGGACTTGAATGATACGTTTTCCTTCAAATCGTTCTCTGCCGCTTATTTTCACATCAATTGCCAGAATCACGAGATCTGCTTCTTTTATTTGCTCTGGGGTTAATTCATTCTCGATTCCAATCGTTCCTTGCGTTTCGATGTGCATCTCGTGTCCTGCTTTTTTGGCTGCATTTTCTAATTTTTCTTGTGCAATATACGTATGGGCAATCCCAACTGTACATGCGGCTACTCCTACGATTTTCATCTTTTGTCTCTCCTTATTTTCTTTTCTTTAATGTTTGAATAAATCTTTCGTCAGCTAAACATATCATGAAATTCGCTATTTTCTTCTTTTTTTCCGTAGTTTCGTTTGGCGAAAGCAATACAAAAAGAATCAAATCGACTTGTTCGATTGCTTCGTTCCATTGAATAATGGTTTTTTGGGGATACAAAATGATGATTTTTGATTCAGTGATCAACTCATGTTCAATATGAGGAAGAATGATCCCCTCTTCAATTTGAATATTTCCATTTTGTTCACGCATAAGAAAAGCTTCCATCAATATGCTTATTTTCTCTTCTTCTCCAGGGTAAAGTGAACTTGCTAACCAATGATATGCCTCTCGTTGAGAAGTAACGGATACTTCGATTTTTTCGATGAACTCATCTTTCATTATAGATTTCCCCAATCTTTTTCTGGATTCGTGATTGATCATCTGCTGTTAGCATCGCACTAACAAGTAATGTATGGACTCCTAATCGTGAGCGGATTCCAACTGTTGTCAAAATCAATTCGATGTTCGGATTTTTTTCTAAAGCCGTACGATAGTTTTTTGTCGCAATGACATCTACTATATTTAAGTCTGGAAATTTTTTGATGATTTTTGCTTTCAACAATTCAGAAGTTCCAATACCTGTCGTACACATAATCAATGTCTGAATCGGTAATTGTTGTGTTTCTAACATCCGTGCGAAATACAACGTTATGAAGCCAATCTCATCTGCAGTGATTAGAGGTAATTGAAGTGCTGACTGACTTCTTTAGATACTTCAGACACACTGTTATAGATTTTTTCATAGGTCAGCTGAATTTGGTCCAACAAGCCATTTTTTACGTGGATACGGTTTTTTAAGCGATTGATCATTGGTTTGATATGATTGGCTAGATCAATAAAAATACTTTCATTTGTCACTTTCATATTGATTCGTTTGCCTACTTTTTCTAAATAGTAAGTAGTGATTTTTTCTACCTCTTCTGGAAATTTTTTTATTTCTTTTGTTGTTTTTTCCATTCTTGAGGAAACTAGATACTGATAGAGATAGTAAGATTCATTCACAGATAACGAAGTTGCCAGATATTTTTCAACATTTTGTATAACGATTTCGGCTGTTTTTTTAATTTGGTTATCTTTTTCAAAGAATTCAATTTGTTCCGTGGTTAGTTCCTCTTCTCTGGCGGGAGCACTCCTTTTCCTTGAGCGACTGATCAAGATATACAGATGTGAAAAAATATTGACATTGTAAGGATAAGGAAGTCCACCTTCTAATATTTTTTCGATTAGCTTTAATTGATCTGAAACGAACAAGACATCGTAACGATTGAAATTGAACGTTTTCGAAGCATTTATTTCATCTATATCAAGGATATTCATGCGCCAAATAACTTCTGCAAGCCCGCTACGTATATCTTCTTCTAAACCTTTGATGGCTAATGTCCGATTTTTTCGAATCAATTGAAGATCAAACTTCCTCAACTTTTGGGCGATACTTTTCTCATCATTGGAAATTGCCGAATCACCCACCTCGTAGGCATTAAAAAGCTCAGATATCCTGATTGCTCTTGGTGAAGACAGTAAAAGTTCCTCCATTACACGATTCTGACGTTCATTTGGCGATAGACTAATTGATAGATTATTTGTTTCTTTGTTTCGTTCAATAAATTTTTCGTAGTCTAATTTATACCCTTTCCCCTTTTCTGATAAAATCAAGTGACCATTTTGAAATTCTGTATTTATTTTTTTTACTAAGCGGTAGACCGTTTTAGTCGAGGTATCTAATAAATCAGCTAATTCTTCTGAAGTCATGTAATGATTTTGTTTTGACAATAGTAGCACTAATTTATTTTCTCGATTCATTTGACTAGTCATGATCCTTCCCCCTTTGTATCTTTATCATAACCATTTTTACCCCATCTGTTTCACTGAAATTTGTCCATTGCATCAGACATTTTTGTATCCGCTTTCTAAAATGTGATGTTTTATCCCAATTTACTTCTATTATTTTTATAAAGTTCCACTAAATTTATCTACCGTCATAATTTTATTTACTTCTGCAATAGCAGACTTTATGGGTTTTAATTGATTTGGATATGTTAACATGTTATCCTATTAGATAATGATGATGAAAGAAAGGAAGACTTCTAGTATGATTCCTAAATACGAGCAAATCAAGCAAGACTTACTTGAAGAAATCAAAAACCACCACTTTATTCCTGGTGATAAATTTTACTCAGAAGCAGATATCAAACGGAAATATTCTGTTAGTTCAATTACTGCAGTCAAGGCTCTCAATGAACTAACTGCTGCAGGCTATCTCTATCGTATCCAAGGAAAAGGAACATTCGTTTCAAAATCAAAAGTTTCTCAAAGTGTGAAATTCTCTGATATCGAACTACATTCTTTAGATAAAGAAAAAGTTAAAGTACTCTCGATTGAGGAAGAAAATGAAATGGATATTTTAAAGGAATTAGGCTTACCAGCAAATGCTTCTTACTATAAAATTAAACGTGTTCGTTTCTTTGAAGACACACCCTTTTTGGTCCACATCACTCACTTACCAAAAAAATTAGTGAAAGAACCAATAGCAAAAGATATTTCTGTCTATTCAAGTATATACGAAAAAGTTCGTAAAGATTTTGGGATTGATCTTTTTTCCCTTGCTTCTGTGGAAACAAATGAAATTGTTTTCCCAGAGCATGCAGAACTACTTAATCTATTGAATCTAAGTTTCCGAGAACCTGTTGTACAACAAATCAAACACTCTTACTTAGCAGATCAAAGTGTAGCAGAATATATCATCAGTTATAAACATTGGAAATACTTTAAAACAAAAATTGAAGTGGAAGCGGAATAGCTTTCACTTTTTTGTTTGCTCTCTTCTAAGAAACTTTTTTAAATCCTCTTGAATACTCGCTTTTTTTTTCTAAATACGTTATACTATTTTCAAGTTAATATGTTAACATTTTAAGAGGAGGTAGCTATGAATCTTCAACAAAAAAAGGAAATGTTGATTGAATTGGGAACATTTGTAGATAAAAATTGGTTGGATGAACAATTTGAATGGTGCATGATGCGTATCAAAAAAAATATGGTTCGTTTCGGGTTAGATTTCCCTTCAGCTTGTGCAACAAACGGAAAATATCGAATCAAAAAAAATGATGATTGGACAAATGGTTTTTGGACGGGAATGCTTTGGTTATCTTATGAATGGACAAAAGAAGAGAAATTTCTAGTACGTGCAATGGAAAATATCCATAGCTTTCAAAAACGCTTAGACCAACACTTCATCCTTGATCATCATGATATCGGTTTTCTTTATAGTTTATCTGCTGGAGCCGGGTATAAAGTCGTGGATAGTCAGTTGTGTAAAGAATCGCTTTTACAAGCTGCGAATATTTTAGTGGCAAGATTTCAGAACAAAGGGAATTTTATCCAAGCTTGGGGAGCATACGGTGATCCTCTCGAATACCGCTTGATTATTGATTCTTTGATCAATCTTCCTTTGTTGTTCCAAGCATGTACGCTTTCTAATGACCCACATTATAAAGAAGTGGCTTTCAAGCATTACCAGACATTGTTGCATACCGTGATTCGTGAAGATGCCACGACTTTCCATACCTATTATTTTGACTCAAACACAGGAGTTCCAACACATGGTGCAACACATCAAGGTCATAGTGATGAGTCGATCTGGGCTAGAGGGCAAAGTTGGGCGATTTTAGGGATTCCACTAAACGAGCGATACTTGCATTCTGCTCCTTTTCCGTTGAACTACAAAGCGATCGTCGATGTTTTCTTAGAACATTTACCTCAAGATCTTGTACCTTACTGGGATTTTGATTTCAATGATGATTTTCCATCAGATAAAGACAGTTCTTCTCTAGCGATTGCTGCATGTGGATTATTAGAAGCAGAAAAAATGGAAGCGTATCCTGAAGCAAAAGAAATAGCAAAAGGAATGATTTATCAATTAGGAACACACTATACTGCTAAAAATGATCCAGAAAATGAAGGAATTCTTTTACATGGCGTTTATGCTCATGCGGAAGGAAAAGGAGTCGATGAGCCAAATCTATGGGGCGACTACTTTTATTTAGAAGCGCTTATGCGTTTAGCAAAACCTGAATGGAACACTTACTGGTAAGGAGAATGAATAGACATGCAAACATTTAAAATAAAAGACGAATTTTTAGTCGACGGTATTCCTACAAAAATCATTAGTGGGGCAATCCATTATTTCAGAATACCCCCTTCTCAATGGGAGCACAGTTTATATAATTTAAAAGCACTAGGAGCAAATACGGTTGAAACTTATATTCCGTGGAATCTTCACGAACCACAAGAAGGTTCCTTTGATTTTTCCGGATTCAAAAATGTCGTTCGATTTGTAAAAATTGCACAAGAATTAGACTTGATGGTAATTTTACGTCCTTGCGCCTACATTTGCGCTGAATGGGAATTTGGTGGATTACCTGCTTGGTTATTGAAAGAACCTAATATAAGAGTACGTTCTACCGATCCTCGATTTATGGAAAAATTGAAAAATTATTATCAAGTACTTCTACCAAAACTTGCACCTCTTCAGATCACACAAGGTGGTCCAGTCATCATGATGCAGCTCGAAAATGAATACGGTTCTTACGGAATGGAAAAATCTTATTTACGCCAAACAAAAGAATTGATGCTTGCACATTCGATTGATGTTCCTTTATTTACCTCCGATGGTGCTTGGCTAGAGGTGTTAGATGCTGGTACATTAATTGATGAAGACATTTTTGTGACTGGTAATTTTGGAAGCCACTCAAAAGAAAATGCGCAGGTCTTAAAAGAATTTATGCAGAATCATCAAAAAAATTGGCCGATCATGTGTATGGAGTATTGGGATGGATGGTTTAATCGATGGGGAGAACCTATCATTACGCGTGATCCCGAAGAATTAGCAACTGAAGTAAAAGAGATGTTAGAAATTGGTTCCTTGAATCTTTATATGTTCCACGGGGGAACAAATTTTGGTTTTTATAATGGGTGTTCTGCTCGAGGCAATACAGATCTTCCGCAAATCACAAGCTATGATTACGATGCACTATTAAACGAAGCTGGACAACCTACTGAGAAATATTATGCAGTTCAAAGGGTCATCAAAGAAGTTTGTCCATCTGTTTGGCAAGCAGAGCCCCGAACAAAAACGTTAAAAAATCTAGGGACTTATCCGGTAAATAGAAGCGTTTCTCTATTTCATATAAAAGAACAGATCTGTGAAGAAATCAAAACAGATTACCCTTTGACAATGGAACAAGCAAGCAATGGCTACGGCTATTTATTATATTCACTTACCTTAAAAAATTACGGACATAAAAATAAATTACGTTTAATCGAAACAAACGATCGTGCACAAATATATATTGACGGCAAATACGAACAAACGCAAACACAAGAAACACTGGGTGATGAAATGATGATTGAAGGACAAAAAAATCAGCCCACTATCGCATTAGATGTTCTAGTTGAGAATTTAGGAAGAGTTAATTACGGTGCAAAATTGAATAGTCCCTCCCAATCAAAAGGGATTCGCAATGGTGTCATGCAAGATATCCATTTCCATCTTGGATACCGCCATTACCCATTGACTTTCGAACAAGCTCAACTAGATAAAATCGACTATTCCGCTGGCAAAGACCCATCACAGCCTTCTTTTTATCAATTTGAGTTTGATCTTGCTGAAGAAGCAGATGCTTATATCGATTGTTCTTTATATGGTAAGGGGATCGTCATCGTCAATGGATTCAATCTCGGGAGGTACTGGAATCATGGGCCTGTTTTATCACTATATTGTCCAAAAGATGTACTAAAAAAAGGCAGAAATGAAGTGGTTATTTTTGAAACAGAAGGTATATCAATTGATACATTGATTTTTTCAGATCAACCAATAAAAAAAGATTTGTCATGAATGATCCAAAATAATCATCCTGTAAATTAGCTTATACAAAAAGGGAGTCCTACGAAAATCATTGTTCGATTTTCAAAGCGGATTCCCTTATATAGTGAATAGCTTTTCTATCATTATTTCTCTTAATCAAGTACAAGTGATTACTTCTCGTCCGAAAATCTCAATTTGTGTTAATGCTGGGAATGGTGATGTATCTTCTGCTTTTTTCAAATTTTTCAAAGTAACTGAACTCGTCATTTTTTCGGGAAAGTAAAACGATTGAAATTCAAGCGTATCTGTTGTTGATACTTTTATTGTTTCTCCATCAGAAAAACAAATAGAAACTTCTGTCCAATAGCTATCATGTGGATAATCTCCTCGAAACAAAAGATCTACTCGATCGGTTTGGATTGAGCGTCCAAAGTCGATCGTCAAAGTTGCATCTTTTTGTTGATTGATTCCCCAAGAAGTAAATGGATAGGATCCGTGTGAGCGATTACCAAACTTTCCGTCAATCGCATTTTTAGCAAAAAAAGTCACATCATTTCTCGTCTCTACATTAGCGTATGCATGTGGATATGCTCCACTGATCAATTTTTGATCATGAGGGTTTGTAGATACATTTCGATAGCTTTCCACTTCAAAATCATAGGCTTTACGAACATATATGTGATGTCTTTTTGAACGAAATCCCGTCTCTACTGAAGCTTTCGTTTCTTCTAGCGGAATCACATATTCCCATTTCTTCTCTGGAATATAAAGAAGTGTTGGTGCCAATGTTTCATCTAATTGCACAACAAAATAGTAATCATTTTTCTCTTTCGTTATGACCAGTTTGTCTCCTACTTCATATGTGTGATTTTTGATTGCTAAAACTGCTATTTCTTCTCCATTTGCAGAAAATACGGTTTCTTTTTTCTCGTGATCGATTTTGCCAATAACTACTTGATTATTTTTATTTTTTAGATCAATTTGGATCATTTTTTGCTCCTCCATTTATTATTCCGCCAACTAAACAAATAAAGCGATGGGTGCCAGGTTCGATTTTCTTTTTCAAATAGGGAAGATTGGTTCTTGGAAAGAATACAGAAGTATTTGGTTCTAGTACCTGAATACCTGCTTCTTCATACCCCTCGATTGCAATGATTTGAGACACATGCGTTTCTTTTATTTTCGCACAGTCTTTCGACAAAGTTATTTCTGGTTCTTTTACCAAAAGACTAAATCCGCCTTCTCTTATCTCTAAAGGAATCGTCGTATATATCTCATGGAATCGAACATGCCATTCACCAAATGGGTAAATTTCTGTTTGGATCAGCACTTCTTGGAATGGTTGCCATTCATACATAACAAAAGTCTCTGTTGCTTCACTACTTCGTACCTTTTTCTTTGTCCTGAAATATTCACCGTCTCTTGAAAGAGCTAATGTATTATCAAATGCCCCTTCTTCATATGTGATTCCCGCTTTTGGCACACTAAAGCCGAATTTAGTAGAGTAGACAAACTTACTATATTTCGCTGGGGCATGCGCTTGGCCATCGATCATCAAACCATGTGGATAACCAAGTACATGTTTTCCTTCTTTTGCCTGACACAAAAGCATATTTCCATTATCAATCAATCTTTTCTCTTTGGTATTGACTGGTTCAGGTTTGGCTTCCCAATACGGATGTTCTTTTTTAGTTGCTAGTAATAAAAATACTTTTAATGCCCAATAGGGAGACCCCGGTGCGTTATAACCTTCTGCCATCACAAGGTTCTCATAATGATACCCAATGGATAGCCGTCCGTCATAAGTAAAGATATCGTGTGTCATCCACTGCTTCAAATGGTTGGAAAGAAGCGTCTTTATCTGACCCCAAGGGATTGCTTCCACTTCTGCAAAAATCAATGCAGAAAAAAAAGCACCTTGTGCAAATCGATAGATGAGACTTCGTCCATAAGGTAACGCTTCTCCATCGGAGTCGAAATAATAAATATAGTCCTTCGTAAACTCTTTTGCACGATAGATGAATTTTTCTGACCATTCAGGAAAGTCGTCTTTCATTAACTTGGCAAAAATCAATCCATAATAATGAAAAGCAAAAGGAACATAGTAATCTTTTTGCGAAGATTTACCGTCGATATACCAGCCTTTTCCTACATACATCGTATCAATAAAGCGTAATTCTGCTTCCATTTTTTCTTTATCTAATGATTCACCACAATGTTTTAAAGCGATTCGGATCAAAATTTTGAAAAATGTCCAATTATTTTTAGGTATTTTTTTATCTAAGGCTTGTTTTAGCCAATGAATCAACTGTTGTTTGGAAGTGCCTGACAGTTCATCAAAGAAATAGTTTCGATTCAATAACAGATTCAAAGATAACGCTGCCATTTCTACGATATATTGGTCATAATCGTTAATATCCCCCCAATAAAAAGAATCTTTTGGATTCATCCCTTTCAAGATTTTCTTTCGATAGACGTCTTTCAACTCATCTTTCGTCTCATGGTTCATCCAATAAGGTGCCAATCCCCATAATGGACGAATAAATGCCTCCATTTCTGCTCTCTTCTCGTCATAAACCGCGCCGCTACTCCCTAGACGTACTCCTGGTTTTTCACTATTGAATAGTTCCTGTTTTAAAGGCAAAATTATCTCCTCTAGTGCTTCTTCAAAATCGCGCCGCGTCAAAAATAGATTTTGTTTTAACTGATTCATGACAACCCTCCGAATTCTTTTTCTTTAGGATACCATGGTAGAAAATCGGTTTCAGGAGAGACTTCTGAGTGAGATGAAAATGAAATGAGTGAGAAAACAGGATAGTCAAAACTTAATATGTTAACACACTTAGTATTGTTTTCTCTTGGAAGCATTTCTTGTGGTTTCTTCGTTTTACTTACTCTATCTAAAATGAAAGAAATCTAATATACCTTTGAGCCATTTCCAGTAAACAATATTTACCCCATGATTTGCTCATTCGTCCACCCTAAACAGGACGGATCGATTAGATTATAAAAAAGCATCAACTGGATCATATAAATAAGAATCTCAACGTACATCTAAATAAAATGAACGCTAAGATCCCTTTTTAAATAGGCTTATTCACTTGTTTCTTCCAGCAATTTTGGACTATCTAACTTTTCAGAAACATGTTCCATTTTTCTCAATAAATAGATTTTCCGAATATTTAATATTATTGTCTTAATCACTGCATAGACAGGTATACAAATCAGCATGCCTAATATTCCTGCGACACTTCCTGCTCCAATCAATACCAAGATGATCGTCAGTGGATGGATATTCATTGATTTTCCAAACAACAACGGCTTGATCAAATTTCCATCTAATTGCTGAATCACTAAAATCGACAACGCCATGTACAAAGCTTGAAATGGAGAGATAAACAAACCGACAATGATTGCTGGTACTGCTCCAATAAAAGGGCCGACATATGGGATAATATTCGTGATGCCGCAAATGACCGCAAGCAATAAGCTATAAGGCTGATTGAATATTCTCATTGCCAAAAAGCTCATCACACCAATAATCAAAGCATCTAAGATCGTACTGCTGATATAGGCAGATAATGTTTCATTTAATTCTTTCACTGTTTGTCGCAACTCTTTACGAATCGCTTTCGGAAAGAAATGAGACAACGCATCAATAAATTTGTGTCCATCCTTGAACATAAACAGCAAAATAAATGGAACCGTAAATAACAAAATAAAAAATTGCATCATGAATGAAATGATTTTAGTGACACTTGCAGATAAGCTGACCAATATGATATTGAACAAATTACTGAGAGATAAATTCGCTGATGCTAATTGTTCTTCCAAATTGAAATTTTTAAACTCTTCTCGCTGCGCCAATTCATTTAGCCATTTGCTTGTTTCATCTGCATAGATTGGCAGGCTCTGAGTCAATTGAATCGTCTGCTCCACTAACTGAGGTACTACATTCATGACAGCCAAAACAACTAAAATGATTACGACCAAAAATGTCAATAAAAAACCCAACACTCTCGGAATCCGATGTTTTTCGAGAAAAATAACGATTGGATCGAACATATAATAGATAAAACCAGCAACAAGCAACGGCAAAAAAATAGCCGAAAGCATTTTCAATATTGGACTAAAAATATTCGGCATTTGTAAAATGAAATACACACCGACGATCGTGAGTACTAGCTCCACTGTCCAGAAAAATAATTTTGATTGTTTAAAACGTGATTGCATACCTCTCCTCCAAGTTCCTTTGATACTTCTATTCTATCATTTAACAAAGAATTACGCGCTGAGATTTTCATTTGCTTAAAAAAAACAAAATAAAAAAGGAAAGGTATTTTACTGATCAGAAGAGTACTTCAACAAAAACACGATCCGCCCAAAATAAAAATCGTTTTGGGCAGATCGTTTATTGCGCAATACTGACTAAATGTAGCTTTGTGATATTTTTGTGCACGGACAATTCCTCGATTACATCGGCATAAGTGAGTCCTTTAGGAAGATCGATCGTATATATATTTTTATATACACGATAGTCATCAACGAATTTCACATCAAAATTCACATCTTCGATCACGATATTTTTCTCTTCAAAATAATCGGTAAGAAAATCTTTGGTTTCTTTTCTATGGATAAATTGGATTTCTAACTTTTTAGTCGTAGGTACATGGATCACGCGTTTCACTACTGTGAGTGCAATAGCAATCCCGATAAAACTGATGATCGCAATGGAATAGTAACCCATGCCGATGGCGATCCCTAATCCGGCAATAGCCCATAAAGAAGCGGCAGTCGTAAGTCCTGTCACTGATTGTTTCGTGACGATGATCGTTCCTGCACCTAAGAAACCGACGCCACTCACTACTTGAGCAATCAGCCTTGCTTCATCTGAACGGATCGTTCCAGCAAGCTGTGGATACGCTAAAGCATCTCTTAATGCTCCACTAGCGATCTCGACTTGGATCAATGCAATGATACATGCTCCCATACAAACTAAAATATGCGTACGCATCCCTGCTGGACGATTTTTATATTGTCGCTCAAAGCCAATTGCTCCGCCAAATAGCATAGCGATCCCTAAACGTAAAATAATCTCTGGAATTGTCAATACCATATCATTCATCTAAACACCCTCCAGTCCAATATATCATGTCTGAAAGGAGCAGACAAAAAAAGTGCAATTTTTACCTCTTACGAAAAAGAGCGTGGGACAAAAGTAAAGAAAAACTTTTGTCTCACGCTCTAAACATGTGTAAACGGCGGAAGCAGAAGCAACTCCTTCGGAAATAAGCTGAAATTCACAGAAATTTGAAAAGCAATTTTCGTGAATTCCTTCTTATTTCTTGGAGTTAAACGCTTCTGTCCCAGCCTCTTTTGTAAATTACAATTTACTTGCTGCTTCTTCATCGATGATCACAACGACATTGTCGTGGTTTTGCAATACACTTGCTGGTAAATGATTCGTTACAGGTCCTTCAATCATCCCTTTGATTGCATCAGCTTTGCTTTCGCCAAACGCCATCAAGACGATTTCTTTACTTTTCATGATTGAGCCAATTCCCATTGAAACAGCTTTTGTTGGTACATCTTCTGCTTTATCAAAGAATCGTTTGTTTGCATTGATCGTTGATTCTGTCAAATCAACTACTGAAGTTGTTCCGTCAAATGAAGCACCAGGTTCATTGAACCCGATATGTCCATTTTGCCCGATTCCTAAAATTTGGATATCGATTGGATGAGCATCGATGATTTGATCATACTTTTTGCATGCTGCTTCCAGATCTTCTGCTTTCCCATCTGGTACAAATGTTTCCTTGAATGGTTTTTTATCAAATAATTGGACATCCATGAAATGGCGGTAGCTTTGTTCATCTGAACCACCTAGTCCAACGTACTCATCTAAGTTTACAGAAGTCATTTCACTGAAATCCAAATCGCTTGAAGTCATTTCTTTATATAAAGTAACTGGTGTGCTTCCTGTTGCCAATCCTAATACTTTTGCACCTTTGTTCATACCTTCTTTGATGATTTCAAATGCTTTTTTTCCGCCTTCTTCAGCGTTTTTTACACGAATGATTTCCATAGTGATTGCTCCTTTGTGTTTTGGTATAGCCCAATTATAGCATTCTTTTTTTCTTTTTACAATAATCAGTATAGACCAAATTCTATTTTTTTCATTTTCTTGACAACAAAAGGGCATCCGTGTTAGGTTTCATAAGATGGTTCAATCAAACAATCCATGTTGCATGAAAACCAAGCAATTGATTCACTGTGGACACTTTATGTCTGCAGTTTTTTTATGAAAAAGGAGTTATTATGAGTATACTGACATTAAACAACATCACCCAGCAGTTCGGCGATAAAATCCTCTACGAAGGGGTCGATCTGCAATTAAACGCTGGCGAGCATCTTGGGCTAATCGGACAAAACGGAGCCGGCAAAAGTACATTGATTAAAATCATCACTGGTGAGATCCTGCCAGATGATGGACAGATCCATTGGCAAAAAAATATTCATAAAGGTTACCTTGATCAATATGTAGAAGTCGATGAAACATTATCGATCGAAGAATTTCTAAAAACTGCGTACGCAAAAGAATACGAAAAAGAAGAAAAAATTGCTTTTCTTTACCAAACATATAGCGAGACCTTCGATGATTCCTTGCTAGAAAAAGCTGGGAAACTCCAAACGGAATTAGACCAAGGAGTGTTTTATCAAATCGACACCTTAGTTGCTGAGATGAGCAGCGGGTTGGGGATCGATGTCTTAGGTTTAGATTCACTGTTAAAAAATCTAAGTGGTGGACAACGTTCAAAGGTGATTTTAGCAAAACTACTTTTAGAAAACCCAGATGTTCTGATCTTAGATGAACCAACCAATCACTTAGATGATCAGCATATCCAATGGCTGACGCAGTTTCTTCAGGATTTTGACGGTGCGTATATCGTGATTTCCCATGACCAAGAATTTCTTGATCAGATCACCACCCATATCGCAGACATCGAGTTTGGAAAGATTACTAAGTATACTGGCCATCTAAAACAAGCATTGAAACAAAAGGAACAAAATCGTGAAAGCTATTTGCGCCAATATCATGCTCAACAAAAACAAATCGAAAAGACTGAAGCTTATATTCGGAAATACAAAGCCGGTTCCCGATCAACGATGGCAAAAAGCCGACAAAAACAATTAGATAAAATCGAACGGTTGACGCCTCCCGCTTCAGCAAGTAAAGCTGTCTTTGATTTTCCATTCTCGCCTATTGTCACGACGTTGGCAGTGGAAACAACTGATTTAGTCATCGGCTATGATCGACCGTTACTTGCACCCATTAATTTGACCATCCGGTTTGGTGAAAATATTGCCATTCGAGGCTTCAACGGGATTGGGAAATCTACTTTGTTAAAAACATTGATTGGTGAGATCGAAAAAATAAGTGGCGATTTCCACTTCCCAGATAACACAAAAATCAATTACTTTTCACAAGATCTATACTGGGAAAATCCATTAGAAACACCACTGCAATACTTAAGCAGTCAATTTCCAAAAGCGACTATCAAAGAATTACGTCGCCAATTAGCTAAAGCTGGACTAGTCAATCAATTAGCAAGCGAACCTCTCACTACACTAAGTGGTGGAGAACAAACCAAGGTGAAACTTGCACAGTTGACAATGAACCAAGGTAATTTACTGATTCTCGATGAACCGACGAACCATATTGATCAAGAAACAAAAGAAAGCTTACAAGATGGCATTCGGAAATTTCCAGGAACGGTAATCATCGTCTCTCATGAACAAGAATTTTATCAAGATCTTGTTCAACGAGTCATTGAGATCGAGCCAAAGTAATGAGACAAAAAGACAAAAAAACTGATGATAGCATGATCATCAGTTTTTTTGTTGTTCAGTTTTCTTTTTTCTCTCGAAAAACAACGAACTGAAAGAAAAACGCACATCCCTGAAAAACAAGTCCGCTAACCGTTACACCTAACCAACCATACTGTTGCCACATGGTCGTCCCTAGCAATGAACCAGCCGCACCTCCAATAAAGTACATAAACATAAATACAGTATTATTTCGGTTGCTTGCTGCTTCACCTAGTCCTTGTACTCGTGTTTGGTTGGCGACTTGACCAAATTGATTCCCGACGTCTAATAAAATAATAGCTAAAAGCAAAATGGCCAAATGGCTTCCGCCAACCAATAAAGCAATAAAACTTATTGTTTGCATAACAAGTCCCATATATACAATTTTTCTTTCAGAATAAGAATCTGCCAGTCGTCCCACGATAGGTGCAGCGACTGCTCCAGACAACCCAAAAATCGCTAATATCCCTGCTTCAAAAGTCCCCCAATTGTAAGCGGGACTGCTGATATAAAAAATCAACGTAGACCAAAAGATTGAAAATGTGCCAAACATAAAAAATCCGCTGACTGCCGCTTCTCTTAATAAACGTTGAGAGGCAACTAAACGCGGCAAACTTTTGAGTGAATCAAGGTATGAAACAGATGTACTACTTTGCTGGACAGAACGCGGCATCTTCCAGTAAAGCAGAAGTGTAAGAATCCCGACGGCACATAAAGCAAATAAATAGATCATCCGCCAAGAAAAAAGACTGGCAACAATACCAGATACAGTCCGAGAAAGCAAAATCCCCACGAGTAAACCGCTAAGCAATGTTCCCATGACTTTTCCTCTTGCTTTTGGTCCTGCTAGTACCGCACCGTAAGGAATGATAATTTGCGGCACGATCGAAAGTAATCCTATTAAAAAAGAAGCGCATGCAAATAACGCAAACGAAGGCGCAAAAAAAGCGGCCAACAGCGAGATAGCAGATAACGCTGCCATTCGTATAATTAATTTTGGACGATCCACCACGTCTCCTAAAGGAACTAAAAACAGTAGCCCTAGTGCATAGCCCAACTGGGTCAACATTGTCAATATCCCGACTGCACTTGTGCTAACAGATAAACTAGCTGCTACTTTTGTTCCAATCGGCTGGATATAATACATATTGGCAACAACGACGCCGCAAGTGATTGATAATAATAAAATAAGCGATGTTGTTAAAGGTGTTTTTTCTTTACTCTCCATTGATTTCCCCCATTTCCTATCTTAGTTTACAACTTATGGAAAAGATTGGAAATAGAAAAATACAACTATTCGCCATACTTATTATTTTTGTCTTTGTTTTCCTTGTTTTTTCTTGCGATCTTTATAAATGAAGACAACTAACCCTACTAACACAGTAACACTTGCAACCAACGTGACTGCAGTTTTGTTATATCCGTGAAACAGAGCTTCTCCCCCACACGCATACAACACAGATGAAGGGATGACTCCAATCACGATCGACATTACGATTTGCTGAAGAGGCAATTTCATCGCATCTGCAGCAAAATTGACCATAGAAGATGGGATCACCGGTATCATGTAACCTAACATGACGCCTATTTTGGGATGTCTCATTTGCCGAATGGATTGCACCCAATGATTTTTTTCAGTTTTCTTGTCTAAAAACTTCAATCGGTGCATCAAAAACACAGCGGAAATATTGCCCAGAGCATTCCCTAAAACATTGATACCTGCCCCAATAAACGGACCAAAGCTCAATCCGGCAATGACACCAATAACCGAAGTAGGGATACCCGGAACAGCACACATCACCGCTGTCAACACAATCAAGAGTAGCGATGCAGAAAAACCATGAGAACGAATATGTGCAAGCAGCTCTTCCTTACTTGCTCTAGGGTTTAAAAATAATTGTATATCTGTCTGATATTCCAAATACAACCGATAGCCCACCATAAGTATCAGAACGATTCCCAACGTGATCAAAATCAATCGGATTTTTTTCTTTTTCATATTACCTCCTGAAAAAAACTATATTCATTAAATAATAGTTTAACATAAAAACAAAAAAGCACCGAAATCCAAGATAGGATCTCAGTGCTTTTAAATAGTTAAAAAATTATTTAACAGTTACAGATGCGCCAACTTCTTCAAGTTTAGCTTTCAATTCGTCAGCTTCTTCTTTAGATACGCCTTCTTTAACTGGTGCAGGAGCGCCATCAACTACAGCTTTAGCTTCTTTCAAGCCTAAGCCAGTTGCTTCACGAACTGCTTTGATAACTTTAACTTTTTGGTCTCCAGCTGCAGTTAATTCTACAGTGAATTCTGTTTGTTCTTCAGCAGCAGCAGCGCCACCAGCAGCAGCTACAGCTACAGGAGCAGCAGCAGATACGCCAAATTCTTCTTCAATAGCTTTAACTAGGTCGTTAAGTTCTAGGATAGTTGCTTCTTTTAACTCAGCAACGATGTTTTCAATGTTCAATGCCATTATAATTTCCTCCGTTTAAATGTTCTTTTTTATTTAATACTTTATGCGGCAATTAAGCTGCATCTCCATCTTCTTTGTCTGCCACTGCTTTGACAGCGTAAGCCACGTTGCGGACTGGCGCTTGTAGTACAGATAGCAACATAGATAGAAGTCCTTCGCGATTTGGCAATTTTGCCAATGCTGTGATTTCTTCCAATGAAGATACTTTACCTTCGATGATACCGCCTTTGATTTCTAATGCTTTTGCTTCTTTAGCAAATTCGTCCATGATTTTCGCTGGTGCAACTACATCTTCGTTACTGAATGCAACGGCTGTAGGTCCAGTGAATACTTCGTCCATGCCTTCAAGGCCAGCTTTTTTAGCTGCACGTGAAAGAATTGAGTTTTTGATAACTTTCATTTCTACGTTAGCATCACGAAGTTGTTTACGTAAACGTGTTACTTCATCAACTGTTAATCCGCGGTAGTCAACGACTACTACTGATGCAGCTGCTGTAAATTTTTCGCTTACTTCATCAACGATTGCTGCTTTTTTTGCGATAATTGCTTCACTCATTTTTGAGTTTCACCTCCTGAATTTTGATGGAAGAGTTTTTTGAACTGAAAAGGCAAATCACTTGTATAGTTTCTTTGCTCAACCAGTATTGTTCATCATCTATTCTCTTCGTTCATAGTGATTCACAATAAAAAACTCTATGCCACCGCAGACATAGAGGGACTATTGAATATATTCAATAAACGTCCTCGGTAGGAAATTAAGGCTTGGCGCCACCTACTGTCTTCGGTACAAGTTAATTATTAACCTCAACTAGCTTAGCATGCTAAACTAGTTGAGTCAAGAATTATTTTTCAGTTGGATCAATCAACGTTCTAATATTTGATTAGAAAGAAGCTTGGTCAACATGGATACCAGGTCCAAATGTTGTTGTGATCGTTACATTTTTCATGTATTGACCTTTAGCTGCTGATGGTTTAGCTTTTAGCAATACATCATGGATTGTTGCAAAGTTTTCAACTAATTTTTCATCATCAAATGAAACTTTTCCGATTGGTACATGGATGTTTCCAGCTTTGTCTACACGGTAAGTTACTTTACCAGCTTTCACTTCGTTTACTGCTTTTGTTACATCCATTGTAACTGTACCAGTTTTAGGGTTTGGCATTAAGCCTTTTGGTCCTAATACACGTCCTAGACGACCTACAGTAGCCATCATATCAGGTGTTGCAACAACTACGTCAAAGTCAAACCATCCGTTTTGGATTTTTTGAACCATGTCGTCGTCACCTACGAAATCTGCACCAGCTGCTTCAGCTTCTTTTGCTTTGTCTCCTTTAGCAAAAACTAAAACAGTTTGTGTTTTACCAGTTCCGTTTGGTAATACAACAGCACCACGGATTTGTTGGTCTGCTTTTTTAGGGTCTACGTTCAAACGGTATGCAACTTCAACTGTTGCATCAAATTTTGCAATGTTTGTTTCTTTTGCTAAAGCTACTGCTTCGGCAACAGGATAAACTTTACTTGAATCAACTTTTTTTAATGCATCTTGCATTTTTTTGCTCTTTTTAGCCATTTTGGTTCCTCCTTGATTGTGGTTATAACGGTTGTACCTCCCACGTGTTCTATATCTTTCAATATAGAGCCAACTGAGAAGCTGCTGTCTTAGGGTATAGAGATTATTCTACAGTGATCCCCATGCTTCGTGCAGTTCCTTCAACCATGCGCATTGCTGCTTCAACGTTAGCTGCGTTTAGGTCTTCCATTTTTAATTCAGCGATTTCTCTTACTTGATCGCTAGAAACTTTCGCAACTTTATTTTTGTTTGGTTCACCTGAACCTTTTTCGATTTTAGCTGCTTTTTTCAATAGAACAGCAGCTGGTGGTGTTTTTGTAACGAATGTGAATGAACGGTCTTCGTATACAGAAATAACAACCGGAATGATCAAACCTGCTTGATCAGCTGTACGAGCGTTGAATTCTTTTGTGAATCCCATGATATTGATACCCGCTTGACCTAGTGCAGGACCTACTGGTGGAGCTGGAGTTGCTTTCCCTGCAGGAATTTGCAATTTAACGATTTTTTCTACTTTCTTTGCCACGAGACATACCTCCTTAAGTCCGTGATGTGGTTAATTGGAGATGCATATTTCTCCTCCCACGTTTTATCTGATCTGAAAAAATCCAGACAAATAATGTGCAAAACAATGCACACTGGTACAGTATAGCAAATTTATTTGTTTTTTCAAGATTTTTTTCTGCTATTTTTACATTTTGCTTGAATAAACGCTAAATTTATTCTAAAAAAACAACAATTTTTCGTTCCCATTTCTTCTTTTATGTTACACTTGCGCTAGCATGGTTCAACAGATGAAAGCAAACAATAACACGGTTTTTTAGACCCTTGTACAAAGATTCCTACATAACAAAATGAGGTGGAGAAAATGAAAGATTTAAGGTATAGAAGTGTCTTTGATATTATTGGACCTGTGATGATTGGTCCAAGTAGCTCCCACACAGCCGGAGCAGCTAGAATTGGGAAGATCATACGCAGTATATTTGGCGAGCAACCTGATTCTGTAGATATTTATCTATATGAATCATTTGCAAAAACCTATCGAGGTCACGGAACAGACATTGCATTAGTTGGTGGTCTATTAGGAATGGAACCTGATGATGAACGTTTAGCTGATTCTTTGAAATTGGCATATGAGGCTGGCATGGAAGTCTTGTTTGTTCCTAAGAGTGAAAAAGCCGAACATCCGAATTCTGTAAAGATGCTTCTAAAAAAAGGAACACGAAAGCTTTCAGTTACTGGCATTTCGATTGGCGGTGGCAATATCCAGATTTCTGAATTGAATGGATTCAAAATTTCTTTAAGCATGGGAACACCTACCTTGATCGTTGTTCACCAAGATGTTCCAGGGATGATCGCTAAAGTGACTGGTATACTTTCTGAAACCAATACGAATATCGGTACTATGACAGTGACACGGGAATCAAAAGGCGAAAGCGCCATCATGATCATTGAAGTAGATAATCCTCAAGTTGAAGAAACAGTAAGAAGACTCAAACATCTGCCAAATATCGACAGCGTAAACTATTTCGATTAAGGAGCTGAAAAAATGTTTTTATCGATTGAAGAATTAGTAGACCAAGCGAAAGCTTATTCAAGTGTAGCAGAATTGATGATTGCAGTTGAAATGGAAATGAGCGGCCGTTCCCGTAGTCAGATCATTGCGATTATGGAAAAAAATCTTTCAGTAATGGAACAATCGATCAACGAGGGAAAAGAAGGTGTCACCTCCGTCACAGGGATTACCGGTGGCGATGCAAAAAAATTAGATGATTATTTGAACGAAGCAGATTTTTTGAGCGGAGAAACGATCTTAAAGGCTGTACGCAATGCTGTAGCTGTTAACGAAGTCAATGCAAAAATGGGATTGATTTGTGCTACGCCGACTGCTGGAAGTGCGGGGGTTGTTCCTGGTGTGTTAATGGCTGTCCGAGATCGGCTTGGTTTGTCACATGAACAGCAATTGGAATTCTTGTTTACTGCTGGCGCTTTCGGGTTAGTAATCGCGAACAACGCTTCTATTAGTGGCGCAGAAGGGGGTTGTCAAGCAGAAGTTGGTTCTGCAAGTGCAATGGCGGCGGCGGCTTTGGTTTGTGCAAAAAACGGGACTCCTCATCAAGCAGCTCAAGCAGTAGCCATCACATTGAAAAATATGATGGGACTGATTTGCGATCCTGTTGCAGGTTTAGTTGAAGTACCTTGTGTCAAACGTAATGCTTTAGGGTCCTCTCAAGCTTTCATCTCTGCTGACATGGCATTAGCGGGTATCGAAAGTGTCATTCCACCGGATGAAGTCGTTGCTGCGATGTATCAAGTCGGACGACAAATGCCATCGATTTTCAAAGAGACAGCAGAAGGCGGCTTAGCTGTTACGCCAACTGCTAAGCGACTTACAGAAGAGATTTTAAATAAGAGGTCGTAAAAAAGCTGCCTAGTTTCGAGTATTAAGAGATTAGTTATTTCTATCACAAAAAAACGAAGAGACGCACAGTTAGGCCTCTCTTCGTTTTTTTTATTAATCCATCAATTTCGTATTTTTTACTTCATCGATCGATTTTGTTCCTGCAAGTTGCATCGTGATCGACAATTCTTTGTTCAGGTGTTCAAAAACAGAGGTTACTCCTTCTGCCCCACCTAGATTCAATCCATAGATTACTGGTCGGCCAATCGCAACTAAGTCAGCACCACTTGCCAAAGCTTTAAAGACATGTTCTCCTCGACGGACGCCAGAGTCGAAAATCACTGGTACACGTTTATTGACTACTTCGGCAATTTTTGGCAATACTTCAAAGGAAGCAGGACCTCCATCTAATTGTCGTCCCCCATGATTAGATACCCAGATACCATCTGCCCCTGCAGAGATAGCGATGACTGCATCTTCTGGCGATTGTATTCCTTTTACGATGACTGGAAGATTGGTGATTTCTTTGATTGTTTTGATGTCATCTGGTGTCAAGCCTTGTTTTGCAGCTGCATAGATTTCTGCAATTCCTTTTCCTTCGCCATTCCCACTTGCACTTTGTTCGCTATAAGCAGCTAAATTAGGCATTGGTAATGGAAATTGGAATTGATTGATCACATCTTCTTCGCGGTAACCACCGAGCGTTGAATCTGCCGTTAAAATGATGGCTTTAGCCCCTGCTTCTACTGCTTTGTTCAAAATGAACTCATTGAACCCATCGTCTTTACTCATATATAATTGGAAAAACTGCGGTGCACCTGGCGCTGCATCTGCTGCATCTTTGATTGTCGTATTCGCATAAGTGCTGATGGAAAAGATTGATCCAGCAGCAGCTACCCCTTTAGCTGTATCAGCTTCCCCTTTTTCATGCGCCAATCCTTGGGCCGCTGATGGCGCTTGGATAATCGGTGTGTCTAATTCAATTCCAAAAACTGATGTATGCAAATCTGCTGAGTCGATTCCGCGTAATATCCGTGGCATGATTTTTTTTGCATTAAAAGAAGTCGTATTTTCTTTCATCGTCCACTCATCTTCAGAACCACCGCGAATATAGCCAAAAGCTCCTGCTTCCATTCGCTCTTTTACACGACCTTCTAGTGAAGCAATGTTTACAATATCGATTGGATGTTCTTCATTACTTGTATGATAAGTCATAGTAGATCCTTCTTTCATCTTCTTGATTACATGTAAATCATACTATTCTTACAAAAAGTAAGCAAACATTTACTCTCGGATCCTTTTCTTGCTATTCATTCCAAACAAATCGACTAACAAGCTGATCTACTTCTTGGTTTTCATGAAGCATACTATGAGCGGCATTTTCGCCTTTTACTATTTTTTCTTCTACTTCATTTCCGTGTTGTTTCAACAACGCATAGACAGCTAATGCACTGTTTAACGGTACTGTCCCATCACTCAAGTCTGCTTCGTCCAATTGTCCGGCAATCAGGAAAAATCGAGTAGTTGTAGGCATATTTCCGATTATTTGCTGATAATCTTGATAGCGGCTAGAAACAACAGCAGGACCCATTGCTAACTCCTCTGTCAGAGATTGCCCACTGTCATCGACAAAATCATTAAAAGGTGCACCAATTGCCGTAAATGTCTGAACTTGCGGCAATGACGTATCCTGTCCATATGTTCCTAAATAGCGTAACGCGCTAACTCCTCCCATTGAATGTCCCACGATGTTGACTTTGTCTATGCTATAGTTTTCTTTCAGATACAAAAGACAAGATTTGATCCATTCTGCTTGATTCCACTCGTTGTTTTTATTATCTGCAAACAATACTTGGACCATCGGATTGTCTGCTTTTCCAGATAAGTCTCCTTCTGCTTGTATTTGTCCATCGGCTTCTACTATTAGAACCAATTCTTTTACTGCTTTTTGATTTTTTTCCAAACGTTGCAACATCCCTTTAAAGGAATTTTCTGTCCCGCTGTAGCCATGGAAAAAAAGTGTTGGAATAGTGGTTTTTTCTATCACTTTACTGGATTCTACCGTTTTTTCTTTATCAGAAACTGCAGTAGTCTTCGTCGTCTGGCAACCACTTATCGCAAACAAGCTGATAAGCACTAAAGCTGCTGTAGCCGCATGTTTGCATACATTTTTGATTCGATTTGTCATTCGCCTCTTCCTTTCCATATAGAAAAAAGAAAGACTTGAAAGGTCAATCGTATGATCGACATTTCAAGTCTCTTTATTAATCGATTTTATCTACTTGATCGAAATCAAGTTCTGTACTTGTTTCACGACCAAACATATCGATGTTGACTTTCAATTTTTCTTTTTCTCCGTCAACTTCTGTTACTTGTCCTTCTAATCCAGCAAATGCGCCTTCGATGATTTTCACAACTTCGCCAACTTCTACTTCTAAATCATTTTGTCGTAGACTCATGCCGATAGAACGCAAGATATGATTGACTTCTTCTGGAAGTAGTGGTGCTGGTTTGCTTCCAGCTCCGTGTGAACCAACGAATCCTGTCACGCCTGGTGTGTTACGGACAACATACCAGGAAGCGTCTGTCATGATCATTTCAACAAGAACATATCCTGGAAATGTTTTATGAACGATTTCTTTCTCTTTCCCATTTTTGACTTCTGTTTCTTTTTCTTCAGGAACAACGACACGGAAAATAAAGTCGGCCATTTTCATACTTTGCGCACGAGATTCGATATTTGCTTTTACTTTGTTTTCATATCCTGAATATGTATGCAAGACATACCAGTTTTTTTCAAAAGATTCCATTGAAGGCTCCTCATTTCATTGTAAAATAAAAAAACCTCAGTACACCCGAAGTTTTTCTTTCGCTTCATTATAGCACTAAAAGCACGTTGTGGCTAGCGAGTTATTTTAAGATCCAGCCAAATAAACTTTGGATTGCTGTATCCATTACGTAAAACATCAACCCGAAAAGAATAGAAGTTTCGATAACTACCAACGTATCTTTACGAAGTTGTTTTCTGTTTGGCCAAGTTACTTGTTTGATTTCATCTTTTACGCTTTTTAGAAATTTCATGAGACACCCTCCTTTGCTGTTTATTTCGTTTCTTTATGTAATGTATATTGATTACAATATTTACAAAATTTGTTGATTTCTAAACGTTCACCGCTTTTTCCTTCACTGACTGATTTTGTGTAGTTACGAGACCCACAAACGGAACAAGCGAGTGCTGCTTTTTTCTTTGCCATTTACTTCTGCCCCCTTGCTGAGAATCAGACTTATACTTAATAACAGTATCACGTAACTTTTTACTTGTCAATTTGTGAAATAAACTATCTATTGTTTTAGATAAAATTATGATATGATTAATTTGAAATTAAGCTAAAATGAGACAATTGGAGGTATAGCGATGCTATTAAAAACACTTGTATATAAGAAAAAAGATCTGACAACCGTTACAGAGACTAGTACATTAGAAGAAGCATTAAAAATTTTAGAAACTTCCGGATACCGTTGTGTACCGATCTTAGATTCTTCAGGGAATATTTTCCGTGGAAATATTTACAAAATGCACATCTATCGTCATAAAGCAAACGGCGGTGATATGACGCTTCCTGTCACTCATCTTTTGAAAAATGCCACAAAGTTCATTTATCTGGATACTTCTTTCTTCAAAGTATTCTTTACGATCAAAGAGCTTCCTTATATTGCTGTCCTTGACAGTGAAAATCATTTTTATGGTATTTTGACACATAGCACATTACTTAATATGCTCTCTCAATCTTGGAGCGTAGAACAAGGAAGCTATGTGCTGACAATTGCTTCTACAGGAAAGCAAGGAGATCTGGCTGCTATCGCAAAAATCATTTCAAAATACAGTAGCATTGCCAGCTGCATTACTCTTGATATTGAAAAAGACGAATACATCCGACGTACATTGATTACGCTGCCGGCGAACACTGAACCGAAAGTATGTGAAACGATCATCAACCACTTAGAGAAAAAGAATTATAAAGTGGTAGAAATCGAAAATTTGCAAAACCAAGAAGCATAATAAAAATGACAAAAGAAATACAGCTCAGCTGCTTTCTTTTGTCGTTTTTTTACAATTAGACACGCTTTTCAAAATCAAGCGAACGATCTAAATAATACATCAGTGGTGCTGAAACAGCCATGATGATGAACTCGCTTAATGCAAGTGTACCATAGGTTGTCCAAAATGCTTGGCCACCTGTCGGAACTAGCATGTAAGCAATCAATCCCATGCTGATAGTAAAGAAGATCGTGTTCAATACTAAACGCATCTTTACATTTTTCACTTTGTTTTGCAGCAAAGCTGTCAGACCTAAAGAAAGCAATGTTTGGCCACCACCAAAAACCACATCCATGATACCAAATCCAAAGAAGGCATTATAGACGATGACCCCGCCCAAAACTCCCCAAAGTAATTTACGGTTAAAGACAACTAAATGATTCAAACTTTCTGAAATACGAAACTGGATTGGCCCTGAGGATACAGGCGCAACTAAAATAGTTAGCGCTAGATAAAGAGCCATGATGATACCATTGACAACGATTACGGACAACCGTTGTCTGCTTTTCGTTTTTTGCATTTTCTCTCCTCATTTCTCCTAGTTTTTTTAACGCGGGATGGTTGATGAACCGCGATTATGTGAAACAAACAATAATTATAACAGACTTTTCATCTATTTCAATCTGTCTTATCTACTTTTGAAAAAAGTAAACAAGCAAAAATGTAAACGTTTGCTAAAAGTCTCAAAATATGGTATAAGATAAATGTAAGGGGTCATAAGAATTCCCAGTAAAGCAGACGAAGTAGGTTCTGCACGAACAGAATTGTTGTGAAACTTAAATAAATAAAAAAGGATGTGGGAATTTGAGCAACCTCTTACTAGAGAATAGTCTAGCAGGCAGCTGAAGGTCTAAGTGGACATACCGAACCTTGGAACTTCTCCTTACGTAAGTAATGGATGATGCGCTTGCTAGGCTTTTTTGTGTGTTTCGGTCTCCAGACCTTTTTCATTCTCCTAGTCTTCTGCTATAATAACCAAGAATTAATTTTGTAACAGGTGTTTTTTTGTAAAAACAAGTTTCTTTCATTCCAAAAATAGAAAAAACTTGCTAATTATTGGTTAACCAGCAAACAGGATGATTAAAATATCTTGTTTTATTGAATAGCAGGAGGAAAATATGAAATTCCATTATCATTTATTGATCAATCCATCGGCAGGCAGTGGAAACGGCCATAAAGTAGCAGAAAAAATCTTGCCGATATTAAAAAACAAACATGTCAACTATACCCTTCATTACAGTGAATACAAAGGACATGATGCGGAGATTGCTGAAATTCTGGCAAAAGAAACATTAGTACCTTGGACAGAAGAACAGGAAACAATCGAAACTTTCCCTCTTTTGATCATCGTAGGAGGAGACGGAACCTTGCATCAGGTACTTGATACTTTCTATCAGATGGAAGTTGAATTTCCTGTCGCTTATATTCCAGCAGGCTCTGGAAATGATTTTGCTCGAGGAGCGGGACTTCCTAAGAATCCTAAAAAAGCACTTCAGCTGATTTTAGCAGCTCAATCACCAGATAAAGTCCATATAATGGCTTATGAAGAAAAAATAAGTGAAAAAAAAGGAATAGCTGTTAATAATTTTGGTATTGGATTAGACGCAGCTATCGTCCACGCGACAAATCATTCTTCTACAAAAGAACGATTGAACAAATACAACTTAGGTTCTTTTTCGTATTTGTTCTCTATTCTCCGGACTTTATTTACTCAAAAAGGATTTCCAATTCTAGTGGATGCAGGAGGAAAGCAGTTAAGTTTTTCAAATGCATTTTTATGTACAGCAACGAAGCATCCTTTTTTTGGAGGAGGAATCGCAATCGCTCCAACTGCAGATGCGACTAAACCAGTCATTGATTTTGTCATGGTCGAACGAATCAATATTTTTAAAATCATATGGCTTATCCTTTTACTTATGCAGAAAAAACAATTGAAATCGAAATATTTCCATCACTACACAACAAACAGATTACGAATCGTTTCACCAACGCCGCAATATGGTCAAGAAGATGGAGAAGATGTCGCTCCTCGTCCTTTTGATCTGCAATTTTCTACAAAAAACCAGTTATTTTTCAAGTAGTTTCGAGTTTGTAGAAAAATTTTGTGGAAATGCCTGTTCACATTTTTGCAAAAATTTGACTTCATACCAAGAAACTGTCTTTTGAACACCGTTTACCAAGACGGCATGAGCCTACAATTTCACTACAAGTCACCAAGAATAATTTCAAAAAGCGGATGAGGCACAAGTCGTGTCACATCCGCTTTTTAAGTGATCAATATTGCCGACAAATAGCGCATACGTATCGTCAGATTCTTTTATAATGTATACGGTGTAATGTTTTCCATGCCAATCATTGGATCTACTAATTTCTGATTAATCGCTTCTGCAGTAAGAACGAACTCCTTGGGAACAGCAGGTTCTATCTCTTCTTTCTTTTCTTCTACAACCGATGAAGAAAATAGATCTGGTTCCACTGTTTCCATTACTTGGTTTTTCGATTCATTCGTTCCACTGTCGTCTTTTATAGGTAACTTTTCTTTTATGTCCTGCGACTCTTTTGTATAGGTCCCATCTTCAAATGGATCATTTCCAATCAAAGAATCTTCATAAGCTGCTAGTTTTGTCCGCAGAGTGATAGTCATTTTTCCATTATCGATGATTCTTGATTTCAACGTAGTCATTCGGCTTGCCGATTCATTCGCTACACAAGTGGCATACGCTTGCTCTTCCCCTAACAAAATCAACAGTTCCTTACTCCGAGTAACAGCCGTGTAGAGTAGATTACGCTGAAGCATTCGCTGATATTGATGAACCATGGGCAAAATGACCATTTTGAATTCACTGCCCTGTGATTTATGGATCGAACAACAATAAGAAAGAGTAATTTTATTCCACTCGTTTCTTTTATAAGTGACCTCATTTGCATCAAACTGGATAACTAATTCATCCACTTTATCTTCCGAATCTTTTGCCAAGATAATCCCCGTGATTTCTCCCATATCTCCATTGAATACATTCAATTCAGGAGTATTGACTAACTGGAGTACTTTGTCTCCTATCCGATAAACGGTGTCGTTCCAATGTACTTCCTTTTTCCCAGGTCTCCCTGGATTGAATATCTCTTGCATCATTTTATTTAACGCGTCGATCCCTGCTGGTCCCCGATACATTGGTGCTAATACTTGGATATCTTGTGCACGGAATCCCTTATTTTTCGCTTTTTCCACAATTTTAGAAATCAAGGGTTCAATTTGATAAGCATCGCTTCGGAAATAGGAACGATCTTTTTGATTCTTTGTGAAATCTTTTGGTAGACGTCCTTCTTTGATTTCATGGGCAAGAGGAATAATACTAGAACCATCACCTTGTCGATAAATCTGATTGAGTTCCATTTTAGGAATTTGTTCGATTTCCAAAAGGTCATGTAGCACTTGTCCAGGACCGACAGAAGGAAGCTGATCTTTATCCCCTACTAGAATAACCTGCATATTCGTCGGAATCGCTTTGAATAATGTGTTAGCCAGCCATGTATCGACCATAGACATCTCATCAACGATCAAAAGTCCGCCTTCTAATTCTTTCGTGCTGACTGAAGGTGTTTTTTCCCGTCCATTCAGCCCAAGTAAACGATGGATTGTACTGGCAGGCAGACCTGTTGTCTCGTTCATTCGTTTAGCTGCCCGGCCAGTAGGTGCTGCAAGCAGAATAGGAAAAATTTCTTGGGTATATTTTGACGGATCCAATTCCAGACCATTCAACTCTGCAAAAAGATTGACGATCCCATTGATCACAGTAGTTTTCCCCGTACCTGGTCCTCCTGTTAAAATAAATAGAGGAGAACGGATGGCTTCAGCGATTGCTTGTTCTTGCGAAGGTCCATACTGTATACCAAATATTTTTTCGATACGCCGAATATTTTTCTGCACTTCTTTTTCAGGATAATGGATTTCTTTTTTACGGCTGAGCAGACGTTGGATGGAATTGCCGATACCCCATTCAGAAAAATACAAACTGTTTTCGTAAAGATTCGTTTCTTCTTGCTGGATTTTTCCTTCTTCAACAAGCTGGATAATCACAGTAGCAACCTGATCAGGCAGAATTTCTATTGGACGACTTGTTTCTAAAATACGGATGGTTTGCTGAAGCAATGTTTCCGCCGGTACGTATGTATCTCCTGTTTGAACAGCATGCTGAAAAATCTGATGCAAGATGGCTGCTCGGATTCTTCTAGGTGAATCTGCTGCAATACCGATTTGTTCGGCTAGATTATCTGCGCGTTTGAACCCGATTCCTTCTATGTCTTCGACTAGCTGATACGGATTTTCTTCGATGATATCCAAAGACTCGTTCTTATAGGTCTGATAAATACTGAAAGCTAACTGACTACCGAATCCATAACGATTCAATCCCATGATTACTTGATCCATCCCGTGATTTAGACGAATCGTTTCAGCAAGCATTTCTCTTTTTGGCTTCGTTAAACCAGCGATTTGTTTTAATACCGAAGGATCAGCAATGATTTTTTCGATAGCATCTTCTCCCAGCAACTCGACGACTTTCTCTGCTGTTTTCTTACCGATCCCAGGGAATTTTTCGCTGGAAAGATAAGCTACGATCCCATTCGCAGTTGTTGGTTTTTCTTGCTCATATCTTTCGACTTTAAGCTGTCTTCCGTATTTAGGGTGATCCACTAGTTCTCCATAAAAACGATAGGTCTCATTTTCTTGAATATCGCCAAAGCTTCCGGTAACTACAATCTCTTTTTCACGGTAATCAGCTGTAGTTTCGCTGATGTGTACCAAAAGCACTTTGTAAAAATTACTAGGATTTTGAAAAAAAATCGCGGCAACTGTACCAACGAAATAAGGCATTTCTTCTGGCTGCATCGGAAGCCGCCTCCTTCTTCTATAGTAAAGGTTCTGGTGCTGTTTCAGTTCCTAAAAAATCTGTTTGGTTCCATACTTTCAGTTTATACGGCAATAATTTGCAAGGCTCTTCAGTCTCTAAAATCGTCAGGCTGCTATTGAACAAACCGCCCATTTCCCGCAACTCACTTAGCTCTTTCCCTGTCATCCATTGAATGGCAGCAGTTAATGAGGCCCCATGACCTACGAATAAAAGAGGTCCGTTTTTATGTTGAGCAACCGCATCCGCTACAACAGTTTCAATACGTGTGATTGCTGATTCAATCGTTTCTCCATGAAAAGGAGAAGGATCATATAGATCTAAGTGATTACGCAAATTCGGCAAATTCTCTGGGTATTTCTGATACATTTCATCGATTGATTGTCCTTCTAAAGTACCTAGCCCTAGTTCTCGCAGTTTATCTGTATAGAAAATCTCTACCGGACTAGCAAGCTCTTTGTTGATACCTTCTGCTGTATCGCATGCTCGTTTTGCTGTACTGGAATAAATTGCTTTAAAAGGAACATATTTTACTTTTTTCCCAAATGCTTTGATTTCTTCGTAACTTTGAGGCAAAAGCGGAGAATCGCCATTGCTCCCTTGAAAACGTCTTTCCTGATTCCATTGTGTCTTCCCATGTCGGGTAAAATATAGTTCCATACGCAGCAAACTCCTGTCTTTCTTTTATTTTACTCTATAATAAACTGTCTAATCCAGCTTGTCATTTTCATAATGGTGCGTTAATTCTAAATTAGGGAATCCTTGCTGACGAAGTGCTTCGTACACAATCATTGCAGCTGTATTCGATAAATTCAATGAACGAACATGCTCATCATTCATAGGGATGCGCAAACACTTTTCCTCGTTTTCGCGCATAAACGCTTCTGGCAAGCCAGTTGTTTCCTTTCCAAATAAAAAGAAGTGCTCTTCTCCATCAGCAAAATTTTCTTCACTGTATACCTTATGAGCAAATTTTGAGATCAAGTGTAGTTTACGATCACCTAAAAATGTTAAAAAAGCTTCTAAATCACTGTGATAAGTAATATTTACATCGTTCCAATAATCTAACCCTGCTCGTTTCAGGTGTTTGTCATCCGTTGAAAAACCTAGGGGCTCAATTAAATGAAGCGGCGTATTCGTGGCCGCACACGTACGGGCAATATTTCCGGTGTTTGCAGGTATTAACGGTTCGAATAAAACGATATGATTCATCAGGATCATTCCTCTCATATTTATGTTCGTTTCTATTTTCTGACAATTTGATTTTTGCATAAAAAAAAACGTATCAACTCGGTGTCAGTCACTGCGAGTCGTTACGTTAGTGAAGCTCTTCTCACTAACTTTTATCAGAACAGGAACCTGATAAAAACCAATGAAAAAACAACTTGTTGCTACTATAACACCCTCAACTTACTTTTGCAACCTCTACTCTTTAAAAACTACTAGAAAACCGTTTTCTCTTAGTTCCTTTTAATAATTCTATGTCAATTGTAATCTTTTTCAAAGGATTCTTGTACAAGTCTGCTTTGATTTCCTCCTCGACTTGCCACTCTAAGGGCGACATTGCTAAAAGATCTTTTCGATTTTCTTCTGGTATCTCAAATTCATAAGTCACACGCTGACGTTCAGTTAGTTTCATCGATTCAGTAAACTTTGCGACTACACGATCATTAGAATAACTTTGCTTTTCAGGTTGATTCGGATAAAAAGCCTGACGCAGTTCTTTTAAATAATTTTCTTGCGGCACTACCTTCAGCACCTCTCCATCTTCTGACAGTACACGTTGGAATTCTTGGTAATGAGAAGGCGAAAAGATATTTAAGATCGTGTTAAATGTCTGATCAGCAAATGGCAAATTGGTCAAATCCGCTACACACCAAAATGCCTCGACAGATTGTTCCGTAGCTGCATAGACCCCTTCTTTTGAAATATCAAATCCAACAGCAGTTTGAATCTTTTTCAATTTTGAAAGTTCATTCAAGAAGCTTCCTTCTCCACAGCCGACATCTAATAGCGAGATTTCATTAGGCAGATACTGTGCGATAGTCTCAATAACGGGCTGATACATGCCTGATTGGATCATTCTACGCCTTGGAACGAACATTTCTTGATCATATTCTGTTTTAACCGCGTGGGATAAAAAGTAAAGTGTTCCTTTTTTGGACAGATCAAAACGATGATTATTTTTGCATATCAAGCCATTATCAGACTTTTCTACCTCTTCTTGGCAAACTGGACAGCGGAACAGCTGATGTTTTTCTGCCAAAAACTGGCGTCCTCGGTCAATTTTTTTTAACATAGTTCCCCCTCATTTCTGTTTTATCTTACCGTTAGATGCTCACTTTGGCAACTGGTAAAAATATGATACAATGCCTAGAAGAAAGCGAAAGACAAAGGAGAAGATCAGATGATCAAAGAATTTTGTGCTGAAAACTACACATCTATTCCTCTGGCAATTGCCAGAGGAGCTAACCGAATCGAATTATGTGACAACTTAGCGGTCGGCGGAACGACCCCAAGTACTGGTGTGATCGAAGAAACATTAAGTTACGCAGGGGAAAAAAATATCCCTGTAATGACGATTATCCGTCCTAGAGGGGGCGATTTTGTCTATAACGATATCGAATTGAAAATTATGCATACTGATTTGATTGAAGCAAAGAAACTAGGGACGGATGGCGTAGTTTTTGGTTGTCTTACTCCCTCAGGATGGCTAGACGAAGAAGCATTGGAACTATTGATCGAAACCGCAGAAGGCGTACAGATCACCTTCCATATGGCTTTTGACAGTATTCCTGAAGAACGGCAATTTGAAGCAATCGATTGGCTAGCAGCGCACGGTGTTGACCGTATCTTAACGCATGGCGGCCCTGCTGATCAAACGATTGAAGAACATTTCCCACGGCTCAAAGAATTGATTGACTATGCAGATGGCCGTTTGATCATTTTGCCCGGTGGTGGCGTAACAGCAGCGAATGCAGCACATGTAGCTAAAGAATTAAACGTGAGTGAAGTCCACGGAACTAAAATCGTTGAACTTCAGCCATAATCTTATAAACAAAAAACATTGGCAACAAGTATACTGCTTGTTGCCAATGTTTTTGCTTTTTACATAAAATACCCCATAAATAAAGAGGCAATATTGAAATAAATCAGTACACTTGTCAAATCACTCAAGGTCGTGATAAATGGACCGCTTGCTACCGCTGGATCAAATCCTAGACGATCCATCAGCATCGGAATCAAACTACCTGCAAGATTCGCCACTGTTATCGCAAACAACATGGCCATCCCTATCACAAATCCTAAGATAAAATTATGTTTCCAAAAGCCCACAATCAGAAAAATCGTCATCCCTGTAACAGCTCCTGTTACGACGCCGGTCAAGACTTCAGCCAAAACAAGTCGGACAAACCCGTGATCTTTGTCATCAGAGATTGCAAGTCGACGGACAGCCACAGCCAGCGACTGGGTTCCAGCATTACCAGCTGTTCCTGTGATCAGCGAAATGAAGACCGCTAAAATGCTCGCTTCACTTACCAAGTCTTCATAATGACTGATCAAAGAAGCAGTAGACATACCTAAAAACAACAGAGTGATTAGCCAAGGCAAACGTCGAGATGCTGCCTTTACTGGATTTTCATTGATTTCTTCCACATTGACCCCGGCAAGTCCTGAATAATCGCTGGCAGCTTCATCATCAATAACGTCAATGATGTCATCAACTGTGACGATTCCCAACAAATGATCATCATAATCGGTAACAGGAAGAGCTAAGAAGTCATAATCCCTGAATGTTTGTGCCACATCTTCTTGGTCGTCGCCTACATGAACTGAAAGCACCCGCTCGCTCATCAGATCAGAAATCATAGCATCATCATCATTCACGATTAGGTCGCGTAGAGAAATAACCCCCACTAGTTGACCTTCTTGATTAACGACATAGATGTAATAGATTGTTTCAGCAACATCTGCTTCATTCTTCAGCACATACATCGCAGAGCGAACGGTTTGATTTGCTACGATCGAAACAAATTCAGTAGTCATGATTGCACCAGCTGTTTCGTCTTCGTAATGGAGCAATTCCTTGATTTCACTGGCATCGTCTGCAGACATCAAACTTAAATATTTAGCAATTTGCTTTTTATCTAACGTATTAAGCAAATCGACAGCATTATCTGTATACATCTCAGAAAGCATATCTGCTGCATAGCTAGGACGCATCTCATCCAGATATTCTTTCATATGTTCGTTGTCTTCTTCAATCACATCGAACATATCCGCTAATTCTTTAGGCGACAGATAGGAATAGATCAGCTGCCTGTTCTCTTCTGTAAGAGATTGGTAGAATTGCCCCTGCTCATAGATATGCATCTCTAAAAAACTGTTTCTGAATGCCTGAATATTATTTTCCCTTAAATCTTGAGTCAACTGGGCAAATCTTTCCTCTAATTCTTGATTTTCATCCAAACCAATCTCACCTCGCCTTATTCTTCAAACCGTCTCACAACTGCCTCCATGTCTGCGGCTAAAGGCTGCTTGAACTCTAGCAGCTCTTCTGTAAATGGGTGGTAAAAACGCAGATCATAACAATGAAGGGCTTGTCTTTTTATTCCCAGATCCATTCGTCCGCTATACATATCATCACCGAGCAGTGCACAGCCAATGGCGGAAAAATGAACTCTTATTTGATGTGTCCTTCCTGTATGCAGCTGGATATCAACTAACGCGATTTCTGTTAGTCGCTTCTCTATCCAGTACTCCGTCTGTGCAGAACGTCCTTCATCAGAGACCATTCGCTTCAGTAGCGAAGAATAATCTCGGGCAATCGGCAAATCGATATGACCATGTGCCGATAAATTTGAAAGCATCCCACTGACTAATGCCTGATATTTTTTTACAAACTTCTTTTCACGAAGTTGCGTGTCTAATTTTGCGTGCGCAAACCCATGCTTGGCAAAAAGCATCAAGCCAGACGTATCACGGTCTAGTCGTGTAACTACATGGATTACTTGGTTTTCGTACCCTTGTTTTTTGTAATAAGCCTTTACACGATTAGCCATTGTCCCATTTGGATGGTATTGGGCAGGAATGGACGAAACGCCTGCTGGTTTGTTTACTACCAGAACATGTTCATCTTCATACACGATATCGATCGGCGTTTCGTCCAAAAGTACGGTTTCATGTTCTCCTTCAGCAGGAATCACAATGGTTACCTTATCATCCTTGGCTAGAGAAAACAAGACATTTTCTACTTGATCATTGACTTTGATTTGACCGCCTTGAAATTTTATTTTCGCTAACAGACCTTTTGAGATCCCTTTTTCTTTTAAAAAATATTTTACCTGCTGAGAATGATCTTTCTCATAATCCCATGTAAACTGCATATTAATCCTCACCAATAAAGGCATCTTTCACGCGATGCCAAAAATGCATATGTCGATAAGAAGCAAAATGGATCCGTTCTTCTGCTATTCGATAATAAATAGAACGGATATCGGCTTTTGCGACATTCAATTGATCAACCGTTACAAGATAATCTTCTGTATTTTCCAATTTTATTTCTAACCACTCATCATGGGCAATCACGATTGGAGAACCCAAAGTACGAAACACTCGATTATTCAGCGAAGCAATCTCAGCCAATTGAAAGGCATTGATACTAGGATGGATCACTGCACCGCCGACACTTTTATTATAGGCAGTCGAACCAGTGGGTGTAGAAATCGTCAATCCATCTCCTCTGAAACTTTCAAACAATTCATTTTTAATGTATACATCGGCTACCATCGTACGATTGGCCCGTTTAATCGTTGATTCATTTAGTGCTAAAAAATGCTGATCAGGCGTTTCATCCAAATAACTGATCCGAACATCCAGCAAGGGATAGCTGACACTTTGTTCCAGATTTGTTCGCAAGCTGTCTACTAGTTCTTCCAGCTCGTAATCTCGCCAATCAGTATAAAACCCTAAATGACCTGTATGCACGCCTAAGAAACGCACATCATTCAGACAATGACTGTAGTGATGAAATGCCGATAATAATGTGCCATCTCCACCAATTGAGATGACCAACTCTGGTTCATGATCATCTCTCTGGATCCCAGCTTGTTCTAATAGTGTGTTCAAGCGCTCAGCCACTTCTATAGTCTTTGCTTCTTTATTGTGAACGATCGCTACTTTCATCCCCTGCCTCCTCTCTTTCGCTTTCTTTCTTCAAAAGCGTTCGATAGTAGACATCATCTGATTTTCCTCTTCCATGGGAGAACAATCGCTGTGCTTCTTGGATTTCTTCACGGATACTGGACATCTCTTCATCCAGTTGATACGCAGCTTCTGCCGCACGCTGAAGTCGTTCGCTCATTTCTTCTGGAAAAACGCCTTGATATTTATAATTCAGCGAATGCTCGATCGTTGCCCAGAAATTCATCGCAAGGGTCCGTATTTGGATTTCCGCCAAAATTTTCTTCTCACCACTGATCAGCTGTACAGGATACTCGATCACCAGATGATACGAACGGTAGCCGCTTGCTTTCTTATTAGTGATGTAATCCCGTTCTTGAAGAACTTTCATGTCTTTTCTTTTACGGATAATCTCAACAACTTGATGGATATCTTCTACAAACTGACACATGATCCTTAAGCCGGCAATATCAGACATTTCTTCTTCTAAGCGTCCCATTGGAATATGACGTAACTGTGACTTTGTTACGATACTGTCAACTGGTTTGACTCTCCCAGTGACAAATTCAATTGGAACATGACGATTTTGTTCACGAAACTGTTTACGGATTCCCCGCAGTTTCACTTTCAATTCTGATACAGTTTGTTCATATGGTGCTAAAAATGCTTTCCAATCTCGTTCCATAGCTGATACCTCTACTTCATTAACATTCATTGTTTATTCTACCATATATGCAAAGTTTTTTCGTACTCTTGAGTTATGCATTGACCAAAAAAAGAAAATTAGGCAAAATAGACAAAAAGGAGTCGATCAAATGACGCAAATGCTTGAAATCGAATATAAATCTATGCTGACAAAGCAAGAGTACGAGATATTCATCGCTCACTATCAATTAACAGATAATGATTTCCGTGTACAGACTAATATTTACTTCGATACCGTTGATGAACAGCTGAAGAAACAAAATTGTGGCCTACGAATCCGTTTCGTTGGTCATCAAGCTGAATATACATTAAAAACACCTGCTGAGGAAGGTCGTCTCGAAACGACGGATACCTTTGTAACAGAAGAAGCAGAAGCATTCATCTTTCAAAAACGTTTGCCTCGCTCAGGCGCAGTTTTTCAAAAACTTTCTGATTTGAATATCGATCCTGCTTCATTGATCCAAACAGGAAAGCTTACAACAAAACGGGCTGAGTTCCCCATTAAAGAAGGACTTTTAGCTATCGATGAAAGCTGGGGAGACAATCTTCACGATTTTGAACTAGAACTAGAGGTAGTGGATGCATCTGCGGGAAAAATTGCTTTTATAAATTTTTTAAAACGTTTTTCTTTGCCTTATCGTCCTGCTAAGAACAAGATTCAACGTATGCTTGAGGCTAAAAATTAGAAACCTTTCATTTTCACGAGGCACTTGAGTTCATTTTTTTACTTTTTTCTGTTAAGTTATAGGATGTGAAAGAATCTAGTCACTAGTTGTATAGAATCTATTTTGGGGGAGATTCATATGATCGAAATCTATTTATTTGTTAATCCTTTAGGGGAATATTGTTTCAAAATGGAGCAACAGTTATTACAATTTATTGAAGAAGAGTACGGAACACCATCAAAAGAAAAGATGCAATTTCGCTTTCTTCCTTTGGTCAATTTGCAGACAATTGGGGATGTCATGCAACAAAAAGGAATTTCTCAAAACAATCTTGAGAAACGCAACCACTTATTCTCAACGACTTATTCTGCCGCATTAGACTGCAAAGCGGCTCAATTCCAAGGAAAGAAAAAAGGCCGCCATTTTTTGATCAAACTGCAAGAAGCAGTCGGCTGCAATAACATACCATATTCTCATGCACTTGCTGAATCGATATTTGAAGAGATTGGCGGCGATTTGAATATGTTTAAAGAAGATCGGCAATCTGACTTTGTTAAAGAAGTATTCTTTTCCGATCAAAAAATTGCTCGAGAAATGGGCATCACGAAACATCCTTCCGCAGTCGTTTACAATTACGCTTGCGATCGTGATTTTGGTGTTTTAGTAGAAGTAGAAGGCACAAGCAGCCTTTGGAGAATCAAAGAGCTGTGTAAAACAACAGATAACTCGTATCAAGTTTTTAATGGTGAACATTTACATACAAATGATTCTCAGTTCCATTCACGAACTAGCCATTTACACTTGCTTTCTAATTAAAAAAATACGTCGACTCCCTTACAAGAGAGCCGACGTATTTTTTTCGTTTCTATTCGAAAAAATCAAAAATCTTATAAACGATCAATCAATTCTTCTAATTCGTTTAGTCGTTGTTCAAACATCGACATTGCATCTTCGATATACGCAGCCTGTGTCATATCTACTCCTGCTTTTTTCATCACTTCAACAGGATAATCACTGTTACCAGCTTTTAGATAAGCCAAATAGTTCTCTAGCGCATCTGGTTCCTGACTAAGTATTCTTTTCGCCAACGCTGAAGCAGCAGAAAAACCAGTCGAGTATTGGAAGACATAGTAATTATAGTAAAAATGCGGGATCCGTGACCATTCAAATTTGATTTCTGGGTCTTCTTCGACTGCCGGACCATAATATTTTGCATTCAATTTACCATAACTATCACTTAGATATTCACTAGTCAATGGCACACCTTTTTCATCTTCCGTATGCATGAAGTGCTCGAATTCAGCAAATTGTGTCTGGCGGAAAACTGTTCCTTTAAATCCATCCAAGTAATGGTTGAGCACATAAGCTCGGACGCGAGGGTCTTTTTCTGTTTCCAATAAATATTCTGTTAGGATATTTTCGTTCGTTGTCGAAGCTATTTCTGCTAAAAAGATGGAGTAGTCACCGTATACATAAGGTTGGCTCGATCGTGTGAAATAACTGTGGACACTATGTCCCATTTCGTGGACAAGCGTAAACAATTGATCCAATGTATCATGCCAATTCAATAAAATATATGGATTTGTGTCATAGCTTCCCGAAGAATAGGCACCACTTCGTTTTCCTTTATTTTCGACAACATCGATCCAACGTTCAGAGAATGCTTTTTCTACAATAGTCATGTACTCTTCGCCCATTGGCTTCAGTGCTTCCAAAGCTTTCTCTTTTGCTTCTTCATACGTAAAGGTGATTGGAGCTTCTCCTAAGACCGGTGTATAAAGATCGTACATGTGCAGTTTTTCCACTTCTAATAAACGTTTCCGTAATTCCATATATCGATGCAGCAAAGGCAAATGCTTGTTTACTACATCTACCAAAGTGTCGTATACACTTTCAGGAATGTGATTATTGCTCAAAGATGCTTCTCTGGCAGAGCTGTAATTACGAACTTTTGCTTTAAAATTATGTCCTTTTATATGCGTACTTAAAGTAGAAGCAAACGTATTTCTAAATTGCTCATAAACACTGTACAACCCTTTAAATGCGGCTTCGCGAACACTTCGATCCGTGCTTTCTAGCAACTGACCGTACACACCATGAGATAATTGGACTTTTTCACCATTCTCTCCTTCGATCGTTGGGAAAACTAAATCTGCATTATTCAAAACAGCAAATGTATCACTTGAAGCCTCAAAGATTTCTCCTGCTCCTGCAAGAAGCGATTCCTGATCGGCAGATAAAACATGGGCACGATTATCTACTATTTGCTGGATATAGTGACGATAGACTTCTAACTTCGGTTCTTCTTTGAAATATTGCCAAATCCGTTCATCTGATAACTGCAATATTTCTGGTTCAAACCAGGAAACAGCTTCACTAACCTTTGAAAACAAACTACTTGCTCTTGCATAAAGCGCTTGATATTCTGTATTCCCAGTATCTTGATCGTTTTTAAGGTGTGCATAGACATAAATGATTTCGGTTTGGCGATAAACACTCAACACAAATTCAATCGCATCAAGAAATTGAGAAGCGCCTTGATTAAGTGTTCCTTTATATTTTTCAGATTTTTTTAACTTTTCTGATAATTCTAGATATTTCTCATCAAATTCTTTGTCGCTTGAAAAGATCTTGGTCAAGTCCCAAGTTAAATTTTCAGGCAATTCTTCGCGTTTTGGCAACTGCTTTACTTCCATGAAATCCACTCCTTTTTATATCCTTTTGTCTCGGTCTTTCAAAATAGATCCTCGTCTCACATCCACATGTTACAGCGTCTGATTTTTCTACTAATCTATGTGTCTGCTTCTATCAATTTTAGCACAACTGAAACTTGTTTTACATAGAAAACCGGTTCCTGTTCTATTTTTTATACTTACTATATTTTCCAAGAGGATAAATGTGTGCATTCATCAAAAAATTGCCGATAGACCATCTCTTCCTCAATCATAGGGAAAAGCCACTCCCTTTTATATTCTTTTACTTGGCAAAACCATGAGCTAAAATCAGGTACTTTCTGTTGCTTTAAGGATTCTTCGTACAACATTCGATAAAGAAAAACCTGTTCTCGTAAATAAAAGAAAAACCGACTGTTTTGATAGATCCACGGTGATAGATACAAAAGGTGCTTGTGACGCAAGTAGCACTGTTCTTGTATGGATACTGTATTTTTTTGTTTGTAAATCAGCTGGCGCGCCAACCACTTCTTCCCATCCTCGCTTAACTTGTCTGTTTTCTTCATCTGATTTATTTTGATCTCATTATTAGTAAATATTTTTTTAAGATCATTACCAGAAAAAGTCCAGCAGCTACTGAAAAAAGAAATGTGACCTGATACAGTCTCTGTAATATGATGATATAAATAAAGTTTTTGGTTCTTAAGGTCAGCTTTCCAACAATGTACTCCCCTTTTTCTATTATAATAGCAGCAACTTTTTTCTATCAATGAAAATTGCCGTTGTCCAAGAAAAGAATGACCAAGTATCCACCATACTTGGTAACCGTTGTTCAAATAATTTTTGGTTCTTTCAAAAAATCTCTGATGAGACAACCTAGAACATTGGATTTCTAATGCTAGATTAGCCAATAAAATATCTGGTCTCTGCCTCAATCTTGGCAAATAAGCTTCCAAAAATACAGGTTCTGCTGACTGTCCCAGCCAATCCATGAAACATTCCTTTAACTGCAAGTGTTCTTCTGATTCCCCCTCACTAAAAACCGAACAGTTTTCGGTTTTTCGATGGGCAAAATGAGCACATTTTTTCTTTCCCTTTTTCAAAACCACTCTTTTCCGACAACTACGACAATAATACATTTTCTCTTTTTCTGCATATTTAGCAGAACAGCATTCATGATATTCATTCATCGCAAGCAGCATTTTTCTCCCTCTGAACTTATTTACGTCTAGCCATTTATTTACACGAAAAAGAGCCATATCGATATATGATCGATATGGCTCTTACTATAATAGTGATTTATACAAAATAAAATTTCGTACGCTCGATAGCATTACGCGCCATCAGACACTTTCCATATTCACTCAATGTTTCTGGTGTACGATCGCTCTTTTCTGCAAACTCCAAAATTCGAGCAATCTGATTCTCTACATCCGCTTGGTTGAGATTCTCCATCCAGAAATGAACGACTAGGTAATAACGCTCTTCAAATAAGTACAAATCAGTCCAAGCAGACTCTAGTTCAACGTCTGTTGCCAGCTGGATCACTTGCTCAAAATCTTCAAAAGCAAAAATTGCTTGTCTTTCCTGTTCTTCTAGGGCGCTTCCAGATAATTCTTCTTCCGGATCGCTACCAATAATTTGCTGACGGAGAAATTCGCTCACGTCTTCTGAATCAACAGCAGAATCTTCTGATTGAGAAATTTCTTCATCTGGCAGGTTTTTACTGATAAACAGTTCTAATCCGTCTCCTTTTGGCAAAACTTGGAAAGTGACAGCTTCGCTTCCTCGGAACTCCTCTTCGATATCAACTTCTTCCAGAATACTATAAAAGAAATTTTCGATTTCTTTGTGATTGCCAAGTAAATCCAAAAATGAAACGCCCCGTTCTTCTAAATCTTCATGACCTATCAGTACACGGATCGTATTTTCATTAATGTGTTCCATTTCCATTTTGCTACACCTCACTTTGCCGCAATGTTCAATATAGATTCATTGTAGCGAAATCAGCTTAAATGTAAAGAAAAAAAATCCCGCTGTTAAGTGAATTTAATAAAACCAGCAGATTTTTTCAATCGTTCAAGCTATCTTATTTAACTATAACATTTTTGGGAGATGAATACTATATAGCCGACTTTTTAGCTAATCAATCACTTCTGTTTTTCATACCATGACCACTCTCACACCCTTTTTTGTGCCCACAATAAAGAACGCTATTTATAAAAACAAAAAAACTTGGAAAAACTATCATCGTAATAGTTTTTCCAAGTTTCATTTTATCTTCTATAATCCAGCCATCAATTGTGCTTGACGCAATTCTAATTGTCGTACATCGCGCGGCAGGAATCGACGAATCTCATCTTCATTAAAACCAACTTGTAGACGTTTATCATCAATCATGATTGGACGGCGAAGCAATCCAGGATTGTTTTGCACAAGTTCCAATAGTTCTTGTAACGGCAGATCATCTAAATCCATGTTCAGTTTTTGGAATACTTTGGAACGTGTCGAGATGATTTCTTCTGTTCCGTCTTCTGTCATTTGTAAAATCGCTTTTAATTCAGAACTGTTCAATGGTTCTGAAAAAATATTACGTTCAACAAATGGAATCTGATGTTCTTGCAACCACGCACGAGCCTTTCTGCAGGAAGTACAACTTGGGGAAGTATATAATGTTAACAACGTGCACCACTCCTTTTCGTGATAAGAATCACTTTTTTGTAACAGAAGATCATAATAATCTCCCATCTGTTTCTATTATACATAATCAACTTTTAAA
>NZ_NGMF01000002.1:48359-48744 GCF_002140245.1 Enterococcus sp. 10F3_DIV0382 | reverse complement strand
AAAGAAATGTGACCTGATACAGTCTCTGTAATATCTGTCTCTTATACACATCTAGATGTGTATAAGAGACAGATATACAGTAAAACCAGCGTTCTTGCTTTTTCTATCATTTAAAAATTAGAGTTTTCAAATCTAATTCAAATTTTACAAGACGATGAAACAGCCAATAAAACTGTACTATTATTTTATCTAGAAGCACAAATGAAACCGATTTCTTAAGATTTTTTATGTTTTTTATTTCTTTGATAGTAATGTTTCTTGTCATTTTAGATAATATTGTTCTTTATTATAACGCTTATTTTCTCTGTTATATCTGTCTCTTATACACATCTAGATGTGTATAAGAGACAGGTATAATAGAAACAGATGGGAGATTATTATGATC
>NZ_NGMF01000002.1:0-48259 GCF_002140245.1 Enterococcus sp. 10F3_DIV0382 | reverse complement strand
AGATAATATTGTTCTTTATTATAACGCTTATTTTCTCTGTTATATAAGCACAATATTTTAAAGCAATGATTACTAGATAAAATTTACTATAAACAAATAAACTAAATAACGTTATTTTATGTTTGAATAGTTATATTGAGACTGTATTAAAAAAATAAACCTTTCGAAAATTCCTCAGAGATTGCATTAAAATAAACCCACCGAGTTACACAATAATGATTAATTTGTTCATCAAACCTATTGACGTGTTTCATGATTTTTAGTGAAAAAAACTGAAATCTAAAAACCTTATTCTGTCAAGGAAACAGAAATATAGTAAGAAAAACCTTTATTTATCAGCTTTTTTAGATAATTTTTTCTGTTACAATAGTCAAGGATTTGTGAAAAAATCAATGAAAACCGAAAGGCGTGTAAAATTTTGATTAAATCAGTTGTGTTTGATGTTGATGATACAATGTATGATCAGCAGCAGCCATTTCGAAACGCGGTAAAAAGAGTCGTGCCGCTTGTTTCAGATGAAGATATGCATCCACTATATATCCGCTTCCGTCATCATAGTGATGAAAACTTTCCAAAAGTAATGGCAGGAGAGTGGACGCTAGAATATATGCGAGCACATCGAATCAGCCAATCACTAAAAGATTTAGACTACCCTCACATCACAGAAGAAGAAGGTCTCCTATTTCAAAAAATTTACGAGGAAGAACTTGATAATATCTGTTTGCATGAGGAGGTCAAAAAAACACTTGACTTCTTGAAGGAAAAAAATGTCCCATTAGGAATTATCACAAATGGACCGACTGACCATCAGACAAAAAAATTAAAACAACTTCAATTGAACAATTGGATTCCTTCCCACAACATGCTGGTTTCTCAAGCAACAGGGTTCCAAAAACCAGAAAAAGAGATTTTTCAGCTTGCTGAGAAAGAATTTCATATGCTTCCAGGAGAAACTCTATATGTTGGCGACAATTATGACAATGATGTTCTAGGTGCAAAAAGTGCCGACTGGCAAGCACTTTGGTTCAACCATCGAGAACGCAAAATCGACCAGACTCCTATTTGCGATATCGAAATTTCTTCTTTTGATCAGCTGTTAGAAACAATGAAGACAATCTTTGCTTAACTCCTATAAATAAAAACAAAAAATAATAGCAAGGAAATCGGGTTAAAACGGAAACCCAACTTCCTTGCTATTTCTTAAATCAACTAAACACCTGCTTTTTTCGAAAGATCTTCTTATCCATTACTGAACGATTGTTTCGAATCTCTTACTTCTCAATCTCTCCTACACTTAAGATCATGCGGATATCTTCTTCAGTCAGTTTTGTCAGCTGTTCTTCATTTCCTTGGATCACTTTTTGGAACAGTTCGCGTTTTTCTTGTTGGAGCGAATCCATTCGTTCTTCAATCGTTCCTTCAGAAATCATACGCCACACTTCTACCACATTTTTCTGACCGATTCGATGCGCACGACCAGCAGCTTGTTCTTCAATTGCAGGGTTCCACCAAAGGTCATACAAGATGACCGTATCTGCTCCTGTCAAATTCAGTCCCGTTCCCCCGGCTTTTAAAGAAATCAGGAAAACATCTTTTTCGCCTGCATTAAATGCATCTACCATACTTAATCGATCTTGCGGTTTTGTACTGCCTCTTAAATAAAATGTTGAGATCCCCAGCTCGGCTAACTCTTCTTGTAAGATAGTAAGCATACCTGTAAATTGAGAAAACAGCAGAACTCTGCGTTTGTTCTCTTTGGCAGCGACTAATAGATCTTTTACTTGTTCGAGTTTGCCAGAACCGCCTTGGTAATCTTCAATAAACAGACGAGGATCGCAACAAATTTGACGCAACCTTGTCAGACCTGCTAGTATCCCGATCCGGTTTTTCTTGAATGCTTCAGAATCCATTGACGAGATTTCTTCACGCATTTGACGCAAGTAAGCTAAATAAACGGTCTTTTGTTCTTCTGTCAGTGCAGAATATAGATTCATTTCTGTTTTTTCTGGTAAGTCTTTCAACACAGTTTGCTTATCTCGCCGTAAAATGAACGGTCGGATCATTTGCGCAATTTCTTCTGCGGCAAGTTCTCTGAATTTTGTTTTGGTTGGGAAAAATCCTGGCATGATTGTTGCAAACAACGACCACAATTCTTCTAAATTATTCTCGATTGGTGTCCCACTTAATGCAAATCGCTGAGGCACAGCTAATTCTCTCAATGCTTGAGCAGTTTTCGTACTACTATTTTTGACCATTTGCGCCTCATCAAGGATCAAATAATCAATTTTTTGTGATTGGTAATCAGCTAAATCTTGTCTCAAACTGGCATAAGAGGTCACTCGAATATCTGTGTCTTTAGCCAGCAATTCTTCCCGTTCTTTTTTATTCCCATTGATTACTTGGATACTCAAAGAAGGAGCGAATTTTTTTACCTCTGCCTGCCAGTTGTAGATTAAGCTGGCCGGCGCTACGATCAAAGCAGAAAAGCTTTCCCGTTCTTCTTTTTCCGAAAGTAAAAAGGCAATCGTCTGCAGTGTTTTCCCAAGTCCCATTTCATCGGCTAAGATACCGCCAAACTGATAATGGCCCAACATCTTCAACCATCGGAACCCTTGCTTCTGATACTCTCTCATCTTTGCATTCAATCCTTTGGGAAGTTGTGCCTGATACCCTTCTGGATGAATGAGATTTTGGACCATCGTTTGAAACGATTCGCTAAAAGTAGCATTGCTTTTTTCCAATTGATTTTGAATGATCAGTCCTTGATTCTTAGGTACATGGATCGTCCCTTCTTCTGAACGTATTGACTCCCGTAATTGTTGCAATACTTGGCTTGTTTGTTGGAATTCCTCTGAATCAAAAGAAAGAACCTGTCCGTTTTCCAATGTATAAAAAGCATCGTTTCGCAACAAGCTTTGCAGTACATGATCAATCTCTTGCTCTTCTATCCCCGATACGTCGAATCGAATATCAAGCCATGAACCAGTCTCGGTTACTTCGATTTGCGGTTGATGTTTATGCGCATCTAAATACAACTCCCGCAACTTTCTGCCAAGTCTGACTTCACCAAACTGACGGAAAACAGATAGTTCTGTACGGAAAAAGGTATACAGTTCCTCCCCGCTTGGCAACGGACGCTCATAGCCAGTTTCATTTTTCTGGTAGCGATACATCCTGAATAAATCAAGGACTCGTTTCTCTTCAGCTCTGTCACGCAGCACCTGAAAGTCCTGATTGGCCGAGACCTCATGTTTTGGATTGGTCGAATAGATGACTTCGCCATAAACGAAATCGACTCGAGCTTGGATTTTTCCTTTGGCTTTTCGGAAAAAGAAAATAAATTCGACTGGAATATCCGCTACTTCCTTTTCTACTTCAGAGGCAACCACTACGTCTCCAATCTCCGAAAGAAGAGGAATGATTTCTTTAAACAAGGCCGGTAGTTCTTTTTTCTTGAATATTACTTCTGGTTTCTCCAATCGGCGAATCAATTGTTTCCAAGTTTGATAAACTGTTTGTTGATGTTTCGTTAGAGAATAGAATACTCCCTGGATAAGTCCCCACTGATAATGCATAAAGAAAAAATCAAAATCATTCAATGCTTGCAATAAATAGTCTTCTTCCTGTTTTTCCACTTTGAATGATAAAGGCTTGTTTTGATCGGAAAATTGGATTCCTTGATCGTTTTGTCCATTTATTTGCAGATGCAAACGTGTCGTCTGATTCATCTGTTCTAGCAGGAAGCGGGCTTGTTCTACTGGGAGAAGCAGGTATCTTTTATCTAGTTTCCCTTTGACTTGCAAGCCATTCGTGCCTAATAATTGATGCGTTTGGGCACTTCCTGCAAGGTGAGCGAGTATTTTTTGATCTTCTTTTTGAAAAGCCCGTTTATCTAGACGAAACTGATACTGCTTATTGACTGTGTAGGTTTCTTTTTCTGTGTAAGCCTGTAAAAAATCATAGATGTTTTTTACGATATATGTCTTTTTCGGCGATGCCAAAGAACCGATACGTAAGTAAAGCGCCAAAATAGAAAGCTCTGGATGATACTGATTTGTCTCAATCGTTTCTACTTGGTATTCAATAATCAAGGGTTGCACCGCTTGAGGATTTTTTTGTGTTTTTAGACGAGAAAAACCTTTTGCAATGATTTCTCCTTCACTTGTTGTTTTTACCGGTTCTAACATCGGCTGGTCTTTTTTCATGATACGAGATAGATTTTTCGACCGTAAGTAAAGTTCCACAGCAACTGTATGCTTACAATATTTATGTTCCTCCCAATATGGACATTGGCAGTAATCTATCTCTTTTGCTGTCCCATCCAAATCAACCATGTACAATTCACTGCCCAAGACTTCTGCATGCCACACGTTTTCTTCTTGGTCAGGGACAACCGATAACACTCGGCCTTCTTGCAAGTATTGACGCCCACGTGCAATGACTTTTTCCGGAATACTCCATTTCATAGTTACCAATCTCCCTTTTTATCCAAGTTGATAGCGTATTTTGCTTTGTCCGCTACCTTCTGTATCAATTCTTATTTGCTGTAATACTCGTTCTTTCAATTCTCTTACATGGCTAATGATCCCAATCATTCTTCCTTCACTTTCAATCGTTTCTAAAGCTTCCATCGCCATTTCCAAAGCTTCTTCATCTAATGACCCAAAACCTTCATCAATAAACAATGCATCGATTGCTACCCCACCAGCTTGTGTCTGGATCACATCCGCAAGGGCTAATGCTAAAGAAAGTGCTGCAATAAAACTTTCACCGCCAGACAGCGTATGCGCGCTTCGAGACATGCCTGCCTGATCATCATAGATATTGATTTCTAATCCGGTTTTCCCTCGATAACTGCCGATCGTATCCGCTAGTTCAAACTGATAACGATTTTTCGTTAAACGTTGGAGATGATCATTTGCTACTTGTAACACTTCTTGTAGATAAACTTGAAGCACATACCGTTCTAAACTAGTTTTCTTAGGATTTTCTCCGTTGAATGTTTGCGAAAGTTGCTGTAATTGCGTAAGTTCATCTAATTGCGTCTGGCTTGCGTGATAAATCGAAAGACATTCATCGTAGATTTTCTGGTTATTGATTTTTTGTTCTTGTAAACTGTATATCTTTTCTTGCTTTGTTTCGATCATCTCTCTTATCTCTTCCAATTGCTGGCTGATCTCTTCTGTATCTGGAACTATCTCCGTCAGCTGGATATTTTCTAATTGACGTAGTCGGTCAGCTGTCACTAATTGTGCTTCATGATAAGTAGTGATTATGCGCTGGTTCTCTTCGTATTGTGCTTGCTGTTGTGCGAATGCACAGACTTCCTCAGTTGTTGAAAAATACGCTTGGGTTTCCAGCTTTTTAGCTATTCTTTGCTGTTCTTTTTCTATTTTTTCATCTGTTTTTTCTATTTGTTCCTGTTGAAGATCAAGTTGTGTCCGAAACATATGCAGATCTTGCAACAATTGCATTCCTGCTTTCTGTTCAGCAGCGAGTTGGTTCGAGTCTTCTTCTAACTGTTTTTCAAGTTGTCGTATCTCTTCTTCTAAACAGTTGCTATCCGTATCTTGTAATTGTTTTTCTAAACTTTTGATTTCGCCTTGCAGTTGTTGAAGCTGATTATTTTTTGCTGTCTGTTGCTGCTTGTAGACAGCTAGTTGCTGCTCAATCTTTTCTACTTGTTGGCTTATTTCTTCTAGTTCTGCTCTTGCATTGGCTATCTTGCTTTTTCGTTTATCTAAAGATTGTTCGACTACTGTAAGAGCAGTTGTTGTTTGTTCTGTTATCGCAGGAAATGCCTGTTGTAAAGCCTGTTGTAAGTGTTTTTCTTGTCCAGCTAGTTGTATATTCGTTTCCATGATTTTTTGTTCTAAATCAGATAATTGCTGTTGAAGATTATTTTCATGTGCTTCATTTTTGGCAATGATTTGCTGGGTTCTTTCTACAGCTGACTCAGCTTCTGCCAGTTGTTGCTCTACTTTCAAGATATCTTCTTTATTTGGCTGTTCATGTTTTGATTGTTGTACGGGATGTTCTGTCGACCCACAAACCAGACATGGTTCCCCCGGACGCAAGAAAAGCTGAAGACGAGCAATTTGCTGCTTTGCCCATTGGCTTTTCAGCTGTTCTGCTTGTTCTATCTGTTGTTTCAATCGCTGATTATTTTTTGTTGTTTCTTCGGCTGCTTTTTTGAGCTCTTCTCTTATCTGTTCGAGTGATTCGATGCTTTTTGTTTTTTGTTGTTTTATTTCCTGCTGTTTTTCATCTAGATATTTTAACTGTCCAAAAGCAAGACGATCTTCCTGCAGTTTTTCCTGATCTAATAAGATTTCTTGAAGAAATCGAGTTCTTTCCTGATAAATAGCCTGTTTTTGATGTAGCTTTTCGGCGTTCGTTTCTTCTTTATCTAATGAATGTTTTAATTGTTCTGCTTCTTGTTTTTTACTACGCAAGGCTTCGACAATCGGTACCATCATCTGTTTGTTTTGCAATTGTTGAGCAGCTTCTTTGATTTTTGTTTGCCGATGTATGCGGTCTGTTTCATTTTTTTGCCACTCTTCATAATGTTGCGTAGTCATCGCTAGTTTCTTTGTTTGTTCATTGCTTTTTTGTGACAGTTCTATTTTTTCAGCTTTTATTTCTTTCAGGTGCTGGATTGGTTCAATTAAGCGTTGTGTAAATTCATAATACCCAATCCATCGTTTCTTTTCCTCTATTTCGTCTTTTTGAGCGGCTAATTTCTTTTGCTTATTTAGTAATGTCGCTTTTTCTTCATAGCTTTTTTTCAAGGTTTCAAAACGATAGTAGGAATTTTCTAATTGTTTCTGTTTCTCCTGATAGTCTGCTAAAACTTCTTTTTCTTTAGTGATTTGTTTTTCTAGTATGGCCTGATGGTTTGTCCATTGGGAAAGAACGGCTTCAAACCCTGCTACTGCTTCCTCTTCTTTGACTAAAACAAATCTTTTTTGCAGAAGATGAAGATTTTGCTCTAAATGATCTAGTTTTTGTTGCTGTTGCTTTGCTTTTTCCTTTAATCGCTCATTGAACTGTTGGAAAAGCTGAGTACCGAACAAATGACGTAAAACAGTCTCTTTTTCACTGCTTGATGAAACCAAAAAATTACGGAATTCTCCTTGGGGCAGTAAAACGATTTGGGAAAACTGTTTCGCATCGAGATTCATCAGTTCTCTGATCAACTGGTCTGCTTCTGTACGTTTTGTGATTTGTTTTATTTCTTTTCCTTTCCCATCAAAAATGGTCAACGTTACTTTAGCTGCCTGTTTTTTTGTTCCGTTTCCTTTTCGTTTCGCTAAAACTTGCTCTGGTTTTCGTTCGATTTCATAGCTCATCTGCTGATGTTCAAAAGAAAAAGTCACGCTTGTTTCTTCTTCTGGTGTAGCAAACAAGGAACGCATCTCTTTTCCAGAACGAAGTCTTCCGGAAGTTTCACCAAAAAGTGCGAAAGTGATCCCATCAAAAATCGTCGTTTTTCCTGCTCCTGTCTTCCCGCTGATCAAAAAAAGCGGTGCTTCTGTCAATCGTGAAAAATCAACGGTCTCATTGATAAAAGGACCAAAATTTTTAAGTTTTAATTTTTTCGGTTTCATTCTTGATCATTCCATTTCCATGATTTCTTGCAACGTTTCTCCGAGCCATTTTTCTTGGTTTGCCGTTAGCTGTTCTTCCGTCATTTCACTAAAAAATGCTTCTGCTAATTTTTGAGGATCTTTCATTTCTAGTACTTTTCGTTTGTGCTTTGTTTGTTCTGCTCGGCCGTTTGCCCGTTCAATCCCCAAAATACGAGGATATATTTGCCGAAGCTGGTTCATCATATTCGGGATGATCGTTCTGTCCGTGAGATAGATCTGGATATAATTCTCCCGATTGACGGACTGATAGAAGGCAGGATCCAACAATTCTTTAAAACTTGCTGTTATTTCTTCAATATCATGCAGTGGTTCGATCTCCCTAAAATTCAACTCTAGGTCTGTTGCCAGGTCAACGATCCATACGCCTTTTTTCTGGTTGATCTCAGATAGAGAAAATTTCAACGGCGAGCCACTGTAGCGAGCATTATCCTGTCTTAAAGCTGCTTGATTATGCAAATGTCCTAGTGCTACATAATCAAACGGTGTAAGTAGTTCTCCTGGGATCGAATCCAGACCCCCTACTTCGATTTTCGTTTCCGAATCAGATTTTACACTTCCCATTACAAAAAAATGGCTAATCAATACGTGTTTTTTCCCTGAATCGAACAGCTCCTCCATTTTATCTATCACTTTTGCTACCGCTTGCTGGATCGTGCGGATACTGTCATCTTCAAAATATAATCTGGCTGCAATTGGTTCAAAGTAAGGAAGAAAGAAAAATTGTATGTTGTTAAACTCGACTGGTTCGAAAGCTTCTGCTAGCTGCGTTCGCAAAAAATAGTTCGAATAACTGAACCATGGCGTACCAGCTGAAAGTCGCGTACTGCTATCGTGATTTCCTGATATAGCAAAAATTGGGATCCCTTCCTTTAAATTCCAATCAACCATCAATTCATTGTATAATGCTACGGCATCGACAGCGGGCACACTCCTATCATATAAGTCTCCTGCAATCACGATTGCCTCTACTTTTTCTTCTTTCGCGATATCCAGTATAGAAGATAATACATGACGTTGGTCTTCAATCAAGTCATAACCTTGTAGTTTTTTTCCGATATGCCAATCGGCTGTATGTAAAAAACGCATCCAATCACCTCAAAAAATGTCCTTCTAATCATTATAACACTTTGATCCATTACATGACACCTGTCTTCTATTTTGCACGTTAGAAAGCAAAAAGAGGGCAGACTTGACGTCTCTCCCTCGTTTTTCATCGAAAAGTCTGAACAGAACAGGAGATTCAAAAAGACCGCCCACTCCTAAACTTATCACTTTATTTTTTTTTGATTTCATATTTAAAATCTGGGTTCACTTCTTTGTCCAATTTGTCAAAAGCCGCTTGTGTTCGTCGTTCAATCTCCGCCATTCCTTCTTTATCCGTTTTCTTGATATCTGATAGGTCGATTGGTTCACCGAAACGCACTGTTACTCTCTTACGTTTGAACAAATCCCCAAGTGTCAGTGGACCTTGGTATACGGCTGGTACGATTTTCGCTTTAGACATTCTGGAAATCAACGCCATCCCGCCTTTAAGTTCTGTAGCATGCCTTGTCCCACTGGGGAACATGATTAAACTTAAATTTGTCGATTTTAAAATCTTTACAGGTGTTTTAATGACGCTTGGTCCTGGATTCTCTCTTTTAACTGGAAAAGCATTAGATCGAGTTAATATAAATCGCAGAACCGGATTTTTGAACAGTTCTTCTTTTGCCATAAAGCTGAATTCCTTCGGTGCTGCAGCTACCGCTAGATATAATGGGTCCCACCAAGTACGATGGGGGGCAACTAGTATGTAATTCTCATCTTGCGGTAATACTTCTTTATTCTCATAACGGGCATTCCCATTGACTAAAGCTAATAGTACTCGAACTACCCCTCGCATAAATCGATAAAACATAGTCTCTTCCTTTCCCTTCTTATGGTCATAGTATGCATAAAAAACAGAGGTTTGACAAGCCACCTTGGTTCTTTTTAATAAAAATAGTATAATACAAACGACTATTTTTTTCATTTTGGAGGGAATCCATGCTTCACGAAGACGAACGAATCGACCAATTATACGCAGAAGATATCAAAATTATCCAAAGTTCCCAAGTATTTTCTTTTTCTTTAGATGCTGTGCTACTTGCTCACTTCTCTCGTGTGCCTAAAAAAGGACAGATTGTTGACCTTTGCGCAGGTAATGGTGCAGTTGGCCTGTTTTTAAGCAAACGAACTCAAGCAGCTATTGATGCTATCGAACTTCAGCCTCGCCTAGCAGACATGGCAAGACGTAGCATCGCGCTGAACCATCTAGATGAACAGATGACAGTCCACACCATCGATCTGAAAGACAGCTTATCCGTCATTCGGCATAATTCTTGTGACTTAGTCGTCTGCAATCCACCTTATTTCAAAGGGCTGCCAACAAATAAAACGAACCCTAATAAACACCTAGCAATCGCCCGTCATGAAATCCATACAACATTAGAAGAAGTGATCGATAATTCAAGTAAGTTACTAAAAACAAATGGGCGTTTCGCTATGGTCCATCGACCTGAACGATTCTTAGAGATCATCCAAATTATGCAAAATCATCGGATTGCACCTAAACGGATCCAATTTGTTTACCCAAAAGCTGGAAAAGAGGCAAATATTTTGTTAGTTGAAGGAATCAAAGAAGGTAAATTAGATGGATTCAAAGTCGCTCCGCCATTGATCACTTACGATGCAGACGGGGAATACACAGCAGAGATTCGTGAGATGCTCTATGGCAAATAAACATTATTTTTACGTATTATTCTGTAAAGATCAGACATTTTATGGTGGGTACACAACAGACCTTTCTAGGAGACTAGGGGAACATAACAATGGTACTGGCGCTAAATATACACGTCTTCAAAAAAGAAGACCTGTTAAGATGATCCATGCAGAAGTATTTTTTTCAAGAAGCGAAGCAACAAAAGCAGAAGCTGCATTCAAAAAACTCACCCGAAAACAAAAAGAACATTATTTGAAGACACACTCAACTGTTTTGCTTCCTGAAAATAGATGACTGTTAAAAACACGATAAATATAAAAAAACTTCAGGCAAAAACAACTGTTTTTACCTGAAGTTTTTTGTAGCTATTATTCTGATACGTTTGTCTCGCTGCTGTTCGTACTTGAACTTCCTCCTAGCAAGGCTTCGCTGACTAGGTGAATGTAATGTGTCATCCCTTCAGGATTTGGATGGACTTGATCATCATAAAACCAGTCACTATGGTCATTACTGTAGCTATACCAATCAATCAGCGTCATATTGTCGTATTTTTTTGTCATCTGTTCAAGCATCGCATTCACGTCATTTTGCCAACGTTTCGTCGGTACTCGGACATTGACCCAGTATACTTTTCGATCACCGATTGCATCCATCACGCTATCAAACTGAGCTTCAGAGAATGAGCCATTCGTTCCTAGTCCAATTAGAACAGTGTCTTTCAATAAATCTTGTTCCTTTAATTTTTCAATATACGGTACACTGGCGTATAATTGTCGCCCCACATCGCCATCTACCACTACTTTTGGATAAAGCTCTTGTAGATCAGTTGCAGCATCTAGCATAACTGAATCACCAAATGCCGTTAACTCTAATTTTTGTGCCTTGTTTCCTTGAGCCTTAGACAACTCGTACTTATCAAGAATCGCTTGGTCAACGGAACTAGTGGTATTTTCTGAATTGTTTCTGGTTTCTTCTGCTAATTTTTTACTTTCAGCGATCTTTGCCTGCAATTGTTTTTGATCGGCCGTTACAGCATTTTTCGGTGCCGTAACGAAACCAACGAATGCAATTGCTACAAGTAATGTGCCTGGAACAACCCATGGTTTGCTCTTACTGATGATTGGTTTACTGAACCATCCTTTCATCACTTGGAATGTACGACCATAGTCAAAACGTGCTAGCGGACGTTCCACATATCGATAAGAAAGTTCACTGATGATTAAAATCAATGTGATTTCTACTAAAGTATGGAACAGAACATGATCAGCAATATCAGTCACTTTTGCTTCATAAAAAATCATAACTGGAAACTGATACAGATAAATCCCGTAGCTTCGTTTGCCAATCCAAGTAAATACTGGATTTGTCAGCCAACGATTCAAGCTTGCTCCAGGATGTGCTGTCACTGCAACTAGTACTACGCATAAGAGACTCACTAGGAGCATCCCTCCATAATAGATGAAATTGTAATGATCATCTAAAAAGAAGAAGCAAAGAATCAGTGCCAGCAGTGAGATTCCTCCAGCGATATTCAGGATACTTTTTGCTTGTTTCGGGATGTTTTTCTTCAAACGAGTACTTGGCCAAACAAAAGCGAGCGCACTTCCCAACCATATAGAAAACAGCCGGGTGTCCGTTCCATAATAAACACGGGTTGGATCGCCCCCTGGTGTATACAAAATCATCATCAAGATCGCAGAGAGGAAAGATGTACCTAACACGGTATAAAAGATCCATTTTCTTTTACGAACAAATACCATCAACAATACAAACAAGATTGGCCAAACCAAATAGTTTTGACCTTCTACCGCTAAAGACCAGATATGTGTAAACGGTGATTCATTAGCAAATCGGTCGAAATAAGATAAACCGTTATTGATTTGCCACCAATTGTTGACATACAGTAAGCTGCTGACGACAACTCCTCTAAGATTATTCAACAATCCTCGCTGGAACAAGGTGATATAAGCCGAAGCTGTAACAAGCATAAAAACGAGTGCCGGATAGAGTCTCTTCATTCTTCTGACATAAAATTGCCAAATATTGATTTTTCCATTTTGTTCCCATTCCTGCCTTAGCAGATCCGTGATCAGATAACCAGATACGACGAAAAAAATCGGAACGCCCAAATAGCCGCCTTTCATACTAGTTGGCAGAAGGTGATAGAAGATAACACCAACCACAGCTAATGAACGGAGCCCATCAAACCCAGTGATGTAGCGGCTGTTTTTTAACCTTTTTTGTTTTTCCATTCAATATTCCAACTTTTCATAAACTTTTTTCATTCGTAATATACGGGTATTAAGTGAAAATAGCAAGTAGAATCGTGTCCTTTCTCTACTATTTTTTTCTATCATCCCATAAATTTTAAAAAATAAACATGCTTTTTTTCAACTTTAAGAAAATTTCAAATAAAAAAGTAGTTTCTATTTGCTGATCCATCCTTTGGTAGAAAAAAACTGCAGACAAACGAATGTCTGTCTACAGTAGTATTTCATGAATTTTTGTCAAACTCGATCTAAATGCCATCCTCGTAGAAACGCCCAAGTATCTGGACATTTTCTGCAATACTTACAAAAGCTTGCGGATCAGAAGCTTTCATCGCTTCTCTGAGTAGAGGCAGTTCGTAACGTGTAACGATTGTCATCAATACTGTCTGCTTATCATGTTTATAAGCACCTTCTGCTTCATTGATAATCGTGATTCCTCTACGCATACAGTTTTGGATTTCATTCACTACTTTTTCTGGATGTTTCGTTACGATCATTACCTGCATTTTCTTTTGTTTAGTATAAACGACATCAGTTACTTTTCCACTGACGAAAATAGACAACGTACTGTAAAACATATATTGCCAGCCAAATAGAATCCCAGCAACAAAAACGATCAATGCATTGAAGTAGATCGAGATAGAACCAATCGACTTTCCTGTTTTTTTACGAATCGTGATACTCACGATATCTAGACCACCCGATGATAGGCCATTTCTCAACGCTAGCCCAATCCCTAGTCCCATCACAGCCCCACCAAACAACGCACAAATGATTGGATCGGTAGATAAGACTGTTTCCGGTAAAATATGGATACAAAGGGAGGTCAAAGTGACTGTGATAAAAGTGAAAATTGTAAACTTCTTCCCGATTTTGAACCACGCCAAGACGAACAAAGGTATATTCAGTAAATACAAAGTGGTTGATACCGGCACCTCGAACCCTATCAGTGATTTTGACAAAGTCGTCAAAATCTGAGCCAGGCCCGTAATACCACTTGAATAAATATGTCCTGGTTGATAAAAGAAATTCAATGCGACAGATGCAATCAACGCATAAACGATTGATACCGAAAGTTTGGTCGTGTAATCATGGTAAGCCCAATTTTCGAATGTTTTTTTCATGGAAAAGCCCCGCTTTATATGTTATGGCTTCATTATAAAGTGTTTTTCAATTAAATCAAGGTTGCCAAAAGAAGCAGATTCGACAAATCCTTTTTGCCTTTTTATCGGCTATTCTTCTATATTGGTTACATCAATATTCAATTCGAACAATTGTAAAGGTGAAACCATACTTGGTGCATCACTCATCACATCGGCTGCTTTTCCGTTTTTAGGAAAGGCAATGACTTCACGAATATTGTCTTCCCCTGCTAATAACATTGCAAAACGATCCAATCCTAATGCAATGCCGCCATGTGGAGGGAATCCGTAATCTAAAGCTGTTAGCAAGAACCCAAATTGTTCTTCCATTTGTTCTTTTGTGAAGCCTAAAGTTTTCAACACTTTTTCTTGAAGTTCCCGAGTATGGATCCGGATAGAACCTCCACCTAGTTCATAACCGTTCAAGACGATATCATAAGCTTCTGCATAGACTTTTGCAGGGTCTTCAGCCAGTAATGGGATATCTTCTGCTTTTGGCATCGTGAATGGATGGTGAGCAGAGACATATCGACCTTCTTCTTCTGAAAATTCAAATTGAGGCCAATCAGTTACCCATAAGAAATTGAATTTTGATTCATCGATCAGTCCTAATTCTTTTCCTAAACGTGTTCGGATAGCCCCTAATGCAGCAGCGACGATTTCACTTTTATCTGCGCCAAACATCAGCAAGTCACCTGGTTCTGCATCTGTTGCTTTGATGATTGCTTCTGTTGCTTCTCCCATGAATTTAGCAATCGGGCCTTTCAGACCGTCTTCTTCCACTTTCAGCCATGCAAGTCCCTTGGCTCCGAATTGCCCTACATATTGTCCTAACTGATCCATATCTTTTCGTGAGTAGCGATCTGCAGCGCCCTTCGCATTCAATGCTTTCACGACTCCGCCGTTTTCAAGAGCCATTTGGAAGACTTTGAATTCTACTTCTTTGACTGTTTCGCTTAGATCGATCAATTCCATTTCAAAACGTGTATCCGGTTTGTCGCTGCCGTAGCGAGCCATTGCTTCATCATAGGTCATACGGGGAAATGGCAATGTGACTTCAATGCCGCGAACTTCTTTCATTACCTTCGCAATTAATCCCTCTGTGTAAGTTTGGATTTCTTCTGCTGTTAGGAACGTTGTTTCAATATCTACTTGCGTAAATTCAGGCTGACGATCTCCACGTAAATCTTCGTCACGGAAACAACGAACGATTTGATAATAACGGTCGAACCCAGCATTCATCAGCAATTGTTTGAATAGTTGAGGAGATTGCGGCAACGCATAGAAATGTCCAGCATGGACACGTGAAGGAACTAAGTAGTCTCTTGCGCCTTCTGGTGTAGATTTTCCTAGGTAAGGTGTTTCAATATCTAGAAAGTCATTATCGTCTAAATAATGACGAATCGCTTTTGTTGTCGCATTTCTCAATTTGATGTTTTTAGTCATTTTGGGACGTCGCAGATCCAAATAACGATATTTCAAACGTATTTCGTCACTGATTGCTTGATCATCTTCAATTTGAAATGGCGGTGTTTTTGCTTGATTCAAAATCACGATTTCACTTGCAATCACTTCAAATTCACCAGTGGCCATTTTAGGATTTACTGCATTTTCACCGCGTCTTCTGACTACCCCAGTTACTTCGATCACGTATTCACTACGACATTTATCTGCGATTTCCCATGCTTCCTTGTTGATTTCAGGATTGAAGACGACTTGAACGATTCCTTCACGATCCCGTAGATCGATAAAGATTACTCCCCCAAGGTCTCGTCTTTTTTGTACCCATCCTTTTAATGTAACTGTTTGTTCTAATTGTTGTTCGGAAACTAATCCGCAATAAATCGTTCTTTGTGCCATTTCTTTTTTCCTCCTACTCGAATAAAGTCATTTCATCATAGACTTCATCAAAATGCTCATATATTTCTTCTAATGGAAAACTTTTTTCTTTTCGGCTTGCCATTGCTTTGACATTGATTGTTTGGCTAGCAAGCTCATCTTCACCGATTACCAATACTAACTTGGCATTCGCTTTATCTGCTGTCTTAAATTGTGCTTTTGCTTTACGGTTCATGAAGTCGCGATCAGCTGAAAAACCGAAGTTTCGAATCGCTTGGACCACTTTCAATGCTTCGATATTTGTTTCGTCTCCGAGTGCGACCACATAAGCATCCAACTCATTAAATGTAGGGATAACTACTTCCTCTGCTTCCATAGTCAAGAGTAATCGCTCGATACCCATTGCAAATCCAAAGCCAGGTGTTGAAGGACCACCCAGTTCTTCCACTAGATTGTCATAACGTCCGCCTGCGCAAATCGTTGCTTGTGCCCCCATTTTCGGTGCGTCACTCATGATTTCAAAAATCGTATGCGTATAGTAATCTAATCCGCGAACCATATTACTGTCGATTTCATAAGGAACAGCCAATGCATCCAGCATGGAAACAACGGTATCAAAATGTTTTTGAGCAGGTTCGCTTAAATAATCTAAGATAGATGGCGCATCTGCTACAAATTTTTGATCTCGTTTGTCCTTACTATCCAACACACGCAATGGATTTTCGTGAAGACGGCGTTTAGAGTCTTCACTCAACTCTGCTTCAAAAGGTAAAAGATAGTCGATTAATGCTTGACGATAGGCTTGACGTGTGTCTTTATCACCCAATGAATTGATGACTAGACGGATTTGCGTGATTCCCAACTGTTTGAAGAAATCGAGTGCCATCACCATGCTCTCCACATCTGTTGCAGGATTCTCTGATCCAAATGCTTCTACTCCGATCTGATGGAATTGACGTAACCGTCCTTTTTGCGGACGTTCGTAGCGAAACATTGGTCCCATATAAAAAGTTTTGAACGGTTTTGCATACTCTGGACCGAACAATTTATGCTCAACAAAAGAACGAACGATTGGCGCTGTACCTTCTGGTCGAAGCGTCACATGACGTTCCCCTTTGTCATAAAAATCATACATCTCTTTTGAAACGATATCCGTCGTATCACCTACACTGCGGGATATCACTTCATAATGTTCAAAAATCGGTGTACGTATTTCATTATACTGATAATCTCTGAACAATAAACGTGCTGTTTCTTCGACAAACTGCCATTTTTCTGATTCGCCTGGCAAAATATCATTTGTTCCTTTTGGTCTTTGGAAACTCATAGTTTTCTCTCCCTTTCTTAGCTATGTAAATAAAAAAATCACCCTTGTTCATCTTGAACAAGGGTGAATGAAATTCATACACGGTACCACCTAATTTTGAAAGATTTCTCTTTCCTCTTACGAATAACGCTCGTACGCGGGACGGCTTTTCACTCGTCCATCTCCAGAGTGTCTTTGGGCTAATGAAACTTTGGATCATTTTCAGCCTCGATGATCCTCTCTTGTAAAGTTTCAAAAACTTACTCGCTCTTTCATTGACATTTCGATATTACTTATAACCTACTAAAAACCAATCTCAAAGTCAAGAGTTATCTGACTATTTTCCCTCACAAAAACATTTTAGTTCAGCTTTTTGTTCTTTTGTTTTAGACTAGAAAAAAAGGAGGAATCAGCTATGGCAGAAATAAGAATCGGACATTCACAAGTCTACGCAGAACAGCTTGGACTAGGAGCAAATGCCGTTGGGGGACACAATCTTTTTGACGGTTTGGAAGACGAGACAGGAAAACAAGTGGTTCGTACAGCTTTGAATAGCGGAATCAATTTGATCGATACCGCCTATGCTTATGGAAACGGCCGTTCTGAAGAACTGATCGGTGAGGTATTGAAGGAAAAAGAATATGATCGTTCACGTATCGTCATTGCTACAAAAGCTGCTCATGTGCCAAATAAAGGACGAACATTTGACAATTCACCCGAATTTCTCAAACAATCGGTGGAAGACGCACTGAAACGTCTGCAAACTGATTACATCGACATTTTTTATATCCACTTTCCGGATAAAAGCACACCAAAAAATGAAGCAGTTGCTGCATTGCATGAATTGAAAGAAGCAGGAAAAATCCGAGCAGTTGGTGTATCGAACTTCACGTTAGAACAATTGAAAGAAGCGAATGCAGATGGATATGTCGATGTAGTAGAAGATAAATACAGTTTGATCCATCGGGAGGCTGAAAAAGAATTATTTCCTTATCTTGAAAAAAACAAAATCAGCTTTGTCCCCTATTTTCCTCTTGCTTCCGGTTTACTGACAGGAAAATATGAACGTGGTCAGGAAAAACAATTCGGCGAAGGAGATCCTCGAAAAAGCAATCCGGATTTTCAAGGAGAACGTTTCAAAGAAATTTTAGCCGCTGTCGACATACTTCGCCCCATTGCTAAAAGATACCAAGCCACCCCTACGCAACTTGTTCTAGCCTGGTATATGAAGAATCCAAGAGTGTCTGTAGTCATACCCGGAGCTAAACGTCCAGAGCAAGTCTCTGATAATGTCCAAGCTTTAGATTTGCATTTATCCAGTGAGGATTATCAAACCATTGATGAAGCATTTCACGGATTTTGAGCAATTGACCTTATCCACTTATAGTAGTATGAAAAAAGGAAGATCAAACAGTGCTGATCTTCCTTTTTTCGATAAGTTTATACTAATCTAATTCTTATAAAGTAGCGCTCGGCTATTTGGATAAGTCGGAAACTGATTGAATGGGATCGTCCAATCTTGTTCAGGTACAGAGAATTCAAACTTGTTTACTAGCTGATCAGAAAACACACGTAGGCTGTGGAGAGTGATCCATTCTCCTGCGCAGCGATGCATTTGTCGAAAGTTTCCTCCACCTTGGGCAATCATCTCATATTCTTCTTTATATGAAATATCTTTTGCTTTTCCTAAATATCGTTTGATCATAAAGGAGTCTGGTGCTTCAACCGTTCGTTCATCATGATCTGTTCCATATAAATCTAGAATGACCCAGCTATCTTCTGGTATACGATAACCATCGACTTCTACTTCTTTCAGAGAAATCGCAGGTAACATCGGAAAGAACGGATAATAGCGTCTCATTTCTTGAATGAACGGATCTTGCAACGTAGAAAAGTCGTTTTTCAATTGTTGGTACAAATCAGGTCTGCTGAAAAGCGCGTGTCCCATCAACGCCGCCCACACAGTTAGAGCAACCGTTGGACGGATGATGTTCAATAATTCAACAGCTGCTACTTCCAGAGGCAAAAGCTGTCCGTCTAGATCTGTGGCATTGGCAAAAGCATATAATGCCACATTTTCTTTTCCAGCCACAGGATTTTGCCGAGCTTCTTCAATCAAGCCTTGCGCCCATTTTTCTGATTTTTTGCGATTTTCGACACCTTTTATGTGATCAATCGGAGAAGTAAACGTTCCGCTGATCATAGAGATTTGATATTCTGCTAATTTTTTGACTTCATCCTTAGAAAGCAAAGATAAATTGATACCTGCCCACTCACAAATCGATGTAAAGAAAACCATCTTGCTTAAATCAAATAATTTAAATTGACCATGCTGTGTTTCAAGTGCTTGCGTCAGGTTCTTATCTAAGATACGATGATAATCTTCCATTCTTTCGGGGGTCATCAGATCCATAAAAATATTTTTCCGATGATGATGGGCAGCTCCATCCAAAGTCTGTACTCCATCTTGACCAAAAAGTGTCTTCAACACTAATTTTGGCATAGCACCTTTTCGTTTGAAATTTCTTGGGTCATAAAATATTTTTGCCGCTGACGATCCGTAGATCACAATAGCTTCTTTATTGAAAATCTTTGCTTTGACAACGGGAGCGTCTGCTTCATGACGTAACTCCTCCAACATATTGTATCCCTTTTGATACAATCTTTTTAGATCCGTGATTTTGACATCTATTACTGGTACTTCTTTCATCTTCAGCAACCTCCCAAAAATAACTTGTATAATTTAAGCTTAACTTTTTTTCTGACTGCTGACAAAAGAAGCGCTTTTTATAGACGAGAAAAAAGTCGCTTAAGTTAGAGTTTTTCAGTCTAACTTAAACGACTTGATTTATATTTCTTATTGATGAAAACCAACTGACTTTATTTGTTTTTAGAATCAATAATAATCGTTACAGGTCCATCATTGACGAGAGAAATCGACATATCTGCTCCGAATTGTCCGGTAGCGACTGTGATGCCGCGACTTCTGATTCCTTCATTGAACGATTCGTATAAAGGAATAGCTATTTCTGGTCGTGCGGCTTCCACAAAACTTGGTCGATTTCCTTTTTTCGTATCCGCAAATAGTGTGAATTGAGAGACACTTAAAATTTGACCTCCTACGTCTTCTACACTAATATTCATTTTTCCTTGATCATCTTCAAAAATACGCATTTGTGCGATTTTTTTTACTAGATATTCCACATCTTTTGGCGTATCTGTTTCATGGATACCTAATAAAACGAGTAGGCCACAGCCAATTTTTCCAATCTCTTGCTGATCAACTGACACTGCCGCTTGACTCACCCGTTGAATGACTGCTCTCATATCTGGCCCTCCTATCCATTCATCCGGCGTACACTGTAGACATCAGGTACTGCTTTGATTTTATCCACGATACTTTTTAGGTGGGACAAATTCTGGATACCAACCGTCAAATGGATTGTCGCCATTTTATCTTTATTCGTCCGAGCTTCGACGCTGTTGAGATTTTTCGTCAGCGCATTGACTGTTTGAAGTACATCATTCAATAAGCCTGAACGGTTATAGCCGTAGATTTCCAAGTCTGCATCGTACTCTTTTCGTGTATTCGATGTATCTTCCCATTCGACTTCAATCAAACGTTCTGCTACATTTGGTTTATCAGGCTGAACATTCGGACAATCTCGACGATGGATGGATATCCCTCTGCCTTTAGTGATGTAGCCAACGATATCATCACCAGGAATCGGATTACAGCATCGGCTGATACGAATCAGTAAGTTTTCTACCCCTTGAATGACAACGCCACCTTCATGACGTACTTTCATTTTCTCAGGTTCTTTTTTCGGCTGATTCATGATTTCTTCTGCTTCTTGCTTTTGCTGCTCGATTTTTTGTTCTTTCCGTTCTTTTTCTGTCAGACGATTGGCCATTGTCAAAGGACTGACTTCCCCATATCCTACAGCTGCATATAGATCATCTTCTGATTGATAGTTAAAACGATCAAGTGCTTCTTGAAGTTTGTTTTTTGTCAAAATATCTTTAGGTGTAAACCCTAAATCTGTAATACACTTGACCACAGACTCGTGACCTTTGATCACATTTTCTTCCCGATCTTGTGCTTTGAAGAAACGCTTGATCTTATTTCTTGCTTTGCTAGTTGCCACCAATTTCAACCAGTCACGACTTGGACCAAATGAATTTGGAGAAGTCATGATTTCTATGATATCCCCGTTTTTTAATTTGTAATCAAGTTGCACCATTTTGCCATTTACTTTTGCACCAGTGGTTTTATTACCGATATCTGTATGGATACTGTATGCAAAGTCCAGTGGTCCAGATCCTTTTGGCAGCTCAGTAACGTCTCCTTTTGGCGTGAAGACATAGACTTTATCACTAAAGATATCTCCTTTTACACCTTCCATAAATTCAGAGGCATCATAGCTTTCATCTTGGAGTTCAAGTATCTCATGGAACCAACTTAATTGTTTCGTCATACCATCTGGTTCTACTTTTTCATTTTTTCCTTCTTTATACGCCCAGTGCGCAGCCACCCCAAATTCAGCGATTTCATGCATTTCCTGTGTACGGATTTGGATTTCTACTGGATTTCCTGCCGGACCAATCACTGTAGTATGCAAAGATTGGTACATATTAGCTTTCGGCATGGCAATATAGTCCTTGAATCTGCCAGGCATTGGTTTCCATTTTGTGTGGATCGCACCTAATACAGCATAACAATCCTTGATTGAATCTACGATTACTCGAATGGCTAGCAAGTCATAGATTTCGTTGAATTGCTTTTTCTGGTCTTTCATTTTACGATAGATCGAATAAATATGTTTTGGCCGTCCATAGATCTCTGCAAAAATCCCTAGCTCTTCTGTTGCTACTCGAATATCCTCAACAGTACCATTCACGTATTTTTCACGTTCTTCTCGCTTCGTCTGCATCAAATGAACGATACGGTAATACTGTTTTGGATTAAGATAACGAAGTGCTGTATCTTCTAATTCCCATTTGATTCGGCTGATACCTAAACGATGTGCAAGAGGTGCATAGATTTCTAAAGTTTCTTGGGCAATCCTTCTTTGCTTATCTTCTCGCAGATGTTTCAACGTACGCATGTTATGTAGTCTATCAGCTAATTTGACCATGATAACGCGTAAATCTTGAGCCATTGCCAGCAGCATCTTTCGATGGTTTTCTGCTAGCTGCTCTTCGTGGGATTTGTATTTTATTTTCCCTAATTTGGTTACTCCGTCTACTAACATAGCGACATCATCGCCAAATTCTTCTCTCAGATCTTCTAAGGTGACTTCTGTATCTTCAACAACATCATGCAAGAAGCCAGTAGCCACTGTGTGGGGGTCCATTTTTAAATCTGCTAATATACCTGCGACTTGGATAGGATGGATAATGTAGGGTTCTCCTGATTTTCTAAACTGTCCGTCATGTGCAGCAGTCGCATATTCGCATGCTTTCTCAACAAATGCTACATGTTCGGGCCCCATATATTGACTAACGAGCTTTATGACACCGGGACCCGTTAAAATTTCTTCTTTTGGCACAGGAATCGATCCCCCTTTCTTTTTCGGTAAAACAGGAATCGGGACAAATATCTGTTTGATAGTTGCCCCAAAATCCGTGAAGTTATACATTTTTTTACGGAAATGTTCGCTTTTAAAAAGCTTTTTCAAACAATTTTTCGTATTCATTGTACAAATAATTGTTTCTATTATACAAATTGTTCCCTATTTTTTCAATTCTTTCCGTCGATACTCTTTTATTGATGAAAAATGTTAGCTATGAGAGGGATCCATTAACTCCCATTGATAGCTAGCAGCACTTAATAAATAAAGAGGCGCTGTTTCTGTACGAAGGATTCTTGGTCCTAATCCACATAGTATCCCTTTGTGTTCTACGAAATAATCGATTTCCTCGTGGGACAAGCCGCCTTCTGGTCCAAAGACAGCTAAGATTCGACTGCCCGGTTTTGTTTCACTAAGAATTTTGGCTACATTTGATTTTTCGCCTTGTTTTGCTGATTCCTCATAAGCAACCAAGACTACATCATAATCATCTAACCGTTCAAATAAGTCACGTTTCGTTTCCAGTAACTCTACTGAGGGCACGATTTGCCGATGGGATTGTTCCGCTGCTTCTTGAGCAATCTTTTCAAGCCGTTGTTGTCGCTTCATACGTTTCTTTGCATCCCATTTAACCACAGAGGCTGATGCCGGAAAACCAATAAAAGCTTGTGCGCCTAATTCAGTGGACTTCTGAATAACCCAATCCAATTTTTCTCCTTTAGGATAGCCGCTAGCTATGGTTATCGAACTTGGCAGTTCCTTTTGGTTTTCTTCTTTTTTAATTTCTTTCAGATAAACAGCATCTTCGGTGATTTTTGTGATTTCTGCAACAACGGCTATCTGATCATTGAATGCCAAAAAAACTTCATCTTTCGGTTCCATTCTCATAACCCGTACAATGTGATGATAGGTTTCCCCTTTTAAAATAAAATGGTCTTTTGGTTCATACGATTCTTTCAAAAAATATCGCTGCATCTATTCCACCTCTGGTTTTTTCAAAATAATTGCATACCAGTCTTTTTGTTGGAAAATTTGATCCACGATGAATCCTTGTTCTATCATAGCATCTAGAACCATTTGCTTTTTCTCTTCAATGATTCCTGAAACGATCAATGTCCCTGTTTGTTTTAGTAAACGCCATGCATCCGGGATCATCAATAAGATGATATCTGCTAAAATGTTCGCAACGATTACATCACTTTCAATCTCGATTCCTTTCAAAAGATCATTAGCTGATACGTGAACATCTTTAGCTACTTCATTCATATCCATATTTTCTTTCGCTGAACGAACAGCTACTTCGTCTAAATCAAAGGCATAGACATCTTTCACACCAAGATATTTTGCTGCAATACTTAGTACACCCGAACCAGTTCCAACATCTAGCAATGTTTCGCCACCACGCAATACTGTTTCTAGTGCTGTCAATGACAAAGAAGTCGTCGGATGGGTGCCTGTTCCAAACGCCATGCCTGGATCTAATGTGATGATTTTTTCTAGAGGATCTTCTGTCTGATAGTTTTCCCAGCTTGGCGCAACCGTCAGCATTCGTGTAATACGCACCGGATGATAATATTTCTTCCATGCTGTTGCCCAATTGCTTTCCTCTACTTCGCTAACAGTTACTTTGTTTTTTCCAATCGCTAGACCAAACTCAGGCAATTGCGTGATACGATCTTTGATAAAAGGCAAGATTTCCGGTAAAAAAGTCGTTTCTGGAAAATAAGCCATGACTAGCGCGCCTTCTTTCAACGATGTAAAATCATTTTTATCTAAAATTTCACCATATTGATCCGATTGAAAATGTTCAACATCTAAAGAGTCTTCAATCGCAACACCACTCGCTCCTGCCTCCATCAAAATATTAGCGACCGCTTCGACTGCTTCACTTTCGGTTTCTACTTTTACTTCATTCCATTTCATGTCTGTCACTCCTTAATAACTTGGGTACGGTAAATAAGTCTCTATTTCATTTTGCTGTTTTGCTTCTACTAACTCTGCTAGTTTCTGATTATCCCAATGGAGTTCGAATACAGCTTCGTCATCATCTTCATCTAAAAAATCAAGCAAATCACTTTGCCCTTGTGCTAATACTTCATTCAAATATTCCACTAAAGAATCAGCTACTGATTTTGCCAATCCTTTTTTTCCTTCATAGGGGATTACCGCTAGATAATTTTGTTCATCAAAAACAGATTTCTGAGGATTAAAAAGGAGTACGCCATCTTCAAATTCGATAATTGGTTCTTGCGAAACGATCCCTTCTGCATCATCAATCTCAAATTGTGCTTTATTTTCCGCAAACAAACGAACAACGATTTCGATCGTATGATTTTTTGTATCCCAATCTAAAGCCACATCATAGTCCGTCACTTGTTTTTCGATTATTTCATCTAAGTATGTTAATAGATCCTTCTTTTTCATTTTCTTTCCTCCAACCCCAATCTTCCTCGATTTGGTTTTTTCTTTGTAAAGATATATATGGATTGCCAGACACAACAAAACGCAACGGCTTTTCTGTCCATTCTCCTTTGTTCGGGATACCGATCCTAGGCAAAGCATCGATTTTTTTTGGTATCTTCTTTTTCTCAAAAACTAAACGTAATGAACTATCTGCTATAGATTGTCCGTAGAGTTCTTGAGGAATTGCTAATGCTTCCACTAATTTTCCAGGACCGTTGCTGATATCTGGACCAGTTTTTCCACCACGATTTTTACTCATTTGTTCAATCATTGTAGCTGGTTCAATTGCACGTATCATTACTCCTTGAGGAATCCCTTCTGGCTGAGTGATGATGTTCAAAATCCGATGAGTATGCATCGTGTAAAGGTAGATTGTACCTGGTTTTTCATACATTGCCCGCACACGTGGTGTTCTTCTTAAACCATAGCTATGGGCGGCCTCGTCTTCTGGACCTAAGTATGCTTCCGCGTCTACAATATATCCAGCTAATCTTCCTTCAGGTGTGTCATGCTCCAAATACATCCCCAATAAATCCCGCGCTACTTCCGGCGTCGTTTTATTCCAAAAAAATTCATCTATCTTTTGTTTATCCGTCATTTTTCTCACCTACTTTATCATACACAATATTAGTTGGATAAGCTATGAAAACAAAACAACAGAAGGCTGTTCTTTCTAGCTATATTACTAAATATGTTATAATTAAGGAACGTAAAAACAAGAAGGAGGAAAATCCTATGCAACAGCCATTGGCTTATCGCATGCGACCTCGAACGATCGATGAAGTCGTTGGTCAGCAACATCTAGTCGGTGAAGGAAAAATCATACGCCGCATGGTCGATGCTCGTATGCTTTCTTCCATGATTTTATATGGGCCTCCTGGTACTGGAAAAACGAGTATCGCAAGTGCGATTGCCGGTTCTACTAATTATGCATTTCGCATGCTGAACGCGGCTACAGATTCAAAAAAAGAGCTGCAGGTTGTAGCGGAAGAAGCTAAAATGAGTGGTACTGTGATCCTCTTATTGGATGAAGTACACCGATTAGATAAAACAAAACAGGATTTTCTGCTTCCTCATTTAGAAAGTGGCAGAATCATCTTGATCGGAGCGACTACTGAAAATCCTTATATTACTATCAATCCAGCGATCCGCAGCCGCACACAGATTTTTGAAGTCAAGCCATTAACAGAGCAAGACATCCAGTTGGCAGTGAAACACGCCTTAAAGGATAAGGAACGCGGTCTTGGTCAACAAGCAATCCAGTTAGATGAAGAGGCTCTTCTTCACCTTTCTCGTGCAACGAATGGCGATTTGCGGAGTGCTTTGAATGGGTTGGAACTGGCTGCACGATCGACTCCTCCAGATAAAGAAGGAAAGATTCATCTTACTCTGTCGATTATCGAAGAATGTGTCCAAAGAAAAGCTCTTACCCATGACAAAAATGGAGATGCTCATTATGACGTTATTTCAGCGTTTCAAAAATCGATTCGCGGAAGTGATGTGGATGCTGCCCTTCATTATCTCGCCCGTCTAGTTGAAGCAGGTGATCTGGCAAGTATTTGTCGTCGCCTGATGGTTATCGGTTATGAAGATATAGGTTTAGGCAATCCTGCTGCTGCTGCGCGTACAGTAAACGCTGTATTAGCTGCTGAACGACTAGGGTTACCTGAGGCACGTATCCCGCTAGCAGATGTCGTCGTTGATCTTTGCTTGTCGCCAAAATCCAATTCTGCCTATATGGCATTAGATGCAGCACTTGCTGATATTCGAGAGGGCAAAGCTGGTAATGTTCCCGACCATTTGAGAGATAGCCATTATAAAGGTGCGAAATCCCTCAACCGCGGTGTGGGTTATCAGTATCCTCATCATTTCGATCATGCTTGGGTCAATCAGCAATATTTACCAGATAGGTTAAAAAATGCTCAATATTATCAGCCAAAGGATACAGGAAAATATGAACAGGCGCTAGGTCAACAGTATTACCGCATAAAAGAGTGGAAAAAACATCCCCTAAAAAATTAAACAAGAAAACGGTTCTATTTCTGCGAGCTCTCTCATTGCTCTTTTTAAATTCATATGCTACTATAGAGATGGGAAATCTGTGATGTTCGAATTGTCCTCTTTGTGTGTTGACCGAACATTTTTATTGATATCTTGGGACCCGTCTTGTGTCACTGCTGGTAACATGCCTTATCATTTGGTAGTTCGAAGCTACGACCATGGGACCCACCTGCTTGAATTCGCGGGATCAATACTACAGGACAAATAACGGCATTAACGGAGATTACCATCTTTTAAAGAATAAAGCAATTTGCTCTTGGCAAATTGCTTTTTCTATTTGTTGCTTATTTTGGAGGATTTGTTCATGATTAGGATTTTGATGATTATCGCCACTTTACTATTATTATTCGTTAGCTATTATTTATTTAATAAACAGGATATCTTTTTTGTATTGATCAAGAAAAATGACAAAAATCAAGGATTCCTACAATTTTATGGAGCTGCGTATGCTGTTTTAGGCGTTATGGGTGTTTTAGCCGCTTTTTTCAATCAACGCTTCATCGCTTTGATCTTTTTATTGATTGTGATTCTCGTTTCTGCCACCTTCAGTATCCGCTTTGCAAAAAAAATTGCTGAACCAAAGCAGTAAATAATTCTCTTTTTCCACAAATTGTTCTACAATAAAAGAGTACAACACGATTGACTTGAGGAGTGAATGCTTATGTTACAACAATACAAAAAAATCATGGTTGCCGTGGATGGTTCTGATGAAGCTGAATTAGCTTTTAAAAAGGCGGTCAATGTAGCTATCCGAAATAACGGAGAACTTCTATTAGCACATGTCATTGACACACGTTCTTTCCAAACCGTTTCATCTTTTGATGGAATGTTGGCAGAACAAGCTACTGAAATGGCAAAGCAAACATTGGCAGATTATGAAAGCAACGCGAAGAAAGCTGGCTTGAATAATGTAACCTCTGTTGTAGAATATGGCTCACCAAAACAAATTATTGCGAAAGAAATCCCAGAAGATAATCAAGTAGACTTGATTATGTTAGGAGCTACAGGATTGAATGCTGTAGAACGTTTATTTATTGGTTCTGTTTCTGAATATGTTATTAGAAACGCGGCTTGCGATGTGCTTGTTGTTCGAACTGATTTAGAAAACCAATTGCCTCCTAAAAAAGACTAATTGATAAAAAGCTGTGTTTCAGAGGGGATCTCAAAAGTAAAACTTTTGAAGATCACTTGTCTGGACACAGCTTTTTTTGCTCTTCAAAAAATAAAGTCGCTTATTGAGCGTCTTTCCTCTCACGATTCATAGAATACTTGGATTCACTCACTTCTTTATATTCAGCTCCTTCTGTGTAAAAAATAAAAAAGCATGTCCTCTTAGAAAACGGATATAAAATTATCCATTTTCTAAAGAGAACACGCGTGTATTTTTAGCCGCGCAAACGCTCCACGTCACGGGCAATCATTAGTTCTTCATCTGTTGGAATCACTAATACTCTTACTTTTGATTCTTTTGTAGAGATATCTACTTCTTCACCATGCAATTCATTCAACGCTGGATCGATTTCACAGCCAAACCAAGACATACCTTTAATGATTTCGTTGCGTACATGTCCGTCATTTTCGCCGATACCAGCAGTAAAGACGATTGCATCGACACCATTCATTGTTGTCACGTATCCGCCGATATATTTTCGGATGCGATCCACGAAGATATCATAAGCTAAACGAATGTGTTCTTTTTCATAGTTTTTTTCAAGATCACGCATATCGCTAGACAATCCTGTTAGGCCTAGCAAACCAGATTTCTTATTCAAAACATTGATCATTTCATCAATATCAATCTCTAATTTTTCCATTAAGTATGGAAGAACAGCCGGATCGATATCGCCTGAACGCGTACCCATTGTTACACCAGCTAATGGCGTGAATCCCATAGAAGTATCCATGGATTTACCACCATTTACAGCTGTGATTGATACTCCGTTTCCTAAGTGGCAAGTAATGATTTTTAAATCTTCAATCGGTTTATTCAATAATTTTGCTGCACGTTCCGATACATAACGATGGCTTGTGCCGTGGAAGCCATATTTTCTTACTTTGAAATCTTCGTAATAAGACACTGGCAAGCTGTATAAATAATTTTGCTTTGGCATTGTTGAGTGAAAAGATGTATCAAATACAGCTACGCTCAAAATGTCAGGTAAAATCTTTTTAAAGGCTTTGATTCCCATCAGGTTAGCAGGGTTATGCAAAGGAGCAAATTCTGCTAATTCAGCAATGCGGTCCATTACTCCCTCATCGATCACTACTGAATCCCCATAAGTTTCTCCTCCGTGAACAACACGGTGCCCTACACCGGTGATTTCATCATAAGAACTTAAAATTTGCAGTTCAATCAACTGATCTAACAGCATTTTTACTGCTACTTCGTGGTTTTCGATATCCATGATTTGTTCGAATTTTTGACTATCGCCGTACTTGATTGTAAAAATAGAATCTTGTAAACCGATACGTTCGACGATTCCTTTCGCAACTACGGTTTCTTCTGGCATTTGATATAATTGCCACTTCAAACTTGAACTTCCAGCATTGATTGCAATTGTTTTAGACATATGACTCTCCTTCTCGTTGAATGATTACAGAGCAGATGATTTCCAGTTTTTAAACTCGTTGAAAAATTCCGTCACCTTCTCTGGTTCTTTTAGTGAAGCAAGTTTCACAAGCAACACTTCTTTTACTTGTTTTGCTTGTGGTCCTTTTTTCTGTAAGATCAAAATACTTTTTTGTGATTGTTTGTTGCGGAACAACTCATCTGGCAATTGAATCATTCCTTGAAGATAGCCTTCTTCTTTAAACCATTTTTTGATTTCTTCGCTTTGATCCGTTTCTAAAAAACCGCTTGGCATCAAAAACAAACCAAAACCATCCGGCTTCACGTATTTCATTGATTGCTCCAGCAATAAATGATGTGCATAACTGTGGCCTTCTTCAGTACTTGTTAAAAATTCTTTTGCTTTTTCGTCATTCGGATAATAACCGATCGGCAAATCGCTGATTGCAAAATCGACAGGATCGATTAATAAATCCTGCAACCCGTCTTGATGGAAGTATTGAACATTTGCTTGTGTCAAATCACTTGTAGAAGCTGCCACAGCCAACAATGTATCATCAATATCCACACCAAATCCTTCTGTTTGATACCCCGCATTCGATAGGTTTAAAAGAACTGTTAATAACAAGTTGCCCATTCCTGCCGCAATATCCAGAATCTTAACTGGTTCCTTTTTATTTGTGTATAGTTGTTCAATAAGAAAAACAAATAAAAAACCGATACTATCAGGAGTGAGTTGATGGTTCGCCTGCAGATGTTCTGTCTGGTTGCCCTTCAATAAAAGCAATTGAGACAATCTGCGCCATTCTTCTGGCTCGAAAGAAAGTTTTTTCAACTCTTCATAAAGAGCTGTGATCCGTTGTGTTGTCTCTTTTGTCGGCACTCCATCCACCACACGTACTTGATAATCATCTATTAGATTTTCTGCATTTTCGACATAGGCTTCTAAAAAGGAAGTTCCCAATGCATTCTGTAAAAGCTGAATAGCTTCCAGGTTCTGATTGAACCCTTGTTCCATTTTTTCTGGTAACATGGTGCACCTCATTTCTAGATATATTATAACAATTTTTTCACCTGTTTAATTCTATCGAACAATTGACAAAATTTCAATCGTTTTCACTGTTTTTTATTTGTGAAACGGCAACCATTTTTTTATTAAAAACAGTGTTATAACAGAAAAGAGGGCGTTTTCACGAACAACCCCTCATTCTGTACCAGTATCTGTATCATTTTTTACTTCTTCTATGAATCGAAAGATAAACGGCGAGACTTCTACCTCCAAGAATAGAGACTGTTGTACCCATTGATATGTTACAGATCCAGTTGTGTAGTAAAAAATCCCTTCCGACTTCTCAGCAAGTATAGACTGTTCCGATAGAGACATCTGTTTCATTATTTTTGCTATATAATAATTTTTTATTCGTATATTCAGATCTATTGACAAGCGATAGCTTTCTAATGCTGCCGTCAATAAAAACGTACATAAAAGAAATAAAAGCAACACAGAAAATAAAATAGATCCCTTACAACATTTTCTATTGATCGTTTTTTGTCCATATGGCATATCCATCTTCTCCATTTTCAAAGTGTACATAAAAAGAAATTGTGTGTTCTTTTTCCAATAATTGAAACTCAGTGATACTTGTTAACATAGGTTGATGTCCGCCGGAAGTTCTTCTTTTACGTATCATCGTCTGGTATCTTTCGATGATGTACTGTTTATCCTCTACAGTGTAATACAATTGCTGATTTTTCGCGGAAACATTGTGACTGCTGTTAAGTTCCTCTTCTAATTGTGCTAAAAATATCAGCCACTCTTTTTGATCTTTACGCTGCAGAAAGTCACTTACTTGGATAGTTTGCTGGATCAAAAGATTGAATGACAGCAATATACTGCTTACTATCATTAGTCCGATTAGACATTCAATCAGCGTAAATGCCGGGATTTCTTGTTTTTTCAATATTGATCGCTTCTTTCTCCATATTGACAAGCACTTTTTCGATTACTCCATTATTTTCGACAATTTGGATATCGTACATAATCATTTCTTCGCTTCGCTCTGGTCTTTTGTGATATATCCGTTGTGTCTTGGTATCTTCGTAAACCATTCGAATAAGTAGCATTTCCTCCCCGCTGTTCTTTTCTGCCTGAAGTAAAAAAAGCTGACCAAAACTCACTAAGTACACACAGACGGAAGCAATCATCAGCGCTGTAAGGGATTCTAATAAAATAAACCCTTTTCTATTCAATTCTTTTTGTATAACGTCCACTCCCCATCTGGAATTGATACGTAATCGTTTGCCCTTTTTCTTCCCAATAAAATTGATATGCTTTTAGTGAACTTTCATTTCCAGTTCCAGCAGCAAAAGTGATGGAAGCATGGCGTTTCAAGGTAATCTCATCAGGAATATCTAATACTTTCCAGCTCGCTTCATCGGGTTGCGACATACGAAAAATGATCTGATTTTCGTCAATGTTCCAATAAAAACCTGTTTGGATTTGGTTCACAATAGCGATTTTTTGAGTGGTATAGATTCGTTTTTCAAACTGGCTGAAAAATTGATAGACTGCCAATTCATTCTTCCATGCAGAAAATGCGAGAACTGGAAAAGAAAGGATTGTTGTAAGCAATAAAATCAGTAAGAGTGACTCAACCAACGTATATCCTGATGCTAATGTTTTTCCTTCAAGGCCGCTGGTAGATGTCTGCATGTTCTCGTTTGATATAGCCTTCATTCAATAATTCCTCCACGGTAGGGATTCTTCCATTGTTTTGAAGCGCGTAGAGCTCTTTTTGTGTGTCTACCAACTGAATGATTGCTTCACGACTTTCTTGGTCTACATGATTCCTATAACGTGACAAATTTGGGACAAACAACAATACTAGTACACTGATGATCAGTAAAACGATCAGCATTTCGATTAATGTAAAACCGCTATAATAAGGTGTTCTTTTCTTTTTCATGGCAAGACCTCCTCGATACTTCCATAAACAGGTAATAAAACAGCAGCATAAACCAGTAAAATCAAAACCGCTACGCCCAAAAAAATAATTGGCTGAATAAAATGCAGCCAGTGCTGAAGTCGTTTGAAAAGCTGTTTTCTTGTCCATTCGCTGTAAAATATCAGTTCTTTCCCTAAATTTCCTTTTGCCTCTCCCTGCAAAATAATCTTGCTGAATTCTTCAGATAGAAAATGGTAATTCTGGAACTGATCAGCTAATGGTATACCTGCCTCTAATCCTTGTATCATCTTGGAAGCAAGGTGTTGAATCAGACTTTCTTGTTTCGTCTCCTTCAAGCAAACGATGATTTGCCTTAATTCGAAACCTTCATGAAAAAGTTTGCCAATCTCTAGCGACAAATAAGCAGATTGATATAAGGAATATATTGGTCCAATCACTAATTGTCTGCTTATCCATTCACTCCGATCAATAGGAGACAATTTCATCAGCCGATACCTTACTAGCAAAGTCAATAAAGTAACCACTAGGATAAATAGTAGAACGTACCAGTGAAAGACTTGTATCAGCTGAATCCCCCAATGCTCTTCTATAACCATCCCTGAACCAATAAGCTGAGGCAAAACGATCAAACGCATACTAAATAAGATACCTAGCAAAAAGGTGAGTAATAGCATCGGATAGGCGAGCAGCTTTTTCAAATCGTTGCGAAATCCTTCGACCAGACGTAACTGTTTGGCAATTTCCAACAAAGTTGCCGGCAGATTCCCGTGAAGTTCAGCTAATTCGATCTGTACCAGTTGTTCTGCTCCATACCCTGTTTGCGAAAGTACTTCACTAAACGGTTGTCCTTCCTTTAGCTGATGTTGGATGTTTGCCAAAATAGCAGGCTGGAACGAACGGATCGTGAGTAATAAATAAAGGGATTCTTGCAAACTAAAACCAGTTAAAAGCAGCTCTCCCATAGTTTGTGCAAACTGATTTTGCTGGCTTCTTGTCAATCCTTTAAAATAGTTCTGACTGCCAAGTTTTTTTCTGAGCTTCTTCATAGCTTTCCTCCCATGATTTTTTTACTGGTTCTTCCTCCATAAATTGATAACTCCACAAGACAGAAGGATGGTGATCGGCATCTTCCAAAAGTTCTTGATAAATGACTCCAGCTAAACATTCAGATAGCTCTTCTTTTTTCTTTGTTAGTTCATGGATTCTGATCAATGTACCTTCAAGATTGCGTGCATGTACGGTTGCGAATACCCGATGTCCCGTTAGTGCAGCTCTTACCGCAGCATGTGCAGTTGATTCATCTCTTATCTCACCAATAATCAACAAATCAGGGCGATGCCGTAATGCGAGCTTCAAAAGTGTGTCATAAGTCTGTGCTATTTTGGGATTGATCTGCAATTGCAGAAAGAATGGTTCTTCGATCTCTACAGGATCTTCGATCGTGATTACTTGCCGTTTTTCTTTCAAAGCCAACCGATACATTAATGACGTCTTGCCTGATCCGACTGGTCCACTGAATAGATATAATCCACGTCTAACGGTTTTCTGCAAAATAGTTGCAAAATCTCGAGAATTAAAGCAACGATGAGGTGTTTCAGAAATACCGTATAATAGCCGAATCACTAAGCTTTCTCGTTGAAGGTAATCTCCTACAGAAGACAGTCGTAACCGAACCTTCTGTTTTTCTAAAGAATAGGTCAATGCACCTAATTGAGCTTTTCTTTTTTCTCCGATATCCATTTGTCCCAAATACTTAAATCTTGAAATCAATTGCTGGCCATCTACCGAAGATACTTCCTTCCAGAACGTTCGTTTTTTGCCATAGCGAAAATAGATGTAAAATACTTCTGAAGCTGGCAAGACATATACGTCTTGGGCATGTTTGGCGAAACTTTCACTTATCATTTGATCTGATAATCGTTTTATTTCCATTATTCTCCCCTCCACAAAAAACATACGTCTTTTTGATCTTTTTGTTTCAAATAAAATGAATTTATTAAAAAACATTGGCAAAAAACGAATTTATGTTATACTTATAAAAATTTATCTTGGGAGGCATTCCATTGGAATCAACATTAAAGAGATACATCGAAGTAGCAAGTAAAAAAAAGCCCGCTGATCTAGTAATCAAACAGGCTAAGATCGTCAATGTCTTTACGAAAGAGATCATGGAAAAAGATGTAGCGATTTACGAAGGAATGATTGTAGGGATTGGTGAATATGAAGGAAAAAGCGTACATAATGCTAAGGGGCAATATCTAGTACCAGGATTCATTGATGGACATGTGCATATTGAAAGTTCACTTTTATCACCAAGTGAATTTTCAAAAGTATCCTTGCTTCATGGAGTTACTACTGTAGTAACAGATCCCCACGAAATAGGAAACATCGCTGGGAGTACTGGTCTTCAATTTATGATAGAAGACGCAAGACAAACGCTTATGAATATTTTCTTTATGCTCCCTTCTTGTGTACCTGTCACTCCATTTGAGACAAATGGTGCAAATCTAAATGCCAAAAATCTAGCACCTTTTTTACAAAATCCCGAAGTTTTAGGCTTAGCTGAAGTCATGAACTATCAAGCAGTAGCAAATAATGAAGCAGATATCCTAGAAAAGATCCAATTGATGCACCAGCATAAGAAAAAGATTGACGGACATGCAGCTGGTATCGGCATGGAAGAATTAAATGTTTATCCCGCAGCTGGTATTCGGACGGATCATGAAGCTACAACTGCAAAAGAGGCTAAAGAACGTTTGGATCTTGGTATGTATTTAATGGTTCGAGAAGGGACCGTTGCAAAAGATCTGGCATCGCTACTACCGGCGATCACGCCTGATAATTCAAGAAGATGCTTCTTTGTCACCGATGATAAACTCATCAATGATTTAGTTAAAGAAGGATCAATTGACCATATCGTCCGTCAAGCTATTTCAATGGGAATTGATCCATTACAGGCAATCCAGATGGCAACATTGAATGCAGCAGAATGTTTTGATTTGAAAACACTAGGTGCGATTGCTCCTGGATATCAAGCTGATTTCTTCTTAACAGACGATCTTACCAAGCTGCCAATTCATGAAGTTTTCTATAAGGGAACATTGGTCGTCCAATCTGGTCAACTCGAAGACCATTTATTTGCTGATTATTCAAATCCATACATGTGCTGTCTACCAAACCTAAATGCTCAACCATTGCATCCTCGTTCGTTAGAGCTGCTTCTCCCTTCTTCACAAGCCCATGTGATCGAAATTATCCCGAATAGTCTCGTCACGAACGATTTGGTAGAAAAAGTGGACCGACAAGGCGAACGATTCATTCCTTCAATCGAAAAAGACCAATTAAAGATTGCGGTGATCGAGCGTCACCATCAAACCGGAAATATTGGGTTAGGCATCGTAAAAGGATTTCAGCTGAAACAAGGGGCGATAGCGACAACGATTGCTCATGACTCTCATAATCTAGTTGTCGTGGGGACAAATGATGAGGATATGCTGTATGCTGCTAATCTTTTGATTCAAAAAGGTGGCGGGATGACTGTTGTCAATAAACAGAAGGAAATGGCTTGTCTTCCTCTACCGATAGGCGGTATCATGACACAGGAACCTTTTTCGTTCGTCAATGAACAGCTGAATGAATTAATAGCTGAAACACATCAACTAGGGGCAGCTAAAACCTTTGATCCTTTTTTGACACTTTCTTTCTTAACATTATCTGTCATACCCGAATTGAAGATCACTGACAAAGGATTATTTTCATTCTCTCGATTCCAATTGATTCCACCTTGTTGAAAACCGAGGAAATAGGTATATCTTAAATCAAAAAAGTCCCAGAAAATGCACATGACAGATGTAATGTGTTTTCTGGGATTTATCTTTTTATGAAAGTAAAAAGTTCATTCACAGACTTTTCTTTTTGGTCTTATCTTGAAATTGAGCTTCTACTCGATAAATACGTTGACCTTTCGAAGAAAATTTTTCTTCATACTCCGTCATAATATTGCCTTCAAATTGACTTTGATGCAAATCCAACCATACCTGTTTGAGGATCATGCCATATTGAGAAAAACTTGCCAGCGAATACTCAAACAATCCTTGATTATCTGTTTTGAAGTGGATTTCTCCATTTGGGCGGAGGATCTGTTCATCTACAGCAAGAAAAGTTTTGTATGTCAAGCGCCGTTTTTCATGTCGTTTTTTCGGCCATGGATCAGAAAAATTCAGATAAATCTGATCTATTTCGCTGTCAGCGAAATATTCTGTCAATGCTGATCCATCCACATGCAGAAGCTTCAGGTTAGGAAGCGGTTGTTCAATCAACTTGTCTAATGCTATAGAAACAACACTTACTTGCATTTCTACTCCAATATAATTGATTTCAGGATGGGCTTTTGCCATTCCAGTAATGAACTGGCCTTTCCCCATTCCAATCTCAATGTGGATTGGATGATCGTTTCCAAACAATTCATTCCATTTCCCCTTCCACAATGTTGGATCACTAATTACAAAATTCGGGTGAGCCGCTAACATTTCCGCTGCTCCCGGACGATTTCGGACACGCATTATTTATCTCCATTCCTTTCTCTAATTAAAAAGGTCTGGCCAAATCTCCGCAGAGTTTGGGCCAAACCTCAGCCACTGAAAATTCGTTTTAATTGTAAAATTTCTTCGTTCATTCGTCGATGATCTTCACGTTTGCAGTATCTAGTGATTTCTTGGAGCAAATTCATGGCCGCATACCAGTGAAACTTTTCAAGCATTTCGTCAGTTGGACGTATGCCATAACTGATCAGCCATTGATTCCAACTGGATAGAGGCACATAATTCCCTAAAATCGTTGCAATATCTACCGCAGGGTCTGCAAACATGATTGAATCCCAATCCACGAGATATAAATAATTTTTACATACTAACCAATTTCGATGATTTACATCTCCATGCACCACTGATAGATTTTCCTTATCTATCGGCGGGATCTGCTCACGAAGAAATCGATGGACGATTTGCAGAAATTGATTTTTCTGGAGTTCTTCTGGTAATTCTTTTTCATATTTTTGCAACATCTTCTCCGGCGTCATAACACGTCCGCCGATACGGGTCAGCATGGTTTTAAGAGAATTTGAATGATGTAAATGGTACAAAACATCAATCACGTCATTTCTTTGACCAATCTCATTAGGAGTTAGCAAGCGGCCTTCTAGCCATTCTTGTGCTGTCAAGGTATCGCCATTCCCCGTTCGTTTTGTCCAAACAAGTTTTGGTGTAATTCCTTCCCTTGAAAGAGCAGCCAACATCGGAGTCGTGTTTCGTTTAATAAAGACTTTGTCTTCATCACGCATGCCTATGTATGTTTTTCCTGTATCGCCTTTGATGGGACGTAACCGCCACTCTTGGTCTAACTGAAACTCCATCATGCATTCTCCCGTCCTCTTACTCTTTGTTTTGCAGTACTTATTATTCTAGTCGCCTGATCACTACACGTCAAGCACATATACGTTCTTTTTCATTTATTTGCCATTCAAAAAACCGACTTTTCTCAAAAAAAATAGAACGAACAGCATTCTTACTGTCAACGCTCTATTTTTCATGTTCATTTTTATCCTACACAGCTTTGTTTTCAGTCTGACATCTTCTTCAAACGAGTTGGTACATATAGTTTAACAAAGAGACCCGTAACAATCAAATAAGCCGCTAGCGGAACCCATCGCTGCTGACCATCCAATACGACTGCAGCAATCAATCCAAAGATAACCGATGCGATAACTAATACCCATGTGAGCAGATACTGGATTGCTTGCTTCTTCTGATTCTCATGGATTGGATAAAGCTGAACGAGCACCATGTAACGGAACTGGCTCGCTAAAGGCAACAATTGGAAACCGATTAAATATAAAAATAAAGAACCGATTATCAGACTAAAATAAAAGTCGATCACTCCGAAAATCAATACCCCACCTATAATTACTAACCGGAAGTAAAGACCACTAAAATCAGAACCTCTTGCCAATCTTCTTGCAAACAAATAAAGATAAGTGTTTTTTGATTCTTTCTTAATATGAGTCAATATAGGATCCAAGTAGCGTCTTCTTTTTACTTTTGCCGTAATTTCGGGAACATCGGTGAATAAATTAATAAATTGATAGATTTGATGCAACCTTTGTTCTTCTACATGCACCATTTTCTCCCAATCCAATCCTTTTTCCTGTTGCTTCCACAAAAACCAGTAATATAGACTTGCCTGTACCAATGCACCTGCTACCCCTGCCCAGACTAGCCAATAAAATGAAAGAAGCAAAATGAGCATAGAAGAAAGTAACCAACCTGTTTTCCAATAACGAATGACCTGTTGATCTAGCCGAAACAATTCTGCTCGCTTAATTTGCAGATGACTGAATTTCAAACTCCATAATATAATCAGATAGACGAAAAACATCGAAAAGACTTGCTGAGTACTAACCACCACTAATGGCATAGCAAATCCGCATGCCAATATCAAAAGGATCATCGGAAAAATGCAAGAATAGCGAAAAGCTCGTTCCAAATAGGTCTGCATTTCTTTTTCTTTCGGAAGTAAAAAAACAATATCTGCTGCCTCCGCAAAAGTAGCCATCTTGCCTACAAATAAACAGAGCATCCAAAATACAGAGATTATCATTCCCCCAAGTGCAAAAGGCGGATGCAAGGTTTTCAACCAGCTAGAATAGTACAATCCCACGCCACCAATTAAGAAAAGACAAACTAAAACAAAATGATCGTTCAACACATAGCGCATATATTTCATCATTTTCTTTTGATGCCTTGCTAAACGTTTTTGAAAAAAACTACTCATGTGCCTGCTCCTTTGTTAAAGCGATATAGATTTCGTCCAAAGAAGAATCCGGCAGATGAAATTCTTTTCTCAACATCTCAAGGGTTCCATCTGCTCGTATCTCTCCGTTATGTAAGACCACAAAACGGTCACAGTATTTTTCTGCAGTAGCTAAAATATGCGTAGACATCAAAATACCGGCTCCTTCTTTTTTCATCTCTACCATCAATTCAAGCAGCGCATTGATAGCTAGTGGGTCCAATCCTAAGAATGGTTCGTCAATGATATATAAAGAAGGCTCGATCAAAAAGGCGCATAAGATCATCACTTTCTGCTTCATCCCTTTTGAAAAATTAGCCGGAAACCAGTCAAGGCGATTAGACAAACGGAAAGTCTCTAACAGCTTTTCAGCTCTTTTCATTGCTGTATCCATAGGTATATCATAGGCCATTGCAGTGACTTCGATATGTTCCCTCAAAGTCAATTCTTCATATAAAGAAGGCGTCTCTGGAATATACCCAATTTGTTTACGATATTCTTCTGTATTTTTCTTTAAAGATAGATGATTGATTTCTATCGTTCCCTTTGTAGCTTCCAACAGACCGATAATGTGCTTGATGGTTGTACTTTTCCCTGCTCCGTTCAGCCCAATCAATCCTACTATCTCTCCAGGCTGTACGTTGAAACTGATATCTTTTAACACAGGGAGATGGCCATACCCTCCTGTGACATGATCGATAATTAAACTCATTCTTTTTCCTCCGCCATTTATTTTTATTTATTATACCACGAAGAAAATGACGGTATTTTGTTTTTTTCCTTACAATGGCTTTAACTTATGGTAAAGTTAAGCTGAAGTATTTATTCTTTATGGAAAGGATGTTTTTTATGGAAAACTGTATTTTTTGCAAAATCATCAATCAAGAAATCCCAAGCTATAAAATTTATGAAGACGACAAAGTCTATGCTTTTTTAGACATTTCCCAAGCAACGAAAGGACACACGTTAGTTGTTCCTAAACGTCATGTAGCAGATATTTTTGAATATGATCCTGAACTTGCAGGAGAAGTTTTTTCACGTGTGCCTAAGATTGCTCAAGCATTAGAAAAAGCTTTTCCAGAAATGAAAGGTCTTAATATCTTGAATAACAACCGTGAATTAGCTTATCAATCTGTTTTTCATTCACATATCCATTTAGTTCCTCGCTATAGCAAAGAGGACGATTTTTCTATCCACTTTGGCAACCATCAAGACAGTTATGGACCAGAAGAACTAAAAGCTATTCAAGAAACAATCGTAAAGCAGGTGCATAGCGATGATTAAAAACTTTTTCAAAGGACTGCTATTCGGAGCTGCTGCTGGAACTGTCGGTGGTCTGCTATTTGCACCTAGGAGCGGGAACGAAACAAGAAAAAAACTGATTGAAGAACTGGAAGAAGCAACCACTCTGACAAACGATTTAAATAACAGCTTGGATCATTTTAAAAGCGCATTGATCGAGACAAAAGAAACAGCTGAATCTGTGATTCCCGCTTTCCAAGAAGCCATCAACAAAGATATCGAAAATTTTAAATTCCAAGCCGAACCACGTATCGCCCAAATCAATGAACAAGTAGAAAAACTAACAGCTGATCTGCCTGAGTATCCTGATCACATACAATAATGATCATTTTCTCAACAGATATGACTGTCTAATAGAGGAATAATTGCACATTTCCTAGGAATGTGATGAAATTTTGAATTTTGTTTGAAACTATCACGAGAACGCTTTTAAAGGGCATGGGGTATGGTATAGTTAATATATAAAAAATAATAACTAATTACAGGAGTGCAAACATTAATGAAAAAAAAATCAATTATTTTGGCAGCTACTAGTGCGTTGGCTGTTTTAACTCTAGCGGCTTGTTCAGGCGATACCAATAAAGATATCGCAACGATGAAAGGCGGAACGATCACTGTATCTGATTTCTACGATGAAGCAAAGCTCGAATCATCGAACCAATCATTAGTACAACGGATGATCATCTATAAAGTATTCAATAACAAATACGGCGATAAAGTAACAGATAAACAAGTGGATGCAGAATACGACAAACAAGCGAAATCTTTAGGTGATACTTTTGAATCACAATTAGAAACTGCTGGGTATACGAAAGATTCTTACAAAGAATATATCCGTAACAATCTAGCTTTTGAAGCTGGTTTGAAGGCTCATGTAGATATTACAGATGATGATTTGAAAACTGCTTGGGAATCTTTCCATCCAGAAGTAGAAGCACAAATCATCAAATTATCAAGTGAAGATGAAGCAAAAGATGTCAAAAAATCAGCGGACGATGGGGATGATTTCTCTAAATTAGCCGAAGACAAATCAACTGATTCAGAGACAAAAGAAGATGGCGGTAAAGTCAAATTCGACTCGACGACAACAACCATTCCTGCAGAAGTAAAAGAAGCAGCTTTCAAATTGAAAGACGGCGAAGTCTCTGACGTTATTACTGCAACAAATACTACTTCTTATGCAACAGAATACTATGTTGTCAAAATGGTGAAAAACCAAAATAAAGGCAACGACATGGATAAATACAAAGATCAATTAAAAGAAATCGCTACTGAAACAAAATTAAGTGACAATGCATTCACGACTAAAGTAATCGGTGAAGAATTAAAAGATGCAAATGTAAAAATCAAAGACGATGCCTTTGAAAATGTGTTGAGTGCATTCACAACAACTTCATCAGGTGCTAAAGACTCAAGTGAAGCCACATCTTCAACAAAGAGCTCTGACACAAAATCAACTGATTCAACAAAAGAATCTTCAACTGAAGAAACAACTGATTCATCAAAATAAAAGAAAACAAAAAAAGCGAAGACTTATGTCTCGCTTTTTTGTTTTGAATGAAAAAAATAAATTTTTGCTATAAATCTTTTGGTACATAGAAACTTCGGTTGTCCATACCAAAAATCCGATCTGTGTATTTTCCTGGTTCTGTTTGACGAATCGAAGTCAACATCATCTGCATGGAAGCATCAATATTGTCGATTTGATGTAATATTTCTGCTTCCATTATCCTTGGACGTACAGGTGAACCATATTCTAATAGGCCGTGATGTGCTAAAACCATATGACGTAATACGAGAACATCTTCGTCAGCTTCGTTGATTTTCAGCGCAAGACAGGCTTTAGTTATTTCTTCGTCAATCAATACCAAATGTCCGATTAAATTCCCTGCAAGCGTATATTCTGTCGACATAGGACCGGAAAGTTCGATCACCTTTCCTAAATCATGCAAAATGATACCCGCATATAATAATGGTCGATTCAACTCAGGATATTCATCGGCAATTGATTTTCCTAAGTGAAGCATTGTCAAAGTATGATAAGCTAATCCACTGGCAAATGCATGATGGTTTCTTTTGGCTGCCGGAAACTCAAAAAATTGTTTTTGGTATTTATTGAGTAGATAGCGAACGATCCGATTCCAATGCGCATTTGTGATTTCAAATAATAATTGATTGATTTCTTCTTCCATTTCTTCTTTCTTCAAAGGGGCTCTTTCCATGTATAAACTAGGTTCCCCTGGCTCATCCATCCTTGTTAAACGCATGTGAAGAATCTTTACTTGCGGGTTCCCTTGATAAACCTCTCTTTTACCGTTTAGAAAAACGACTGTGCCGGCTGTAAATTTATTGATTTCTTCTTCCGAAGCATCCCAGTACTTGCCATCGATAGTACCTGAAGTATCTTGGAAAGTAAAAGCAATAAATTTTTTTCCGTTTTTAGCGATTCTTACATCTGCACTTTTGATCAGGACAAATTGCTCAAACTGCTCATCGATTACTAAATCACGAATTTTTTTCATTATTTGCTCCTTCTAATTGTTTTACGGTTTGGTTCATCTCATGGTAATAGCTTACCATTTCTTTATCAGAAGAAAAACAAATTATTTGATACTTTTCTCCAAATTTAGCTAAAAGTTCAGCTAATTGATACTTTCGCTGATGATCATAATGAAGCCAGCCATCATCTATGATGATCGGGCATATCGAACGATTGGCTTCTAACGAGAGGTAAGCAAACCTCATCGCCATTATCAGCTGATCTTTCGTACCTGTAGACAACTCATAGATTGGAAAGTCTGTATATCCGTCTGTTAAAGTCAGTGTATCGTTTTTCAGTAATATCTTCTGATAATTTCCTTTTGTTAAAATACCTAAATAATCACCCGCTGCTTTTAACAACTGTGGTAATTGTCTTTCACTCATCTCTGTTGAAAGATCGCCTAAGAATGTTCCGGCGATTTCAAATGCGCCCCATTCCTCCAGCAATTCCTGCAATTTTGCTTTTTGTCGGCTAGCTTGTTGATAGAGTTCGTCCAATGTGCCGTCTCTTTGCAGCTCTTCTACTTGAAGTTGGAGTCGTTGCCGATTTTCACTTGCTTCTTTTTCTTCTTGCTGGAGTTGGCCTTGTTTTTCTTTCAGTTGCCGCAGTCTTACAGATAATTTCTCTTTCGTCAGTTCTTCAGGAAACAGTGGACGAAGCATTTCTGACAGTTCATTGTATCTTTTCATCTGCTGTTCGGCTTGTTTGGCTTTTTGTAAAAAGACAGGTACTTCCGAAGGATAAGATAATCCAGCTTGGCTCAATTGTTCGCTGTATTCTTGTACCCATACTTTTTGTTTCTTTTTCAATTGATTGATTTCTTGCTTCAATAAAGTATTTTGCTGATAGCTTCTGGCAAATTTCATCTGTTCCATTTCTTGGATAAAACGGGAAAGCATAGCCATTTTTTCTGAGATCGTCTTATCTTGTATGGGTAGCCATTCTTTAACAAACTCAAATTTCTGATCGATCTGTTGTAGTTTTTCTTGGATTTCCTGCTCTCTTTTATGTTTCCGCACAAATACGCCATACAATTTCTGATAATCTATGACTTCTTGCCCATATTCTTTCATGAGTTTGAGTGTATCCATCTTTCCTAAGTGCCGATGATCAGCAAAACGATATACTTCTTGCTGAAGAATCTGTTTTTCTTCTTCTATTCTCTTTTGTTTTTCTTCTGCTTCTGCTAATTGGGCTAAAGCTAAATCAAGCTGACCTAGTTTTTCTTGCCACATTCCTTTTATTTCTGAGAAATCATTTTTAGTTTTGACCTTTGGTTGCTGTTTGTAGAAGAAATAGCCAATCATGCCTGCACCAATTAGTAAAAGGATCACTTTTAAGGGCATTGGAACAAATATACCTGCAATGATTATTGCTCCGCTAGCAATTAGCATATAGGGTTTAGATGAAGGGGTTGGTGCTATCTCTGACTGATTTTGTAATAATGCTGGATAAGTCTCTTCCAACTCATTCACTTCTGCTTCGATCATTTTTTGCTGTTCTTTAGCTATCTGGAGACGCACAGAAATCTGGCTTTCTAGATCAGCAATCCTTCTTTCTTCAGCCAGAAGATTCTTCCACTCTTCTTCATATAAAAATTCTTCCGGTAACGGATTTTTCTGCCACTGCCATCTTTGTTCCAAGATTTTCAATTCTGAATTTGTTTCTCTAGTCTCTATTTGAAGTCTTTGCCATTCTTCGCTTAATTGTTCCGTTGTAAACTGGAGTTGTTGGAGGTCTTTTAGTTCTTGCTCCTGCTCTAAATAAAAATAATATCTAGCTGACTGCTGATCCATCCCGCTATGCTTTTCCAGAGTTGCTTCTAATTCTTCTAAACGCTCATTTGTTTGCTGATACCGTTTGGAAAAAGACTCCAGATCAAGAAGAAGTTGTTCATCAGGAAGACCTGTAGCGATGTTTTTTTTGAGGGATTGCCATTCTTCATATAAAGAAAAATTGAGTTCTTGCTGTCTGGCTAGTGCAAATTGCTTATTCGCCTCATTTAGTTGTTCCAGTAACTGTTGCTGTTGCGACTCGTATTCCTGTTCTTGTTGGATCAACTTGCCAAAATAAGCTTCCTGTTCTTGTTTTAGATGGATTTTCTCTTGAAGCTCTTTCCATTCATTTAATTTTTGATTGATCAGCAGTTTTTGGCCTTTTTTCTTGAATAACTGTTGTGCTTTCTGATAATATTCTTGTCTTTTTTGGAATACTTGAGAACTGCCCGTAATTCCTAAAGAAATCAGTGCATCATGTAGCTCTTTTTCTCTCAAGTGATCTAGTTCCATCAACTGTTCTTGCTGGAAAGTAAATACCTGCTGGAATAACTCTTTCGTCAAAGGTGCAATCAGTTTTTCTAGTAATTCATCACTTCCAACTTGATTCCCCAGCCATACCTTCGATTTTCCACGATTTTGCTGTTTATAGCGTTCGACAGCAAACTCACCGTATATAGGATGTTTAAGCCATATTTTGCCACCATAGGCTGAGCCGTCTTTTGGTGTATAATCCTTTTTTTTGCGACCTTTTGAAGGGAATCCAAATAAGATGGCTTGGATAAATTGATAAATCGTTGATTTTCCTGCTTCATTTCCCCCATAGATCAGCTGATTGCCTGAATAAAAATCAAAACTTTTTTGACGCCATTTTCCAAAAGCAGCAATCTCGATCCTTAAAATCTTCATTCCTGATCCTCCTCAAATAAAAAATCTTGATTAAGTAGCTGCTTGGCTTTTTCAAGTGTTTCTTCTTGATATTCCGGCAGTTCGCTCAATATTTTAGCCGCTTCTTGGTGGCTATATACTTCATTTAAAATTTGTTGGAAGTCTTGAGGTGTCTGATAGTATTGAAATAGCTGTTCCATCAATTTAGCAGAAGCAGCAAGTGGAATCTTCGTATAAAAAGTATCCTCCATGAGAGAAATACGCCAAATAAATAAATCCCTTATCCTATCTGAAAATTCCTCTAACAGATAATCTAATAACTCTCCTGATTGTATTCGCTCTAGAACATCTGTATTGAGATGGTCATAATCTTTTAATTTTATCTCAATTAAACTAAATCCATCCTCTACTTTTGAAAGTTGCTGACGAATATGAACAATGACCTCTTTTGTCGTCCTCGCTTGCCTCAATGATATTTCCTTTGTCTTCCAATAGACCTCTGCTACTTTAATCGGATGTATTTGACAACTTCCTTTACTTAATTCAACAAGTAGAATGGATGTAGAAGTTTGTTCTTTTTTAGTGTGACCTTGAGGCGCACCTGGATAAACGATGGTTTGCTTTTCATTTAAAACTGTTGGCACATGGATATGCCCCAAAGCCCAATAATCGTATCCTTTTTCTTGCATTTTTGAAGGTTGGAAAGGGGCATAGTTCCTTTTTTGCGAGGTACCAGGTTCCCCATGATACAAACCAATATGGTAATCTGTGAGTTCTCTAGAAGGAAATTCCATCACTTTGTCTTTTTGAATCCATGGTTGTCGATAACTGAATCCACTGAGAGAGACAGTTTCTCCACTTTTTATCGTTATTTTTTTTGTCTCTACCGTTTCGGATGTAAATAAATGGACATTTTTAGGAAAGGAGAACCAATACCGCTCTTTTTGATAGAAATCATGATTTCCGAATATTATAAATACAGGTATATGATTTTTTTCTAACCGTTTCATCTGTTCTGAAAAATGTTTCTGTATTTTTAATGAAGGACGATTTTGATGAAAATTATCTCCTGCAAGTAAAACAAAATCAACGTTATTTATTATTGCCTGTTCAATGATATTTGATAAAACGGTCAGATTCGTCTTCAATAGTTTTTCCTGTACAGTTTTATCTAGAGTTGTCAGTCCTTCAAATGACCGATCCATATGTAAATCTGCCGCATGGATAAATTTCACCATTAAAAATTCCCTCCTCTTTTTCTTTTATCATACCATTTTCAATGTTTTTTTTCATCAATAACCGAAAATTTGTTCGTATTATGTAAAGAAATTACGATAAATAGTCGGCTTCAAAAAATGAGTTTATTCGAAAAAAGATTGTGACATGATTTTTGTCACAATCCTAAATATTTATATTCTATACTCCCTAAATTAGTTTATATGGTAAGAATTCTTTCAAAAGCTTGAGATACTCCGTCTTTATCGTTTGAAACGGTAATATAATCAGCTTTTTTCATGATCTCTTGATGACTATTTCCCATTGCAAAACTAATATTTGCACTCTCAAACATAGATAAGTCATTTAAACTATCCCCGATCGCGATTCTCAAAGGTTTTTTTAAATTGTAGATTGATTCCAAACGATCAAACACCGTGCCTTTAGATACATTTTGAGGCACGATCTCAATGTTTACAGGTGCTGATTCAGTAACAGTCACATTTAGCATCTTTTTCAAACGGTTAAATATATTCGCTTTCAATTGACGATTGGGAATAAAAATAAAAAATTTGTAAATGCTGATATCATCCTTTTCTATAATTTCCTCAATATTATTATAAGGAATAGAGCAAATAGATTTTTCATACTCAAGCTCATAGTTCAACTCCTTGACAGAAAATTCACTGCCTACCTCGTGAAAGATTTTTTTCATTTTATTTTTATAGTTCTGCGATTCATAACTTCCGAGATTCGTATATATTTTAGTTGGAAATTTCGATATGACAGAATCAATTTTTTTTACATCCTTTTTATCGAAAAAAGACTCAAATATTTTTTTTTCTCCATCAAATCCAACAGAACCATTTAATCCTACTGCTGGAACCATTAAACCAGATTTTTTGAGAATATTATTAATGTCTTCTACTTCTCTTCCAGAACAAATGAATGGAAAACAGTCTTTAGGTAAATGTTGCATTGTTCTTGCATTTTTTTGACTAATGCTCTGGTCAGAATTCAAAAGAGTACCGTCTAAATCTATACCAATTAGTTTCATTTTATCCATGTCTCCTATACGTTAATTATACATTCACTACTGATTATAAGTCT
>NZ_NGMF01000001.1:2089284-2091383 GCF_002140245.1 Enterococcus sp. 10F3_DIV0382 | reverse complement strand
GCGAGACCAACAAGTCGAGCAGGGACGAAAGTCGGGCTTAGTGATCCGGTGGTTCCGCATGGAAGGGCCATCGCTCAACGGATAAAAGCTACCCTGGGGATAACAGGCTTATCTCCCCCAAGAGTCCACATCGACGGGGAGGTTTGGCACCTCGATGTCGGCTCGTCGCATCCTGGGGCTGTAGTCGGTCCCAAGGGTTGGGCTGTTCGCCCATTAAAGCGGCACGCGAGCTGGGTTCAGAACGTCGTGAGACAGTTCGGTCCCTATCCGTCGCGGGCGTTGGAAATTTGAGAGGAGCTGTCCTTAGTACGAGAGGACCGGGATGGACTTACCGCTGGTGTACCAGTTGTTCTGCCAAGGGCATTGCTGGGTAGCTATGTAGGGAAGGGATAAACGCTGAAAGCATCTAAGTGTGAAGCCCACCTCAAGATGAGATTTCCCATTTCTTTAAGAAAGTAAGATCCCTGAGAGATGATCAGGTAGATAGGTCAGGAGTGGAAGTACAGTGATGTATGGAGCGGACTGATACTAATCGATCGAGGACTTAACCAATAGGTTAAAAAGAAAAGAACTCGGCAAAAACTTATATGACTTCAAATCCAGTTTTGAGTGAACAAAATTTACTCAATAAAAGATAACACCACAGTGTGGTGGCGATAGCGAGAAGGATACACCTGTAACCATGCCGAACACAGAAGTTAAGCTTCTTAGCGCCGATTGTAGTGAGGGGTTGCCCCTTGTGAGAGTAGGACGTCGCCACGCTGATGTTATTCCGGCATAGCTCAGTTGGTAGTAGCGCATGACTGTTAATCATGATGTCGTAGGTTCGAGTCCTACTGCCGGAGTTCTCATTTTGAGAAAGAGTATTGAGCTTCTTTCACTCGGGAGAGTTGTCCGAGAGGCCGAAGGAGCATGATTGGAAATCATGTAGATGGTGCAAACTGTCTCAAGGGTTCGAATCCCTTACTCTCCGTAACAAGTTTACCTGGCCCGTTGGTCAAGCGGTTAAGACACCGCCCTTTCACGGCGGTAACACGGGTTCGAATCCCGTACGGGTCATTTAATTGAATGTTGGAGGTTTAGCTCAGCTGGGAGAGCATCTGCCTTACAAGCAGAGGGTCAGCGGTTCGATCCCGTTAACCTCCATAATGAACTGGTTCCGTGGTGTAGGGGTTAACATGCCTGCCTGTCACGCAGGAGATCGCGGGTTCGATTCCCGTCGGAACCGTCGTTCTTGTTATTCAATTAATAATTTTAAAATATGGCGCGGTAGCTCAGTTGGTAGAGCAACGGATTGAAGCTCCGTGTGTCGGCAGTTCGATTCTGTCCCGCGCCACCATGGAGGAGTAGCGAAGTGGCTAAACGCGACGGACTGTAAATCCGTTCCTTAGGGTTCAGTGGTTCGAATCCACTCTCCTCCATTTTATAGGGGCATAGTTTAAAGGTAGAACAGCGGTCTCCAAAACCGTTAGTGTGGGTTCAATTCCTGCTGCCCCTGCCATGGCGAATGTGGCGAAGTGGTTAACGCACCGGATTGTGGCTCCGGCATTCGTGGGTTCGATTCCCATCATTCGCCTTTTTTATTCTTGGGGTATAGCCAAGCGGTAAGGCAAGGGACTTTGACTCCCTCATGCGTTGGTTCGAATCCAGCTACCCCAGTTTCTATAATTTATTCTTTATTTTATAGATTGATAATAGTATAATGGCGGTATAGCCAAGTGGTAAGGCAGAGGTCTGCAAAACCTTCATCACCGGTTCAAATCCGGTTACCGCCTTAGTACTAATAAATCAACTTGCCGGCGTGGCGGAATTGGCAGACGCGCTGGACTCAAAATCCAGTGCCCGTTGAGGGCGTGCCGGTTCGACCCCGGCCGCCGGTATTGACTAAGATGTCTTCATCTTAGTTTTTTATTGAGAAATTAAATAACATCTTTTATGATGGCGAATGTGGCGAAGTGGTTAACGCACCGGATTGTGGCTCCGGCATTCGTGGGTTCGATTCCCATCATTCGCCTTTTTTATTCTTGGGGTATAGCCAAGCGGTAAGGCAAGGGACTTTGACTCCCTCATGCGTTGGTTCGAATCCAGCTACCCCAGTT
>NZ_NGMF01000001.1:2083598-2087220 GCF_002140245.1 Enterococcus sp. 10F3_DIV0382 | reverse complement strand
ATTATGAACATTCTTTGCTTCATTATGCAGTGAATGGTCTCTATTTTATTGAAAAGGAGTGGTTTTAGTGGAAAAGCTGATGAAATGGGTTGAGGAAAAACTTGTCCCACCAATGGCAAAAATTGGTACACAGCGACATTTGTTGGCAATTCGTAATGGGGTTGTTTCAACACTGTCATTGATTTTGATTGGTACATTTTTTATGGTTTTCATCAATTTACCGTTTCCTGGGTGGAATGAATTTATTGCCCCTTATTCGGCAACAATCGTTTTACCTTTCAGGATTACGATGGGATTAATGGCTATTTACGCAACTTTTGTTATGGGTTCGGATCTAGCTAAATCATATGGGTTGGATAGTGTGACGGGTGGTATATTATCACTAGGGACGTTCTTTATGTTACAAGTTCCTGTAAACGTTTTAACACCTGAAGAGGCACCTCTTGGCTGGGTCTTACCGATGAGTTCTTTAGGAGCATCTGGGATGTTTGCCGGGATCCTATCCATGATTTTTGCAGTGGAAGTGTATCGTTTCTTTAAAAAGCGTAATATTACTATCAAAATGCCAGAACAAGTACCACCTGCTGTGGCCCGTAGTTTTGAGGCATTGATTCCTGGTGCAGTGATTTTAACAACGACTTGGTTGATTCGAAGCGTCGCGGGTTTCGATGTAAACGCTGCCTTATTGTCGTTATTCGAGCCCTTAACCAATATTTTAGGGAATAATCTGCTTGGTGTTTTATTACCGATGTTTTTGATCCATTTGTTGTGGTCATTTGGGATCCATGGCATGAGTATCGTAGGAGCTGTTGTTCGTCCAATGTGGCTGATTATGTTGGATGAGAATGCGAAGGCGTTAGCAGATGGTACAGCTGCTACCAAATTGCCTTATATCGCTCCTGAACAGTTTTATCAATGGACAGTTACGATTGGCGGTGCAGGAGCCACGATTGTGGTATCAGTTTTGTTTTTATTCTTTTGTAAATCAAAATTCTTAAAAGAAGTTGGTCGTTTTTCCATTATTCCTGGTATCTTCAATATCAATGAGCCGATGATTTTTGGAGCTCCTATGATGTTGAATCCTTACATGTTCATTCCATTCAACTTAGTTCCTTTAGTTTTGACTATTGTCAGCTATTTTGCAGTCAAATTAGAAATGGTCAATGGATTTACTGTATTGCCAACATGGACATTACCAGCACCAATCGGCGGCTACCTTTCAGCAGGAAATGACTGGCGTGTGGTTGTTTTGATTGTGATCAATACACTGATAGCATTTATCATCTATTATCCATTTGTAAAAGCTTATGATAAAAAGATGTTGTCAGATGAACAAAATAATAATGGAGATAATGAAATACAAACTGCTTAAGTCTGATTTCAGAGGTGGAAAACAATGTATTGGCTGATTTTATTTTTTGTTTTTATCTTTTTATTAACGATAAGCCAACTTATGTTGAATATGCTGGCTATGCGTCACGTTCACATCAATCGTTGGGTTTGGGCTCTGGCATCATTTTTGATTGTGATTCTTCCAAAGATCATTTTACCGCAGATGAATGTTTTATTATCATGGGGCACATATATACTTTGTGGAATTTTTGCTATCAATTTTATGATCGAGCAGCATAGGTGGTTTGTCACATCGAAGCTTTGATCGAAGCTTTAAATGTTCCAAAAGCAGGCTTGTAAATGCAAGCTTGCTTTTTTACCGTTGTACCAAGAACAATAGTCCACATATTAACTGAGTCGTTTCTTTTCTTTCCGTTCTGCCATTGATGTTTTTTTATATAAAGATTATGATTACTTTAACCGATTTGGCAGAAAAAAGGAGATAAAAATGAGCGATTTATCAACAATGGATTTAGAATTAGTGGATGCTGCAACCGAAGTCATTAAATCAAATATTGATTTGGTGTCTTTCAATCATACAGTAGGAGCTGCAGTACGTTGCACAAATGGTAATGTGTATACTGGTGTGAATGTTTATTCGAATCATGGGGCATGTGCAGAAATCATTGCGTTAGGGACAGCAATCAGTCGTGGTGAACGTGATTTTGAGTGTATCGTAGCTGTGGGTGGAGATCATTTTGACATGATCTATTCTCCATGTGGGAATTGCCGACAGTTTATATTGGAGTATGCACCTGCTTGTGAAATCATTGTCTCAACAGAAGAGGGGGCTAAAAAAATCAAAATTACGGATCTCATTCCATATGCTTACCACAGATCAGAATGATTTTTATACAAACAGATTCTCTTTTTATTTTCAATCAACAGAAGGATTAATGATGTTGGATGAATGATTATTGGTATACAAGGAGATGCAGTGTTATGGGGAAGCTAGTCATATTAAGAGGAAATTCAGCAAGTGGGAAAACAACGACAGCTAAAGCTATTCAAAATCATTTTCCTATGGGGAAGGTGATGCGAATCTCTCAAGATGAAGTGAGAAGAGAAATGTTGAATGTCAAAGATAAAGTAGGAAATCCTACACCAGATTTGATCCGTCAGTTGGCAGAATTTGGAAAAGACAGATTTGATTTAGTCCTTATCGAGGGGATCATGAGTGCAAAAATCTACAAAGCGATGCTTATGGACCTGTATGAGAGCTTTCAAGGAAATGTATTTGCTTATTATTACGATCTTTCTTTTGAAGAAACGCTGAGACGTCACAGCCAGAGAAAGATGTCAAAAGAATTTGGTGCAGAACAAATGGCGGATTGGTGGTTGGAGCATGATATACTTGGATTGCCTAATGAGAAGATACTGACTGCCGAATTAAGTCAACAAGAAATGATAGAGAAAATACTTCAGGAGATTGATCTGCAGGTAGACAGTTGATTTTTTATCAAGAAATAATTGGTGGTAAAAATTAAAATTTTTATTCTGTTCTAAACAATTATGGTTGTTTAGAACTTTTTTTTGTGTATGATATAAAGGCGGTCTCTTATACACATCTAGATGTGTATAAGAGACAGCTCATGCGTTGGTTCGAATCCAGCTACCCCAGTTATTCTTTTAATTTGCCGGCGTGGCGGAATTGGCAGACGCGCTGGACTCAAAATCCAGTGCCCGTTGAGGGCGTGCCGGTTCGACCCCGGCCGCCGGTATTGACTAAGATGTCTTCATCTTAGTTTTTTATTGAGAAATTAAATAACATCTTTTATGATGGCGAATGTGGCGAAGTGGTTAACGCACCGGATTGTGGCTCCGGCATTCGTGGGTTCGATTCCCATCATTCGCCCTTTATTCTTGGGGTATAGCCAAGCGGTAAGGCAAGGGACTTTGACTCCCTCATGCGTTGGTTCGAATCCAGCTACCCCAGTTATTCTTTTAATTTGCCGGCGTGGCGGAATTGGCAGACGCGCTGGACTCAAAATCCAGTGTCCGTTGAGGACGTGCCGGTTCGACCCCGGCCGCCGGTATTACGAAAAACCTTGAAATTAAATTTCAAGGTTTTTTATTTTATTTAAATACTATTTTATAAACCCATAGATCAGTATAGGAACAGTAAAGTTTATTAGGTTTGAAAAATTTTTTTGTATATAAAAAAGAACCTGTATTAAAAAATAATAATATTTTCTACTAAAATATATTGAAATAAAATTTCATAATTATA
>NZ_NGMF01000001.1:2069993-2083498 GCF_002140245.1 Enterococcus sp. 10F3_DIV0382 | reverse complement strand
AAAATTAAAATTTTTATTCTGTTCTAAACAATTATGGTTGTTTAGAACTTTTTTTTGTGTATGATATAAAGGAGAAATAATTTTTTAAAGGGAAGGAAATTGTTTTGATAAAAGTAGATGGAGCATTACTGAAAGAATACCGAAAGAAAAAGGGGTTAACACAAGTACAATTAGCAGAAGGTATTTGCGAACAGGCAACTGTCAGCAATATCGAAAACAAGAATATGTCACCAGGTATCAACATCCTAAGTGCGCTTTGCAAAAAGTTGAATGTCGAGATCTCCGATATATTAGTGGAAACAGAAGAAGACAAGATCAGAAAAAAATTAAGTGAGATTCAATCGTTGAATGCTGTATCGAAGTACAAAGAATCTTATGAAATTTTACAAACGATTGATCAGAAAAAAGTAAGCAATTCTGATCTTTTAAACCAAATCTTGTTTTATCAAGGACTGCTTGATCATCTTTATGCAAAAAAAGAAGATGCAGCATTGTTTTATTTCAATCAAGTGTTGGAACAAACGACCGAAACAGATATCCATCACTTACAAGCAGCTGCAAATGTGGCAATGATCTACTTGGCAAAAGGAGAACTAGACTTTGCAAAAGTGTATGTGGAACGTACGCTTAAAATCTTGAATGATACTGATTTTGATAATCTGATGGTCTGTATCGTATATTATAATATCGCCACCTATTACAGCAAAATCGAGAACTATGAAAAAGCAATCCAGTTGTGCGAGAAGGGGATTGGGTACAATAAGAAACATAAATCAACCCAGGCATTGGAATACTTGCTTTATGAAATTGCTTTTTGCCATAAGCAACTAGGAGAAGACGATTATTTAGAAAGATATATGGATGCCAAAAAAGTAGCATGTTTCAACGGGAATGATCACGCGGTGAAAGTGATCGAAAACGACCTTAAATAAAGAGATCTTGACAGAAGTGTTCAACTTTAAGAACATCGTATATTCGAAAAAAGGAGATGTGACAAAAATTTTTGTCACATCTCCTTTATTATGGTTTAATTTCGATTTCAGCAGTTGCTTCAAAACTTTTCAACATACGATCTAGTCCATCTACTAATTTCGATTTCGGACAGCCGATATTCAATCGTAAAAATTGATGACCATTTCCGCCGTAAATCGATCCATCCATAATCGCCACTTTGCCTATAGAAATCAGCTTCTCTCTTAAAAGAGGGATATCTGATACAGCTTTGGATATATCCAGCCACATCAAATAGGTTGCTTCAAGATCGACGACTTTTACATCTGGCAGTTTTTCCTGGATAAATGCTTTTACATACCGCTGATTGCTTTCAAGATAATGATTCAGTTCATCTACCCAATGACTGCAATACCGATAGGCACTCATTGTCGCTAACATACCGAAAATATTGGTAGAAGATAACCCATCCGCATTTTTTAACTTCCTTTGAAAATGCTCACGTAACCCAAGATTCGGTATCAACGTATAGGCAAATGTCAATCCAGGGAAGTTAAATGTTTTTGTACCGCTGGTGACAATCGCCACTTGTTCATAATTGAAGCGTGTGATAGGTATATGCGTTTGTCCTCGTCCTAAAATGTCCATGTGTATCTCATCAGATAATAAAAATATAGAATACTGACGGCACAATGCCACGATTTTTTCTAATTCCCATTGTTTCCATACTCTACCGGTTGGATTGTGGGGAGAGCAGAGAAGTAGTACTTTGTTTTCTGGCCTGGCTAATTTCTCTTCTAAATCCGTAAAATCGATCCGGTACTGATTTTCTTCATAGATCAAAGGATTATCGACTAGAAGTCGGTCATTGTCTTGGATGACTTTAAAAAAAGCATCATAAGCTGGCGTTTGTAAAACCACTCCTTCCCCTTTTTTAGTAAGCATTTGAATAAGGGTAGATACTGCATAGATAACTGTTGGAGTGTACATGATCCATTCTTCTTCCAGTAGTGTGTCAAAACGGGATTGATACCACTGTTTAATTGCTTCTTTTAATTCATGATGATTCCAGCGGGTATAGCCAAATACTGGGTGGTTCATTCTTTCTTTCAAAGTATCAAGTACTTCTTCGGGGACCATAAAATCTGTATCAGAAATCGTAAAAGGGAGTAAATCAGCTTCGCCAAATCGGTCTTCAACGTAGTCCCACTGTGTACAGTACGTTCCTTTTCTATTTATAGCGGTATCAAATGCCACAAATTTCACCTTCTATCTTTTTATCCTAAAATCGTATCAAGCTGATTGCGAACAGTTGTGACTTTCGTTCCGATAATCACTTGGACGTTTTGATGATCGAGATGGACCACACCTAATGCTCCTAGTTGTTTTAACTTTTCATCATCTACGATATCTGCATCTGCTAAAACTAAACGTAAACGTGTAATACAATTATCTAAAGATTGGATGTTTTCTTGACCACCAAGTGCTGCTAAAATTCCTTTTGCATCGTATCCGCCTGTTTTATGAAAGTTCACTTCTTGATCGGTATATTCTGTTTCATCCACTGTCTTGTCACGCCCAGGTGTTTTTAAATCCAATTTTATGATTACTGTTTTGAAGACAATATAGTAAATACCGAACCACAAAGCACCGATTATTAATACCCACCACCATTTTGTGTCATTACCTTGGAGTAGACCAAAAATCACAAAATCTAAGATTCCACCATCTGTATTCCCGATTACGACACCTAATAATGCCATGACCATAAAACCTAGACCAGTCATGACGACATGGAAGAGCCATAATAGCGGACTAATGAATAAAAATAAAAATTCGATTGGTTCTGTGATTCCGGTCACAGCTGTCGCAATCACACCTGAAATCAACAATCCTTTGATTTTATGTCGATTTTGTGGTGCAGCGGTACGATACATAGCTAATGCTGCTGCAGGCAGTCCAAAAATAAATGTAGGCATTTTTCCCTGTGATAAAAAGGCAGTTGCACTTGGCGAAATAGGCAAATTGTTTTGCAATTCTGCATAAAAGATATTCAGTGCACCAAATACTTCTTTCCCATCAATGATCGCCGAACCACCAGCTTCAGTAAAGCGTATCATCGAAACTAGAATATGGTGAAGCCCGAATGGAAGAAGCAGTCGTTCCCCTGAACCGAATAAGAAGGGACCAAATATTCCTGAACGTTGGATTAGCTGGCCGATAGCCATAATGACCATAGCGAATAAAGGCCAAATCAAGGGGATGATCAAACCAACAAACCCTAAAACTAGAGAAGTGATAATCGGTACAAAACGAGCCCCTGAGAAGAAGGCGAAACTATCTGGTAACTGAACAGTATAAAACCTGTTATGCAACTTATAAACGATGATTCCAGCAATGATCCCTCCAAGAACACCCATTTCGATCGTCTGGATACCAAAAACCATTCCTTGTCCAGCTTCTCGCAAGTGGTCGGCATCAACTAAACGATTTGTCAGGACTAAGTAAAAGTTGATGGCTAAATTCATGACAGTGTAACCGACGAATCCAGAGAAAGCGGCCACACCTTTTTCCTTACGAACTAATCCTAATGGAATGGCCATGGCAAACATGACTGGCAAGTAGGTAAAGGCAAAACCGCCAATAGCAGACATGAATTGGAACACTGCTTTAACTGCTGGATATCCTAAAAACGGTAAAGTCTGAATCATTGATTCACTGGAAAATGAACTACCTAACCCTAAAAGAATACCCATGAAAGCCAACAAAGCAACCGGCAACATAAAAGTCTTTCCCAACCCTTGAAAGAACTCCCAAAAGGTTGATTTCTTTTTCTTTGTATTCATTTTTCTTCCTCCATCTCTTAGTAGTTTTAAGATTTTTAAAAAAAATGATTGCGTTTTCATTGATAGGTTTATTATAGCTAACTAAAGGAAATAAAAAAGAGGAGACAGATATTCTGTATCCTCATACATGATTGAGTAAGATGTTTCACTAGAAATAGCAACAAATTATAGCTAATTGTTTTTCATTTGGTCTGCATACATCAAGAGTACTGTATCAAATAAACAAATCACAGAAATTCTTGAACTTAAATCGACACTGTGGTGATAGCGAGTCGTTCCCTTTGCATATAAGGAAATCGTCGATAATTTTTCCAAGTTACTTCCCTTGGTTGAAATAATGCTGATGATAGGGACTTGTTGTCTTTTAGCAATCTGGGCATAGGAGAGGATACCTTTTGTTTCTCCTGTGAAACTGACGAAAATGGCTAAGTCTTCCTGTTTCAAATTACTTACAGCTGCTTCTTGTTCATCCCAATCTGAACGAGCAAATGCTTTTTTTCCTAAAAAAGTCAGTTTTCGAGCAAAATCTGTACAAATAGGGAAGCTTCCTCCTAATCCAAAAACTTCGATAGTATTCGATTGATAGATCAATGTCATCATTTGTTTGGCCTTTTCTTCGCTCATTTGATGGAACGTCTCTGTGACATTTGAAGTGATTTGGTTCGTGATTGTTTGAAAGCTTCGGCTATTTCCTTCCTGTTCCTCTACATGGATGGATTGATCGATGGCGTATTTCAACTCTTTAAAACCTTGATAGCCTAAATGTTTAGCCGTTCGGGAGATAGTAGCAGTTGAGACAAATAAATCATCAGATACTTCATAAATCGTTTTTGTTCCAATATCGGACAAATGGAGGAATATATAATCCAATATTTCATTTTCGATTTTACTTAACGAGGAACGCTTCTTTTCTAGTAAAGCAATCAAACTATTGCTTAACATGGACGGTACTCCTTTCAATATCTAACAAAAATAGTATTCGTAAACAAATATCTCTGTTGAGTTTAGATAATAATCTAACTTATTATATAGCGCTTTCATAAAAATGTATATATAATAAAAGTTAGTTAAAATACTGGGATGATCTAAAGACAAAAGAGAGGAAGATAACCAATGAATCTTAACAAGCCCAAGATTGCTGAACAAAGTCCAAAGAAAATCTTTCTTTTCGATATGACATTCAGTTTGATTTCTTCTGTTGGACTTTTGCAAACGCAACGTTTAGAAAGAAAATTGACACATTTCTTTCAAAAAGAGCAAAAAAATGTGTCAGTCAAAGTATATGATTCTAGCCAAATAGACAAAGAAGCAAAGAGAGCAGACATCTTATTGCTCACTCCTTTACTTGGATATGCAAAAGATAAAATAGAAAGTCAGTTCCCTGAAATACCTGTTTTCGTAATATCTAAGGAAGAATACGGAACTTTGGATGTGGAGAAAATAGTTAGTAAAATGGATGATTAAATCAAATTTTGATTGTTCATCCATTTTATCGTTTTAAGAAGTCTCTGCTATGTTCAAATGGTAATTTTGAATGTAGTAGAGTTTTTTACGCAAACCAACATAATTCTTAAAATGAATCTACTTGGATGATTTTTGTCCCCATATTCTTGATTTTGTCTAATACTTTTTCAGAGCAAAATTTATCAGTGATCAAATAATCAAAGACTGAAATATCAGCAATCTTGAATTTTGATGTCAGTCCGATTTTTCGATGATCAGCAACTAGAATCTTACATTTGATTGTCTGGTTGATCATCATTTCGTTGATTGTTGATTCATTCAATATTTTCGTTGTGACCCCATGTGCGACATCGACTCCGCTGCAACCAATGATACAAATGTCTGCATTGATTGAAGAAATCGTATTTAATGCGATATCGCCCACCAGTGCTTCTTTTGGAAAGCGCATCTCTCCGCCAGTTAAAATATAACTGCAATTATCTTTGTGAGGAGAATAGTTGATTTTTACGTTGTTTGTAACGACTGTCAAATGGTTAGATTGAAGAAAATCCAGTGTTTTCAATGCAGTCGAGCTAGAATTAATAAACAATGTATCATAATCGCTAATGTATTTACTAGCTTCTCTGGCAATCGCTTGTTTAATCCTTTCAGGACCAGATTGATCAAAATCAGTCTGGTTTTTGTAATTATAAGAACAATAACCGTAATTGCGGATGATCTCGTTTTTTTCTTCTAATAAATTTAAATCTCTGCGTATCGTACTAATAGATACATCCAGAGATTCAGCTAATTGAAAAGTTGACAATTGTTCGGTTTGCTGAAGTAGTTCCAAAATATCTTTTTGCCGTTTTTCAATATTGACAAGTGAGTTTTTCATGACTGTTGCCTCCTGAAGGACATCTTGATCCATGGATTTATTTGATTAGTTGTTCATTTAAATATTCATATCTGTCTTTATTATACTGAAACAATCATTAATATTTAAAAGAAAATCATATAAAAGACAAACAGTCATATAAAAGGGTTTTCACGCATGCGGTTACGCATTAAGATTTACTTGTAAGTCGTAAGAATGATATGGGGGGAACAAGTAAATGAGCAAAACGGTAAATGAAGTGACAAAAGAAAAGTGGATATTAGAAACATTTCCAGAATGGGGTATGTATTTGAACGAGGAAATCGAATCAGAGGTAGTGGAACCTGGAACTTTTGCTATGTGGTGGCTAGGCTGTACGGGAATTTGGCTGAAAAGTCATGAAGGAACGAATATCTTATGTGATTTATGGTGTGGAACGGGAAAACGCAGTCATGGAAATGGCATGATGAAAAAAGGGCATCAGATGATGCGTATGAGCGGTGTTCAAAATATGCAGCCTAACTTACGGACTCAGCCTTTCGTAATCGATCCTTTTGAAATAAAAAATGTAGACGCTTTAATCGTCACACACATCCATTCCGATCATCTAGATATTCACACAGCTGCAGCCGTGCATCAAAATTGTCCTGAAGCAATATTCATTGGACCAAAAGAAGTGGTTCACATGTGGCAAAAATGGGGGATCCCTGAAGAAAAAACGATTATCGTGAAACCAGGTGATGCGGTCAAAATCAAAAATATCAATGTAGTAGCTTTAGAAGCGTTTGATCGGACAGCGTTGGTTACTTGTGAAGATCCGGAAGAAGTATTGAAAGGAAAAATGCCTCAGGAGATGGATCAAATAGCAGTAAATTATTTATTTGAAACATCAGGAGGTAATCTTTATCACGCAGGAGATTCACATTATTCCAATTTATTTGCCAAACATGGCAATGACCACAAAATCGATGTCTGCTTAGGAGCCTACGGTGAAAACCCACGAGGGATAACAGACAAAGTTACTTCTGTTGATATGCTGCGCATGGCGGAGTCATTGAATGCAAAAGTAGTGATTCCTGTCCACTACGATATTTGGTCTAATTTTATGGCTGATCCTAAAGAGATTACTGAAATTTGGAAATTCAAAAAGGATCGCTTGCATTATGGGTTTAAACCTTATATCTGGCAAGTAGGCGGGAAATTCATCTATCCGACAAACAAAGATGATCTTGAGTTTAATTTTTATCGCGGATTTGAAGATGTCTTCTCGATTGAAAATGATACACCGTTTCCGTCGTTTTTATAAGAAAGAAGGGAAGTTTCTTGCTGAAATACTTTTTTGACTATCAATTGATTCATTACCCAGATAAAGAAATCACGAATTGGCGTGAAGCTATCGCCGAAAGCTGTCGTGTATTGATTGATAAGAAAATCATTGATCAAACGTATGTTGAAGAAATCATTCATTGTGTAGAAAAATATGGACCTTATATTGTGATTGCACCTCAAGTAGCCATGCCACATTCTTCAGAAAAAAGCGAGGGAGTTTTTGGAACGGCTATTTCATTTACCAAGTTGAAGCAGCCAGTCCGTTTTGAAAGCGAAGATGAGAATGAGGAGAAAACGGCCAGTTTGTTTTTTACACTCGCAGCAAAAAATCCAAAAGAACACCTAGAAAATATCCAAAAATTATCCGAATTATTAATGACAGATGGATTGGTTGAGCGTCTCATCTCTACGAACTCCATCGATGATTACCAAGTTGTGATGGCGGAATATAATTAATTGATAGAGGAGAAAAAAGATGGGGGAATTTTTGTTAAGCATTTGGACGTATTTTGCAACAAATATCTTGACGCAGCCAGCGTACCTGATTGGTTTTATCGTGTTATTAGGCTATATTTTGCTGAAACGCCCGCTTCATGAATGCATCGCTGGATTCTTAAAGGCAACGGTTGGCTACTTTATTTTGACTGTTGGCTCTGGTGGTTTGGTCAACAATTTTCGACCAATCTTGGTTGGACTAAAAGAACGGTTTAATTTGGATGCTATGGTTACAGATCCTTATTTTGGACAAAATGCTGTGGATGCTGGATTAATGGAGACATTTGGCCGTACCTTTGGAGATGTGATGATTCTATTACTGATTGCATTTGTTTTAAATATTTTATTAGTCCGTTTTCAGAAATATACGAAACTGCGATCCGTTTTCACGACCGGAAATGTTCAGGTCCAGCAAGCAGCTACCGCTTTTTGGATTTTACTGTTTTGTTTTCCTGATCTAGGCAGGATACAAGTATTGATATTTATGGGATTGATTTTAGGGTGTTATTGGGCAGTAGCTTCTAACTTAACAGTAGGGATCACGCAGGAATTGACAGAAGGTGCCGGATTTGCGGTGGCACATCAGCAAATGTTCGGAATCTTTATTTTTGCTAAACTAGCTGAATGGATGAAAAAGCGGGATGAAAAGAAAAATCGATCGATCAAGCAAGACAAGAAAATCGAAGATATCCAATTACCAGGATTCCTATCGATATTTAATGAGAATATGGTTGCTACTTCGTTGCTCATGCTATTTTTCTTTGGGATCATTCTGCTTGTACTAGGCAAAGATTATTTGATTCAAGCACAATTCATGAAAGAGGGGCAGAGTTTCTTATTCTACATTATGACGACTTCCTTGAATTTTGCGGTATATCTGGCAATCTTGCAATTAGGGGTTCGGACTTTCGTCGATGAACTAACTCAATCTTTTCAAGGAATCTCAAACACGATTTTACCAGGAGCTGTTCCAGGAATCGATGTAGCCGCTACTTTTGGCTTTGGTTCGCCAAATGCGGTAACGATTGGATTTTTGTTCGGTGCTTTGGGTCAATTTTTGATGATTGGTTTACTGATTTTATTGAAATCGCCAACGATCGTCATAGCCGGTTTCATTCCGTTGTTCTTTGATAATGCTGTCATAGCAGTTTATGCCAATAACCGAGGTGGATTCAAAGCTGCCTGTCTATTCCCGTTTCTTTCTGGAATCATACAAGTAGGCGGTTCAGCATTATTCGCTACATGGATCGGGATGTCAACATACGGTGGTTATATCGGGATGTTCGATTGGGCGACAGCTTGGCCATTATTTACAGTAGTCATGAAAGTCCTAGGTTATGCTGGAATCGCCGTAGTCGTCATTGGTCTATTGGCTATTCCGCAGTTACAATATCGGAAAAATCCTGAAGGGTATTTCTTGATTGTAGAAGATTATGAAAAATATGCAGAAAAGCAGAAAGCATAAAAGAAATCTGATTAGACAACACTCATAATGGAGGGATTAGGATGAGAATTTTAGTATCGTGTGCAAATGGATCAGGAACCAGCTTGATGATGATGAGAAGTGTAGAAAAAGCAATGAAAGAACTAAATATACCAATTACCAAGATTCATCATTGTGCTATTTCAGAGGGAAAAAGCTCAGCCAGTCAATATGATGTCGTTTTTACACCAGTCAATTTTTTGAATATGTTTACTCAGGCAGAGAAAAAAGGCGTTACAGTTATTGGTATAAAAAATGTGATGTCCGCCAAAGAAATCAGTGAAAAATTTGCTGAAACAACATGGTATCAAAAAAACAAGTGAAAGAAGGAACCAAGATGAGCAGGCCGAATCTGCAAATTGCGTTAGATCACAATGATTTAGAACATGCATTAGGCGATGTTATGAAAGTCGGTGATGTAGTAGACATTATTGAAGTGGGAACGATCCTTTGCTTACAGGAAGGACAAAAAGCGATTCGCTGTATTCACAGTATATTTCCAGAAAAAAAACTGGTCGCTGATACAAAATGTGCAGATGCTGGAGGAACAGTAGCAAGAAATGTTGCTACTGCAGGAGCAGATTGGATGACAGTCATTTGCTGTGCAACAATGCCAACGATGAAGGCAGCACAAAAAGAGATAGGCGAATTACAAGTAGAACTCTATGGCAATTGGACTTTTGAGCAAGCCAAGGATTGGTATAACATCGGAATCCGACAGGTAATCTACCACCAAAGCCGTGATGCGCTCTTATCTGGTGAAGCTTGGGGTGAAAAAGATTTATCGAAGGTCAGCAAACTGATTGAACTAGGCTTCAATGTTTCTGTAACTGGTGGATTAAATCCAAACACATTACAATTGTTTGAAGGAATCAACGTGTATACCTTTATCGCGGGTCGGGGGATTACAGCAGCAGAAGATCCAATGAAGGCTGCACAATGTTTCAAAGATGAGATCATTCGTATCTGGGGGTAAGGAAATGGCTCAAATTGGGATTTATGAAAAAGCATTACCCAAAGATATTTCATGGAAAGAACGTTTTTCCCTTGTAAAAGAAATGGACTTCGATTTTATCGAGATGTCGATTGATGAGACGGATGAGCGGTTAGCACGATTAGATTGGTCTGAAAAAAAGATAGCTGAGCTGAGAGAAGAGATGTTTAGCTCTGGAGTACGTATCCATTCGATTTGTTTAAGTGCGCATCGGCGATTTCCGTTTGGTTCTGCTGATCCAGAAAAGAAAAAAGCAGCGAAACAACTAATGAAAAAAGCAATCCATTTGGCGCATAATTTAAGCGTCAAAGTAATCCAAATAGCTGGATATGACGTTTATTATGAAGAGAAATCAATGAATTCCAGAGAAGACTTTATCGAAGGAATAAAAGAAAGTGTAAAGGAAGCCTCTAAATATGGCATCATTCTTTCCGTGGAAATCATGGATGACCCATTTATGAACTCCATTTCAAAATTTTTAGAAATCAAAGAACAGATTCGTTCCCCTTTTCTACAAGTATATCCAGACCTAGGCAATTTGTCCGCATGGCCGGAAAATAATCCGGCTCGAGAACTTGAGAAAGGGATCGATTATATCACTGCTATCCACTTAAAAGACACGTATCCTGTAACAAAAGAATATTCAGGACAGTTTCGAGATGTTCCTTTTGGTAACGGATGCGTTGACTTTCTTGGATTATTGAGACATTTGAAACGTCTAGATTATGATGGAACATTCCTGATCGAAATGTGGAGTGAAAAAAGTCAAGATTTTCGAAGAGAAATCCAGCAGGCAAAAGACTACTTAAGTTCTAAATTGAAGGAGGCTGGTTATGATGTCTTGTGAAGAAAAAATTGCAGCAATGAAGCAACGTGTCTTTGAAGCAAATCTGGCATTGCCGCAATACGGATTAGTCAAATTGACTTGGGGCAATGTGAGTGAAGTGGACCGTGAGCTAGGAGTCATCGTTATTAAGCCAAGCGGTGTCCGATATGAACGCATGCAAGCAGATCAAATGGTTGTAACAGATTTGTCAGGAAATATAATAGAAGAAGACAGCTTAAAACCATCTTCAGATCTGCCTACCCATGTTGTTTTATACAAAGCTTTTGAAGATGTAACTGCTGTTACTCATACTCATTCTACTCACTCTGTCATGTGGGCGCAAGCAGGCAGAGATTTGCCAGCTTATGGCACGACCCATGCTGATGCTTTTTATGGAAAGATTCCTTGTACACGCCAATTGACGAAAGAAGAAGTAAAAGAAGCTTACGAAGTTCATACAGGGAATGTGATTGTCGAGACATTTAAGGAAAGAAAATTAGAGCCAAAAGAAGTCCCTGGAGTACTTGTCTATGGACATGGACCATTCACTTGGGGGCGCTCACCTATAGAAGCAGTAGAAAATAGCCTGATTTTAGATGAAATTTGTTTGATGGCTAAAGAAAACAAGTTGATCAACCCAAATATATGTGAAATCCCACAATATTTGCTAGATAAACATTATTTTCGAAAACACGGAAAGCATGCATACTATGGGCAATAGAGATGCTAGGGTAAGGGTAGAAAATTAAAAGATAATACTTGATAGAGAGAAACAGAGGTTGTGAAGAAAATTTATCACAACCTTTTTTATTTATCAAAAAGGGTGCATTCTAAAAGGAAAGAGGAATTTTAAGGAATCGAGAGAATCTTTACAGGAGAGTTATATGTGATAGATTGGATAGGCTACAATTAACTAGACAGAAAAATTAAGGTGTGTAGACTAGAAGAAAACATACCAGGAGGAATTTTTATGTCTAAGAGAACACGAAGAACTTTTTCACAAGAATTCAAGCAACAAATCGTCAATCTTTACTTAGCTGGAAAGCCACGTGTAGAAATCATTCGAGAATATGAACTAACGGCTTCAGCATTTGACAAATGGGTAAAGCAATCTAAAACGAGTGGTTCATTCAAAGAAAAAGATAATCTTACGCCTGAACAAAAAGAATTGTTAGAACTACGTAAAAGAAACCAGCAATTAGAAATGGAAAATGATATTTTAAAGCAAGCAGCGCTGATATTCGGACGAAGAGACAAGTAATCGATGCGAATAAGCATCTTTACCCTATATCAGCGATGTGCAGAATATTAGGTCTATCACGTCAGTCCTATTATTATCAATCAAAACCAAAGAAAGACGAATCAGAACTTGAAGAAGTAGTCGCTGAAGAATTTATCCGCAGCCGAAAGGCCTACGGCTCAAGAAAAATAAAAAAAGCCTTATCAAAACGAGGCATTCAGATCAGCCGACGAAAAATTAGTAGAATCATGAAAAATAGAGGATTAAAATCGAGCTATACTGTTGCTTATTTTAAAGTACATCATTCTACTTGCAATGAAGCCAAAACGACAAACGTATTGAATCGTAAATTCTTAAGAGACAACCCATTAGAAGCGATCGTAACAGACTTGACTTATGTACGAGTCGGGAAAAAATGGAATTATGTCTGTTTCATTTTGGATCTGTTCAATCGAGAAATTCTCGGCTATTCTTGTGGAGAACATAAAGATGCCGTTCTAGTAAAAAAAGCATTTAGCCGTATCAAACAACCTCTGACAGAGGTTGAGATTTTTCATACTGATCGTGGAAAAGAGTTTGATAACCAAGCTATTGATGAATTATTAACAACTTTTGACATCAATCGATCATTGAGTCATAAAGGCTGTCCTTTTGATAATGCCGTAGCTGAATCAACTTATAAGTCGCTGAAAGTAGAATTTGTCTATCAATACACATTTGAAACCTTACAACAATTGGATTTGGAGTTATTTGACTATGTCAATTGGTGGAACCACCTTCGGTTGCACGGTACACTTGGCTACGAGACACCAGTTGGTTACCGTAACCAGAGATTGGCGCAGCGAATCCTTGATAATGAGCTCGGATGTGCTAACGCTAGCGAGGCAGTCTAACTTTAACTGTTAGCTCCTGCCGAAGATCGTCACATCCGAGGAGGCTCATTGTCAAGGACAATCGGAATAGCATACGGAAAGAAGTTCTGCACCTTATAAAATTTGTCAAAAAAACTGTTGCCATTCCA
>NZ_NGMF01000001.1:2068733-2069412 GCF_002140245.1 Enterococcus sp. 10F3_DIV0382 | reverse complement strand
ATCTTTATCAAATACTATTTTTTGTACATTTGGACTAATATAAAAAATGAATACATGATTTTTTTTAAAAGTAAATGCTATACGATAATTTTTTTTATCAATATTGACTTTCATTTCATATATTCCCTTTGCCGAGCGTGTTCGTACTGGTTTTATACGAAAAAAATTATGGTCTACATGCTCTATGACTTTTTTAGAAATAGTTTTTTTGTATGCGAGATGTACCTCTTGCGGAAATTGTTCCAATAGTTCACTGTCAAACTCAACAGTATAATCCATATTTTGCTTCCTTTCTATACGGCTTAAAGTGTTGAAATAAGTCATTCATTAGTTTTTACACTGTTACTTTTCGATGATGGTTACAACCGCTTTGCCGCAAGTCAGTTCTTTTTCCAGCTCGCTCTTTATTTTTATGGCACATGGTTTGGAAAAAGGAGCTGCTTCTTTCCATGAACCAAGTAAAGGATATTCGTTACTGATACCTTTCACATATTGTTTGTTTTTGACACCTTTTGTTTTTACTTCTACATAATACATTTGATCATCTTCTTTCTTGCTGTTTTTAGTTCATATTCAAATATATGTAAGCGAAAATGATTATGTATCTATATCTTTATGATAAATAAAAAGAATCAATTTAAAAGTTTTTTTCACTCGATATAACTAATTTGAATAATAC
>NZ_NGMF01000001.1:2061445-2064186 GCF_002140245.1 Enterococcus sp. 10F3_DIV0382 | reverse complement strand
GGTTTAGGGTTATCTGCATATTTATTTACAGAATTTGTTTATAGACATGTGAATTTATTTGCAGAATCTTTATTCGCATTATATGAATCAAATTCCTCAATCGTCAGAGAACTTGCTAATTTAATGATAGCCTTGCTGTTTACTCCCGCGTTGAGGGTCATAACTATTTTGGTCTGTTTAGTGCTCTTATTTTTCGTTAATAAAAAGAAATAACGTAGTATTTCAAAAGACAAAGAAGCGGGATGATGATTGCTATAGTATGTTATACGTGGTGCTAGGTAAGTGAGAATAAACAAAAAAACTGTAGAACAAAGAAATTTTTTTCTTTGTCTACAGTCTGAGGTGGTGACATATCTTTGTCACCACCTTTTTTTGTCGCACAAATAATTAATCGGATATTTTATGTTCATGTTTTTTGTGTTCAACGAGTATTGATAGGGAAAAGATACATTTTAGATACTTTTAACTGTTAATTTACAAAACAAGGTGAAATGAATAGAAAAATGAAAAAATAGATACGGAAGAATATGTTTGATTAAAAAATGCCATGAAGAGAAGGAAGTTGATGATACATGAAAAAAATATATTCAAAGGAAATCGATTGTTTTAGAGGCATAGCTGTTTTAGCAGTGATATTTTATCATTTGCCAAATAGTAAGCTACCAGGCGGATTGCAAGGAGTAACGATCTTTTTTGTGGTTTCTGGTTTTTTAATGGCTAAAAATACGATAAGAGATGAAAAAAACAGACAATTCAGTTTTCTACATTTTTACTATAAGCGTATCAAACGTATTTATCCATTTTTACTGTTTTCTTTGGTCGTATCCATTTTCATACTGGGGATCAGCAACATTCGATTGATAGGAAATATTCGTAGTGAGCTACCTAGTTTGATTTTTGGCTATAACAATTGGTGGCAGCTGAATCAAGGCGTATCTTATTTCGACTCTTACTTTAACGCTTCTTTATTTAAACATTATTGGTCGCTTTCCGTTGAGCTACAATTTTATTTGATTTGGCCATTTTTGTTTATTGTCATTAAACGTATGAGGAGAAAACAAGTATTTTACTTAATCTATACATTGATTTTTGTTTCTATTCTTTTTAGTTTGTTTTTACCTTCAGCTAAGGCATATTATCATACGGTGGCTAAACTTTTTCCATTTTTATTAGGAGTTTGGGGGTATTTTAATCGAATAACTATTGGCCGTTTCTTTGAACAAAACACTTTTAGTAAAATCTGGCTTTTATTACTAGCTAGTCTTTGTCTGATTCTGTTCCCGATTTTTCCTTATACACTAAATGAACTACTGATCAGTATTTGTTTTGCTTTATTGTTAGCCAGTGTTGATGATATGAACATTGCAAAAAAGACCAAAATCGCTAGTACAAAACTTTCTTTTGTAGGAAAAATCAGTTATGAACTTTATTTGGTGCATTTTCCAGTATTGATTGCTCTGACAAATCTATTCAAACATTATCATTTGAAATATTTAGATATCGCAAGTTTATTCACTGTGTTTTTGTGTACGTTACTCATGATTACTTTCTTTAGAAAAGGAGTGCAGAAGATGAGATCACCCAAAATTTGGACAACTATGGCACTAATGATAATCGGAGTTTCTGTACTGGTATTACGCGCTCCAGCCAATCGGTTGACCGCTGACCAAAATCAGTTGCAAAGTTTATTAAAAGAAAATTCTAGTAAAGCAAGTGCAGGAGAAAATCAGTTGTCACAAGAGAAAAAAATATTATTTATCGGAGATTCTGTTATGCTGGGGGCGTATCAGGAACTGAAAGAGACTTTTCCAAAAGAAGCATTGGTAGATGCAAAAGAGTCAAGACAAATCACTGCGTTACCAGAAATCTTAAAGGAGCATAAAGATTTAGTTTCTTACCGACAAATAGTGATCGGGTTAGGAACCAATGGTGTGTTAACAGATGATGCTATAGAACAAACCATGTCTTTGCTCAAAGATAAAAAAGTGTACTGGGTAAATATAAAAGCTCCGACTGGCTGGCAAGATACGATAAATGCCACATTAGCTAAATTGCCAAATCAGTATTCTAATATAACGATGATCGATTGGTATAGTGAAAGTAAAAACCATCCTGAGTTTTTTTATGATGATGAAACCCATTTGAATGAAAGTGGACGTACAGCTTATGCAAAGTATATTGCTTCAGTTATTCAATAAGGTAGTGATTACATGTGTTAACCTTACTTTTTCCTATGAATCAATTTAAATAAAAAATACTTCATATGATAAACGGTGTTTAAGAGGAGGAAATTTTTAATATTCGTGGTAAAAAAGAGATGATCGAGGTCGTTAACTGAGAGCTTCTTGGAAAGAAATCGCTTTGGATTTATCCTCTTTGTTATACAGAACATGAGCGAGACGACAATACTAGGATGTATGTTCTGATCGAAGTTTTATGGTTACAAGCAATCAGCTTAGATAAAATTAAGGATCGTAGGAACCAAGTAAAGAAGGCTGTTAGTAAAGAAACAAACGATCAAGTATGTTTTATTCTTAAGAAGATGCAGTGAATAAATAATAGTAATATAATGTTAGAAGGGACTGTGACAAAAGACGTGTCACAGCCTTTTTTAAATGATTGCTTAAGCATTAAATATCAAAAAATATAGAGTTCAAAATTACTGCACAGATTAGATGAAAAATTTGAACAACAAAAAGTGTATTTTTATACTATAATAGCTTTTGAATTTAGTTACTCTA
>NZ_NGMF01000001.1:2058060-2059411 GCF_002140245.1 Enterococcus sp. 10F3_DIV0382 | reverse complement strand
AGTTACTCTATTCAACAGTTATGCTGTGGACAAGTAAAAGAATAAATAGAGGTGAGAAAATGAATAATTTCAAGAAAAAATTTGTGAGTAGATTTTTAAATATGAAAAATTTTTTTGAAAAAAAGGGAGATTATGATGCATATAATTATGTATTAAATCTAGAAAAGCAAACATATTATACACTACGTAAAAATGATGATAATGATTTTTGGACTATATTACCTAAAATGCTTTCGATTGACTCTAAGCTTTCCCTTTTGGAGGAATTTATTAATTTAGATATTGAAGAATTTTGCGGGGGAAAAGAGTTAATTAATATGATAGAGAGTGATTATCATACCTATTATAAAGAAAGTTGTGGATATAAAGTGGATGAGCAATGTCCACAATCAATTATTTTTTACGTTGAGTAATATGGACTATTAAGCAGGAAAGCAACTAGAAGCTACTGGTTTAGTATTTAAAAATATAAACTATATTGCTAACAATTATTTTCTAGAAGAAATAAAAGAACTAAGAATCAAGATGATGTCTTGACTCTTAGTTCTTTTAACATGGAAAAGATGGATAATGCACTGTTAATTTATGATGCATCATCAAAAAAGTTGGAAGGAGAAGATAGAAATCATTAAATGATTTCTACAGATGGTAAATGAAAAAACAAAATATTAGCAAAAATTTGCCTAAATAGATAGTAACACTTTCTAAATTAAATGCAAGCGCATTCATAGAACTGTCTCTTATACACATCTAGATGTGTATAAGAGACAGGTCATGTTTCTATCTTAAGAAAAGAGAGTAGGTTTTATAATAATGATAAAAATATTTTATGTTCTGTTAATTGGTTGTATCACTATATTGAGTGGCTGTACAGCTACTACAGAAGGTCAAACAAGCATACCTAAAAAAATATCTCTTACACAAAAACAATTAGATAGAGCAGATAGGCTGTCAGGACATTGGTTTTATCATGAAGAAGATACTAGATTCGATATCGAGATTACAAGTGACCAGATCAAAGTAAAAAAGAAGAAGACAGAAAACAAGGAAGAGGAAACAATTTATAGCATCTATAATTATGAAAATGAAAATGGAAAGATAAGCATTTATGGAACAACGGATAAAAGGGAATTTTATATTTCTGAAGTAGATACTGATACAGTTTATATGGGGGTGGGATAGCAGACATAGAAAGTGCTTGGCGGGTTAAAGCACATAAGCAAACTTTAGAATAGAAATTTTTTTGATATCTTTTTCTAAGAAATAGTTAGTGGCGAGGAACAGGGAGGAGATAAATAAATACTGTATAGATTATTATCTGAATGATCAAGAAACTATTTTTTAGCTTAGA
>NZ_NGMF01000001.1:2055984-2057960 GCF_002140245.1 Enterococcus sp. 10F3_DIV0382 | reverse complement strand
TCCTAGAAGTGTTCTAAAAGATTTTGCTAAAGAGCAATTTACTAGTGTATCTACTGTTTTCAGATATGCGAAGCTCTTAATTCCATATTTTAGGCGTTATCATATAACATTTCATCCATTTCAGTTAGAATTGAATGCATCAGAGGCAAACATTCGTAGCTTTTTTTATTATTTCTATTGGAATTCTACACGTGAAAGTAGTGATAAGTGGCCATTTCATATCGAACAAAAGGAAATAGAGAAGTATATAGTTGCTTTTGAGAGGATTTATGATATTACGTTAACTATTTTTCAAAAACGTGTATTTTCTTTTTGGTTAGCCATTAATATAGAAAGAAGTTCATTTAGAAAAGTACGAGTAGATAATGAATATAAATCAGTTATCTCAGATGATTCGCATTTTAATCTTTTGAAGAAGTGGTCAAAACAAATTAATCTTTCTTTTAACAGCGATGAACTGTGTTTCCTTTATCGAATAATTTATTCTTTTGGAGTAATTGATGGAAATGCAATATATGAAAATAGTCATGCATATGCACATCAGCGACAAAATACTTGTTCTTATCGAGCAGTTGAGAATTTGGAGAAAGTTTTACAAAGCATGTTCCGTTTTTCTTTAGATCTTAATTGTCAAATTAAGTTAGACAGATCATCAATACTTACGTAACTCAAAAATACTTCCAAAGGTGTTCGATAATCCAGTGATTTTCTAGGAATATTATTTCGTTTAGATGCGACAGATTGAATAAAAAATTCATCTACTGAATTGAAATCCATAGATTTCAATAAACCATCTCTACGTAACAATCCGTTAGAATTCTCGTTTAGGCCTCTTTGAGACGGCGTTCCTGGATCAGCGAAATAAATGGCAATATCATTGACATTACTGATCTGTTTCCAATTTGAAAATTCCTTTCCACAATCAAAAGTGATGGATTTGAATAGGTTTTTCGGTACAGATTCAAACCATTGATTTAATTTTTTTTCAATATCAATCGCTTGTCTACCACACGGTTTCAATGTGATGATAACTTTTGATAATCGTTCAACTAAGGTAATTACAGCACTTTTATGTTTCAGACCTACGATAGTGTCACCTTCAAGGTGACCAAACTCATTTGAGAATTGGCTATAATCCTTTTCACGTTCATGAATAGAGCGGCGGAAAGTTTGTTTTCCACGTCTTTCTTGATGTCCATTCGGTTTACGCTTGCCTTTCATCGGTAAGTCAGAAGAATCAAATAGCCCCTTTTTGAACATACGATAAATGGTACGAGCAGAACAACTAATAGGAAACGCTGCACGACCAACAATCACATCGGGTGTCCATCCTTGAACAACCTTTCTTTGAATATATTCTGATTGTTCCTCGGGTAAAACAAGCGGACGTCTACCACAGTTTGATTTGTTTTTCTTATACTGTTGATAATATTCTAAGGCTGATTTTCCTTGCTTGAAGAACAGATATACTTTATGGATCGTTTGTCTTGAACGATTCAAGCAATGGGCAGTTTTAGCAACAGATTGATTCATTTTGAAATAAGACTCTATTATTACAAGTTCATCCGTTGTAAGATGGGTATAGGTCATTTGTACTCACTCCTTATAATTCTTTGGTCGGAACTATTTTGAGTGTAGCACAAATGACTTTTTTAGTTGTCTAGCTTAATTTTACAATCGGCGAGATATAAAGGATCCAGAACTCATATTCAATTTTATTGCGTTTCATGAAAGAAGTTATCTATTTTATGGTAATCCAGATCTTTTTTTTAATCGTACGTATATCGAAGAAATGAAAGAAGAAGAACCTCGAACTTATCACATAATGGAAAAACTCAAAAAAGAATTACAAGCAAATGCGGATTTGGACGTATCAAAGAAATTAGAAAACTGGGCACAATTATTTTTGGATTATTATTATGTGTTAGATTATTATGATTTATTTTTAACAAATGTTAAACCGATTAAGATTTTAA
>NZ_NGMF01000001.1:2050181-2055685 GCF_002140245.1 Enterococcus sp. 10F3_DIV0382 | reverse complement strand
GATTTACACCATACGCATCGGTTATGGTTAATGAATAAAATTAATCTGTATTTTGGGCATTCTTATGTTTTTGCTTTTTATGATTACAGGACAAATATAACTGAAGTAGATTTGGTTATTTCTAATTACTACATCAACACTGGAAAAACGCCATTACTATTAATGAAAAATATACCTACCGAAAGAAACTGGCGTTTGTTCGAGAAAACGATTTATCAATTAAAAAAATAAAAAAGCTAGTTATTCTGTTAAGGATAGCTAGTTTTTTTGATTAAATTCTCTAGTTTATTTTCTTTCTTTATTTGGGAAAATAGTTGAACTAGATAAAAAGTACTGGATATGTCAAAATTATTTTAGATCAAATTAGATCTATTATTATTTAGGAGGAATTATAAAATGAAAAAAACAATGATCACAACTGCTGCGTTAGGTTTGTTAGCAGTAACTGCTTCGGGAAGTATGGTTTCTGCAGATATGATATCAGGGACAACTAATAAGACAGACGTTACTTTGACGGAAGGATCTGGAACAGATGTCACACCAGTTGTGCCAGATGACACACACGATGATGATCCAAGTACAGGAGACGTTGGTTCTTTATCGATTCCATTTGCATCTAATATCACATTTGGTAAACAAGAAATCCAACAAGGAGATACGGATTACTATGCATTGAATAAAAAACCGTATGTACAAGTAAACGATACTCGTGGAGGAGCAAAAGGCTGGACATTGGGAGTTACCATTTCTCCATTTATTGGAGAAAATGGGAAAGAGTTAACTGGTGCGAAGATGTCTTTGACAAATGGCCGGGTAGTAACTAAAGACAATACTTCTGAAGCTCCTAAATTAGCCAATCAAACATTTGATTTAAATGAAGTTTATCAAGACGTGATGCTTGCTAAAGAAGGACAGGGAGCTGGAGCTTTTGCTGCAGTTTTTGAAGGAAAAGATGGACATAATGAAAACGTGAAGCTTCATGTACCACGTGCTGGGGTAGAGGCACAAAGCTATACAGCTGACTTGACTTGGGTGTTGTCTGATGCTCCAGCATAATGTCCGAAAAGGGTGGGGGAGAAGCTTTCCCCTCTTTTTTGTTGGTATAGCATTCTTTGCTTTATTCTATTTGTCTACAAACATATTCGCAGATTCAAACAAGGTATCTTTTGATGCACAAGCTATTTTACCAGATAATCAGCAGTCAGAAGCAAGTTATTATGATCTAAAGGTGACACCTGGCGCCACACAAGATTTATCACTAAAATTGAAAAACACTACTGCCAAACAAATAAAAGTAGTGGTAGAGGCCAATAATGCTTGTACTAATAAAAATGGAGCAATCGATTATTCTAACCATGAGGCTAAGTTATTGGGAAAACCTGTATTCCAAGATTTAATTTCTAAATCACAGACGATCACATTGAAGCCTTCTGAGGAACGTGATGTGACCTTTCAATTGAAAATCCCAGAGAAAGGTTTTGAAGGAACCATTTTAGGAGGATTTTATTGCTATGAAGATACAAAAGGAAAAGAAGAAAAAAATGAAGGTTTTAGTCTAAAGAATAAGTTTGCATATACAATCGGTGTAAAGCTAGTTTGTTCAGATAAAAAAGTGGAACCAGGATTTGCTTTAACGAAGGTTAAACCTGGATTAGAGAATGGCTATTTGACTCTTTTTGCCAATTTAGAAGATTCGGAGCCGGTGCTTAAAAGCAAAATGGATCTACATGCAGTTATCAAGAAAAAAGGGGAAAAGGAAGCGTTACATGAATTCAACCAAAAAGTGTCTTTTGCACCACGCACACAATTTCAGATTCCTTTTAATTTGAATAATGAGCCACTGAAAAAAGGAACCTATGAATTAAGTATTCAGTTAAAAGATGATTCAGGTAAAAAATGGTCTCTCTATAAAGAGTTCGAAATTAAAGGGGACGACGAAACGCTCAACAAAGATGCAGTGGAAGTAAATAAAGAAAATAAGGATTATTCTTTATTCTATATTCTTTTAGTTCTTTGTTTGATCATTATCATCAGTTTAATTGGGTATATTACTAAGTTACGACGAAAAAATCCATAAAAGTATTCGAATCATTTTTTAAGATTGTGAAGTGGGGAAACGATCTTAAAAAATGTGTGAATAATTCATATATATAATAGACAAAAATGAAAAAAATTTTAACAATTATTTGCCTGGGATTGCTGATTGGGGCGGCAATCCCAGTGTCTGCATCAGCTGATGATCAAACAACTAGTAGGGTAGGAATTACATTTTATCAGTCTAGTGACAAAGTGATACCTATGAATAAAATAGTTGTTTCTGACAATTTAGATAAGATTTCATCAAGAAAAGATAACCGACTGTTGCCTAAAACAAGTGAAGAACAGAATCGATTTATCGGTATAATAGGTATAAGTTTTTTATTGATTATTTCGTTATTTTATTCTTTAAAAAGACGTATTGTTACGGAGAAAAAAATGAAAAATAGTAAAAAGTTTATAGCATTATTATTTATTTTTGGTGGAATTTTATTTTTTGCTTCTCGAAAGGTAGAAGCTGCTCCGAGACCCTTAACTGATTTAGGATATTTTCATTGGGCAAACCAGTCAAAAACACCAGCAGATAATACATTTATCATGCATCACGGGCAACAAACTGAAGTGGTACCGATTTCTGGTAAAGTTTACGAACATTACTTAACAGTGGATAAAAGTACTAATGTAAGTAGTTGTCTAGTTAAAAATGTAGGATATTATCATGGTGAACAGATTAATTTAAAAGTTACCATAGAAAGAAATAAAGACAATTTGGCAGGTGGTTCTCTCTTCTTTTCAGAAAGCTTTTTTCTGGGTATTGATATTGATGGTGAAATGATAGTAACCTATGAATTTCTAAATCAAAACAATGAGCCAATAACAGTAGAGACTGCTTTTAATTATTATGGCTTAAATCCTAATAAGTATATTGGTTTTTTATCTCCAAGTACTGTGATCAAGGGATTGTATGCTAATAATCCTACTCATATTTTGTATGATACTTGGGATGGCGGAGCAAATGATTACTGGGTGTATTTTAAAAATATAACGAGAGGGATTCCGTGGCGTGATCCGAAACAAGATCTAGAATTAACCACTAATCCTATTAATAAAGTGAGTTTTGTTGTTCACAATAATGATGCCACCACTTCATCGGTAGGTTATGTCACGGACTTCTTAGCTGAACCAGAGTTTCCTGTAGCTTACGGAGTAGATTCTTCATTTGAGAAAGCAAATCAGGACATTTATTTAAGAGCACAGCAAACGATTCCTAATATAGAAAAATGGGAAAAAAATAAATCAATGGAGTTATGTTTTAATTTACAAAAAATTTATTCGACCCATCAATATTCTTTTAAGGAAGCAAAAGTAACTAATCTCAATGGTGATGATTTAACAGACTTGTTTAAAATAAGCAATGAACCAAACGGTAATGTCGCTTTAGTGATAAACAATTTAAATGACAAACGTTTATATGATACGGTATTGCTATATGATATTAAACTAAACTGGAAAGGAACGGATTATCCTGTAGACATCGGTCTGATTAAAGATGAAAAGTTACCATTACCATTCGACATAAAGACATTGCTCAATGATCAACCACTAGGAGAACAATCAGGGAAAAGTTCTGTAAATTACAAAGGTAAAATAATCATTCCTTTTCTTGATGAGAAAGATAATATCTTACAATCGCCTTTAGTCAAAGAGGGAATCGTCACCACTCCGTATGATGTTTCAAAAGATTATCCTGAAATAAAAGGATATTATCCTATAAAAAACAGTTCCAAAGATACAGGAATTTATTTACCAGATGAACAGACGATTGTTCATAGGTATAAGAAAGGCAAGTCCATACAATTTGAATTACTAGATAAAGAAGATCCCTTATACGTATCTCGCTTCACTAAAGATAGAGAAATTACGTTTGATTTTTCACATAAAGCTAACGAAAAGATTTATTTGATGGCTAAATGTGGGAAAGAAGAAATAACTTTGGAAAAATATTCTGAAGCGGCTGAAACAGTAAAGAATCGTACTTTCCATTTTAAAGCACCAGAAAAATGGTTGGGTCAACAAGTCGCATTTTATTTAAAAGATGAAGAAGGCTGTGTTTCTCAAGAGGAAGTAAGAACGATTCAAACGGAACCAAGTCCCCAACTCACACTTCCTGAAGATATTAACTTTGGAGTGAAAGAAATACCATCCATGAATACTGTTTCTTCGCTAGAAGAAGGAAATATTTTTAAAGTAGAAGACAATAGTAAATTAGATAAGAGCTTGTGGACCATTAAACTGTCTGAAGAAACCCCATTAATGAATAGCCAAGGTGATAAACTTAATGACCGATTATCTTTTACGACGTATGAGGGGAAAGAAGTTCATCTAAATTCTACGGAACAAGTTATTTGGCAAGATAGTGGGAATGCAAAAGTCGATCTATCTGATAAACTGCATTTGAAACTACAGCCTTCGGATAACGTAGGCATCTACAGTGGTATATTAAAATGGAATTTTGAAGATGCGCCAAATTAAAATAAGGGCGAGCTGGATGAGGAAAACGGGTATATAGCGTTTAAGAAGTCCATGCATTGAATATGTATGGAAATCTTCATGCTATCATCAATGTATAAATGCTTTGCAGTATTATTCTATTACCATCTCTGTTAAACCTGTCTCTTATACACATCTAGATGTGTATAAGAGACAAGTGCATAAGAGGTAGTTAAATTATTAATAACTAATAATTCTCCTAAAATTTGAGGCTTCAAGCTCTTATATAAATGAGTTAATGAGCCCATATCCACAAGCATGATCACTCCTTCAGATGTATCTCTTTCTGAAAGCCAATCATTAACTTTTGTGATAATATCTCTAGCAGAAGATGATAAAGGCATATTGATAGCATCAAAAACGTAATCTCCACACATTTTATTTGCCACAGCTTGAATACTACTAGCAGTCGCATTTCCATGAGCTACTAGTAATGCTTGGTAACGGATGTCTTCTGAGACCTTGCCGATCAGCATTACACCTAAGAAGAAAGTAACAAAGGGGCGAATTTCTAGAGGAAGCTCTCTTGTGAGATTAGTAGTTAAAAGTATAGTTCTAGGATACTGTTTTGATAGTAGATGTATTTTTTCTTTTAAATTTTTTTCTGGTAGTTTTCCTTTTAAGATTTGTAGTAACCTACAAACAATTTCAAGGGGTTCTAGCGTCATCGCTTCATTGTCGATGATTCTACGATTTTGTTTTTGGATGCTTGTTTTCATACTTAAAGACAAACTATCATTTGACAAAGTCACTACATTTTCTAAGTATTGACTATCAAATTTTTGTAATTTTTCTTTTAATTCAGCAAATTCATTTATATCTAATATAGGCATCAGTCTCTCTGCAAAAATCTGGTATTCCTCAATAGATGGACTAGATGTAGAGGGGTAAGTTATTTTAACTGTTGTTTTCTTATC
>NZ_NGMF01000001.1:2047859-2050081 GCF_002140245.1 Enterococcus sp. 10F3_DIV0382 | reverse complement strand
TCTCCTCCTTTCCTCTTATTATATATCTGTCTCTTATACACATCTAGATGTGTATAAGAGACAATTTAATATATAATAAGAGGAAAGGAGGAGAATATGGCAGATTATTTAGAAAATAAGGTCATAGGAAAGTACTTTCGTTCACCTACTGATCAATTTTTAGGTATTATTCGTGTTTATGGTACTTATACAGAATACCGTGTAATAGAAGGAGTCCCTGAAAAGGATGCTATGCTAGAAATCATAGATGTTCAGTCCGGTGTGCTTCTTACAAGAGTGAATAATAGTTTATTTGTAAACGGAAGAGGGTATATAGAATGTTGGTTGTGAAAATAATCGTTGGAGTATTTGTTGTAGCTTTTCTTATCTGGTTATTGACTAGTACTGCAGTTGTTGTACGTCAAGGGGAAGTAAAAGTAGTAGAAAGTTTTGGTAAGTATGTAAAAACGTTGGAGCCAGGATTACATTTCCTTATTCCAATATTATATACTGTGCGCGAAAGAGTATCGCTAAAACAGATTCCTTTAGAAATAGAACCTCAAAGTGCTATTACAAAAGATAATGTAATGGTTGAGATCGACGAAGCTATCAAATATCATGTTACAGATGTTCGAGCATTTGTTTATGATAATGAAAATTCCGTAGTATCAATGATCCAAGATGCGCAATCGAATTTGCGTGGAATTATCGGGAAAATGGAGCTAAATGAAGTATTGAATGGTACTGAAGAAATTAATGCCTCTTTGTTTGCTTCAATTAAAGATATTACTTCTGGCTATGGTTTGGCAATCGATCGAATTAATATTGGGGAAATAAAAGTATCTAAAGAAATTGTTGAATCAATGAACAAATTGATAACAGCTTCAAGAGACAAAGAATCAATGATTACTCGTGCAGAAGGTGAGAAATCATCTGCGGTACTTAATGCTGAAGCTAATGCATCTAAAATGACCATTGATGCACAAGCAAGGGCACAACAAACCCAAATTGACGCAGAAGCAAGAGCAAAGCGCATTCGTATTGACGCAGAGGCAGAAGCTGATCGTATTGATAAAATTACTGAAGCAGAGAAAAAAAGAATAATAATCTTAAATGAAGCGATCAAAAATAGTCAACTCGATGAGGTATCCTTATCTTATTTAGGAATAGAAGCATTTAAAGAGGTAGTTTCTAGTCAAACAAATACCATTATATTACCTTCTAACATGACGGAATTAGGCAATATCCCTGTAGCAAAACAGTTATGGGAGAAACAAATAAAGGGAAATTAATTATGGATTACATTTACGTTTTAAAATAGTATAAATCTTTATCTTACTTACATTGTTACTGAAAAGGTCAGTGATCCGTAACCTTGGATTTCATAGTTAGAAAAAAATCACTATTCTTTTTTATATTGTCAAAAAGTAATCTATACAATTCTCCCTCTCAAAAGTTAGTTTAACTATTGAGAGGGAGAATTTTTGCAATATAATACTTCTTGGATTTTTCGATCAACATTTCCTAACGTTATCAAATTGATACGTAACCTTAATTTCATAGATTGCTTTTTGAGAAAATATTTCACTCCAATTGTAATAGCTTATTAAAGATATCTCTTTTGCGCCATATCAATATAACTAGTATGATTAAAACAAATAAAGAAACGAATATGCTCATATAATCAATTGAGCTATGATAGATAGTTTGGAAAAGTATACCTTCGCTATCTTGAGTAGAATTAGCCAAACCAAAAAAGTCAGACATAAAAAAGTTATAGGCGCCGTGAGAAGCCGCTGCAACCCAAGTATTAGAAAATAGAATTCTTAATAAAGCCCATACCATACCAATTAAAAAATAATCTATCAACTCTAGCGTAAATCCTCCTGCATTGCTCAGATGCATTAACATAAAAAATAAACTACTTACTACCACTCCCCATAAAAGATTAGTTTTTTTCGCGATCCCACCTAATACAAATCCTCGGCTAATTACTTCTTCTTGTGATCCTTGAGCTAGATAAAACACCATGCTTATTAGTAATGTAGACCAAGAAGATTTCGCAAAAACTTCTTGGAAATCAGCTCCGCCAATTAATACATAGCCGAATACAATAAAAGCAATTAAGAGACCTCCAATTAAATACCCTAAGATAAACTTTTTTAAGAAATCTTTTTTAGAAAAACCTAATATTCTGATATCTTTATATATTAACTTAGTTAATACTACAAAAAAGAAACTAA
>NZ_NGMF01000001.1:2046954-2047759 GCF_002140245.1 Enterococcus sp. 10F3_DIV0382 | reverse complement strand
ATAAACTTATTTAGTAAAACAATCTCTCTAATATACGTTTTATGATCTTATAAACATACGTATAAAGTTTAAATGATGGAATGTAATGATAATTTAATTTATTATCCATCTGAGAAACTTGGTTTAAACCTGTAATGAGTTTTTTTTTAATGAAAAATCACTTTTTCTCCTTCCTTAGTAATATCCGAAAGCGAAATGATTAAAGTACATCCTTAAAAATTAAGTGAAAGCTGATTACTTTCAGAGCAGGTAACTAAGACAGATAAATAAAGACCGTTTATAAAGTAAATAAAGAAGAAAAATGATAGCTGTCTCTTATACACATCTATCTTTATATATTAACTTAGTTAATACTACAAAAAAGAAACTAATCATTAAAAAAAAGAAAACATCAAGTATCAAGCTAACTAATTGCTGTCTCTTATACACATCTAGATGTGTATAAGAGACAGAACTTAGTTAATACTACAAAAAAGAAACTAATCATTAAAAAAAAGAAAACATCAAGTATCAAGCTAACTAATTGGTTTCCTTGCAGATTTGGAAATAGTTGTTCAAAAAAAACGGATTTTAAATAAATGGAAATAAACAAACCTAAAAAAGCGACAAAATAACTCAGAACAGGGGGGATTATAATAGCAATTGCTTTCTTCATGATTCTCATAAGTCAACCTCCTTTTTTATTTTATTCTAATTGAATAAACTTATTTAGTAAAACAATCTCTCTAATATATGTCTCTTATACACATCTAGATGTGTATAAGAGACAGCGCTAGAACCCCTTGAAATTGTTTGTAGGTTACTA
>NZ_NGMF01000001.1:2032166-2046675 GCF_002140245.1 Enterococcus sp. 10F3_DIV0382 | reverse complement strand
GACAGCTATTATCGTGACATAATTAAGTCACTATCACAGACCGTTGACAACTATTTTCCTTTTGAAAACTATTCTCAGGAGTATTTGTGATAGTACTCTTCTCATTATCATTATTCTGCTAGCACTAAACCATTCTCCTATGATTATGATAATGACCTTCTGTTCAAAAGCCACTTAGAAAAGTGGCTTTTTTGTAATCAGAAGATTCATCTTTCAGGATAATAAAAATGATTTTTTACATTTTGGTTTATTAGTAGTTTTACCTCAAAATTTTTTATGAAAATAGAGCTTTCTCTCATATATTGAATGAAAGTTAACATGAGCGAAAACGCATCTGTATAGTTAATTAGGTTCGAAGTACTGGTTTAGACAAATTTATTATCAAGCTTTCTATCACCTATTAGCATCTGTTTAGAAGTAAATCAAACTGTTTAAACAGTTTGAAAAGTATTAGAAAGCTCAAGGAATGGGACTTTCATATACTTTTATTTTTTGGCATAGTATTTGCTTAATATAAAGTGAGGTGAAAAATATGAAAAAAAAATTTTTAGTTGCAACACATGGGCGACTAGCAAGCGGCTTTCAAAATTCAATGGCGATTTTAGCTGATAAAGGAGCAGAACTTGAAGTCATTAATGCATATTTAACAAATGAAGACTATACGCCCATCATTTCTAACTTTATAGATTCTATCGAAGAAGGAGAACAAGGAATTATCTTTACCGATCTGTTTGGCGGAAGTGTAAATCAAACAGTGGTAGCAGAAATGATAAAACAAAAAAAAGATCAATTGTTTGTCATTTCTAATAGTAATTTAGCAATTATATTATCTTTAGTCCTAACACCGGAAAATGAGGTCTTTACAAAACAAAGTATAAACGAAGCAATTGAGATAAGCCAGGTTCGTTTAGTATCAACAGATTTGCCTACAGAAGAGATATTTTTTTAAATCAAAAGTGTAAGAAGAAACTATTATAGTAATTTGATACAAAATAAGGAGGAAAAAAGAATGATAACTCAAATACGTGTGGACGATCGACTAATCCATGGTCAAGTAGCTGTAGTTTGGACGAAAGAATTAAATGCGCCATTATTAGTGGTTGCTAATGATGAAGCAGCAAAAAATGAGGTCATGCAAATGACATTGAAGATGGCTGTACCAAATGGAATGAAACTATTGATTCGTTCGGTGGATGATGCTATCAATATATTCAATGATCCAAGAGGAGCCGACAAACGAATTTTTGTCATTGTAAATAGCGTATCCGATGCAAATAAAATAGCTCAAAATGTAGAAAACATAGAAACAGTCAATGTTGCTAACGCAGGTAGATTTGATAAATCTGATCCATCAACGAAAAAAATGATATTTCCTAGTGTGCAGTTGAATCCTAATGAATTAGCTGCAGCAAAGGAATTAGCTAAATTAGATCGAGTAAATAGTTACAACCAGGTGTTGCCGTCAAATCCGCAATTAAGTTTAGAAGATGCATTAGAGTAGGGAGGAATAAAATATGTTAATGCACGCAACTATGGCAGCTTTAGCAGTATTTATCTGTTTTGCGGGTAACTATTTGACTGGACAAAGTATGATGGAACGTCCATTAGTAGTAGGTCTCGTTACAGGTATTTTAATGGGGGACATGAAAACGGGTATTTTGATGGGAGCCTCTTTGGAAGCCGTATTTTTAGGAAATGTAAATATTGGCGGAGTGATAGCAGCAGAGCCAGTAACGGCCACAACTTTAGCTACAACTTTCGCCATCATTTCTAATGTAGAACAAAAAGCAGCAATGACTCTCGCTGTGCCAATTGGTATGTTAGCTGCATTTGTCGTTATGTTTTTGAAAAATGTTTTCATGAATATCTTTGCTCCAGCTTTAGATAAAGCTGCACGTGAAAATAACCAAAAAATGATCCTTACGCTACATTTTGGTACATGGGTGATCTATTATTTAATCATTGCATCTATTTCTTTCATTGGAATTTTAGCTGGGAGTGGTCCGGTAAATTCCTTTGTTGAACATATCCCTCAAAGTCTAATGAATGGTCTTAGTGCAGCTGGAGGGTTGTTGCCTGCTGTTGGATTTGCCATGTTGATGAAGCTCTTATGGGACAATAAGTTAGCTGTTTTTTATATCCTTGGATTTGTTCTAACCGCTTACTTACAACTGCCGGCAGTGGCTGTTGCTGTGATTGGGGTTGTTATCTGTGTTGTCAGCGCTCAGCGGGATATTGAAATTAGAGAGGTTGGTAAAAATGGTAATAGGCATGACAAAGGGCTAATGACAAAAGCAGAAGAAGAGGAGGACTTTTTCGCATGAGATTCCAAGAAAACTTGACAAAAGAAGAAAAGAAAATGATGCGTTCTGTCTTTTGGCGTTCATGGACGATGAATGCCAGTCGTACTGGAGCAACGCAATACCACGCAGTAGGCGTCATTTATACGCTGCTGCCAGTTATCAATCGTTTTTATCAAACAAAAGAAGAACGTGCAGAGGCAATTGTTCGCCATACAACCTGGTTCAATGCAACGATGCATATTAATAATTTCATTATGGGATTAGTTGCTTCAATGGAAAAGCAAAATAGTGAAGATGAACATTTTGACGCCAGTTCAATCACTGCTGTTAAAGCATCATTAATGGGACCAATATCAGGTATTGGAGATTCATTTTTCTGGGGAATTTTACGGGTAATCGCAGCGGGTATCGGTATCTCTTTAGCAGCAACTGGTTCTCCGCTAGGTGCAATCATATTTTTATTGATTTATAATATTCCGGCTTTTCTCATTCACTATTACGCACTGTATAGCGGTTATTCTGTGGGTGCCAGTTTTATTCAACGAATGTATGAATCAGGTGGAATGAAAATTTTGACAAAAGCTTCAAGTATGTTGGGCTTAATGATGATGGGATCAATGACAGCATCGAATGTCAAATTCAAGACCATCTTAGAAGTGAGCGTGGAAGGCAGCAAAGAAGTGATGAAAATTCAAGATTACCTTGATCAATTATTTATAGGCATCGTACCATTAGCGGTGACGTTATTTGCATTTTGGTTATTACGGAAAAAAGTCAACGTAAATGTAGTAATGTTTGGTATTATGTTTTTAGGTATTATATTAGGACTGTTAGGGATATGCTAGAAAACACTGCTGTTTTTTTCGATATTGATGATACATTATTAGACAATTATAGTGCCTTCAAATGTACCATCCGAAAGTACTATCCTGACTCTTTCCTCGAAGAACCTTTTTTAAAGCGTCTTTATCATGAATTCCGCTGTCATAGCGAAAAGATTTATAAGTTTTATCAAGAAGGAAAATTAGATAAAAAAAAGAAAGACGAACGATGGTTACTAGTGATGGAAACATTAAATTCAAAGAAGAATACCAATTTATCTGAATTAGATGCTTACTATCATTTATGCCAAAGCAAACAGACTTTGTCAGTTGAAATGTCTTTACTTTTAAGTGTTTTGAAAAAAAGTGGAATTCTATGCGGAATTATAACAAATGGATTCACTCAGCAACAGCAAAGTAAACTAGATCAATTAGAACTTGATCGTTTTATCGAACCGAGATGGCAATTTATTTCAGAAAAGTTAGGTGATGCAAAACCAAGTGTAAGCTGTTTTCGAAAAGTTTCTAAACAATTGCCAGAAAAGATAACAAAAATTTATTATTTAGGGGATAGTTATCAAAATGATGTTATTCCATCTAGATTAGCCGGCTGGTGTCCGATCTGGTTGAATCATTTTGTTGATGATGAAGCAGCAGAGATTCTACAACCTAAAACCGACAATGAAGCAGCCACCTTGATATTATCTCAATTACTACGTTCGAAATAAGTAGAGCCGTGTCCCATAGGAAAAACTACTGTAGCTAAGAGTATGATTTGATACACTCTGACTGCAGTAGTTTTGATTTTTTAGTATTCCATCTGCTGTAAGTCTTTTTGGAGGATATGGCATTTCCATTTCTTATCATATACTATATTTTTTATGAGGAGGTTTGAGTATGCGACAAGAAACGAGAGAGCAGTTACTGAATTTATTATCTGGAGCAACTACCTTGACAACACAGGAGATTGCTGATTCTATCTCATTAAGCCGCTCAGCAACAAGCTTATATTTGAATGAATTATTAGATAAAAATGAAATACAAAAAAGCGGAACAAAACCAGTGTACTGGTCAATTGCTGAATCAGAAAATAAAGGCGTGAAAGATGCGTTTGCTCAGTATATTGGAAATAATGGTAGTGCTAAACGAGCAATTGAGACGTGTAAGGCAGCAGTATTGTATCCACCATTAGGATTACCACTTCTTTTGCACGGAGCAAGTGGAGTTGGAAAAAGTTTTTTAGCACACTTAATTTTTAAATATCTTAAAGAAAAAAAGTGTAAAGGAACAAAAAATTTCTTTGTCTTCAATTGTGCAGATTACGCTAATAACCCTGAGTTATTATCTTCTATTCTATTCGGACACACAAAAGGTGCTTTTACAGGAGCAGAAAAAGAAAAGGTTGGTCTTTTAGCGCAAGCTGATGATAGTGTTTTATTTTTAGACGAAGTACATCGATTATCTCACGAGAATCAGGAAAAACTATTTCAATTTATGGATACAGGGAATTTTCGGCCTATCGGCGAAGAAGCAGAAATGATTTCTTCGAATGTTCGATTATTATTTGCAACGACTGAAAAGCCTGAAGAAGCACTATTACCGACATTTTATCGACGTATTTCCGTTATTGTTGAATTACCAGCTTTTCATGAACGACCAATATTTGAGCGTATAGAGCTAGTCAAATATTTGTTTGAACGAGAAGCAAAGCGAATAAAAAAGAATATAGTTATTTCAAACGAGAATTTTTTTGCCTTAACAACACAAGAACTTTCAGGTAATATTGGAAGCTTATCAAATCAGGTAAGGATGAGTTGTGCTGATGCATTAAGGCTGACACCTCATAGTCAAACATTATTTATAGGTCAAGATAAGAAAACAACAGTTAAAATAACTTACCCCTCTACATCTAGTCCATCTATTGAGGAATACCAGATTTTTGCAGAGAGACTGATGCCTATATTAGATATAAATGAATTTGCTGAATTAAAAGAAAAATTACAAAAATTTGATAGTCAATACTTAGAAAATGTAGTGACTTTGTCAAATGATAGTTTGTCTTTAAGTATGAAAACAAGCATCCAAAAACAAAATCGTAGAATCATCGACAATGAAGCGATGACGCTAGAACCCCTTGAAATTGTTTGTAGGTTACTACAAATCTTAAAAGGAAAACTACCAGAAAAAAATTTAAAAGAAAAAATACATCTACTATCAAAACAGTATCCTAGAACTATACTTTTAACTACTAATCTCACAAGAGAGCTTCCTCTAGAAATTCGCCCCTTTGTTACTTTCTTCTTAGGTGTAATGCTGATCGGCAAGGTCTCAGAAGACATCCGTTACCAAGCATTACTAGTAGCTCATGGAAATGCGACTGCTAGTAGTATTCAAGCTGTGGCAAATAAAATGTGTGGAGATTACGTTTTTGATGCTATCAATATGCCTTTATCATCTTCTGCTAGAGATATTATCACAAAAGTTAATGATTGGCTTTCAGAAAGAGATACATCTGAAGGAGTGATCATGCTTGTGGATATGGGCTCATTAACTCATTTATATAAGAGCTTGAAGCCTCAAATTTTAGGAGAATTATTAGTTATTAATAATTTAACTACCTCTTATGCACTAGAGATTGGACAGCAACTAATCAATGGAAATCTTTTTTATGAGATTGCAAAAACGGCAGAAAGTGATTTTGTAACGAATATCCAGTATTTTGAAGGTTTTGCTGTAGAAAAAAATGTCATTATTTCTAGTATATCTGGTCGTGATATTGCTAAGAAAATAAAAATGATCTGTGAAAAATACTTTAATCCTGACATTAAGCTAATCGTATTAAACTACGGAGAATTAGTGAGCACATTAGAACGAGCTTCTTCGGAAGAAGGATATTTGAAAGAGACGGCGTTGATCTTGACAACTTCCTATCTGGATAACACAACCCCGGTTCCTAGTATTAATCTAATTGATGTTTTGGATGAAGATGCAGAGAATAAATTGAATAGACAATTGAGAAACCTAATTCATCCTAGTAGTGTTCCATTATTAACGAACGAATTCATTCATTTCTTTTCAAAAGAAGGTTTATCTGAAAAACTCGAATTTTTAAACCCTGATGTGATTATCCGACAAGTAGAAGATGTAGTAGAAAAGTGCGAGAAAAGATTCAGTCTTCAGTTGAATGCTAAAATGAAGTTCAATTTAATGATGCATCTAGCTTTGATGGTCGAACGAACGATACTTGGTGCAGAAGACTATCCAGTCCCAGAAGATATCAACCAGCTGAAAATCAACAACAAATTGTTTTATCAAAATACACAAACGATTTTCTATACTTTGGAACAGTTTTATAAAATCAAAATATCGACATGGGAATTATATATACTTTATGAAATTTTAGTGGGATAGAAAGTATGAATCCATCTGTTTGAATATTTTTTATTTGAGTATGATCAATACCAATAAACGTGTATCATTGATTAGTTTTATTCATTACTTTTAAATATTTATAGTCATAGATAAGCTTCATGTAGGAATTCGTCAGCCGCGTATTATTCTACATGGAGTTTAATTTTTGTATGGTGATCCAGTCAAACTTTATTTAGGATAGAACGTGTAAGCCATGATATTTTTAGAGAATATACGGTTTAAGATATTGAAAGCTGTTCTCAATTTTTTAATTTAAAAAATTTGAAAAAGCGTTTGATTATTTATATTACGACTTAGTGCAATAAAAAACGTATTTTAACAGTACATGTAGTCGTCTTTATAATAGATAAACTCTGTAAGTTTAGTTAAAAAGCTATAAGTTGCACTTAGTTAAGTGCAAACATTTCATATTGTTGTTAGTTTAGAAAACGCTTATATTAGCAATGTAAGGAGAGATGATAATGCAGCAGCTAACAAAAAGAGAAAGGCAGCTTTTGATTTACTTGGTGGAAATGTCTGAACCGGTAACAATCAAAAAGTTGGCTGAAAAAGAAAATGTTAGTGTTCGGACGATAAAATACGATCTAGATGATATAAGAGAGTGGCTGAATGAACGGAAGCAAGTCCTATATAGCAAACGTAGTCAGGGAATTTGGATGAATATTAGTAGCTCTGATCGAATCAAATTAAAAAGCGAATTGATGGATGTTAATCGTTTTGAAATATTTGCAGATCAAAGTCTCCGAATCAAACGTTTACTAATTATGCTTTTAGTAACAAAAGAAGCTATTACTGGAATGAAAATGGCCAACGCATTAGATGTCAGCAAAGATACGATCATGAATGATTTAGATGTGCTGGAAAATAATTTTCTTAAGGAAGGATTGACCTTGAATCGTCAGGCGCGAAAGGGTTTTTGGATCACAGGAGAAGAACGTCTAGTTCGATTAACGATTGAAGAGATTCTTCAAAAAGAGTTCACGGATTATGACATTTATAAATTAATGTCATTGTTATTGAACGGCGGTGAGACTGAATACTTTGAAATGTATTCTGCTACTGCTACACCTATCCAAGAGGTATTTAATCAAGTAATCATTCGAATGCGGCACTTACTGGAATTTGAAAATCTAGAGAAACTGAATTACGCGGAATTACTAAATATTCTGATTCGAGTGACAATTGCTACCGTTCGCTTACGCAAAGAGGCTACAATTGGTCGTTATCAATTGGTTGCTGAACAAGAATTAGACAAAAACGATCTTTCTTATCGCGTCATGCAGCAGGTCTTTGATTATTATCAGTTGCCACTGTTCGAGGATGAATATCATTATATCTATAGTGATACATTCGACACGATTCACCAGCAAGACGTTATGAAACTAGTTGAGAATGTGATTTATAAAGTAAGTAAAGCAATCAACCATTCTTTTTATCAAGATCCACAATTGTTGACGAATCTGTATGCTCATTTATCTATGCGATTATCGAGAAAGAAAAAATTTGTCAATGAATATAATCCTTTTAAAGAAGATATCAAGCAGAAATACCCGGAATTATTTGATGCAATCAAGCAAGCAGTTCGACAAGAAATAAGTGAACAAAATATTCTGATCAATGATTCTTTCGTGGCATATATCGCCTTACACTTTTTGGTTTCCTACGAAAGAGAAGAAGATCTACGAAGCGTTAGAGCCGTCTACATTTGTTCAACAGGGTTGGGTGTGACTAGTTTGATCAAGCAAAAGATCAATGAAGAATTAAATAATATCACTATCGTGGCATTTGCTTCAGTATTGAATGCGCAAGAAATGATTGCTACCAAAGATCCTGATTTGGTGATTAGTATTTTTCCAATCAATGGCATCGATCGTCCTTTCATCAAAGTCCATCCATTACCCACTGAACAGGACTTGAAAAAAATTCAACAAATAATAAAAAAAATACTAGCTTCTTCCAATCAGCAGGAAAGGCATAACTTGAATCTTAGAGAAACGTCCATCAATAAAGATACTTTAGAAGACTTTAGCAAGGAATTGATTTTGAAAGCTTATACGATTTATGAACGTTTACTTGTCATTTTGGAAGCAGAATTGATCCAAGAATATCGAGAAGCTTTTTTGCTTCATGTATTCTTAATGGTTCATCGTATCACATTTGATCAACAATATATGGCAGAAGGTCGTCAAGTAGATCAGATTATTTTAGACAAAGGAACACTGGTAGGAAAAATCGAAGCAGTTTTTGCAGAAAATAATTTAGGAATCAATCAGTCAGAAATCAGTGCATTATTCTCATATATAAAAGAAGGAGCGTCAAGTTAGTGAAAATGTCAGACGAGGCTTTAAAAATTATCGAGGAAAGTCAAAATCGGGAAAAGTTAAAACAAGTGATTGATCTAATTGAAGAGCGATTAGTAGAACATGCTATTGTACCAACCGAGTTGCAGTGGACCATTCTAATTAATCACTTGAATGAGATGCTGAAACGTTCTCAAAGAAAGGAAACGATTCCCGTAGTCGATCGGGATTTGTTCAAAGAAGTATCCAAAGAAGCCATAACTATTTCTGATGAAATAGTTAGAAGTATCGGTAATTTAACCGATGATGAAATATATGTTTTGTCGATTCATTTTGAAACAGCAAAAAATAATTAATATTTAGGAGGGAACAATCATGATTACAGTAGTTATTGCAGACCGTATGGGTAAAGGACAAAATGTGGCCAAAGGGGTAGAAGCAGCTGGCGGCAAAGCATTTGTCGTACCAGGAATGGGGGCAGATATGCGTTTGGGCGATGTGATGCAACAAGAGCATGCAGATATGGGTATCTCTTTTTGTGGTAGTGGTGGTGCAGGTGCATTAACAGCAGCAACAAAATATGGCTATCCAGAACGACATGGTATGCGTTCGATTGAAGAAGGGATTACAGCTATCAAGGATGGCAAAACTGTTCTAGGTTTCGGCTTTATGGATCAAGAGGAATTAGGGAAACGTCTGACAGAAGAATTTATCAAAAAGCATGGAAAATAGAAAGAGGGATATGAAATGAGCGTTCAAAAGACAATTCAGCAAAAAGTTATCGTCTCCGGTAAAGGGGAAACAAAGCAACATGCTTTTGCATCAGCGTTAGCAGAAATTCAAAACAAAATAATGGAACAATCAAACGTATTATTGCGAATCGAACCAGTCAATGTGGATATTTTAAAGGCGGTCGAAAACAAATACACAGAACGCTTTCTATTTTTCTTCTTCCCACGGCAACGTATCAGCTATGAAGTCGAACTTTCTGTTACTGTGGCTGTAACAGAAATAAAATTGGCAGACATATCGTTCAGCCAGCAAATGACTGAAGATCCAAATGGGATTGCCATTCCATTTGTAACTAAAAAAATCTAATTTTGAATTATAAGGGGGAAAGAATAACGTGGATTTCGTAATCATTCTAGTCAAATCGGTTATTATCGGGGGATTACTTGGTTTTGCAGCATCTGTCGGGGCAGCTCGAATGTTTCATGCACCTAATACACAAGGTTTAGGAGCTTTTAGAACATTAGGCGAAATGAATGCCTGCATGGGTGATCCAGCTTCTCATTTTTCATTTGGTTTAGGCTTTTTCTTTAATGCATGGGCTTCTTCAGTTGGTGCTGGTGCATTCACACAAGATGTGACGCATCGAATCATTCCCAATTGGGCAGCGGCAGCACTTCTAGCAAAAAACAAAGATGTCACCCAGACCATGCATGATCCGAAAAAAATGGGGATCATTGGAGCGGTTATCGGGGCAGGGGTGGTAGCCTTCTTAAACACAACAGCTGCAGCAATTCCAGAGGCGTTACAAGTGACGGCGGTTTCCGTTTTGGTACCAGCAGCGACGATTCTGATCAATACAGTAATGCCAGTTATTTTTTGGTTGGCAGCTTTAGACGCAGGGAAACGAACTGGTTTTTGGGGCACTCTTTTTGGTGGTATCGCGCAATTGATCATGGGAAATGCGGTACCTGGTGTTGTTCTAGGAATCTTGATTGGTAAAGGCGTCGATGAGAGCGGTTGGAATCGCGTCACGAAGAGCATGATGATCGCTATTGTTTTATTATTTATTTTCAGTGGATTTTTCCGTGGATTTGATATGGAAATGATCAAGAGCTTCCAGCTTCAAGTGCCTAATTGGCTTGATAACTTGCACAACATCTTTAGTGTGAAATAGGAGGAGAATCATGGAGACAACAGAAGAACAAGCAAAAGTATTAGAAGTAAAGCGGCAAAAGAGCTTTTGGTTTGCAGACTGGTCTTTTCCGCTAATCGTAGGAATTATGTCCGCTGCTGTATTTGCAGGAACACACATGTATGTGATGTATGGTGTGGGTGCATTCAATGAAGTTTCGATCGTGGCGATGTTAAAAGCCGGGCTGGATGGCGGATCCTATGGCGCAGCGGCAGCGTTTGGTGCTAGTTTCTTATTTGCCAGAATTTTAGAAGGCTCTTTAGTTGGGATCTTGGACTTAGGCGGTTCGATCCTAACTGGGATCGGAATTGGGGTACCAGCAATTCTCTTAAGTATGAAAATAGCGGCACCAATCGATAATTTTGCACTCTCTTTATTGACTGGTTTGGTTCTAGGTTTGATTGTTGGTGGCATCATTGTCTTGATTCGTAAATTTACGATCAATCAATCAAATTCCACTTTTGGTGCTGACGTCATGATGGGGGCAGGAAATTCATCTGGACGTTTTTTGGGTCCATTAATTATATTAAGCGCGTGTGCAGCATCTATTCCAATCGGCATTGGCGCTACATTAGGAGCACTAGGATTCTATGCTTGGAAAAAACCAATTGCTGGAGGTGCTATTTTAGGAGCAATGATTTTAGGAGCAATCTTCCCGGCAGTAAATTAATAGAAAGAGGGTCATTAAATGTTTGATACTTTGATTAAAAATGGAAGGTTGATTGATGGATCTAAGATAGAGGTCGCTATAGAAAAAGGCATGATTAAAGCAGTTGCAACAGAAATAAATCAGCCGGCGCAAGAAGTAGTTGACTTGGAGGGAAAGTATTATTTATCCGCTGGGTGGATCGATGATCATGTCCACTGCTATGAAAAGATGAATCTTTATTATGACTATCCTGATCAGATAGGGGTCGAAAAAGGTGTGACGACGGTCATTGATGCTGGAACTACGGGAGCAGAAAACATCCGTGAATTTTATCAATTGACGAAATCGGTCAAGACAAATGTGTATGCGCTAATGAATATCTCTAAATGGGGCATTGTCAAACAAGATGAACTTGCTGATCTAACAAAGATTCAAGAAGATCTAGTAAGTACTGCGTTAGCAGAACTGCCGGAATTTATTGTCGGGATCAAAGCGAGAATGAGTAAGACAGTTGTTGGTGAAAATGGCATTAAGCCATTAGAATTAGCTAAAAAAATCCAGTCAGAAAACAATGATCTGCCATTGATGGTTCATATCGGTTCTGCACCTCCTGAGTTAGAAGAAGTATTGTCAAGAATGGAAAGAGGCGATGTATTGACCCATTGTTTTAATGGAAAACCAAACGGTATTTTAGATCCAAAGACAGATCAAATTAAAAACTTTGTCTGGGATGCTTACAATAATGGTGTTGTCTTTGATATTGGACATGGGACGGATAGCTTTAATTTCCATGTGGCAGAAACCGCACTAAAAGCAGGAATGAAAGCTACCTCTATTAGTACGGATATCTACATCCGCAATCGTACAAATGGCCCAGTTTTTGATCTAGCAACTACTTTAGAAAAATTGAGGGTAGTCGGCTATTCTTGGGAAGAAATCATTGAAAAAGTTACAGCAGTTCCTGCACGGAATTTTCATTTGAAGAATAAGGGCCAGTTAGCTGTCAATTATGATGCAGATTTGACGATATTTGAGATTGTTGAAAATGAAAAGGAATTGAAAGATTCCAACGGATTTACACGTATAGCTAAAGAACAAATTTTACCGATTAAAACAATTATTGGAGGCGTCATATATGACAATTAGCTATGGAAAGTTTGATTTAAAAGAAGTCATTAATGCATCGGGAAAAATGACGATCCTAGGGGTTTCTAAGGTATCTGAAAGTGTCCTAGCAGCACAACGATTTGGAGGCGAGCATTTTTTTGAGATGAGTGATCTTGCCATCAAAACCGGCGCTTATCTTTCTCAATTACTGAAAGTGGAAGATGCGCAAATCGTTTCTTCTGCTTCAGCAGGGATAGCTCAATCTGTTGCTGCTTTAATCGGACAGGGCAACATGTACCATGTCTATCATCCCTATACAGAAAAAATCGCTAGACGGGAAATCATCATACCTAAGGGACATAATGTAGATTATGGGACACCGGTTGAAGTAATGGTTGCTCAAGGTGGAGGAAAAGTCATAGAAGCTGGCTATGCAAATATGTGTACACCGGAACATGTTTCCATGATGATTACGGAAAAAACTGCTGCGCTTCTATATATTAAAAGTCATCATGCAGTTCAGAAAAGTATGCTGACGGTGGCAGAAATGGTAGAAGTTGCCAAAGCTCATCGTTTGCCATTGATCGTTGATGCAGCTGCGGAAGAAGATTTATTCAAATATAGCGAAATGGGCGTTGACTTAGTGATTTACTCTGGGGCAAAAGCAATCGAAGGTCCGAGTGCCGGACTGGTCATAGGAAAAAAGAAGTATATTCAATGGATTCGGCTACAGTCTAAAGGTATTGGCCGAGCAATGAAAATCGGTAAAGATAATATTTTAGGCCTTACCCAGGCACTAGAAGATTATTTAAAAAATGGGAGCGAATCCGGTGACTCCATGAAGCAACGATTAACGCCTTTTGTTAACGCAATCAATCAACTTCCTGACCTATCAGCGAAAATAGTTCAAGATGGTGCCGGCAGAGATATTTATCGAGCAAGTGTAACGATTAATGGCGATAAAAGTGCGAAAGAAGTCATTCAGGAATTAAAAGCACGAAATCCAGCAGTCTACACTCGAGAATATCAAGCAAATAACGGAATCATTGAGTTCGACATTCGTTCCGTCAGCCAAAACGAAATGGAAAAAATCATAAAAAGATTGAGAGAAATCATGTAGGAGGCTTTTAAATTGTCAGTTATCCCAAATTATTATAAAAATCGGGTATGTTTAAATGTATTAGCTCATTCAGTTGAAAATGCAAAAGCATGCTATGAAGCAGCGGAAGGGCATGTCGTACTAGGTGTGCTATCGAAAAATTATGCTAGCGATGAAGCAGCAATCGAAGATATGAAAAGGTACCAAGACGCAACCAATAATGCGTTGTCAGTTGGATTAGGCGCTGGAGATCCAAACCAAAGTCAGATGGTTTCGCGTTTATCTGGGGTTTTACAACCACAACATGTCAATCAAGTATTTACTGGCGTGGGGACTTCTCGTGCTTTATTGGGCCAAAATGATACGGTCATCAATGGATTGGTTTCACCAACAGGTAAGATCGGCTATGTCAATATTGCTACAGGTCCGTTAAGTTCACAAGCGCCAGCAGCTGAAGTGCCTATTGAAACTGCCATTCAAATGCTGCAAGACATGGGAGGTACTTCAATCAAGTATTTCCCGATGAAAGGCTTAGCACATAGGGAAGAATTTAAAGCAGTTGCGGAAGCTTGCGCAAAATATGATTTCTATTTAGAGCCAACAGGAGGAATTGATCTTTCAAACTTTGAAGAAATTCTGAAAATTGCAATCGATGCAGGTGTAAAAAAAGTGATTCCTCATGTTTACAGTTCAATTATAGATAAAGAAACAGAAGATACGCGTATAGGAGACGTAAGGATACTATTAAGCATGGTAAAAAAAATTATTCACTAACTCATTAGAAAATAAGAAGCTTATTCCATAACTCTTATACACATCTAGATGTGTATAAGAGACAGCTTCTGTAATAGGAGAAAATTCGCCACCAGTAAGT
>NZ_NGMF01000001.1:1903117-2032066 GCF_002140245.1 Enterococcus sp. 10F3_DIV0382 | reverse complement strand
ATTACGGAAATTGTTAATGTAGATAATAATTTAGATGTACGTAAGCAGAAGTACAGAAATGTAAGATTTTCCAATAGTATTTTATTCAACATAATAAATTGTATATCAATTTTTTAGCGAAATTTCTATTTATTCCAAAAATTTCAGTTATTACGGAATCATTTTGTGCTTAATAAAAAGAAACCGTTTTTATATACTGTAAGTGTAGAAAGAAAGGCGGTAGGAAAATGAAAAAAATTATTGCAATCACATCCTGTCCAGTTGGCATTGCCCATACATACATGGCAGCAGAAAACTTAGAGAAGGCGGGGAAAGCAGTTGGCGCCGAGGTAAAAGTCGAAACACATGGTTCTATCGGTATCGAAAATGAATTGACTGCAAAAGATATCGAAGAAGCAGCTGGTGTAATCATCGCAGCGGATACTAAAATAGATAAAACACGATTTGGCGGCAAACCATTGATAACCGTAGGCGTGCAAGAAGGAATTCATCATGCAGATGAATTGGTAGGAGAGATTTTAGCAGGAAAAGCGCCAATCTATAAAAGTACAGAGACCACTATTTCTGCCGAAAATAAAAGTGAATCAGAAAATTTAGGTAAGAAAATCTATAAGAGTTTGATGAATGGTGTTTCATATATGGTGCCATTCGTAGTTACAGGAGGATTATTGATCGCGATTTCATTAACATTGGGTGGAACAGCGACGCCTGAAGGAATCAAGATACCAGAAGGAACGATTTGGGCAACGATGAATAGTATCGGAAGTATTGCTATGGGATTGATGGTTCCAATCTTATCTGCATTTATTGCGCAAAGCATTGCAGATCGTCCGGGACTTGTTCCTGGATTTGTTGGGGGGATGTTAGCAGCAAATGGCGCATTATATGGTAGTGATGCGAATGCAGGGTTCTTAGGCGGAATCATCACTGGATTTTTAGCAGGTTTCATTGCTTTAGGAATCAAGAAAGTACGAGTACCGAAAGCTTTACAATCGATTATGCCAATCATTGTTATCCCAATTTTAGGATCATTGGCAGTTGGTTTTGTGTTTATCTACGTTATTGGAGAACCAGTAGCTCTTTTATTTAGTTCGTTGACTCACTTTTTAGCAGGGATGCAAGGAGGAAGTGAAATTGTTTTAGCTATGATCTTAGGAGCAATGATTGCTTTTGATATGGGTGGACCGTTCAATAAAGTAGCCTTTCTGTTCGGATCTGGCTTGATTGCAGAAGGAAATTATTCCATTATGGGTCCAATTGCTGTAGCTATCTGTATCCCTCCGTTAGCATTAGGATTGGCATCATTGACATTGAAAACCAAATTTACAAAAACAGAACGAGAAGCTGGTAAGGCATCCTTAGCAATGGGGCTGTTCGGGATCACAGAAGGTGCGATTCCGTTTGCTTCAACAGATCCATTACGAGTGATTCCAAGCATTGTAGTCGGAGCGATGACAGGAAGTGTCATCGCAATGCTTTCAGGAGTGACAGATCATGTCGCTCATGGCGGTCCAATCGTAGCAGTTTTAGGAGCAGTCGATCATGTAGCCATGTTTTTTGTAGCAGTGATTGCAGGTATTGCTGTCACCGTGTTAATGTTAAGAATCTTGAAACCAACATTACAACATACTGCAGTTGCTGCAGCAAATGGGGTAGCGGTAGCGGATTTAACAGAATCTGAAACAAGGGATGTTTATACAAAACCTGAAACGTTTGATTCTATTACGGATATTATGTCAGATGAAGCAATCGTTCTAGGAGAAACAGCAACAACAAAAGACGGAGTAATCGAAGATTTAGTCCAACGTTTAGAAAAAACAGCGGCGATCACAGATAAAAACGGATTTAAAGAAGTCATCTATGATAGAGAAAAGGAAAGTACAACGGGAATCGGCATGGGAATCGCTATTCCACACGGAAAATCAGCTTATGTTCGTAAACCAACGGTGGCTTTTGCCAGAAGTCAAGATGGAGTAGAGTGGCATTCTTTAGATGGAAAACTTGCACATATGATCTTTATGATTGCTGTACCTGAAAACAGCCAAGGAGATATGCACTTGAAAATACTGCAACGTCTTTCACGTAAATTGATGGATGATGATTTCCGTCAAGCATTGATGGATGCGCCAGATAAAGCAGCGGTTCACCAATTATTAAGTGAAATGTAATAACATAAGATGAAAAATCGACCGTGATGAGACATAATAGATGTGTTATCATGATCGATTTTTTATTTGGAAGGGAGTTTCTGCTTATTATGAATCAGCGTCAGCAATCTTTGATTTACCAATTAATTGAAACGAATAATTATATCACAATAAAAAAGCTAGCAGAGCATTTCCATGTGTCGGAAAGAACGGTTCATAGCGATTTGAATGTCATCGAAACTTGGTTCAGGGACAAACAGCTGCCTTTGATGATTGAAAGAAAAAAGGGTACAGGAATCTTGTTGAATGGTCTGCCTCACGAAAAGGAACAATTGAAACGAGCACTTAATGAAGAGGCACAAACAGAAATGGATAAAAACCAGCTTCGTCAATTATTGATTTTCCATCTGCTAGTAGCAAAAGACGGATTTAGTCTTGAAGAGCTTTCAGAAAAACTATATGTTGGAAAACGTACGATTCGTAAAGAATTGACAGAGCTGAAAAGCTTTTTTGAGTACCATAATTTACAGCTAGTATCCAAAACAAAACTTGGCACTTTTCTTAAAGGCGATGAACAAGAAAAAAGACAGCTGCTTGTTAAGACGCTACGCAATATGCAGAAAGAAGATCCGCAAAGTCCTTCGTTGAAAGAATTTTTTGCCAAAGATACGTTAAAAGTCATCCAACATACATTAAAAGAAGTTTTCTATGAAAATCATCTAGAACAACCAGGAGGACTGGCTAGTGTAGAGATTCATATCTATTTTATGCTTGAGCGAATGAAACAGTACCAGAAAGTGAAATTAAGTAAAGACGAAAATGAAGTCGTTGAGCATACCCAAGCACAGCAGTTAAGTAGTCAGATCTTAGCAAAGTTAGCTACTATTTACCCAATTGAATTTTCTCCTGATGAAATCAATTATCTGGCTTTACGTATCGCCAATCTTTTTACAAACTCACAAGCAGCCACACGATTTCAAAAGGAATCTAGTACACTTGCTGATCATTTGATTGTACAAGTGGAGCAGTTTTTAGGTTATTCATTGAAAGAAGATCAGTTACTGAAACAAAACTTAAGGTCTCATTTATCTTCGACCTATTTTCGACTCCATTACGGCTTGCAGATTTCTAATCCACTGACGAAAAATGTATTTAGTACGTACACACAACTTTTTTTAGTTTTACAGTTGATTCTAGAAGATTATTTTGAGAAAGAAAATTTTTATGTTCCGCAAGATGAGACAGCTTATTTAACGATCCATTTCCAAGCGGCGATCGAGCGACACAAACATCAGAAAAGTAAAAGATATCAAGCCGTTTTAGTTAGTGAATATTCAAAAGCTATGGCTACTTTTCTTGAAGCACGGCTGAACAGAGAACTTCCGGAATTAACGATTATAGATTTAATTGAATATAAGCCAGAACTAGAGAGGGAAGACTTTCCACCTGTTGATTTTATTTTAGCTACATTACCGTTTAAACATGCAAATATTCCAGTAATCGAGATTTCACCAATGATCACAGAAACTGACCTGGCTTATCTGACAAAATATATGCTGGAACATGTACCTATCAAGAAGAAAAAAACGTTTGATCTAGCAAGCTTTACTCATCCATTTTTGATCTTTCCTCATCTTGAATGGGCTGATCCAGTAGATATTTTAAATTTTATGGGGAATGTCTTAGTAGAACATCATTATGTGGAGCCGGAATTCGTCGATTCTGTCTTGGAACGAGACCGTCACGCCAGTACTAGAGTGGCACCATTTGTAACGATTCCTCACGGTAATCCGCTGTATGTAAAACATTCGATGATTTCTATTGCAACAATGAAAGAACCGATCCTATGGCATGGGGAACAGATACGTATCGTACTGCTGTTAGCAATAAAGAGAAAGGATTTGAAACATGCAGAGTTCAAAAAAATTTTTTCTGTTATTCACTATTTAGAAAAGCAACCAGAACAAATGGCACAGTTGATGCAATCCAATCATCCACTAGAGATTTTAACCTTGTTGTCTAGTTATGAATAAGCAGATATTAAAAAACTGCCTTTATATCTATAATAATTCTATCTATTTATTTAGAAGTAGAAAACTAAATACAAAAAAAAGAGGATGTGGTCAAAGTTGTGTCACATCCTTAAATACATGTTAGAAACAATCATTTTGAGTCAAAAAACAACGATGGAAAAGACTATTAAAAGAGATTAAGACATGGCAGATGATGAAGGAAGTAGGGGTATAGTAAGCCAATAGATTTCTTGAATATGATGCGAGAACAATTATTCGTCTTTTAAGAAAAAAAGTAGTAGAATCAGTTCATATTAAAAATAAAAAACCTTCCATTTTTGTAGGGTTGGAGGAGGTCACTACCTTGAAAAAAATCGGCTTTTTAAGCTTTGGACATTGGATGGAGCAAGGATCACTCGTGAAAACAGCTCAAGATGCTTATTTGCAATCAATCGATTTAGCAGTGGAAGCAGAAAAAATTGGAGTAGACGGAGCGTTTTTCCGCGTACATCATTTTGCCCCTCAGATTGGGTCGCCGTTTCCTTTGTTAGCTGCAATCGGCGCAAAGACGAATAAGATCGAAATCGGTACAGGACTTATCGATATGCGCTATGAAAACCCTTATTATATGGCAGAAAATGCCGGATTGACAGATATCATCACGCAAGGAAGAGTGCAACTAGGAGTGGGGCGTGGTTCACCTGAACAAGTCCTAGATGGCTGGAAATACTTTGGTTATGATTACAGTGAAGAAGAAATCAAAGAGGTAACACGGGAACGCACCCTTGAATTCTTGGAATTACTTGAAGGAAAATCATTTGCAGAACCAAATCCTCAACCAATGTTCCCACAAGGATCAGGAAAATTACGGATCGAACCTTATTCAGAAGGATTACGACAAAGAATCTGGTGGGGAGCTGGTTCACAGCAAACGGCAATGTGGGCAGCACAACATGGAATGAATCTGCAATCATCTACATTAGTCAATTACGAATCCCATGAGCCGTTCCATATCCAACAAGCAAACCAATTACGTGCGTATAAAGAAGCGTGGAAGCAAGCAAGTCATGATTTTGAACCAAGAACATTGGTCACTCGCTCGATCCAGCCAATCACCACTGATTTGGATCGACGCTTATTTGGACAAGACGGTAGTCCGCAACAAGATGCTGTCGGCTATCTTGCTTATCATCGGAACCCGACGATTTTTGGAAAAACTTTTGCAGGTGAACCTGATCAATTAATCAAGGAGCTAGCTGAAGATGAAGCAATCAAAGAAGCAGACACAGTACTTGTCACGATTCCTAATACTTTGGGGGTAGAATACAACATGCACTTGCTTGAAACAATCGTAAAAGATATCGCTCCAGAATTAGGTTGGCGGTAAAAAGGATATTTCTGTAAGTGCAGGATACTTGAGTGAAAAAATAAACACTTCTAATAATCAGTTTAAAGCAAACTCCAAAAGCTAGACTTGAAAATCTGACTTTTGGAGTTTTTTTGTGAATAAACATATAGATAGGTCTTATACACATCTAGATGTGTATAAATTATTTACTTTGTACTATTTATTTCATTTCTGTGATTTTAATACTTTTTGCTAGATTTTTTACATCAGCTGGAATAACTTTCCCGACTTCTGATTGCTGTGCATTTGACATGCCGCAAGCCATTGCGTACCTTACACATTCTTTTAAAGGATAATTCCTGTCTCTTATACACATCTAGATGTGTATAAGAGACAGCTGATTGCTGTGCATTTGACATGCCGCAAGCCATTGCGTACCTTACACATTCTTTTAAAGGATAATTCTGTTCTAATGAATGAGCAAAACCTCCAACAGTGGCATCCCCAGAGCCTGTTGTATTAATGACAGGAATCTTAGGGATCTCAACATTCCAAAATTCTTCTTTTACTTTGACTACTGCACCATACGAGCCGCAAGAAATCATGATAACATCGATATCTTTAAATAAAGGATTTGTTTTTAAATGGTATTTTATATCGCTTTTTTTAGTAATTTTTTGATGGATGATATCTGAAAACTCATGGATATTAGGTTTGATAAACATCGGTTTATACTTACTTGCTAAGACTTCACGGAGATGTTGTCCAGATATATCCATTAATATATAGATGGAAGGATCTATTTGTTCTTTGATATATTGTAATAATTTAGCATACAAAAAGGGGTCTTGATTGTTGACAGAACCATTTATTGTAATGACTGAAAGGTAATTATTTGTGCTGATTTGTTTGATATCATTCATTAATTTTTTGATAGTAGTATCTGCTATTTCAGGACCAGCTTCCACTAGCTCTGTCTGCGTTTCACCATCATGCATGATGGTGACGGCACCTCTTGATTCTTCTGCAATAGGTAAAAAATGCAAATCAAACAAATTTTCATTTTGCAGCATATCTTGAATCATACCGCCAAAATAACCGCCCAAAAACCCCGTTAAAATAACTGATGAACCTAGTAAAGCAGAAGCTCGTCCGCAATTGATTCCCTTGCCGCCTACATAGCGTACCGGAGAAGCAAAGCGTGTCATCGTACCTAATTCAAAGTGTTTTGTAAAATAAATGGAATCAATGGATGGGTTCATCGTGATTGTCAGTATCATTTTTTGGCTCCTTTAATATGGTTAAGTATTTTGAATAATGATGGAAATCTTGTTCTGATAAATGATTATCGGTTATTAGATAATCGAAATCGGTTAATTTTCTAAAAGTATAGACATCTGATTTATTTAATTTTGAATAATCTGCAACAATACATTTGATTTTGGCTGCATTGAGCGCTGCATTTTGAATATTTCCCTCAATAAATTGAGCAGTTGTGACATTGTTTTCAAATATTCCATTTGTTGCAGCGAAAGAGATATCGACATTCAAACTTTCAAAAGATCTTTCTGCAACTTCCCCAATGAACTCTTCTGTAATAGGAGAAAATTCGCCACCAGTAAGTAAAATCCGATAACTAGTATGATTCTTCAAATAGTTGAAAGCAATCAAACTATTTGTAATTACAAATAGATTTTTCTTTTGAATGAAAGGGAGTGCATACAGGATTGTTGTACCGGCGCCTACATAAATAGTAGAATTATCCGGAATTATACTGTTCATGACTTGACCAATATATTTTTTTTCGGCTACATTCGTATCAATCTTTTCTTGAGTCGATAGTTCTCGATTATAAGGTTCCTTTCGTTCAACGCCGCCATACAGCTTTTTTACTTTATTTTTTTTTGCTAATTCAGTGACATCTCGGCGTATAGTCATTTCTGATACGCCTAATTTGTTAGCGATTTCTGAATTAGTTAAATAAAAATCTTTCTCTAATAACGTAATGATTCGTTCTTGTCTTTCTTTTTTCAACATATAAATTACTCCTTTAACATAAAAGTCAAGTTTTGTTCGACTTTGTTCTTCTTAATTATATAGATAAACGATTCTTGTAAACAAAGATGAACTTAGTAGAACACGAAATTAACAAACTTAATCAAAAAGAGGGTGGAGAAATGGAATATAAAGAGATGTTTGTTCCTAGTCTGATTCAATTAGCGGTAGACGTAAAAAATAAAGAAGAAGCTTTTTTAATAGCTGCCCAACGATTAGAAAAAATGGGGTACGTCAATGAGAATTATTTGAATGGGCTAATTGCAAGAGAAAGAAAATTTCCTACAGGATTGATTACTAAGTATTTAAATATTGCACTGCCACATTCGGAATGTGAATATGTCGAAAAGCCATTCGTTTTTGTTATGCAGCTGAAGAACCCAATTTATTTTTATCAAATGGGGGATAATCAGGAAATGACTGTAGAAAATCTATTTTTTTTAGGAATCAAAGAACCAAAAGAACAAGTAGGATTACTTCAAGCGTTTATGAATTTATTCATGGATGAAACATTCGTAGAAAATTATAAGAAACAAGAAACACCGCAAAAAATATACGAACTTATTACAAATTATATTTAGGAGGAAGAAAAATGAAGAACCGGTTAATTGTCGCATGTGGAAGTGGCGTAGCAACGAGTCAGACAATCGCGAGTAAGATCCAAAGTATGTTAGAAGATGATGGCCTTACATTTCCTGTAGAAGCAGTTGATTACAAATCAATCCAAAATGAGCTTCCTACTGCTGGAATCTATGTGTATGTCGCACAGCCTGATGATGAAGTACTTGAACAAGCAAAAGATTTAGGTATTGAAGTATTTCCAGGAATTCCATTTTTAACTGGAATGGGCGTAGAACCTATTTATGACAGTATCAAAGAGTTAATACAGTAAAGGAGGATTGTTGGATAAAAAATTGTCTCGTAGTTTTTCTACTATATTTCAAAAGAAAGAAGGTTTATTTATGGAAGTCTTCCAAACCGTGATCAATTATGTTTTGAATTTAGGATCAGCTATTTTTGTTCCTTTGATTATTTTGATACTTGGATTATTGGCAGGGATGAAATTTAAAAAAGCATTCATGTCTGCATTGACTTTAGGGATCGCTTTTAGCGGGATGTCTATGGTCATTGGCTATATGTCTAACGCAGTAAGTCCAGCATCAGAAGCATTGGCTAAAAATACGGGAATCAGTTTGCCGGCGCTCGATCTAGGGTGGACGGGTGCAGCAAGCATCACATGGTCGTGGAGTTACGCTTTTATATTCTTTGCAGTAACGATTGGGGTCAATTTTGTACTCTTACTTTTTAATTGGACGAAGACGTTAAATGTTGATATGTGGAATGTTTGGGGGAAAGCTTTAACTGCTTATTTAGTTTATTATGTTTCTGGTAGTTTGGCTGCAGGCTTTCTTACAGCAATGGTTCAAGTTATATTGGAATTAAAGCTTGGTGATATGTTTCAGAAGCATATACAGGATCTCACAGGGATTCCATTAGTAACAGTGACTCATTTTATGACATCTGCCGCTGTCTTGTTGCTCCCTTTCAATATGATCATGGATAAAATACCTGCATTGAATAAACGAGCGGATACGAATGCATTGAAGAAGAAAATTGGGATCTTCTCTGAAAACTCTGTAATGGGATTCATTATTGGCTTGGGACTTGGCTTTGCTGCTGCGTACGGTGTCTCAGGTTCTCTTAATCTGGCAGTACAGACTGCGACTGCATTAAGTCTGTTCCCGATGATCTCTAAAATGTTCATGCAATCTTTGTCTCCTTTAGCAGACGCGATGTCAGAATTTATGAAAAAGCGATTTAAGGATCGTGAAGTATATATTGGATTGGACTGGCCGATATTAGCTGGTCGTTCAGAGATTTGGGTTACTGCTATTTTACTTGTTCCTGTGTTTATCGGTTATGCTATTATTTTGCCAGGAAACCAAGTATTACCATTAGCAGGGATCATCAACTATTCGATTGCGGTCGGCGGATTGCTTCTAACAGGAGGAAACTTGGCTCGTATGCTGATCCTGGGAATCCTCACGATGCCTATTTATTTGTACGGTGCCACTTATCTTGCGCCAATACTCAGTGATTTAGCAGAAAAAAGCGGAGCAGTTGAGGGAATCAAGAAAGGACAGTTGATCACATGGTCATCAATAGAAGGGCCGGAGTTCAGGGTTTTATTTGCGGAGGCATTTAATAGAAATATTCTCGCTATTGTAGGATGCGTAATTTTTCTAGGATTGTTTGTTCTACTTTATAAATATATGATAAAAGCGAAAGTCCCGAGCGAACGTTATGCTGAACTGCAAAAATAGCATCGAAATGGTGGGAAAGCAATGAAAAGAGAAGAGATAGAAAAAATAAAATGGACAGTCGTTCTTTGTGGTACACTTCTGCTATTTCTATATGGACTCTTTACTCAGAATATCATCATCAATCTATTGGTTATTTTTTTCGCACTAGTGATCTATAAATATGGAAATCACGTTTTATTCAGAGAGTACGATGAAAAAAGAAAACAGAAAATAGAAGAATCAATGAAAATAAAAGAAGCTACCAAAGAAATATTGAGAGAAAAAAGTTTTATAAAAAGATAATGGAGGGATCATTATGTCAGATGGACGTATGTTATTTGAGAGAGAACGACAGGACATGGCACGTATCGTAAGAGTGATTTTCGAAAGGAAAAATACAAATGTCGCAGGAGGGAATTTTTCCTTTAAAACCACTGATGATCAAGGAAAAGACTACATTATCATGACACCGACCATGATGTCAGAAGCCTATCTTGGAGAGATTTCTCCTGCACAAGTTCTAGTAGTAGAACCAAGAACGCGTAGAATCGTTGATGGAGTCGGTCATTTAACTCGTGAAATCAATATGCATGAAGCGATGTACGAGACTAATCCAGCAATCAAAGCTGTCTTGCATGCACATGCGCCTAATGCAATGTTCTGGGCGACTACTGGGTTGCCTATGCCTAATTTGACAGAAGCCACAGCTAAAGTAAAAGAGATTCCTGTCATGGACTTTGAGCCTAATTGCTCTGAAGAACTTGCTGAATTGACAAGCGATTATGTAAAAACACATGATTTAGAGTTGCCCCATATGTTATTACTCAATTCACATGGCGTATTGATCAACACAGGTGGAGAATCAGGAATCGAAGCTATCCATAAAGCACTGCAAATCCTTGATACAGTCGAATGGAATGCAGAAATCGCTTATAAACAGACGATTTTCCAAGCACTAGGGATTACTGATGGGTTTTATTCGAAAGGTGAGAAAATCGGCAGATTGGAAGATTTGAAACATAAAACGGCTATTTATAATAAATCTGTTATTACAGCTAGCGGAGACTAACCTATCTGGCAAAAAAACTACGACTTTCACACACTATGATCCAGATTGATGTCTGCTTCAGGTTGTGTCATATAAGTCGTAGTTCTTTTCTTTTATTTAGTTAGAAGATGCTCTGTCCATTCCCTCGCTTGCTCGATTTCGTCCATCGTCAACTGATGACCTGTTACAGTTAGCTGAATCGTCACATTTGCTTGGCGTGTTTCGAATTGATCGGCCAATTCTTTAAAGGAAGCAGAGGAAACGATTGGATCGTTATCACCATAAGAAAGCCAGACGGTTTTATCCTCTAATGTGGAACGGCTTTGATGGACACCTAGAGACATTGGATGGAAAAACAACCCTTTATTTAGCATGGTCTCACGTTCCAATAATAAATGAGCAGCGATGTTTGCGCCATTTGAATAGCCGACAAGCAGCCAATCGCTTAACGGTATCTGTTCTGTTTCGCTGATATCTTTGATTTTTTCATGGAGCTTATCTGTTTCTTTTTCCAAACTGTCCAGGTCGAATTGATTCAATCCATTACGCTTGAAAAAACGATTCATCCCATCTTCTTGGACCGTGCCACGAAAAGAAAGCAACGTACTGTTTGGTGCAAGAAAGTGAGCGATATCCAGTAAAGAATGTTCATCGCCACCTGTGCCATGAAGTAAGATCAAATGCTTGCCACTTGTTCCTTTTTCAAAAATGTAGGACATTTTGTTCCCTCTTTTCTGTTTCTATAGATGCAAATGAAGTGGCATGAAGAGATTATTCACGTTTTTTATTTGCGTCACTTGTATCGAAAGGACGGACATAGGCTTCAATGGCTTCACGACGTTCTTCTAAGAATGGAGGAAGAGATAGTTTTTCTCCAGCGGATTCTGCTGGTTCATCTTCAAGGAATCCAGGACCGTCAGTTGCTAGTTCAAACAGTACGTGATGAGCGGCTAGGAAGTACTCAGATTGGAAATAGAAACGATTGACGAAACCAGAATTTGGCAATTCAATCTTATTGATTACTTGAATCCAGTATTCCAATGCTTCTTTGTCTGCTACACGCAATGCTAAGTGATGGATATTTCCAAATCCTTCGATTGCTTTTGGCAAGTCTGTCCGATGTTCAATAATGATGCTTGCACCATTTCCGCCTTCACCGATTTCAAATAAGTAGAAATCTCCTGAATGGTCTGTTTCTTTGAATCCTAAGATTTTTTCAAGAATCAAGCGGATATGCTCTAATTGACTGACACGGACAAAGACAGGTCCAAGTCCTGTGATTGCAAATTCTGTCGGTACATTGCTGTTTTTCCAAGGAACGCCAGCTGCTACACCTTGATTGTTTTCGTCAGAGATCAATTGATAATATTGATTATCAAAATCTTCAAACTCGATATATTTTTTGCCGAAACGTTCATTGATTGCTGAATGAGCGACATCATATTTTTCAAATCGTTCCAACCAAAAGTCTAATGCAGCGTCACTTGGCACACGGAAAGAAGCACGAGAGATCGTATCTGTTCCTTTTTTTCCTTTTGGCTGATTTGGGAAATCAAAGAAAGTCATATCTGTTCCTGGTGCACCAGTATCATCTGTAAAGTAAAGATGGTAAGTTTCGATGTCATCTTGGTTAACGGTTTTTTTGATTAAGCGCATTCCTAAAATATCTGTAAAAAAGCGGTAGATTTTTGTTGCGCTAGATGTCATTGCTGTAACGTGGTGAATTCCTCTGATTTGTGTATCCATGATAAATTTCCTCCTGTTAACTTACAAAAAGTAAGTGATTGATTTAGACATAGTATAGAGGGTGCATCTTTATTTTGCAATTAATTTGTCTTCTAAAGTATCAGGAAGGAATCAAGAATGAAAAGAGGAGGAACGGATCAATAAAATAAAAAAACTTACGACTAGCTGTATCGATTTCAAAAAAACTAGCTTTAAAAAACTAACTTTAGAATCATTACGGGTGGTCATAAGTCTTTTTATGATTAGATGGAAACGAGCTTCTGAAAGTACTTGGTAAATGTTATTCAAAAGATTGTATCTGTGACAATCAATCGACTCAAAACTAAGCGGCTTTTTCACAACCTCTGATTCACGGTGTTCAAAAGCCAGTTTCTCGGTAGTAAGTCAAATTTATGCAAAAATGAGGAAAGCCATTTTCACAAAATTTTTCTTACTACTCGAAACTAAGCGACTTTTTCACAACCTCTTTGGTTAAGTTGAACGCACATCCAGCACAGAATAGTTCCGAACATCAAATCGGTTTCGGCTGGAAGAATATTCAATCGGCTGGCCATCTTTGAGATAGACGACTTGCTGAACTTCCAGTACAGGATCGTTTTCTGCACAGTTCAAATATTGCTGATCATATTCATCACTTTTATCTGCAGAAATAGCACGATAAGCCCCTGCAAAATGGACATTCAATTCTTGATGAAGATGATCATAGATAGAGGCTAACAAATGTTCTTTTTTTAAACCCGGCACAAGATGAACTGGCATAAAGGTATGCTCTAAAACATACGGCTCGCCATCTAAGATCCTTAACCGGTGAATATTGTAGACAGGTTGCTCGGCATCGATCATCAATCGTTCTTGGATATATTGATTAGGGAATTCAACATCAAAATGAATGATTTGACTCTTCAAAGAACGATTTCTGCGTTTCATTTGGAGGCTCAAACCTTCATACTCGTTAGCGGGCGATGTGTCTTTTTGCATGAATGGATGATTCAAAATTTTCGTTCCTGATCCTCGCTGCGAATAGACAAGTCCTTCCATCGCTAAGATATTGATGGCTTTTTTGATTGTCATCCGGCTCGCACCAAATTCTTTTACCAAGTCCACTTGATTAGGCAAAAAACTATCGGGAGGATACTCTTTTGAACGGATTCGTTCCCTTAAAATATTTGCGATTTCTTCGTATTTTGGCACGTTATTCACCTCTTCTAGAGTATAACGAAAGATTATGCTTCCGACAACTCGAAGTAGCATCTGGAACATTGTTTATTCGAAAAAAGAGGATATGACAAGTTTCTTGTCACATCCCCTTAATGATCCATTAAGCAATATCTAAATCTGGTTGTTTATCTAATACTTTCAAGAACGGGTACCAGATAAAGGCAACGATGATAAAGTCGATGACTTGCAGCATACCACCAAGCCATGAATTTGTTGCTAAGACACCGCTTGCAATGATTGGCACAGTCCATGGAACAGAGACGCCAGTTGGTGCAGGGACAAGTCCAGCAGCCATTACCAAATAATTGAACGTCGTTACGATTAGAGGCGCTACGACCCAAGGAATAAGGATTGTTGCATTCAATACGATTGGTAGACCAAAAATCGCTGGTTCATTTACATTGAAAATACCAGGTGCTAAAGCTAATCGACCAACATCACGATACTGTTTCTTTTTAAGAACAAAGGCCATCAATAAAACGACAGCTAAAGTCATTCCAGAGCCACCAATACCAACAGTGAAGGTTTCCATGAATGGTTTTGTGATGATGTGCGGTAATTCTTTTCCATGTTGATAAGCTTCTAAGTTATCAAGCATCAGTGTATTCCAAATCGGGTCCATTACAGAGTTGACGATGATTTGCCCGTGAAGTCCGAAGAACCATAAGAATTGGACAAAGAACAAAGCAATCAATGTTGCAGGTAAACTACTTCCCAAACCAGTTAATGGTTTTTGGATCACTTCATAAACGACATCATGTAAGTTAGCATTGAAAATACCAGTCATCACAGCGTTGATTACTAAGAAAACAGTTAGTGTGACTACAGCAGGGATCAAAGCGGCAAATGATTTTGTTACTGCAGGTGGAACTCCATCAGGCATTTTGATCTGCCAACCGCGTTTCGTGATTCTGCAGTAGATTTCTCCAGCCAAGAAAGCAGCGATCATTCCAATGAACATTCCTTTTGCGCCAAGACGATCAAGTGAAAGAACACCAGTTACATCTTCACCACCAACGGTTTTCATTGCAAAAGGCGTAAGAATCAAGAAGCTGGCAAAAGACACGGCACCACCGAAAATACCTTCAACGTCATAAGATTTTGATAAATAATAGCCGATACCAAAAGTAACAAAAACCGACATGATGCTCATTGTTGCATTTTGCCCATTACCGAATAAGTTCGATAAAGTTCCCTTTGTTGCGTCACTGAAAAAAGGCAAGTTATTGATAACGACAACAATCGAACCGAACATTGTTAAAGGGAAGGAAAGCATAAACGCATCCCGTAAAACTGTAAGGTAACGATTTTGCCCTAATAAATTAGCTAAGGGCATGATTTTCTCAGAAAGCTTGTCCATAAAACCGTTCATTTTTATTCACCTCAAATTTATTTGCAATCGATTACATACAAAGTATAACGCCGAATATTTTAAATGTCTAGTCATTTTTATAAAAAGTATTGATTTATTTTTTTAGGTTCGTTATGATTACGATATCAAGAAGAAAAGAGAGGAAGTACAAAATGAAAACCTACACATTTCCAGAAAATTTTTGGTGGGGTTCTGCTGCTAGCGGACCGCAAACAGAAGGAAGAGTAAGTAATGACGGGAAAGGAGAAAATATTTGGGATCATTGGTATACATTAGAGCCTGAAAAATTCTTTAATCAAGTAGGACCTGAAAAAACTTCGCAAGTTTACACAAAATACAAAGAAGATGTTCAGTTAATGAAAGAAACTGGCCATAACACATTTCGTACATCTATCCAATGGAGTCGTTTGATTCCAGAAGGGACAGGTGAAATCAATCAAAAAGCTGTTTCTTTTTATCGAGATTATTTTACTGAATTGCTGAACAATGGTATCGAGCCTTTTGTAAATCTTTACCATTTTGATATGCCACTGTCCTTGCAAGAAAAAGGCGGATGGTTATCAAGAGAAACGGTTGACGCTTATGTTTCTTATGCAGCCGCGTGTTTTGAATTGTTTGGAGACCTAGTCAAAAAATGGTTTACTCATAACGAGCCAATCGTGCCTGTAGAAGGAGGCTACTTGTATCAATTCCACTATCCAAATCATATCAATATGAAAGAAGCGGTCCAAGTAGGCTATCATGAGAATTTAGCAAGTGCAAAGGCAATCAAAGCCTACCATGAAGGTTGTCATGATGGTGAGATCGGAATCATCTTGAATCTGACACCAAGTTATCCGAGAGATGAAACGAACCCAGAAGATGTAAAAGCGGCGAAGATCGCTGACGCATTCTTCAACCGATCATTCCTTGACCCTGCAGTGAAAGGCGAGTTTCCACAAGAGTTGATCGAGATTGTCAAAACATTGGGGATAATACCTGACATTCATGAAGGAGACTTAGAACTCATCAGAGAAAACACAATTGACCTGTTAGGAATCAATTATTATCAGCCTCGTCGGATCAAAGCAAAAGAAACACCGATCAATCACGAACAAAGCCCCATGCCAGATGATTATTTTGATAATTACGACATGCCCAATAAAAAAATGAATCCATATCGTGGATGGGAAATTTACGAAAAAGGCATCTATGATATTTTAACGAATACAAGAGAAAACTATGGTAATATCAAATGCTATATTTCTGAAAATGGGATGGGAGTCGAAGGAGAAGAACGTTTTGTTAACAGCGAAGGCATGATTGAAGATGATTATCGGATCGAATTTGTGACGGATCATTTGAAATATGTCCATCAAGCAATCCAAGAAGGAACGAATTGTGTGGGTTACCACATGTGGACATGTATGGACAACTGGTCATGGACAAATGCTTACAAAAATCGCTATGGCTTTATCGCTGTTGACTTGGAACAAGACGGCAAACGCACGATTAAAAAATCAGGTCGCTGGTTTAAAAAGGTCTCTGAAAAAAACGGATTTGATGCCTGATATTTTTTGATAAAACGTTCACAAAATGTTTGTCCTAACACTGTAATCGTGCTACACTAACAGTGAAGGAGGCGTTTACAATGGTAGACACTTATCGCAATATTTTAGTAGCAATTGATGGTTCTGAAAAGGCAGAAAAAGCATTTCTTGAGGCAATCACGATTGCCAAACGAAATCAAGCAACGTTGCACATCCTGTATGTCAATGAAGTAACAGGCAATTACTTTGGTGATTTTGCATTTGTTACAACAAGCCTGCAGGAAGAATTGGATGAGGTTGCGGAAAATCAGATGAAAGAACATCGAAACTTGGCAATCGAAAAAGGCCTGACAGATATCGAGACATATGTTCTTTACGGTTATCCAAAGACACTGATCGCTAATTTCCATGAATCGAAAGAACCAATCGATCTGATTGTCATGGGGGCGACAGGTCTGAATGCGGTAGAACGTGCACTAGTAGGCTCCACTACTTCCTATGTAGTCAACCACGCATCATGTAACGTCATGGTTGTAAAATAAATTAAGGGAACAGAAAGCAAAAAAGCATAACGCTTCTTTTGCTTTCTGTTCCTTTTTATTTTTTGCAAAAAATTACTTTACCTGATGAAGTAATCATGCTATGCTGATTACAACGACAGATGGAGTAATATGGAGGAAAGAACATGATTTCAAGTGATGGAATACGCGGATACAATGATGCGATTATTTTATCGATCCTTAACAAAAACGATTCTTATGGATACGAAATTTCTAAAACGATCCGTGAGAGGACAAATGATTCCTATGTAATCAAAGAGACGACACTTTACTCCGTTTTTGCCCGTTTAGAAAAGAATCAATTGATTGTTTCGTACCCTGGTGAAGTGACCCATGGAAAAAAACGGACCTATTATAAAATCACTGAAATAGGACGTAATCTTTTAGAAGAAAAAAAGCAAGAGTGGCTGACGACGAAAGACGTGGTCGATCAATTTTTGGAGGGAAAGTAAATGGATACAATCCGTAACTATTTAGAAAGTCTTTTTATCGGAGTACCCCGAAGTACCGAGATAGAAAAGCTGAAAGCTGATCTGTTGGCAAATATGGAAGATCATTATCATGAATTAATGGGAGAAGGGAAAAATGAACAAGAGGCCATTGGTACAGTCATCTCGACATTTGGTTCAATCGATGAATTATTAGAAGAATTAGATGTCAAAAAAGAAAATCCAAGTCCCGAGACAGAATCAAATTCAGCTTTGATTTATTTAAGTGAAGCGGAAAACTACTGGAAAGAATACAGAGCAGCAGGTCTTCAAGTAGCGTCAGGTGTCCTATTCACTTGTTTATCCTTTGCAGGATTTCTGTTCTTTTGTTCAACAGGCTATGCATTCATGGGTGTTTCTTGTCTGATTTTCGGTATAGCATTAGCTGTCGGTTTTTTCATCGCTTCTGGTATGAAAATCACCCGCTTAAATCACTTTTTGTATAATAGAAAAATACCTGAAAAAGTATTAGCAGAAGCAAAAGAAAAAGAAGAAGCGTATCAGCGAAGTTTTGGCTTCTCGTTGATTGCAGGAATCGGATTATGTATTTTTTCACTTTTCCCACTTTTTGCTTCGATTTTGTGGTATATGGATGGTAGTATCGGTGCCTCTGGATTTTTTGTTACCGTAGGAACGGGTGTCTTTTTGATTATTTATGGCAGTCTTGTCCGTCATTCTTATCGTCAGTTCACTCAAAGCACTTATTCGTGGTAAGTGTGCGCAAATTTGAACACCGTGAGTCAGAGGTTGTGACAGAAGTAGTTAGCTACAAGAATTAGCTTCAAGAAATTTTGGCTTATTTTTCGTAGAAGCTACTTCTGGAACACTAGTTATTCGAAAAAATGACTGTGACACTTTTTTGTCACAGTCATTTTTATATAGAATAATTTAAAAATTCATCATCTAACTCCATAGAATTGTCTAAATCGCTTACCCACGTGAAATCGTTATAGACAGATTTGAGCTGGCTTCTGCGCCATTGAACAGGGATAAAAAGACGCATACTATCTTCATTGAACCCGACTAATAATTTTTTTCCGTCAGTAATGATAGGACGTTGCAACAAAGTAAAATGTGAGACGATTAAATCGACAAGTTCTGAGGTCGTACATTGGTCGATTTGATCTTTTAAATTTTTATAATCAATCGAGCGTTTAGCTAATAGATCGTCAAATCCGTTTTCTGTTAATGATAATAAATAAAAGATTTCTTTTCTGGTTAAAGGCTGTTTAGGCGTGAAAATTCGTTCTCTGTAAGGCATTTGATGGTCTTTCAGCCAATTTGCCATCAGATGGTAACTATGTGTACGAGAAGAATAGATCGTAAGCATAACAAAACTCCTTAAATTTTCCATTAATTTGTTCGATCTGTTGAGATAAATAATAGGTAAGGAGCTGAGCACAAGCGTGAAACAACCCAAACATCAATAGAAATAACTTTCTAAAGTCTTAAATTTGCGACGAGAAACAACTAGACTAATAGAAGGAATGTCTCAGCCATTTGGCTTCCTGTTTGTTTTTCTTGCTTATGCTGCAGCTCCTCGGGAAAGGGTTCTAACAATTTGAAGAAGGTTGATGATTGATCTAGTTTCAATTGTGTGAAATTTGAAATCTGGTGTTTTTACTAGATGAATCATCTAACAACTATGATTATAACTTATAGAACTGTTGTTTTGCATTCTGTTTTGTTATAGTTGTTATAAAGTTTTATTTTATTACAGAACCTATTTAGTTAAGAGCGTATAGTTAAAAGTTAAAATTGCTGATTCACATAGAGTTTATGACTTCTTGGAAATTCTTTTTCAATCAGTTTTTTCATCTGTTTATGAAATTCTTTTTTTTCAGTAAACATAAAGGTTTGGGTATCGTAACCTTCTTCATGTAGGAAATAGATTATTCCTTTTTCTGTGTTTTGCGTATAAGCTTTTATACTCCTGTCTTTTTTGAAAGAACAGATCGTATAGTTTTCTATTTGGTCTGGGAGACGTTTGATTTTCTTCAAAATGACTTTTTTATCCTCAAGTTTCATTTTTTCACCTGACTTTATTTTTTATCATATGGAAATCATAGCGCCATTGGTTATATGAAAACAAGAAGGATACTGAAATATATATAAATCGAATAGCGGGTATTTGTTATTAGAATAACTAGTCCAAATAAATGACAACTATTTTCTGATTTATTACAAATGTTTTTTCAAATAAATTTGATTACCAAGAAAAGGTAGTGGTATATTTACTGAGGGATACTTTGAAAAACATATGATAGAAACAGTAACAGCATCATGAAAAAATTTTTTTATAAAAATGGAGGGATTGATTTGATGGAAGAACAGTATGTACAAGCAATGACGATCGCAGGATCAGATAGCGATGGAAGCGCAGGGATGCAAGCAGATATGCATACATTCTTTACAAGAAGTGTTTACGGTGTTTCTGTCATGACCGCATGTGTTGCAGGAAATTCTTACGGAATCGGAGCAAGTGTGACCTTGCCAACCGATTTTATCGATAAAGAATTTGAACTGATTGCAGAGGACTTTCAAATACGTGCAGCTAAAACAGGTATGCTAGCAGATTCAAATTTGATTGAGACAGTTGTAAAAAATTATCAAAAATATGATTTTGGTCCATTAGTCGTGGATCCCGTGATCGTAACGAAACATGGAAATCTTTTACTAGAAGAATCTGCTTTACAAAGCTTGAAAGAAAAACTTGTCCCTTTGGCAGAAGTACTGACACCTAATTTTTACGAAGCAGAAAAGCTGACTGGACGGACATTAGCAACTGAAGAAGATTTTGTGCAAGCAGCAAAAGAACTGCAAGATATGGGTGCGAAAAACGTCATGATCAAAGGACATCATGCAAAAGATGCGCAGCAAGAAACAGTCAACGACTACGTATTGCTTGAATCAGGAAAATCATTTTGGCTGAATGCGCCATTTTATCCTACTGACCGGATCAATGGAACTGGCGATTCGTTATCTGCATGTATTGCAGCCGAATTAGCTAAAGGAAAAACAGTAGAACAAGCAATCCGATTGGCAAAAGACTATGTAAACCGTGCGATTCGTGAAGAAATAAACGTAGGGCATAAATATGGACCAATCAATCATTGGGCAGCCGGTGAATTAGAGTAAAAGAAAGAGGTTGTGAAAAAGTCGCTTAGTTTCGAGTATTAAGAAAAATTTTGTGAAAATGGCTTTCTACATTTTCGCATAAATTTGGCTTAATACCGAGAAACTGGCTTTTGAACACCGTTTACCAAGAGGTCGTGAGCCTGCCGTCCAGCTCCGAGTCATAAGGAACAAGTTCAAAAAACAGCTTCTCATGTTTGATGAATATTGTGACTTGTGATCGAGGAGTTGGCAGGAGACCACCGTTTATTCGGAAGAAGGGACTGTGACAAGATTTTTGTCACAGTCCCTTTAACCTTAGTATATTTTTCTCTACTTGAATGGAAAAATTATAAGATTGGAGAAAACAATCGAGAAATTTGTTGTTTGAATAACAGCCAGTTAGACATTTCCTTCACTGTTTCAGTTGTCATTGGTGAACAATGTGTCTCATCTTCTTTGAACTGAGTAGCAAGCTCTTCTAAAAACTCAGGATCGTAAATGACAGCACTTGTTTCAAAATTCAATCGGTAGCTACGAATATCTTGATTTGCTGAACCTACCATGCAGATTTCATCATCCATTATTAATGTTTTTGCATGGAGGAAGCCATTCTCATAGACAAGGATCTGTACATTTTCCTTGATGAGCTGACGAGCATAATATTGTGTTGCTCGATAAATAAAAGGATGATCCGGTTTATTGGGGATCATGATTTTCACATCGACACCAGAAGCAGTTGCGATTTTCAAAGCAGCAATGACACTTTCATCAGGAACGAGGTAAGGTGTCTGTATCCAAACACGTTTTTTAGCAGAAGTAATCAATTTGATAAACGAAAGCTTGATTTGTTCTCGTTCGTTATTTGGTCCGCTTGAGACAAGCTGGATGGACGTATCAGCAAGTTTGGATTCATCTCGATCGGCTTTTTTAAAGAAATAATTCAAATGATAGCCGACCTTTTTTTCTTCAGGCACTGAAACGTTCCAGTCTGTTAAAAAACGAAGTTGAAGCAAAGAAGAAGCGGCACCGAAAATTCGTATATGCGTATCACGCCAATAACCGAATTTTTTTGTCGTATTTACATATTGATTGGCAATATTGAAACCACCGGTGTAACTGATCTTTCCATCGATCACAACGATTTTTCGGTGATCATGGTAATTCAATCGGAAACGAAGCAATGCTTTTTGCGAGGTAACAAATGTATGGACATGTCCACCATTTTTGATTAGACGATTGAAATCTTTTGCTTTTGTGCCATGGGAGCCAAATGCATCATATAATATACGAACTTCTACGCCTTCTGCGGCTTTTTCTTCTAAAACGCGTAAGACTTGCTGACCGATATTATCTGTCACAAATGCGTAATATTCGATATGGATCGAATGTTTGGCTTTTTTTAGATCTTGAAGCAGTGAATCTAATTTCTTTTGTCCGTCTGTGAGAAGAGTGACAGAATTCATTCTTGTCAGCGGCATACGATTTAATGAAGAGAAGAAGTCGACAAATTGTTGTTTGTCTTTGTCGCCCATGTCAGGATCGTAATGTTCAATGGTATCTCCTCTAAAAGACTGAAAGTTTTCTAATTCTTTCAAGTCACTTTGTCGGAGATAGAATTTTTTCTTATCCGTTAATCCACGTCCGAAAAATAAATATAATACAAAACCCACCCCAGGAAGGGCAAACAATACTAAGAGCCATGCCCAAATAGCTGCTACATCTCGGGGTTTAATCAAGATCGCCACTAAAGCAATAAGTGCATTCAATAGATAAAGGGCGGATATAATACTAGATACCACAAAAATGTTCCTCCTTACATACAATAACATTAGTATAGCATGATAGAAGAAAGAAGCCTACCAAGGTGAATATACTTTTCACTCTTTTCATGAAAATGTAGGTAAATCGGGCTAAAGTAGTTGCTTTTTGTAGTTTAATAAGGTAGGATATTAGTACAGTTGAATATCTCCTTAGGGGAGTAACCGGCAACATTTTGTTGCGATAATATCAACAGTAAGTTAACCAAATGGTTTTCTGGTATTGTATGAAATGGTGAGACCTAAGACAAATGCGCATTTGTCTTAGGTCTCTTTTTTTTCAGACAGGACTAGGACCGAGATCAAAAAATGGGGGATGAAATTTGGAAAACAAGGAACAAGCACAACAAGCGGTCTATAAAGAAACGATCGATTCGTTGATGCAGCAAACGCAGAGCTCAACCGATGGATTGAGCACCACGCAAGCGAAGGAAAAATTAGAAAGAGATGGCTTGAACCAGCTAAAAGAAAAGCCGAAGAAGCCAACTTGGAAATTGTTCTTAGAAACCTTCAAAGATGCAATGGTTATCGTATTGCTGATTGTCGCACTTATTCAGATGGTCATGGGAGATTACATCGAATTCTTAGTTATTTTTGCAGTGTTGATGTTGAATTCTATCATCAGTGTTGTCCAAACAAAAAAAGCAGAAAGTTCTTTAGAGGCATTGAAAAATCTTTCAGCACCTGATGCTCGAGTGATTCGTGACGGTAAAGAAAAAACGATTCCGGCAAACGAACTTGTCGTAGGGGATATCGTGTTGTTAGACGCAGGCGATTATGTACCTGCTGATGGACGATTACTGGATGCAGGTTCATTAAAAGTAGATGAAGGCATGCTGACAGGAGAGTCGACTTCCGCAGAAAAAGAAGTAATGGATATCACAAGTACTGTTCCAATCGGTGATCGTACGAATATGGTATTCAGTGGAACAATCGTAACTTACGGACGCGGTAAATTCTTAGTGACTTCAACTGGGAACAATACGGAGATCGGACAAGTTGCTGGTCTTTTGGAATCAACAACTGAGCAAGTCACTCCGTTACAACGAGGTCTGGATAAATTCAGTAAAAAACTAAGTCTGGCTATTTTGGCATTATCTCTATTGATTTTAGGTATCCAATTGTTCCGTATTTATCTTGGAGAAGGTACAGAAGATATGACTGCAGATATCGTGAGTGCAGTGATGTTTGCCGTAGCCGTAGCCGTAGCTGCTATTCCAGAAGCATTACAGTCTATCGTAACAATCGTGTTATCTTTGGGAACGAATAAAATGGCGAAACGTCATGCCATTATCCGAAAACTTCCAGCAGTTGAGACACTTGGCTCGACAAGTATCATCTGTACAGATAAAACTGGTACATTGACACAAAACAAAATGACAGTTGTTGACTACTTTTTAGGGAATGGCGATACTGGAGATTTCACAAACGATCCTTCAAAGTGGACAGCTGACGAACGCCGTTTGATTGAAATCAGTGTCTTAGCGAATGATGCATCGATCAGTGAAGACGGTACTAAATTGGGCGATCCCACGGAAGTAGCGTTTATCGATTTTAGTGAAAAACTAAACCAGCCTTATCAGGAAATTCGAAACAACTACCCAAGACAAGCAGAACTTCCTTTTGACTCAGATCGAAAATTGATGTCTACTGGACACACGATCGATAACGAAAATTACTTATTTGTCAAAGGTGGACCAGATATCGTCTTCCAACGCAGTAAAAAAGTATTACTGAATGGCGAAGTTGTTCCGATGACGGATGAATTGATGAAAAAATTCCAAGAGCAAAATGAAGCTTTTTCAACACGCGCATTACGTGTACTAGCTTTTGCTTACCGTCCACTTGATAATTTTGATTTATCATTTGAAGATGAAGATGATTTGATCCTGGTTGGTTTGCTTGCTATGATCGATCCTCCACGTGCTGAAGTCACTCAAGCGGTGACAGAAGCAAGAAGTGCAGGAATCAAAACGATCATGATCACTGGTGACCACAAAACAACAGCTGTTGCTATCGCAAAACAAATCGGGATTTTTGAAGAAGGAAACTTAGCTCTGACTGGAACGGAATTAGATGAATTAACAGAAGATCAACTAAACGAAGTTTTAGAAAAAGTGACCGTTTATGCACGTGTTTCTCCTGAAAATAAAATCCGTATCGTTCGTGCTTGGCAAAATAAAGGTCATATCTCCGCTATGACAGGTGATGGCGTAAATGATGCACCAGCATTGAAACAAGCAGACATCGGGATTGCTATGGGAACTGGTACAGATGTGGCAAAAGATGCAGCAGCGATGGTATTGACGGATGATAACTTTGCTTCTATTGTCAGCGCAGTAGAAGTAGGACGTAACGTGTTTGATAATATCAAGAAAGCTATTTCTTATCTATTTGCCGGAAACTTAGGTGCGATCATTGCGATCATCTTTGCCTTAGTTGCTGACTGGTCCAATCCATTTACAGCATTACAACTGCTGTTCATCAATTTAGTCAATGACTCACTGCCAGCGATTGCATTAGGTACAGAAAAAGCAGAACCCGCTACGATGAACCGTCCGCCAAGAGATCCAAATTCAGGAATCTTTACGGACAAAACATTGATTTCTGTAACGTATCGTGGTGTACTGATTGGGATTGCTGTTATCTTCGCTCAATGGCTTGGCATGCAGCATTCACCTGAATTCGGTGTAGCTATGTCATTTTCAACATTGATTTGGTGTCGGACACTGCAAACATTCCCAGCACGTTCAAATACACAAACAGCTATCCAAGCAGGGTTCTTCTCTAACAGAAGTGTCTTACTAGCTGTAGTTGTATGTAGCGCGCTTTACTGCTTAACAATGATCCCAGGACTGAAAGAAGTCTTCTCTATCCCATCAGCATTTGGATTGACAGAAGTCTTTACATGTATGGGGATCGCTCTTGTGACAATCATCTTGATGGAAATCACGAAATTGATCATTGTACGAGTACAAGGAAATAAATAAAACGAATCAAGGAGGTAGTGACAGAAGTGGTCAGCTTCAAGAAATAAGAAGGAATGTACGAAAATTGCTTCTCAAATTTTTGTGGCATTTCGGCTTATTTCTGAAGAAGTTACTTCAGGAACACCGTGTATCAGAGGTTGTGAAATCAGCGTTCTGATCTGAGTATTAGAGAAACAAACGGAAAAATAGTTCCTCATATTTTGCCGTTTGTTGAGCTAATGCCGAGGGTCAGCTGATTGAACACCGTTTATTCGGAATAAGGGACTGTGACACGACGTTTGTCACAGTCCTTTTTTATTTATAATAGACGGAAAGTAAAACATTTTTTTATTCATCAAAAGAGATATAATAGATGAAAGAGGAGAACAATTTATTCTGAAAAGTGAAAACATCTAACAAAAATCAAAAAGTAAGAGGGATTCAAATGAATGAAAAAGAATGGGATGATTTTGCGGAAGAATATTATGAAATCCAGCAAGAATCACAAACAACTATTGCAGAAGATGTAAGAGAATATCTGAAGTCGGAGAAAGTCCTGCCTGCTGAAATAGTAGCAGATGTTGCCGGAGGATCTGGCAGATTTATTTCTTTAGCAAAAGAAGTTAATCACTACGATTTGATCGATTTTTCTTCAGGAATGCTAGCAAATGCAAAAAAAGAAGCAGAGAAAATTGACTTGTCAAATGTTTCCTTTATCAAACGATCATTAGAAGAATTTATCCAATCCAGTGAGACATATGAAGTGGTTTTTACAGCAGCGAACCCAGCTTTGACACATCCCAATCAATTAGAAAAACTGATGAAAAAGGCAAGCAAATGGTGCGTGATAATGAGAGTAGTGGAATCAATCGATGATATTTTTTATCCTATCGAAAAGCAACTAGGAATGATAGAAGAAGATCCTAATACAACCCCATTTATCATGGATCAATTTGAATCATATTTAATTGATAAAGGAATCAAAGTAAAGAAAAACGATTTTACTTATTTTGCACAGGAATCAATTACTGAAGAGTGGATGAAGATGTACTATGAAGATTACGCAAAAGATCCTGTTGTGACTAGATATATTCGCAAACTATTCAGTGAAAAACAAGAAATCATCAGTACGACTAGGTTGACCTATCGATTGCTTCTCTGGTCCAATGACAAAAAAAAATTCCCCCACATTTCGTGAAGGGATCTTTTTTATGCGTTTATTATATTTTGTAATAACGAATATCATTTTCAATTTTTGTAATCGAGAAAGGTACGTCTGATGTATATTCTGCGCTTTCTCCATGTTCAGGAAGCGATTCGCTGAAAATCATTTCATATTCGTCAACAGAGATTCGTTTTCGAGAATCCAGCATCTCTTGATGAGATTGTGCGAAGAGATATTCTTGATAGTTTTCCTCCAGATAACCTGTAAAAAATTCACTTACTGCACCAGAACCGTAGCTGAATAAACCAATGCGGTCTCCTGGCTGCAATGATTTCGAATTTTCCAGTAGAGAAGTTAGTCCAAGGTATAATGAACCAGTGTAAAGATTACCGATTCGTCGGCTGTAACGAATGCTTTCTTCATAGCGAGCCAGTAGCCGTTCTTGATTTCCTTCATCTGTTTGGTCTAATACGCTTTGCAATGCTTTTTTTCCCATCTTCGTATATGGGATATGGAAAGCAATCGCTTGATAATCTTCGAGTCCTCGACCCGATAATTCTTTATGTCGATTCCAAACTTTTTGGAACGATTCAATATACGTAGAATTAGACAAAGGTCCATCGACAACAGGAAATTCACTGTAATCTGGACGCCAGAAATCATAGATATCTTCTGTCAGAAATACGCTGTCGTCTTCGATCGATAAAATACGCGGATTTTGAGTGATCATCATCGCAACAGCACCGACACCTTGCGTCACTTCACCCCCGCTTGCCAAGCCGTAACGAGCAATATCACTTGCTATGACTAGTACTTTTCGTTCTGGATGATTTTTGACATATTCTTTTGCCATGTGCAAAGCTGCGGTGCCACCGTAGCAAGCTTCTTTTACTTCAAAAGAACGAGCAAAAGATTGGATTTTTAGTAAATGGTGGATAATTACCGCACTCGCTTTTGAATGGTCAATTCCGGATTCTGTTCCGACGATGACCATGTCGATTCGCTCACGGTCTTTTTCTGTCACGATCTTGCTGGCAGCATTTGCCCCTAGTGTAATGATATCTTCATTCGCACGATTGACTGCCATTTGGTCTTGACCAATACCGATATGATATTTTGCAGGGTCATCTCCACGGCTTTCTGCTAAATCTGTCATATCTAAATATAAATTAGGAATAAAAAAGGAAAGACGATCAATCCCTATTTTCATTTCAACACCTCTTTACTCATGATAAAAAACTTACTTTACTAAAGTATCATAAAAAGATTAAAAGAAATATAAAAAAGCGAATATTTAAGGATTGTTAAAATTTAATCTTAGAAAAAAACAACTGGAACAAGAGCTATTTGTTTTTATAGCAAAGAATGGTATATTTTTGTAGGAGGTGGCTTACTTGAAAGAAGTCGTAATGATAGATGCTGCAAGAACGCCAATAGGAAAGTATCGCGGAAGTTTAAGTTCATTTACTGCAGTTGAATTAGGCACACTTGTGACTAAAGAATTATTAGATAAAACAAAACTGAAAAAAGATAAAATAGATCAAGTAATATTTGGAAATGTCCTGCAGGCTGGTAATGGTCAAAATGTTGCTAGACAAATTGCTTTGAACAGCGGTATCCCAGTGGATGTCCCTGCAATGACAATCAATGAAGTTTGTGGATCTGGTATGAAAGCAGTGATTTTAGCACGCCAGCTGATCCAATTAGGTGAAGCAGAGCTTGTGGTAGCCGGCGGAACAGAGAGTATGTCACAAGCACCTATGCTGAAACCCTATCAGTCAGAAACAAATGAATATGGCGAACCAATTTCCAGTATGGTCAATGACGGATTGACTGACGCATTTTCAAATACACATATGGGATTAACCGCAGAGAATGTGGCAACTCAATTTTCTGTGAGCAGAGAAGAGCAGGATCGTTATGCCTTGGCATCCCAGTTGAAAGCAGCTCAAGCTGTTGAAGCTGGCGTATTTTCTGAGGAGATCATTCCGGTCAAGATTTCTGCTGAAGACGTGTTATCTGAGGATGAAGCAGTTCGTGGAAATAGTACATTGGAAAAATTGGGTACATTACGTACAGTATTCTCGGAAGAAGGAACAGTAACAGCAGGTAATGCTTCTCCATTGAATGACGGTGCCTCAGTGGTGATCCTTGCATCCAAAGAATACGCAGAGAATAATAATCTGCCTTATTTGGCAACCATCAAAGAAGTAGCGGAAGTTGGTATTGATCCAAGCATCATGGGAATCGCTCCAATCACAGCCATTCAAAAATTGACAGATAAAGCAGGAATAGCTTTACCAATGATCGATCTTTTTGAAATCAATGAAGCATTTGCGGCTTCATCTATTGTGGTCAATCGAGAACTACAGTTAGATGAAGAAAAGGTCAATATCTATGGAGGAGCAATCGCATTAGGACATCCAATTGGGGCAAGCGGTGCACGGATTTTGACCACGTTAGCTTACGGATTGCTTCGTGAGCAGAAGAGATACGGTGTTGCTTCATTATGTATTGGTGGAGGTTTAGGCTTGGCAGTCTTGTTAGAAGCGAATACGGAGCAAACACGTGAGGATTTGCAAAAAAAAAAGTTCTATCAGCTCACGCCATCTGAACGGCGCAGTCAATTAGTCGAAAAAGGTGTATTGACACAGGAAAATGCACTGATTTTTGAGGAACAAACACTTTCTGAAGAGCTCTCAGATCACATGATTGAAAACCAAGTGAGCGAAGTGGAGATCCCAATGGGCATTGCACAAAATTTCCAAATCAATGGCAAGAAAAAATGGATCCCGATGGCTACAGAAGAACCATCTGTTATTGCAGCTGCAAGCAATGGCGCAAAAATCTGTGGAGATATCTGTGCAGAAACACCTCAACGGTTGATGCGTGGACAAATCGTTCTATCAGGAAAATCGGAGTATCAAGCAGTGATCGATGCAGTGAATCATCGAAAAGAAGAACTGATTCTTTGTGCAAATGAAAGCTATCCTTCCATCGTGAAACGCGGGGGCGGTGTTCAAGATATCTCTACACGGGAATTTATGGGAAGTTTCCATGCCTACCTATCTATTGATTTTTTAGTGGATGTAAAAGATGCAATGGGTGCCAACATGATCAACTCGATTCTTGAGAGTGTAGCAGACAAATTACGGGGATGGTTCCCTGAGGAAGAGATTCTATTCAGTATTTTAAGTAATTTTGCTACAGAATCGTTGGCTTCTGCCTGTTGTGAAATTCCCTTTGAACGCTTAGGGAGAAGCAAAGAAATTGGTGAACAAATCGCTAAAAAAATCCAACAAGCAGGGGAGTATGCGAAGCTGGATCCTTATCGTGCAGCGACGCATAATAAAGGAATCATGAATGGTATAGAAGCTGTAGTAGCAGCTACAGGAAATGATACACGTGCGGTAAGTGCTTCGATCCATGCCTATGCGGCAAGAAACGGATTATACCAAGGATTAACAGACTGGCAGATTAAAGAAAATAAACTAGTTGGGAAGTTAACGGTACCTTTGGCTGTGGCCACAGTAGGCGGAGCTTCTAATATCTTGCCAAAAGCTAAAGTATCCTTAGCTATGCTAGATGTTGATTCAGCCAAGGAACTAGCACAAGTAATGGCTGCTGTAGGGTTAGCTCAAAATCTTGCTGCTTTGCGAGCATTAGTTACAGAAGGAATCCAAAAAGGACACATGGGGCTTCAAGCTCGTTCATTAGCGATCTCAATTGGGGCAGTTGGTGAGGAAATCGAGCAAGTTGCGCAAAAATTACGTGAAGCAGAAAAGATGAATCAGCAGACAGCTATACAACTATTGGAAAAAATTCGGGAAAAATAAAAGAACAATATCTTTAGAGGAATAAAGCAAGATTTGCAGTTATTTTAGTTACTGTAGATCTTGTCTTTTTTTCTTTTACGAGAAAAATGTGTTCATTGTTAAAATATATTTCTAGCTATAATTAGGTGTGCGCACAAAATAGAAAAGAATGGAGAACTTATGAATAAGAAAAAATTTACTGTACTATTGTGTATTTGTTTCGGTTTATTTTTACTAGGATATAAAACACCAATGTCTTATGCACATATAAATGGTGGAGATTGGTCGTCACGTACATATAATCGGTATTGGATGAGTGAATTAAATGATAATGTACGTCTTTCAGAATTATCTATTCCAGGGACCCATAATTCAGCAACAGGAACGTTCTCAGGTATAGCAAGTGGATACGTAAAGACACAAAGTATCGATATCCGCAAGCAGCTTGACAATGGAATACGTTTTTTAGATATACGTGCGCGTGCTATTGATGGTGCTTTTACGATGCATCACGACAGGTACTATCTAAACCAGAATTTCGGTGATGTACTTAATAAAACAGTGGCCTTTCTTCGTGACAATCCTGGAGAAGTAGTCTATATGAGATTGAAACAAGAATACAGTAGTGTAAATGACCATACATTCAACCATATTCTTAATACAAGATATTTACAAGATAGTCGTTGGAGAGATTACTTTTATTATGGAAATGCTAATCCGACTCTTAGAGAGACACGAGGAAAAATCGTCATTTTTTGTAATTTCTTGGGAAATAATGTCGGAATCCCTTATCCGTCAAGTTTTGATATACAAGACTATTGGAATCCAGTGAATCCAAATGATAAACGGTGGGCCGTCGAGCAACAATTCGACAAGGCACACCAAAGCAGAGGAATAAATGGTGTCAAATATATCAATTATCTAAGTGCAAATGGATTTTGGAATGGTGTATGGGGATACGCAGATGTAATCAATCATTTTTCTTTTTACCGGATAATAAATAGAAATATCAAACATACGGGAATCGTACCTATCGACTATCCAAGTGAGTGGCTCGTTAATTCCATCATCGATATCAATCATCGTTTATTGAAAGACCGTGAAAGCAAAGGGAAATACGATGGATATATCACTTCTATCCAATGTGAAGCAGATACCTCAAAAGTTGTGGATTGGAATCAAGGAAATAACAGAGGAATCATTTACCATAACGCTGGGAGTAGAAATCAAAAGTGGTACTTAGATTATGATGTTGCGAGTAAAGCATACATATTGCGAAGTCAACGTAACAGGGATCATGTGTTAGCAGAAAATAGTTCTTTTGGTATAGATGTAACGAACCAGCCAAGTATACAAAATCGTGCAAGATGGCGATTGTTATCGTCTGGGCTAGAGCATATGCTAGGAGATGTGTATTATTTGCAAAATGCTCATAGTAACCGAATACTAGAAGTAAGAGATGGCGTATACAACAATAATCAAGAATTGATTACTGCGCCAGTCGCTCATATACAAAGACAACGATTTGTGATCCATAGAGAAGATTGATAAAGAAAATCAATCATAGCGAATTCATTAATTGTTGATCATTAGTTATTTATTCAACGGAACGAAATAATAAAAAATACTATATGACTATAAAGAAACCGCTTGGCATTTGTTTAACCTACCAAGCGGTTTTTTATTCAACCAACGGATTAACTTCAACAGTTTCTACAGTTGAATGTTTCTATCTTTCCGTAATCGCTGTCGCTGAAAATTGTTCAATTAAAGGAATCAAAGCCAATTTGACTTTGTATTTTCGTTCAAGTGCTTTTTCGATGGCAAATTCATTTTCAGCAGTCATAGAAATAGTTGCTAACTTACGAGGTTCATCGGCATTTTTTTCATAAATAACTACTTCTTGTTCATTTTGTTCTGTGTAAAATTTAGGATACTCAGCAACAGCTTTTGAAAAATCAGCAAAACTTAAAGCGGCATTCGTATCAGTTGAGCGTGTATTTTCAGTTGTGTCCGCTTTTGGTTCTTCCACTTTTTCTTCTGGCACACTGACTGTTTCTTCTGTCACTGGTGTTGCAACGGCTTGTGCAGTTGGTTCATCGTTTTTCAAACGTTGATCATTCCAGTAAGATACGATCTCAATAAGAAGATTGTCACGGAATCGTTCGAAAATACCGTTTTCTCCTGAACGGATCCGCTTTAATACAGTATTGAAATTATCATCGATAGGCACATTGATTCGTGTATCTTCATTTGTTTTTCCAGCTAATCCGATCGTTAAGATTTGACGGTTTTTGGGATCAAGCATGACTTGTAATGGCAAACCATAACGTCTCAAGCTTTCATTTTCTAGAGAACGGAATAACTGTCCTCTTACACCATCCAATGAAGGACGGAATTGATTTAATAATTTTTGTTTCTGTTTTTTCTTCATATGTTCTCTCCTTCGCTCATACCCTTTCGATTATAAGAAAAAAAAAGCCAAATGAAAAGGAGTAATGCAAAAAAACTTGCGTATACGCAAATTACAACAGAAAAATTTGCTTATTTTTCCATTTTTTGAAAGAAAAATAAAAAAATGGAACAGGTTATGTGGATAGATAACCTGTTCCAATCTTTTTATTTTTTCGGTATCAAGGCAAAAATAGGTAACTCAGGTGAATAAATGACTTCATGTTCGTGCCAAGTTGTGACCATTAGTGAATGATTGAACCGTTTTTTCAGCTCTTCGATGATTTGATCATGTGTCCAGTTTCTTGCAGGGAAATGTTGGATCTTCTCTGCATCGATCAAAAAGACAAAATCGGAATGAAAAGTCTGAATGACGTCTTCCGAGAGAGAATTCAAGCGTTCGATTGGATCCATAAAATCACCTTTCGTCTTAGAATTGGGTAGTATCTGGGTCTTTTGCCTTGCCAACTACACCATCTAACTGATCAATTTGTTTCATTTCTTCTTCTGTCAATTCAAAATCAAACAGTTCAGTATTTTCTTTGATTCTGCTTGGTGTGACAGATTTAGGAAGAGGAAGGAATCCGTGTTGCAACGACCAACGTAAAGCGACTTGTGCGATCGTCTTGTCATGCGCTTCAGCGATTTGTTTCATTTCAGGGACATCGAAGATTTTACCAGTGCCTAATGGGCTATATGCTTCAAGGATCATCTCATGTTTTTTTGCATACTCAACTACATCTGGCTGCAATTCACCCGGTGCAAGGAAAACCTGATTGACCATTGGCATGATTTTTGCTGTTTTAGCAAGTGTATCTAGATGGTGGGGCAAGAAATTGCTCACACCGATTGCTTTGATTTTACCTGCTTCATACAGTTCTTCAAATGCACGCCATGTATCTGCGTTTGCTTGTTCCCAATTATCACGAAAAGCAACTGGATTTGGCCAGTGAATCAAGAACAGATCTACATAATCTGTTTGAAGTTTCTTTAATGATTCTTCAAAAGAAGACATCACAAGTTCATAACTGTGATTGGCATTCCATAATTTTGTTGTTAGGAAGATCTCTTTTCTAGGAATGCCACTTTCCTTAATCGCTTGGCCGACACTTTCTTCATTCTTGTATCCTTGGGCAGTATCGATATGGCGATAACCTGCAGCCAGTGCTTCTTTAACAGAGGAAACAGCGACATCCCCATCAGGTGTTTGCCATGTGCCGAATCCTACTACTGGAATTTCGTAACCATTTGATAGACGATACGTGCTTGTTAATGAATTCATACTTTCAGCTCCTTTTTTATTCGTTCATCTATAAGTTTAGCGCATTTTCCAAAAAAAAGAATCCATTTTGTTTCTACTATTGAAATTTTTGTTTAAAAGAAAATGATTTTGATTCTGGTATTTTTGATTTTTTTTCCGTAAACTAAGACAGAAGGGAATGAGGAAATGGATATCTATTTAAAAAAAGCAATCCTGCATATTATTGACAGAGAGACGGGTTCGCCGGTCTTTTCGCAAAAAGAGCTGGATCTGACAAAAGAATATATTCGTGATTTTCTTCAAAAGAAAATCCAAAAAATCTCTTCTGCCCAAACGAAAACTGGACAATTGGCAGAAGAAAGCATGATCGTTGAATCACTTAAAATCGCTCAAGAAAATTTTGTGGAAGCAAGTGAAGCAATCGTTCAGCGATGGTTCGATATTTACCAAGAAAGTGAAGAGGCGCCAAGTGCAGATGTATTTGTCGTTTTGTATGAATTAGATACAGTGATGTACTTATCTTTATTGAAAGTCAATTATCGTGAGGCTTATACGCATTTTGTTGAAGCAGACGAAGTAGGAATTGACAACCGTTTGATTTTGAACCGAGCAATACTAGGCGCGAAAACACAAAAAGCAGATGAAGCCTTCGCGGTGAACTTGTCCGATTGGACCTATGAATTGATTGAAAAAAAATATGAGTTTTCCGGTAAAAAAGAGCTTTATTTTTCTGGAAGAGTGATCGAAAGTGTTCCTGCACCTTCTTTAGAAGAAAATGTAAAAGTGATCCAAAAAGTAGCCAAGCATCTTGGAAAAAAATTCGAGACAGAAGAATTTGATATCATGGCTGATTTAAAAGAAGCTGTCTATGACACGATAGAAGAAAAAGGACGGTTGGATCATGAGATGATCGCAGAAAAAGTCTTCAAGGAAAACATTACGGCAAAACTGGCTTTTAAAGAAGAAGTACAGGAACAAGGGTTTGTCCCAGAAGCACCTCCTGTAAAAGAAGTACAAGAAATTTCTGAGAAAAAATTTGGAAAACAAAAATTTAAACTATCAAACGGAATCGAACTGATTGTACCAGTCGATGTATATCGCAACCCAGATTTGATTGAATTTGTGAATAATCCAGATGGTACGATATCTGTGATGATCAAAAATGTGGATGAAGTATTAAATCGTTTATAAAAGTGACTGGAACATTAGATGTTCAACTACCGATGTTTAGTTGAATGAATGGTCCATGAGAAGGATCTGAAAAGACGAATATAACAAAAAAAGAGCGTGAGACAAAAGTAAAGAACACTTTTGTCTCACGCTCTAAAAACGTATAAACGCTTCTGTCCCAGCCTCTTTTTATCTAATAAAATTTTAAGACCATCGATTATTGATCGATTTTTTCTGCCGCATTTTTAGGGACTTCAGAAGCTTTTATTTCTTCCCAGCTTAATACACCTTTACGAGGATTGACTTTGAGTTTAAGATACGCATTCATCTTTAATGGATGTTCTCTTTTTTCGCGAAGCGTCACTTGTTTTTTTTCTCCATCTTTATTATAAGCCGCTTGCTTGTAGGTATAAGTCGTGAATTTCTCTCCGTTATCTGCTTGGATAGCTGATATTTCGCCATTCGTCGTGATTTTTGTATAATAGGCTTCACCGCCGTAAAAATAATGATAAGCTGCAAAACTTCCGCCGAGAAAGATGCCTAAAACGACAAGTACGCCAATTAATTTTTTCATGTACTTCACCTCTCCTCTTATTATTAACGAAATAGAAGATTTCGTCTATTGAAAGTTGTTGGCGACAGCTGAATTTTAAACTTTTCCTCATTTTGTTCTTATTGCTTCAAAAGAAAGGTAAGGACTAGCTTGAAGCTTTTCTCAAAAAACACAATTTTTTATTTATAAAAGGTACTTTTTTCGTGTGTAAGATAGGCGAGTGCTCTTAGTTGACTTTGACCAATTTTGACGTATAATAAGCTTAGTTCGAATCTTACAAAAAGTAAGCCGGACGTATTCTTTTTGATTTATTCAAAAAAAGACTATAATAAAAAAGTGAGAGCTGAAATCCTTCAGTGATCTATATTATTTAGGAGGTTTGTAAATTATGGCAAAAGAACATTACGACAGAAGTAAACCACACGTTAACATTGGTACAATTGGACACGTTGACCATGGGAAAACTACTTTAACTGCTGCGATCACTACAGTATTAGGCAAAAAAGGCCTAGCAAATCCTCAAGACTATGCTAGTATTGATGCAGCTCCAGAAGAACGTGAACGTGGAATTACGATCAATACCGCACACGTAGAATATGAAACAGAAAAACGCCACTATGCGCATATCGATGCACCAGGACACGCGGACTATGTGAAAAACATGATTACAGGGGCAGCCCAAATGGATGGTGCCATCTTAGTCGTTTCTGCAACTGATGGTCCGATGCCTCAAACACGTGAACACATTTTGTTGTCACGTCAAGTTGGTGTAAAATACCTAATTGTTTTCTTGAACAAAGTAGATTTAGTCGATGATGAAGAATTGATTGATTTGGTAGAAATGGAAGTTCGCGAGTTATTGAGCGAATATGGTTTCCCAGGCGATGACACTCCTGTGATCAAAGGTTCCGCATTAAAAGCATTGCAAGGCGATCCCGATGCTGAAGCTGCTATTATGGAACTGATGGATACAGTGGATGAATATATCCCAACGCCAGAACGTGATACAGATAAACCATTACTATTACCAGTGGAAGATGTTTTCTCCATTACAGGACGAGGAACTGTTGCCTCAGGTCGTATTGACCGCGGTGCTGTTCGTGTCGGTGATGAAGTAGAGATCGTAGGGATCAAACCTGAAACACAAAAAGCAGTTGTCACAGGTGTAGAAATGTTCCGTAAAACGTTAGATTACGGGGAAGCTGGAGATAACGTCGGCGTACTGTTACGTGGTATCCAGCGGGACGATATCGAACGTGGACAAGTACTTGCTAAACCAGGTTCCATTACTCCACATACAAAATTCAAAGCTGAAGTGTACGTGTTGACCAAAGAAGAAGGTGGACGTCATACACCATTCTTTAACAACTACCGCCCACAATTCTACTTCCGTACAACTGACGTTACTGGAACAATCACGTTACCAGAAGATACAGAAATGGTCATGCCTGGTGACAATGTGACGATTGATGTTGACTTGATCCACCCAATCGCTGTTGAAAACGGAACGACCTTCTCGATTCGTGAAGGTGGCCGTACAGTAGGTTCAGGTATCGTTACAGAAATCGAAGCATAAGAAACGCGACTCGAATATTTTGGCAATGAAAAATGTTTAAAATGAAAAAGCGGTCAAAACAGAAATCATGTTTTGACCGCTTTTTTTGTTCTACAATTGTACAATAAGAGAGGGTAGGAGCCGTACCTCACGCTTTGGTTCAGTCTCTTTTATTTATACTGTGAGTGTTTCCTTACAATACGCAGTTTTTAGTACTTTCTTCGTATCCATTTTTTCAAACCACTTATTCGACCTTGTGTCTGCTCAACTGGCGCATTATCAATAATCAGCAAGGCAATCATAACGTATGCAATCCAGCTATCTCGCGAATATAGGGTGTAGCGTGAGACCCAGTTCGTAGCGTACTTGCTTTTGTATTCTCTTAATCCATGGAAAGAATAAAAATGAGAGCCAAACTCGTAAACCAAGTAAGCAATTCTTTCCTGTAAAAAACTCTTTCTGGAAGTACCAACATTTGAAAGAGGGGCCATCCCTAAATTGAACCATTGGATATGTTCTTCTTTCATATAAGCAAACAAATGCAGGAACAAGAAATCCATACTGCCGGAAGGTGCTTTTTTGGGATCATATCGCATCAAATCGATCGTTCCTACTTTGTTGTTCGTGTAAGTAGGCATGATCGTCGCAAAAGCGACAATTTCTTCTTGAGTATTTTTGACTACAGCAATAGGCGCTCTTTGTAAATAATCTTCAGAGAAAAAGCCTAAAGAAAAACCTTTTTCTTTTCGTGAACCCAACCAATTATCAGAAATATTTTTGAAAATACTCATTTGCTCAGCAGAAAATGGCGGTTGTAAGACATCAAATGTAAATCCTTCTCGTTCAATTCGGTTCAAGACAGCCCGAGTGCCCTTCATTTTTTTCCCTGATGTTGTAAAACTATTCAGGTCTACATAAGCTTCTTCCCCCATTTTAATGAAGTCATAGCCGAATTCATGCAAAATCATAACGATTTCTTCGCTTGTTTCGTAGAAAACAGGTAAATAACATAATCGGTCTGTCTCTTCGATGAAAGCTTCAATTGCTTCTGGAAAATCTTCTTTCTTACCAGAAGGATCGCCCATTACGACGCATTTATTATTGAAGCAAGCGAATTGGAGAAGCACAGTTGGTTCACCGTCTTTTTCGTAGACAAACATCCGCTTGTCTTTTAAGAAGATCAATTGACTGTCGGAGTTTCCTCCATAAGTTGTGAGGATCTTCAGTGCCTTTTCTTCATTAAAGGCTTCGCCAATCTGTTTCTTTTCTCCTTGAAGAAAATGGACAAATAGAACGATCATGAAACTAACGGCGATAATGGCCAACAACCCTGAAAACCAAATCTTTTCAGAAGGGAATAAGAAAAAGGAAATAAAATGGTGACGCCGATGTGGAAAATCAGGCAGATTGTATACACCAATAACAATATAAAGCAATGTCAATGCACCGATAATGATTCCGTCGATCGTACGCCATTCCCACGAATAGATGAGTTGTTCCCGAAACAGTTCGTTTTTGGACGCAAGAATGATCAGAAACAGAATAGACAAGAAAATCACCGGTGTGAAGCTAAAATCGCTTAATAAAACATAAAATAAAGCGAGTGCGATCAAGAAAATTGTAGGCAGATAGGCTCGTTTTACGCGTGCAGCGATCCCTCTCCCCATAACAATCAAAAGAAATCCTAATAATATACTAGGAAACTGGATAATAAAGTGGAATTTCAATGGGTTCAAACTATGAAGCCAGCGAAACTCTGTAAAAGCTTGCGGAATAGTGGCAGAAAGTACCAACATGATTCCAGAAAAGTATAAAAGTACAACCACGATTTTATGCGCGATTTCTGTTGCTAACTGCTTAGGGATACCTGAATAACGCTGATCAAAAGTGGAACCGATATTTTTGAAGAAAAAGACGATTCCAATCAAAAACGGAATGATGTAGTAGAACAGACGATAAAGCAAGATCCACACAACGACTGTTTCTCTTGGCACACCAATAGCAGATAATCCGATAATCATCATCACATCGAAACTGCCGATCTCGCCAGGAATCATAGACACGATCCCTATCACTGAAGCAGCAATGAATAACGGAATCGTTTGCCACAGATCGATTCGGATTTCCATTAGGTAACCAACAGAAAGGAAACTGAACAGGACACCAGACCATTCCAATAATGAAACAAGCAAGAGCTGTCCTTGCGTTTTAAGTGAGGTACCACCAAGGAATCCTTTCTTTTTGAAAGTAGTGAATAAAAAGACAACAGGAAAATACAGACCACCGCCAATCAGCCATATCCAATATTGCTTCAAGAAAGGAGCGACTGGTGTGAAGACTACAAGTAAAAAAGAAAGCAGACTGTAAATAGAAAGTCCAGCCATCAAAAACAAGAAAACTTTCGATAATGCTTGGATCACGTTTCTGCTCTCTTTCTTTTGTCCATATAGTTCAGAGCGAAGCCCCACACTAACAAACCCGCCGAAACCGGCAATATTGTTGATTGTATTGATCAGCCAGCTTGTCTCAAACAAGTAACGAGGATTCTGCTTTTGTTCAAGCATCCGATTCAAAATAATATCATAACCAATCATAGGTAACACAGAGACAAGACCAATCAACAGCATAAGTCCGCTTTTCCAAATAGGTATAGTGGCAAACGTTTCTCCTAATTGCTGGATAGATAGAGTTTTACCGATGGACATCAATTCACCGACAATAATGACAATGACAGAAATTAAAAAGATTGTTTTGAACAGTCCTAGATGGTTTTTCAGCCATTGTATGGTAGTTTTTAACAAATAAATCACCTTCTATTCCTAATAATTATGTTTCAGAAAGAAATTGAAGAACTTCTCGGTTGAAGCGTTCAGGATCTTTTCTAGCTAATTCATGTCCTTGTTCTTTTACAAGTACAAAAGAAGCTTTTGGTATAGTTTTAGCTATATACAGAGAATGTTTCAGCTTGATTACATCTTTTTTTCCTACAATAATTAATGTTGGGGAGTTGATTTTTTTTAAATCATTTTCTGTAAGGCCGATATCATGTAGCAATAGTTTAATAACTAACAGATTTTTGCGAAGGCTTGGGCGAAATAAAGAGAGAAACCATACCCATGCATAATGAAAATTGCTGATGACTCTGGCAGAAAAACGAACACCTTTAACTAGCGTGTTTCCAGAATTTAAAATCAGTCGATGAACTTTTTGAGGAAAGCTGCTGGCAAATACTAATGCCAAATTTGCGCCATCACTAAATCCAAGAAAATCTGCCTGATTGATTTTTTCTAGCAACATAATCGTATTCAGATCCTCAGCCATCAAATGAAAATTCAATATAGATGCTTCATTTGTTGAACGGCCATGTCCTCTGCTGTCTACTAGATAAACGGTATAGTAGCGTTCAAGTACGGGAACCTGTTCTGAAAAAAAGCGGCCGCTGCCATCATTGCCATGCAGTAAAAAGAGTGGGAAGCCTTGACCACTCTTTTCATAATAAATTTTGCTCCCGTCTGACATTTTTGCATATTTCTTTTCTTTTTTCACATAATCACCTACTGTGTAAAGTATAACGATTATAACAGTCATTGGGCAATTGTTTTTACTGAAAAACAACGATCATTTTCGTAAGATGATAAAAAACACAGGAAAATTCATTTTTTCTTAAGGTGTACACAGAATTTAAGGAAGAAATAGCCAAGAAGATAAAGAAATAGTAAGATAAAAAAGATGTCAAAATAACTAGGTGATGAAATGAAGCGAAAACGATTATCTATTATCCGTATTCTTTTTTACATGATCATTCTAATGGTCATTGGTGCGGTGTTGTTTTTAGGAGGAAGAACTTATCGCTCGGTAAAACGGGTGGAAAGCTATCAAATAGAAATAACGACAGCTGCAAAAAATTATCATATGGAAGCATACGAAAAATTGATCAAGGCAATAATCTTGACCGAATCAAAAGGAAAAGGCACAGATCTCATGCAGAGTTCAGAGAGTTTGCATGGAGAAGCCGATGTCATTGATAATCCAGCTGACAGTATTGATCAAGGGGTCAAATATTTGGCGGAGATGATAATGGAAGCAAAAAAACAAGGATGTGATCTGTGGACTGCTGTCCAAGCGTATAATTTTGGGAAAGATTATATTGCCTACGTAAAAAATCATGGCGGAGAAAACACAGTAGAACTAGCAGAAGCGTATTCTAAAGATGTGTTGAGCCCACTTTTAGGAAATGAAGAAGGAAAACAGTACCGCTATTGGCGGATCCAGTCCTTGCTTTACAACGGCGGCTATCTCTATCATAATGGAGGTAATATGTTTTATCCTGATATTGTCAAAATGAATGAAAAAATAATAGAGACTTACGAAAAAGTCTTTAAATAAACGAATAGGAAATATCCGAACATAATAAAATGAGCTGAAAGAAGGAGTGCGCAAATAGTGGAAAAAAGGCAAAAAATGGAAAATCAAAAAGTGGGGTACACAACCAAAGATTGGATGTTGCGGTTTGTGAAGGGAATGTTTATCGGTTCAGGATTTATCTTGCCGGGGGTCAGCGGGGGTGCATTAGCAGCTGTTTTTGGCATGTATGAGCGACTGATTTCTTTTCTAGCCCATATCACAAAAAATTTCAAAGAAAATGTTTTGTTTTTCCTGCCTGTTGGTCTAGGCGGAGTGACAGGCATCTTTTTACTTTCTTTTTTAGTCAGTTTTTTATTAGGGGCGTATGAAACAACAATATTGTGGTTTTTTGTTGGGTGTATCGTCGGAACTGTTCCTGCGTTATGGAAAGAAGCAGGAAAAAAAGGACGAGATACTTCTGATGTAATCATCATGGTTGTTACTTTTGTTCTGGCTTATTTGTTTTTATTATACGGTGCTCGATTATTTGATGGACAAGTCGATCAGAATTTTGGGACTTGGCTGATCGCCGGCGGATTGATTGGTTTAGGTATGATTGTCCCAGGATTGAGTCCTTCTAATTTTTTGGTATATATGGGATTGTACAAAGCGATGGCTGACGGATTTAAAGAAGTTCGGTTTGAAGTCATCTTGCCGATTGGAATTGGTGGGGTTCTTTGTGTCCTTGGCCTGTCAAAAATCATGGATTATATTTTCTCAAAGGCATACAGTAAGCTATTCCATTTTATTTTAGGCGTCGTTTTTGCTTCAACGATTATGATCATCCCTACTGATTACGCGGGATTGGGAGTCGCTGGAGTGCTAGCTTGTCCTGTTCTTTTTGTAGCTGGTACAGCACTAGGATGGTGGATGAGCCGTTTGGAAGAACAATATAAGTAAAGATAGTTCGATAATAAAAAACAACACACGGGTGATTCATACAAAAAAGGTCAGCATCTTTTTCGTAAGAATCATTCGTGTGTTTTTCTATAAATTTTATAAAAACAAGTTGTTTTTAATCTTGGAACACGCTAGACTTAAACACGTGATTATTTTTGAAAGTTGGCGGAAAATGGAGAAAAAGAAAATGAATGGACTTACACAGCAAGAAGTAGTTCAGAAAATGGCTTCTGGCCAGCAAAATGACTACCAGGAAGATGCATCAAAAAGTACAAAGCAAATATTCAGCGATAATATATTGACGTTATTCAATTTTCTGAACTTCGGTATCGGAATTTGTCTGTTATTTGTAGGTGCTTATTCCAACATGGCGTATTTAGCAATTATTATCGTAAATATCGTTATTGGAATTTATCAAGAAATACATGCAAGAAATCTTGTACGGAAATTATCGATTGTTTCCCAATCAGAAGTACTAGTGATTCGGGACGGTAAAGAACAATCGATTTCTACTAAAGAGCTGGTATTAGGAGATTTGGTAAAGATCGGAGCTGGAGAACAGATACCAGCCGATTTGCAGGTCATATCAGGACGGGCAGAAGCAAATGAAGCTCTTTTGACAGGTGAATCTGACTTGATTGTCAAAGAAGCTGGAGCTGAATTGCTTTCTGGGAGCTTTTTGACAAGTGGTTCTGTCATGGCTGAAGTCATCCGAGTAGGGGCAGATAATTATGCTGTCCGCTTGACTAGCGAGGCAAAAACCCACAAAGCTATTCATTCTGAACTTGTAGATTCGATTCGTAAAGTATCCAAGTTCACTAGTTTCGTGATTATTCCTTTAGGGATCATACTATTTTTGGAGGCACTGTTCATTCGCGATGCTTCTATCAAGATTTCAGTTATTGCCTCTGCAGCAGCTTTGTTAGGGATGCTTCCAAAGGGATTAGTATTGTTGATAAGTATTGCGTTAACGACAGGTGTAACAAAACTGGCAAAAAAACGGATTCTTGTTCAAGACATGTATTCCATTGAAACACTTGCTCACGTCGATACATTATGTTTGGATAAAACAGGAACCATTACTGAAGGGAAAATGAGTATCCAGCGTGTAGAAGCATTACATCCGCTGTATGAAAAAGCTATTCCAGAAATTATGGGAACGTATCTTGCAGAAAGCAGTGATAACAACATCACCATGCGGGCGATGAGAGAGTATTTTGAGCTTTCTAATCGTTATGATGTAACAAACAAAGTCGCATTTTCTTCTGATCGCAAATGGGGTGCGATGGAGTTTCCAGAATTAGGAGTCGTATACGTAGGAGCACCTGAACGCTTGGTGGAAGAAGATCGACTGCCAGATAGTCTAAAAACAGCTCAAGCGAATGGCTATCGCGTCCTTATGTTGGGGATTGCTCCAAATCAGCAATTAAACGAAGAAACCCCCGCGTTTGTTGAGCCAGTTGCTCTGTTTGAAATCGATGATCCAATCCGAAAAAATGCGCCAGAAACACTAGCTTATCTTCATGAGGAAGGCGTTGACCTGAAAGTAATCTCTGGAGATAATCCATTTACTGTCTCCAATATTGCTAGACGTGCAGGATTACCGAATTATGATGCGTATATCGACCTTTCTCAGATTACTGAAGAATCGGACGTGCGAGAAGCCGCGCATCAATATACCGTTTTTGGTCGAGTGAGTCCTCAGCAAAAGAAGTTACTGGTAAATGAATTAAAAGATAGCGGCAGAACGGTTGCGATGACAGGTGACGGCGTGAATGATGTTTTGGCATTAAGAGAAGCAGATTGCAGTATCGCCATGGCAGAAGGTGACGGAGCGACACGTCAAATTGCTAATCTAGTATTGTTGGACTCTGATTTTACGACATTGCCAGAAGTCCTGTTTGAAGGACGTCGAGTAGTCAACAATGTGACGAAAGTCTCCGGTATCTTTTTCATCAAAACGATTTATTCTTTTATTTTATCGATTATCTGTGCCGTTACAGCTATTGGATTTCCATTTATCCCTATCCAGATCACGCTGATTGATTTGGCGATTGAAGGGTATCCTTCCTTCTTTTTATCATTTGAACAAGATAAACGCAAAATCACTTACCGTTACTTGCCTACTGCACTTATCAACGCTTTGCCGAATGCCTTGCTTGTAGTAGTGAATATCATAGCAGTGTATCTACTTGGAAAAACGTTCGCGTGGGGAAGTAGTGAAACCACTACGTTGATGTATTACTTGCTAATTGGAATCAGCTGCATGGCAGTTGTAAAAGCTTGTTATCCTTTCAACCCGTTGCGAATATTCTTAGCAGTAACAACAATCGTAGGGATATATGTAGCTGCGATGCTGTTCCACGGAATTTTGGAAGTAAACTTAGGTTTAGGAGAAACCATAGGATACTTCGTTATGTTCATGATCGTAAATATTGTCCTTCGATTATTGTACTGGAAGGCTGATATTCAAAATCAGCTACTGAAAAGAGTAGCAAATTGATGCTTAATTAAATAGAAATGTGTTATACTTGAAAAAGAATTGAAATATGATACAATCAAACATGTATAATTGTGTCCTTTAAAATCGCACTGATTTCAGTTAGTGCGATTTTTTACCGGTTATTCTCCTGAAATATCTTTTGTTAAAACGAAAAGATATCAATAAAGCAGGGGGTGGAAAAATGGCTCAACGGATTCCTCAAGAAGTTATCGAAACGGTACGCAGTCAAACGAATATCGTTGAGGTGATTGGACAATATGTCCAATTGAAAAAGTCTGGTAAAAACTACTTAGGGTTGTGTCCTTTTCATGAAGAACGCACACCATCCTTCTCTGTTGCAGAAGACAAGCAGATCTTTCATTGCTTTGGTTGCGGTAAGGGCGGAAACGTGTTTACTTTTCTTCAAGAACTAGAAGGACTGAGTTTTCCAGAAGCAGTGATAAAAGTAGCAGATTTCGAACAGATTCCGTTGGAAGATCAATGGCGTCAGCGAACGGTAGCTGTACAAAATCCTGAATCTGCTACAGGAAAATTGATTGCTGCTCATGAAAAAGCAGCGGAAATCTATCATCACATGCTGTTGCATACAAAAGCGGGACAGCCAGCCTTAGAATATTTGCAAAGTCGTGGGTTGTCTTTAGAATTGATTGAAGAATTCAATATCGGCTTTGCACCTAATGAACGCTCGTTTCTTCAGCAAGTCTTCAAGAATGAATCATTCTCAAATGAATTGTTAGAACGTTCTGGATTGTTTGTCACACATGATGATGGCCGTATGTCGGACCGTTTTTACCAAAGGGTGATGTTTCCCCTTCGTAATCCTCAAGGCCAGACAATCGGGTTTTCAGGACGCTGGCTTGCACCTGAAAAAGGGCAGGAAAAAGATCAGCCCAAATATTTGAACAGTCCGGAAACAGAATTATTCAATAAAAGACAAGTTTTATTTAATCTTGATAAAGCAAGAAGCGATATCCGAAAAAATGGAGAAGTCGTGTTGTTCGAAGGTTTTATGGATGTGATTGCTGCATGGCAGGCTGGTATCAAAACTGGATTAGCTTCCATGGGAACAAGTCTGACAGCTCAACAGATCCAGCAAATGGAAAAACTGACGAAAGAACTGGTTTTTTGTTATGACGGAGATAACGCAGGTTTTGAAGCAACCAATCGAGGGATTGAATTGCTTCGGCAAAATAGTCGCTTAGGACTTTCGGTCGTAGTCGTTCCAGAAAAGCTTGATCCTGATGAATATCTCCGTAAGTATGGGGAAGCATCTTTTCAAGAATTAGTGGCTCATGGGCGTGAAACAGTTTTTACTTTTAAATCACGTTATTTGAAACAAGGGAAAAATTTAGAGAATGAAAAAGACAAAATCGAGTACCTTGAAGAATTATTAGTTGAACTTAGCCGAGTCGTTTCACCAATTGAACAAGATATGTATTTATCGCAGCTGTCCACAGAGTTTCAGGTCAGCAGAGAGACGATACAAAAACAATTGCGTGAGCTCCGAAGAACAAATCAGCAAAATCGTCAAGAACCTCAGGAAAACCAGTATACGCAGACCAAGAGACAAGAAACTGCACGGAAGAAGAGACCGTTGACGCAGGTAGAAAAGGCAGAGCAGATTCTGTTGTACCGCGCATTTAAAGAAGTTTCTGTCCGCAATATTTTAAAAGAACGAGAATTTCAGTTTATCCACGACGCATACGCAGAAGTTTATTTTTTATTCGATGCATATGTCTCACAACATTATGAATTCAACCTTGCAGAGTTTTTAGACTTTTTGCAAGATGAAAATTTAAGGCGGTTGGTGGTGGAGATCGAATATTTACCGGTGGCAGAAGAAAGTTCGCCACGGGAAATCCAAGACTTGCTAGATGTGATCAGCAAATCTGGCTTAGCTGATGAAATAACATTAAAAAAACAAATGCAGCAAGAAGCCAGACGTACTGGGAACAAACAGCTTGAGCTTGAATTGACGATCGAAATCATCAATTTAACGAAACAGTTAAAACAAGCCAAATAGCTACTCAAGGGGGGCCTTCTTTTATGGCAAATGGAACAGATAAAAAAAAGTATGAAGCAGCAGTAGCAGCTTTCATCAAAGAAAACAAACCCAAACGACAAGTTGTATATGATGATTTATCCAATCAGCTTGCTACACCATTCACTTTGAATGCAGATGAAATGGACAAATTGATCCAAAAGATTGAAGACGCAGGTATCAGTGTGGTGGATGAAAATGGTGATCCATCAATTCACAGCTTGAAAAGTGCTGAGAAAAAAGCTGAACAGGCAAAAACAGAAGATCTATCTGCGCCAACCGGTGTAAAAATCAATGACCCGGTTCGTATGTATCTGAAAGAAATTGGCCGTGTCTCCCTTTTAACTGCGGAAGAAGAAGTAGCGTTAGCATTGAAAATCGAAGAAGGCGACCAAGAAGCAAAACAGCGTTTAGCAGAAGCAAACCTTCGTTTAGTAGTAAGTATCGCTAAACGTTATGTAGGGCGAGGCATGCAGTTCCTTGACTTGATCCAAGAAGGAAATATGGGGCTGATGAAGGCAGTTGAAAAATTTGACTATCGCAAAGGGTTCAAGTTTTCTACTTATGCTACATGGTGGATTCGTCAAGCAATTACTCGTGCAATCGCCGACCAAGCACGTACGATCCGTATTCCAGTTCACATGGTAGAAACAATCAATAAATTGATTCGTATCCAGCGTCAATTGTTGCAAGACCTAGGAAGAGAACCTACGCCGGAAGAAATCGGTGCAGAAATGGACCTTCCGACAGAAAAAGTCCGCGAAATCTTGAAAATCGCGCAGGAACCTGTTTCTCTTGAAACGCCAATCGGTGAAGAAGATGATTCTCATTTAGGTGATTTCATCGAAGACCAAGAAGCAACAAGTCCAGCAGAACACGCAGCATATGAACTACTAAAAGAACAATTGGAAGATGTACTAGATACATTGACTGATCGGGAAGAGAATGTCCTTCGCTTACGTTTTGGCCTAGACGATGGACGTACGAGAACACTGGAAGAAGTAGGAAAAGTATTTGGTGTTACTCGGGAACGTATTCGTCAGATCGAGGCTAAAGCGTTGAGAAAATTACGCCATCCTTCTCGTTCAAAACAATTAAAAGACTTCTTAGAATAAGCATGAACTATTGATCAGAAGAGAAATCAGTAAAATGGTTTGGTTTATTTTAAAAGAAAAAAAGCTTGGGACTACGCGGTCTCAAGCTTTTTTTTCTATAGGGAAAAAATTTATTCATTATTTTTAAGTAAATCCTAAAAATAAGCTATTGGCGTGACGTATAGAATATGATAGATTAAATGGTAGCGTAAACCTAGTAAAGGAGCCGATCGCTAAGTGATGAAAAAATGTCCAAATTGCGGATCGAAAAAAATGGATGAGAACAATATCTGTCCAGACTGCGGTCATCAACTAACTGCAGAAGATCAGCAAACAAAAGAAACAATCGAAGAAATAAATGCAGATGAAACTATGCAGGATAAATCAACTGAAGACGCAGTCTTTCCTGATACAGAATTAAACGATCCAATCGAATGGTCGGAATTGAAAGATCTACCTCTCGAATCTGTGATAGAATTATTCGAAAAAACAGAACCAGAAGACGATGTATCATCTACTCACGATAAAGTAGCCAATAAAGAAAAAATGGAACAGAAGAAAGTGACTGTTCATGAGACTTTGGAAAAATCAGGAAAGAATCAAGAGGAAACCCTTGAATCAAAACAAAAAAGAAGAGTAGCTGAACTAAAAGAAATCGTCGAGAATGAGGAAGAAAATTCGATACTATCCGCCTATATCAAAGCACATCGTGAAGATACAAAGGAAGAGCACGCGGAAGAGCTGCTCAAAATGATCAGTGAAAAAATTGCACAGGAAAACAAAGTAGAACCAGAACATGAAGCTGAAAAAGACATTAGTAGAGTAAACGCTGCAGGTAAAGAATCAGTAAAAACGAATGATCTAAAAACGGATGTCCCGGAAAAAACTGAAACATTGTCTGAAAAACAATCAGAAGACGAGAAATCGAATGGGTTGCCGGAAGCAGAGAAAAAAGAAATGCTCGAAAAAGCAGACAAGAAATCAACAGAGTCAGATAGTATAAATAATGAATCCGATGCTGAAAGTCAATCTGCAAGTGAAGATAGCACTGTTCTTGAAGCTAAAATAGAAAAAGAAGAGAACCAGCCTGAGCTGATTGAAGCAGAAACAGAACCAACAACAATCGTGCCAAATACTGTAAAAACGCCTCAAGAATCAAACCTAGAAAAAAAAGATCTAGATAAGACACAAAAGAAAAAATCAAAAAAAGTGCCTTATCTCGCTTTAGCAGCAGTTCTTCTACTAGGTGGGGGAGGCTGGGCTTATTATGACCATCATCAAAAAGTAGAAGCCGAAGTAGCAGCAGAAGCAAAAAGACAGCGACAAATGGAAGACCTTCACGGGAAACTTGCTGCCTTTTATACAGATGATCACCATCAATTTATTCGTGCAGATATGATTCATCAAGATCTATCGAAATTAAAAAATGATTTATCAAGTCTTAAGAATGAAAAAGGATATTCAGAGTTAGAAACAACTTATCAAGATATCCAATCTAAGATCCAAGATATCCAGAAAGTGAATGAATGGTTCGTAGCTCCTGTGATCGTCGATGATCATCTAGCAGATGACATCAAGTTGAAAGCAGATAAAGAGATACAAACGATCGAAACGGATAACACAGATTTTGGAAAATTGATTCAACAAGCACAAACAGAAGCTAAAAATCAATATGCTGAATTGCAAACAGCTAAAGAAAAAACAGCTATAGTCTTTAAAGACGGAAAAGTAGTGGGTTCAGCGACACGCGACCAATACAAGACGGCAAAAGAAGCAGTAGAAAAGGTGAAAAATACAGATCTATCTGCTCAGTTGAATGAACAATTGAAACAAGTAGATAAGATGCTCACTGATAAAGAGAAAAAAGAAGAAGAGGAAAAGAAAAAAGCAGAAGAAGCGAAAAAAGCAGCTGAAGAACAAGCAAAACAAGCCGCTCAAGCAGCAGCTGCAGCTCAAGCCGCTCAACAAGCTGCGGTCGCACAAGCAGCACAGCAAGAAGCGGCATCCTCGACCCCGTCCTCTTCAAACTCAGCAAATCAGCCAATCAAATCTGCCAGAGCAAGTGATATTGCCGATGCATCTAATCCAGCATGGACGTGGGCACCAGGTGTCCAAAGCAAAGTGATTGCTACATGTATCCAACGTGGATATATCGTTGAAGGAGGATACAGATTAGAAAAAGCCAGAATCGAAAATGGGGAAGGCTATTACAATCTATATGCCACTTCAACAAAATCTGCATTGATGAAAGGCATTGGAGAAAGTGCGTTGCCATTTTATATCGTAACGATCAACTGTAAAACTGGGTGGTTCGGAGGAAATGGGAGCAATTAGTTTTAGCTAAACGAAAGAGGTTGTGAGCCTGCCGTTTCACTCTGAGTCACAAGGAACAATTTCAAAAAACAGCTTCTCATGTTTGATGAATAGTGTGACTTGAAACCGAAGAGTTGGCAGGTGAACATCGTTTATTCGAAAAAGGGGAGTATGACACAACTGTCGTCATACTCCTTTTTTCACCTTTCCAAAGCAAGGCTCAACTATTCAAGTAGATAACATTATGTTATGATAGCAAAGAAATGTATTAAGAAAACCTTTCACTATAGAGGGAGAAAAAAATGAACGATTTATTAGCAACTATATTTACAGGTATTATTATTGATGAAAATGAAAAAAATTACTTTGTCCAAAAAAATGGGCAAACCTTTGGCTTAAGCAAATCAGAAGGCGAGCACAAAATCGGTGAGGCAGTGGAAGGATTCGGCTACCAAAATCAAAAACATGAAAACCGGATCACTACACAAATTCCAAAAAGTCGCATCGGTCACTATGCATTTGGAATCGTTACTGCTACACGAAAGGATTTAGGGGCATTTGTCGATATCGGTCTTCCAGATAAAGACTTTGTTGTATCTCTTGATGAATTACCGACCATGACAGAGCTGTGGCCTAAAAAGGGAGATCGTTTGATGATTTCCCTTAGAGTTGACGCAAAGGACCGTGTTTGGGGTAGCTTAGCAGACGAAAAAATATTCAAATCTTTAAGCAAGTATGGAACAGAAGAAATGAAAAACAAAGATGTGATAGGAACAGCCTACCGTTTGAAATTAACAGGTACGTATGTTTTGACTGAAGATTTCTATCTTGGGTTTATCCATCCTTCTGAACGATATAACGAACCTCGACTAGGCGAGCAGGTAAAAGGGCGTGTGATCGGTGTCCGACCAGATGGTGTACTGAATCTTTCATTGAAACCAAGAGCGTATGAAGCAATATCAGATGATGCACAAATGATTTTAACCATTTTAGAACGTTCTGCAGATCAGCAAATCAACTTTACAGATAAATCAGATCCAGAAGACATCATGAAAGCTTTCGGCATCAGCAAAGGTGCTTTTAAGCGAGCATTAGGCAATCTTTTGAAACAAGGACTGATTAAACAAGAAAATGGTGTGACAAAATTAGTCAAAAAATCTAATTGAGAATCCCTTGCATGTTTTTCTTAACTAGCTTATAATAATTTTAATTAACACAGTGCTATTGTTTTTCTAAATTGTAATTATTATAAATTGTTGGGGTTGAGTAAATGGTCATGAATGCTATTTCGGCGATGAAAAAAACAAAACAGCAGCTACATGAATCGGGGTTCAAGCTGACACCGCAAAGAGAAGCTACCCTGCTTGTGCTTTTGGAGAATGAGAAAGAGCATTTGTCTGCAGAAGAGATCTTCTTTTTAGTGAAAAAAAAGAGTCCAGAAATTGGACTTGCTACTGTTTATAGAACCCTTGAAATCTTGACAGAATTAAAAATTGTCGATAAAGTAAGTTTTAATGATGGATTAGCCCGTTATGATTTGAGAAAAGAAGGCGCCAAACATTTCCATCATCATTTACTATGCTTGAACTGCGGCACGATCGAGGAAGTAGAAGAGGATCTTTTACTTGAAGTGGAGCAAGTAGTAGAAGAACGTTATCATTTTTTAGTAAAAGATCATCGGCTGACGTTCCATGGAATCTGTCAGGAATGTTATGAAAAAGAAAAAAGAAACCAGTCCGTCTGAGTGTCTAGACGGCTTTTTCTTTGCTCAGATTATGGAAAAAGACTATCAGAATGAAGCGGTATCTGATATGATAGAGGGGCATGAGGGGGATTATTATGAAAGAGCAAATCAACGATTATCTCCACTACTTGAATATTGAACGGGGATTATCCGCCAATACACGTCAAAGCTATGAACGTGATTTGGAACAATACTTGCATTTTCTAGAAGAGCAGAAAGTTGCTTCATGGCAAGATGTCGATCGTTTTTTAGTCATCCGTTTTCTGGAAAAACTGCATGAAGAAAAAAAAGCGACAGCAACCGTTACGCGGATGATCTCAAGCCTCAGAAGATTCCATCAGTTTTTACGACAAGAGCGTGTTACGGATCATGATCCAATGCAGCATATCGATACGCCAAAGAAAGCGCAGAAATTACCAAGTACATTGACGCTGGCAGAAGTAGAAAAGCTGATTGAAGCACCTGATACGACAAAAACGTTAGGGATAAGAGATCGTGCAATCTTAGAAGTCATGTATGCTACTGGGATGCGCGTCAGTGAATTGATTGGATTGAAATTGGGAGATCTTCATCTTTCTCTTGGGCTGGTACAGACAGTCGGTAAAGGAGATAAAGAGCGGATTATTCCTTTAGGTGATTATGCGATCCAATGGCTGGAACGCTACTTAGACGAAGCACGTCCGTTACTTGTAAAGGACGCATCTGAAATGCATGTATTTGTCAATAATCATGGAAAAGGTCTTTCCCGGCAAGGAATCTGGAAAAATCTGAAACAGCTAGTAAGAGAGGCTGGGATTTACAAAGAAGTAACGCCGCATACGCTGCGGCACAGCTTTGCCACCCACTTGCTAGAAAACGGAGCAGATTTGCGGACAGTACAAGAATTGTTAGGTCACGCGGATATCTCTACGACACAGATTTATACACATATCACGAAAAAAAGGATGACAGATGTTTATAAGCAGCATTTTCCAAGGGCTTAGTCATAGGAAGGTGAGAAGATGTTAACACATTACCGAAAAGAAAACCGTAAAATTGCTATGGGACTGTTGAGTTTCCATAAGAAGCTGACAGGTAAGTCTTCTTTGTTGAAGGAGATAGATACGTACGAATCTGAAGATGATTATGAACTTTTTTTCTTTACGCCAGAAGGTTCGACCAACATTCAAGGAATCATTGGTGTTTATTGGGCAACGAACGATCAGCTGATCATCCATGACATTTCTTTGAATCCATCTTATCGTGGTGAGAATATGGGCTTCCAAATGTTAGATGAATTACAAGAAAAGTATCCGGATGTCTCCATCCGTGCAACTGAAATCACAGAGCCTTATATTGGAAAGTGGCTAGCAAAGAAAAAGAAGAAAGAGTGAATGAGTTGACGGAGATCAATATTAAATTAGATGTATTCGAGGGACCTCTCGATCTGCTGCTTCATCTGATTCAGCAAATGGAAATCGATATATATGATATACCAATTGCTACGATCACAGAGCAATATATGAATTATATCCATACAATGAAAACACTAGAGCTAGCTGTTGCAGGAGAATACCTAGTGATGGCTGCTACATTGATGGCAATCAAAAGTAAGACGTTGCTCCCTATCCAAGAGTTTGTTACAGATGATGAAGAACTATGGGAAGAAGATCCTCGAGAAGAATTGGTCACTCAGCTTTTAGAATACCGTAAGTATAAGTATGCGGCTGAAAAATTAACAGAAAAAGCAGAGGAACGAAGTCTTTATTACACAAAAGACCCTATGAACATCGATGGATTGGCGGATGTTGAAAAGCCGTTGAAGCGAGGACAAGTCAAAAAAATCGATCTGATCCGTGCCATGCAGAAAATTTTGGAACGTAAGAAATTTTCTCAAAAAGTGGAAAAAACGATCACGCCGGATGATACAACGATCGAAGAACGAATGATCTTTATCGAAGAGCGTATAAAAAGAAATACGCATGGCTGTACCTTCGACTCTTTTTTTGAGTCGCCTTCCAAAAGTGAAGTTGTCACTACTTTTATGGCTTTGCTAGAGTTGATGAAAAAAGGACAGATTATTGCGCAACAAAAAGAAAACTATGAATCAATTATGCTTTATCCAGCAGTAGGAGATACCGAACATGACGAAATTAAGTGAACTTGAAGCCCTTCTTTTTATTGTTGGTGAGGAAGGAATCAGTAATGAAGAATTAAGCGGACTGTTGAATCTCAGTGAAGCAGAAGTCGCAAATTTAGTGAAAGAATTAAGAGACTCTTACGCTCAAAACCCGCACTCAGCTTTGCATATTTTTGAAACGGAAAGCCATTATGTATTAACGACTAAAAAAGAGCTAGCGCCATTGCTCAAGCGATATGCGCAAGGAACATCGAACACGTTATCTCAAGCCGCTGTCGAGACTTTAGCAATCATTGCCTATAAACAACCAATCACACGAGCTGAGATCGAGCAGATTCGAGGCGTTCAGGTTTCAGGAGCGGTACAGCGTCTGGCTGCTCATAAACTGATTGAAGAAAAAGGCAGAGTAGAAGGACCAGGTCGACCGATATTATATGGAACAACTGGTTACTTCTTGGATTATTTTGGGCTGAAATCATTAGAGGAACTGCCTGATACACAAGAAATGGAAATTTCACTTGAAGAAGATGTGTCACCAGATCTATTCTTTGATGGAATGAATAAAGGAGAACAATTGTAAATGGAGAGATTACAAAAAGTAATTGCCCACGCTGGCATTACTTCTCGTCGAAAAGCAGAAGAATTTATCCTTGCAGGACGTGTAAAAGTAAACGGACAAGTTATAAGAGAATTAGGGATAAAAGTTGGAAAACATGACACTGTGGAAGTGGATGAAGTGCCAATTTATCAAGAAGAATACGGTTATTATTTATTATACAAACCTAAAGGAGTCATTTCTGCTGTAGCAGATGACAAAGGAAGAAAAGTCGTTACGGACCTTCTGCCGATGGTAAAAGAACGAATTTACCCCGTAGGTCGACTGGATTACGATACTTCGGGTATCTTACTGCTGACAAATGATGGAGATTTTGCCCAGCGCCTGACACATCCAAAACATGAAGTGGATAAAGTTTATGTCGCAAAAGTAAAAGGGATTGCGACAAAATCAATGCTTGCACCTTTGGCAAAAGGAATAAAGATCGAAGGACGAAAAACGTCTCCAGCTAAGTTCCAAATTTTATCAGTGGATCCTAAGACAAATCACAGTATCGTGGAATTGACGATCCACGAAGGACGGAATCATCAAGTGAAAAATATGCTTCAAGCAGTTGGGCTCCCTGTGCAAAAGTTAAAACGTGAAAAATACGGTGATTTGACATTACAAGGTCTACGCCCTGGGGATTATCGTGAATTGAACAAAAAAGAAGTCAGCAGCTTATTGAACCATTCAAAATAAACACTTACTTTTTATAAGTGTTAAATGTTGCGTTTTTTGAAGAGATATGTATAATGAATATGTAAACAAAATTTATATAAGGTTCGTCTTCAGGGGCAGGGTGAAATTCCCGACCGGTGGTTATAGTCCACGACCTATTTTGCAAAAAATAGCTGAATCGGTGAAATTCCGATACCGACAGTACAGTCTGGATAAAGAAGATAGGGCTTATTTGACGCACACTTGATCAAATAACTCTAACTCTATTTTCCCTGGAAAATAGAGTTTTTTCATTTGGAGAGAAACGTCAAAAAGTTCGCTGAAGAGGAGTCCTAACAGGAGGATTTCAAATGAAGAACACCCGTGTACAGAAAATGGTTGCAGTAGCGATGTTTGCTGCGATCGCATTAGTTTTACAGTATTTTGCTTTTCCGATCATGCCGGCTTTTAGTTTTTTGAAGATTGATTTTAGTGATATCCCGGTATTGATCAGTATGTTCTTATTCGGTCCAGCGGCCGGAGTAGCAACAGCGTTCTTGCGTTCAGTATTACATCTGCTGACTACAGGTTTTTCTCCAGATAACCTAGTGGGAGACACAGCTAGTTTCTTATCAACAACGATCTTTACCTTTCCGATTTATTACTTCTTTAGTGTAAAGAAACAGCATAAAGGAAGAAATAAATTTTTAGGTGTGATTACAGGAACGATTGCTCTGACTATTTTCATGAGTATCGCGAATTATTTCGTTATTACGCCTCTTTACTTAATGTTTTTAGGACTGAACGCGACACAGATGTTGGGGATGTCTTTAGCAAATTATGTATTGATTGGGATTGTTCCTTTCAACTTAATCAAAGGATTCATCGTGAGTGCTGTCTTTTTAGTGCTACATGCGCAACTTCTTCCATGGTTAAGTCGAAAACAACATCAGTTGGAACAACGTCATACAGCAGTTAAATAAATGTCAAAAAGATCAAGAAATTCTTGATCTTTTTTTTTGGAAAAAAATACAATACATGCAATATTGTAAACGTTTTATTTGTCTGTTTTGAGTATTTTTTTTATTTATGCATAAAAATCAATTGGTTCTTTTGAAATGTGAAATCCTTCTCCTTTTAAAAGACAGAAATGTTTGTTTATATAAAAAAGGAAACGCTACAATAAAAATGAAGAAAGCTTTAAAAACCTAAGAGAAGGGGGAGGAAATAGGAAAAAACGAACTTTTTGAACAAAAGTTTTATAAAATGCGTGTTATTATTTTTGTTCTGGTACTCTTTTTGATAAAATAACATTAGAGTCAAAAATGATGTCTCTAACGGAAAAGAAAGGAAGAAGAAGATGGAACAAACAAAGAAGAAAAAATTTCAAATGCCTTCAGCGTATACGGTCTTATTCATTATTATTGCAGTAATCGCTGTACTTACTTGGTTTATACCAGCTGGGCACTATAGTGTAGACGATGCAGGCAACATTGTCGCTGGATCATATGAACGAGTACAACAAAATCCTCAAGGGCTGTGGGATATTTTCATGGCGCCAATCAATGGGATGCTAGGTGTACCAGCGGGGGAGCTAACTAAAGAAACACCTGCTGCAATCCCAATCTCTTTCTTCATTTTAGTTGTTGGTGGATTTTTAGGTATTATCAACAAAACAGGTGCACTAGATGCCGGAATCGCTTCAGTTGTGAAGAAATTCAAAGGAAAAGAAAAAATGCTTATTCCAGTATTGATGCTGTTATTTGCATTAGGCGGATCTACTTATGGAATGGCAGAAGAAACGATTCCGTTCTATGCTTTACTGATCCCAGTTATGATGGCAGTAGGCTTTGATACAGTGGTAGCGGTAGCCATCGTATTAGTAGGGTCTCAAGTAGGTTGTTTAGCTTCAACGGTCAATCCTTTCGCAACAGGCGTAGCTTCACAAGCTGTTGGGATTTCGATGGGTGAAGGTATTGGTCTTCGATTCTTGATGTTCGTTATTTTGTTAGCTATTTCTATTGTATATGTGTATCGCTATGCATCAAAAATCGAAAAAGATCCAACAAAATCATTAGTATACAATCAACGTAAAGAAGATATGAAACATTTCGATATCGAAGCAATCGGTCGCCAAGAAGTAATCACGAAAAAACAAAAACATGTAAATGTATTGTTCTTCATTACTTTTGGTATCATGATCATCAGTTTGATTCCTTGGACAACCTTGAATGCGAATTTCACAATTTTTGAATCGTTGACAAACTGGTTAACAAATCTTCCAGTACTAGGTACTGTTTTAGGTAAAAGCATGCTTCCACTAGGTGACTGGTACTTCCCAGAAATTACTATGTTGTTCTTAGTCATGTCAATCGTCGTAGCAATCACGTATGGTATGAAAGAATCTGAATTCGTCTCTGAATTTTTAGCTGGTGCTTCTGACTTGATTGGTGTAGCTATCGTAGTAGCTGTTGCTCGTGGTATCCAAGTAGTTATGAACAACGGGTTGATTACAGACACTATCTTACACTGGGGCGAACAAGGATTAAGTTCATTATCTTCAAGTGTATTCATCATCATTACATTTATTTTCTATATTCCTATGTCATTCTTGATTCCTTCAACTTCTGGCTTAGCTGCTGCAACAATGGGAATCATGGGACCTATGGGTGAATTTGCCGGTGTAGGGAAGGATTTAGTTATCACTGCTTATCAATCTGCGTCTGGCTTAGTAAACTTGATTACACCAACATCAGCTATCGTAATGGGTGCTGTAGCGATTGCTCGTTTCGATGTTTCAGTATGGTGGAAATTTACTGGTAAATTAATTGCGATATTATTTGTAGCCATCTGTGTGATCCTAGGTGTAGCAGCAATGTTCTAAACCTAGACAAATACAGGTACAAGGTCTATCATAAGAGTGAAGAAACCGATATACGGCTATCGATAAGCACGTGGATAAGTCGATTGCTCCATTCAGTGAGTGTTTTTTCTTTCATCATTTGTTAAGAACATTCTGCTTGCTGATGGAGCAGGCTTAAAACGTCATTATTAGAGAAGAAGAGGTTGTGTCGGAGGCATTTGACATAACCCTTTTTAACATATTAGGAGGTTAAAATCATGAAACAATTTGTGACAGAACAACATCATGAACAAGCATTAGAATCATTGAGCGAATTGATCCGTATCCCTTCCGTACTAGATGAAGCAGATTCAGGGAAAGGACACCCCTTCGGTAAAAAAGTGATTGAAGCTTTAGACAAAGTATTGGAAATCAGTGAAAAGCTAGGATTTAGAACATTTAAAGATCCAGAAGGCTATTACGGTTATTCAGAGATTGGCTCAGGAGATGAATTATTCGGTATCTTGTGTCATATGGATGTTGTTCCGGCAGGCGACGAAAACAATTGGGAAACGAAACCATTCGATCCAACCGTAAAAGATGGCTGGTTAGTTGGTCGTGGCTCCCAAGATGACAAAGGTCCTTCCATTGCGGCAATGTATGCTGTAAAAGCTTTGATGGACGCTGGCGTGGAATTCAAAACACGTATTCGTTTTATCTTTGGTACTGATGAAGAAAATTTGTGGCGTTGTTTAGAAAAATATAACGAAAAAGAAGAAGGCATTACGCAAGGATTTGCGCCAGACGCTGAATTCCCTTTAATTTATGCGGAAAAAGGCTTATTACAAGCTTACTTGACAGGCCCTGGAACGAACGATTTTTCTGTAAAAGCTGGAGGGGCGCTGAATGTTGTTCCTGATGCAGCTCCTTATTCTGGTGAAAAGATTTCTGAAGTAAAAGAAGCATTGAAAAAACACGGATTCGATTTCGAAGAACAAGGCGAAGGAATCGTCGTTCTTGGTAAAAGTATCCACGCGAAAGATGCCGCACAAGGAGTGAATGCTATTTCTCGTCTGGCAATCGCTCTTTCAGAAGTATTCGATTTTGGCCCAATCAATTTCTTAGGAAAATTAGTTCAAGAAAATGCAACTGGTGAAGCAGTCGTGGGCAAGACAGAAGATGAACAATCTGGTGAGCTAACGATGAACTTTGCAAGTTTGGAAATCACACCAGAACAAACAAAAATCGGTGTAGATATGAGAATTCCTGTGACATTCAAAAAAGAGGATTTAGTAGCTAAATTAACGAAAACAGCAGAAAAATATGAGTTGTCTTATGAAGAGTTTGACTTCCTAGATTCATTATACGTGCCATTGGATAGTGAGTTAGTGAAAAACCTATTGGGGACATATCGCGAGATTACTGGAGACATGACTGAACCATTTGTATCAGGTGGCGCTACCTTTGCTCGTACGATGAACCAGTGTGTGGCATTCGGTGCGATGTTCCCTGATACTCCTGACTTCATGCATCAGGCAAATGAACGATGGGAATTAAGCAGTATGTATAAAGCAATGGAAATTTATGCAGAAGCAGTGTATCGTTTGTGCGCTAAATAAAAAATAATCATATAAAAAGGCGGATATTCAAATGGATATTCCGTCTTTTTTATTTGGTGCTGGAAAGTTTGCATTTTTCTCTTATTTTTTTTAAGGTATAATCATACTTGATTGAGAAGAAGGTATAAACTCAGATAGAAAAGGTGGGAGAAATTGAAAATATTTAGACGAATACTAATTGGCTTAGTCATTATTTTAGGATTACTTGGCGGAGGCGGTTATTACTATATACAGCAAAATACGTACGAACCATCGTTAGAAGCACAAAAGGTGGTAAAAGAAGGAAGAAACAAAGAAGATTATTTGTTTTTTGAAGGAGAGAAAAAGAACCAGGCAAAGTCTCCATTACTTATTTTTTATCCTGGTGCTCTCGTAGACCCAGAAAGTTATAGTATTTGGGCGCAAGATTTAGCAAAAAACGGCTACTCAGTTGCTATTGTCAAAATGCCTCTTGATCTAGCAGTGATAGGTGGAAACAAAGCGGATAAGATCAAAGAAGATTTTCCGGATTCCGATTATGTGATCGGTGGTCACTCTTTAGGCGGTGTCATGGCAAGTCGATATGCGAATAAGAATCATTCAGACAGTCATTTAAAAGGGGTATTCTTCATGGCAAGCTATCCCGATAAAAAAGGAACATTGAAAGAATCAGCTGTCCCAGTTTTATCCATTACAGCAACTAAAGATAAAGTATTGAATCAGAAAGCTTATGAAGAAGCCAAGCAGTACTTACCAGAAAGAACAGAGTATGTATCAATCAACGGCGGGAACCACGGAGGCTTTGGTAGCTATGGTGAGCAAAAAGGAGATGGAGAAGCAGAAATTTCTAACGCAGATCAGCAAACTGTGATTGTCAATACATTGGAAAACTGGCTGAAAAAGTTGAAATAACCGAAATGGGTCCTATAGGGTCTATGAAAAAACAAGTCAAATAAATAGATAATAAATATAACTTTCAAAATAAGTCGGGATTTCACGGAATGGGAGAAACAGATCCCGGCTTATTTTCAAGTTTAGAAAATCTAGTGTTCATTTTTAAAGCTTAGTTTGACTTAAATTTTGTTTTCTAATAAAATCGCCCGAACTGGACATTTTTGATACGCTTTTCTTACATACGCTTCTTCTTCCGGCATGACGAACTGTTGATGAGCCTCTGGTTCTTGGGCAAATAAAACGATTCCTTCTTCATCATAATCGAAAATATCCGGCGCTTCGATTTGGCAAAGACCGCATGCAATACAGCGTTCAGGTACAAGTTTACATAGTAGTGACATTTCTAACCATCCTAACTTAAGGAGAATAATATGATTGTTTTTATTTTATCGCTATTTTCATCAAGAAACAAGCTGCGAGTCAGCTCTCTTTACCAGCTCCTTGTGGGAAAACGAACGACTTCAGTACTTATTTTCGGATTTACTCACGAACTTTTATTTGCTCATAACAGTTTTCCAGAATTGAAACAGGACAAGTTTTCTCAGATTATGCAAAAACTTGCACAGCAAGGCTGGATCGAAATAAATGAAAATGAAGCAAAACTAACGTCTGCAGGAGCAGATAGGTTGTCTGAACTTCACACAGAATATACTGGTTTGCGTTTTGACCGATATGGACGAACTGGGGAAACTAGTTGGCGGCTCATCAAATTTGCTGTTCAAGTGATTTCTAATCTGGCATCTGGGAACCAAAATTATCTTCCAGCAGAGACAAGTCCTTTTTATACTTTTCAACTGAAAAAATGGCTTAGTGGAAGCAGATTGTCACGTGGAATTTTGATTGATAGCGCGTATGAAAGTTTAGCGCAGCTGTTTTCGGAGATACCAGAAGGAGCAGCCGATTTTTTAGCTAACCAATTCTCTGGAAATGATCGAACAGGCCTTCTGCCATATCAGCTAGCAAAAACCAATGATGAGTCAGCTGTTTATTTACAACAAAGCAGATGTATCCATCTTTTGCTCGCACAAATAGAAGAACGGCCAGATTCGCTATGGTATGTGTTGATTGATCCGTTATTACAGCAAAATTTCAATCAAAGCATGATGATCACCAAGCAGATGTTTATGAATGGTCAGACAATTGACCAGATTATGGCAATCCGTCATTTAAAAAAAGGGACGGTAACAGATCATCTTATTGAGTGGGCCTTGTTTTTTGATGATTTTCCATACGAGCGGATTCTCTCTCAAGAAACGGTCGAACGGTTGGAACCAAATAAGGATTCCGTGCGCGAGTGGCGCTTCAGCGAATGGAATGTAGATGGACAATTAGATTATGGAGAATTTCGTTTGTATCAAATCTATCTATTGAGAAAGGAAGCGATACAGAATGTTAATAAATGAATTAAAAAAATATTTTGGATTCGATTCATTTCGACCCGGCCAAGAAGAAATTATTCAGGCGTTGCTTGATGGAGAAGATACTCTCGCTATTTTGCCTACAGGAACGGGGAAAAGCCTATGCTATCAATTAACAGGGTATTTAATGGATGGGATGGTCCTCATCGTGTCACCGCTACTTTCTCTCATGGAAGATCAAGTAACACAACTGCAAAAACGAGGGGAAAAACGAGTAGCTGCTTTCAATAGCTTGCTTTCGCGAGCTGAAAGAGGATATGTTCTCCGTCATCTGTCGCAATATAAATTTTTATTTTTGAGTCCGGAAATGTTGACTAACCCTTCTCTATTAGAGCAGCTGAAAAAACAGGATATAGCGCTATATGTAGTGGATGAGGCCCATTGTGTATCACAATGGGGGGTTGATTTTCGGCCAGAATATCAACAGTTAGGAAAAATCCGCGAGCATTTGGGAAACCCAGTCACATTGGCTCTAACGGCGACAGCGACAGATTTGGTAGCGAAAGATATACGTCAGGTGCTATTTGATCGACAGCCAAAAGAGGTTAGACAATCAGTCAATCGACAAAACATCTCGCTTTTTGTTCGAAAGACGCAGCAAAAAGAACAAGAACTTGAACAATTCATGGAAAGAGCACAAGGTGCGGCAATTATTTATTGTGCAACAAAAAAAGAAGTCGAACGCTTGTATCATTTATTCAGGGAGCGCTTTTCAGTTGGATATTATCACGGTGGCCTTGACACAGCTCAAAGAAGACAGCTTCAGCAACAGTTTGTAAAAAATCAGCTGCAGTTTCTCATTGCTACGAACGCATTTGGTATGGGGATCGATAAATCTGATATTCGTTATGTGATCCATTACGATTTGCCAGACAGTCTGGAAAACTATGTACAAGAAATTGGTCGAGCAGGCAGAGATCAAGAAGAAAGTGCAGCAATCCTTTTATATCAAAGTGGAGATGAACGTATTCATTATTTCTTTAATCAACTTTCTAGAGAACAGCGACAAAGTTTTGAGCTTTATTTGGAATATGCAGCAGAGCAAGCGCCATTTGATGAGCTGCAAAAAAAATGGATGGAGTTGATCCAACAGTCTGAAAAACCAGAAAATTGGGTGGAACGGCTCAAACGCCAGGAAAAAGAAAAAGAATTCCGCCTACAGCAGATGCTTCGTTATATCCATGAAGAAGACTGCCGCAGAAAATTCATCTTGGCCTATTTTGGTGAAGAACTTTCCGAAAAGCCGCAGAATTGTTGTGATATTGATGGCGCAAAAGTAGAACTTCTACCAAAGAAAAAGGCTTTTTCTAAGACTGAACCGCTTCATTGGGAATCGATTTTACTAAATTTATTTAAAAAAAACATGGAACATTGATTTTTTAGGACAAGACACTTTTTCCTATGGTATAATACACACGATAGAGTTTAGGAGGTAAAACAGTGAGCAGAAAAGATAGACATCAATCTACAGAAAATAACGAAACACAAGAACCATGGGAACAACCAATCTATGATACAGATGATGAGGTTTCATCAAGAAGTTCTCAGAGACAACAAAAGAAAGGAAATACATTATTTCTTTCGCTATTTTTGATTTTACTAGTCTTATGTATCGCTATTCCAGCAGGTGCTTATTTCTGGATCAGAAACGGATCAAGCAACAATGCAACAGCAGCATCTTCTTCTGAAACTTCGACATCAGTAGTAGAAAGTTCCACAAGTACAACAAAAGAGGAGTCAACTGAGACTTCAACAGTAGAATCTAGTACAATGGCGGAAGAATCTACTGTTTCTCAAGATACAGGGGTAACGTCAGAAAGCAGTATTGCAGCAGAGACAACACCTTCTTCCTCAAGTGACACAACTTATCAAGCAGGGGATTCAAGCAGCAATGCAGCAGAAACAACACCTTCTTCCTCAGCTGTAGCCGGTACGACAACGACTGTTCAAGCAGGCGAAGGTCCAAAACAAGTGGCTGAGCGTGCAGGAATCACCATTGACCAATTGTTTGAATTGAATGGCTTAGATCCAAACAACTTTATGCTTTACCCTGGTCAAGAACTAAGAATTAAATAATAATAGTCGCGCTTTGCGGCTTTTTTTTTGAGAAAAAGGAGTTATATCATGACACAAATCAGTATTGCAATCGACGGACCTGCTTCATCTGGAAAAAGCACCGTTGCCAAAATCTTAGCAAAAGAATTAAATTATATTTATACGGATACCGGTGCCATGTATCGCGCAGTAACTTATCTAGCTATTACGAATAATGTATCTTTTTCAGATGAGGAAGGACTAGTTTCACTGATCAAAAAGTATCCTATCTCTTTTTCACAACAAGAAGATGGGCAGCATGTATTCACAGCATCAAAAGACGTCACACTAGAAATCCGTCAGCCAGATGTCACAAAAGCTGTTTCAGAAGTCTCTGCTCATGGGAAAGTAAGAGAAGAACTAGTTGCTATCCAACGGAAAATAGGCGAACGCGGTGGCGTTGTGATGGACGGAAGAGACATTGGGACAGCTGTATTGCCGAATGCAGAAGTAAAAATCTTTTTAGTAGCAAGCGTAAGTGAGCGTGCAGAAAGACGATTCAAAGAGAACCAAGAAAAGGGGATCCCAACTGATCTTGAAACATTAACAAAAGAGATACAGGCAAGAGACCATTATGATTCAACAAGGGAAGTTTCTCCGCTGCAGCAAGCAGAGGACGCTGTTCGTATTGATACTACCGGCAAATCCATTCCAGAAGTCGTTGCAGCGATAAAAGCCGTCGTTTTGGAAAAGGGATATCTTCTTTTTTAAATGAAGAAAAAAACTGAAAAACAATTGTTTTTTCAAGGAAAACGAACGAAATCGCTTTATTTTTTTTGAATAATCAATTAAACTAAAAACAGTACCGTACTTACGGCAGAATGTTGGTTAGGAGGACAAGTGTTATGACAGAATTTGATCAAAATCAAGAGAACAACCAGTCAATGGAAGACGCAATGAAAAGCGTCCAAGAAGTAAAAGTTGGCGATGTTGTTAAGGGCGAAGTTTTGGTTATCGAAGACAAACAAGTAATTATCGGAATCGAAGGGGCCGGAGTTGAAGGCGTCGTTCCGGCAAAAGAATTATCAACTTTACCAGTAGAAGATATCAACGAAGTAGTGAAAGTCGGCGATGTATTAGACTTAGTTGTTATCAGTACGATCGGCAAAGATAAAGAAAACGGCAGCTATCTTCTTTCAAAACGCCGTTTAGATGCTAAAAAAGTTTGGGAAGACATCGAAAGAGATTTCCAAGACGGTAAGGTAATTGAAGCACCTGTTACAAATGTTGTCAAAGGCGGTTTAGTCGTTGACGTCGGTGTGCGTGGTTTTGTCCCTGCATCAATGGTGGAAGATCATTTTGTTGCGGACTTTTCAGATTATAAAGGCAAAACATTGAGTTTTAAAATCATTGAAATCGAACCATCAGAAAATCGTTTGATCTTATCGCACAAAGCGGTAGTTGAAAATGAAAGAGAAGAAAAGAAAAAAGAAATCCTTTCAACGATTCATGAGGGCGATGTTCTTAGCGGACGTGTCGCACGTCTTACTGATTTCGGGGCATTTGTCGACCTAGGCGGAATTGACGGTCTAGTCCATGTCTCAGAGATTTCTCATAGTCATGTAGCAAAACCAAGTGATGTGTTAGCTGTTAATGACGAAGTAAACGTTAAAGTGTTGTCTATCAACCCTGAACAAGAACGTGTTTCCTTGTCAATCAAAGATACACAGCCTGGACCTTGGTCAGAAATCGATACAAAAGCCCCAGTTGGAGCAGTATTGGACGGAACTGTTAAACGTCTGACAAGTTTCGGTGCCTTTGTTGAAGTATTCCCTGGAGTAGAAGGGCTAGTCCACATCTCTCAAATCTCACATAAACATATCGCCACACCTCACGAAGTACTTCATGAAGGCGACGAAGTGAAAGTGAAAGTATTGGAGATCCATCCAGAAGAACATCGTATTGCATTGAGTATCAAAGCTTTAGAAGAAAAACCAGCTTCAGAAGAAGAACCAAAAAATGTGGAGTCTTATGAATTACCAGAAGAAAATACTGGATTCACTATGGGAGACATTTTAGGGAATGCGTTGAAAGAAGAAGTAGAAGAAAAAGCAACCGATGATTCTGAAAAATAATTGATTTTGTATCTGTGACTGAGATGAAAGCAGCTGCTTTTGTCTCAGTTTTTCTTTTGAAAAGCGGTTAGTATTTCATTAAGGAATAAAAATACTTCGTTTAATTGACAATCTATGCTTGAAAGTTGGCATTGCATTCGTTAAACTAAGTGAGATTGGAAACTTGTGAGGAGGAAATAATATGGCAAATCCAACAATTGCAATCGTTGGCCGCCCGAACGTCGGTAAGTCTACGATTTTTAACCGCATCGCTGGTGAGCGTATCTCGATTGTCGAAGATACTCCTGGAGTAACTCGTGATCGTATTTATGCAAAAGGCGAATGGTTAGGTCGAGAATTTAGCGTGATCGACACAGGCGGAATTGATCTTGGCGATGAACCTTTTATGGATCAGATCAAACATCAAGCAGAAATCGCGATTGAAGAAGCAGATGTGATCATCTGTGTCGTCAGCGGACGCGAAGGCGTGACAGACGCAGATGAGATGGTTGCGAAAATTTTATACAGAAGTAATAAACCAGTGATTTTAGCAGTCAATAAAGTAGATAATCCGGAAATGAGAAATGATATCTATGAATTTTATTCTTTAGGACTAGGCGATCCTTATCCTGTTTCAGGAAGCCACGGACTAGGAATTGGCGATATTTTAGATGAAGCAGTGAAGTATTTCACTGAAGAGACTGAAGAAGAGGATGACGACACGATCAAGTTTAGTTTGATTGGTCGCCCAAATGTTGGTAAATCTTCTTTGATCAACGCGATTTTAGGAGAAGAACGGGTGATTGTTTCGGATATTGAAGGAACGACAAGGGATGCAATCGATACTCACTTTGTTTCTGAAAGTGGACAGAAATTCTTGATGATCGATACAGCCGGCATGCGTAAACGCGGAAAAGTATATGAAAATACTGAGAAATATAGCGTGATGCGTGCGATGCGTGCGATCGACCGTTCTGACATCGTTTTGATGGTACTGAACGCGGAAGAAGGGATTCGAGAACAAGACAAGCGAGTAGCGGGTTACGCTCATGAAGCTGGTCGTGGTGTCATTATCGTTGTGAATAAATGGGATCTTGTGAAGAAAGAAACCAATACGATGCGTGATTTCGAACAAGAGATCCGTGATGAATTCCGATATTTAGATTACGCACCGATCGTCTTTGTTTCTGCAGTGACTAAACAACGGTTGGAACGTCTTCCTGAAATGATCGAACAAGTAAGTATGAACCAGAATCTTCGTATCTCTTCTGCTGTTTTGAATGATATCATTATGGATGCTGTAGCCATCAATCCAACACCGACAGATAAAGGAAAACGGCTGAAGATCTTTTATGCTACACAAGTCGCTGTCAAACCGCCTACATTTGTTGTTTTTGTCAATGAAGAGGAATTGATGCACTTTTCTTATGAGCGTTTCTTAGAAAATCAAATCAGAAAAGCATTTACTTTTGAAGGGACATCCATTCGAATCATCCCTCGTAGAAGAAAATAGGCATTTTACCATATCAACGTTTTTTTTCAAAAGAAAAAGATAGTTTTGTTTGTTACGTTTCTATGACTAAAAAAAGCATATGAAAATTGGTAAAAACCTTGCTATTAAGCGGTTCATATGATATCGTGATAACAGAATATTGAAGTTAATCAATATTTCTTTTTAAACTTCTGGACCACTCAGAAAGTTTTAACTAAATGATATTTCTATCATATCTCTTGTGGAGGAGGTGAATCTATCCATGGCAAACAAAGCAGAATTAATCGAAAAAGTTGCTTCAGCTACTGATTTAACTAAAAAAGATGCAACTGCAGCAGTAGATGCTGTATTTTCAACTATTCAAGATGCTTTAGCTAACGGCGAAAAAGTTCAATTAATCGGTTTTGGTAACTTTGAAGTTCGCGAACGCGCAGCTCGCAAAGGTCGCAACCCACAAACTGGTGAAGAAATCGAAATTCCAGCTAGCAAAGTACCTGCATTCAAACCAGGTAAAGCATTAAAAGACGCTGTTAAATAAGACAGTAAAAAAGCGCTTGTGGCTCTAAGGCTACAAGTGCTTTTCTTTTTATTTCCTAGCAGAAAAAGTCAATTAAGAGACAAAAATTTCGAATCCGTATGTCATACATAAAAAACACATGTATTTTATTTAATTTTTATTTATTTCCAAGTTAAGAGGTGGACTTTGCCCTTATCTTTTCTAGATTTTGCTTACTAATGGTAAAATAAAAATAAGAAGAGGAGGGATGCGCATGGAACTTGATTATCAAGTAGAAGAAGCATTGACAAAAGTGTTCTACGGAGAAACGCTTGTCAGTCAACTAAGAGCACTTTCGATCGATCAACCCATCTTGTTTTTAACAAATCAGCGTTATTATGATTTGTTTGCAGATAAGATCAACCCATTATTTGCAAATCAGGCAAATAATGACTGGTACATTTGTGCCAATACTCAATGCAATCATTTAACAGAATTGAAGAACTTGCTTGATTTCACCAAACGCTATCCCGAAAATCAATCCATGTTTGTTATCGGATTTGGAAATGAAGGGATCATGGATCTGGCAGGTTTTTTTCAAAAACATACAATCCTTGATTCATCACTTTGGCTGATTCCTGTCTCGATCCGTTCGCTGAGCCGAGCATTAACTCCACAGCGAACGATTTTGCAGCTACCGAATCGTGTCGTGCTACAAACCATCAACATGCCAGAACGCATCGTTTATGATCAAACGATCAGCGAGCGGCAAGTGGACGGAAAACAGATTGACTTTTTGACTTTTATCTGTTGCGGAATGATTTGTGATCACCGTTTTTTACAAAATTTGTATAAAAACTATCCAAATAAAAAACAATTAACGACCCGGCCATTTGCCGGGATGATCGAAGAAATGATTTATTTTTATCAATTAGAGGCAGAAAATCTGTCGAATTATGGTAAACTATTTGAACAAGCTTTTTATCTGACTGAAAATGGGCACTTGCTTTCTGCTAGTATGAAAAAATTCTTAGGGATGATGTTTCATTTCGTGTGGAATCTCCAAGCCTATCCGTTTGATTTCCAACTAAAAAATTTTTTTGTATGGCTAGACTTGCTTGGCTATCCTATCCAATGGTTGGAACAGATTTCAAAGATGGAGTATTTGGAAAAAGTCCTTTTCTTGGCAGAAAAAAGCAAAAAAATACTTGTTTTAGAAAAAATAGGTATAATAGACGGATACCAACGACCAAACGAAAAAGAATTGTTGAGAACAATGACGGTATTTCAACAAATCGTCAGCGAGATAAGAGGGAATTGAAATGAATACAAATAGCGAAAAAATGTTGCAAGCTTTATCAGATGAAGATCTGGCACAAGCACAACTCTTTTTAGAAAAAGCATTAAAGGAAGATCCAGCAGATATATTAGCTGAACTAGGGGAAGAATTGCTAGCTATTGGCTTTTTGATTGAGGCAAAACAGATTTTTGAACAATTGATCAACCAATATCCAGAAAATGACGGACTAAACATCCCGCTAGCAGAAATTGCAATCGAAGACAATGAGATTGACCTAGCTTTTGAATACTTGGAAAAAGTGGATAAGGAAAGTGATTACTATCCGCAAAGCTTATTGGCGATAGCTGATTTGTACCAAGTCATCGGGATTCCTGAAGTAAGTGAAGCAAAATTGAAAGAAGCGGCAGGGTTGCTACCGGATGAACCATTGATCCAGTTTGCACTAGCTGAATTGTATTTTTCAGTCGATCGTTTCAAAGAGGCAGCAGTAATTTATGAAACATTGTTGGCAAGTGGAATAAACGAGATGTCAGGAATCTCGATGCAAGAACGTTTAGGGCAATCCTTAAGCATGCAAGGTGAATTTGAAGCAGCTATCGCACCTTTAGAAGAAGCATTGAAAGAAGAAAAGACAGATGATCGACTGTTTCAGCTAGCTTTTACGAATCTCCAATTAAAAGAAAATCAGCAAGCAATTAACTATCTGGAAGAGCTTCGAGAAGTTAATCCACATTATCAATCATTATATCTATATCTAGGACAAGCTCTTCAAGAAGAAGAAATGGTTGAAGAAGCGCAAACAGTGTTAGAAGAAGGAATCAAAGAAAATCCTTACCAAGTTGAACTTTATCATCTAGCCTCTGAAAATGCTTTTCGTCTGCACGACAAACAGCGAGCAGAGGAACTCTTGCTGAAAGCTTTAGAAGTAGGAGATAAACAAGATGAAACATTACTTACTTTAAGCAATCTTTACTTGGATGATGAAAGATATGAAGATGTGATACAAGTGATCAATCAGATGGAAGAAACTGCTAATCCGTATGCGGAATGGAATCTAGCGCATGCTTATAATGAATTAGAAGACTTCACCGTTGCAGCTGTACACTATGAACAAGCTTATCATGAACTATCTCATGAACCAGATTTCTTGAAAGAATATGCCTTTTTCTTAAGAGAAGAAGGACAGCTAAAAAGAGCGCAAGAATTATTGACTCATTATTTAAAACTTGAACCAGGAGATATGGAGGCACTGTCATTATTAGATGATCTAACAGAGAGGTGAGAAAAATGCTAATTGATGTACGGGAAAAGAAGAATTTTTTAACGTGGATGGTCAATCATGTATCTTTTAGCCGAAGAGAAGTTTTTTGGATCTTGAATTATCTTGCCAATCATGAAGCGATTTTAAGTAATGTCCACTTTGTAGAAGGGGCAAATTTTGCGGATCGAGGTCTGCAAATCAGTGATCTATCTGTTGAAGGGGAACCAATGAAATTGTTTTTGCAGGGAAAAGAATTTACGGATACAGATCAGATTTTTCATGAGATCCGATTGAATTGGAAGAAACCCTTATATGTGGAATGTCTATTTGAGAATGCTTGGCAGACAAGAGAATATCTATCGATCTTAGAAGATAATCCATTTTCTTCTTGGGATGCTTCTGTTAGTGAAGAAGATACTGAATTGATCGAGCGATATTTTCAAGAAAAAGAAGAAGCAGCAAAACTAAATATGCTTTATGCTCAAATCGATCAAGCGCTAGAAGATGGAGATAGGGATGCTTTTTTGAAATTATCTGATGAAGTTAACCGAAAGATCCTTTTGCAGACACAAAAGAAAAGTAACCGGGTAAGTGAACATAACAATTAGTTAAAAACAGTATAGTACTAAAAAAGACAAAGGTCAGCTGGATGTGGAATCTTTCCTCATAGCCAATCTTTGTCTTTTTTCTTATAGTTTTTTCAGTAATCTTGTCTGTGGCTTCAAATAAGTAAAGCCTTGCCCTTCCACTTCATGCACATTGATGATTGAAAGGAAAGCTTTTTCGTCAATCTCGTGGACGATCCTCTTAGCTTCAGTTAATTCACTAGAGCTAACGACCATATAGATGATTTTTTTTGAATTACCAGAGAATGCGCCTTCTCCAGAAAGGAAAGTCACACCTCTTTGCAGACCGGTCATCAGTAGCGGTGCAATCTCTTCACTTTTGTTGGAGACGACAAGTAGACCTTTTGCAGAATATCCGCCATCTAAGATCGAATCAATCACACGACTGAAAACATACGAAACGATCAACGTATACATCATGCGTTTCAAGTCGATATAGGTTAAGGAAGCAAGCAAGACGATGATATCGAATGCCAATAGGGAACGTCCCATGGAGATGCCGTAATTTTGTTCTAAAATCCGAGCGATAATATCGCTTCCGCCTGTTGTTCCACCCATCCGATAGACGATCCCGCTTCCTACCCCTGCAACCAAACCCGCAAGTAGAGAAACGATCAGTAGATCATGCTGTAAATTAATTTCTAGCGGAACCCGTTGCCAAATCCATAAAAAGAATGACAAAGAGAGTGTACCTAGAACAGTATAGGCTAAAGAACGTTTTCCGAGGATCTTTCCCCCTAGTAAAATCAACGGGATATTAATTAATAAAGTCGTATAAGCTGGATCAATTCCGAATAAAGCTCTCAAGATCAAGGTGATCCCTGAGACGCCCCCTTCTGCTAAGTGATTAGCGATGTTCAAATAAACAAGTCCAAATGCGTAAATACTCGTTCCTATAATAATAAAAAGTACTTCTTTTACTGTTTTCCGTGTAGCCATATGAATCCCAGCTTTCAATTATGTATTTTCAAAGAATCTCCATTTAGAAATTCCTTCCTAAATGTAGCACGGAAATTCGTTTTTCTCAATTGCTCTTATCTAGGATTTGCGTTAAAGTTTTGGTAAGATAGTTTTGGAGGGAAAAAGATGGATGAAAAACGTTCTTTATACAGTATGCAGCAGGAAGTAGATGAATATATCCAACAATTCAAGGTCGGGTATTTCTCTCCATTAGCTCAACTGGCTCGATTAACGGAAGAAGTAGGTGAATTGGCCAGAGAAGTCAACCACGCTTATGGAGAAAAAAGCAAAAAAGCTTCGGAACCAGATAACTCGGTAGCAGAAGAACTTGGAGATGTTTTATTCGTTACGATGATCATGGCTAATTCATTGAATATCGACTTAACTGATGTTTTTGAAAAAAATATGGAAAAATTCAATCAAAGAGACCATAACCGCTTTGAACGTAAGGACAAGTAAAAAAATAAAGTGGTTTGTGCTTTGAAGCTACTAAAACGGACTTATCAATCAGGCATCATGCAACTGAGTACTTATCTCAGTACAAGAAACACGCAGGAAAGGTTGGAAAAATGAAATTAAAACAATTACCTCTGGAATACCAAAAGGCAATTCCAGTTCTGAAAAAATTAGAAAATGCAGGATATGAAGCTTATTTTGTAGGTGGAAGTGTTCGTGATATCTTGCTGAACCAGCCGATCCATGATGTGGATATCGCAACAAGCGCATTTCCAGAAGAAATCAAACAGCTTTTTCCAAAAACGATAGATATCGGGATTGAACACGGGACTGTATTGGTATTAGAAAACGATGAACAATATGAAATCACTACATTTCGGACGGAATCAACTTATCAAGACTACCGCAGACCAGATCATGTAGAATTCGTTCGTTCGTTGGAAGAAGACTTAAAACGAAGAGATTTTACAATCAATGCCTTTGCTTTGAAAGAAGACGGCGAAATCATCGATTTGTTCGATGGTCTGCAAGATTTAGAAGAACAAATCTTGCGAGCTGTAGGCAATCCTCATGAGCGGTTCCATGAAGATGCCTTGCGAATGATGCGTGGGTTGCGTTTTGTCAGTCAATTAGGATTCAAATTAGAGGAAGAAACCTTCTACGCCATCAAAGAAAACCACGAGCTATTAGGCAAAATATCTGTAGAACGTATAAATGTGGAATTCATCAAGATGCTTTTGGGAAATGAACGGTCTGCAGGAATCCATGCATTCATTGAAACAGAATGTTATATTTGCTGCCCTGGTTTGAGAGAAGAAGGTGAAGCACTTTTACGTTTTGCTGAATTACCTTCCGTTCCATTGAAAGAAGAGAGTCAAGCATGGACATTATTAATCAGTCAACTGGATCTAAAAGAAAATGAAATTCGCTCCTTTTTGAAATCGTGGAAGTGTTCCAATCAAATGATCAAGGATGTCCAAGCACTTGTTCAAGGACTGCGTCAACGAAAAACTGGAGTTTTAGAACCGTTCGAATTATACTTCTTAGGCAAAAAGCATGCATTGCAAGTAGAAGAATTAATGACTTATTTTGATGAAACACCACAGATGGATGTCGTAGAAGAATCCTATGATCGTTTACCTATCAAGTCATTAAGCGAATTAGCTGTAGATGGTAAAATCTTGCTGGAAGAAAGTGGAAAAAAACCTGGTAAGTGGGTTAGTGAAGCTTTGCAATCAGCTGAAAAAGCTGTCGTAGAACAAAGAATAGAAAATGATAAAAAACAGGTTTTGGATTTTTTATCGAAAGAAAAATTGATTTAAAAAACGCTAGACTGTATCTGCTCAGCTTGGCTAGCTACTTAAACTGGGCAGATACGTCATTAGAAGAAAAAACATAAAATGTGACCACTTACATAAATTTGTGCTAAACTGAGGAAGTACAAGAATAAATTACATCATAAAGGAGTCTTTTTAATGAGTAAAGAAATGACAGCGCTAAAATTTTATTTTAGAAATGGAGAAACATGGACGATTAACCGCCGTCACATCGGCGATCTTTGGATCAAACAAATCACAACAAGTTTTGGACGGATCAACGGCAGTGAATTTGTTGAAATCCATCCATGTGCCGGATTTAAAATCGAAATTTTCCATGAGGGGGACGCAGTTGCGACACATGATATCAACTTAGGTGGACTGGAAATGGGCATGTTTAATCGTGCATTGAAATACGAAGATATCGAACGAATGGAAATCCTTTACCGCAATGGAACACCTGATCTTGTATACTTCCCATATCTAGATAAAGGAACAGAAGGATTAGACAATCAATACCAATCTACAAAAATCAGCGAAAAAACAGGTAACTTGTACATCGTGATCAACCCAGACCAACGTGTAGAAGATGTATACGGAGAATTTTTCGAATAAATTGATCTTACGCAAAAATGAGGTTGTGAAAGAGACATTCAGCCTTGAGCGATGATGAGAACTCTAACAAAGAAATTGCGACGAGTAACCGCAGGAGCGATAAGAAGTGATTTTTGAAAAATAGCTTCTCATATTTTTACAAAATCGTGCCTTATGGCTAATAGGCTGTCTCTAGAACACCATTTATTCAGAATAAGGGACTGTGACAAAAATATTGTCACAGTCTTTTTTTTGTTGTGACAAAGGAACAAGGAGGATATGATAAAAAAACAAATATTATTTTTGTTAGAAACTTTTATCTTTCTTAAGTTTTACTTGATATCTGAGACTATTTGGAATAGAATGAGGCGTTGAAAAATTTATGGAAATTTCTAACTAGCAATAAACGATGAAACAATGAAATATTTTTCATTCAAAGAGAACTTTGCTATAATGATGGAAGTTTGTGTATAGGAGATCTAGAAAATGAGAGAAAGTTTTGAACAACAAAAAAAACTGTTGCATGATCGCTATGGCGCCCTTTCGATGGATGACCGCCGTCAAATACTTTGTAAGTTGCGTAAAAGAAATATATTAATGTATCGTCAGTTGGAACGTCTGAAACATGATCTGCTTCGTTTGGAGTCAAAACGTGTACAGTGTGAATTAGAGGGAAATCAAACACAAGTTGAAGTAGTTGAAACCAAAATTTTAAAGAAAAAAGAACAATTTTTAAAAATGCTTACACAAAATAAAAAGTAAAGGGGATGGACGATGGAATTTGCTGAGTTAGTTATTGTATTTGCAGTAACGATCACCTTATCGAACATAGCTAGCCGCATTTTGCCAATGATCCCAGCTCCACTGATCCAAATTTTCCTTGGAGTGGTATTAGGTCTGACAGAGTGGGGACAATCAGTTGATTTTGAACCTGAATTGTTCTTGGTTATGATCATTGCACCATTGTTATTTAGAGAAGGAGAAAAAGCAGATATTTCTTCGATTCTCAAAAATTTCGGGACGATTCTGTTCTTGGCATTTGGCGGAGTCATTTTGACCCTTGTTGGCGTAGGTGCGACGTTGTCATTCCTGTTGCCAAGTGTCCCTCTTGCTGCCTGCTTTGCTTTTGGAGCAGCGTTAGGTCCGACAGATGCGGTAGCAGTCAGTTCGCTTTCTGGACGGGTGAATATTCCTAAGAAAGCAATGCATATTTTAGAAGGAGAAGGCCTGTTGAATGACGCATCTGGCGTTACTGCCTTCCAGTTTGCTCTTGGTGCGCTAATCACCGGTTCTTTTTCCGCAGTAAACGCTGGGGTGAGTTTAGTGGTCTCCAGTATTGGTGGAGCTTTGATCGGTTTTTTGCTTGTCTGGTTCAAACAAAAAATAATCCATTTGATTGAAAAAGCATCGGCACAAGATGTCACAGGGTATCTGCTAATCGAACTTTTGCTTCCTTTTCTAGCCTATGTCTTGGCAGAGGCATTTGATGTATCTGGGATCATTGCTGCGGTGGCAGCAGGTATTCTCCAAGCTTCTGGTTTTAGGAGAATCACCGTGTTTGATGCAGAGTTGTCGAGTTTGTCCCACAGTACATGGACAACTATTGCTTTTACACTGAATGCATTAGTGTTTATATTCTTAGGAATCGAACTGACACAAGTATTCTCGCCGGTATGGGGAGACGGTTTATATCCAAATGGTCTTTTGTTAGCAATTATCGTATTGATCTCTATTATGCTTTTTGTGATTAGATTCATTTCCATCAGTCTTTTTTATGTATTCAAAGATGGCAGTAAAAAGTTCAAAAAACAGTTGAACGAGATCTTGATTTTGACATTTGGCGGTGTAAAGGGAACAGTCAGTTTGGCTACGATCTTTATTTTGCCCTTTTCAATCAATAATATGATGTTTTACCAGCGATCTTTACTTTTGTTTTTGACGGCCGGTGTTATCTTAGTGACTTTGGTCATAGGGATCATTGTCTTGCCTATGCTGACGGAAACAGAGGAAGCGAAAAGCACGGATTTGAATGCTTTGATGATCTTAGAAGAGGTCGTTGAAGTTTTGCGAAAAGAAATAAAGGAAATTGATCGTGATACAAAAGAATTTTTAGCCACTGAAGCAGTGATAGAAAATTACCAGGAACGGATACGTGATCTGTACTTGGAAGATTTAACCGATGATGAAAAGCAAGAAGTACAAGAAATACAAGCACTGATTTTGTCGATCGAACGCGACGGATTAGATGAAAGTTATCGTTCGGGTAAACTTTCTTCTAATGGTTATCGCTTTTATTCCCGTTTTCTTTCCCGGTTCGAACATTCGATCACCAGTCAATTTTTATCTTTTATCGGCTTTTGGTTCATTGTTGTCCGTAGGTTGATGCGAATCGTTCTCCACCCAAAAATGTTTTGGCAAAGAAGGTATGCGGATCGTCAGACATTTATTAGTGATGAAGATATCCAAGAAATCAGGGAGACATATCAAAAAAATACACAATTGATTATTGAAAGTTTAGATAACTTGACTGATATTTATGATGAAACGATGCTTCAATTTTTTATCCAGCAACGAAAACTTGAGGGAATAAAAATGAGCTCGGGGAATTTGATTTCTTCGTGGATGATCCAGCAAGATAACCTGTTTACGAAAAAAATGCTGAGAGGTTACTATCTTGAAAGAAAAATCATTGATGAATACGAAGTTGCTGAGAAAATCACGACGTTTTCTGCGAATAGCTACCGTAGGAATATCAATTTGTTAGAATCTTACACGATGAACAAACCGTCAGATAACTTTTCTTTCCGATTTGCGTTTCGAGCAAAGTCAAAAAAATCGAGCGCAACGAAATAAAAAAATAGATTTTCAAGAACGATAAAAACAAAACATGTCAGAACAGGATCAGATCGGTCCTGTTCTTTTTTTGGAACACAAAAAGAACAAATTCGAAAAAAATTTTCCTGAAGTTCACTATTTTTATGATACAATATCCAAGATAAGGAGGGAACACGTTGAAAGAATTAAAAGTAACTGACCTCAAAAAAACTTATGGTGAAAAAGATTTGTTTGACCAGATTTCTTTTTTGATCCACGAAAAAGACCGTATCGGGTTGATTGGGACGAACGGGACGGGTAAAACAAGTCTCTTAAATATTATTGCTGGTATCGATAGCGGCGATGGCGATCGGCAAACAGTGTTTTATCCAACTGATTACCGTATAGGTTATCTTTCTCAAGCAGCTGAATTTTCTGATGAACTAACTGTTCTCCAAGCAGTCTTTCAGGGAAACAGTCCCTTGATCCAAACTGTTCGAGCATATGAGGAAGCATTGATCGAACTAGGGGAAAATGGAGAAGACCCTAATGTGCAAAAACGTTATGCTAAAGCAGAAGAACAAATGAATAAAGAAGATGCTTGGACCACAGATACCAATGCGAAGATTATTTTGCAAAAATTAGGAATCAGTGAATTAGATAAAAAAATCAATACGCTATCGGGTGGACAGAAAAAACGAGTTAGTTTAGCTCAAGTGCTGATTGATGAACCCGATTTACTATTACTAGACGAGCCAACAAACCATTTGGATTATCAAGCAATCGAGTGGTTGGAAAACTATTTGAAACAATACCGTGGCGCTCTATTGATGGTTACTCACGATCGTTATTTTCTAGATCGAGTAGCAAACCGGATCTTCGAACTTTCATTTGGAAAATTATACGAGTACAAAGGAAATTATGAAGCTTACGTCTTAGAAAAAGCAGAACGTGATCGTGTAGAAGTAGAACAAGAAGAAAAGCGCAAGCGACTTTATAAGCAAGAACTAGCATGGATGAGGGCAGGAGTGCAAGCTCGTGGTACCAAGCAGCAAGCACGAATTAACCGTTTCGAAAATCTAAAGGAGAATTTATATCAAGTAAACCAAGAAGATGACTTAGAATTGAATCTAGCGACACAACGTTTAGGAAAAAAAGTATTGGAAATCAAAGATGGCAGTTGCCGTATAAATGACCAAACACTGCTAGAACATTTAGATTTGCTGATCCAATCTCGGGAAAGGCTAGGAATTACTGGTAAAAATGGGGCAGGGAAATCGACATTGCTTAATATTCTAGCTGGCAGAATTCCTCTGGATAGCGGTACAATTTCTATCGGTGAAACGGTTCGGCTTGCGTATTATACACAAGAAAATGAAGAAATGGCGCCAGATAAACGGATGATTGCTTACTTGCAAGAAGCTGCTGAAGAAGCAAAAACGGTTGATGGCAGTCAAATCGGGGTAGCAGAATTACTTGAACGATTTTTATTTCCGAGATTTATGCATGGGACACTGATTGGCAAACTTTCAGGTGGAGAGAAACGGCGATTGTTTTTGTTGAAACTGCTGATCCAACAACCCAATGTGTTATTATTGGATGAACCGACCAATGATTTGGACATAGCAACATTGACGATTTTGGAAGACTATTTCAGAAGTTTCCCAGGTGCTGTGATCACTGTTTCCCATGACCGTTATTTCTTGGATAAGGTAGCAGATAAGCTATTGGTATTCCAAGGAAACGGAAAACAAGAACTTTATTATGGAAACATGTCCAGTTATTTGCTGAAGCAAAAAGAACTCCAGCAGCCTGCTGAAAAAGTGAAGCCAAAAACACAGAGCAAGGAACCTGCTGGAAAGAAAAAATTATCTTATATGGAGCAAAAAGAATGGGAAACGATTGAAGAGGATATTGCAGAACTTGAAGAAAAAATCTCATTACTCCAAGAAGAGATGAATCATCAAGGAGATGATTTCACTCGGTTACAGGAATTGCAAAACGACGTATCTGAGACAGAAGCACAACTTGAAGAAAAAATGGCACGTTGGGAATATTTGAGTGAATGGGCAGAAGATTAGGAGGAAAAGGGATGGAACAAGCGTATCTTGACTTAGGAAGAAAATTGTTGGAAGAAGGACATCGTAAAGAAGACAGAACAGGCACGGGCACGTTAAGTTTATTCGGGTATCAAATGCGGTTTGATCTGCAAAAAGGTTTTCCTTTGTTAACAACGAAACGAGTACCTTTTGGCTTGATCAAAAGCGAACTGCTTTGGTTTTTAAAAGGAGATACGAACATCCGCTATCTATTACAAAATAAAAACCATATTTGGGATGAGTGGGCATTTGAACGCTATATCAAAAGTACAGATTATAACGGACCAGATATGACTGATTTTGGACATAGAAGTTTGACAGATCCTGAATTCAATGAAGAATATAAAAAGCAGAGCAAACTTTTTTGCGAAAAGATCCTAACAGATGATTCCTTTGCTGAGAAATACGGTGATCTTGGTCACATCTACGGTTATCAATGGCGGCACTGGGAGACAAAAGACGGCGGTTTTATTGATCAAATCAAAGAAGTGATCGAAGCAATCAAAAAAACACCTGATTCTAGAAGATTGATTGTCTCTGCATGGAATCCAGAAGATGTTCCTAGCATGGCTTTGCCTCCTTGCCATACGATGTTTCAATTTTATGTGCAAGAGGGACGGTTAAGCTGCCAATTGTATCAACGTAGTGGGGATGTCTTTCTAGGTGTTCCGTTCAATATTGCAAGTTATGCGTTGCTGACTCACTTGATTGCACATGAAACAGGTTTAGAGGTGGGAGAATTTGTTCATACATTAGGAGATGCTCATCTTTATATCAACCATATCGAACAAATGAAAGAACAATTAAGCCGAGAAGTACGCGCATTTCCAACTTTAGCTTTGAATCAGGAAAAGCAGTCAGTATTTGATTTTGAGATGGAAGATATCCAGTTAGAAGGATATGACCCACATTCAACGATCAAAGCGCCTATCGCTGTTTAAAATCAGAAAGGATGAGAAAATGTTAGCTGCAATTTGGGCACAGGACGAAAACGGATTGATTGGAAAAGAAGACCGTCTTCCTTGGCGTTTGCCAAATGATCTGAAATTCTTTAAACAAATGACAGAAGCAAATACATTAGTGATGGGACGTAAAACTTTCGAAGGGATGGGCAGCCGTCCGTTGCCGAATCGTCAAACGATTGTTTTGACTAGAGATTCTTCCTATACAGCAGAAGGCGTGCATGTTATGCATAGTGTAGAAGAAGTGCTTGCCTTGGAAAAAGAAACAGATGGTATTTTTTTCATCGCTGGAGGTTCAGCTGTTTATCAAGAATTTCTACCTTTTTGTACGATATTATACCGGACAGTCATCTATCATGTATTTGATGGAGATGCTTATTTTCCAGCTGTTGACTGGTCTGATTGGTCATTGATCAATACGAGTCAAGGAGAAATAGATGAAAAAAATCGTTACCCGCATCAATTTGAAACCTATCAGCGTAATGAGAATCCTTTAAAAAATGGGACAGGCGAATAGACGATAAAAAAACTATTGATGGAACAGCTTTTATTTAGAGCTGACCCATCAATAGCTTTTTTATTAAGTAAAGAATAAAACAGAGAAGTACATAAAACCTGCACCTAACATAACAAACAAATGCCAAACCACATGCATATAGCGGATAGAATTCAAGCTATAAAAGAATGCGCCTATCGTGTAAGAAAGACCGCCTGCCACCATCAAAATAACACCAGTCATTCCAAGAGAATGATAAAGAGGAACAGCAGCCACGACACAGAGCCACCCCATAAAAATATAGATGATCGTAGATACTTTTGATACTCTCTCGCGTTTATGCAACGTCAACGCTTTATATATAATGCCAAGAATCGCAAACAACCAAATCAATACAAATAAAGTCCAACCTAGCCATCCTCGGATACTCAGCAAACAAAAAGGAGTATAACTTCCTGCAATCAAAAGAAAAATCGAACTATGATCGAATACTTGGAACACCTTTTTTGCTTTTGTAAAAATCAATGAATGAAACAACGTAGACGTTAAAAATAAAAGAATCATCATCGATCCATAGATAGCATAAGAGACAATATGGAGAGAGGAATGCAAGTGGGCACCCTTTATCAAAAGAATCACTAGTCCTGCGATACTCAATCCAGTCCCAATTCCATGGGTGACTGCATTAAACACTTCATTTAATATTTCATACGTTCGATTAAATTTCGTTTTTTCCATGAAAACGGCTCCTTTACTAGGTGTAATTAATGAAAAATCATTATTTGTCTGTTATACTAAAAATAGAAATTGTCTTACATGTAGTTTAACATGAATAAGACATCTTGTTAAAGAAAGAGAGAGAAAATAATGACAAACGTAAAAATCGTAACAGATTCTTCATGTACGATGGAAAAAAACATACGCGACGCTTTAGGCATTCGTGTCATGCCGCTATCCATCATGATTGACGGAACAGTATATCCGGATGATGACCAATTAGACGGTGAAAGATTTATGGAAATGATGGCGAAAGCAAAAAATCTGCCAAAAACCAGCCAACCACCGATTGGAGAATTCATCTCAATGTATGATGAGTTAGGAGAAGACGGCAGTGAAGTGATTTCGATCCATATGACAAAAGGCTTGAGTGGAACAGTAGAAGCAGCAAGACAAGCTAGTAATTTAACCAAAACGAAAGTAACGGTTATCGACAGTGATACCACTGACCAAGGATTATCGTTTCAGGTAATTCGAGCAGCTGAATTAGCAAAAGAAGGTAAATCAGTAGAGGAAATCCTTGAAGAAGTCAAAAAAGTACAAGATAATACAAAATTATACATCGGAATTTCCACACTAGACAACTTGGTAAAAGGTGGAAGAATCAGCCGAACGACTGGTTTACTGTCTAGTGTTTTGAACATACGCGTGGTGATGAATTTCGCCCACTCTGAATTGATCCCTGTAACGAAGGGGCGAGGAAAGAAAACGTTCGACAAATGGTTCAATAATTTGAAAAACGAACTGAAAGAATTGCCAAATGTGCGGCAAATCGGCATCTCTCATGCGGATGCAAAAGAACTGGCACAAGAATTCAAAGAAGGTCTGCAAGAATTGTTTCCGGATATGCATATCCCTGTACTGCATACGAATCCGGTTATCGCTACGCATACTGGTAAAGACGCGTTTGCAATCATGTATTACGTAGACTAGTCAAAAAGAGGATAAGCCCTCAGCCTGCAAGGCTTTTAGCTTATTCTCTTTTTCTTTGTAAAAATAGGAAAATAATTATTTTCTTTTTTCATAAAGACTACCTTTTTGATAAAATTTTTGATAACATTAGACCAATCGAATACAAGAGGTGAAAAGATGAAATTAACGAAACGGCATTTGATCCTCGTTTTGTTCCCATTATTAATTGCGATCATCATCTATGCAGGTCTAGCTGCTTCCATACCGAAAGCTGGCCCTCTAATGAAACCAGTAACTACTGTGAGAGAAGATCCAAATAAAAAAGAAAAACTTCACTACATAGCTATCGGAGATTCGCTGACTGAAGGAGTAGGGGATCAAACCAAACAAGGAGGCTTCGTTCCCCTTGTCGCAAATGATCTAAAAGACCGTTATAATTTGACTGCGGTTGAAACAGAAAACTATGGTGTAAATGGTGAACGAAGTGACCAGATCTTAAAGCGAGTAAAAACAAAAGAAGAAATTCGAAACAATATCAAAACAGCTGATTTTATCACGCTGACTGTTGGCGGAAATGATTTGATGAAAGTTATCCAAAATAATTTGTTCGGGTTAACGGTCAATTCCTTTAAAAAACCGATGAAAAACTATCAGGAAAATGTCACAGAACTATTGGAAGAATTTCGATCCCTCAATAAAACTGCGCCAATTTATATTTTAGGCATCTACAATCCATTTTATTTGAACTTTCCTGAAATCACTGACATGCAGACCATCGTTAATAATTGGAACAAAGGAACAGAAACGGTGACAAAAAAAATGCCGAACTGCTACTTTATTCCAATCAATGACTTGCTTTATCAAGGATTGAATCAAGAAGTAGGTGTCACAGAAGAAGGCACAGATCAAACAACTAGCACGACAGAAAATCTAAATGGCATCAAAAACAATGTGCTTTACGAAGAAGATCATTTCCATCCGAATAATTTAGGTTATCAATTGATGGCAAATGCAGTGAGAGATCAGCTGATCGAGACACAAAACCAATGGCTAGAGAAGGAGGACGAGTAAAAAACATGAAAACAAGGTCTGGAGCAACTTCAAACAAAGCAAAGAAAACGAATTACTGGAAAGTCGCTTTTCTTATCCTTCTTGGGGTAGTACTCGGTTCGACAGTATTTTTAGGTAGCCGTATTTTTGCTAATCGGGAACCAGAACTCCCAGAAATACCTGCCCTCACGGAAAGGCAAGGCGATCCTGTCCTCACAATCAATTCAAATAAAGAAAAAGTCAATCAAATCATTAGCTTTTTCCTTAGTGAGTATCAAAAAGATAGTGATATCGAATATAAATTCTATTTGGAAAATGAAGCACTACTCAATGGTACTTTCGAAGTATTAGGTTTTCCTATCAATTTCTATTTATATTTTGATCCTTATGTGATGGAAAATGGAAATGTCCAACTAAAAGCTAGAAGTCTTTCTATTGGAACCTTGAGTTTGCCAATCAAAGATGTGATGAATATGATCAAGAGAAACTATAAATTGCCAGATTGGATCGAAGTTAATACAGATGATTTGACTATCATGCTTAGATTGGATCAATTCCGAATGCAAAACGGGATGTATATTAAAGCAGATAAAATCGACTTAGTAAATGATGACATTCGATTTAGTCTATATTTGCCAAAAGATACCTCTGATGCTTCAAGCAACTCAAATACAAACAAAACTAGCAACAGCAGTACTGAAAGCAAGACAAAAGAGAACAAAAAAACATCAAATGAGTAGTATTAGAGGAGGAATAATAATGGAACGAGCAATATTTGCAGGAGGCTGCTTCTGGTGTATGATCCAACCTTTCGATACGCTTCCGGGTATTCATACAGTGATGTCAGGATATACTGGAGGACACGTACCAGATCCAACTTATGAACAAGTAAAAAGCCAAACGACTGGACATACGGAAGCAGTGGAGATTATCTATGATCCAACATTGATTTCATATGAACAGTTAGTAGAACTTTACTGGCAGCAAACGGATCCGACTGATGCTTTCGGACAATTTGAGGATCGCGGCGACAATTATCGTCCGGTCATCTTTTATTTGACAGAAGAACAACGGATCATTGCTGAAAATAGTAAGAAACAATTAGCTGAAAGTGGACGTTTCGAACAGCCAATCGTTACGAAAATCGAACCAGCCCAACCATTTTATCTAGCAGAAGAAGACCATCAAGAGTATTATAAAAAGCATCCTGAAAATTTTAAAAGAAACCATGCACGCCGGGCTGCCTTTATTGAAGAAAATTGGAGGAACGAAGGGTGAATCGAAGCTTTTTTCACTATTTAATGACACTGCGAGGCGGTGGTGCACATGATACTTTATCTATTTTTGCTACAGAAGCCGGTAAAGATATCCAATTCCCTAAGCACAGCTCTAGCTACGAAGAAATTTCTAGTTATCTAGAATTGAATGTCGACTATTTGCCATCCATGGATATTTTTGACGAAGCTTGGGAAAAATATTTAGAGAACAATCATGACTTATAAAAATTGGCTTTCCATTTATGATCCAAGCGCTTTTTGTCCAACAGCTTGATAGAAAGAATTATTTTTATTTCAGCTATCTAGTCGCATTTTTTTGATATTTTTCTTATAATAAAGAAAGAAGGAAAAAACGAAGGATGGATTGATAGAGATTGACAAAAAAACAACGCTATATTGATCGCTTCTGGCTTATATTCAAATACTTACTTGTTTCTGGATTCATTGCGTTCATGTTGCGGGGATTTTTGTTCATCCCTGTACCAGTAGAAGGCAATTCAATGGAAAATGTGTTGAAACAAGGCGACATGGTTGTGATGGAAAAATTTTCGGAGATCAGACGATTTGATATTGTTGTTTTTCAATTAGCAGATGGGACGATTTATATCAAACGAGTGATTGGGCTTCCAGGAGAAAATGTTAGCTACCAAAATGATCAATTGAAGATCAATGGAAAAGTAGTGAAGGAGCCTTATCTAACTAAAAACATAAAGTCAGATCATGCAAATGCATCCTATACGACGGACTTCACACTACAAGAACTGACGGGACAATCGAAGCTTCCCGAAGATAGTTATTTTGTACTTGGAGATAATCGAAGAGTTTCAAAAGATAGCCGCTCATTTGGTACGATCAATAAAACGGATATTTTAGGTAAAGCAAGATTCGTTTATTATCCGCTTGATGAAATAAAATGGATTCAGTGAGAAACAATAAAGAGGTTGTGACCATTCTTTTGTCACAACCTCTTTATCGTTTGGTCCAAAATCAGCATATTACCTTAGTAGATAAAATCAAACAGCTCGTTTAAACACTTTTCTAGCCTCTAAAGCTTTGATAAATGAATAAACAACCGTTATTTGAATAGGGATCTGAATCATATTCCTGATAACCCTACCTAGAAAAATCACTTTGAAATCTGCACCAAACAAAACAGACATCAGCCAAGAATTGATAAAAAGGCTAACTGGAATCATAATCAATAGTTGGGCAGCGATGACGGAAAGCAGGTTTATCTTTTTATGATATAAAAATAAGCCATTGATAAACCCACCAAGGAATGCTGTGATAAGAAAAGCAACTTGAAACGTACCTGAACCAAATATTGTGAAATTCAAAGTGTTCGACAACGTTTCAAGCAAACCAGCCCAGATCGGCCCATATAGATAACCCATAAGTGCCATACTTAAAAATCCGAATGTGACTTGAAAATAAGCAGGACCAATCGCTATCTTGTATAAGATGACATCAAGAGCTAATAAAAGGGCAGAAGTCGATAACAATCTTGCATTCATTTCGGGCAATCTAAAAACGTCTTTTGCAATCAAAGTGTTCAAAATATTCTCTCCTTTGTCAGTTAATAAGAAAAGGATACCATAAAATCGCCAAGGTGTCATGACACCTTGGCGATTTACAAAAATAACCATCCAACAACTAATAAAATGAGAAGAAGACTGCTTTTATAAACTGTAAAAAAGGCAATTGTACGATCGAAAAAAATAGAGGTGGAGAATACTTATCGCATCATCCATCTCTATTTTTTTGTTATAAAAACGTCAGTTTCGTTATCTGCTTACATCTTCATCCATACGGGTTCTAATGTGTTTCCATCCAAATCTTGGACTTCTAATGAAAACATTTCTTCTTCAGGTATTCCCATATCGACTTCGTGGAAAGCACCACCATTTTCTTTTGCAATTTGAGCGAATTTTTTTACTTTATCCGCGTTGTCCATACTAAACGAAATCAAAGCGCCACTTGTTTTTTTATTATCGGCTATTTCTTTATCTTTTATAAATTTTTTATAAAAATCATGAGAGAGGAGCATCACCCAAAAAGTGTCATCCCACACCATTGAACTAGCTTCTTCAGTAGAGAATTCTTCGTTTTTTTTAAACCCAAGCTTTTCATAAAAAGCAACGGAACGATTGACATCGGCAACAGGAAAATTAACAAAAACCATACTATTCATTTGTTTCGTCTCCTTTCTGCATTGTTCGTCTATCATCTCTTATTTAGGAAGCGCTGTCGAAAAATCAGACTCGTATACAGAAATCAAAATAAAAAATTTACATCATCAAAAAAGAGAAGATGTGATAGAATGAGGACTGGTTCACTTTCACTTAACTAATAGATAGGATTTTTTATAATAGAAAAAAGTGAATATATATTGAAAAATAAAAAACAAGTAAAGTCGGAGAATATTCCGATATGAAAGGAATGGAGAGAACAATGACCATCCAATGGTTTCCAGGACACATGGCAAAAGCCCGACGAGAAGTTTCTGAAAAAATGAAATATGTGGACATCGTATTTGAATTGGTAGATGCACGTTTACCTTTATCTTCTCGTAATCCAATGTTAGATCAGATCATTCAGCAAAAGCCTCGGCTTGTTTTGTTGAATAAAGCGGATCTGGCAGATCCACAACAGACAAAGCTGTGGCAAGAATATTTTCGTAAGCAAGGCCACCTTGCGTTAGCTATCACGGCACAAGAAAGTAAAGGAATCAAAGGGCTAGTACCTGCAGCCAAAGAAGCGTTGAAAGAAAAACGAGCAAGAGACGCTGCTCGTGGGATCAAGCCTCGCGCTATTCGGGCAATGGTATTGGGTATTCCGAATGTTGGAAAGTCTACGTTGATGAATCGACTAGTAGGCAAAAAAATTGCTCAGACAGGAAATAAACCAGGTGTAACAAAAGGTCAGCAGTGGCTTCGTTTGGGTAACGAGTTGGAATTGTTAGACACACCAGGGATTTTATGGCCCAAATTTGAAGATGAAGAAATCGGCAAAAAACTAGCGCTGACAGGCGCCATCAAAGACCAACTTGTCCATTTAGATGATTTGGCGATTTACGGATTGGACTTTTTTGCCCGATATTATTCAGGAAGAATCAGCGATCGTTATGGTTTGCCAATCGAGCAAGAAGAAAAATTGGCACCGGAATTGCTGATGGATATCACAGCAAAACGTGGGTATAAAGAAGACTATGATCGTGGCAGCGAATTAGTCGTGCATGATATCCGTCAAGGAAAACTTGGTCGATACACATTGGATCGTTGCGAAGAAATGGAGCAAAAAAGCGATGACTGAATCCATCCAAAGTATCAAAGAACGATTGAAAAGCATACAGAGAATAGATGATCCTACACTAGAATCATTGAGGAACGATCCACGCAAAGGCGTACAGCAAGCGCTAGTTTCTTTTGAACGACGATTGAAAAAAGAGGCATTGATCAAGGAAAAATATGAAGAAATGTTTTGCTTTGAAAAACAAGGGTACGCACAAGGTCACCAATGGATTGCCGGCATTGATGAAGTAGGAAGAGGACCGTTAGCTGGACCTGTCGTGGCAGCTGCAGTTATCTTGCCGAAAAATGAGATCATATTAGGGCTGAATGATTCAAAACAGTTATCAGAGAAAAAACGAGAACTTCTTTCTCAACAAATTCAAGAAAAAGCTTTGGCCATCGGGATCGGAATCATTGATCAGCAGACAATCGATGAAGTGAATATTTATGAAGCAAGTAAATTGGCGATGATCCAAGCAGTAGAAAACTTGTCTATTGCACCAAGCTATTTGTTGATCGATGCGATGACCTTGGATTTGTCTATACAGCAGGAAAAAATAATCAAAGGGGATGCACGATCTGTGTCGATTGCGGCTGCAAGTATCATTGCTAAAGTATATCGAGACCAATTGATGAAAGAATATGACGTGCTTTATCCTGGGTATGGTTTCTCGCATAATGCAGGCTATGGAACAAAGGAACATTTAGAAGGACTTGAAAGACAAGGGATTACGCCAATCCATCGCAAAAGTTTTGCACCTGTAAAAAAATATTTACAATAAAAAACAGCCGCTTTTACGTATCTTATTAGAAAGAGAGACGAAAGGCGGTTTTATGATGTATCAAATAGAAGAGAATTTATTGAAACTTGCTTATGCAAAAGGAATTAGTAGCCAAGGGAAATGGGCACTTGCTAACTGGATGATGCAGTATCCTTACAAAGAAATCGGATTTGAAGACGTCGTTAAGATAAGAAAAATCACCGCACATCGGGAGCTGTTCCGTACAAGTTGGCATGAAATTCACGATAATTGGGGCAAAATCCAATTGAAACAGTCGTTTATTACTTGCTTTGATCCCAACTATCCCCCTCAGTTGCTTCACTTGACCTATCCGCCAATTGTCCTGTTTTACAGTGGTGACCTATCTTTACTTTCTTGTAATATGTTAAGCGTTGTTGGTGGAAGACGTACTTCTGCTTTAGCCAAAAAAACAGTGTATTATTTACTAAAACCAGTGGTAGAAGCTGGATATGTAATCGTCAGTGGCTGCGCGAAAGGGATAGATACCTACAGTCACCAAGCAGCAATCTCTCATGGTGGACGGACAATCGCGGTCATTGGAACAGGGATAGAGCAAGTCTATCCTGCTGAAAATCGTGACCTGCAAGAGGTGATTGCAAATGATCATCTTCTTTTGAGTGAATATCCTCCTCAATCCGGCCCGAAAAAGCATCGTTTTCCAATGAGAAATCGTATTATCGCAGCTTTGTCTAAAGGAACATGTGTCTTTGAAGCCAAGAAAAAAAGCGGCTCTCTGATAACAGCCCAGCAAGCATTGGATCTTGGAAGAACAGTTTTTTCTGTTCCAGGAAATATTTTAACAGAACATTCTGCCGGATGTCATCATTTGATCCAAGACGGTGCAGTTTGCACGGTTTCGGGTGAAGATATCTTGGCAGAATTTAAAGAATAACACCATACTTTTCATTTGCTTTTCTTGACAAACGTTTTCTGAATGGATATGATTAGCTACGATTTGTATGAATCCTCTTTTAATAGTAGGAACACGACAATGGAAAGGAGTCCATTCAGTAATGGCGTATAAATATTTAGTGATTGTAGAATCACCTGCAAAAGCCAAGACGATTGAGAAATATCTTGGACGAAACTATAAAGTAATGGCCAGTGTTGGTCATATAAGAGATTTACCGAAAAGTAAAATGGGTATCGATTTTGAAAACAATTATGAACCCCATTATATTTCTATACGCGGAAAAGGCGATGTCATCAAAAGCCTGAAAGCCGCAGCAAAAAAAGCTCAAAAAGTTTACTTGGCAAGTGACCCGGATAGAGAAGGAGAAGCAATTGCTTGGCATTTAGCGTACCTACTTGGGTTGGATCTGAAAGAAAAAAATCGGGTGGTCTTCAATGAAATCACAAAAGATGCAGTCAAAGCAGCCTTTAAGGAACCAAGAACGATCGATGTAGATTTAGTAGATGCACAGCAAGCTCGTCGTACCTTAGACAGAATCGTTGGTTATTCGATCAGCCCTATTCTTTGGCGCAAAGTCAAGAAAGGGTTAAGTGCAGGACGTGTCCAATCTGTCGCTTTAAAAATTATTATTGACCGTGAAAAAGAGATTCGAGAATTTGTTCCAGAAGAATATTGGAGCATCGACGGTAATTTTAAAAAAGCTCGCAAGAAATTCAAAGCAAATTTCTGGGGAATCGACGGTAAGAAAAAGAAGTTACCAGATGCACAAAGTGTAAAAGAAGTCACTGCTAGAATTGATGGAACAGACTTCGAAGTAAAAAAAGTAGAAAAGAAAGAGCGCAAAAGAAACCCTGCGAATCCTTTCACTACAAGTAGCCTGCAACAGGAAGCTGCCCGTAAATTAAACTTTCGAACAAGAAAAACCATGATGGTAGCACAACAATTATATGAAGGAATCACTTTGGGTAAACAAGGAACAGTCGGCTTGATTACATACATGCGTACTGATTCTACCCGGATTGCCGATACAGCAAAAGCAGAGGCCGCAGCATTTATTGAAGATACGTATGGAAAAGAATTTTCTAGACATGATCACCGAAAGATCAAAAATGCTCAAGGCGCACAAGATGCCCATGAAGCTGTGCGTCCAACGAGTGTGCTTCGTACACCAGAAGAACTCAAACAATATTTAGATAAAGATCAATTGAAACTTTATACATTGATCTGGTCACGTTTTGTGGCTAGTCAGATGACGCCGGCTATTTTAGATACAATGAAAGTAACATTAGAACAAAATGGTGTGATCTTCATTGCGAACGGTTCAAAAATCAAATTCAAAGGATTCATGCAAGTGTATGTGGAAGGTAGAGACGACGGCAAAGAAGAGAAAGAAAATATTCTTCCAGAACTTGAAGAAGGCGATGTCGTCCAATCTGTTGATATTGAACCAAAACAGCATTTTACTCAACCACCTGCACGTTTCAGTGAGGCTACGTTGATTCGTGCACTAGAAGAAAACGGGGTAGGGCGACCTTCCACTTATGCACCAACACTTGATACGATCCAAAGACGCTACTATGTAAAATTGACACAAAAAAGATTTGAGCCGACAGAATTAGGAGAGATTGTCAATTCGCTGATCTGTGAATTTTTCCCTCAAATCGTCGATGTCCATTTCACAGCAGAAATGGAAGGAGATTTGGATAAAATCGAAGAAGGCACGGAAGCGTGGGTCAAAGTAGTCGATCGTTTCTATAAACCGTTTGAAAAAGAACTGACGAATGCGGAAGAAAAAATCGAAAAAATCCAAATCAAAGATGAACCAGCAGGATTCGATTGTGATGTCTGTGGACATCCGATGGTGATAAAATTAGGGAAATACGGGAAGTTTTATGCTTGTAGCAATTTTCCTGATTGTCGGAATACCAAACCAATCGTAAAAGAAATCGGTGTGACTTGTCCAGTATGTCATGAAGGGCAAGTTATCGAACGAAAATCTAAGAAAAACAGACTGTTCTACGGTTGTTCTCGTTTTCCAGAATGTGAATTCACTTCTTGGGATAAACCAGTGGGCAGAAATTGTCCAAAATGTGATGGATATCTGGTTGAGAAGAAAGTCAAAGGTGGCAAACAAGTAGTCTGTGTAAATGGAGACTACGAAGAAGACATCCAAAAATAATAGAAAAGAGGTTCTTTCATTGAAAATGGTAAATGTTGTTGGAGCAGGACTTGCCGGAAGTGAAGCTGCTTGGCAGATCGCACAAGCAGGAGTACCTGTCCGTTTATATGAAATGCGTCCAGTCAAATCGACTGAGGCGCATCACACAAGTAATTTTGCTGAACTAGTATGTTCCAATTCACTAAGAGGAAATAGTTTGGCTAACGCAGTAGGATTATTGAAAGAAGAAATGCGACGATTGAATTCAGTAGTAATCACTTCGGCAGATGAAACAGCAGTGCCAGCTGGTGGTGCTTTAGCTGTTGACCGAGATTCTTTTTCTGAAACGATTACCCGAAAAGTCAAAGAGCATCCATTAGTAACAGTGATAAACGAAGAAATTACTGAAATACCAGAAGGAATCACCGTAGTAGCAACAGGACCGTTGACTTCTCATCCATTGGCAGAAAGTATCAAAGCATTCAATGGTTCAGATGGTTTTTATTTCTACGACGCAGCTGCACCGATCGTAGACAAAGCTACGATCGATATGGATAAAGTATATTTGAAGTCCCGCTATGACAAAGGAGAAGCAGCTTACTTGAACTGTCCGATGACAGAAGAGGAATTCAAAGCTTTCCATGAGGCACTAATCAATGCCGAAGTGGCAGAACTTAAATCTTTTGAAAAAGAAAAATATTTTGAAGGATGTATGCCAATCGAAGTAATGGCACAGCGTGGTTTCAAAACAATGCTTTTTGGTCCTATGAAACCAGTTGGGCTGGAAGATCCTAAAACTGGCAAACGTCCTTATGCTGTTATCCAGCTACGTCAAGACAATGCTGCAGCTTCTTTATACAACATCGTGGGCTTCCAAACTCACTTGAAATGGGGCGAGCAAAAACGTGTTTTCCGGATGATTCCTGGATTGGAAAATGCTGAATTCGTTCGCTATGGTGTTATGCACCGAAATAGCTTTATGAATTCGCCAGAATTACTGAAACCGACGTATCAATCAACGAAACGCGAAGATTTGTTCTTTGCAGGTCAAATGACTGGTGTAGAAGGCTATGTTGAAAGTGCAGCAAGTGGATTACTTGCTGGAATCAATGCGGCACGCTTAGCAAAAGAAATGGAACCAGTCGAGTTTCCACAAGAAACAGCTATTGGAAGCATGGCTTATTACATTACTCATGCGGAAGGAAAACATTTCCAACCAATGAATGCCAACTACGGTCTATTTCCTGAATTGCCGGAACGCATTCGAGACAAAAAAGCAAGATATGAAGCAATTGCCCAACGTGCTTTAAAAGCTAATGAGACAATAAAAAAAGAATTAGAAAAACAGCAGTCCCAAATGAGTGAGCAAACTCGATGAAGAGGGCGAGACGGATAGTCTCGCTCTTTTTCTTGCGTTTTCCTTAAGGATTTCTCAAACAAAATGTGAGGAATTGCATTAATTGTGAACAAACTTAGAAATATTGGTTAAATTCTGACAATTTATTTGTCTTTTTGTAGACGCTGTGCTAAATTATTCTCTGGGACAAAAGGAAGGTGAGAAAATGACGGAAGCCACGTGGGAACAAAAATTTTTGCGTTATTTGATTGTCGAAAGAGGATATTCAGAAAAAACGAAAGAAGCATATGAAGAAGATATTCTCCATTTTAAACATTTCTTGGAGGAATCTGGAGACGCTGATCTGCTGAAGGCGGAATACTTTACGGTTCGTGTCTATTTGAGTGCATTAGCTGATCATCGCCCCAGCTATAGCAGAAACTCTATCAGTCGCAAGATAGCTAGCCTACGTTCGTTTTATCAGTACCTTCTCAAAGAAGAAGTGATAAAAGAAAATCCATTTTCTTACGTTCATCTCAAAAAGAAAAATTTGAGATTGCCACGCTTTTTTTATGAAAATGAAATGCAAGCACTTTTTGACAGCGTAGCAGGAGACAGTCCTCTAGATTTGAGGAACCGCGCTTTGCTGGAAGTCCTTTACGGATCTGGTATCCGTTTAAGCGAGTGTAGTAATCTGTTGGTATCAGACGTTGATTTTGATTCAGAGGTCATGTTGATTCATGGTAAAGGAAACAAGGAGAGATACGCGCCGCTAGGTTCTTTTGCCCAAGATGCTCTACAAGAATATTTCACAGAAGGCCGTCAGGTATTGATGACAAAATACCACGAAGAGCATGATATTGTTTTTGTGAATCATCATGGAAAACCAATCACGCCTACTGGTATTGAATATGTCTTGAATCAGATCATCAAAAAAAGCAGCTTGGATAGCGATATCCATCCCCACATGCTGCGCCATACATTCGCCACTCATTTATTAAATAATGGGGCAGATTTGCGGACAGTCCAAGAATTGTTAGGACATGCCAATTTATCAACTACCCAGATCTATGCCCATGTAACAAAAGAAAGTCTACAAAAAAACTATCGTTCATTCCATCCAAGAGCGTAAAATAAGGAAAAGAACAAATTTAGGAGGAAACAAACATGGTCGAATCACCATTTCATTCAACCACAATCTGTGCTGTCGAAAAAGACGGAAAATTTGCCATGGCTGGAGATGGCCAAGTAACAATGGGTGAATCTGTTGTCATGAAAGGTACAGCAAAGAAAGTACGACGTATCTACAATGGAGAGGTTGTTGTAGGTTTCGCCGGAAGTGTCGCAGATGCGTTTACTTTAGAAGAAAAATTTGAAGGCAAATTGAACGAATACAATGGAAATCTGCAACGTGCGGCTGTTGAATTAGCTCAAGAATGGCGGACACAGCAATCTATGCAAAAACTTGAAGCGATGCTGATCGTAATGAATGAGAAAGAAATGCTTCTTGTTTCAGGTACAGGAGAAGTGATTACGCCAGATGATGGCATCTTAGCTATCGGATCAGGCGGGAATTTTGCATTGGCCGCAGCCCGAGCAATGAAAAATTATGCTCAAAATGACATGAGTGCGAAAGAAATTGCAGAAAATGCGTTAAATATTGCCGCAGACATCTGTATCTTTACTAATCATAATATTATCGTAGAAGAACTGTAAGAGGTGAGTAAATATGTATGAATTGAAACAAACACCAAGACAAATCGTAAGTGAATTAGACGAGTACATCGTAGGACAGCATGCAGCAAAAAAATCTGTTGCCGTCGCTTTGCGTAACCGCTACCGCCGTTTGCAGTTAGATGAAAAAATGCAACAAGATATTACACCCAAAAATATGCTGATGATCGGACCTACAGGGGTCGGTAAAACAGAAATCGCGCGACGCTTGGCCAAAATCGTCAATGCACCATTTGTCAAAGTCGAAGCAACAAAATTTACTGAAGTCGGTTATGTTGGAAGAGATGTAGAATCAATGGTCCGGGATTTAGTGGAAAATGCGATCCAAATCGTAGAAAAAGAGCAATACAGCCGTGTATACACAAGTGCTAAAAAAAATGCTGAAAAACGTTTGGTAAAAATCTTAGTGCCTGGTATAAAAAAAGAACAGAAACAATCCACTAATCAATTTGAACAAATGATGAATCTTTTTAATGCTAGTCAGCAAAACAATGCTGAACCACAAGAAGAAGTGACAGAAGATATTCGGATCAACCGCCGTACAATTTTGGAACAACTACAAAAGGGATTACTGGACAATCGTGAAGTAACCATTGAAGTCGAAGATCAAAAGAAACCTGCACCAATGATGAACAATGGATTGGAGCAAATGGGGATCGACCTAAATGAAACGTTAGGTGCTCTAACACCGAAGAAAAAAGTGGAACGGACGGTAACAGTCAAAGAAGCTTTAGAGTTATTAATCAAAGAAGAATCAGCAAAACTAGTCAAGGATGCTGATATCCATAGTGAGGCAATCAAATTAGCGGAAGAAAGTGGGATTATCTTTATCGATGAAATCGATAAGATTACTTCTAAATCACAGCAATCTGGAGAAGTATCCAGAGAAGGCGTCCAAAGAGACATATTGCCAATTGTCGAAGGTTCACAAGTAAACACAAAATACGGGATCATTCAAACAGATCACGTCCTATTCATTGCTTCAGGAGCTTTCCATTTGTCTAAACCAAGTGATCTAATTCCAGAACTTCAAGGACGCTTCCCAATACGGGTAGAATTAGATGATTTGACAGCTGAAGATTTTGTGAAAATTCTGACTGAACCGAATAATGCTTTGATAAAACAATATGTAGCATTGATTGGTACAGAAAATGTGTCAGTTACATTTACAAAAGAAGCAATTGAACGGATCGCTCAAATTGCTTTCGATGTCAATCGTGACACAGATAATATCGGTGCACGTAGACTGCACACTATTTTGGAAAAATTATTAGAAGACCTATTATTTGAAGCACCAGATATGCAAATGGGTGAAATAACGATCACAGAAGCATACGTTGATGACAAACTTGGCTCAATTGCGGCAAATGAAGATTTAAGTCGCTATATTTTATAAAATCGGAGGACGACAATGACAGACTTGCTAACGAAAACTCGCAAGATAAACACACTTTTGCAGCAAAAGAATACTTTTGACATGCAAGCAGATTTGCCTTACGATAAAATGGCTGTCACATTAGGTGGTATTCTTGACAGCAACACCTATATCATAGGAAGTGACGGAGTATTACTAGGTTACAATGAACGCCACGATGTGAATAATGAACGAATCAAATCAATGTTTGTTGAGAAACAATTTCCTGAATCTTACACTGATACAGTGGCACAGCTGATGAAAACTGAAGCTAATATCCCGATTACAAGTGATATCACTGCGTTTCCGGTAGAGTCAAGAGAAAAATACCCATTTGGTTTGACGACTGTCGTTCCAATCTTTGGAGCTGGCGAACGTCTGGGGACGATCATTTTGTCTCGCATGGAACAATCGTTTGCAGATGACGATCTCGTCTTAGCAGAATATGGAGCTACGGTTGTCGGTATGCAGATCCTTTATCAGAAGTCTCGAAGTATCGAAGCTGATGTACTGAGTGCGACGGCTGTTCAAATGGCAATCAACACATTGTCTTACAGCGAGTTAAAGGCTGTACAAGCCATTTTTGAAGCGTTGGATGGAGATGAAGGACGTTTGACTGCTTCTAATATCGCCGATAGCATCGGAATCACTCGTTCTGTGATCGTCAATGCTTTACGAAAATTGGAATCAGCTGGAATCATTGAATCTCGCTCGTTAGGCATGAAGGGAACTTATTTAAAAGTATTGAATTCCCGTTTTAAAGAAGAATTAGCAAAACATAGTTATTAGAAACAAGGGACTGGGGCGGATACAGATGTTTGCTCCAGCCTTCCCATTTTAAAAAGTAAGTCGAAGTTGGAGGAATGGCAATGACTGTTATTATTCAAAATGACCAGCTGATCGCTGAAATCGCTGAACACGGTGCGGAATTGATCAGTTTAAAATCAAAAGAACACGGTTTAGAGTATATCTGGCAAGGTGATCCAGCGTATTGGGGCAGACATGCACCAGTTTTATTCCCTTTTGTTGGACGTTTAAAAGATGACCAGTATGTTTACCAAGGGAAAACATATCAAATGGGACAACATGGATTTGCCCGAGATATGGATTTTGAAGTCATTGAACATGGACAAGAAATGGCTAGTTTCATCTTGCGGAGTACACCGGAGACATTAGAAAAATATCCTTTTGATTTTGAATTAGTGATTAGTTATGAATTAGGAGGAGACGGTATCACGGTCCATTACCAAGTAGCAAATACAGGTGAAGAAGAAATGTTCTTTTCTATCGGTGGACATCCTGCTTTCAATGTACCTCTTGAAGAAGGATTGTCATTCGAAGACTTTTATCTAGCATTTTCTCCATTGAAATCAAGATTACGCCTACCTTTAAAAGGCCCATTCATTGATATGGAACAAAAGACGTTAGGACAGACAAATACGAATCTGGCTTTGAATCGTGAACTTTTTGATCAAGATGCATTGGTTTTTGAAACAAGAGGACTAAATGCGTACGCCATTCGGAGTGAAAAATCTTACCATAGCATAACTTTAAGCTATAAAGATATGCCTTATGTAGGAATCTGGTCTCCTTATCCAAAAGAAGCCCCTTTCGTGTGTATCGAACCATGGTGTGGAATTGCTGACACGGTGAATAGCAGTGGAAACTTGATGGAAAAAGTAGGAATCAATCAACTAGGTGCCCATGAAATCTTCAAGACAAAATATTCGATCACAGTGAAGTAAGAGGGTGTAAAAAGCTATTCTACATCAAGTAATAAGAGGTTGTGACAGAAGTGGTCAGCTTCTGGAATACCGTTTGTTCGAAAAAAGGGAGTGTGACAAATCCATGTCACACTCCTGTTTTATCTCTTTGGACTGAAAAAATGTCAGGATTTTTTCTTGCTGCTGTTCAAACCAAATGGGATTCGACTTTCCGTATGGTTTCTGATACGCTTGATATTGTCTTTATGACGATAGAAGATAAAGGAAGAGACTAAAAAGGCAATGATCGTCAGCAACCAATTGGGCTTAGCCAAAATCACAGGAGCTACATAAGGAAGGACGATCGTGGAGAAAGTGATCAACGCTGCACTGATCATACTGCTCAAACTCACCATACTTGTACAAAATAGACTAACGATAAAAATGATACAGGAATAAACAAAAAATACAGGATTAAATCCTAAAAGCATTCCTGCACTTGTCGCAACAGCTTTTCCTCCTTTAAACCCAGCAAATATCGGAAATGTATGACCAAGAATCGCACATACCCCAAACCAAAGAGGGTTAATCCCAGAAAGGTGAAAAATCATCGGCAGACAAGTAGCCAATGTACCCTTTAAAATATCCATAAGAAGGACAACAATCCCGGCGGTTTTGCCTAATACCCGAAATGTATTGGTGGTTCCAGTATTACCGCTCCCATGTTGCCGGATATCTTTTTTGAAAAACAATTTGCCAATCCAGACGCCGGAAGGAATAGAACCTAAAAGATATGCTAAAATAAGTAATAAGATCAATTTCATTTTTTACCCTCTCTCAAGTTGAAAACTATCCTTTATTTTAGCATGAATAGGTAACAGGAACAATTGAAAAAATGAAAGATAGAAGTATAATAGATGAAATAAAAAGAAAAGCAAGGGGTGACAGAAATGTCTATAAAAAATCCAACACAAGAAACGATTTTTAACTATTTGAAAGAAGCAAAAAATATTGCCATCGTAGGCTTGAGTAATAAACCAGAGCGAACAAGTTACATGGTTGCACAGGTATTGCAAGACAATGGATATAAAATCATACCAGTAAATCCATTATTGGCTGGTGAAGAAATTCTAGGAGAGAAAGTCTATGCAAATTTAACAGAAATCGATGATTCAATCGATATCGTAGATGTATTTAGACGGAGCGAATTTTTACCTGAAGTAGCAGCTGATTTTTTGAAAACCGATGCTAAAGTGTTTTGGGCACAACTAGGGATCGAAAACGAAGAAGCAGATGAGATGCTAAGAAAAGCAGGACGCACAGACGTCGTAATGGATCGCTGTATCAAGATTGAACTTGGTAAGTTGAAAGAAAACCAAAAATAAAAATGACCACAAAGAAGAGATGATCGATAGAGAGGAATGTCGAAAAAGCGGTTAGGAGATAATTAAAATTGATTTCTCATCTAACCTCTTTTTTTTCACGACCTTTTCTAGTATGATAATCGTGGTGCGGTTTTGCCGCAAAGTATTATTGAAGGAGCGTTTGCCTTGGCAAAAAAAGTAAACAACGAATATAATGACTCGTCCATCCAAGTATTGGAAGGATTAGAGGCAGTTAGAAAAAGACCAGGGATGTACATTGGATCCACTGACAGCCGAGGCTTGCATCATTTAGTCTATGAAATCGTCGATAATGCAGTTGATGAAGCATTATCAGGATATGGCAGTGAGATTGATGTGACCATCCATGAAGACAATAGTATAACTGTTGCAGATAGCGGACGTGGGATGCCTGTAGGGATGCATGCTTCCGGTATCCCAACAGTTGAAGTGATTTTTACTGTGCTGCATGCTGGCGGAAAGTTTGGTCAAGGAGGATACAAAACTTCTGGTGGGCTTCACGGTGTAGGAGCCAGTGTGGTAAATGCCTTATCGAAATGGCTGACTGTAACAATCGTTAGAGATGGCGTAGAGTATCAGCAGAAATTTAAAAACGGCGGTAAACCTGACGGTACGTTGAAAAAGATAGGAAAAACAAAAAAAGCAAATGGGACGATTGTCCATTTTTTACCAGACGATACAATATTCAGTACAACAAAATTTTCATATGAAATTTTAGCCGAACGGTTAAGAGAATCTGCCTTTCTTCTAAAAGGCGTTAAAATCTCACTTTCTGATCTTCGGGGAGAAGAACCAGTCAAGGAAGTTTTCCATTATGAAGAAGGAATCAAAGAATTTGTTGATTACCTGAATGAAGAAAAAGATACATTGACACCGGTCGTTTATTTTTCAGGAGAAAAAGAAGGTATCGAAGTAGAGGTCGCTTATCAATACAATGACGGGTATTCAGAAAATGTCTTATCTTTTGTCAATAATGTTCGAACAAAAGATGGTGGAACCCATGAAGCTGGAATGAAAGCGGCAATGACGAAATCTTATAACGAATATGCGAGAAAAGTCGGCTTGCTGAAAGAACGGGACAAGAATCTGGAAGGTAGTGATTTCAGAGAAGGATTAGCTGCTGTTCTCTCTATCCGTGTACCTGAAAATCTTCTGCAATTTGAAGGTCAAACGAAAGAAAAACTTGGTACGCCAGTTGCTCGAACCGTAGTAGATAACGTCATCAGTGAACAAATGGGCTTTTATTTGCAGGAAAATAGCGAAATGAGCCAGATGTTGGTCCGTAAAGCAATCAAAGCGAGAGAAGCGAGAGAAGCAGCACGTAAAGCCAGAGAAGAAAGCCGAAATGGAAAGAAGCGTAAAAAAGGCGAATCTCTTCTTTCAGGAAAATTGACACCCGCACAATCCCGAAATCCTAAGAAAAATGAATTGTATTTAGTCGAAGGGGATTCTGCCGGCGGATCTGCTAAACAAGGAAGAGACAGAAAGTTCCAAGCAATTCTACCTTTACGAGGAAAAGTCATCAATACCGAAAAAGCAAAAATGCAAGATATCTTGAAAAATGAAGAAATCAATACGATGATCTATACGATTGGTGCAGGAGTCGGCCCTGAATTTTCTATCGAAGACTGTAATTACGACAAAGTAATCATCATGACCGATGCGGATACAGACGGCGCCCATATTCAAGTATTACTGCTTACTTTCTTTTATCGTTATATGAAACCGCTGATTGAAGCTGGGAAAGTATATATCGCGTTACCACCTTTATATAAAGTATCCAAAGGACAAGGGAAGAAGCAAGTCATTGAATATGCGTGGACAGATGACGAATTGGCAGCAATGATTAAAAAAGTCGGCAAAGGATATATGCTACAGCGATATAAAGGACTTGGAGAGATGAATGCGGAACAATTGTGGGAAACAACGATGGATCCAACTTCCCGTACGTTGATTCGCGTCCGTATCGACGATGCTGCGCAAGCTGAGCGTCGAGTAACCACACTAATGGGTGACAAAGTAGAACCTCGAAGAAAATGGATCGAAAATCACGTACAATTTACGTTGGAAGAAGATGGCAGTATCTTAGATAAAAAAGAGGATACTGAAATCTCTCCTTCAGTTTCTAATGAATTATTAGATGAAGAACGAGCAGATAAAAAAGAAGACAATCAGTTATTTGAAGTAGAATAGGAGGTCACCTGATGGAAAATCGACAAGAAGTACAAGAATTAACTTTAGAAGAAGTGATGGGTGACCGCTTCGGACGTTATTCCAAATATATTATCCAAGAACGTGCACTGCCTGATATCCGTGATGGATTGAAACCAGTGCAACGCCGGATATTATTTGCCATGAACAAAGATGGCAATACGTATGACAAAGGATTCCGTAAATCAGCAAAATCTGTCGGAAATATCATGGGGAATTATCATCCTCATGGTGACAGCAGTATTTATGAAGCGATGGTCCGCATGAGCCAAGATTGGAAGTTGCGGGAAGTACTGATCGAAATGCACGGGAATAATGGGAGTATGGACGGTGATCCACCTGCTGCGATGCGTTATACTGAAGCCAGATTATCCAAGTTAAGTGGAGAGATGCTAGCAGATATCGAAAAAGAAACAGTCGATCTCGTGTGGAATTTTGATGATACAGAAAAAGAACCAACAGTCCTTCCAGCTCGATACCCAAACCTTCTAGTCAATGGATCGACAGGTATATCTGCTGGATATGCGACAGAAATCCCGACTCATAACTTAGCTGAAGTGATCGACGGCACAATCTATATGATCGATCATCCACAAGCGAGCCTTGAAAAATTGATGGAATATATTCCTGGACCTGACTTTCCAACAGGAGGGATCTTGCAAGGGAAAGATGAAATCAAAAAAGCTTATGAAACAGGGCGAGGAAAAGTTATTCTTCGTTCGAAAACAAAGATAGAAGCAATGAAGGGCAATAAACAGCAAATCGTGATCACTGAAATCCCATATGAAGTAAATAAAGCGACGTTGGTGAAAAAAATGGATGAGATCCGTTTGAATAAGAAAATCGATGGAATAGCTGAAGTACGAGATGAAAGTGATCGAACTGGTCTGCAAATTGTCGTTGAATTGAAAAAAGATGCCAATGCTCAAGGAATTTTGAATTATTTGTTCAAAAACACTGAGCTACAGATCAATTACAATTTTAATATGGTCGCTATCGATCATATGACTCCGCACCAAGTTGGACTGAAAGACATTTTAAGAAGTTATATCGAGCATCGAAAGCAAGTCATAACAAAACGCAGCCAATTCGATTTAGCCAAAGCTCAAAAAAGACAGCATATCGTGGAAGGCCTGATGAAAGCTTTATCGATTCTGGATGAAGTAATCGCAACGATTCGTGAAAGTAAAGACAAAAAAGATGCTAAAAAGAATTTAGTCGATGTTTTCCAATTTACAGAAGAACAAGCAGAAGCAATCGTCACATTGCAACTATACCGTTTGACGAACACAGATATCACAGAGCTTCAAAAGGAAGCCGAAAGCTTGATTGCACAAATCACAGAGTTGAATAAAATCCTTTCAAACGACAAAGAGCTTTTCTCTGTTATGAAAAAAGAATTGCGAGAAGTGAAAAAAAATTACTCTTCCGCTCGTCTGACGACAATCCAAGACGAAATCGAAGAAATCAAAATCGATACGCAAGTTTTAGTGGCGCAAGAAGACGTAATCGTCAGTGTGACGCGAGAAGGCTATGTGAAGCGAACAAGCCTTCGTTCTTATAGTGCTTCGAAACCAGAAGAAATCGGGATGCGAGAAGGCGATTACTTGCTGTACTCAGGTGAATTGAGCACATTGGACCATGTTCTTCTGATTACGAATAAAGCAAATGTGATCTACCGTCCTGTTCATGAACTACCCGATTTGAAATGGAAAGATGCTGGCGAACACATTTCTCAAACAATCTCCAATCTGTCTGTAGATGAATCGATCTTAGCTGTTTTCCCATATCAAAAAATCCAAGCAGAAAAAACATTTGTATTCATCAGCAAGAATGGATTGATCAAGCAAACACGAATGACAGAGTTCGAACCATGGCGCACCTATAAGAGCCGTCCGCTCAGCTGTATGAAGCTAAAGGCGGAAGAAGATGAACTTATTGCTGTATATCTGAAAGAAGATCAGCCAGGCTTAGATGTGTTCTTAGTAACGCATCAAGGAATGGGCTTGCGCTATCCTTTAACAGATGTTCCCGTTGTTGGAGCAAAGGCAGCTGGAGTGAAGTCTATGAATTTGAAAGATGGAGATAGGATTGTCAATGGGCTGCTTGTGTTAGCAGACGGAGATACGCCAATCGTAATCGTTACTCAGCGAGGAGCCGTGAAACGCATGCTTGCTCAAGAAATCAGCCAAACTTCACGTGCGAAGCGGGGAGTGACGGTCATGCGTGAGCTGAAAAAAAATCCGCACCGTATTATCTATATGTCGGAAGGAAGATCAAAAGAAATAACCTTGATGAATCAAAAAGGACAACAGATAACGATTGATCCAACGGATTTTCCTATAGGTGATCGAACATCGAATGGTTCGTTTGCTATGGACGAGAAAAAAGGTGGAGAAGTCATCGAAGTTATCGATGCTCCTGAGATTTTCATTGAATCATAACTGTTATGGTATTTTAGTGAAGAGGGGCCATCTGTATTAATACAGATGGCCCCTCTTTTTCATTCATTTTTAATAAATCCTTATACGTTTGCAAAAAAAGATGAAAGTGTTCACAATGCTTAAATATTGGTAAATCAACGTTACTTGCAATATACATAGATAAAACATAAAAATTGTTAAATAAAAAACAAGAAAACCCTTGCAAAGATAAGGTGCTGTGTTATACTAATCACGTAAAAACTGTTACATAAAACAGAAATTTAGGAGGTCCATACAATGGAGCAATGGAATGGATTTAAAGGTACCAAATGGAAAGAAGGCGTAGACACTAGAGACTTTATTCAAAACAACTACACTGAATATCGCGGTGATGACAGCTTTTTGGAAGGTCCAACAGAAGCAACAGAAAAATTATGGGATGAATTGCAAAAGCTGAATGATATCCAATTCGAACGTAACGGTGTCTATGATATGGACACAGAAATCGTATCAACCATTACTTCCCACGATGCAGGCTATTTGGATAAAGATTTGGAAAAAATCGTCGGTCTACAGACAGACAAACCTTTGAAACAAGCATTCATGCCGTTCGGTGGAATCAATATGGCTAACAATGCGCTGAAAAGCAATGGCTATACACCAAACGATGAATTAACACATATTTTCACTGACTGGCGCAAAACACATAATCAAGGGGTGTTTGATGCTTATACTGCTGAAATGCGTGCAGCTCGTAAAAACAAAATCATTACAGGGCTTCCAGACGCTTACGGTCGTGGACGTATCATCGGCGACTATCGTCGTGTGGCATTGTATGGAATCGACTATTTGATGGAACAAAAGAAAAAAGATCATGATATGACTGGTTATCATACGATGAGTGAAGAAGTGATTCGTTTACGTGAAGAAATCACTGAACAATATCGTGCATTAGCACAAATGAAAGAAATGGCTGCAAAATACGGCTATGATATCTCTAAACCAGCTGCAAATGCAAAAGAAGCTGTCCAATGGTTATACTTCGGTTATTTAGCAGCAATCAAATCACAAAATGGCGCTGCGATGTCAATCGGACGTATCTCAGCATTCCTTGATATCTATATCCAACGTGATTTGGATAATGGAGTAATCACAGAAAAAGAAGCGCAAGAATTGATCGATCACTTAGTAATGAAATTACGTATGGTCAAATTCGCGCGTACACCTGAATACAACCAATTATTCTCAGGATTCCCTATCTGGGCTACTTTATCCATTGCTGGTATGGGCTTAGATGGTCGTTCGTTAGTGACGAAGAATGATTTCCGTCTGCTTCACACATTGACAAATATGGGACCTTCACCAGAACCAAACTTGACTGTTTTGTACTCTGAACACCTTCCAGAAGGATTCAGAACATATGCGAGCCGAATCGCTATTGAAAGTTCTTCGATTCAGTTTGAAAATGACAATCAGCTTCGTGAACAATGGGGTTCTGATGATTGTGCGATTGCTTGCTGTGTATCAGGAACAGTTGTTGGAAAAGACATGCAGTTCTTTGGTGCTCGTGCTAACTTGGCTAAAACACTATTATATGCTATCAATGGCGGGGTCGATGAAGTGACTGGCGCCCAAGTTGGACCAGAATATCGTCCGATCACATCAGAAGTACTAGATTTTGAAGAAGTGAAACATAACTTCATGAATATGATGGATTGGTTAGCAGAACTATATGTCAATACGTTGAACATCATTCATTACATGCATGATAAGTATTCTTATGAAGCAGCTCAGCTTGCCTTGATGGATTCTGACTTGCAACGCACATTTGCTACAGGTATTGCTGGAATCTCTCATGCGGCAGACAGCTTGTCAGCCATCAAATATGCAAAAGTAAAAGCAATCCGTAATGAAAAAGGAATAGCAGTTGATTTTGAAGTAGATGGCGATTTCCCTAAATATGGAAATGATGATGACCGTGCAGATGAATTAGTTTCATGGATCTTGGAATACTTCATGGGACAAATCAAACGTCATAAAACTTACCGCAACTCAAAACCAACAACTTCATTATTGACGATTACTTCAAATGTTGTTTACGGTAAAAATACAGGAAATACTCCTGATGGCCGTGAAGCTGGAAAACCACTTGCGCCAGGAGCAAACCCAAGTTACAATGCAGAACAAAGTGGGTTATTAGCCAGCCTGAACTCAACAGCTAAAATGAATTACGGTTGTGCATTGGATGGAATTTCAAATACCCAAACAATCAATCCTTCTGGTCTTGGAAAAGAACAAGATACAAGAATCGAAAACTTGCGTAATGTCTTAGACGGATACTTCTCAAAAGGGGCTTATCATTTGAATGTCAATGTATTCAGTAATGATCTATTGCGTGATGCAATGGAAAATCCAATGAAATATCCGAACTTGACGATCCGGGTATCTGGTTATGCAGTTAAATTCCGTGACTTGACAAGAGAACAACAACTAGATGTCTTGATGAGAACTTCACACGACAGAATGTAAAAAAGTTTGTGAAACAGCCTTTCGACTCAGTGCCGAAAGATCGTTAGATATCCTTCGCATCATAATCGAATGATCAGTATGCTTATTTGAAAGACACGATTTACAGGGGCAGGACATGTATGTTCCGTCCCTGTAAATTTTACACATAATGAAGCGGTGATTGCGAAAAATTTTGTTCAAAAAGCTTCGCTTCGACAGCTAACTTGTACTTAAAATGAAATCAAAGAAAAGATGTGAATTTAAATGGAAGAAAAAACAATCGGCTATGTTCATTCTATCGAAACTTTCGGTTCAGTAGACGGTCCTGGACTGCGCTTTGTCGTGTTTATGCAAGGATGCCGCATGCGTTGCCAATTCTGTCACAATCCTGATACTTGGAATATTGGCGGAGGGAAAGAGTACTCAGCAGATGAACTTTTAGATAAGGCGGAACGCTTCAGACCTTACTGGGGAGATAAAGGTGGTATTACTGTTAGTGGTGGAGAGCCTCTATTGCAGATCGATTTTTTGATCGAACTATTTAAAAAAGCAAAAGAGCGGAAAATGCATACTACATTGGATACATGCGGAAAACCTTTTACGTATGAAGACCCCTTCTTCTCTCGTTTTCAAGAATTGATGAAGTATACAGACTTACTGTTATTTGATATCAAACACATCGATAATGAAGAGCATAAAAAACTAACGCATTGGGACAATGAAAATATTCTAGAAATGGCTCAATATTTGTCAAAAATTAACAAACCGGTTTGGATTCGCCATGTATTAGTTCCTGAGCGAAGTGATTATGATGAATATTTGATCCGACTAGACAACTTTATCCAAACCTTGTCAAATGTAGATAGAGTAGAGATCCTTCCTTATCATACGATGGGAAAATACAAGTGGGAAACACTTGGTTTGAAATATCCATTAGAAGGAATCGAACCACCTACAAAAGAACGTGTCGAAAATGCTAAACGATTGCTTCATACAGAAGAGTATACAAAATATTTAACGCGATAGAACGCATCGGAAAGAAGTTAAGTATTGCTTCTTTCCGTTTTTTTGCTATTATTAAATAGGAGAAATCACAAAGGAGCGAATGACATGTCAAAAATTATAGTTTTTGGTCACCAAAATCCAGATACAGATGCAATTGGGGCAGCCATTGCCTTTTCACACTTGCAAAATGAATTAGGTAAAGAAACAGAAGCAGTTGCTCTAGGTACACCTAATGAAGAAACACAATACGCATTAGACCACTTTCAATTATCTGCACCACGAGTAGTAGAGTCAGCTAAATCAGAAAATGCAGATGTCATGCTTGTGGATCATAATGAATTCCAACAAAGTATTTCAGATATCAGCGAAGTAAATATTTTGGCTGTAGTAGACCACCATCGTATTGCAAACTTTGAAACAGCTAATCCATTGTACTATCGTGCAGAACCAGTTGGATGTACAAGTACGATCATTTTAAAACTATATAAAGAAAACCAAGTAACGATCCCTAAAGAAATTGCTGGGATTATGCTTTCAGCTATCATTTCAGATACATTGTTGTTCAAATCGCCAACATGTACACCTGAAGACGAAGCAGCTGCAAAGGAACTTGCAGCAATCGCTGAAGTAGATCTAACTGCCTATGGTCTTGAAATGTTGAAAGCCGGAACGAATCTAAGTGATAAATCAGCTGCGGTTCTTCTTGATTTGGATGCAAAAAGTTTCCCAATGGGCAGTTCCAATGTGCGTATCGCTCAAGTCAATACAGTGGATCTGAATGAAGTGATGGATCGACAAGCAGAACTAGAAGCAGCGATGGAAGAAGAAATGAAAGCAAATGGCTACGATTTATTCGTATTAGTTGTCACAAATATCTTAGACAGCGATTCAGAATTACTTGTTGCTGGTAAAGGTAAAGAAAAAGTAGAAGAAGCTTTCCAAACAACTTTGACCAATAACCGAGCTTTACTTAAAGGTGTCGTTTCACGTAAAAAACAAGTCGTACCTCAGTTGACGGCTGTATTCAGCTAATCAAATGGTAGGATGAAGCATTCAAAGTGAATGGGATAAGCGATTGAATAAAAAGAAACACAGAACATACTAAAAGTCTAAGAAGTGGAGGAGAATAACAGTCAAACATGACTCTTGTTCTTCCTCCTTTTTATGTAAAAGTCTTTTAAGTAAAATAAAATGGATAGAAAAGAGAACATATATGAACTATTATTATTCAAAAAATAAGGAAAATTTTTATCAAAAACTGACCGGTGATCCGCTTTTTTCTTTATTGACCGATTATCTATATGAACATCGAGAAAAAGAAACGATTCTAAGAGAATTGAAAAAAGAATTTCCGCAAAACAAATTTTCTCATTTTCTTGATCTGTTGATCGATGCAGGATTAATCAAGAGAGAAGAGCGAAGATATCATTTGAACTTTCCAGTATTTGATCCCAACGATTACTTGCAACAAGTCACTTCGGCTGCTGAAACCATAGCCGACCAATTGAAGAGACTCTCTGTTGCTGAACAAAAATTAGCGATGGGAGAAGTTATTTGGGCGTATTGTTTTGAAGATGAACGAAAAGAAGCATATTTTTATGGAGTAAGAAACAGCCGAGAGACAGAATTGCTGAGAACGACTGCAGGAAATCAGAAGTACCGTTTTATTACACTTTCCTCTAAAGAACACTTCCCGCTTACGTTGGCTAATTATTTTTTTATACAAAAGAATCAGCTTCCTGTAACGAAGGCATTCAAAGAATTAGCCGAACTTATTGGAGATGTAAATGAAGCGTACTTTTTTGATCAAATAGAAGTTATCGTTGACAGGATACGTAAAAATAAATATAAAAATCGTCGGCCTAGTATTTTCCATCAGTCATTACTTGTGACGGATACCATAAAGGAAGAAGAATCATTTACACTAGCATTGCCTATTGTCGAAAAAAACAATCCTGAGATTGAATTTCCAACATTGGATCCTTCATTGACAATGGAGGAAACGGCCTTTCTTAAACGACAAATCTTTTCTGAGTTGAGCAAAAAATTTATGCCGCATGCATTTTCTTATATCAAAGAATATGGAGCAATATAGAACAATATAGAACAGCTTTGGTGAGAAGAATCTAAGAGAGCAGTAAGCTAAAATTATGCTGATTCTTGCAAGAGGAGTCTTTCTCTTCTTTTATAGTTAAAAGAATTATTGGAGTATTTTGCCTATCTACCACATATTGGATTCACTACATGGTATGGAAATAAAGGAATGCAAAAAATTGGTGAGAAATGTGGAATGACAAAGGAAGGGGTCATAAGAAAAGTTAGATTTTTAAATAATTAATATTATGATTCAGTCAAGTATGGCATTCTAAGGGAAGAACTAGCGATTAGATTAGGAAGTTCATTTGGTGATCCAGAATCACTCAGAAACGAATGGTAAGTCATTATTAATCATCTATCCAATCTTGGGTTATTCTTTTAGATTGAAGTGTTTAAAATTAAAAAAGCATTTATGAAGTCGTCGTAGTCAGGCTTCAAAATGCTTTTTATTTTGTTTCTTTTTTCTTTGCCACATAAATACACCTAGACTGACGATGAAGAGCATATCCAACAGATTTCCTGCGACTTGGATCGTCGAAGGGTTGGCCAATGGTATCAAAGCAAGGACAAAAAAGGAAAACAAGCTGTAGATAAAACATGTGACAGGAACTAATCGAAAGAAGAGCGGACATCTCATTTGGCTAAAAATGAGTGAAAAAATAAAATAAGTGAAAATAGATAAAATCACGACTAAACCATTCATGATAAAGAAGAAAAGCGTATTGTGATTAAACGAATAAAAAAGGATAGCTAAAAAAGAAAACGTTTTAAATGAAATCAATACACCTGAAGCTTCATTTAACTTACCAGGATGTCGATGAAAAAAATAGGCACTGAAATACACAGAAAACATCAAGGCGCATAGAGAAGATAAAATTAAAAAAAACGGATTTTCTTCTGTTTCTGTAATATCAGAATGATCTAAAAGCAACCAGCCTAATGCACTAGAAGGCGCCTGTGAGGTCTTAACGTACGAATAACATAGAAAAAATAAAATCGTCAAAGTTGCAAAAAAAGAGCCTAAATGTAAAAAATTAGTTGTTTTACGTTGAATTTCCATAATATCTCCAAATTAAATTGATAAGTATATAAAGTATAATAACAAATCAATGAGTATATGTCGATGTTTTTTAATCAAAATAATAAATAAAAAGCTGTCGAACATCTAAAATTTAATTTATATGTTCGACAGCTTTTTAGTTTGTGAGTTATTTTCCTTGTCTTTTTCTTACTTTTTTAGTCCAAAAACCACCTGAAATATATTTTGGTTCATATGAGATGATGAAAGCACGCTCTTCAATTTCTTTGATCAGGCGATACAGTTCACGTTCGCTTTTTCTAGGAGAAAGTATTTCCAGGACCAGTCGCTCGCCTTCTAGACCCATTGCAGAAGTCTGTGTTACACCGTAACCGTGTTCTCTCAGTATACCAGGCAAACTTTTATCTTCCGCGCTATTTGCTGGCAAAATCGTTGTGACCATGATGTATCCTAATGCCAGCTTGTCTTCAATCAAAATCCCAACACTGATACCTACTGCGTAACCTAACGCATAGACAAATAAATTCAGCGGATTATCTAAACGATCCAATACAAGAGATAGCCCTACGATATAGATCGTGATCTCAACCATACTGACAAGGGGAGCAATCAGCCGGTAGCCTTTCATTGTTAGCATAAAACGTAACGTGTTCAAAGTGATATAAGCAAAATTGATGAGGAAGATCATCCCTAACATTTTAGGATCAATCATTTGTAAAACTCCTTTCATTTGTATAACAACAATATCAAAAAAAATCGCAAGTGAAGAAAAATTGAAACTTTATTGGTACCAAAAAATGATAAAATGATTATAATAGAATTATAAAGATAGGTTAGGTGATTAAAATGAAAACGGTCAATCGAGTATTTTGTGCCAGTCACGTGCTCAGTCTCCTTCTCAGTATATACTTAGGTGTCTATGCGATTCAACAGCCAATTGATGTAGAGAACATTGTTTTTCAGATGTCGCTGACAGATGGTTTGATTCTAAGCGTTTTTTTCTTTTTGATACTATTTATTGGTAATATTTTCGGTAGCGTTACCAGTTTTTTGAATTTCTCTATTTATCCTCTCCTTTCGCTAGCATTAGGAGTGGTGGGGCTTTGTTCCCTATTCTTATTTCCTGAGCCATTCAGTCCTGCATTTATATTATTTGGTATACTGAACCTGTTCCAGACGACTGTCGGATCATGGTTGCTATGGCGATCAGGAAATTTAATGAAAATAGGTGAGTAGCCATTGAATCCAATTATATTGAAACGTTCTGTCAATCAAATTCCAGTGTTAGAAGTTGTCCTGAAAGAATTAAGAGAAGAACGGATTCCCGTTGTCATCTATTATCACGGATGGCAGACAAGTAAGGAGTTAGTTTTGACACAAGGAAGGAAAATTGCACAGCAAGGTATTCGCGTGATCCTGCCAGATGCGATGAATCATGGGGAACGAAAACAGCCAGTTTCTTCTATTCCATCCTATACATTTTGGGATAGTATCTACGGGAACTTGTTTGAGTTTGACACGCTTATCAAGCATTTAGAAAAAAGAGATCTTTTACATGATCGGCTTGCAGTTGGTGGGGTTTCGATGGGCGGAATGACAACATGCGCGTTGTTAGCTAAGCATCCTCATATAGCAGCAGGTGTATGTTTGATGGGATCTCCTGCGCTTCTGGAATATGGGAAAGAAATCGCAAGACGAGCGTCAGAATACAACTATATCTTGCCAAAAGACTATTTTGATTTGATCTCGTGGGTCAAGAGTTATGATTTATCATTGCAACCGGAAAAGCTAGATGGACGCCCTCTGTTCTTTTGGCATGGACAAGCAGATGAAAAGATCCCTTATATACAAACGGAAAGATTTGTAGAGAAAAACCGGCCTGAGCCTTACGGAAAAGAAATTGTTTTTCGTTCCTCCAAAACACAGCGACACATGGTACAAATACCACTGATGGAGGAAGCTTCCGCTTTTTTAGCAAAGAATTTGATAAAAAAATAGAAATAGCTGAATTGGGAAATCACTTAAGGAGGATAGGAGATTTTCTGATTTTTCTTTTGGGCTATAATGAACCCTGTTAGGAAAATTTGGTATAATTGGTAATAAGAACGACAACATGTTAGAAAGGAAGAGAGCATGCCCACTTTAGCAGATGTTGCAAAACGTGCCAATGTTTCAAAAATGACGGTTTCTCGAGTCATCAATCATCCGGAACAGGTGACGGATGAATTGAAAGAGCTAGTTTTCTCAGCAATGGCTGAATTGGATTACCGCCCAAATATTGCTGCAAAAGCACTTGTCACGAATCGGTCACAGATCATCAAATTATTTATACTGGAAGAAATCGACACAACCGAGCCCTACTACATGAATTTGCTGATGGGGATCGCTAAACGGATCGGAAAAGCGCATTATTCTCTCCAACTAGTTACAAATGACGCATTCGATGTCGGTTCTTGTGATGGATACATCATCACAGGTGTCAGAAAAAAAGACTTCGATTGGATTGACCGCTTGGAAAAACCAGTTGTTTTGTTTGGAGAAAATTGTGAAGGATATGACTATGTAGACAGCGATAATGAATATGGTACAGCAAAAGCAACGCAATATGCCTTAGAAAGAGATTACCAAACAATTATTTATATCGGGATTGAAGTGGACGAATCGTTTGAGCTTTCAAGGGAAGCTGGTTACTTATCTGTGATGAAGGAAGCTGATCTTCCAAGTAAGATCTTGCGATTTCCAAATCATTCGACAGAAGTAGAAAGATATATGATAGAAAACTGGGCAGGTTTCACCGATAAAACTTGTTTTGTATGCAGCTCAGATCGACTGGCACTAGGAGCGGTAAGAGGAATTGTAAATGCTGGTGGGCGCTTGCCGGAAGAATTTGGTGTAATCGGCTTTGATGGCGTGTTTTTAGACCAAATCAGTTCGCCTAAATTGACAACGATCAAGCAAGATATTATCCGTATGGGGGAAGTATGCGGGGAAATGTTGCTGAAAAAAATAGAAGAGAAAGGGGCAAGTCAAGGTTATCGTCGCTTTTTCCCTGAACTAGTTATCAGAGAAACGACAAATTAAGCCTCGTTACTTTTTATATATTTATGAAATTCATCGCTATTTTCTTAAAATAATCAGCGCATTGCTACTGAAAACAAAAAATCTGTGCTATTATTGAGAAAAGTTCCATTTTTGAGAAGGATGGTTTGAATGAAAGAAATCAGACGAAAACATTTCCGTTTTCCTGCGTACGATGACGAGTTAGGCGTAAAATTAACCAGCGAGAAGAAGCGGGTATTATTTGACGGACAGGAAGATCTTTTGACTGAACAGAATCAGCACCCGTTTGAACAAATGAACGAATTCCATTTCACGAACACAAACACTGAACAGGTCCGACGCAAGCGCCGCGCAACAAATGGATTGAAGTCAGCTCCGCGCAAGGAAAATTTGGAAAAACATAAAGAAAAATTACCGGATTATACTGGACATCATCAATCAGAACTCACGTCGACTGGACGGAAAAAACTTTTTGGTGAGTCTTCTCGTCCTGTCAGGCAAAGTGAAACGAGGACAGAGTCTCGAAATACTATGAGAAATTCATCTGTGGACACAAAGGTACGGGAACGTTCTTATTTTGTTCCTAAATATGTACCTGCATCCATTATTCCAGACCCTAGAGAAAGTAAAATTTCTGAAGAGCATTTGATCGAATCAATGAAAAAAACAGATGACTCTTATCTGTTGTTTGATACAGAACCAACGCCTTATCAAGAAAAAAGAAATGATGAGCCGTCTGTACGCACGTTCAATCGAACAAAAACATTAGGGGAAACAAAGCAGTCAGAAGAAAAAAAATCGAAAAAAAACCACGGTATCTTAGAACGTTCACTGCAAGGGCTGATTGACGATCAGGGAAATTCTTTAGGAGAGAATAGCTATTTTAAATAAGACAAATACAACCTTGTATTATGTTATAGTGGAGAAGGAAACGCTGCGGCGTTTCTTTTTTTATACTCTACTCGAAAGATTATATCGTAACCTATTTTTTTCTTAGCTGATGTTTTCTGCCGTGAGCAAGAGGAGAAAGGGTGAAGAGTAAAAAACAAACTATTTTAACAGAGTGTCTGCAAAAATAGTTTGTTTTCATATTTTTATAGAAAATTTTATTGAAAAAATATACGTTGTAGTTTACATAATGATTTTTTAGTAAAGTAACTAAAATAGTAAAAATAAGAATTAGTGCTCTAACTGTTCAAGAGGATCAAGTGGTTCAAATGTTTCTGTAGTCTGTTTTGCTTCCAAATGGGGCAAAACAGGTCCCATTTCCAGATACTTCACTTTATTCAATGTATAAGATAGAATAGAACAGCTAAGCAATGTATACAGAAAATGTGTGAGATCCAAATAAAGCAAGGAGACAACTAAAATACCAAAAGTGATCAAGAAAAGACTTTTGCCAATCTTAATATGAAAATATTTTTCAATGGCTTGATAAATGATATCTGTTCCGCCTGTGCTTCCGCCAAATCGAAAGACGAGACCGCAACCAATGCCAGAAAGAATCCCTGTCATCAAACTATTGATCAGTAGACTATCTACAGCAAAATGTATATGAAGGCTTTCCCATAAATGTAAAAAGAAAACCAGCGCAAATGTTCCGACGATCGTCCGAAGAAAAGCGTGTTTTCCAAAAAGAAACAATGAGATAAGCAGTAAAGGTAAATTAAAAAGCAGCGAAGTGATAGAAGGCGCGAATCCAAAAAGATTATGCAAGAGTAAAGCAATACCAGTAACACCACCGTCTGCCAGTTTAGATGGAATATTGATGCCTGTCACAGCCAATCCATAGATCCCAGCGCCTAAAATGATTCCGCACAATTCTGTCATTAAATTTAATTTTTTCATTTCTAGCCTCTTTTCTTTTGAAAATTTTCAGCAACCTCTTCATTATACTGACTTATACTCTTTCTTCAAGAGGAAAATGAAAAAAATTTATTTTTGGTTGTTTCTTCCAAATTATCAAAAAGGAGTGGAAAAATGCGAGCAGCAGACTTATTGACAATTCTTACAAAATCACCCAAAAAAACAGATTATCAAGGTGTTTTTTTGGCTCAAGACCAAAAACTGATTCCTGTGACAAGAATCCAGATAAATGAATCGTATCAATTCATCTTTGTGTTTGAACAAGGCAAAGCACCACTTGCTATGAAAGAAATCTTTCTATTTTTGATGAAGAACCGTGAAAAAGCTGTTTATTATCAGTCAAAAGAAGAACTCATTCCGCTTTATGGAGTGAAAGAGATAGAAAATAAAGTGGTGATATAAGTAAAAATAAGAAAACAAGACGTTTATGATGCCAAAACAACCGTTTTTTACATTTTTGGCAAAAAAGTGTCATGATACAGTATAATACTTGTTGAACAGGTCAATAAAGGTGTTCTCCCCCACGAGATTTCTACTTTATTGGCTGTTTCTTTTTACTTAAAAGAAAAGTTGTATATGAAAAACGATACGGTTGATTCCGAGTGATCATTTCGTATAGATGTATTGGATGTTCGTTGTGAAGAAACGAGAACCAATAAATCTATCCGATTTTGTTGCTCGGATTCTTTTTTATCCGCATATTTAGAGGTGATATTTTTATTAATTACTGACGCCTAGTAGGGTTAAGGTAAGTCAAGTTAGTTGGGAAAATGTAAAGAAATGTTTATACTTAAAGAATAACAGAAAGGAAGGTCGCATGAATAATTTTATACAAACATTAAGTGAAAGAAAAGGCGAGTTGCTGGAAGCTGCATTTCAACATCTGTCTATTTCTCTCATTTCTTTGCTGATTGCAGCACTGATTGCTATTCCTCTAGCAATTTGGGCAGCTAATCATAAAAAAATGGCAGAAGTCTTATTGCAGATCACGGGTGTGCTTCAAACGATTCCTTCACTTGCCTTATTAGGGTTACTTATCCCATTTGTAGGGATCGGAACTGTTCCAGCATTGATTGCACTTGTTATTTACGCTTTGCTTCCGATTTTCCAAAATACGTACATTGGTCTAGCTGAGATTGACCCGTCTATTGAAGAAGCGGCGGTAGCATTTGGTATGTCCAGAATGAGACGCTTGCTGAAAGTAGAACTTCCCATCGCATTGCCTGTCATTATCTCAGGTATCCGAACTGCCTTAGTTTTGATCATCGGTACGGCTACTTTGGCGGCATTGATCGGAGCAGGTGGATTAGGAACATTTATTTTATTAGGTATCGACCGCAACACACCAGTTTTAACATTGATTGGTGCAATCAGTTCTGCCTTGCTTGCCATTATATTCAGCGGATTGATTCGCTGGTTGCAGCATAAGAAACCTCGATATTCTATCATTACTTTAGCAGCCGTGGTGTGTTTAGTTGGGGGCGTTTCTTTATATCAGTCTGCCTTGTTTAAAAATGAAACCATCACGATTGCTGGAAAATTAGGAGCGGAACCTGAAATCCTGATCCAAATGTACAAAGAATTGATTGAAGACAACACAAAAACAGAAGTTGAATTAAAACCGAATTTTGGCAAGACTAGTTTTTTGTTCAATGCCTTGGATCAAGGGCAAATCGATATCTATCCTGAATTCACAGGGACTGTCCTAGAAAGCTTGGTGAAGGTACCTGAAGCAATGAAAAGTGCTGATTTGACAAAAGAAAAAACATATGACGAAGCAGAAGAATTATTGAACAAACAATTCGATATGACATTATTGAAACCAATGGCTTATCAAAATACGTATGCCTTGGCGGTCAAGAAATCTTTTGCAGACGAGCATCAACTTAAAAAGATTTCCGATTTAGCAGCAGTTTCTAATCAGATCAAAGCGGGATTCACACTGGAATTTATTGATCGTTCCGATGGATATAAAGGAATTCAAGAAGCATATGGATTGAATTTTTCAAGTGTACAAAGCATGGAACCAAGTTTGCGTTACCAAGCAATCAATAATGGAGATGTCAATATTGTGGATGCTTATTCCACAGATAGCCAACTCAAGGAGTATGATCTAGTCACTCTAGAAGATGATCAAGGGCTATTCCCAGCTTATCAAGGCGCGCCACTGATGAAAACAGATTTCGCCAAGGACCATCCTGAAATCGTTGAAGCGCTGAATAAATTAAGCGGAAAAATAACAGAAAATCAAATGATCGATATGAACTATCAAGTCAATGTCGAAAAGAAAAAACCGGCAGAAGTAGCACGAACCTTCCTGGAAAACGAAGGATTACTAAAGGAGGGAGATCAGTGACTAAATTAATCGAATTCAAACATGTGCAAAAAAAGTACGATGGAAAATATGTCATTGATGACCTAACTCTTGCAATCAAAGAAGGAGAAATCTTTGTTTTGGTTGGGCCTTCTGGTAGTGGAAAAACAACTACTTTGAAAATGATCAATGGATTATCTAAACCATCAGCAGGAGACATCTACTTCAAAGGGAAATCGTTAAATGAATATAATCTGCAGAAAATGCGGTGGAATATGGGGTATGTGCTGCAGCAAATCGCTTTGTTCCCGACCATGACAGTCAAGCAAAACATTGAAGTCATACCTGAAATGTTAGGTTGGGAAAAGCAGAAAAGAGCAGATCGTGTAGATGAACTTCTTCAAAAAGTTGGCTTATCTCCTGATATTTATCGAGATCGTATGCCTAGAGAGTTGTCTGGAGGAGAACAGCAACGAATCGGGATCATCCGAGCCATTGCTGCAAGCCCAGATGTGATTTTGATGGACGAGCCATTTAGCGCATTAGATCCTATTTCAAGAAATTCATTACAAGAATTAGTTTTATCTTTACATGAAGAACTAGGAACGACCATCGTTTTCGTTACGCATAATATGGAAGAAGCAATCAAGCTAGGAGATCGTATTGCGTTTATGAAAGATGGAGAAATTATCCAATGCGACACACCAGAACAGTTATTGATGAATCCTAAAAATGAATATGTACGGCATTTCTTTGATGAACCGAAACAGACGAAAGAATGGCGAGTCGAAGATTTAGTCGTCAATGGATATTTTTTAAAAGAAGTACCAAAAAACAGTCATCAACAAGTTTGCCTTGATACGCCTCTGAAAGAAGTGTATTCACTTCTTTCAGTGTACCCAAACATTGTGATAGTAGAAAAAGGAAAAAATATTGGTTCACTGACAAGTAAAGAAGTCTTTACTTTTTTAAGTCGAGAGGAGGAAGAAAATGAAAACATATGAGGCAATCGTCATCGGTTCAGGTGTGAGCGGCTTAAGTGCTGCTTATGGATTGAAAGAAGCAGGTAAAACAGTACTAGTGGTCGAAGAAGATCTATGGGGCGGGACTTGTCCTAACCGTGGATGTGATCCTAAAAAAGTCTTGTTGAGTGCAGTAGAAGCCCGTAATCGGATAAAACAATTGAATGGAAAAGGATTTAACGATATCCCAACCGCTAATTGGGAAGAACTCCAAAAATTCAAACGCACATTCACAGATCCAGTTCCAGAAAATCGAAAAAAACAATTGGCAGAAGCTGGAATCGATCATCTTTCAGGGACCGCTCGTTTCTTAGACAACTCATCTATTGAAGTCAATGAAGAAGTTTTTTATGGAGATTACTTTGTTCTGGCAACAGGACAAAGACCCACGATCTTACCGGTGGAAGGAAAGGAATACTTGAAGACTAGTGCAGATTTTTTATCATTGCCTGTACTGCCTAAAGAAATTATTTTTATTGGCGGCGGATATATTGCTTTTGAACTGGCTACGATTGCCAATGCTGCAGGGAGTAAAGTAACCATTGTCCATCATAATCAACGACCATTAAAAGAATTTGAGGCGTCTTTGGTAGAGGAAGCCGTCCATCAAATGGAAGCATCTGGTATTCAGTTTGCTTTTGATGTTGAAACCCAAAAGATCATCTCGGAAGGAACTCGATATCGTTTAGTCGGAAAAGATACGGAATTAGTAGCAGATATGATTTTTTGTGCGACTGGGAGACAGCCGAATACAGAATCTTTAGCACTTGAACAAGCGAATGTCGTCTTTGATAAACACGGGATTGAGGTCAATGATTATCTGCAAACGAGCAATCCAAAAATTTTTGCGTGTGGAGACATTGTTTCAAGGAAAACACCCAAATTGACACCAGTCGCCACTTTTGAAGGGAATTATGTAGCTAAGCGGATAACGGATGCAATAGGCGGCCCTATCAAATATCCAATTATACCCACGATCGTCTACGCTAGTCCTAAGCTTGCTGAAGTAGGGATTACAAAAAGTCACGCCTCTTCGTCAGATCAAGTGGTAGAGATGGATCTTACCAATTGGTTCACCTATCATCGCGTCAATGAACCAGTTGCTAAGGCTGAATTAACTTTCGACCAGCAAAACTATTTGATTGGTGCTGCAGTGATTAGCGAGCAAGCAGACGAATTGATTGATGATTTGACACTAGTCATCAATCAAAAATTGACTAAAAAAGAGTTGGATAGCTATATCATGGGGTATCCGACATTGGCAAGTGATCTCTCCTATTTATTGAAATAATCAGCATGATAACTAAAGCGCTTGTTGCTTTTTCCTTCTTGTGCTACACTTTAAAAAATGAATACCTGTTTCTGGGGATGTCGTAGACGACATGAGAGTAAGTTGTGAACTTAGACCCATTGAACCTGTCAGTTAATACTGGTGAAGGGAGAAACATAGCAGACGCTTGAAGCGGGTTACTATGTCGTGCCCATTTCAAGCGTTTTTTGTTATCCATATTAGAAGAAAGGAGGCGTCAAAATGAAGAAAAATCTTTATCCAGCAGTCAGTATGGCATTCATTTTAATTATTTGGCAGATTGTTGTCTTAGTTTGGAAAATACCCGCTTTTATTTTACCCGGACCTGCTGCTGTATTTTCTGCGTTAACAGCAGATGCACAAGTATTGCTTTCCCATTCTGTCACAACATTAAATGAAGCAGTGATTGGTTTGGCAATAGCTAGCGTTCTTTCTTTTATTACTGCTTTGGCAATGGATTATTGGAAGTTCTTAGAAATGTCTTTTTATCCATTACTAGTGATTTCTCAAATGTTGCCAATCATGGTTTTAGGGCCATTATTGACCCTATGGTTTGGTTTCGGTATGCTTCCAAAAGTGATTCTTGTTGTCTTGATAAGCTATTTTCCGATCGTAGTTTCTTTTTCGGATACATTGAGGAAAGTATCGAAGGAGCAAATCATCTTTTTGAAAACGATGGGGGCAGATACAGGGAAGATTTATCGAATATATAAAATACCAGCGGGTTTATCCGGATTCTTTTCCGGTTTAAAAGTAGCCGCTACTTATTGTGTCAGTGGAGCAGTCGTTGGAGAATGGCTAAGCGCTCAAGCAGGCTTAGGGTATTATATGATACGCGTAAAAAACAGCTACCAGATTGATAAAGTTTTTGCTGCGATCATTTGTGTCATTTTATTGAGTTTATTGCTGAATGGCGCTTGTTCATTATTGAAAAAAGGGTATTACCGTATGCTTTATACTTTTTAAGAGAAGGGGATCAAATGAAAAAATTATGGCTTTTATTACCGCTACTGTTGCTTTTATCCGCTTGTGGCACTGCAAAAGAAACAAGTAGCAAACAAGAAACGAAGGATTTGAAAAAAGTGACACTTGTTTTGGATTATGTACCAAATACTAATCATACTGGCATCTACGTAGCAAAAGAAAAAGGCTATTATAAAGAGGCTGGTTTAGATGTCCAAATCGTCGAACCAGGAGATAATTCGACAAGTATTGGTCTAGTAGGTGCGGACAAAGCACAATTTGGTATAAGTTATCAAGAAGATGTCACTTATGCGCACGCAGATGGAAAGAATATACCAGTCAAAGCAATTGCTACAGTGATCAAACATAATACTTCTGGATTCGCCACCCTATCAGACAGTAACATCCATTCACCAAAAGATTTTGAAGGAAAAACATATGCAGGTTGGCAAAGTCCAAGTGAAGAAGCTGTCTTAAAAGCTGTGATGGAAAAAGACGGCGGTGACTTTTCAAAACTGACAATGGTAGGAAGCAATGGAGAAGGGCCAGAAAGCTTAGGAAAATCCTCAGATATCCAATGGTACTTTGAAGGTTGGGATATGATCAAAGCAAAAGAAGCGGGTATTGAACTAAACTATATCCCATTGAAAGAATTAGATGAACGGTTAGATTACTATACTCCGGTAATTATTACGAATGATCAACTGATCAAAAATGATCCAGGATTGGTACAGTCTTTTATGGATGCCACGAAAAAAGGCTATCAGGAAGCTATTAAAGATCCAAACGACAGTGCTAAACTGTTGCAAAAATATGCAAAAGGAAACGAATGGACGTTTTTAGAAGAATCACAAGCATTCTTGTCAAAAAATTATACGGATGATCCTGAGAATTGGGGATTGATGGAAGAAAAAGTTTGGCGCAATTATACAGCTTTTATGCAGGAAAACGGATTGATCAAGCAAGATGTACCTTCGAAAGAACTATTCACTAATCAGTTTATAAAATAGGAGTGATAGATGTGTCAATCCAAATCAGCCACTTGAATGTAGTCATTGAAAACCTGAAAATATTAGAAGACATCCATTTCACTATCCCTAAAGATACTTTTACATCGATTGTCGCGCCAAGCGGAGCCGGTAAGTCAACATTGCTGAAAACTTTAACAGGAGTCCAGCCTATGACTTCTGGAACGATCAAAGTAGACGATCAAAAAGTAACTGGTCTCCATACAGCATTTAGTTATATGCCGCAAGAAGATATGTTACTTCCTTGGCTGAGCGTCTATCAAAACGTTACGTTATATCAAAAAATCAATCATCTAGCAATCAATGAAGAACAAATAAGGGATTATCTGGATATCTTTGGGTTAAACGGCTATGAACATTTTTTGCCGGAACAATTATCTGGCGGGATGAAGCAGCGAACGGCCTTGTTACGAACAATCATGAATCCTTCTTCTTACTTGCTTCTTGATGAACCATTTGGAGCGTTAGATGCTATGACCAGAGGGCAGATGCAAGACTGGATGCTGAAACTGCCTAAAAAAGCAAAGCGAACTACTTTGCTCGTGACACATGATATTGAAGAAGCAATTTATTTATCAGACAGGATCCTTGTGCTTTCCGCCCGTCCGGCACATGTGATTGCTGAGATTCAAGTGCCTGAAAAACGACGGTCACGTGAATGGCTACTGCAGCAATCAGAGTTGAAGCAAACGATTTATCAGTTATTGGCAGGTGAATGAGATGTTAAGTGATGCTCATTGTCATTTAGATGGGAGTCAGAGTTTAGCACTCCTTCAGCAGGAACACACGATTTTGACGATCATTAATTGTGATTCGCCAGAAGAATGGGAGAAAAACAGACGGCTTGCAACAAGCAAGAATCAAGTCTTAAGTTACGGTATCCACCCTTGGAAAGCGGATAGCTATACGTTTGCACATGTTGAGCTTTTTTTGAAGAAAGCAAGGATCATCGGTGAAATAGGGTTAGACAATATCTGGACGAATGTGCCACTGTCTACACAAAAAAGGGTGTTTGAGCAACAGCTTGCTTTTGCAGCCATAAATAAGAAACCTGTTGTACTGCATACAAAAGGATGCGAAAAAGAGATCTTAAGCTATATCCAAGCTTACCCTAATCACTATTTGATTCATTGGTATTCTTCTTTGGACTATCAACAAGACTATATTGATTTAGGCTGTTATTTCAGCATTGGTCTTGATTTGAAAAAGAACCCAGCAGTCTGGCAACTAGCTAAAACAGTCCCAATCGACCACTTACTTATTGAAACGGATGGACTACATGCAGCAGAGTGGGCGTTAGGGGATAATTTTTCAGAAAAAGATTATGTCTCACTGCTTGAAGAACAGTTAAAGACAATCGCTGAAATCAAAGAGCTATCAGTTGAAGAAGTTAAGAAAAATACTTATCAAAACTTGGAACGTTTCATTAGATTAGGTAAATAAAAAAAGAGGTGTGACACAACTAGTGTCGCACCTCTTTTGGCTTTCTTTGTATAAAAGTAAACCGTTCGATTAATAAATGAATCTTAGTACCAACCGTTTGCTTCCCAGAATGCTTTCGCAGCTTCCCAAGAACCATAACGTGAAGCAACATATTGTTCTGCCACTTTTTCTTGGTTCGCAGCAGAGTAATCACCATTCAAGTAAGAAGAATCTAATTGGTAACGTCCGATGTAACGTCCGTTCGTTGCTGTGTAAGAACCGCTTGATTCTTTTTGTGCGATCCATTCTTTTGCAGCATTCGTGCTTGTTGCCGTTGTTTCTGTTGTAGCAGATTGTGTTTCAGCAACAGGGGCTGCTTGTGTTTCCGTTTGAACCGTTTCTTGTACAACAGGTTGTTCAGCTTGAACAGGTTCAGCTTGGACTGGTGCTTCTTGAACGGCTGCTTGAGGTTCAGCAGCTGCTTGTGTAGAGCCTTCTGTTGGAATCGTTAATTGTTGTCCTGAGTAGATCAGGTTAATGTCAGAAATTGAATTTGATTCTGCAATGGCATTGATCAAGGAGTTGTCACCAACGTATTTTTGAGAAATCGTTGATAGAGTATCACCTGATTGAACGGTATAAGCTTCGTCCGCATGAGCAGTCGTTCCCATGAAGAATGCAGCGCCGGCAGCCAAAGTTGTTCCAAAAAGTAAAGTTTTAAGTGATGTCATGAAAAATCTCCTTTATTCGTTAAAAAGTTTTATTTGTTGTGTTCAACGAGGAATACTTTAACACGTGAAAATATTTCATAGGTAAAAGAAGCATGACAATTTATGACAAATCCTCGTTTTTTGTAACAGAATGATGTTCATCTCATGTGAAAAATGATGAGGAAATTCACATAATGCAGAAATAATAGGTTTAGAACAAGAGTTCTGATGAGAACAGAAATGTATAAATAACTTGAAAAAAATTGCTATTAATCATCATTTTATTTACACATTGCGTATATTTTTTGTATTTTTGCTTGAGATGTTACAATAAAAGAAAAAGGAGGCGGTTCCAATGAGTAAGAGATACCAGAACATCATGGTAGCAGTTGACGGATCAAGACAATCGATCAAAGCGTTCGCTGAAGCCCTTGACTTAGCAAAGGACAATGAAGCCCACTTATTTATCGTGTCAATCATCAACAAAGTTGAGCTGACCCATAGTGCCTATGCCTTTTCAAAAATCTATGCAGATGAAAAACAAAGAACAGAAGTAGCCATGCTGAAAAAAATCAATGATGCCAAAGAGTTCGGTATTGCTGAGATCCATGCAATAGTTGAAACTGGAGATCCAAGAAATTTGATTGCCAATGTCATCCCTGGACAAGAAAATATTGATTTGATTGTTATGGGAGCGACAGGAAAAGGAGCGATACAACAAGCACTAGTAGGATCGACCGCTTCTTATGTCGTTTCACATGCCCCTTGCAGTGTATTGGTTGTGAAGTAATTAGATAAGGGAGGAATAGAAAATGGTTCGCCCTCAAGAAGTTCGTGCACCAAAAGAAAAAATAGAAATTTTAGCAATTATTGAAGACGGCACACAAACAAAAAAAGGATACTCGATTGCTTTAATAAAGTGGAAAGGAAAAAAAGGTGTTGCTGTAAGGTGGGATGGAGATAATCAACAAGACAAAGGATTCCCAATCACTGCGAACGGCTACCATCCAGCGTGGTTTGTTCTGCCTGATAAATTTACAGAATTATACAGCTATGATTATGCGAAAACCGTCACATCCCTCAAAGCATTAGACAAATTAGCAGAAGAGCAGCATAAAATGGATGAAAAATAAAAAAGACGAACCAATCAGTCTTTAGAAAACTGACTGGTTCGAGGAGTAAAAAATGAAAAAAGGTTATTTGGGATGAATATAGAATAATGCGTATAGCTTAAATCAAACTTAAAGCCATAAAAAAGGCAAGAGGGTGAGGTAAATGGAAGCAGGAAAAGTTTTACAGGAAGTAAAAGTATTATGTGCAGATAAAAAATATGAAGAAGCAAAAAGTCTGATTGAAAAGAACAAAGAAAATTTGGAAGAAAAATATCCGATTGCACAAGAATTTGTAGAATTAAAACAAGGAACGCTTCTTCACCGATTCAAACATTTTTTTGGTATCACAGAATAGAAAAAAACGATTAAAGATACAGCAAATCTCTGCTGATCTTTAATCGTTTTCTTTTGAAACTGCTAGGATTCAATTCTGATTTTTATATAAAAAATAAATCCAAATGATTAGAAAAACTACTGCAAGCGTCAATTCGATGATGTGTATCACTAATACAGATGTTGTTTCCCAATGTCTAAAAGAAAAAATCTGATAAGTAAAATATACGGCAGGTAAAGAGGCCAGTAAAACTGAAAACTTCTTTTTCGTCCATTTTATGTAATAGAAAAGAATGCTTAGCATAATAAAAAAAGGAATATAAAAAACAAACTGACCGATCGCAATCATACTATTGCCTCCAATAAATAAAGTCCAAGATACAAAATAACACTTTGTGCGTGAAGGCGCAAGCAGCTCTATGGATTTATCCAGTAAAATATGTATTGTTTTTGAATTTATAGGGGAAAATTGCTATAATCAAAGTGAAAGAAGGAGTGGAATTTTCATGGATCATGTAGTGTTAGAAATCGATTTGCATTTAATCAATAATATTCGGGTGATTTACTATGTTGTAAGCAATAGTGTCGAACAACGTGTACTGACGAATAAAATCAATGGTATTTTAGCAAAGAAAGACGTTCACCGATTCAATAACGGTGAAGGTAGTTATTATAGTATCCCAGTAGAAAAAATCATTTATACGACAGTCAAAGTCAGAGAAGATCTGGATACTAAAAAGGCATATGAACCTATTTTTACAACTTATTGATTAACAGCAAATGGAGGAAAAAAATGAATCCATATGAACAACTTATCCAAGATTTGATTGATGGAAAAATCGAAAAAATTGATGTAAAAAGAGAAGAATTGATGGCTTTTCGAGAAGCATGGCTGAAATTGGAGAATCGTAAATATGTGGTAGGAAAAGCATCGCTGAACGGCAATGTGACTTATCATTATGATCCAACACGCTTATTTTAGTAAGGATGATTCAGAAAGAAGAAGGGACTGTGACAAAAATCGTGTCACAGTCCCTTCTTCTGGACAAACGGTGTTCAAGAGACAGCCTATCGGCAATAAGGCTGAACGTCTCTTTCACAACTTCTGATTCCCGGTGTTCCAGAAATGAAAATTCCTACTTATTAAATAGATTTTTGAATTTGTCTTTCACACTGTCGATATTTACGTCTTTTAGAAGATTTTGTGCTTTCTCTTTGTAAGGACCTAGTTGTTCTTTATGTTCTTCGATAAATCGTTTTGCGCCGTCGAAGTTGCCGCCTTTTATCATTTCCTTGACTTTTTGAAATAATTCTTCTTGATTCATTTTGAACACATCCTTTGCCATCAACTTGATTTTTTAACATGGATAAAGTGAGAAAAACTACATTATCCACACCTCCATAATATCAAATAACGATCATTTTTACTAAAAAAACACTTGTTTCTCGCTTCTAAAGTAGGAGAAAAATCTCCAACTTAGGTCGGATGGAATTTTTCTAATTGCCCCATATACTGAATATATAACAAGGAGGTAGAAAGATGAAAGTGATTAAATATTTGATAGGATTGGCGGCGATTAGTGGTATTTTGCTATTTGGACTGAAATACTATACTGAAGGAAGTTACGGGGAAATCCCTGGTATACTTGATCAACTAAATCCATTAGTTGAAAAAGGTGAGGTCTATGTAAAAACACAAAAACCAGAGGAAGTAAATGAACATGGAACGGCAAGGTATGTTCAAAAAGCTGCTAATGTCGATGGAGAAGAGCGTACAATTGAATTTAATGGACTTTCTGTGTTAAAAGAAAATCATTATTTGAAAATCAGCAATAAAGGAGCGCACATAGAAA
>NZ_NGMF01000001.1:1883692-1903017 GCF_002140245.1 Enterococcus sp. 10F3_DIV0382 | reverse complement strand
GGTATAAGCTTCGTCCGCATGAGCAGTCGTTCCCATGAAGAATGCAGCGCCGGCAGCCAAAGTTGTTCCAAAAAGTAAAGTTTTAAGTGATGTCATGAAAAATCTCCTTTATTCGTTAAAAAGTTTTATTTGTTGTGTTCAACGAGGAATACTTTAACACGTGAAAATATTTCATAGGTAAAAGAAGCATGACAATTTATGACAAATCCTCGTTTTTTGTAATAAACACAGTAATTTATGAAATGAAAAGGATTACGTTTAAGAAAAACTAGTTTTTTTCATTTATTTTTACCATACATCTATATTTAAGAAAGTGTTAAGGTATATTTTTCTCTATGAAAAGTTTTTTCAGATACAAAAAAAGGAAGATTAAATGAGAATTTAATAGCGTTTCTATTAAAATTACAATCGTAATTTAAAAGTGCTTGACATTGCATGTGAAATCACTTACTTTTAGTGTGTAAAAAGATTAAATGAAGGAGCTACATAATGAAAAAGAAAATTATTGTTGGTGGGATCGTGGTTGCATTTTTATGTCTAATTGGCTTTACAGGCACGCGTTACGCAAATGAAATTATTTTGTGGGGTGGAGAGACAGATATCGATACAATCAATGAGAATCTGACACAGCTTGACCATACGTTGACAGATAAAGAGCAAACGATTACAGATCTTACCGCACAACTAGCACAAAAAGAACAGACATTGCAAGATTCAAAGGCAGATGTCCAAGAATACCAAGCAAAAGTAAATGAATTAGAAAACCAAAAAAATCAATTGGCAGCAGAAAAACAAAACTTAGAAAGCCAATTAGTCAGCAAGGATGCACAACTACAAAGCAAACAAAATGAAATCAATGCGAAACTAGACGAAATCAACCAAAAAAATGATGAAATCAATCGATTGAATGCAAATTGGACTGCAAGACTACAAGAAGCACAAGCAAAACTTTCAGAATTACAAAATACTGTAAATGGTTTGAACCAAAAAATCGCAACACTGACACAAGAAAAAGAAAATTTAGAAACTCAGTTAGCAGATACGCAAAAAAAATTAGACGAAGCAACTGCTGAAAACACAAGTTTGAAACAATATATTCAAAAGTTAGAAAAAGCAAAAGGCGAAGTGGAAGATACAGCTGATAAATCTCAACAAATCGTTGAAGAACATTTGAGTAAATAATCTTTTATGATAAGTAACCCTTGATCAGCAATGCGGCGACAGCAATTTATGCTGTTGCCGCTTTTTTGTTAATAAGTGGTCCTTCATCGTTGTGAGAAAAGTCATATGTTCTTTAAGAAAAATAGCTGGACAAAAAATTACAAGATAAAAAGTGTTTCCTCTTTACAAAAGGGAATATATGTTCGTATAATGGTGATAAGGTGAAGGCAATGGAGAAAAAATATGGAACAGTAGATAAAATCCGTACGTTGCAGGTCAGCGCCAGACCACTGATTCGTTTTAGCTTAAATGAGGTCAATTGTTTGATTGCTTCCCATAGTTTGAACTTCCTAGCTGAAGTAGACGAAGGGATGAAACTAGTTGTTACAGGATATTACAATAATAGAAAGCAATTCGTTGTGAGATCTTATCATGTGTTAGGAAAACCAAAAATTGTGGTAGAATATGAGAAAAGTCTATACCCAAGAAAAAAGGTCCAATAAGATGAAAGAATGAACGAGAAAAAGAAAAGCGGCTGAGACAAAAATGTCCTAGCCGCTTGTTTTGAAAGAAAAATGCAGACGATGGGATTTGAACCCACACGAGCGTACGCTCACAAGACCCTCAATCTTGCATGTCTGCCGTTCCATCACGTCTGCATAAATAATAACACAATAATGATAGCGGGGTTTTACATAGTTGTCAAGCTCAAAAAGTGGGAGGTCTTATGAAGATGGAGAAATATGACGGAGAATTTTCAGGACTGGGGATGATCCTAGGCATATTGATTGGCCTTGCATTTGGCCGTTTTCTATTTGGGTTGATGCTGGGAATTATTTGTGGGATTGCAATGGATTGGGCAGCAAATCTATGGAATGACTATCATGACCAGTAAGTTCTCAGCGCTTCTCTGCGTTTTTTTCGATACTTATGTTTTTCCTAAATAAGTGGCAAATTTTTCTAGGATGGAGTATGATATTGAAATAGTAAATAACAAAAAATTTGGAAAGTTCTAACTTTTTGAAATGAGGGATTGGCTAAGTGATGAGAGAATTTGAAAAATCCAACAAATTAGAAGGTGTTAGTTACGACGTTCGCGGTCCTGTTCTAGAAGAAGCAGAGCGTATGCAAGAAGAGGGCATCAGTATTTTAAAATTGAATACAGGAAATCCCGCACCTTTTGGATTCGAGGCACCAAACGAAGTCATTCGTGATTTGATCATGAATGCTCGTGATTCGGAAGGCTACTCAGACTCCAAGGGAATTTTTTCTGCTAGAAAAGCAATTGAGCAATATTGCCAACTGAAACATTTTCCGAATGTGACGATCAATGATATCTATACCGGAAACGGAGTCAGCGAACTGATCACGATGTGTATGCAAGGGTTGCTAGATAATGGAGATGAAGTACTGGTTCCAATGCCAGACTATCCGTTGTGGACTGCCTCGATTGCTTTAGCTGGAGGTACACCTGTTCATTATATTTGCGATGAAGAGGCAGAATGGTATCCTGATATTGATGATATCAAATCAAAAATAACGAGTCGGACAAAAGCGATCGTCATCATCAATCCTAATAATCCTACTGGGGCACTTTATTCAAAAGAATTATTAGAAGAAATAGTTGAAGTAGCCCGACAAAACAACCTGATTATTTATTCTGATGAAATCTATGACCGCTTAGTGATGGATGGCCTAGAACATATTCCGATTGCTACATTAGCGCCTGATTTGTTCGTTGTTACGCTGAATGGTCTATCTAAGTCTCATCGTGTGGCAGGCTTTCGAGTCGGCTGGATGGTCCTAAGCGGAGATAAATCACACGTCAAAGGCTATATAGAAGGGCTGAATATGTTGTCTTCCATGCGTTTGTGTTCTAACGTCTTGTCTCAGCAAATCATCCAAACGGCGCTGGGCGGTTATCAAAGTGTTGATGAGCTGCTCCTGCCAGGCGGAAGGATCTATGAGCAAAGAGAATATATCTATAATGCAATCAATGATATTCCTGGTCTTTCAGCTGTAAAACCAAAAGCTGCTTTTTATATATTCCCTAAAATCGATACAAAACGATTCAATATTTTGGATGATGAAAAATTCGTCTTGGACTTTTTACATGAACATCATATTCTGCTCGTGCACGGTGGCGGATTCAATTGGAACCAACCAGATCATTTTCGGATCGTCTATCTTCCTAAAATGGATGATTTGAAACAAACGGCTAAGAAAATGAGAGAATTTTTAGCGACATATCGACAAAAGTGACTTTAAAAAAAGCAAATTTTCCAGAAAGAGAGCCACAGACAAATATACTGAGGCTCTCTTTCTAATGGAGATCTCTTAAATAACTAAAGTCATATTATTTAGTTGCAAGTCTTTTCTTGAAGTTTGCGACTTCCTAAAGTAAAATACGGATAGAATGCGAATACGCATATTTTGGGGAGGATACTTATGGAAACGTTAATCGAGTCCTTTGGCACGATCATTAAAGAGATTCGAAAAGAACAAAAAATGACGCAAAAGATGCTTTCGCAAGATATTTGTTCACAAAGTGTACTAAGCCGGATCGAAAATAATGAGGAACTGCCAAATGTATTGGTGATGATGCAGATTTGTCAACGGCTAGGAGTAACGATTGATCATGTGATGAATCTCTCTCGAAAAACTACTCGGACAAACGATAAATTATTTGAACTGTTGGATAGTTGTTTCCAAAAACGTGATTATCGCAAGTTAGAACAAGTACTAAAATCTTCTGATATTTCTGAGAATCTGTATCAAGCAACTGACTTTCAACGATATTATTATTATCTCGGTGTTTGTGAATTCACGTTGCGTCAAAATATTTCTCAGTCTCTTTATTATTTAAAAGAAGCATTAAGCTACTCTAGCCAAAAAGAAAGAATCCATGTTTCTGACACAGAAATACAACTGATTAGTTGTATCGGAAAAATATATGGTGTGGCAGGAAAAACTGCTGAAGCCCGCTACTATTTGAGTCGAAGCATCCAACTGCTGCATCAATCAGCTGATGAACGATCAAAAAGTGAATTTTCGCAAATTTTTTATAATTATGGAAATTTCTTATTCCATCAAAATGAAATTGACGAAGCACTAGAGCAGGTGAACCAAGGGATCTATTGGGCTCAAGAGAAAAATAGTTACTATTATCTCAATGATTTATTTGTGCTTAAGAGCTTGATATATAAGCGTAAAGAAGAACCAGAAAGAGCAGCATTTTATGAAGGATTGGCACAAGCTGTGAAACAAATTTCAAAAAATCTATAAATGGTGTAGACCATTCTTGACTTCTTCTCTAAATAAGAGTACTTTAGAGGTAGAAAAACAAAGGGAGAGAATAGAATGAGAACTTTTATCTATGCTGACAAATTCTTTTTAGCGTCAGGCGTCAAAAATGCAGGCTATCTTGAAATTACCGATGGGCTTTTTGGTGAATACACCAAAGAACTACCTGAGGGAGAAGTCAACATCATTGACCAAAGCGGCAAATGGATTGCTCCTGGTTTGGTAGATACACATATTCACGGCTATATGAATCATGATGTAATGGACAACGATGCAGAAGGTATCAAAGTGATGTCTGAAGGTCTATTATCTTGTGGGGTGACTTCATTTTTACCAACAACATTGACGTCAAGCAAAGAACGTTTAAAAGATGTAGCTGAGACAATCGGCAAAATGTATCAGGAAGCACCAGGAGCTAAAATCAAAGGAATCTATTTTGAAGGTCCTTTCTTCACAGAAGAACACAAAGGGGCACAAAACCCAAGTTATTTCGGTGATCCTGATTTGGATACTTTCCATGAATGGCAAGAAGCTTCAGGCGGTTTGATCAAAAAAATTGCTTTAGCACCGGAACGTCAAGGTGTAGAAGAGTTTGTCAAACAAGTGACTGAAGAAGGTGTAGTTGTTTCTCTAGGGCACAGTAACGCTACGCTAGAAGAAGCGCAAAAAGCTGTTGAAGCAGGTGCCAGCGTGTTTGTCCATGCTTTCAATGGGATGCGCGGATTGAATCATCGCGAACCAGGTATGGTAGGTGCGTTATTATCTTTAGAACATGTCTTTTCTGAATTGATTTGTGACGGACATCATGTACATCCAAATGCGGCAGGAATTCTAATGGAAAAAGCAGGACATGAGCATGTTGCTTTAATTACAGACTGTATGATGGCCGGTGGGATGCCTGATGGAAATTACAATTTAGGTGAATTTCCGGTAGTAGTAAAAGAAGGAACGGCACGTTTGGAATCTGGTAACTTAGCTGGAAGTATCTTGAAATTGAAAGAAGCAATTAAGAATGTCGTGGATTGGGGACTTGCAACACCAGAGCAAGCAGTCATGATGGCTAGTCTGATTCCAGCAATCAGCTGTAAAATCGATGACACATGTGGAAAAATCGCTCAAGGACGCGACGCAGACTTTATCGTATTGAACCCTGATATGACATTGGAAGCAACTTATCTAGATGGTGTGGAACGCTTCCACGCATAATATAATCCAAGATAACCTTAAAACGAAACTTCTCAAGTTTGGTTTTAAGGTTTTTTTGTGTTCTAACGAATATCACTTTACATAAGTTTCAAAAGTTTCTTTAATTCCTTATTGTTCAACATTTAACAATATAAAGATAAAATAAAAAATGTTAATACGTATTAGCTAAATAAAAGCATTTTTTATTGTGAAAAAATGAACAAAAGTAGGAGGGGAAAGATGAACTTATTTGATGTTTTCCGATCGACTTTGACAGATATGTCGATTGTTAGTGCAATTACTTCAACAGTTTTTATTATATTATTAGGATTTATTTGTAGAAAAAAGGAAATTTTTTCTGAATCTGTTGGAAAAATCCTATCGAAAGTTGTCTTAACAGTGGCTCTACCAGCACTTGCATTTCGAGCTTTCATGCAAGATATCAATACAGAACTATTGATGCAAGGAATTAATGTGTTGATTTGGGGGTTAGTTATTTATATTATTCTTATTCTAGTTTCAAGACCTTTTTTCTTAAGTTATAAAGGGGATAAGCAATCAACGTTGCGTGTCCTGACAATCTTTGGTTCTACGACCTTTTTCGGGACACCAATCGTCAGTGCGATTTATGGACCGGTCGGCGTGATGTATTCCTCAATTTTCAACATTGGTTATCGGATCTTTTTGTATTCTTATGGATACATAAAAATGAGTGGCTTGAAGATGGAAGCCAAAAATATCAAAGCGATGTTCGTTAATCCAATCATCATCGCTACTTTTGCCGGCCTTTTCATTTGGCTTTTCCAAGGATATCTTCCACAAGTGTCAATCACAGGTGCAGAAGGAGAGATAAGCCAAGTAGCGTTTTTGCGAATTGACCAGACAGCACCTTGGCTATTTCAGCCAATGGATTATTTAGCTGGTTTAAGTTCGCCATTGGCATGGCTAGCAATCGGCGCAACATTAGGTGAAGTAAGTTTCAAAAAAGCTGCTTCTGAAAAAACATCATGGTATTACAGTTTAGTCAAAGTGGTATTTGTACCTGCGTTGAATATCGTGATTTTAGCAGTTTTGACGGCAACAAATATTCTACCGGTCAATTTTGAAGCACTGGCAACGATTGTTATTATGATGGCTACACCAGCCGCAACTGTGGCAGCAGCCTATGCTATCAGTTTTGATAGGGAGGCACTTTTAGCCTCTAATGCATCCTTACTGTCAACTATTTTTGCTGTAGTACTGACACCTGTATGGATCGTTGTATTGCAAATGATTCACGGCATAGGTTTGTTTTAATAGGAAATGGAGGAGGAAAGTATGAGAATCGCATGTTATGGTGTTCGTCCGAATGAGATCGATTTTTTTGAGCAATTGAATGTTTACCATTATGAACTGAGTCTTTATGAAGAACTACTGACGCATGACAATATTGAATCAGCTAAGGCCCATGACGCTGTACTGCTGAGAGGAAATTGTATAGCAGATGAGATCAATCTTGCAAAAATGCAGAAATATGGGATTCGCTATGTTTTTACCCGAACTGTGGGAGTCAATCATATCAATCTACAAGCGGCAGCTGATTTTGGTATGACAGTAGCCCGTGTACCATCATATTCGCCAAATGCTATAGCAGAATTATCTTTGACTTTTGCCATGATGCTTTTGAGAAATACAGCGTATACGACGATCCGAACATCTTTCAAAGATTTTCGAGTAGATGAACAAATGTTTAGCCGTGAAATCAGAAATTGCACAGTAGGTATCATAGGAACAGGCAGAATAGGATTGACGGAAGCGGTTTTGTTTAAGGGGCTAGGAGCCAAAGTAATCGGTTATGATATCCATCAGACAGAAGCTGCTAAAAAAGTATTGACGTTTCACTCACTCGAAGAATTGTTAGCAAAAAGCGATATCGTCAGTATCCATGTACCTCACATCCCAGGTGAAAACGATCAAATGATCAATGAAGGATTTTTGGCTCAAATGAAAAGAGGCAGTATCTTGATCAATACAGCTCGTGGAGAGCTTCAAGATAATGAAGCTATTTTAAGAGCTTTGAAAAGCAATCATTTAGCTGGTTTTGCAACCGATGTTTTTGCAAATGAAACAGATGTCTTTTTCCGATCCTTCAAGCCATGGGAGACGATTCCAGATCCTGCTATCCAGCAACTAGTAGAATTATACCCTAGAGTTCTTATAACCCCTCATGTAGGTTCAAATACAGATGAGGCATTGTCAAATATGATTTCGACAAGCTTCGAGAACTTCCACGAAATAATAGAAACTGGAAAAACGAAAAATGAGGTATCTCTTCCTAAAGCGCGTCAATTAAAGTAAGGAAACATGGGCACTCATCACTAATACTAATATGTTTAAAAATAGAGGTTGTGAAAAAGCTGCTCTGCATCAAGCAGTAAGAACAATCAGATAAAAATAGCACTCTATATTTTTCATCTGATTGGGATTAGTGCCGTAGATGCAAGCTTTTGAACACCATTTATTCGGAAAAAAGGCTGTGACAAGACTTTTGTCACAGCCTTTATTTAGTATTAGATAACTCGATGACTCAACAATAATCCGTGAGTTTTTTCCGCCCCTTCTTTGTCAATTCATAACAGGTTAGTGGTCGGCCAATCTCCAAATATCTGATTCTTTCATTCAGTATATCTTGTTCCACCAAAAAATTTAAATATTTCTTGACGGAGATACGTGAAAGTGCACTTTTTTGAGCCAGTTCTTTTGTTGAAAAAATAGTCTCTGCTTTTAGGATAGATGCACAGATTTTTTTTAAAGTCAGTTTTGACAGACCTTTAGGCAAATCAATGAATGAAGGTGCTTCGTGAATGGGAGTAGTATGGTTGAATACTTGATCGATCAATTTCTGATCTGCTTTTTCAGTCGTTTGGATCGTCTGAGAGAAAGCAAGGTATTTTTCAATCGCCAACTGGAAACGTTGCAAAGTGAAGGGTTTGATCAAATAATCTAAGGCACCATATCGAATCACATTTTTTATGGTTTCGATATCATCTGCAGCGGTTATCAAGATCACTGGGATATCATTTCCTTGCTGTCTCAGCCAAGATAAAAAATGGATACCACTTTCGCCAGGCATATATACATCAAGCAACAGCAGATCTGCGTTTTTTTGTCTGAAATATTTTTTTCCTTCTTCTACATTTCTGAAACTTTCGATTACGTTCATATTAGGTATACTTTCCACAAACGTACGATTCAATTCTGCAACCATTGGATCATCTTCAATTATTAAGACATTTGTCATCATTTTGATCTTCCTTTTTTGGTAATTCTAGATAGACGATTGTACCGCCATTTGCTTGTTTGGAAAATTCTAAGATCCCACCGTGACGTTTGACAATTGAATGGATGATATTCAACCCATATCCACGATTGATTCCTTTCGTCGAAAAACCTAGCGTAAATATTTTTTCTGAGATTTCTTCTGATATTCCGACACCGTCATCGCAGACGGTCACGATGAATACTTCCGCTTCTGTGTCATAGTTTAAATGGAGCCGAACCTGTCCGTTTCTTTCAGGCATTTGAAGTACGGCTTCTTTAGCATTATCAAGTAAGTTCCCTAACACTTGCAAAAGTGAATGGATGGAGTCGTCCATCTCCATTTTAGGGATAAAAGAATCGCTTTCTAACAACATTTCAACAGATTGTTCTTTGGCTTCATTTATTTTGCCTAATAAAAAACCGGCAATCGCAGGGACTTTGATCAGATTTGAGACTTGACCGATCTCTTTTTTATAATTTTGATTTAGCTGTTGGATAAAATGGGTGACTTCTTCATACTTCTTCAAGTCAATCAAGCCAGAAATGACGTGAAGTTTATTCATAAATTCATGAGTTTGGGCTCTCATAGAGTTTATATATTGTTTCGTCCCTCCGAGCTCCTCCATTAATTTCATTACTTCTGATCGATTTCGTAAAGTTGCGACTGCTCCTAAAAAACGGTCATTGCTAAAAAGAGGTGTAACGCTAGAAATAGTTTCTATCCCATTTAAATACATGGATTGAGTCCGAACAGTCGTTTGATGATCGATTGTCTCTTTAAACAATACGTCATATAGATTATCGCTGATTTTTTTTCCTACTTCGAAATCCGACAGCCGTTTTGTTTGATAGAAAATATTTTTTGCAGGTGTATTGATCAAGAGGATAGTTTTATCAGAAGAGATGGCCAGTATTCCTTCATCTACTTCATTTTCGATAATCGTTTTTTCGCTTAACTGTTCCGCTATTTCTTGCGGTTCAAGTCCAAGCAGTACTTTTTTCATTTTTTGGGCAAGAAAAACGGCGCCTATGATGCCTACGATAAGCCCGATGATCAATGAAAAAACAATCATTTTTTGTCCATCTTTGACCTGATTGTCGATCGTGTTGTTCGTCAAGCCAACACAAACTGCACCAATAATCTCTTGATCATAATAAATAGGGACGAAATAACGGAAGCCGAACCCTAACATTCCTTCTTTTTCAGAGAAAAATTCTTGTCCTCCAATCACTTTTTTCACATCTTCATGACTTGAGAAAGGAAGACCGATGTAACTTGGGTCTGCATGAGAATATCGAATGCCTTCAGGGTCCATGACAACAATAAAATCTAAATTCGATGCTACCATGATTTCATTTGTGATTCCTTGAATCACATGTGTCGGATCACCAGTCTGAAGCTTTTTTTGGATGAGTTTATCGCTGGCAACGATTTTAGCGATACTAGAGATTCTATCTGACACACTCGATCGGTTCATCGAAAGAATAAAATTCCTAATCAATATGGCAGAAACAATCAAAGAAACGAATGTGGAGAAACAAACGACAAGAATGATCGTATTTTGGAGCTTTAATGGTTTTTTCTTAAGGAAAGGAAACATAGGCTACCTCGAAAGAATTTATTGTGAAAATTTTAACATGAAAAACAAAAATTAACAAATTGGCATTGATAAATAGATGCTTTCTATGAATAAATACCTTTGAATTGGTGAAAGAAGCTATACAGAATTTTCAAACATTGGTATGATAGACGTAGAAATGGAAGGAGGCGTGTATATGATAGGGGGAATCGCACTTGAGACGATTTATTGGTATACATTGCTGATTTGTGCGGGGTTGGCAGTTCTTTTGATTATTTTTGGAGATGTCTTCGATTTTGATGGCCCACTTGATCCAATGCTTATTATACCCTGGCTAACTTTTACAAGTTTGTTTGGTTTTCTTGGTGAGCGTCTAACGGATCAATCCTCTTTATTTTTATTTATTGCCAGTGGAGCCATATCGACAGTTTTGGTATTTTTGCTTAATTTCTATCTATTGATGCCGATGAAACATGCCGAATCAACGATGTCGTCTTCTGAAAAGACTTTGGAAGGGCAAGTAGCTGTTGTGATCACACCAATCCCTGTACGGGGCATGGGAGAAATCCAATTAAAAAGTGTTACCGGTTCCATCAGTCGTCCTGCTTGTTTCTACAGCCCCCAAGAACAGATAGCGGAGCGGGGAACGAAAGTATTGATCATTGAGATCAAGGAAAGAATCTGTTATGTCATGCCTTATGAAAGCATGATAAAAGCTTAAAGGAGCGTATGTTAAATGGGAATACCAATTGTTTTTATCGCGATCGCAATCGCAGCGTTGATTTTGCTGATGCTACTGATCGTCTTTGTAGCGAAGTACCAAACAGCAAAACCAGATGAAGCGTTGATCATCAGTGGAAGTTATTTAGGAAGCAAAAATGTACACAAAGATGAAAGTAACAACAAAATCAAAATCGTGCGAGGAGGCGGAGCGTTCGTCTTGCCGGTTTTCCAACGTTCGAATCGAATCAGTCTATTATCCAGCAAATTGGACGTTTCTACTCCAGAAGTGTATACAGAACAAGGTGTACCGGTGATGTGTGACGGTACTTCGATCATCAAAATTGGTTCTTCTGTAGAAGAGATTGCTACAGCAGCAGAACAGTTTTTAGGTAAGACTAGAGAAGAATTGGAGAATGAAGCAAGAGAAGTATTGGAAGGTCACTTACGCTCGATTCTAGGTTCTATGACTGTAGAAGAAATCTACCAAAATCGTGATAAGTTCAGTCAAAGCGTACAAGAAGTCGCTTCTGTAGACCTTGCAAAAATGGGATTGATCATTGTTTCTTTCACTATCAAAGAGGTCAGAGACAAAAATGGTTATCTCGACTCTTTAGGGAAACCAAGAATCGCCCAAGTCAAAAGAGATGCAGATATAGCAGAAGCAGAAGCTTTAAAAGAAACGCGTATCAAAAAAGCTCAAGCAGAAAAAGAATCACAAGCAGCTGAATTACAACGACAAACAGAAATTGCAGAATCATTGAAAGAAAAAGAATTGAAACTAGCAACCTACAAACAAGAACAAGATGTTGCTAAAGCGAAAGCAGACCAAGCCTACAACTTGGAAAGTGCCAGAGCACAACAACAAGTAATCGAGCAAGAAATGCAGATCAAAATCATAGAACGTCAAAAACAAATCGAATTGGAAGAAAAAGAAATTACACGTCGAGAAAAGCAATATGATTCGGAAGTGAAGAAAAAAGCAGATGCCGATCGTTACGCTAAAGAACAAGAAGCACAAGCTCAAAAAGTCAAAGAAGTGACCGAAGCCGAAGCCGAACGTTTCCGTGTGGAAGCACTAGCAGAAGCAGAAGCCAATAAGACAAGGTTAGCTGGACAGGCAGAAGCAGAAGCAGCATTAGCAAAAGGAAAAGCAGAAGCCGAAGCAAAACAAAAAATTGCCAATGCCTTCAAGGAATATGGCGAAGCAGCTGTCTTGAGTATGGTTATCGATATGCTACCGCAATTGATGCGCGAAGCAGCACAGCCGCTAGGAAATATCGAAAAAATCTCTGTTGTCGATACAGGAAACAGCTCAGGAGAAACCAGTGGAGCGAACCGAGTGACAAATTATGCCACAAACTTGCTTTCTACTACTCAAGAAACATTAAAAGCGACAACAGGACTTGACTTGAAGGAAATCGTAGAGAATTTGTCGACACGTGGGACTACTAGCCAAGTAAATATGTATGAAGCGCCAAAAGAGGCAGAACAACACGCGATGAAGGAAGAATAAAGTAGTACACTTCACCGATCAATAAAAAATGGAGGAAGACTTTTCAAGTTCTTCTCTCCATTTTTTATGTTATTTCAAAAGAAAATCAGTCCTCGCTATTTTTCTTTTGTTTTTGGATCTTAGCTTCTATCTCTTGTAAACTTGTTCGCAGCAATCGTTCTTTCTTTTGGAGTTCGACCAAATCTTCTGATAGTTCTTCCTTCTTTTCTGTTTCAGGCGGACGAAGAAAGAAATTGATACCAATCGCAATGAATGTTCCTATAAAAGTATCTAGTACTCGTTGGATCGCGTACAAAGCAGATTCACCTTGAGGGATACTCAATGCAATCAGCAATAACGTAGCGATTGCGGAAATGATGCCAGAATTATTGTTGATGCCATCTGACACGACAATTACAATAATTACTAGAATAGGAAGCAGGATCAATTCTACCAAAAAATCATTGTGAAAATAGCTTTTGACAAAAAAATAAATGATAGCTAGTGTACCACCTAATGTGTTGCCAATGATCCTAGATTTTCCAAAAGAAACGGTTGTAGTCAAGTCCTGACGCAAAGAAAAAACAGCAGATAATGCAGCAATCATTGGGATTCCTCGTTGAGTCAAATGAAAAAACAAGATACATAAAAAAACAGCTAAGGCACTTTTGATCGTACGCATACCTAGTCGAAAACGGCCAAATTGCATAGAGATTCTCCTTTTTGGTCTTTTTACTATCATACCTAAACTTTTGTCTGATAGCTAGTTTTTCATTATTCAAGTATAATTAAAATAAAAAGAGGGGGAAGTAAATGCGTATAGGAATGCGAACAGTCAAAACAGTGATCAGTGTCTTCTTTTCGATGGTCACAGCGGGTAGCTTATCGCTGTTGTATTGGCCAGCAGCAGGAATCATTGCATTATTGAGTGTGGGAAATACAAAACGCTCTACATTGCGTACAGGGATGAATCGAATCGCAGCCTTTATACTAGCTACAGCAACAGCGCTGTTCAGTTTTTTTGCTGTTGGGTATACTATTTTTGGCTTCAGTCTTTTTTTATTCCTGTTCATCCCGCTTGCCTCTCGCTTCAAATTAACTGAAGGAATCGTCGTAAATTCGGTTTTGGTCACTCATTATTTAGTGGAGGAAAACATGTCTTGGCAGCTGATCGGCAATGAAGCGGGTTTAATGGCGATTGGATTAGTATTTGCTTTGCTTGCGAATGTCTATATGCCAGATCGTACGAAACAGCTGAAGGAAAACCAAATACAGATCGAAAAAGAATTTCGGAATATCTTGAGACAAATGGCAGAATTTTTTTTATCGGAAAATAAAGGAGATGTGCAGATCAAATGCGAACATTTGCTGACATTCATTCGCGAAAGCCAAGAAGATGCCAGAGAACATCAAGAAAACTACTGGCTCAGACAGCCGCTATACTATGAAACTTATTTCTCTATGAGACGAGCACAGGTCAATGTGATTAAAGACATGTTGGAAAATCTAGAGCGGATCCAACAACCCGCTTATTATGGAAAACATATCTACGGTTTATTGATTTATACGGCAGAAACATTTTCAGAGTCAAATGATGGCAGACAAATCTTAGCACGTATTGAAGAAGTTTATGTATTGTATCGGCAAATGCCTCTGCCGACTAGCCGCCCTGAATTCGAGGACCGAGCAGAATTGTTCCAGTTTTTGCAGTCTTTTAAAAGTTTTATTGAAATCAAGGCAGAATTCTCCCAACAAAAAATCAAAAAATAGAGGTTTTGAATTCAGCTAATACTTAGGTCAAAGCGCTGATTTCACAACCTCTTCCTTAAACGGTGTTCTCCTGCCAACTCCTCGGTCACAAGTCACAATATTCAACAAACATGAGAAGCTGTTTTTTGAAATTGCTCCTTGTGACTCGGAGCTGAACGGCAGGCTCACAACCTCTTGGTAAACAAGCTTGCATCTACTGGAATAAGTCCAGCCAAACGAAAAATAGGAGGAGCTATTTTTGTTTGGCTGTTCTTATTACTTGATGCAGACCAGCTTTTTCACGACCTTTTAAAATTACATATTTTGCCATAAAACTTGCATTTGATCCAAGATGTCGATGACATCTTTTGTCAAGAAGAGAGAACGATTTGGCAAGTCACCTTCGATCATGTGTACCATATTGTTTATTTCGTAATTCATGGCTTCAGAAGTACTTCCGCTTTCGATGAATTCCTTCGTACCGTCTGTAAATAGGATCTCCGCACGATCCGCACGAGGATAATCAGCAATCGTCACATAGCCGTTTTCAAAGGCAACGATCCCGACTTTTGGCATTTTTGCCTGAAAAGTCAAGCTGACAGCAGCAAGTTCATTTTCTTTGTTGCGCAAAATAGTGACTGATTGCTCGTCTACGCCTGTTTCAAAAGGGACCATTGTAGAGGCAACTACTTCAGGCTGAGAACTCAAAAAGAAACGAGCAAAAGATACCGCATACGTACCGATATCCAATAGAGCTCCACCAGCTAATTCAGGATTGAAGAATCGGTTTTCTGGATCTGGTTCCTTATAACTGCCGAAAGGTGCTTGGATCATTTTTAAAGCCCCTAGTTTTCCTGTATCCATTATTGAACGTAATTGCTGATAAAGCGGCATGTTGAAGATAGTCATGGCTTCTGCTAAAATCAGATTCTTTTCTTCTGCTAAACGCATAGCGTCAGCTAGTTCTTTTTTGTTCATCGTGATAGCTTTTTCGCATAAGACGTGTTTGCCTGCTTCCAATGCTGCCAAGATATGGTCGATATGCTGTTTATTTGGTACAGCAATGTATATGATGTCGATTTCAGCATCGTCTAACATTTCTTGATAGCTTCCGTAAGCTTTTGGAATATTGTAACGGTGTGCGAATTTTTCCGCTTTTTCTGAAGTTCTGGAAGCAACCGCTGTTAGTTCACTTGTCTCTTGATTGAAGCTTTCGGCAAACTCATGTGCGATGATACCGAGACCCACGATTCCCCATTGATATTTTTTCATCTGAAAATGCTCCTTCATAGTTAGATTGAGATTCTTTTCTGTCTATTATTATAACAAAAATCACGAAGAATGAAGGGGAGAGGACTTGAAACATTAAAAAAAATGAAAGCAGCGATTTAACAGGTGCTTTTTGACTAAAACTTAAGTAGAATAGTTAAAAGGAGGGGATAAACGTGCATCAAGTATATATTGATCTTATTATGAGTGTATTATTGGAACAGTTTGAAACTGAAAAAAATTTTTTAGATGAATACTTGCTGATCAGCCCAGAACAATGGCAAAAATGGAAAGATGGCGAGAAAAATTTGCCTTCTGAAGCGATGCAGAAAGTAAAAAATCTTTTCACTGATTATGAATGGATGCTTACGCAAAAGATTTTGCGTCAAACGATTATTTTTCCCGAGAAACGAAATATTGCTGTTGCAGAGTATAAACAAATTAAAACACGTATCGCGCAAAAATGGCTAAGCAGCAAAGCAGCAAAAGTCGAGCTGATCCCTTTGAAAAACAATCAGCAGGCTGGTAGATACCTTGACTTGAAAGTAAGTATTCAATATGATGAATGGGGCTATGATGATATTTTGAATTTTCGTTTGCCAGCAGATGTTCAAAAACAGATTGAAGGAGAAAAAATCGAACTTCTTGATTGGGTGAATGAAAATCTGGAAGAAACTTACGTTCATGATACGAACGGGGAACGTGAAGAACAACGAAAGGATTTTTCAAGTGAATAAATTTTTAGGATTTGGAGCAGTTGTGATTATGATCGCAGCAATGGGCTATGTTATTTTTAGCGATGATGACGCGCATGTTCAAGCCGGCAATCAAACGGTCGAACGAACAAGCACCAAAACAACTGCTAGTAAAGAAAAGAACAGTCAAACAACAAGCAGCAAGGCAAAGGACAAAGAAACACAAGATCGTACATCCAAACAATTGCCAGATGTTAAAACAGACGATTGGCAACTAGTTTTGGTTGGTCCAGATCACAAATTAGAAAAAGAAATCGATGAGTCTACTCAATTGGCATCATTGAGTAATGGATATTTGATCGACAAACGCATTGCTCCGGAATATGAAGCATTTGCTAAGGCTGCCGAAGCAGCTGGGTTTCCGTTAGTTATGGTCTCAGCTTACCGGTCTGTATCATCCCAACAACAAGTTTTCGAACAAAATGTCCAAGATGTGATGAGTCGTCAAGGTGTATCAGAAGAGGAGGCGACAAAAATCACTAAAGAAACGATTACGGAGCCGGGATACAGCGAACACCACACAGGTCTGGCAGTCGATGTCGTCGATCAAAACTGGTACAACAGTTATCCTTCTACTGTATTGGATGCAAGTTACGGAGATCAGCCTGGAGCTAAATGGATCGCAGATAATGCTGCCCAGTATGGATTTATCGTTCGTTATCCAAAAGGACGCGAAGATATAACTAAAATCACATATGAACCTTGGCACTTACGTTATGTCGGTAAAGAAAATGCTGAGTATATCACCAAACACCAATTGACGCTAGAAGAATATCTGAATGAATTAAATGAAAAGTAGGAATTGATCATGGCGAAAAAAAAGTGGAAAAAGCAAAAGCGCAAGAACATCCGTTGGCCAGCAGTGGTTGCCGGTGTAGTAGTGATACTCCTAGCCTTTGTTTTTTCCTTGAAGAATCTGTCTTCTCCTTTTACTGATAATCAGCAAGAAAATGAAGCGCAATCCCATCAGCAATTTATTGAACGGCTTGTTCCACATGCCCAAGAACTACAAGATGGTTATGGAGTGCTTCCTAGTATCATTTTAGGACAAGCTATATTAGAATCGAATTGGGGAAAAAGTACCTTGGCTAGCAAATACAATAATCTTTTCGGGATCAAGGCTTATGGGGATCAGAAGAAAGTAAGCCTGGAAACAAAGGAATTTGTTAATGAAGAATGGATAACTATCCAAGGAGACTTCAAAGTGTATGATTCATGGGAACAGTCCATGGATGACCATACACAACTGTTCGTCCAAGGAGTAGATTGGAATCCTGCACTGTATGAAAAAGTTATTACGGCCACCAATTATCAGGAAGCCGCACAAGCATTGCAAGAGGCAGGTTATGCGACAGACCCCGGTTATGCGCAAAAAATCATCCAGGTCATCGAGACGTACCAGTTGAATCAGTATGACCGGAGATAGCAAAGGAGAAGTGGCTGATGGCAGAACAATTTACGCCGGAAATCATGACGGAATTGAGAAAAGATATCGTAAGAGTACCGGAAATCATTTTAGAAGCAAGCGGGATCAAGATATTTGGAAAATTGATTCGTTCGATCATCTTTACTACGGATATCGCAATCATACGAAATACAAATGCAAATGCAGTAATTGCTGTGTATCCTTTTACACCACATCCAGCAATTACTAAAAGTATCATTGAGGCAGCTGATATTCCAGTTTTTTCCGGTGTAGGAGGCGGATTGACACAAGGTGCTCGTTCTTCTTACATGAGCATGTTTGCAGAAGCGCAAGGTTCTTTAGGGGTTGTTTTGAATGGTCCTACGCCTTTAGAGACAGTGAAAGAAGTTTGTCGAGTAGTTGATATCCCAGTTATCAGTACGGTAACATCGAAATATACGGAAATTGATGAAAAGTTAGCAGCTGGTATTTCGATTATCAATATCAGTGCGGGAAAAGAAACTGTAGAAGCAGTACGTCATTTTCGTAAAAAGTATCCTGAACTTCCTATCATTGCGACAGGCGGTCCAACGGAAGAAAGTATTGCTGAGACCATTCAAGCAGGAGCAAATGCCATCACGTATACGCCGCCAAGTAGCGGAGAGCTTTTTAGTCGTAAAATGGAAAAATATCGGGAAACTGAGAAAAAGAATCATGAATAACAGGTGAGAATCAAAAGACGAGGAAGAGCAGATAGTGGCTCTTCCTCGTCTTTTGTACTCCAGTACTATTTGTTCAGAATTCAAAAAAAGAGAAATTTTTTTGTTTTTTTATCTGTAATGTACATAAGAATAGTTAAAATCTTTTGTTATTATTAGCATTCTAACAAAAAAATGTCTTGATTTATTGAAGCGCTTTCTATAGAATGAAAAACGAATAAAAACTAAAAAAGGCACCCGGCAATTTAGTAGCAGCTAAATCACCGGGGCTTGAAAAGTCAGCGGGAACTGACCAATCAAGTTGCCATAGTCAATGCTTGTGCATCAACGTGTATATTGTACCTAATTTCATACAGAATTACTAGTTATTTTTTCTGATTTTTTAGGGAATAATATACGCAGAGTGGCACGCTTATTTAGCTATGTCAAGGATATTGGACGGTTGTCTGATATCCTTTTTCTTTGCGCAATTATCCTCCCATCATTGAAGCAAGAAGCATTTGTAGCAATGGAAAAAAATCAGCACTATCTAATTTTCCTTGAAAGTATTGAGTTGTTCATCCTAGGCAGAACAAAAAGGCAAGCCTTGGTTTTTATTCGCCTTTAAAAAAGAGGATTTTATAAATATATACTGTATAAGAATACAGTATATTGAAAAATGTCAATGGAAGTAGAGGTGTAGGA
>NZ_NGMF01000001.1:1685849-1883592 GCF_002140245.1 Enterococcus sp. 10F3_DIV0382 | reverse complement strand
TCCTACACCTCTACTTCCATTGACATTTTTCAATATACTGTATTCTTATACAGTATATATTTATAAAATCCTCTTTTTTAAAGGCGAATAAAAACCAAGGCTTGCCTTTTTGTTCTGCCTAGGATGAACAACTCAATACTTTCAAGGAAAATTAGATAGTGCTGATTTTTTTCCATTGCTACAAATGCTTCTTGCTTCAATGATGGGAGGATAATTGCGCAAAGAAAAAGGATATCAGACAACCGTCCAATATCCTTGACATAGCTAAATAAGCGTGCCACTCTGCGTATATTATTCCCTAAAAAATCAGAAAAAATAACTAGTAATTCTGTATGAAATTAGGTACAATATACACGTTGATGCACAAGCATTGACTATGGCAACTTGATTGGTCAGTTCCCGCTGACTTTTCAAGCCCCGGTGATTTAGCTGCTACTAAATTGCCGGGTGCCTTTTTTAGTTTTTATTCGTTTTTCATTCTATAGAAAGCGCTTCAATAAATCAAGACATTTTTTTGTTAGAATGCTAATAATAACCTGTCTCTTATACACATCTAGATGTGTATAAGAGACAGGTACTATTTGTTCAGAATTCAAAAAAAGAGAAATTTTTTTGTTTTTTTATCTGTAATGTACATAAGAATAGTTAAAATCTTTTGTTATTATTAGCATTCTAACAAAAAAATGTCTTGATTTATTGAAGCGCTTTCTATAGAATGAAAAACGAATAAAAACTAAAAAAGGCACCCGGCAATTTAGTAGCAGCTAAATCACCGGGGCTTGAAAAGTCAGCGGGAACTGACCAATCAAGTTGCCATAGTCAATGCTTGTGCATCAACGTGTATATTGTACCTAATTTCATACAGAATTACTAGTTATTTTTTCTGATTTTTTAGGGAATAATATACGCAGAGTGGCACGCTTATTTAGCTATGTCAAGGATATTGGACGGTTGTCTGATATCCTTTTTCTTTGCGCAATTATCCTCCCATCATTGAAGCAAGAAGCATTTGTAGCAATGGAAAAAAATCAGCACTATCTAATTTTCCTTGAAAGTATTGAGTTGTTCATCCTAGGCAGAACAAAAAGGCAAGCCTTGGTTTTTATTCGCCTTTAAAAAAGAGGATTTTATAAATATATACTGTATAAGAATACAGTATATTGAAAAATGTCAATGGAAGTAGAGGTGTAGGAAATGAAGAAAAAAATGAGAATCATCTTAGCATTAAGTGTTATATTATTATTCTTGACGGCTTGTGGGCAAGAAGAGGACGACGAAAAAATTACGTTGAACATGGCTTGGTGGGGTTCACAAGTTCGACACGATGCAACGGTAAAAGTAATCGAGCTTTACGAAGAAAAAAATCCTCATGTGACGATCGAGTATGAATTCTATGATTATGAAGGATATTACACAAAATTAGGTACGCTAGCAGCATCAAATGATATCTGGGATATTTTTCAATTAAATAATCAATTTCCTCAATACATCAATCAGATTGAACCATTAGATGAATATGTGGAAAAAGGGATAATTGATGTTTCTAATGCGGATGAATCCTATTTGGCAACGACGATTTACGACGGGCAATTAGTTGGACTGTCCAACGGGGTGAACTCGTTTGCGATTGCTTACAATAAAAATATATTTGAACAATTAGGTATCCCTGAACCTGCTTCCAATTGGACATGGGAAGAATTTGAACAAATCAGCTATCAAATTACTGAAGAATTAGGGATTTATGCTATTTCAAGGTTCGAAGATTTTATAGCTGGCTGTATTATTCAAATACCGCAAGTTGAGAAAGGATTGAATTTTTATAATCAGGAGGATTTATCTAACAGTTTGGGATTCGAAAATCCGGATTATTTAACAGATTTTTTCCAGCTGCGTAAAAATCTGGTAGACAAAGGTGCCCATCCAGAACCGGGTGGTGGAGCTGCAAGTACGACAGATCTGTCTTTTCAGGCAGTTAGAGATAGCGAAGCAGCGATGGTTTTTCTATCAAGTAACCAGTTGACAGAAATTTTGTCAGGCGCTCCTGAAGATATGGAAATTCGATTGATTAATCCTCCTCGCAGAAAAGCAGATGGAGAATCTGGTATTCCATTACGTTCTTCGCAAATGCTGAGTATGGCAAAAAATTCAGCACACAAAGAAGAAGCGGCTAAATTTATTGATTTCTTCCAAAACAGTGAAGAAGCCAATGAGATTTTAAAAGGAGAACGCGGTGTACCAATCATGTCCAATATTCGAGAACAACTCGCTCAGACAGATGATACAACTTTACAAGCGACATTCGACTATTTAGAAATGATATCCGATATGGACAACGGTGAAGTAAATGTTTTTGATAGCGCTTTAAATCCAGAAATCCAAGATCAATACAATCTTTTAGTAGAAAAAGTTATCTATGAAGAAATGACGGTAGAAGAAGCAGCAGAGAGTTTTTATGAGTTTGCTTCAAACGTTCTGGAATAGTAACAGGAGGAAAGCATGAAAAAAGAAAAACTAAAACGATTCATGAATCAAGATAACGTGGTCGGTTACGTATTTGCTTCTCCATTTATTCTAGGATTTCTATTGATAACGGTAATACCGATGATCTTGTCTCTTTATTATTCGTTTACCGATTATCGGCTGGGGAATCCAGTCTCATGGATCGGCTTGGATAATTATATAAAAATGCTAAGTGATGCTCGTTTTTTGAACTCCATCCGAGTCACTTTTCTCTATGTATTCGCCTCTGTGCCTGTGAAACTGATCTTTGGTCTATTGATTGCTTATCTTTTAACGAGAAATATCAAAGGGACGACTTTCTTTCGTTCTTTGTATTATGTACCTAGTTTGATTGGCGGCAGTATTTCTATTGCTCTAGTGTGGCGAGAATTATTTTCTAAAAATGGATTAGTGAATATTTTTCTAGAACGCCTAGGCGCACCAGCACTTTCCTGGTTTGGCGATCAAAAATTGGTCATGATCCCTCTTGTTTTGATGTCTGCTTGGCAATTCGGTTCGGCAATGATCATCTTTGCTGCAGGTATCAAAGAGATCCCAGCCTCGTATTATGAAGCGGCAGAGATCGATGGAGCGAATAAATGGCAGTCGTTTTACAAGATCACGCTACCTCTTCTTTCGCCAATCATTTTGTATAACTTAGTCATGCAGACGATTGCAGCGTTTATGACTTTCACGCAAGCGTTCATCATTACCCAAGGTGGTCCGAATGATGCCACGAACTTTTATGCTCTTTATGTGTATAACCAAGCATTCTCTTTTAATTCTATGGGGTATGCTAGTGCTATTTCGTGGATCATGCTGTTGATCATGGGTGCTGTCACCTTTCTGATTTTTAAATCATCAAAAAAATGGGTCGTTGTGTGAACGGGGGGAGGAAAAAATGAATAAAACAGTAATGAAATGGTTCCAGTACGGGTTTATTTTGCTATTAGGTCTAGTCATGATTTATCCAGTCTTGTGGATGATTGCCGGTTCTTTTAAAACGGATCAAGAGATTCTGAGTGGTTCACTGAATTTGATTCCAGAAACTTTTCGATGGGAAAATTACGCAGAAGGATGGGCAGGTTTTGCTGGAATCTCATTTTTCACGTTCTTTAAGAATTCGTTTGTCATTTCTGCGGTATCAACGATTGGGACAGTGCTGAGCTCGACTTGTATTGCTTACGCATTATCGAGGATCGATTTCAAAGGAAAAAGGTTTTGGTTCGTCGTCATGTTAGTAACGATGATGATTCCTGCACAAGTGATTTTGATTCCGCAGTTTATTATTTACAATCGGCTAAATTTGGTTGGTACGTATGTGCCGCTGATTTTACCGCACTTTTTTGGACAAGCATTTTTTATTTATCAGATCATGCAATTCATGGTCGGCATCCCTAAAGAGTTAGATGAATCTGCGATTATTGACGGATGCAGCAAATATAGTGTCTTTACCAAAATTATTTTTCCTTTGCTAAAACCTTCGATCATCACCACGATTATTATCCAGTTTTATTGGAAATGGGATGATTTTATGGGACCGCTGATCTATTTGAACAAGCCGAGATCTTATACCGTATCGATTGCCATCAAATTATTTGCAGATGCTGGATCTAGCACGACTTACGCCAGTATGTTTGCGATGTCTACGCTGTCTCTGCTGCCGGTTTTTTTGATTTTCTTATTCTTCAATAAATATCTCGTCCAAGGAATCAGTACAAGCGGCTTGAAAGGCTGAAGATGAAAAAGCCAATAGAGGAGATGTTTCTTTACAAGATCAACTACTATTTCTGTCGGATTTTTTTAACCAGTCTTATCAGTCATGGTCTTTTCGCTTTTTTCCTAGGATGTTTTTTCACTTTAGGATTAACGCTTTCTGCTCATGTTGTCTATCTGATTTATTTTTTGATGATGTATCCTGCTTATTATCTATCTGCCCATTATTTGGCGGAAAAGAAGGTAGGTTGGCGGAAAGAAAAAATCAAAAGGTCATGTTTCATTGTTGCGTTGTTTCAGCTGTTCGTTCTTATTTTTGCAGCTGATTGGTATTTGTTCATAGAAAAGGCTGATGCTTGGTATCTGATTCCTTTTCTATTGTGTCTGTTGCTTTTTGTATCCCATGGTTTTTTTAGTACGCTAATTGATGTCTGCAAAGAAGAGAAAGCAGATAGTCTTATTTATTTGATCAAAAGAAATATCTGGCTGTTGTCAAAAAACGTCAAAGGGTTTCTGTGGTATTTCTGTCTTTTGTATGGGCTGTTTTGGTGTATACAATATGATCTGTTACTTACTGCATTGTTGTATCCCGGACTGCCGTTTGTCACAGCATGCTGGTTAAAAGAAAAGGAGAATGAGTTCAAATGAAGAAAAAATATGTACAAGTCGGTCTTGGCGGAAGAGCTCGCTTTTTTTATGAGGCAATTGCCTCTACGTATCATCGAACTTGTGAACTGGTCGGTTTTTGTGATGTGTCTCAAACAAGAATGGATTATGCAAATCGAGTACTTGTGAATAAGTATGGACAGAAGAAAGTAAAGACATGTATGCCATCGCAATTTGAACAGCTACTGGATGATGTACGGCCAGATGAAGTCATTATCACGTCAGTAGATCGAACGCATCATGATTATATCATCCGTGCAATGAGAAAAGGGTATGATGTTATTTGCGAAAAACCTCTGACTATTGATGAGGAAAAAGCGCAAGAAATAATAACTGTTCAAAAACAAACGGGAAGGAATCTGCGAGTCACTTTCAATTATCGTTATGCGCCATATCACACGAAGATAAAGGAACTGCTGGAAAAAGACATAATCGGCGATGTTTTCTCTATCCACTTTGAATGGTTGCTGAATACGCAGCACGGGGCAGATTATTTCAGAAGATGGCATCGAAATAAACACAATAGTGGCGGACTTCTCGTGCACAAATCTACCCATCATTTTGATCTGGTGAACTTTTGGTTGAGTAGCCAGCCAAAAAAGGTATTCGCATTTGGTGGATTGAATTTTTATGGAATGCATAATGCGGAAAAACGCGGAGTAGAAACATTTTACAGTCGATGCTATGGAAGCGAACTAGCCAAAAATGATCCATTTGCTATAGATCTATCAGCCAATGAGGAATTACGAGAAATGTATTTGGAAGCAGAAGAAGACAGTGGATACATTCGTGATCGCAGTGTATTTTCCGATGATATTTCTATTGAAGATACGTTAGGAGTGACGGTCAAATACGAGACCGGTACGATATTGACGTATTCGCTAAATGCGTATATGCCGTGGGAAGGATTCAATGTTTCTTTTAATGGCAGCAAAGGACGGATCGAAATGAAAGTGATCGAAAAGTCCTATATCAACGCTGGTGGAGATAAAAAAGATGAGGGAGCAGCCGTTCTTCAGTCCATCCAGGTCTATCCGATGTTCGGTAAACCCTATGAGGTAATCGTTGAACAAGAAGCAGGTGGACATGGCGGAGGAGATCCACGTTTGTTGGATGATCTATTTGGCGAAGTAAAGGAAGAAGATCCGTGGAATCGAGCAGCAACTCACGTAGATGGTATCCTGTCGATTTTGACAGGAATCGCAGCGAATCACTCTATTGCTTCAGGAAAAGCAGTGGCGATTGACGAACTTGTCAACTTCAAGGAATAAGAAAGAATTTACGAAAATTATTTCCTGTACGTTATAAATCTGTGCGCTATTGCCGTAGATTGTCTTTGGAACACTATTTATTCGAAAAAGGGGTTGTGACACGTTTTTTTTCACAATCCTTTTTGTGTGAAATAGAATTTTTGGATAAATGAAAATAAAAATAACTATTTAAACCCGAACAAAAAAGAGTAATGCATTAAAAAACATTAGATTTTACAAAAAAATAAGTAAACCACGTTGTCAGTTTCAGAAAGTAGTGTTAGACTATTTTCAATATTTGAAACAACATTCTTTATTCAAATATGTCAAACTGCCTTCACGTGCAAAACAGTTGCAAGAAAATGATTTTACACTATTATTAGTTTTACATACCTACTTATATATCGTCATAATATGGATGACAGTTTCTAGCCAGTACCGTAAATGCTGGACTATAAGTAAAAGATTGGCTATTTCACCCTTCTTTTCTTATGATAAAGTGGAGGGTGTTTTTCTTTAACAGAAACATAGTAGGTTTTTGCACAAAAGCGGTTTTTTGGTATTAATAAATGATAAAGGAGCAAATAAAGTGAAAGAATTAGTTGAACGTATTCAAAAAGACGGACGTATATTAGGCGAGGGCGTACTAAAAGTCGACAGTTTCGTCACTCACCAAGTAGACCCTGTATTGATGGAACAAATGGGGCAACGGTTTGCAGAAGTATTTAAAGAACAAGGAATCACGAAAGTTGTGACCATTGAAGCTTCTGGGATCGCACCAGCTTTATTTGCTGCAAAAGAATTAGGTGTTCCAATGATCTTCGCCAGAAAAGCCAAAAGCTTGACGATGGATGAAGAATTATTGACGGCTTCTGTTTATTCTTTTACGAAACAAGTGACAAGTACGATTTCTATTTCTCGTAAATTCTTATCTTCAGAAGATAAAGTATTGATTATTGACGATTTCTTGGCAAACGGACAAGCGGCAAAAGGATTGATTGAATTATGCCAGCAAGCTGGAGCTCAAGTAGAAGGAATTGGGATCGTCATTGAAAAGTCTTTCCAAGATGGACGTCAGTTGCTTGAAGAAATGGGATTGAGAGTCGTTTCTCTTGCACGTATCGCTTCCTTGACGAATGGACAAGTTGAGTTTCTTGAGGAGGACGCATAATCGTGGAAAAAGAAACACAAAATGGAAAAGCCGCGGTTTTAGGGCTGCAGCATCTGTTAGCGATGTATGCAGGAGCAGTAGCGGTGCCTCTTTTGATCGGTACAGGACTAGGCTTTAATCAAGAACAGATGACTTACTTGATTTCAATTGATATCTTTATGTGTGGATTAGCAACATTATTGCAATTGACCGTTAACCGATTTTTCGGAATTGGCTTGCCTGTTGTTTTAGGATGTGCGATCCAAGCAGTAGCTCCGCTGATCTTGATCGGAACTAATGAAGGAGTAGGAGCTATTTATGGATCTATTATCGCTTCAGGTATCTTTGTTGTGTTAGTTTCAGGTATCTTTTCTAAAATCAAGAAATTATTCCCGCCTTTAGTAACAGGAACGGTTATCACCGTTATTGGTTTGACATTGATTCCAGTAGCAATTGAAAAAATGGGTGGCGGTAATGCAACAGCGGCTGATTTTGGTGACAAAACAAATCTACTACTTGCATTTGTGACGATTCTCCTCATTGTAGGTGTGCAAATGTTGGCAAAAGGGTTCATTCGTTCCATCGCGGTATTGATTGGTTTAGTCGGTGGAAGCATCTTAGCTGCTTTCATGGGAATGATCGATCTGAGTGCGATTGGAGATGCACCATTGTTCCATGTCCCACAACCCTTTTATTTTGGTAAGCCAACTTTTGATGTATGGTCGATTTTACTGATGATCATCATTTCTATGGTCAGTATGGTAGAATCAACGGGTGTATATTTTGCGCTTGGGGACATTACTGGAAAGAATGTTGGAGAAGAAGAATTGAAAAAAGGATATCGTGCAGAAGGACTTGCCGTTATCTTAGGCGGTATTTTCAATACATTCCCTTACACAGGCTTTTCTCAAAATGTCGGATTGGTTCAACTTTCGGGAATCAAAACGAGAAAACCTATTTACTTCTCTGCGTTCTTCTTGATTGTTTTAGGATTATTCCCTAAAATTGGTGCGTTAGCACAAATCATTCCTGAGCCGGTACTTGGTGGAGGAATGTTAGTCATGTTCGGGATGGTGGCAGTCCAAGGAATCCGTATGCTGTTGGAAGTTGATTTCAGTAATGATAAAAATCTATTGATTGTTGCTGTTTCTGTTGGATTTGGGCTAGGTTTCAATATTACGCCGACACTATTCAGTCAAATGCCTCAAACATTGCAAATGTTCACTGGCAATGGCATCGTAATGAGTAGTATTACGGCTATCATATTGAATCTGATCTTTAATGGTTTAAAAAAAGATGAAGAAATAGTAGAAGAAGCCTTCAAAAAATAATGAAGTAAAAGAAAAGTTGCGAAACCAGCGTTTTGAGTGAATATCGAGGGTCAGCTGTTTGAATACCATTTATACTAAAAAAAGGATGTGACATCACTTTTGTCACGTCCTTTTTTATGTATTGGATAAACACGAACAATAAAATGGTTTTCTTTATCAATATTCGAAATTTCTTTGACATCAAAAAATACGATTGTTAAAATATGGATGTAGAAAAACTGGGAGGAAAAACAATGACAGCAAAAATCTCTGTGATCATGGGGAGTACTTCAGATTGGGAAACAATGAAAGAAGCATGTCAAATATTGGAAGAATTCGGTGTGTCTTATGAAAAAAAAGTCGTTTCTGCTCATCGCACACCAGATTTGATGTTTGAATATGCACAAGGTGCTCGAGAAAAAGGAATCAAAATCATTATTGCAGGAGCAGGTGGAGCCGCCCATCTACCGGGGATGGTTGCGGCAAAAACAACTTTGCCGGTTATCGGCGTACCGGTCCAATCACGAACATTAAATGGTTTAGATTCGCTTCTGTCGATTGTTCAAATGCCTGGAGGCGTGCCTGTGGCTACTACGGCAATCGGAAAAGCTGGAGCAATTAATGCTGGACTACTTGCGATACAGATGCTTTCCATGTATGATTTAGAATTGGAGGCTAAATTGGCTGAAAGACGTTCAATGTTGGCTAAAACTGTTATAGAAAGTAGTGATCAACTTGGTTAAACCTTTGTTGCCTGGTTCAACGATCGGGATCGTCGGCGGCGGTCAATTAGGTCGTATGATGGCGATTAGTGCAAAAGAAATGGGCTTTAAAGTAGGTGTGCTGGATCCTGTAAGTGATTGTCCAGCCGCACAAGTTGCAGATTGGCACATTGAAAGTGTCTATGATGACACCTTTGCGCTGAAAGAGCTTGCTAGAAGAACAGATGTCATTACCTATGAATTTGAAAATGTCAGTGTAGAGGCGCTAAATGCGATCTTACCCATGTCATTTATTCCTCAAGGGACAGACTTGCTTGCGATTACGCAAGACCGCCTATTGGAAAAATCTTTTTTGGAAACGAACAACATCGTGATTGCTCCTTATGCAACGATCGTCAGTCCGACAGATATCCAAGATGCGATTGACGGGATCGGTTATCCCTGCGTTTTGAAAACCACTCGAGGCGGTTATGATGGCAAGGGGCAGTATGTTTTGAAAAGTCGTGCAGACTTGGCCCCTGCAATGGATCTTTTAAGAGAAGGAACCTGTGTTTTAGAAGCATGGATCCCATTTGAAAAAGAGATTTCGATCATGGTAGCAGGAAATGGACAAGGAGATTTCACAACTTTTCCGGTCGTGGAAAATATCCATCGAAACAACATTCTGCACGAAACGATTGCTCCAGCTGCGATTGATCAGGATGTGATCGAGGAGGCTGAGCGTATTGCCCGTGTGATTGCAGAAGCAGTAAGTCTTTCAGGTGCTCTAGGGGTAGAAATGTTCTTAACAAAAACAGGCGGGTTATATGTGAATGAATTAGCCCCTCGTCCTCACAATTCTGGGCATTATTCTATCGAAGCTTGTTCTATGAGTCAGTTCGATGCCCATATTCGAGGTATTTGCGGCTGGCCATTAGGAGAAAAAGTGCGTCTGACAAGCAATGCAGTGATGGTCAATGTTTTGGGAGAACAACTGTTGGAAAGCTATCGCTTGATTGAGAATAAGCCAGACTGGCAATTCCATTTCTATGGAAAAAAACAAGCGAAAAAAGGTCGCAAGATGGGACATATCACTATCTTGACAGAAGACATCCAGCAAACGCTGGAAGAAATCAAACAAACGAATATTTGGGATTAGAGGAGAAAAAACATGTTAGAACGTTATACACGCCCTGAAATGGGGAATATCTGGACGGAAGAGAACAAATACCGTGCGTGGCTCGAAGTCGAGATTTTAGCAGATGAAGCTTGGGCAGAACTTGGTGAAATCCCACAAGAAGATGTGAAAAAAATCCGTGAACATGCATCATTTGATATCGATCGGATCTTGGAAATCGAAAAATCAACACGCCATGATGTCGTTGCTTTTACACGAGCAGTTTCTGAAACATTGGGAGAAGAAAGAAAATGGGTCCATTATGGTCTAACAAGTACGGATGTCGTAGATACTGCTTATGGCTATCTCATCAAGCAAGCAAATGATATATTACGGGAAGACCTGAAACGTTTTACAGAAATCATTGGCGAAAAAGCAAAAGAACACAAATATACAGTGATGATGGGTCGAACACACGGTGTCCATGCTGAACCAACTACTTTTGGATTGAAACTTGCCACATGGTATTCAGAAATGAAACGGAACATCGAACGATTCGAACATGCGGCAAAAGGAGTAGAAGCAGGAAAAATCTCAGGAGCAGTGGGGACGTTCGCAAATATCCCGCCATTTATTGAAGAGTATGTATGTAAACAATTGGGAATCCGTCCGCAAGAAATCTCTACTCAAGTTCTCCCTCGGGATCTACATGCTGAATATTTCTCAGCGATGGCGCTTATTGCTACAAGTATTGAACGCTTTGCAACAGAGATACGCGGATTGCAAAAGTCTGAAACACGTGAAGTAGAAGAGTTTTTTGCGAAAGGTCAAAAAGGTTCTTCTGCTATGCCACACAAAAGGAATCCAATCGGTTCAGAAAATATGGCTGGTCTAGCCAGAGTGGTGCGCGGACACATGGTCACTGCCTATGAAAATGTCACATTATGGCATGAAAGAGATATTTCTCATTCTTCAGCAGAGCGAATCATCTTGCCTGATACCACGATTTTATTGAATTACATGTTAAATCGTTTTGGCAATATCGTTAAAAATCTAACGGTCTTTCCTGAAAACATGAAGCGGAATATGTCTGCAACATTTGGTTTGATTTATAGCCAACGCGTTATGCTGAAATTGATCGATAAGGGAATGACAAGAGAAGAAGCTTATGATCTTGTTCAGCCAAAAACTGCGTATGCTTGGGACAACCAAGTTCAGTTCCGCCCGCTGTTAGAAGAAGATCCGACCATCACATCGGTCTTATCTAAAGAAGAAATAGACGATGCCTTTGATTATCATCATCATTTGAAAAACGTTGACGTGATATTCAAACGAGTAGGTTTGGAATAAAGAAGAGTGAGTTGCAAAATTTAATTAAAATAGAATAGCAAAAATAACCAAAAAAGAAGCAGATCCGTTAGCGGTTCTGCTTCTTTTAGTTTATTATGTTTTCTTATCAATGATAGGAATAAAGCGACTACCTCTTTATATACAAAAAATAGAGGAATTAAGCGTAAATGGCTTGGCTATTATAACTAAAATGCTGGTTATGGAGATGTTGCAGCAAATTTTCGAGAAAAGTATATTCCATCTCTTGTCCATTAAATAAGATCTGGATACGATAGTGATTTTTGAAAAGTTTCTGCTCGTGGATCTGACTGATTAAAAGTTCGCCTTTGTGTTCTGTTCGATAACGAAAAGTCCTTTTACGGCATTCAGCGCAACGCTTAGCTGCTCGGCGGATTTTCCGAAAGGTATAAAAACTAGTATCTTTATTGCATAAATAAACGTCTTTGATCGACAACAAATCATTATATAGACAGGAACGTTCTTCAGCCGTTAACTCTGATAAAAAAAGCTGACCTTGTTTTATTGCATCTTCCATCGGCAAGTGCCTCCTCGATCCAGTTATCCAAATTTTTAGTTAATTTTAATATACCATCATTATATATAAATGTAAACGCTTGTTGATGAGGGGGATTTTGTACTCACAACAAAACACGAACATTAAAAGAATCTAATGCCTTTAATGTACATATTTATATTGATTTCTAAAAAGATGATTGTTAAAATTCAAAGTGAAAACACGAACAAAAATCGTTGTATTTGCTTTGAATGTAAATAAAAAGGAGAGTCGGACATGGAGAAAAAAGAACTTCTGTACGAAGGGAAAGCCAAAAAATTATATCTTACCTCTGATGAAAACTTGATTTGGGTAGAATACTTAGATCAGGCGACTGCGTTGAATGGCGCGAGGAAAGATCAGATAAGTGGGAAAGGAGAATTGAATAATAAAATCACAAGTACGATTTTCCGCTATCTGACCCAGCGAGGAATAAAAAATCATTTTATTGAACAATTATCTAAAACCGAACAATTAGTAAAAAAAGTACAAATCATCCCTCTGGAAGTGGTGATCCGAAATATTGCAGCAGGAAGTTTCTCAAAACGTCTAGGTGTTCCTGAAGGCAAAAAATTAATCAAGCCAATCGTTGAATTCTACTATAAGGATGATCAGTTGGATGATCCGTTTGTCAATGAAGAGCATATCTATTACTTGCAACTGGCAAAACCGGAAGAAATCAGTGAGCTGAAAACCCAAGCATTAGCTATCAATAAAATTTTGATCGAATTATTCGCTAAGGTTGGTCTGGTTTTAGTAGATTTCAAGCTAGAGTTTGGTCGGTCGAATGAAAAAATATTACTTGCGGACGAAGTAACACCGGATACTTGCCGATTATGGGATGAACATACGAATGAACATATGGACAAAGACGTTTACCGCAGAGGCTTAGGTAATCTGATTCCAGTCTATCAAGAAGTATATAACCGTCTATCGGAACTAACTGAAGAAAAGGAGCGAGTATGATGTATTTCGTAAAAGTTTATGTAACCTATAAAGATTCAGTATTAGATCCTCAAGGAGAAGCAGTAAAAAAAGCAGTCCATCGTATGGGATATGAAACAATCGAAGATATCCGTATCGGAAAATACTTTGAGATACAACTTGCTGATACAGAAGAACCAATCGATACAGTGATTGAAACGATTTGTGATAAGTTGCTTGCAAATGTAAATATGGAAACATACCGATATGAAATCAAAAAAATGGAGGAAGTATAACATGAAATTTGCGGTCATCGTTTTTCCAGGTTCAAATTGTGACGCAGATATGTTATGGGCAGTTCGCGAGATCATGGGCGCTGATGCCGAATTTGTACGGCATGATGAGTCCTCTTTAGAAGGATTTGATGGGGTTTTACTGCCGGGAGGATTCTCCTATGGTGACTATTTGAGATGTGGTGCGATTGCTCGGTTTTCTACAATCATGGAAGAAGTGGTTCGTTTTGCTGAAGAAGGGAAACCCGTATTCGGTACATGTAATGGATTCCAGATATTGACAGAAGCTGGACTGTTGCCAGGTGTACTGAGACGAAATGAGTCTTTGCATTTTATTTGTAAAACTGTACCATTGAAAGTCAATCCTAAGACGGCCTTTACTTCAGAATATGAAGCAGATGAAATAATCTCTCTTCCAGTTGCTCATGGGGAAGGAAATTATTTCTGTGACGAAGAAACACTTGAAGACCTAAAGGAAAATAATCAGATCGTCTTTACTTATAATGACAACATCAACGGCAGCGTGGAAAACATTGCAGGGATTACGAATAAAGCGGGGAATGTGTTAGGAATGATGCCTCATCCAGAACGTGCAGTAGAAGACTTGCTAGGATCAGAAGATGGGAAACGATTCTTTGCTTCCATTTTAAAAAACTTCGGAAAGGTGACCGTATAGATGAAAACATTGAATGAACCGACAGCTGAAGAGATCAAGAAAAAAAAAATCTATGCCGAATGGGGATTGACTGATGAAGAATATCGAATGATCGAAGAAGATATCTTAGGAAGAATGCCTAATTATACGGAAACTGGACTGTTTTCTGTTATGTGGAGCGAACATTGTTCCTATAAAAATTCTAAACCGGTTCTACGCAAATTTCCTACTAGTGGACCTCATGTCTTGCAAGGCCCTGGAGAAGGCGCAGGCATCGTCGACATCGGTGATGGACTAGCAGTTGTCTTCAAAGCAGAAAGTCACAACCATCCCTCAGCCGTGGAGCCTTATGAAGGAGCTGCGACAGGAGTTGGCGGAATCATCAGAGATATTTTCAGCATGGGTGCTCGTCCAATTGCGTTGCTAGATTCATTGAGATTCGGCGAATTAGATAATCCAAGAACAAAATATTTACTAGAAGAAGTAGTTGCAGGTATCGGCGGATACGGCAATTGTATCGGCATACCGACTGTAGGTGGCGAAATTGCATTTGATCCTTGTTATGAAGGAAATCCATTAGTCAATGCAATGTGTGTAGGTTTGATTGAACACAAAGATATCCAGAAAGGGCAAGCTGCTGGTGTCGGCAATTCGATCATGTATGTAGGAGCAAAAACAGGTCGCGACGGCATCCACGGCGCAACTTTTGCCTCAGAAGAATTTAGTCAAGAAGAAGAACAGCAACGTTCTGCTGTACAAGTAGGGGATCCTTTTATGGAAAAGCTACTGCTTGAAGCGTGTTTGGAATTAATCTTGCATCATTCGGATTCTCTAGTAGGTATACAGGATATGGGAGCAGCAGGACTTGTTTCATCTAGTGCGGAAATGGCTTCAAAAGCTGGTTCAGGACTTATATTGACATTAGACGAAGTCCCACAAAGAGAAACTGGAATGACGCCTTATGAAATGATGCTATCCGAATCACAAGAACGGATGTTGATTTGTGTCAAATCAGGAGAGGAGGAAAAAATCCAAGAACTATTTCAGAAGTATGATCTAGATGCAGTCACTATCGGTAAAGTAACAGACGACGGGCAATATCGTCTATATCATCAAGGGAAAGAAGTAGCGAATCTGCCAGTCGATGCGCTGGCTGAAGATGCGCCAGTCTATCATAAAGAGATGAAAGAACCAGCTCGAATCGCAGATTTTCAGCAGTTGGCTCCTTATCAGCCGGTTATTGAAGAACCTGGACAAGTATTGCTTGATCTGTTGCAACAACCGACGATTGCTTCGAAACGTTCAATCTACGAAACTTATGATTCACAAGTACAAACCAATACAGTGGTCTGTCCAGGAAGCGATGCGGCTGTGATGAGAGTCAGAGGGACGAATAAAGCATTAGCGATGACCACAGACTGCAACGCTCGCTATCTCTATTTGGATCCAAAAGTCGGAGGACAAATAGCAGTGGCAGAAGCAGCTAGAAATATCATTGCTAGCGGTGGTAGACCCTTGGCGATCACCGACTGCCTGAACTATGGTTCTCCTGATAAACCAGAAGTTTTTTGGGAATTATCGACTTCAGCTGACGGCATTGCTGCTGCGTGTGAAACGTTAGGAACTCCTGTTATTTCAGGAAATGTCTCTTTATATAATGAAACGGACGGTCAAGCAATCTATCCAACACCGATGATCGGTATGGTCGGATTGATCGAGGAACATGAACATATCACTACTCAAGAATTCAAAAAATCAGGGGATCTAATCTATATATTAGGCAAGACGTTTGCAGATTTTGATGGCAGTGAATTACAAAAGATGCAGCTTGGAAGAATCGAAGGGGTGATTCGAAACTTTGATCTAGCCGTTGAAAAGAAAAACCAGGAGTTAGTATTGACAGCCATCCAAAATGGATTGATTGAAAGTGCCCATGACTGTTCAGAAGGTGGTTTGGCAATTGCACTGGCAGAATCAGCTTTCAAATATCAGTTAGGTTTATCTGTGCAGTTTGGCTTGCCCTCTGCTCAATTGTTTGCAGAAACTCAATCAAGGTTTGTATTGACAGTTGCACCGGAAAACCAGACACGATTCGAAGAAATGATGGGAGATGCTGCTGTTTTAGCAGGTAAGGTGACGGATGAAGCGATAATCGAAATATCAGCAACTGACGGTCAAATCAAAATAGAAACAGCAGTAGCAAGAAAGTGCTGGGAGGATGCAATCGTATGTCTTATGAAGTGAAGAGTTTAAATGAAGAATGCGGAATCTTCGGTGTTTGGGGTCATCCAGACGCCGCTAGTGTGGCATACTTCGGGCTCCATAGTCTTCAGCATCGAGGACAAGAAGGTGCGGGTATCGTGTCCAATGATCGAGGGAAACTCATGGGTCATCGAGATCTGGGTCTACTTTCTGAGGTATTCAAAGATCAAAGAAAATTGCAGCAGTTAACAGGAGAAGCTGCAATCGGACATGTACGTTATGCAACAGCAGGCAATGGAAGTGTGGACAATATTCAGCCTTTTCTATTCAAATTTCATGATCAGTCGATCGGCTTAGCGCATAATGGTAACTTGATCAATGCTCGCTCCCTTAGAAAAGAGTTAGAGGAAAATGGGGCAATCTTCCATTCCAACTCCGATACGGAGATATTGATGCATTTGATCCGACGAAGTGAAGAAACAGATTTTTTAAATAAATTGAAAAGTGCTTTAAATGAAGTCAAAGGTGGCTTTGCCTATTTATTAATGACGGAAACGGCAATGATTGCCGCTTTGGACCCGAATGGTTTTCGTCCATTAGCAATCGGACAAATGAAAAACGGAGCATACGTGATTGCCTCGGAAACTTGTGCATTAGAAGTTATTGGGGCACGTTTTATAAGAGATGTCCAGCCTGGTGAGATAGTGATCATCAATGACGAAGGAATCCAGATTGATTGCTTTACGAAGGACACGCAGCTTTCTATTTGTTCGATGGAATATATCTATTTTGCCAGACCGGATTCAAATATCGCAGGGATCAATGTGCATACTGCCCGGAAAAATATGGGACGGAATTTAGCGAAAGAATCGCCAGTAAAAGCAGACATGGTCGTTGGTGTACCTAATTCTTCTTTGTCAGCCGCAAGTGGTTATGCAGAAGCTAGCGGTATCCCTTATGAAATTGGATTAGTAAAAAATCAATACATTGCCCGAACATTTATCCAGCCGACGCCAGAGCTAAGAGAGCAAGGTGTCCGAATGAAATTATCTGCTGTACGCGGGGTAGTGGAAGGGAAAAAGGTGATCATGGTTGATGATTCGATCGTTCGGGGCACGACAAGCAGACGGATCGTCCATCTTTTGAAAGAAGCAGGAGCAAAAGAAGTACATGTGAGGATTGCTTCTCCTCCTTTGAAATATCCATGTTTTTATGGGATTGATATTCAAACGCGTAAAGAACTCATTGCGGCCAATCATACGATTGATGAAATCAAAGAATGTATCGGTGCCGATTCTTTAGGTTTTTTAAGTGAAGAGGGTCTAATCGAATCGATCGGTCTGGAAAAAGATGCCCCGTATTCAGGATTGTGTATGGCTTATTTCAACGGAGATTATCCGACACCGTTATATGACTATGAAGAAAAATATCAGGAATCACTAAAAGAAAAAGTATCGTTCTTTTAAAAGCAGATCAAGAAGGGAGCATATGAAGCCAATGGCAAATGCATACGCAAAAGCTGGCGTAGATGTCGAAGCTGGATATGAAGTAGTAGAACGGATCAAGAAGCATGTCAAAAAAACGGAACGATTAGGTGTGATGGGCGCTATAGGAGGATTCGGCGGCTGTTTCGATTTATCGGTCTTTCAATTAAAAGAGCCAGTCCTTGTTTCGGGGACCGATGGTGTAGGGACGAAATTAGCAGTAGCAATCGAAGCGGACAAACACGACACGATCGGAATTGACTGCGTAGCGATGTGTGTCAATGATATCTTAGCACAAGGCGCAGAGCCGTTGTATTTCTTAGACTACTTAGCAACGGGGAAAAATGATCCGACACGTTTAGAAAATGTAGTAAAAGGTGTAGCGGATGGGTGTGTTCAAGGAAATATGGCACTGATTGGCGGAGAGACAGCTGAAATGCCCGGTATGTACTCTGGAAATGATTATGATCTAGCCGGATTTGCTGTAGGGATAGCTGAAAAATCTCAATTATTGACAGGAGAAACAATCAACCCAGGAGACGTGTTGCTTGGAATAGCATCTAGCGGAATCCATTCAAATGGGTACTCTCTTGTTCGCAAAATTTTCTTTGAGCAGCAGCAGTTTTCTTTATCATCAAAACTGCCAGAATTGAAAAAAACACTTGGCGAAGTATTACTTGAACCAACGAAAATCTATGTTTCTTCCTTGCTTCCCCTAATCAAAGAAAAGAAAATCAAAGGAGCTGCACATATCACCGGTGGAGGGTTTGTAGAAAATATCCCGCGAATGTTACCAGAATCTATGGCTGCTGAAATCAAACTTGGCACATGGCCGATTCTTCCGATCTTCGGCTGTTTACAAAAATATGGTGAGATTCCTATGATGGAGATGTATGAAATATTCAATATGGGCATTGGGATGGTCTTAGCAGTCGAGGAAGCAAAAGTAAAAGAAATCGTACACGAGATTGAGCAAGCTGGCGAAAAAGTTTATGAAATCGGGAAAGTGATCGCCAAAGAAAAACATCGTGTGGTGTTTACAGGAGAAGAACGATGAGAATCGCTGTTTTTGCTTCTGGAAACGGAAGCAACTTTCAAGCGCTAGCCGATTATTTATCAAAAAAAGGATTGGAAGCTTCGATTGACTGGTTGTTTTGTGATCAGCCTGCAGCATATGTTTTGAAACGTGCAGTCGCATTGGATGTACCGGCAGATTGTTTTTCACCTAAAGAATTTGAATCCAAAAAAGAGTATGAAGAAGCGATTTTGCATAAATTGAAAGAAAAAAAGATCGATTTGATTGTACTAGCTGGATACATGCGAATCATTGGACCAGTATTGCTGGAAAATTATGATAAAAGAATCATCAATATCCATCCATCTCTTTTACCTGCATTCCCTGGTTTGCATGGCATTCGTGATGCATTTGAAGCTGGAGTAAAAGAAACGGGTGTCACAATTCATTATATCGACCAAGGTGTAGATACTGGACCAATCATCCGACAGGAAAAAGTGAGGATCGAACAGGAGGACACGTTCGATTCTTTAGAAGAAAAAATCCATAGAGTAGAACATCGAATCTATCCAGAAGTGATTAGTGAAATTATTGAAAATGGAGGCTATCTGAAATGACAAGAGCATTGATCAGTGTATCAGATAAAACTGGGATTGTAGCATTTGCCCAAGGTTTGATTGAACAAGGAGTAGAAATCATTTCAACAGGAGGAACAAAGCATGCATTGGATCAAGCTGGAATCAAAACGCTTTCGATCGAAGAAGTGACAGGGTTTCCTGAAATGATGGATGGTCGTGTCAAAACACTTCATCCTAAAATCCATGGTGGTCTTTTAGGGAGACGCGATCTCCCTAGCCACATGGAGGCAATGGAGACGGAAAATATCCAACCAATCGACTTTGTTTGTGTCAATTTATATCCTTTCAAAGAAACGATTATGAAACAAGATGTCGAAATAGCAGAAGCTATTGAAAACATTGATATCGGTGGTCCTAGTATGCTCCGTAGTGCAGCAAAAAACCATGAATTTGTCACCGCTGTTGTTGATCCATCTGACTATGAAGAGGTACTTTCAGAATTACGTCAGTATGGGCATACTTCGCTTTCTTTCAGACAAAAACTAGCGGCAAAAGTCTTTCGTCATACTGCTGCATATGATGCACTGATCGCTCAATACTTAACGGATTGGGTGGAAGAAAAAGAACCGGAAAAATTGACACTTACGTATGAACGAAAACAAACTCTTCGTTACGGTGAAAATAGTCATCAAGCCGCTGCCTTTTATCAGTCCGCTCTTCTGGAAAAATATTCGATCGCAGCAGCAAAACAACTCCATGGGAAAGAACTTTCTTATAATAATATCCGTGATGCGGATGCTGCGTTACGGATCATGAAGGAATATGACGAGCCAACGGTAGTCGCCTTGAAACACATGAATCCTTGCGGTATTGGGTCAGCATCTACGATTTTAGAAGCGTGGGAAGCAGCATATGAAGCAGATCCTGTTTCAATCTTTGGTGGGATCATCGTTTTGAATCGAGAAGTAGATCTGCCAACAGCAGAACAGATGCATAAGCTGTTTCTAGAAATCATCATTGCCCCTTCTTATACACAAGAAGCTTTGGAATTACTGCAAAAAAAGAAAAACATCCGATTACTGACAATAGACTTTGCGCAAGAAGAAAGTCAAAATCGAGAAGAAACGGTCTCAGTCTTAGGTGGACTTCTTGTACAAGATCAAGATCTGGCAATGGAAAACGAAGAAGCGTGGAAAGTCGTGACAAAACGTAAGCCAACTCCAGCAGAAGTAAAAGCATTGGCGTTTGCTTGGAAAGCTGTCAAACATGTGAAATCTAATGCGATCGTGCTGGCAAACGAACGTCAGACAGTAGGAATCGGAGCCGGTCAGATGAATCGAGTCGGTTCAGTAAAAATTGCGATTGAACAAGCGCAAGAGAAAATGGAAGGTGCAGTTTTAGCTAGCGATGCTTATTTCCCAATGGATGATTCAGTTGAATATGCAGCCAAACATGGTATAAAAGCAATCATTCAGCCAGGCGGAAGTATCAAAGATCAAGATTCTATTGATATGGCGAATAAATACGATCTAGCAATGGTCTTTACTGATGTTCGGCATTTTAGACATTAGAGAGGAGTCGGATAAATGAACATTTTGGTGATCGGTGCAGGTGGTCGTGAACATGCAATAAGTAAAAAACTTTTAGACAGTCCGAAGGTGGATACTGTGTATTGTGCGCCAGGAAATCCTGGAATGGCAAAGGATGGCATCAATTGTGTCGCTATCAGTGATCAAGATCATTCAGCATTAATTCATTTTGTTAAGAAAGAGGCTATTGATTGGAGTATCGTTGGTCCTGAAGTTCCTTTATTAAATGGAATCGTCGATGATTTTATGGCGGAAGGATTGAAAATCTTCGGTCCGACAAAAGCAGCAGCTCTGATCGAAGGTTCGAAAAGTTTTGCTAAACAATTGATGGAGACGTATCAAATCCCGACAGCTAAATCCAGAAGTTTTGAATGTTACGAAAAAGCAGCAGCGTATATCAAAGAAAACGGTGCGCCAATCGTAGTGAAAGCGGATGGCTTAGCAGCTGGAAAAGGTGTAGTCGTGGCTACAACAGTGAAGGAAGCGCTGGATGCGGCAGAACAAATGTTGAACCAGCATCGATTTGGGAACAGCAGCAAAAAAATCGTCGTAGAAGAGTTTTTGGCAGGAGAAGAATTCTCCCTTTTGGCGTTTGTCCGTGATACCAAGGTGTATCCGATGGTCATTTCGCAAGATCATAAGCGGGCATTTGATAACGATAAAGGGCCAAATACAGGGGGGATGGGAGCTTATTCACCAGTACCGCAAATTCCAAAAAAGATGATTGAAAAAGCTGTGGAAGAAGTTTTGAAACCAGCGGCTTTAGGAATGAAAGAACTAGGACGCTCTTTCACGGGTGTTTTATATGCGGGTTTAATTGCTACGAAGGAAGGACCAAAAGTGATCGAATTTAATGCTCGTTTCGGTGATCCTGAAACGCAAGTCGTTCTTTCTCGGTTGAAGAGTGACTTTGCGCAAGTAATCGATGATTTATTAGAGAATCGTGCAGTAGAGTTAAAGTGGCAGCAAGAAGGATACAATGTAGGTGTTGTGGTGGCAGCTGCCGGTTACCCCGAAGAATATGAGACAGGAATGGTTCTACCAGATTTTCTGGAAGAAGAGCTTTCTGTTTACTATGCTGGAGTTTCCTCAAATAACGGCAAACTAGTTGGAGCAGGAGGTCGTCTTTATTTAGTAGAAGCATATGGTGAGACGATCAAAGAAGCACAGGAAAAAATCTACACCGCGTTAATGGATAAAACGACAGATGGAACGTTTTATCGTACAGATATTGGAGAAAAAGCTGCCAATAGCGAATTGGTCGTGAAGTAAATCAGCTGCTTCCATTTATAAAAAAATACAACAAATATAGTCGGAAGTGTCGATTTTAGTGAAGCCTTTTCATAAAGAGTGTGGTACGCTTTTGTTGTGTATATAAATAAGGAGGAGTTCAGATGAAAAAAATTCAATTAGGTACTTCTGACCAGAAAGTAGCTGCAGTGATCTTAGGCTGTATGCGTATCAACAATGCGGAAGATCCAGTAAAAGTGATTGAGACAGCTTATGAAAACGGCATTGATTTTTTTGACCATGCAGATATTTATGGGAACGGTGAATGTGAAGAAATCTTTGCAGATGCTCTAGCAAAAACATCAATCAAACGAGAAGATCTTTTTATTCAAACAAAATGTGGAATCGTTCCAGGTGTGATGTTTGATTTTTCTAAAAAACATATCATTGAATCTGTGGAAAAAAGTTTGACCCGTCTGAAAATGGATTATGTGGATGCTTTACTTCTTCATCGTCCAGATACATTGGTAGAACCAGAAGAGGTAGCTGAAGCATTTGATGAATTGGAACGATCAGGTAAAGTCCGTTATTTTGGTGTCAGCAATCAAAAACCAATGCAAATCGAATTGCTGAAAAAATATGTTCGTCAACCATTAGTAGCTAATCAGCTGCAATTTGGCTTGAAACATACTGGAATGATCGATCAAGGGATTCATGTCAATATGACAGATGAAGCAAGTATCGACCATGATGGTAGTGTACTTGATTATTCCCGTTTGCATGATATGACGATCCAAGCGTGGTCGCCATACCAGTATGGATTTTTTGAAGGTGTATTTATCGGGAACGAAAAATTCCCTGAATTAAACCAAACATTAGAAGAACTAGCAGCTAAATATCAAACGACACCAACTGGCTTGGCTTCTGCTTGGATTTTGCGCCATCCAGCCAATATGCAAGTAATCGCCGGTACGATGAACGTAGGGCGAATCAAGGAAATCGCTCAAGCATCAGAAATTAATATGTCTCGGGAAGATTGGTACGAATTGTACCGTGCTGCTGGAAACATTTTACCTTAAAAGTTGTCATGCAGGTGAACGGTGCGATCAATTAAAAAGGCGGAATATCTTGAAAGCTATTTTCAGCTTCGAGATATTCCATCTTTTTTTAATTACAACGGGAAAGAGTATCACTGTACGGATTTTATTTATTATTTATTTTTGTTTTCAAGGAAAATCTGTGTCCGATATTCTTTTGGGGAAATCCCTTGTTTTTTCTTAAATAAATAACTGAAATAGTTAGGGTCATTATAACCAATCTCAAAAGCAATATCTGAGATACGATAGTCTGATTGCTGTAATAATTTTTTTGCTAATTCGATTCTTTGTTCTGTCAGATAATCGATGAATGTTTGGTTAAACGATTGAGAAAAAATCGTACTGAAATGAGAGGGGCTTAATGCAACTTGTTGAGCGACCCAAGTTAAGGACATATCTGGATCGGTAAAATTTTCTTTGATAAAATCCAATGCATGGTTCAAAATTGGCTGATATTTGTTCCTTGAAGGCTGTGAGGGCAGAGCAGTTAAGAAAGAAATGAACATATAAACAGTCGAACGGTAAAGCGAATCGTCGGCGCTGATTGCTAAGCGTTGACTGGTGGATGTGCAATGAACCATTTCTTGCGGGATTTCCTTTTCTTTCAGGCAGACATGCTGGAGTAGCTTAGTCAAGACAAATAAACGATATAATCGTGTTCGAGTTGGTGTGCCTTGTGGTTTCGTCAAGTGTTCGATGTACTTAGATACTTCGTTTTTCGATAATGAAGACAAATCAAGTGAGAGATCAAAGTAAAAGACAGAATCAACTGGAAGTTTCGCTTCTTTAATCAAATCCTCATAGCTGATAATTTGATCTTTAAGGGAACTGGCAGTTTCAAGTATCATCTGCGTGATCTCGAAAGATGCAGGTAATTCGCTGATTCTTTCTGCGACAGGACCGATGGCGACAGAAAAATTATTTTTTTGTCCCTTCTCTAATTCATGGACCAACGTTTGGGCTACCTGATAACTGGTCTCGATTACATTTTCTTCAAGAGGATCAACTATTAAAAATTTAATGAATCGCGAGGAAACAGCAGAAAAAATCACTTGTTGATTCTCCCTAAATAAAAACTTCAAATAATCACTGAGATGAGCGTAATCTTCAAAGTCTGTACTGACTTGGTTTGCTGCTAATAATACGGTCATTTTTTTCCCTGCTAAAGAGCGATTGAAAGATTCAGCAAGTTTCAATGTTTCACTGATTGTAAGTGAGCCTTTGAACAAACCGTTCAAGAAATGATTTTTTTCAATTCGAAAACAAGGTCAGAAGAAGGGAGCGTTTCTTTTTGCTGCAAGTCTAAAGCAGTCACTGCTTTTTCTATTGCTTGTTTCAATTCGTTGCTTTTAATTGGTTTAAGTAGATAATCATCTGCCTGTACTTGGATTGCCCCTTTCATATAATCGAAATCGTCGAATCCGCTAATAAATATGAGGCGAGTCCAAGGAAGCAGTTTCCTTGCTTCTTTTGAAAAAGTCAAACCGTCCATGAATGGCATTTGGATATCAGTCAGAATGATATCGGGCTGTAAGTCGATAATCGAAGACAGTGCCATCTCACCATCTCCAGCTTCCCCGACATATGTGATTGGATAATATGAACCAAGGGCAGTTATTTGTTCCCGTAAGTTATTGCGAATGAGGTATTCGTCTTCGATGATAAAAACTTTATACATATTTGTTTCCTCCAATTGTTTTGGGAGATATAGGAATCGTCAGTGTGACAGTTGTCCCTTCTCGGTATTTGCTGTCAATCGTGATAGGTTTTTGATTATTTCCGTAATAGAGAAGGAGACGCTTGTTTACGTTGTAAAGCCCGTAGCCGATACTGAAATCTGAATCGATCCCTTTGGCTAACTCTTTACGTATTTCTGCTAGTTTTTCTGCAGGAATGCCAATACCGTTGTCTATGACTTTGAATTGGATCATTTCGTCGATTTTGCATGCAGTAATACGAATAAATCCTTTGTGACGAACATACTTTGTTCCATGGTACACAGCATTTTCGATCAATGGTTGCAAAATCATCTTTAAAATAGAAACAGGAAAAAGTGTTTCTGGTATATCGATCTTATAGTCAAGCATATGTCTATATCTTATTTTTAAAATGACCAAATAATCATTGATATGGCTGATTTCCTTTTCAAGAGGAATCCAGTCTTGTCCTTTGCTTAAAGACGTACGAAAAAAGCCGGAAAGTGCATGGGTCATAGTCAGAGCTTCTTCAAAGCAGTCTTGTTCGATCAAAGAAATGATGGCATCCAAACTGTTATAAATAAAATGGGGAGTAATCTGAGCTTGCAATACACGAACTTCACTTTGTGCTAAATGGTATTGTTTCAAAGCGTTTTCCCGTAAAGACTGGTTTAGTTCTTCCGCCATTTTGTTCATACTAGCGGTAAGTGTCTGTAGTTCTTGTGTTTCTGGCATGTTTAAACGAAATCCAAGATTTCCTGAAGAAAGCTGTTCGGACATTGTGATCAGCTGATTGATCGGCTCTTGGACCTTTTGTTCTAAAAAGCGACGATTCTTTTTCGCATAGAAAAAAATAGTACTAAGAACCCCCAATTCTACTATTGTTAATAAAATGAGTGAGCGGACAAGCGTCGTATTTTTTTGACTTGCTAAGTCGATTTCCACACGAACAAAGTCCTGTAAAATATCTGACAGTAGTTGAGTGACAGAATCTACCTGATTGATGATCTGTTCATTGGTATCCATAAAATCTTCTGCCAAGATATGATGAATGAGCTCAGTTTGATAATCTTCCAATGTATCGATCGTACGTAACGATACATCTAACGTACTAATTTCTTTAAGTGTATTGGTATTATTTTTGATCTCTCGAATGTCATTCCTAAGTTCTTCTAGGATATTTTCCTTATTGAACTCATCTACGGTTACTTGGCCAGAAATCAAGTCCCACATACTTTCCAAAACTTTTTGATCAACCTTCAAAGCAATTGCATCTGCTTTTTGGATATTTGCGATCGTCTGTTGATAAATCAAAAGCTGTTGCGAATATAACAGTATGCTCAGTAGCAAAGGGATAACAGCAAATAGAAGCATGGCTTTGTTTGCTTGGGCAAAAATCTGTTTTATGCTTAAATTTTTTGTCATGATACTTCTCCAGTCAATAATTTCTGGTTGGGATATTAGCTATATTCTGTTGGGAAAAGACAGTCTCGGAAATAAAAATATCTTTAGGTAGTGTTTTTCCTGTTTGAAGATTTCCAAAATAACGAGTAACGGTATTGGCTACATACCAGCCGACATCAGGTTTACACTCGACTACGCAATTGACGATTCCTGAGCGTAGATTCTCGATCATATCTTCTTGTCCATCAATCGTTACAATGATCAAATCTTCTCCAGGTTTGATTGATGTTTCTTTTATCGCAGCTAAAGCACCGTGAGTCATTTCATCACTATGGCTGTATAATACATCGATTTTGGATAAATCATTTGTTTCTAAATATCGTTTCATCTGGTCTTTTCCTTTCATCCGAATAAAATCACCGACAATTCGGTGAACAATAGTCATTGGAGGTTTATGGTCAATAGTTCCATCTTTTTTTAGGGTTGGTTTACGATTGATTGATTCCAAAAATCCTTCGGAGCGTAGCTTGGTCGGTGTGGAGTTCTCTGAACCAGCAAGTTCTAGGATTCTGATTTCCTGTTTCTTTGAATTTGTGAAGTGATTGCTGACAAATAAACCCGCCCGATTTCCTTCTGCTTTGAAACTGGGGCCGATGTGGGTGACGAAAAGCTCGGGATCATTCGTTTGAATATGTCTGTCGACAAGTATGACAGGGATCTCTGCTCGCTTTGCTTCTTTTAATACAGAGTCCCACCCGGATTCTTGCAATGGAGTAAAAATGATCATATCCACTTTATAGGCAATAAATGTCCGTATATCTTGGATTTGCCGTTCCTGATTCATGTAGCCATTTCGGTAGAGAACTTGGTAATCTTCTTTTTCAAGCGCAGTGATAATTGATTCAGTATGCTTTTTCCGCCAGCTACTCTCCGTTCCTGATTGCGAAAAACCAACGACTAGTGGGTCAGGTGCTTCCTTTGTATTAGGTGTACACCCCATCATTTGGTAAGCGATTACAATAAGGGCTAAAAAAAATAAAACACGTTTCACTTTAGATCACTCCATCTGGATTTGTTAGTACTATCTTATCAGATAAAGGAGAAAATCAAAGTCAAAAGGAATTAATCGAAAAAAATCCAAGAAACTTAAAAAAATCCAAGACAAAAAAAGAACACCTAAAAAATTTAAAGTAAATCCCATAAAAAAATCAATGTTAACGCTTTCTTTATTAGCTATACTCGGTGTATCAATTGAAATGGGGGATAAAAAATGAAAAACAAATTTAGAAAGATTCTTGGGAGTATCGCTATTTTGACCGCAAGCATTCTATTAAGTGCGTGTGGCAATTCAGGATCTGCAGATGATAGTACGGGGTATGTAGGAATCGCTATGCCGACCAAATCAGCAGAAAGATGGATCGCTGATGGGAACAACATGGTCTCAGAATTAGAAAAACTGGGTTATAAAACAGATCTTCAATACGGAGAAGATAAAGTAGAAAATCAAGTAGCGCAAATCGAAAATATGATTACAAAAGGGGTAGATACACTTGTGATTGCTTCTATCGATGGTTCAGCTTTAACTGATGTGTTAGCTAAAGCAAAAGAAGCAGATATCAAGGTAATCGCCTATGATCGTTTACTGATGAATTCAGAAAATGTCGATTACTACGCGACTTTTGATAATTTTGGAGTAGGTGTATCGCAAGCAGCTTATATTGAAGAGCACTTAGGATTGAAAGAAGGAAAAGGGCCATTCACGATTGAATTATTTGGTGGCTCGCCTGACGACAACAATGCACTAATTAATTACAACGGAGTGATGTCTGTTTTACAACCATATATGGACAACGGTCAGTTGATCGTGCCATCTGGACAGACGAGTTTCAGTCAAATCGCTACGCTTCGCTGGGATGGTTCTACGGCGCAAGCAAGGATGGATAATCTGTTAAGCGCAAATTATACTGACCAAACATTGGATGCTGTTTTGTCGCCATATGATCCAATAAGTTTAGGAATCATTTCGTCATTAAAAGGCGTGGGGTATGGGAGTGAAAGTAAACCTTTACCTGTGATTACTGGACAAGATGCGACAGTTGCTGGCGTCAAATCGATCATTGCCGGGGAACAAACACAAACGATCTTTAAAGACACACGTATCTTAGCAAAAAATACGATTGAAATGATCAAAGCAATCAGTGATGGAGAAGAGGTTCCGGTCAATGATACTGAAACTTATGATAATGGGGTGAAAACTGTTCCTACGTATTTAGCAAATACAGTATCTGTCGATAAAGATAATTATCAAGCAGAGCTGATCGACACAGATTATTATAAAGAATCCGATCTGAAAAATTGAGAGGAACCAAACAAGGAACTAAAGAGATCTAAGTCAGAGAGAGGATAAGAATTATGGCGGATTGTATTTTAAAAATGGCAGATATCACCAAAAAATTTTCTGGAATCCGAGCGTTAGATTGCGTGAATCTGATGATTGAACGTGGGGAAATCCATGCATTGTGCGGAGAAAACGGAGCGGGAAAATCAACATTGATGAATGTCTTGAGCGGCTTGTATCCATATGGCTCCTATGACGGGGAAATCTTTTATGATGGAAAGCTGTGTCAATTCAAAGATTTGAAAGATAGTGAAGAAAAAGGCATCGTCATCATTCATCAAGAATTAGCACTAAGTCCTTATCTTTCAGTAAAAGAGAATATTTTTCTCGGAAATGAACAAGCAGAAAGAGGCGTGATTGATTGGGAACTGACAGAAAAGAAAACGTATGAATTGCTGAACAAAGTCGGTTTGTCTATCGACCCGAATCTTCTAGTATCCCAGATTGGCGTAGGGCAACAGCAACTAGTTGAAATAGCTAAAGCATTATCAAAATCCGTCCGTCTATTGATTTTGGATGAGCCTACCGCTGCATTGAATGAAGAAGAAAGCGCGAATTTGCTGAGATTGATCCGAGAGCTGAAAGAGCAGGGTGTAACCTCCATCATTATTTCACATAAGCTGAATGAAATCGTGGATATCGCAGATCGAATCACTATTTTACGGGATGGACAGACGATTGAGACGCTAGAAAATGAAATGATCAGCGAAGAGCGTATTATTCGCGGGATGGTGGGCAGAGATTTAGTTGATCGTTATCCTGAAAGAAAACCGGATATTGGAGAAGTTTATTTTAAAGTAGAAGACTGGACGGTCTATCACCCTCTTGATCAGGAGCGAATCATAAACGACCATATCAACTTGCATTTGAAAAAAGGAGAGATTGTAGGAATAGCTGGGCTGATGGGAGCGGGCAGAACTGAATTCGCTATGAGTCTATTTGGACATTCTTATGGAAGCAAGATATCCGGACGTATATTAAAGGAAGGGGCAGAGATATCAGTTAAGACCGTTCCTTCAGCCATTGCAAACGGACTCGCTTATGTCTCGGAGGACCGAAAATCTTTAGGACTGAATCTGCTGATGGATATTCGGGAAAACGTGACGCTGAGCAGTTTGGATAAAATAAGTCAAAAAGGAGTATTAGATAAAGAAAAAGAAGTAACTGAGGCAGAAAATTTCCGGAAAAAGATGCGTATAAAAACAAACTCCATCCATCAAATTGTCAGTAGTCTTAGTGGTGGGAATCAACAAAAAGTCGTTTTATCCAAGTGGCTGATGACACAACCCGATATTCTTTTTTTAGATGAGCCAACCCGTGGGATAGACGTTGGGGCAAAATACGAGATCTACACGATTATCGAAGAAATGGCAGCAAATGGCAAAGCTGTCTGTCTTATCTCTTCTGAACTTCCTGAAATCTTAGGAATGTGTGATCGGATCTATACGATGAACGAAGGACGTATTACAGGAGAAGTCTCGCGAGAAGAGGCAGATCAGGAAGTCTTGATGAAATTAATGACGAAAGAAGAGGTGGGGTAAGTTGGAACAAGCAAAAAATCTTACGGATAAAAAAGAGAAAAAACTAAATTTGAAAAGTAGAGCAGCTGATCTTTTTGGTCGCTACAGCATGGTGATCATTTTAGCGGGACTACTTATTGCGTTTCAATTGATGACAGATGGTATTTTCTGGCGTCCATTGAATATAACTAACCTTGTTTTGCAAAATAGTCATATATTAGTACTAGCTGCAGGGATGTTATTAGTTGTGCTCTTAGGTCATGTGGATTTGTCGGTAGGGTCAGTGATGGCGTTTGTTGGTGCAATTGCGGGCATGATGATGGTCAATCGCCAAATGAACCCGTGGGTGACAGTCATCACATGTCTTGCAGTAGGCGGGCTGATCGGCGCATGGCAAGGTTTTTGGGTAGCTTATGCTGGGATACCGGCGTTTATCGTGACTTTAGCAGGATTGCTGATGTTTCGTGGACTGACACAAGTTGTTCTAGGAGGCCAATCTCTGGCACCTTTTCCAGCTGTTTTCCAAAAAATGTCTACGGGTTATTTACCAGACTTAAGCGAAGGAAGTAGCCTTCACTTCTTGACATTGATTTTAGGAATGATCATCACCATCGTGTTAGTTGTTGGACAATGGCGAACAAGAAATCGTCGGAAAAATCATTTATTTGAAGTGGAATCTCCAACAGCTTTCTTGGTAAAGGCGGTATTTACAGCAGTCGTTGTACTAGGGATAACTTATATCTTTGCCTCTTATCAAGGATATCCGATCATTTTGATCATTCTCGGTTTGATCGTCGCAGCATATGGGTTTTTGACAAATAAAACAGTAGCAGGTCGCCAGATTTATGCGACGGGCGGAAATCGAAAAGCGGCTGAACTATCAGGAATCAAAACAAAGCGGATCACGTTCTGGGTTTTCGTCAACATGGGAGTCATGGCAGCTTTAGCTGGATTAGTTTTAGCAGCTCGGTTAAATGCGGCGACACCTCAAGCGGGTACTTCGATGGAACTAGATGCGATGGCGGCAGTATATTTTGGTGGTGCTTCGACATCTGGCGGCATCGGAACGATTATGGGGGCGATTGTCGGTGGCTTGGTCATGGGTGTATTGAACAATGGCATGTCGATTTTAGGCGTTGGGGTAGATTGGCAGCAGGCGATCAAAGGGTTGATCTTGCTTTTAGCCGTTGTATTAGACTTGTATAACAAGAAAAAACGGACAACGTAGGAGAACATCGTTTATTCAGAAAAAAGACTGTGACAAGACATTTGTCACAGCCTTTTTCCTACGATTAGTCAAGTAAAAGGTGCAAGAAAAATAGCTCGTAAACGAAAGCGACAAAATCAAGGCACACCAAATAAAGCCCCGTTCGTAAAAAATTTTCGATCTGGGCAAAGAAGTGGTATACTGTAAGTGGTTTAGTTAATGGTCCACTGAGACCGCGTACGCATAGTCGTACTCTGTATGTGCCCTAACTATAGCGTGCATACATTTCAGAAGCTTGTTCATACAAGCAACTGTGGCAACCTTATCTTTCTTAGGGATAGGTTGCTTTTTTAATTTGTAGTAATAATCGACAATATGATTAGGAGCTGCGCGTTGCTGGCGAATCATATTTCGAATGGTGAAGAAAATAATTTTCCGTGCTTTGGGATTACCACGCTTATTGATGCGGTCTTGGCCAGTATACTTACCTGAATGATACCGTCGGATGTCGATTCCGACAAAGGCATTCAATTGTTTATGGGTTTTAAATCGTGTGATATCTCCTAATTCACCGAGCAATAAAGCGGCTGTGAGTGCGCCAATCCCAGGGAACGTTTGGTACAACAAAAAGCAAGGAGAGCCTTCGGCTTTTTTGATCATTTGTGTCGCCAGTGCTTTTTTTTGTTCGAGTAAATCTTGGAGAAGTTCGGCGTAATAGATCGTTTTTTGACAGTGGATACTGTCTTTTTTCAACAGCTGGATAGGCACACTGTGCATAGTGGATGATTTGATCTGCCTTTTGCTCGGCACGATTCGCGGAGATTTTTTTCCGTGTTTCGTTGATCAGTTTATTTTTTATTTTTGTCCGAGTAGATGCCAATACAAAATCTGGATGGGGAAAAAGACGGATCAATGTCAATGCGTAAGGGGTCAGCCTGTTTGAAAAGAACTGTTCAAGCTCTGGAAAAGTCAATTGAAGGCAGTTGTGTAAATCCATGCGCAGACGAGTGATTTTCTTCTCAATTTCTTGATAAAAACGGGCTAAATCGCGCATCTCTAAGTAAAAATTGCTTTGTACTTCTTTTGGCTGACGTTGATTTTTAAGATGAGTCTGTGCGAGCCGGTGGGCATCCGATTTATCTGTTTTCCAACTGCGTAAGGTGCTTTCTTCCATCTGTTTTTTCGCCTCTAACGGGTTTAACAAACAGTAAGAAAAGTGATGATCTTGAAAGAACTTTTCGACTGGTCTGGAATAAATCCCCGTTGCTTCAAAAACAATCAATGGACGTTCAGGCAAGTGCTGGATCTCTTCGAGTAATGCATGAAATCCTCTTTGAGTGTGTTCGATCTCGTCTTCAAATAAGCAGGTGTCGTCTTTGTATAGGACACTGTAGATGTGTCCCATTGAAACATCTAATGCAAGAATGTAAGGCATTTGTTTTCCTCCTTTTTAAGTTTTGAAAGAACTTTACTGCTTCATTTCGATTCCAATTTCCTATACACGGGCTCATGGCCCCAACATACGTAAACCTGATTCTAAAATGACAGTAAAGAAGTTCGGTTTTTGATAGGGACTCGTAGTCCTCAAGGCTTTGTTCGAACTTTCTTTCACTCTTCACTATAATCTAAAAATAGAAAATAGAGGAGAACATCATTCGTCAATGATGTTCCCCTCTAATCTTAGTATGTTTTTCGCTAAAAGCGAACATTCATTGCTTCGTTTGTATAGACTAAAAATAATGTATGTTTTTTTACCATTCGTATAAATTCTCTTTTTGCTCTTGATTTTTTCGCTTAATTGAGTTAAATTACATAGGGCGCTAAAAAAAGCCCTGATTAAATTAATAATGTTCGTGTTTTGCTGGATGTGAACATCAGGAGGATAATGTAATGAAAGTATTTGATTACGAAGATATTCAATTAATTCCTAATAAATGTATCGTAAATAGCCGTTCTGAATGTGATACAACGGTCACATTAGGTAAACATACATTCAAAATGCCAGTAGTGCCTGCCAACATGCAGACGATTATTGATGAAACGATTGCAGAATTCTTAGCGGAAAATGGTTATTTCTATATCATGCATCGGTTTGATGAAGCAGCCCGAATTCCGTTTATCAAAAAAATGAAAAAGCGCGGATTGATTACCTCAATCAGTGTTGGCGTCAAGAAAGAGGAATATTCCTTTATAGAGAAGTTGGCAGAAGAATCGCTAAATCCTGATTATATCACTATCGACATCGCACATGGACATGCTAACTCAGTTATTGATATGATCCAGCATATTAAAAAATATTTGCCTGAAACTTTTGTGATTGCCGGTAATGTTGGTACACCGGAAGCCGTCCGTGAATTGGAAAATGCGGGTGCAGATGCAACAAAAGTCGGGATTGGTCCAGGAAAAGTATGTATTACAAAAATCAAGACAGGCTTTGGAACTGGAGGCTGGCAACTGGCCGCTCTTAGATGGTGTGCGAAAGCAGCTCGCAAGCCGATCATCGCTGACGGTGGGATCAGAACACATGGCGATATTGCAAAATCTGTCCGTTTTGGAGCGACAATGGTTATGATTGGCTCATTGTTTGCCGGTCACGAGGAATCTCCTGGCGAAACAAAAGTCGAAAACGGAATTGTATATAAAGAATACTTTGGTTCTGCTTCAGAATTCCAAAAAGGTGAAAAACGAAATGTTGAAGGAAAGAAAATCTGGATCCAACATAAAGGATCTTTGAAAGATACACTAGTGGAAATGCAACAAGACCTTCAGTCATCTATTTCATATGCTGGAGGAAGAGATCTGGAATCCATTCGGAAAGTTGATTATGTCATCGTGAAAAATTCGATTTTTAATGGAGATACGATCTAAATAATGAGTAAAATATCAGCGGAAGGTTCATAACAGAACCTTCCGTTTTTTATGTTTTGCAAAAAAAGCTTTTCTTTTTTCTCGTAAATTCGGTAAAATCAATAGAAAGAATGGACAACAGAAAAGAGAGGACTATGTGGGGAAAAGTAGAGAAAAAACAAGGACCGATTTATCGTCAAATCATGGAACAGATCATGAGAGAAATCGAAAGTGGAAGAATCAATCCTGGAGATCAACTTGAATCGGAACGAAAACTAGGGCAATTTTTTGGTGTAAATCGTTCCACCGTTGTTCATGCATTGGAAGAACTTAGAGAGCTTGGCGTATTAACAAGTAAACGTGGCAGCGGTTGGTTCGTCAATCAGACTGAATGGGGGAAATTCGCCGTTCCAAGAATCGATTGGCGACGAATGATCTCACCTCGCTATGAACAGACGGATTGGTATGAACAAAAAATAAAAGAAGCAAAGCAGAGCCAAAAAACATTGTTCCTTGACTTATATGCGAGTGAGATGCCAGATGAGCTTTTGCCGAATTTTGAGTTTCCTTCTTATTCTCTTGAAGAAATCTTAGCGGAAGAAAAAGAAATGGATCTTTTAGGCTATACTCCGTTACGTAACAAAATCAAACAGTATTTGGAAAGTAAATTTGAACTGACCTTTTCCCTAAACCAGCTTCTGGTGACTGGTGGTGGTCAGCAAGCAATCTTTTTGATCTTACAAACGATTCTTTCTGCTGGAGAGGGGATAGCTGTAGAGTCACCTTCTTTTTTTTACCGATTACCTCTTTTCAAAGCTTCAGGAACGCGTTTATTTGGGATACCGATGGATGAAGAAGGGATCGACTTAGAAAAACTGAAAGAATCGATCCATAAAAATAAATTGAAAGCAGTGCTGATCAACCCCAATTTTCAAAACCCTACAGGAAAAGTGATGAGTCAAAAGCGACGAGAAAAGCTAGTAGAATTGTGTCGGCAGTATCGGCTTCCAATTATTGAAGACGATGTATTTACGGACCTTTCATTTCTAAACCAAGATGAAGTTCTTCCTATACGAACGATTGATCCGGATAATGTATTATATGTCGGTTCGTTATCTAGAATTTTAGGAAAAACAACGAAAATCGGTTGGTTGATCGGACCAGAGGCCTTTATCTCGCAACTAGCTAAAGCGCAAGAAATGATGGAGTTTTCGATGAACATCCTTACACAAATCACGGCCGCTAATATATTTGATGAAGCAATTGATTTGAAAATGTTGGATGTAAGAAAAAAATTGAAAGAAAAAAGCCAACTGATAAGCATTTGGGCGGAGTCTCAATCGTTTTTCAAGCTTCATTCGATTTTAGGTGGTTATTATGCTTGGATCACTTGGGATGGAAAAAAGCTGGACCCTCAACTAGCAGAAAAAGTAGTAGATTTGGGTCTAGGAATCGCACCAAGTCTACTTTTTGGGCAAGATATAAATGGAATCAGAATCAATTACAGTCGTCTAGATGAAGCCAACATATCGTTGTTTTATTCAAAGATGAAAATTTTAGAACAGTGGTTAACAGAATAATTTCACAAAGTAAAAAGATTAAAGAATATAACAGCTGGGATTTAAATTTCCGGCTGTTTCTTTTTTTTTCGTAAAAAGAAGACGAGGCAAAGTATTAGAGAAAAATACACTCTTTGTATAGCCATTCACGATGTCTTAAGAAAATAAATAGTTGCAGCAAAACTGTATAACACCAGCGTTTCTAAATAGAAACAGATCATTGTAAGTTTGATTAGAAAATAGAAAAAACACAGCCTAAATATAAAACGCTTTCCTAATTGTGATTATATTCACTAAAGCTGTTAATATGCGGATTGACATAATTTCCTTTCATCGTGAAAATTTGTGCTTTTAGCTTGTATTTCTCATAAATCCATGATAATTTATTAATGAAGACGGTTAAATAGTGATACAGTTTTATTCGCTGTTTCAATCGCAGAATGAAGAGATTTTCTTATAGATGAGAGAGGAATGTGTGACAAATGGCAAACAAAAAAGCACCGATCGACTTCCAAGCACTGCTAGATGAAGTCAATGCAGATTTCCCAGTATATCAAGCACTTGATCAAGATGGAAACGTAGTTAACAAAGATTTAGTACCTGATTTATCCGATGATGAACTCGTTGAATTAATGACTCACATGGTATGGTCTCGTGTATTAGACCAACGTTCCACAGCGCTGAACCGCCAAGGACGCCTAGGCTTTTTTGCACCAACTGCAGGACAAGAGGCAAGTCAGCTGGCCAGCGCGTATGCATTTGATAAAGAAGATGTTCTTCTTCCAGGTTATCGAGATGTCCCTCAACTAGTAAAACATGGTTTACCTTTATCCCAAGCATTTTTATGGTCTAGAGGACATGCTGCAGGTAATTCTTATCCAGAAGAATTGAAAGCTCTACCACCACAAATCATCATCGGTGCACAATATGTACAAGCAGCCGGTGTTGCATTAGGTTTGAAGAAACGCAACAAGAAAAATGTTGTCTTCACTTATACTGGTGATGGCGGTTCATCACAAGGTGATTTTTACGAAGCAATCAATTTCGCTGGCGCTTACCATGCAAATGCTGTGTTTTATATCCAAAACAACGGGTATGCGATCTCTACACCTCGTGAAAAACAAACCGCAGCAAAAACACTTGCACAAAAAGCTGTCGCAGCTGGGATTCCAGGTATTCAAGTCGATGGAATGGATCCGCTTGCAGTGTATACTGTATCTAAAATGGCACGGGAATGGGCGATCAGCGGAAATGGACCAGTCCTAATCGAAACACTGACTTATCGTTACGGACCCCATACACTATCTGGGGACGATCCAACACGCTACCGTACAAAAGACACAGATGACGAATGGCAGAGAAAAGATCCATTGATCCGCTTCCGTAAATATCTGACGGAAAAAGGACTTTGGTCTGAAGAAAAAGAAGAACAAGTGATTGAAGCAACTAAAGAAGAAATCAAAGCAGCTATCGCAGAAGCCGACAAAGTTCCAAAACAAAAGGTTTCAGATTTCTTGAAAAACATGTTCGAAGTATCTCCACAATCAATCAAAGAACAAATTGCAATTTATGAAGCGAAGGAGTCGAAATAATCATGGCACAAAAAACAATGATCCAAGCAATCACCGATGCCTTAGCACTTGAACTAGAAAATGACGAGAATGTCGTTGTTTTTGGTGAAGATGTTGGGAAAAACGGAGGAGTTTTCCGGGCAACTGAAGGATTGCAGGAAAAATTCGGAGAAGACCGAGTATTCGATACTCCTTTAGCTGAATCTGGAATCGCAGGGTTGAGTTTTGGGCTTGCGTTGGAAGGATTTCGTCCAGTTCCTGAAATCCAATTCTTTGGTTTTATTTTCGAAGCAATGGATGAAGTAGTAGCTCAAATGGCTCGTACAAGATATCGAATGAGCGGTACTAGAAATCTACCAATCACGATCCGTTCACCATTTGGTGGCGGTGTTCATACACCAGAACTGCATTCAGATAATTTAGAAGGTTTGATTGCCCAGTCTCCTGGTATTCGAGTAGTGATCCCATCAAATCCTTACGATGCAAAAGGACTATTGATTTCTTCTATTAGAAGTAACGATCCAGTTGTTTTCCTAGAACACATGAAACTATATCGCTCATTCCGAGAAGAAGTGCCGGATGAAGCTTACGAAGTTCCTTTGGACAAAGCAGCAGTTACTCGTGAAGGAACAGATGTATCTGTTATCACATACGGGGCAATGGTGCGTGAAGCAATCAAAGCAGCAGATAATCTTGCAAAAGAAAATATCTCTGTTGAAATCATTGATCTTCGTACAGTTGCGCCATTAGATGTAGAAACGATCATTCAATCCGTGGAAAAAACGGGTCGCGTAGTCGTTGTCCAAGAAGCACAACGACAAGCGGGTGTTGCTGCGCAAGTAGTTTCTGAGATCTCAGAACGCGCTATCCTTTCATTAGAAGCCCCAATCGGACGAGTTTCTGCACCTGATACAGTCTTCCCGTTTGGTCAAGCAGAAAATGTTTGGTTGCCAAACGCAAAAGATATCGAAGACAAAGTAAAAGAAATCGCGGAATTTTAAGAAAAGAAGGGACGAAACAAAGTCATGGCTTATCAATTTAAATTGCCGGATATCGGTGAAGGAATTGCAGAAGGTGAAATCGTCAAATGGTTCGTCAAACCAGGAGATACGATTAATGAAGATGATACATTATTAGAAGTTCAAAACGACAAATCAGTAGAAGAAATCCCCTCACCTGTAACAGGAACGGTTAAAAATGTCATTGTTCCAGAAGGTACAGTAGCAAATGTTGGGGATGTATTGGTAGAAATCGATGCACCAGGACACGAAGACAATGAAGGGGACAGTGGTGTAGCCGCAGAATCCCAAACTCCAGCTAACCCGGCTGCTGAACCAACTGTTGATACAGAATCAGCTGGATCGTCAAGCGAAGGAGTCTTCCAATTCAAGTTACCGGATATCGGTGAAGGAATTGCAGAAGGTGAAATCGTCAAATGGTTCGTCAAACCAGGAGATACAATCAATGAAGATGATACATTATTAGAAGTTCAAAACGACAAATCAGTAGAAGAAATCCCGTCACCCGTAACCGGGACAGTTAAAAACGTGATTGTCCCAGAAGGCACAGTAGCAAATGTTGGGGACGTGTTAGTAGAAATCGATGCTCCTGGACACAATGGTGCACCATCAACTAGTGCGCCATCAGCTGAAGCACCAAAAGAAAAAGTGGAAACATCAGGTTCAGCAAGTGTCGTTGAAGCTGCCGATCCCAATAAACGTGTATTGGCTATGCCATCTGTTCGTCAATTTGCCCGCGAAAAAGATGTAGATATCTCACAAGTAACTGCAACTGGAAAAGGTGGCAGAGTAACAAAAGAGGACATCGAAAACTTCTTGACAGGTGGTCCAAGCAGTGCACCAGCGAAATCAGAAGCGCCAGAAGCGGCAGCGCCGAAAGAAGCAGCTGCTGCAGCAGAAAGCAAACCAGCTGCAACAGCAAAACCATTCAAGTCCAACTTAGGAGATTTGGAAGAACGTGTAGCAATGACACCAACACGTAAAGCTATTGCTAAAGCAATGGTCAACAGTAAGCATACAGCTCCACACGTGACATTGCATGATGAAGTAGAAGTGTCTAAACTATGGGATAACCGGAAACGATTTAAAGAAGTTGCTGCTGCAAATGGTACGAAACTTACTTTCTTGCCATATGTCGTGAAAGCTTTAACAGCGACTGTGAAGAAATACCCAGTATTGAATGCATCTATCGACGATGCAAACCAAGAAATCGTTTATAAACATTACTACAATATCGGTATTGCAACTGATACGGATCACGGACTATATGTACCAAATGTGAAAGATGCAGACCGCAAAGGAATGTTTGCTATTGCAGACGAAATCAATGAGAAAGCAAAATTAGCTCATGACGGCAAACTATCTGCAGAAGATATGCGCAATGGAACGATTACGATCAGCAATATCGGATCTGTAGGTGGCGGTTGGTTTACACCAGTCATCAACTATCCAGAAGTAGCTATTTTAGGTGTAGGAACGATTGCACAACAACCAATCGTAAATGCTGAAGGCGAAATCGTTGTCGGTCGTGTGATGAAACTGTCATTAAGTTTCGATCACCGTATCGTAGATGGAGCAACTGCGCAACAAGCAATGAATAATATCAAACGTCTTTTAGCTGATCCAGAGCTATTAATGATGGAAGGATGATAAACAAATGGTAGTTGGAGATTTTGCTGTAGAATTAGATACAGTTGTAATCGGTGCGGGACCTGGTGGCTATGTAGCTGCCATCCGCGCTGCTGAAATGGGACAAAAAGTAGCAATCATTGAAAGAGAGTATATTGGCGGTGTTTGTTTGAACGTCGGCTGTATTCCTTCAAAAGCACTGATAGCTGCAGGACACCATTATCAAGAGTCACTAGATTCTGAAATGTTTGGAGTAACTAGTGAAAATGTCAAACTAGATTTTGCGAAAACACAAGAATGGAAAGAAAACAAAGTTGTTCATACGTTGACTTCTGGTGTTGGTTTCCTATTAAAAAAACATAAGGTTGAAACAATCGAAGGAGAAGCGTTCTTCGTAGATGATCACACACTACGCGTCATTCATCCAGATTCAGCTCAAACTTATTCGTTCAATAACGCAATCATCGCAACAGGTTCCCGTCCAATCGAGATTCCAGGATTTAAGTTCGGAGGACGTGTGTTAGATTCTACTGGCGGATTAGCATTGAAAGAAGTGCCTAAGAAATTTGTGATCATCGGTGGCGGTGTGATTGGTGCCGAATTGGGCGGAGCGTACGCAAACTTAGGAGCAGAAGTAACGATCCTTGAAGGCTCACCACAAATTTTACCAACTTACGAAAAAGATTTAGTAAAATTAGTAGAAGATGATTTCAAGAAAAAAGGCGTAACAGTCGTAACGAATGCAATGGCGAAAGAAGCAGTCGATAACGGCGACAGCGTGACAGTGAAATATGCAGTGGATGGGAAAGAAGAATCCGTTACTGCTGATTATGTGATGGTCACTGTAGGTCGTCGTCCGAATACGGATGATATGGGCTTAGAACAAGCAGGCGTCGAAGTAGGAGAACGAGGATTGATCACGGTAGATAAACAAGGACGTACGAACGTACCTAATATCTATGCCATCGGTGATATCGTTCCAGGGGCGGCATTAGCACACAAAGCCAGTTATGAAGCAAAAATCGCTGCTGAAGCAATCTCTGGCAAAAAAGTAGCTGTAGATTATAAAGCAATGCCGGCAGTAGCCTTTACTGATCCTGAATTGGCTTCTGTAGGTATGACGATCAAAGAAGCAAAAGATGCTGGTATCGAAGCAAAAGCATATAAATTCCCATTTTCAGGGAACGGTCGAGCATTATCGCTTGGTAAAACAGAAGGATTCATCCGTCTAGTTACGACGATTGAAGATAACGTGCTGATTGGTGCACAAATCGGGGGAGTCGGTGCAAGCGATATGGTTTCTGAATTAGCTTTAGCAATCGAATCAGGAATGAATGCTGAAGATATCGCCTTGACGATTCATCCGCATCCATCTCTTGGCGAAATCGTCATGGATGCTTCGGAATTAGCATTAGGCTTGCCAATTCATATTTGATTTGAATAATATAGGCGAAACGCAACTGAGAAATCAGTTGCGTTTTTTTCTTTTTCTGGAAAATAATGGTACGTATTTTTATTACATAAACTGATATCATAAAAAATAAACAGAAATATTTGAGTAATGTAATCCATCAAATGGGAAAGAAGGAAGTTAGAAATGAAAATTCCAGGAACTGAGGTAGGCGCAAGCATCCAAATTGACCCATCGTTATCACTTGATCAACAACCACAAATAGAACAGATTAGACAATTGATTCGTAGAACTGAAGAGCGCTTCTTTGATCATTTGTCTGATTTGTTTGACGCAGATTCCGAGAAATACGCAAAGATTGAAACTATCATGCTCCGAAATGCTAATATCGATGGACCTTCTTTGCTCGAGGTACTTGAGCGTAAAGGTAAAGGAATTGAACGAAGCCAAGTAGTATTTGCAGATGATTCTGAATTGATTTGGTATAAAAAAAATACGATTATAGCGCTTAGAGAACAATCTGATATAGAAGCAAGTAATACATTATGGGAAACATACGCTAAAAATCAAGATCATACCCTTCGTGAAATCATGAACCCTAGCTTTGATAAACTTATCAATGAAGAAAAAATTTTTATAAATAATGGAGTACAAGAAAGGCTAAGAAGGAAAGCAGAACGTCAAATGGAAGAAAAAAACAAAAACGGCCAGACAATCCGAGTGATTAACTCTCAATTACTCGCCAAGAGTAGAAAAACAAGCAATCTTACACGTGATCATCTAAGATAAATCAAGTTTTTTTGGAATTAATACGAAGAAACTTAATAATAGATAAGAATGATAAAAAGGAGTAAGTTTTCAGTCTCCTTTTTTATTTCTTTTTTTATTATCAATAATTTAATTATGTAAACTTGTGATACGACTACTTCTTGGTTTATTACCGTCTCCTATGCTACACTAAAGAAGAATATGAAATAGGAGAGTTGAAGATGCAAGAATATCAGTATCCACTTGATTTAGACTGGACAACAGATGAAATGGTCATTGTAATGAAGATGTGGGAAGATTTGGAACGTGCGAACGAAAAAGGGATAAACAATGAAGCTTTTTTGAAGACCTATCAGCAGTTCAAAACAGTTGTCAAATCCATCGGAGAAGAAAAACGATTGGGTCGGGAATTTGAGAAAGCTTCCGGGTACTCCTTATATCGTACAGTGCAGCAAGCAAAAAAAAATCCAAACAAAACTTTGAGAATGAACGGGTGAGATAAATGGAACAGATGATTGATCATATCAAATCATGGCTTGAAGAAGCTGGTGAGAAAATCCAATCTTCTCAACAAACATTAACGATCTCGCAAAAATCAAATCGAACGGATTTAGTGACAAATGTTGACCGTAACATCCAGAATTTTCTAATCGAAAAAATCCATTCCTATGATTCAGAGGCGAAAATATTGGCAGAAGAAGAAGGGTATAATCAACTAGCAGATCTTGATGGAAGAGTCTTTATCATTGATCCTATTGATGGCACATTGAATTTCGTGATTGAAGGGGAAAATTTTTGTATCATGCTCGCTGTTTATGAATCCGGCGTTGGAAAACTTGGTTTCATTTATGACGTCATGAGAAATGAGCTTTTTTGGGGTGGAAAAGGAATAGGTGTTTACAAAAATGATAGACCAATGCCTAAACCAGCAAATAAATCTTTATCAGAAGGCTTACTTGGTGTGAATAGCTATCTTTTCGGTCATAATAAATATGGAATCCGAGAGATTGCGGAAAGCAGCATGGGAACACGTATGTACGGGTGTGCAGGTCTTGAACTAGCCGCAATCTTGAAAGGAAACCATATTGCTTACATTTCGAACCTCAGCCCTTGGGATTATGCAGCGGGAAATGTCTTATTGGAAGAGTTTGGTATGGTAACAAGCGGTCTTTTTGGCACTCCATTGACCTTTGATAAAAGGGAATACTATTTAGCAGGGACTCCTTGTGCATATGCAGAAATCGCAGACCTTTTGAAAAAAGAAGGCTGAAAAAAGGTAGAAAACATTCACAAAGATGATAAAAACGGGCAAAAGATTAATTTTCTCGAAAAAATGAAAACATTTTACTATATTTCATGAAAAAAGTCTGCTATAATTAGCAGTCGAGTAAAATTTGCCCTGTCATAAAGAACCAATAAAAAAGGAGTTAGTTACATTGAATTATAGAAACGATATCCGTAACGTCGCAATTATTGCCCACGTTGACCACGGAAAAACAACATTAGTTGATGAACTGTTAAAACAATCAGATACATTAGACGCACATACACAATTGCAAGAACGTGCGATGGACTCAAATGCGCTAGAAAAAGAACGTGGTATCACGATTTTAGCCAAAAACACAGCTGTAGACTATAAAGGAATTCGCGTAAATATCATGGATACTCCAGGACACGCGGACTTCGGTGGCGAAGTAGAACGGATCATGAAAATGGTTGACGGCGTCGTGTTGGTCGTAGATGCATATGAAGGAACAATGCCTCAAACACGTTTTGTATTGAAAAAAGCATTGGAACAACATATCACACCAATCGTTGTCGTAAACAAGATTGACAAACCTTCTGCTCGTCCTGAGCATGTCGTTGATGAAGTACTTGAACTATTCATCGAATTGGGAGCAGATGATGATCAGTTAGACTTTCCTGTGATTTATGCGTCTGCACTGAATGGTACGTCAAGCTTATCAGACGACCCTGCAGATCAAGAACCAACAATGGCACCTATTTTTGACACGATCATTGAAAAAATTCCTGCTCCTGTCGATAATAGCGACGAACCATTACAATTCCAAGTTTCATTACTTGACTACAACGATTATGTAGGTCGTATCGGAATCGGACGTGTATTTAGAGGAACAATCAAAGTAGGCGACCAAGTAGCATTAATTAAATTAGACGGAACAGTTAAGAAATTCCGTGTAACGAAATTATTTGGTTTCTTTGGACTAAAACGTCTAGAGATTCAAGAAGCAAAAGCTGGAGACTTGATTGCTGTCTCAGGTATGGAAGACATCTTTGTCGGTGAAACAGTTACTCCTGTGGATCATCAAGATGCGTTACCTATCCTTCACATTGACGAACCAACATTGCAAATGACTTTCTTAGTTAATAATTCACCATTTGCCGGTCGAGAAGGTAAATATGTAACTGCTCGTAAAATTGAAGAACGTTTGATGGCAGAACTTCAAACAGATGTATCTTTACGAGTTGAACCAACAAACTCTCCAGATGCTTGGACTGTTTCTGGTCGTGGAGAATTGCATTTGTCTATCTTGATTGAAAACATGCGTCGTGAAGGATACGAATTGCAAGTATCTCGTCCAGAAGTTATTGAAAAAGAAATCGACGGTGTAAAATGCGAACCGTTTGAACGCGTACAAATCGACACACCAGAAGAATACATGGGTAGTGTCATCGAATCCTTGAGCTTACGTAAAGGTGAAATGCAAGATATGGTCCATACAGGAAACGGACAAATCCGTTTGACATTCTTGACCCCTGCCCGTGGTTTGATCGGTTATTCAACTGAATTCCTTTCAATGACACGCGGTTACGGAATTATGAACCATACTTTTGATCAATATTTGCCAATGCTTCCTGGTCAAATCGGTGGACGTCACCAAGGTGCGCTTGTTTCAATCGATACCGGTAAAGCAACGACCTATTCTATCATGAGTATCGAAGAACGCGGTACAGTCTTCGTAGAACCAGGTACAGAAGTATATGAAGGAATGATTATCGGAGAAAACAGCCGTGATAATGATTTGACTGTCAACATCACGAAAGCAAAACAAATGACAAATGTACGGTCTGCTACTAAAGACCAAACATCTGTTATCAAAAAACCAAAACAATTGACGTTGGAAGAATCTTTGGAATTCTTGAATGATGATGAATATTGCGAAGTAACACCAGAAAGCATTCGCTTGAGAAAACAAATTTTAGAGAAAAATGCTCGTGAAAAAGCATCTAAAAAGAAAAAATAATCTGTAAAAGGATGAAGAGAGAAACCAGCTTGTTATAAAAAATAGCTGGTTTCTTTTTTTGTCCAACTCATTTCTGTGGAGAAGTCATCGTTGTCAATGGACATAAATTCAGAAAATACGCCAAAAGACATTTTAAAGACTTTTAAAGAACTTAACTCCGATGTGTTTTTGTTTCATATCGCACTTATGTTTCACGAGAGGGCCGACTTGTCCTTCGGTGAAAACCGAAGTAAAATGGCAAGGGAAAGGAGCGGGAAGATGAACGACTTATTAAAACAATACTTTGGTTATGATAAGTTTAGACCTGGTCAAAAAGAAATTATCCAGAAAGTCATTGATCAGGAAAATGTATTAGGGATCATGCCTACCGGAAGTGGGAAATCAATCTGTTACCAGCTTCCATCTTTACTATTAGATGGGCTTACTGTGGTTGTATCCCCTTTGATCTCTCTGATGAAGGATCAGGTGGATGCAGCAAATCAATTAGGTATACCCGCCACTTTTATCAATAGCTCGTTAGATGGTTACGAAACAGCTAGGCGCTTCCAAGAAATCGATAGGCAGCAGTATCGTTTACTTTATATTGCTCCAGAACGTTTTATCATGCCGGATTTCATTCAAGCGATGAATCGATGGAACGTCTGTATGATTGCCATTGACGAGGCGCATTGTATCTCTCAGTGGGGGCATGATTTCCGTCCAAGTTATTTACAAATGGCGAAACAGCTAAATCAACTGCCAAATCGACCTGTTATTGTTGCACTGACAGCTACAGCAACTATACAAGTAGCCGCTGACATAAAACGACTTTTAAAAATCCCTGACGGCAATCACATCCAGACTGGTTTTGAACGGGAAAATCTCCGCTTTCAAGTAGTGAAAGACCAAAAAAAAGAACAGTATCTAGTCGAGTATTTGAAAATTAACAAAAATCAATCTGGTATTATTTATGCAGCGACGAGAAAAGAAGTAGACCGAATCTATCATTTGCTTAAAAAATTTGGATTTTCTATAGGCAGATATCATGGTGGCCTAAATGAGAATGAACGAACGGCAATGCAAGAGGCCTTTTTATACGATCGCTTACAGCTAATCGCAGCGACCAATGCATTCGGCATGGGCATAAATAAAAGCAATGTCCGTTTTGTTATCCATTATCAAATCCCTGGCTCTCTAGAAGCATACTATCAGGAAGCTGGTCGTGCGGGAAGAGATGGTCTTTCCAGTGAAGCCATCCTGCTTTTCGCTCCTCAAGATACTCAGGTCCAAAAGTTTTTTATCCAGCAGTCCCAAAGAGAAGAGGAGCAAAAGCAAAAAGAATATGAAAAATTAAAAGCGATGACAGAATACGCGTATATAGAATCCTGTCTTCAGCAATACATCCTAAACTATTTTGGCGAGACAAGCAGTCCGTGCAATCGTTGTGGTAACTGTTTAGATGATAGAGAAATAGTAGAAGTAACGACACAAGCACAGATGGTCCTTTCTTGTTTGAAACGTATGGGGGAGAATTATGGCAAGCAGATGCTAATGAAAGTCTTAGCAGGATCGAAAGAACAAAAGCTGCGAGCCTTAGGGTTTGAACGTTTATCTACCTATGGACTGATGAAAAATCAATCGCAAAAAGAAACGATGCAGTTGATTGAATATTTGATATCGAATGGCTATCTTCTGACCGTTGATGGAGAATATCCTATCTTGAAAGTAACAGAAAGAGGGATCCAAGTATTAAAAGGACAAGAAGCTGTTTATCGAAAGGAACCCAAGAAAGTCCAGCAGCTGTCGGATGAAGAGACCGATACACTATTTGAAGTTTTGCGGGAACTTCGAACGGATCTAGCATCAGAAGCAGGCGTTCCCCCGTATGTCGTATTTTCAGATTCCACCTTGAAAGAAATGAGCCGAATACGTCCATCAAGCAGACTGGAGATGCTTCAGATAAAGGGAGTTGGTCAAAGCAAGCTTGATAAATACGGAGAAGCCTTTTTATCTCGGATAAAAAATATGGATCCTAATGTTCTGGATAAGCAAGAAGGACCATTACGTAAAAATGAATAAAAACAACTGGTTAAATCTGTTTTTTTGCTCCCTATGAAAATGAAATATGTTATAATTGAGGAATTAGAACGGGAGGTAAGCACAGATGGATTCTTTGTCGAAAAAACTTGCGATCCAAGTATTAAATGATGAAGCAGAACGGATCAAACGATTAATCCGAAACCAAAATAACAGTCTCTGTATCTCGCAATGCAAAGCCTTCGAAGAAGTGGTAGATACACAGATGTACGGTTTCTCCCAGCAAGTCGGGTTTGCTGTTCGTATAGGAGTAATCGAAAAAAACGAGGGGCAGCTGATGTTAAGTGAGCTGGAACGAGAATTGAATCAGTTATACAGTGAGGTTTACCAAGAAAATTATGATAAAAAAGAAGTTGGCAAGGAGGAATAGACTTGCCTAAGAAAGTAAAAAAAAGGCATCTATTAGACTATAGTATCTTGATTCCCTATTTGATTTTATGTGTTTTGGGTTTGATCATGGTATATAGTTCTACGTCGTATCTATTATTAGAAAACGGACAAAATCCGTCCGCATCAGTCATTAACCAAAGTATTTTTTGGGTGCTCAGCTTGATTGCTATCGCACTACTCTACAAAATGAAAACAGATGTTTTGAAAAACCAGCGTTTAATCATGGCAGCCATCGCAGTTTTGACGATTTTGCTGCTAATCGTTGTGTTTTTCGGTAAAGAAATCAATGGTGCAAAAGGTTGGCTTCAAATTGCAGGATTTTCGATCCAACCTGCCGAATACCTAAAGATTATTTCTATCTGGTATCTGTCTCTGACTTTATCAAAAAGGCAAAACAGTGTACAAAAAGATTTCCTAGGGACTGTAAAACGTCCACTTGCAATGGTTATCGGACTGACTGCTTTGGTCGCTATCCTTCCCGATTTTGGGAATGCGGCAGTTATCTTTTTGATTATTTTGGTTCTGCTTTTAGCCAGCGGAGTCAATTATGTGTATACTTTGATTGTAGGAGTAGGCGGTTTTTGTTTAAGTACTTTTACGATCTGGCTAATCAATATTACAAACGGAAAAATCTTGCCTGGGCGTTTACAGTATATCTATAATCGCTTTGCTATTTACCAAAATCCTTTCTCGGATGAATTAAATAAAGGCCATCAATTAGTTAACGGCTACTATGCCATGTTCAATGGCGGGTTATTTGGCAGAGGGTTAGGTAACAGTATCCAGAAAAAGGGATTTTTACAAGAAGCACAAACCGATTTTATCTATGCAATCGTAGTGGAAGAGCTCGGAGTGATTATGGGGATTTTGATATTAGCGTTGCTATTCTTTATGATCGTGCGCATTATTCTTGTAGGGATTCGTTCAAGAGATCCGTTCAATTCGCTTTTGTGCATTGGGATCGGCGCAATGTTTTTGATCCAAGTGTTTGTCAATCTGGGAGGAATCACTGGTGTCATTCCTCTGACAGGGATTACATTCCCATTCTTAAGTCAAGGAGGATCCAGTTTGCTGATGCTTTCGATCTGTGTCGGCTTTGTCCTTAACATTAGTGCGGATGAAAAACGCAAGAGCTTAGGTTTATAATAAAAAAAGATGTAGGAGTGGTTCGATGAAAAAAGTTTTAGTTGCTAACAGGGGTGAAATCGCTGTACGTGTATTTCGTGCTTGTACAGAATTAGGAATTAAAACTGTTGGAATCTATGCAGAAGAAGATGAATATTCCGTACACCGTTTTAAAGCGGACGAAGCATATTTAGTAGGACAAGGAAAAAAACCGATTGATGCGTACCTAGATATTGAAGGAATCATCTCGATCGCGAAAGAATGCGGGGCTGATGCCATTCATCCTGGTTATGGTCTTTTATCGGAAAACTTGAATTTTGCGCAACGGTGCGAGGAAGAGGGCATCACTTTTGTTGGACCCAAACTGCATCATTTGGATATTTTTGGAGATAAAATCAAAGCAAAAGCTGCAGCCATCGAAGCAGGAATTGCCTCAATTCCAGGTACAGATGGTCCAATCGCTTCTGTAGACGATGCATTGGAATTTGCTGAACGATTCGGTTATCCGATTATGATCAAGGCAGCTCTAGGCGGCGGAGGTCGCGGAATGCGTGTGGCTCATGATGAAAAGAGTGCAAGAGAAGGTTACGAACGTGCAAAAAGCGAAGCAAAAGCTGCCTTTGGTAGCGATGAAGTGTATGTTGAAAAATACATCGCCAATCCTAAGCATATCGAAGTACAGATTCTTGGTGACACACATGGAAACGTCATCCATCTTTTCGAAAGAGACTGTTCTGTTCAGCGTCGCCACCAAAAAGTAGTAGAAGTAGCGCCTTGTGTCTCTATGAACGAACAGCAACGTCAAAAAATTTGTCAGGCAGCTGTCCAATTGATGAAACATGTTGGTTATGTCAATGCGGGTACGGTAGAATTTCTTGTTGAAGGAGATGATTTTTACTTTATCGAAGTCAATCCTCGCGTCCAAGTGGAACATACGATCACAGAAATGATTACAGATATTGATATCGTGACAACGCAACTATTGATTGCCCAAGGGCTAGATTTGCATAAAGAAATCGGATTGCCTCAGCAAGAAGAAATCAAATTGAATGGGTCAGCTATTCAATGCCGAATCACTACGGAAGACCCGTTGAATAACTTTTTACCAGACACAGGAAAAATCGATACGTATCGTTCACCTGGCGGATTTGGCGTACGTCTGGATGTAGGGAATGCTTACGCTGGCTATGTGGTGACGCCGTATTTTGATTCATTGTTAGTAAAAGTATGTACGCATGGCGCTACTTTTGAAACAGCCATTCAGAAAATGGAACGTTGCTTGAAAGAATTCAGGATCCGTGGAGTAAAAACAAATATTCCATTTATGCTAAATGTCATCACACATCCTGAATTCCAATCAGGAAATGCAAAAACAACTTTTATCGATAGTACAACAACATTATTTGAATTTCCTCGACTACGAGACCGCGGAAATAAAACGATGAAATATATCGGTGAAATTACTGTCAATGGTTTTCCAGGTATCGAAAGTGGCGAAAAACCATTTTATGAAGAACCACGTATGCCTAAAGATCTAATCACAAGAACTGATTACGTAACGGCTAAGAACGTATTAGATGCAAATGGTGCCGATGCTTTGGTCGAATGGATCAAAGGACAGGAAAATTTATTGTTGACGGATACGACATTTAGAGACGCCCATCAAAGTCTGCTAGCAACTCGTGTTCGGACAAAGGATTTCAAGCAGATTGCACGCTTAACGGGAGAAGGTCTTCCTGAACTCTTTTCAAGTGAGATGTGGGGGGGAGCAACATTTGATGTGGCTTACCGCTTTTTGAATGAAGATCCTTGGCAACGATTGAGAAAAATCCGTTCTTTAATGCCTAATACATTGCTGCAAATGCTTTTCAGGGGATCAAATGCCGTTGGGTATTCTAATTATCCTGACAATGTACTGGTGGAATTTGTCAAAGAAGCAGCAGCACAAGGGATTGATGTTTTCCGAATCTTTGATAGTCTGAACTGGACTCCTCAAATGGAAAAAAGTATCCAAGCTGTACGGGATACTGGTAAAATCGCAGAGGCAGCTATCTGCTATACCGGCGATATCAACGATCCAAGCCGAGCAAAATACAATGTTCAGTATTATAAAGACATGGCAAAAGAACTAGAACAACTGGGTGCGCATATCATTGCAATCAAAGATATGGCTGGATTGCTTAAACCGCAAGCAGCTTATCGCTTGATTAGTGAATTGAAAGAAACGACGGATCTGCCAATCCATCTGCATACTCATGATACTAGTGGAAACGGGATTATCACTTATTCCGCTGCTTCAAAAGCAGGAGTAGATATCGTTGACGTAGCAATGAGTGCAATGAGTGGGAACACGAGTCAGCCTAGCATGAGCAGCTTGTATTATGCGCTGGTCAATGGGCCACGGCTGCCAGAAATCACAATTGAAAATGCACAGAAATTGAACCATTATTGGGAAGATGTGCGTATGTATTACAAACCATTTGAAAATGGCTTGAATGCTCCTGAAACAGAAGTATATATGCATGAGATGCCAGGAGGACAGTATTCGAATCTGCAGCAGCAGGCAAAAGCTGTCGGACTAGGTCATCGCTGGGATGAAATCAAACAAATGTACCATACTGTCAATTTGATGTTTGGCGATATCGTTAAAGTAACTCCATCATCTAAAGTCGTAGGAGATATGGCACTATTCATGGTCCAAAATGATCTCACAGAAGAAGACATCTATGAAAAAGGCGAAACACTAAGTTTCCCTGAATCTGTAGTAACTTTCTTCCAAGGAGAACTAGGGCAACCAGTCGGCGGATTTCCTGAAAAACTGCAAAAGATCATTCTTAAGGGCAGACCCGCGTTGAGTGAACGTCCAGGTCTGTTGGCGAAATCAGTCGATTTCAACGAAGTGAAAAAAGAATTGGCAGAAAAAATCGGCTATGAACCAAAACAAGACGAAGTATTAAGTTATTTGATGTATCCGCAAGTCTTTTTGGACTATCAAAAAGCGTACAATCAATTTGGCGATGTTACATTACTGGATACACCAACATTCTTCCAAGGGATACGTTTAGGTGAAACAATCAATGTACAAATCGAACGTGGAAAAACGCTTATCATTCGTTTAGATGAAATCGGAGAACCCGATATCGAAGGAAATCGCGTACTGTTCTTCAATTTGAATGGGCAAAGACGTGAAATCACTATCAAAGATAATTCAATCATCAGTACGGTCCAAACTCGATTGAAAGCTGAACCAACAAATCGAGAACAAATCGGAGCAACGATGTCTGGTTCTGTGCTTGATGTATTAGTGAAAAAAGGGGATAACGTCAAAAAAGGCGACACGTTGATGATTACTGAAGCAATGAAAATGGAAACAGCCATCGAAGCACGTTTTGACGGAGAAGTCGCACATGTATATGTATCTTCAGGAGACACGATTTCATCTGGCGACCTTTTGATTGAAGTGACTGAAAAATAATAAGTGAAAGGTGGGGAAATATGAAAAGACTGGGTTTGTTTTGGCTGATTCTGCTATTAGTTATTGCGGCATTCTATATGGAACCAGTCTTGTTCCCGCCAAAACTTGAAGTGAAGGAAAACTCTGATCAACAACTCTCAAATCAAATGACAACGTGGAAATACCAGGAGCTTAAAGCAACTGGTTTTTCTACTTATATTGGAAAACCGATCGAACAGCTAGAAAAAGATTTTGGACCATCCTATGATCGATTAACTAGTGGGTTTGGTTTTGAAACAAGATATTATGAAAACAAAGCCAGTCATCTCACTTTTGAAGTGAATGTCCAAGATAGCATGGTCACAACTGTTAAAGTACTGCAAACAGGACCTGCTGATATCACGCCGTTTTATTTAGGGATGACGATGCAGGACCTAACAAAGCTCACGACTATCTATACTAATTTCACTTTTGAGTATCATGACACAGAAGTTGGAATCGAACTGATGGAAGAGGATATGAATTATCGTCCACTGATTGCTTTTGATAACGACACTTTTGCTATTTTGTTTTTTGATCAAACAACTAACGGTCTGTTTTCAGTTGTATATTTAGATAAAGATAGTCTTTTGAAACTTTTACCGTATCAAGTGTTTGGTGAAGGTCTCCCACATTATGAAGCAGATAAATCGGCTGACTGGGAATCGATCAATCGCGGTAAAGAACGAAAAAGTACGACTTTACTAAACATGCTTAGAAGAGAAGACGAACTTCCTATATACAACCAACCACTTGCCTTTCAAAACCACAGTCGGCTGCTGCTACATGATTTCTTGACAAAGCCTGAAGAAATCTTGTCAGACGAACGTATGGCTGATTGGCAAAAATCGCTAGGTAGTGGACAAACGATAACGAAATTTTCCTTGACGAATGATGAATTGGAGAAGTTAATCAGTAAACAGAAATTAGAAAATACTAGTGGACTGTTTATTCATCCAGCAATCGACGCTACTTTTTCGTTTTTATATTGGTACAGCGATCCATATAATCATGACCGCTTTATGGATCCGGGAACGGATTCATTAGGCATTGCTTTTTCTAAAGAAAATATGTTAGTCTTATTGCAAGAAGAAAACGGAGAAAGTAGTGATAGCAGTGATCGTTAATGAAGAGCTGTTTCAACTGGAGGATCAATGCCTCCGAGTCGCTGAAATGATAAAAAAGAGTAAAACGATGGCTTCTTATTTCAAACATAAACAATCAATGAAAGCATCTGCAGAAGTCTGCCAATTAAAAGAAGCGTTCCTGTCGCAGAAAAAGGTGTTTGAAAATGTAGCGGCATACGGTGAATATGCACCTGATTACCGTGAAAAAAAACGTGCTCTTCGAAAAGCAAAAAGACAGCTTGATCTGAATGAGCATGTCGCAGCTTTTAGGTATAGTGAAACACAGTTACAAAGTCTGTTGGATCAAATTGTCCAAGCACTTGCTGAAGAAGTTTCTAATGAAATCAAGATAGATGCAGGTAGTCCGTTCTTTGAAACGAAAAAACACTTTGGATGCGGAGGGAATTGTCATGCAAGTTGACAATAGTGAATTTGAAATAATAAAACGACGCGGGCTGATCGTATGGGTCTACAGCTTAAAACAATTAAAGAATCTAAAAAAGTTCGGCTTGTTGCATTATGTCTCAAGAAAAATGAAATATGTCGTTCTTTACTTGAATGAAGAGACATTTGAAGAGACAGAAGAACGAATCCGTAAATTACATTTTGTTCGAAACGTAGAACGTTCTTACCGACCAGATATCGAAATGAATTTTGCTGATAAAATAGGTAATAAAACGGTATTAAAAGAAGAAGGTTTCGAAATCGAAGAGCTGAATACAGAAATCCGATTAGCTGAACATCTTTAAAAATCTCTTATGAGCAGTTTTTTAATAGAAAAATAACTTGGACAACTATCAAAAATTGATCATTGTCCAAGTATTTTTTTGTCTTTTTTTTGGTATACTAGTACCAGTACCATTTCTAAGGAGTGAGTAGATGCGGATAATATCAGGAAATTATGGCGGACGCCGCTTAAAAAGTTTAGCAGGGGCGAATACCAGACCAACTACAGATAAAGTAAAAGAATCCATATTCAATATGATTGGACCCTATTTTGATGGAGAGACAGTATTGGATCTGTTTGCAGGAAGCGGAGGTTTAGCTATCGAAGCCGTATCCAGAGGCTGTAGTCATGCAGTATGCGTAGACAAAAATTACCAAGCGCTAAAAATCATTAAAGAAAACATCGAGATTACGAAAGAACCAGAGAAGTTTACCACAATAAAACTTGATGCGGACAAAGCAATCGAACGGCTAGCAACAGAGAAACAACAATTTGATTACTTGTTTCTTGATCCGCCGTATGCAAAACAAAAAATCATTGATCAAATCCATAAAATGGAAGAACTGGGACTTTTTTCTAAAACCGCAGTTATCGTATGCGAAACGGATAAAACAGTCGAATTGCCAGAATCTGTGGCTGGATTTCATCAAATAAGAAAACAGATTTATGGCATAACAGCTGTGACTATCTATAGAAAAGAGGGAAAATGATGAAACGTGCATTATTCCCAGGAAGTTTTGATCCTTTTACAAAAGGACACTTAGATACAGTGGAGCGTGCGGCTAAATTATTCGATGAGGTGGTAATTGGTGTTTTTATCAATACTTCAAAGAACAGTTTGTTTCCTCCAGAAGAAAGAATGACATTGATTGCAAAAGCTGTGGCACATCTTCCTAATGTAAAAGTCATACATCAGGAAAATCAATTGACAGTGGAAACGGCAAAAGAAATCGGCGCGGATGCCTTGGTCAGAGGAATACGGAGTATCAAAGACTTCGAATATGAACGAGAAATCGCTCAGATGAACCATCATCTAAACGAGGAATTGGAAACGGTGTTCTTATTGGCAAAACCAGAATATAGCCATGTCAGTTCCAGTATTTTAAAAGAAGTACTGCACTTTGGTGGAGACGTGAGCAGTTATTTACCGCCAGTTATCAACGAAGCTCTAGCTGGAAAGCGTGAATCAAATGAAAGCTAAACAATGGTTCAAAACAGTACTGATTATCATATTTGGAATGTTGATCATCGGATTTGTAGTAGTTCCTCTGCCATATTATGTGGAATCACCAGGAGCAACGATTGATCTGAAAGAATTAATTACAGTCAATGACAAAGAAGACAAAGGTTCTGGCTCTTTCTCTCTTACATCCGTCGGTATCAGGCAAGCTACCGGATTTTTGGCTCTAAAGGCTAAACTAGCCCCCTTTGAAGAATTGATTAGTAAAGAAGAATTGACTGGTGGGGCAACAAATGAAGAATATAATCAAATGCAACAGTATTATATGGATTCTTCCCAAAACGCAGCAATCGAACAAGCGTTGAAGCTTGCAGGCAAGCCTTATAAAATGGAATTCAAAGGCGTATATGTCATGAGCGTAGAGAAGACATCGAACTTTTTTGGCAAGCTTTCAGTAGGAGATACAGTAACAAAAGTAGACGGCAAAAGCTTTCAAAGTACAGAAGCATTTATGGATTATGTAAAAAGCCAAAAAGTTGGACAAACAATCGAAATCAGTTATTTGCATAATGGTGAAGAAAAAACAGCTTCTGGTGATCTGATTGAGTTGCCAACAGATAAAAAGGCAGGAATAGGCATCACACTTACTGATCATACAGAGATCGAATCAGATACAGATGTTCGCATTAATTCTGGCTCTATTGGTGGGCCGTCAGCAGGATTGATGTTCACTTTAGAAATCTATGAACAGGTCACTGGTAAAAATTTGCGACATGGTAAGCAAATTGCCGGAACTGGAACGATCAACAGCGAAGGAGAAGTCGGCCGAATCGGAGGAATCGATAAAAAAGTAGCAAGCGCGGATAAAGCCGGTGTAGAGATTTTCTTTGCACCAGATGATACGATCTCAGACGATGTTAAGAAAGAATATCCTGAAATAAAAACCAACTATGAAGAAGCAAAAGCCGCTGCCAAAAAATTGAATTCCTCTATGAAAATCGTACCAGTAAAAACAGTACAAGATGCGCTTGACTATCTAGAGAAAATGAAATGAACCAACTAAAAAAATTGTGAAAAAGCTACTCTGTATCAAGTAATAAGAATAGCTACGCAAAAACAGCTTCTCCTCTTTTGTTTGGATTTATTTACTGCAGATGCAAGCTTTTGAGCTAATTGACTACTATTTATTTTGAATAAGGGATTGTGACATATTTTCTGTCACAATCCTTTTTTTTCGTCAAAATATCTTTCTGCTAAAAAAAAAGAAAAAATTGACGTAATTAGATGTTGAAGGGACGATTTTGTCAGAGCACATTGTTTCTTCGATTTCAAATGAAAGGAGAAATGAATGGTTTTTACTGATCATTCTTTGTAAAAAGAAATAATGATAGAAAAAATCAACAAGAAAATACTCACCTCCCCTAAGTTAATCGTTTTTATGTCTACGGTAGTTCTTATTTTTTGTATAGTCAGTGGTTTTTTATTGTCAAATCTGTTATTTCATAGAGAACCAGAAGAAATCGCTGCAAAAGAAATACTTTCTCCATTTAGTTCCAGTGAAGAAAATCAATTGCCTGAAGGAAATACTGTAGAAGAGGATGCTCGTCCAAAGGTTATGTATACCGATATCAAAGGAAGTGTGAAGGAGCCTGGTATCTATTCATTTTCTTCAGAAGAACGGGTCTATGATGTACTAAAGCGCGCAGGAGGATTATTAGAAGAAGCGGATAGCGATCGAATCAACTTTTCTGCGAAGATAGAAGATCAGCAAGTCCTATATATCCCTGCTGTAGGTGAAGAGCTGCCGGAACATCTTAATCAGTCAGCATCCCCCGAAGGAAAACAGTCTACAGCAGATACCGAGCCTTCAAAAATAAATATCAATACAGCCAGTCCCTCAGAACTCCAGCAGATTCCTGGGATCGGATCAGTCAAGGCGCAAGAAATCATTCGATTTAGAGAAGAAAACGGATCATTCCAGAAAGTGGAAGACTTGCAGGAGATCTCTGGTATCGGTGAAAAGACAGTTGAAAAACTAAAAAACTTCGTTACAATTAAATAGAATGATTCAGAACCAACTGAAAAGAGCAATAAATGGAGGCTAATGGATGACGGACTTCATTTCGGCAGTGAAGCATATGCTCTTTTGTCAGACATGATGATTCGGTATATTTAAAGAATATTTTGTTTAAGCAATGGAGTGCTTTTTTGACCAACTTGAAAAAACGGAGGAATGTAACCATGTTAGAAAAATCTTCAAAACCATGCGATACGAACAAAGAAAAAATTACTGATAAGACTCAAAACAAACGCATTCCCTGGGACCAGTATTTTATGGCTCAGGCGGTATTGTTATCTTTACGCAGCACGTGTACACGTTTAGAAGTAGGAGCGACACTTGTTAGGGAAAAACGGATCATTGCTGGCGGCTATAATGGAGCAGTCAGTGGAGATGTCCACTGCATAGATGAAGGCTGCTATATTGTAGATGGACACTGTTTGCGAACGATCCATGCAGAGATGAACGCGCTGCTACAGTGCGCGAAACTCGGTATCCCGACGGAAGGTTCGGAAATCTATGTCACGCATTTTCCATGTTTAGCTTGTACAAAAGCTTTGCTGCAAGCTGGTGTTAAAGGAATCAATTATCTCCATGACTATCGAAATGATCCGTATGCTCAAGCGTTGATTGAACAATTAGGCATATCTGTACACCAAGTTGCTTTAGACTCGCAGCATTTTTCAAAACTTCAAAATGAATTAACAGGAAAACATGTCTAGCGTTTTAGAAAGGCATGTTCGAAATCGGTTGATTTTTCCGGCAATTACGTCGATGATTATTTGTTTGTTGTATGATACGGACAATTGGATTTATCGTTTGTTTCTTGCCGGAATTTTTTTGTGGTTTTCGCTAAAAGAAGGACGTTTTATCGCGTACTTCTGTATTGTGGGTAGCATAATGGTATCCGTTTCTTATAAGCTACAAGAATATTCATTTTTAGAGGAAAAAGAAACAGCTACGCAAGTGACTTTATCTACAGATACGATTCGTGCGAATGGCAGTTTTTTGACAATGGAAGGAAGATTGTCAGAGAGTAAACAGAAGGTACAGCTTTCTTATCAAGTAAACACCGAAGAGGAATTGAAAACTTGGCTTGGATTCCGAGGGAAGGGGATAGAATTGACAGCTGAAGGCGAGTTTATTTCTCCCGAAAAAAAGCGAAATCCTTATACTTTTGACCAAGAAGCTTACTTCAGGAACCATAGAATCTCTGGTCGATTCCAAATTCAAAGGGTCGAAAAAATCACTATACAAAATCATTGGCGAAATTGGCTCCAGAGAAAAAGAGGTGCTTTTATTTCTTTTGTCCAATCTGAATTTCCGCAAAAAACAAGTGTATATATCAATTCTTTATTATGGGGCTATAAAGATTCAGGTTTCAGAGAATCAGAAGAAATTTTTAGGGAGAGTGGTTTGCTGCATCTATTCAGCCTATTGGGATTACACATCCAATTTTATTTAGGGTGGCTGTATTATTTGTTTCGACGTATCGGATGGCCACTGCACGTCAGCATCATTCCGTTGAGTCTGCTAACTATCTGTTATGTTTCTCTTGCAGGCAGTTCTATTTCTGTCTTGCGTGCTAGTCTGTTGTTTTTATTGCGGTTGCTAGTCAAATTATTGAATAAACGTTACTCCTCTATGGACTTATTTGCGGTTGTCTTTTGGCTTCTTTTGCTATTTGATCCTCGATTTCTTTTTCATGCGGGCGGGCAGCTTAGTTTTTTCATGAGTTTTTTGTTTATCCTGATTTCTTTTGATGGAGATTGGATGAAAAAAACGGCTTCTCATGTCCTATTTACCATGATCACGATGCCGTTGATTGTATGGCATTTTTATGAGTGGCCTCTTTTAGGCAGTCTTTTTACATTACTGGTTGCACCAGTATTCAAGTTTCTTTTTCTTCCTAGTGTGTTCTTTCTGACGCTTTTCAATCGCTGGTTGCCGAGAACCTTACTTTTGCTGATAGAAGAGGGACTGATCTTGTTTGAACGAATGATCGATTCGTTTTCAGGATCGACTCTTGTTATAGGGCGTCTACCTCTTGTGCTATCAGGGGTATATATTTTCGGATTACTGATTTGTATGGATAGATTGAACGAGCAGCCGATGAAACTCTTGTTTTATGTTGGTCTGTTTTCTTTGATGCTATTGACTTTGCCATTTTTACGTTTTTCTTCAACGATCGCTTTTATCGATGTTGGTCAAGGAGATAGTATCTTTTTGCAAAGTCCTTTTCGAAAAGAAACGATTTTGATTGATACGGGGGGGAAGTTACACTTTGAAAGGGAAAAGTGGGCGCAAGGTATTGCACGACCTCCTGCTGAAAGGAATATCGTTCCATACCTAAAAGGACAGGGAATAAGTGTGATCGATAAACTCATCTTGACACACGACGATACGGATCATGTGGGAGAATTGTCCACATTATCTCAGCATTTCACCATCAAAAAAATTTATATTGGCTGGGGCGCTGGACGAAATGAACCGTTGCGAAGGCATTTAACAGAAGCTCAAAAAAATGGCACTAAAATCATTGAAGTCAAACATGGCGACAGGATCAAAGGCTATTATGATCTTTATGTATTGACCCCTTTTGAAAAGGGAGAAGGAAGAAATGAAGATTCAATTGGTTTATGGACGGAATATAACAATAGCCGTTTTTTGTTTTTAGGTGATTTGAATCAAGCGATGGAAGAACAGTTGCTTTCTATTTATCCTAATTTGAAAGCCGACGTAGTCAAATTAGGTCACCACGGTAGCCGCACATCAAGTAATACGGATTTTCTTTCCCGTATTGAAGCGAAACATGGAATTATATCCTGCGGAGTAAATAATCGTTATGGTCACCCTCACAGCGAAGTATTGGAGGCACTAGAAGAAAATCAGATAAGAACATGGCGAACCGATCAGCAAGGAATGATCACCTATCGCTGGCATCCAGTTTTTCATCCTCATGGTCTAGTGGAAACAATGATAGACTAGTAATTCTCATCTTCTCATGGTAGGATAATTTTGAAAGTGGTGAGTAATTTGAGTATACAAGCAGAGTTACAAAAAATACGTAAAGAAAAACTTGCATCTTGTTACTTGATCTTAGGAACAGAAAAGTTTCTCCAAGATCAAGTTCGGGCAGAAATAGTTAAAAAAATCAAATTAGAGGGCGAAGATGATTTAAATTTTTTAAGTTTTGATATGGAAAATGCAAGTTTAGAGGAGGTAGTGGCTGAAGCAGAGACATTGCCGTTTTTCGGAGATCAACGATTAGTATTTGTGGAGAACCCATATTTTTTAACAGGTGAGAAAGTAAACAATGGGATCGAACAAAATACTGATTTACTGACAGCTTATTTGAAAGAACCACTAGAATCGACTGTATTAGTATTTTTTGCACCATATGAAAAGTTGGATGAACGGAAAAAAGTAACGAAACAATTGAAAAAAACAGCAACCATCATCAACGTCCAACAGTTGAATGAAAAAGAAGTACGTCAATATCTGATGAATACCTTAGAGAACTCCTCCATCAAAATGGAACGCAACGCCATTGATTTATTCTTGCGGTTGACTGACTTAGATTTATCCAAAATGATGAGAGAGTTACAGAAATTAATTCTTTATGGACAAAATCAACAGCAGATCACTGTTCGAGAAGTAGAACAATTAGTTCCTAAAACATTGGAACATAATATTTTTGACATGACCCAATATATTTTAAAAGGGAAGACAGAACAAGCCTTGCGTTTATATGAAGATTTAGTCATGCAAGGGGAGGAAACAATCAAAATCAATGCGATTTTACTTTCTCAATTACGTTTGTTTTTACAGACAAAATTTCTTGTAAAGATTGGCTATCAGCAGGCCAATATTGCAGAAACATTAAAAATCCATCCTTACCGTGTAAAACTTGCCATGCAAGAAGTAAGGAAATTCGATGAACAGTTGCTAGTACAATTATTTGATCAATTAGTCGAAATGGATTATCAAATCAAAACGGGGCAAATCGAAAAAGAATTAAGTTTTCAACTTTTCGTTTTGCGCACAGGGCAGTTGTTGAGAAATCGATAGGAAGAAAGAAGAAGCCAAAAGCATGCAAGAATACCGGATGCTTTTGGTTTTTTTGACAAATAAAAAAACCGGCCGAAGCCGATTCTTTTACTTAGCGATTTTTTTGCTTAAACGAGATTTGTCGCGGTTAGCTTTGTTTTTGTGGATTAGACCTTTTGATTCAGCCATATCAATAGCTTTAACAGCTTCTTTATATAACGCATCTACGTTGTCAGCACCTGAAGCTACAGCATCTTCAAATTTTTTGATTGCAGTACGCATAGCGCTTGTTTGAGATGAATTTTTCACATTAGCGTTTTCGCTTGTACGAACACGTTTGATTGCAGATTCAATGTTTGGCATTAGTTTCACCTCCGATAACTTAAGTTCTTACGCGTGTGACCGCATAATTCAACATTCATTATTATACCTAAAGGCAGCGCGCTTTGCAATATGAACATGACAAGTTTTTTTCCTTAACAGTCTTTTATTTAAACTTTTTTATCAGTAAGAACAGATAAATCAAGCTGAAAAAATCAAAAAGACGCTATTGTGGGAGGCAATAGCGTCAAACCAAACTAGATTTTTATTTATCTATTTAAACAAAGATTGAATGGGAATGTTTGGTACTAAGTCATTATATAACAAAGAGAACCGTTTGCAAAGTTTTTTTTGAAAAGGGATACGATTCCCTATTGTTCTTTGTTTTTCTATTAAGAAACTGCAGTTATTTTATAACCAGTCACCTTTGATCGGTAAAGGTTATTCTGGTGTACCGATTATTTTAATATATTCATCAATATTTTTTATCAACATTTTTTTAATGACTAACTGATTTCGACGGTTCCATTTGCCACTTACTTCCAGTACATATTTATTTAGTGGCAAACGTAAGATGTACTTTGCCAAATAGCGATCTTTAAGCAGTCCATTGATCACACGGTCCTCAAGCTGCAAGTTGATTCCAGTCAGCATCATTGGCTGTTCTTGTAAAACATACGTATCAATTAAAAGACCTTCAAAAGTTTCCACAAGCGTCTTCCTTTCTTTCCAAAGTAACCTGAAAACAGGTACTGTTTCTTCCATTTTGATATTCGTTAAAGCGGATGCAATCATTCCTTCTTTTGTCCACTGTAATCTAGTATAACAAAAAAGAGGAGAAGAGCCAAAAAGAAAAAAGTGCATCGATTTCAATAGGGAATCTCATTCGCTCGCTCCTTGTTTAAAAAAAGCTCCTGCATCGCAGGAGCATCCCTATATCATTCTAATAGGTCAATCAAAAAGCAGTATCTAACACATTTTGTATCAAATCAGGAAATAAAAGATAAGCTAAGCCCAGAATCAAAAGTACCGCTAAAAGAAACCAGCCAATTGTTCCTATGAAATACTTCAATTTTTCGAACATTGTATCACCTCGTTGTCAGTATATCACGGATCAGTAAATTGGGGGTATTAAGAATCTCCTAAAAATAGGCAAAATTTGATCTATTTTCCTAAAGCAAATACTTGTAAGATACAATAAGTAATGCCAGAAGCAATGACTGGTCCGGCGGCGATTCCTCTTAAGAAGACAACACCTAAAATCGTGCCAAAAACAAGCGCAACAGTGATTTGCGGATCAGAAGCAATCAATCCTACGCCCTTGGAAGATAAGACAGCCACTAGCCCACCGCAAAAAACAGCTACCCAGCCGATAGGGGATTTAAAGGCTTCTAATAAATCACGTAGACCGATTTCTCCTGTTGCGATAGGGATCAGAATAGCTGCAGTGATGATCGTCACACCAATATTGATTCCTTTGCCTTGAAGCCAAGGGAAAAAGGAACGGGAGGTTGGTATGAGCTTCATAATCAACACAAAAGCTGCCGCTAACATCAGACTTTGATTCTTAGCTAAAATTGCTACAAGTAAAATAATTCCTAAAAAAAGCCAACTTTCCATAAAATATATTCCTCACTTTCTTCGAAACAATCATAACATCTTTTTGGAAAGTTGCAAAAGTAGGAATTCATCCTTCAAGACCTATTCATAAGCTGTTTTTTTCATAAAATAAATAAAATTATAAAAAACACTTCGTTTATTTGACAGAAGACAGCCGCGCTTTGTATAGTGGACAAGACTTACATTTTTTTGAAGAATCAGAAAGAGCAGGTAAAGGTCTTAGTAAACGCAAGCCATTCAGAATAACCAATATTGTGCTTCCTTCGTGTCCTACAACTCCAAGAGGTAGATTTAAAAATTGCAGGAAGTTAGAAGCAATCAACAAGAGAATAACAAGAATCGAAAAAATAATATTTTGTTTGATGATCCGCCGCATTTTTAAAGACAGCCGATGACTGTAGACAAATTTATCTAAGTCATTTTTCATTAAGACGATGTCTGCGATATCCATAGCGGCGTCTGTTCCTTGTCCCATAGCGATACCTAATGAAGCAGCTGCTAAAGCAGGCGCATCATTGACTCCATCACCAACCATCGCATTTACTTGGTAAAGTTCATTTTCTTTTTTGACTAGTTGTGTTTTTTCTTCCGGAGTACAGCTTGCATAGTAATGTTCGATCCCTACTTGTTCAGCAATAGCCTTTGCTGTGCCAGAATGGTCGCCAGTTATCATACTTGTATGGATGTTTTGGGATTTAAAGTAAGAAATCACCTGTTGGGCATTTGCTTTTGGAATATCCAACAGACCTAAAACAGCGATTAACTGTTGATCTTTAGACAGATAGATTACAGTTTTTCCTTGATTTTCTAAACGTTCGATCATTTCCTCAATCTCTTTGCTGATTCTCATCGTCTCAGGATCATAAGCGTGTTTGCCAACTTTCCATTGCGCACCTAAATAGGTAGTTTGTAATCCAAAACCAGTAATTTCTTCTATTGATAGGGATTGGATTGCTTCGGGTATTGTGCAATCGAAATATTGTAAAATCGCATGAGCAAGAGGGTGTGTCGTTTTTTGTTCCATAGCAACAAGAAGTTGTTGTGCCAAATCCTTCTCATCAAAGAAAAAGCTGTCAGTCACAACTGGTTTTCCTTTAGTGAGTGTTCCTGTTTTATCAAAGGCAATCGCTTTTAATTCAGAAAGCTTCTCTAAATGAATCCCGCCTTTGATTAGAATCCCATTTTTTGCAGAATTTGAAAGAGCAGCTAGAGAAGCAGGAGTAGCAGATGCGACAAGCGCACAAGGAGAAGCCACGACTAGTAATACCATTCCTCGATAAAAGCTTTCATCCCAACTCCAACCTAAGAAAAAGTGGGGGAGAAGGATCATTAGAGGCACAGCAAGCAAAATCAATTTTACATAATTGTTTTCGATCCGTTCGATAAATGAAGCTGTTTGAGTTGGCGTATTCTGTGCTTCTTCCACTAATTGGATAATCTTAGCAAAGACGGTTTCGGCACTCGTTTTTGTTACTCGAATCGTAATGGGATTTCCTTGATTCAGCGTTCCTGCAAACATCTCATCTCCTAAATATTTTTCTACAGGTACAGATTCACCGCTTAATGCAGACTCATCGATCGTTGCCTGTGTGCTTTCTAAACAACCATCGATCGGAACAGCCGCTCCTTTAGCGACGAACACCAAGTCATCCACCTTTAATTGCGAAACATCTACTTCTTGCATTTGTCCGTTTTCTTTTAGTAACTGAGCTTTTTGTGGTTGAAGATTCATCAAAGAGGTAATTTCTTTTTGACTTTTATTGGTCGTGTATTCCTCTAATGCACCGCTTAAACAAAAGATGAATGTCAACATTGCTCCCTCAAAGTAATTACCAATCAAACAGGCACCGATAGTAGCTAAAGCCATCAATAAGTCCACATTCAGTGTTCGGTCATTCCACAATTCTTTCAAGCCTTCCGATGTTTGTTTGTATCCACCGATGATAATAGCGCTGATATAAAAAAGTGGGGTGATGGTAAGAGAGAATCGGTCGAAAATAAAACCGGCAATTATAAATAAAAGACAGCCAATTGTTGCTGCAAAAGCTTTTTTCTGATTAGTCATCGTTATCAGTCCTCCTTGTCAAAACAAGGATAGCATAATAACAATGTAATTGATAATAAAAACAGATAAATGAGAACGATAATGGTTATCAGATGGCTATGAAGCTTTATATAGTTTTTATTGTTTATAATAATTATCATTAAAGAAAATAAAAAACCAGAACATTTCTCATACAAGAGAAGTGTTCTGGTTTTTCTTACATTGCGATAAACCAATAACCAATTAAAATGATACCAAGGATAATACGATACCAGCCAAAAGCGGTAAAGTCGTTTTTCTTCAAATAACTTAATAAGAATTTAATAGCTAAGACAGAAACCACAAAAGATACGAATGTTCCTACAAGAAGAACAACAGTTTCTTCCATTTTGAATGAGTTCCCTTCAGCTAAATATTTGACGATCTTCAAGCCGCTTGCGCCAAACATGACAGGAATCCCTAAGAAAAATGAGAATTCTGTAGCGACAAAACGCGAAGCGCCAATCAAGATAGCTCCTAGGATCGTTGCACCAGAACGGGATGTTCCGGGAACAAGTGCCAAGACTTGGAATAACCCAACAAGAAGAGCTGCTTGGTACGTAAAGTCATTCAGCGAAGTCCAACGAGGTGTTTTGTTTTTGTTACGTTTTTCGACAATAATAAAGGCAATACCGTAAACGATCAAAACAATGGCAACGGGTAAGAACTTGTGGAAATTTGCTTCTAACCAATCATCCAAAGGCAAACCAATGATGATGGCTGGTATACAAGCAACGATCACTTTAAACCAAAGTGTCCAAGTATCTTTTTTTTCTATCGTTGATTTACTTGGAGAAAAGGGGTTTAATTTGTGAAAATAAAGAACGACGACAGCTAAGATCGCCCCTAATTGGATAACGACATTGAACATCGACATAAACTGTGAACTGGCATCCAGTTTGATGAATTCATCTGCTAGGATCAGATGACCAGTACTACTGATGGGCAGCCATTCCGTTATTCCTTCAATAATACCGAGAATCACTGCTTTGATAATATTTGCAAAAAACATAAATTCCTTCCTTCCCAATTAAGATACATCTTATAGTATACCGTTATTTTTTGATAAACCCAATCTGTTTTTTAATATTAAGAAAAACTTGAGAAATGAAGCAGATAAGAATACGAAGAGAAAAAAAGAAGACAAAGCCCTCGTTCAGACTTTGCCTTTTATGATTCTCTGTTAAAAATTAAAATATCCCATCATAAAAACGAGTTTCGACTATGTGCTTTCCCGTTTTCGATATAAGACGTATCGTTGATACCAAGGATAGAAAATCGACCGTTTGCATAAGTAACCTTTGTTACACTGCCATTTAAAAGACCAGCACGAACAGGCTGTTTAGGATCGATCAGATTAAGCAAGAAGGCAATCGTCAAACCATGTGATACGACTAAAACATTTCCGCCGCCGTTTTTTTCGCAGTGATGGGCGATATCTTCAAATCCTGTCCACACACGATCTCGTAATGTTTCATAAGTTTCTGCCCATCCAGCCGTATCCAAATTGTATACAGCATTGGCAATTTGTTCAAAAGAAACTTCTGTGGTGAACATTTCATCATATGTTTTAAAATTCAATACGCGAGGGATCACACCCCACATTTCCATGTCATAGCCGCCTTCAAGAGACCCGAAGCACCATTCTCTGATCCGTTTCTCGATAAAATAAGGAATTTCTTTTCCCTTAGAATGTTCTCCTAGAATAATACGGGCAGTTTCGATCGCCCGACCACTGTCACTAGAATAAGCAAAAGAAAAGTCGACATCTTTTAACCCGCGCCCTAAATAATGGATGCCTTCTTGTCCTTGTTTTGTGAGTGGCGTATCACACCAGCCTTGTACGCGTTCGATTGTATTGAACATCGTTTTTCCATGCCGTACGATATAAAGTGTAGTTTCTGTCATTTTATTCTCCTCCTAAATCATTTTTAACGATTGAAAAAAGGATTTGTCCTTTTTTCCTGTTCAATCGTTGTTGCATCACCATGTCCTGGATAGACTGCAAATTCATCAGGTAAAACAAACAGCTGGGTCCGAATACTGTGAAGTAATTGTTCTAAATTTCCTGTATACAGATCGGTTCTACCGATGCTTCCTCTAAATAGGGCGTCGCCAGAAACGACAAAATCATCAAAAATAAAGCTAACGCTTCCGATGGAGTGCCCTGGAGTAGGGACCACACGAAAAGACATGTTTCCTAAAGTATAAGTTTTCATTTCAAATTCATATTCTGCAGGCGAGACAATAATATCAGCAATATCATCATGTCGTCCGAGTCCAGAAAGGTTCAAAATCGGATCACCTAGCCATTTTTGTTCTAGTGGGCTGACATACACCGGGATTTGATAATATGCGCGTAAGGGTTCTACTGCACCAATATGATCATAGTGGGTATGGGTAAGTAAAATCGCTACCGGTTGTTGGTTTGTTTTTTTGATTTCTTGTTTGATTTGTTCCGCATCTTCTCCAGGGTCAATGATCAAAAGTGCTTCTTCGTTGTAGACCAAATAACAGTTTTCTTCAATCATTCCTGTTTTTAATCTTTCGATATGCATGTGCATTCCTCCTTGATAGCCAAAACTTCTTTCATCCATTAGTATAACGCATTCATTGCTAGGAAACAAAAACAGGTACTTATTTCTCTTTACTTATCTGAATTATCAGACTATATGAAAAGTATTTGGATATTCTAAAGAGAAGGAAAGTAAGTTTTCATAGCATTTTAATATGTCCTTGTTACATTAGACCCATCCAAAAATCCAAATTCTATATCCTATATCCCTGCCTAATCAGCAGGGTGTTTTTTTTTATGCTTGAAAAGAGAGCTCTTTTTGCTAAACTAGGCTTTTTCAGGTAATCTTAGAGAGAAAGAGGTGGTGGAAATGATCAAACAGTCAAAAATATCTGTGCGGCACTTAGTAGAGTTTATTTTGCGACGTGGAAGTATCGACAATCGTAAAAAAAGTAGCCATACTGCATTAGAAGGAGCAAGAATCCACCGCAAGCTCCAAAAAGATGCGGGAGAAGACTATGAAAAAGAAGTTTTTTTAAAAACAACAGTTCCATTAGATGAATATCACCTGATCGTTGAAGGCCGTGCAGACGGTATTTTCAAAAGAGACGGTATTTATTATATAGATGAAATCAAAACCTCCGAACCACGATTTGAAGATTTAGAACCAGAACAAGTGGAACTTTTCTTTCATCAAGCAAGGGTATACGCCTATATCTATAGTCAAGAGCATGATTTACAAGAAATAAATCTGCAGTTGACTTACTTTCAGACGGCAGAAGAAGTGATTACGAGAAAGGTCGAACATCAGACAAGAGAGCAGTTAGAAATTTTTTTTAAAAAACTGACTGAAGATTATAAAGAATGGCTTGTTTTTCAAGAAAACTGGCGTACTATACGCAATGCCTCTTTGATGGCTTTGAAATTCCCCCATGATGAGTATAGGAAAGGCCAGCGTGAACTAGCAGTAGCTGCTTATAAAACAATCCGTACGAAACAGAAATTGTTTGTAGAAGCACCTACCGGAACTGGAAAAACAATCTCTACGTTATTCCCCGCTTTGAAAGCTGTAGGGGAAGAAGAGGGAGAAAAGATTTTTTATCTAACGGCCAAAACAATAACTAGACAAGTAGCTGAAGATGCCATGACAGCATTAAAAGATACTGGAGCTGAAATAAAAAGTGTCACTTTGACGGCTAAAGATAAGATCTGCTTTTTAGATGAGACGACCTGTAATCCAGATCAGTGCCCGTATGCCAATGGTTATTACAATCGTATCAACGAAGGATTATGGGATCTTTTGAATCATGAGAATCAGATCACTCGAGAAGTCATCGAAACTTATGCAAGGAAGCATACACTTTGTCCTTTCGAACTATCATTAGATGTCAGTATCTGGTGCGACGTGATCATTGGGGATTACAATTATTTGTTTGATCCCACTGTTTATTTAAGACGTTTTTTTGAAGATGAAAAAAACGAGGATTATCTGTTTTTGATTGATGAGGCACATAATTTGGTGAATCGTTCCCGAGAGATGTATTCGGCAGAACTATCTTATGAAAAAACGAAACGAAGTAAGGAAGCTATACCAAAGGAATTCAAAAAACTCCATCGTCGTTTCAACAAACTATTGAAAGAATTTGATTCGATCCGAGAAATAGCAAAAGAAGATCATTGGGATTATCATCATCAAAAAGCACCGGCTGAATCTTTAGTAAAGGCAGGTTATCAATTAAGCGAAAAAATCAAAGAATGGCTAGCAGAATTTCCTGAGCATCCATCACAAGAACAATTGCTTCCTTATTATTTTGATTTGCTTCATTTTTTGAAGGTCAGTGAATTTTATGATGATCACTATGAAACAACGGTCGAAAAAACGTATCGCGATCTGATAGTAAAAGAGTTTTGTATTGATCCAAGCTTGTTTCTTGAGCAGTCGTTGGATAAAGGAAGAAGCAGTATCCTTTTTTCTGCGAGTTTTTCACCCCTATCTTATTATCAGGAAACACTGGGCGGACAAAAAAGTCTCGCTTACAAACTGCCGAGTCCTTTTCCAGAAGGAAACCAGCAAGTTTTCATCGCAAATTACTTAGAGACGACTTATCGAAAAAGGGAACAAAGTCTGGCACAATTAGTTGAGACAATCCATGCTTTTGCTGATGGAAAGGTCGGAAATTATTTCGTTTTCTTTCCTTCTTATCAATATTTAGACCTTGCGGCGGAAGCATTCAAACAGCAATATCCTGACAGCGATGTGCTGATTCAAGAAACGGACATGAATGAAGAAGAACGCGAACGATTTTTAGCAAAATTCCAATCAGATCCCGATGAAACATTGATAGGATTTTGTGTACTTGGTGGGATTTTTTCAGAAGGAATCGATTTGAGAGGGAACCGATTGATCGGCAGTATGATTGTAGGTGTAGGTTTGCCGCAGATGAATCATGAGCAGGAACTGATCAAATCATATTATGATGAGAAGGAACACCTTGGATTTGCTTACGCTTATCAGCTTCCTGGAATGAACAAAGTCTTGCAAGCTGGTGGTCGAGTGATTCGTGGCATGGCGGATCAAGGAATCGTGGTATTGGCAGATCAACGATTTGCTCGTTTTTCTTATCGACATTTATTCCCACAACATTGGCAAACAGCAAGAGAAGTACGAAGTGTTGGAGAATTGGAAGAAGGAATACAGCGTTTTTGGTCATCCAAAGAAGCAGTAAATCAAAAAAACGAGGGATGACAGATGTCAGCCTCGTTTTTTTCATTAACGATAGTTAGTGAATTGCAACTCGATTGGTAAGTCAAGTTTACGTAATAAAGCAATCACAGCTTGAAGATCATCACGGTTTTTACCTGTCACTCTAATCTGATCTTCTTGGATTTGTGCTTTTACTTTCAGTTTTTCATTTTTGATAGCTGTAGTGATTTTTTTCGCGTTTTCACGATCGATTCCGTTGACAAGATCGGCAGTTTGACGAGCTTTGCCACCTAGCGCGTGTTCCGATTCGGAAAAATGGATATTTTTGATTGGCACATTTCTTTTGATCAACTTACCAAATAATACATCTTTGATCTGTTCGATTTTGAAATCATCATCGCTCAAGACAACTAGATTGCTGTTCTCTAATTTGATTTCTATCGTAGAATCCTTGAAGTCAAATCGATTAGTCAATTCTTTTGTTGTTTGCTGAATCGCATTTTTTACTTCTTCTGTATTGACTTCTGATACAATGTCGAAGCTAGCATCTTTTGCCATAAGAACCCTCCTGATATACGTATAAGTTTACTATACATCTATCTTATCATAGGAATGGGGCAGATTCTTACTTGTTTGCTAAAATTCTTCTCATTTGAGTTCGAAGTATTTTATTTTAATAGATAAACTGTTATTCTTACATTTGGAATAACAAAGTAGAGGAGAGGTGCTTGTGAGCAAAATTATGACTGCGTATCATAAAAATGAAAGATTAAAAAAAATAGTGGTTATTTTGATAACCGGATTGACCGCTGCGGTCGCTTTAAATTATTTTTTGATTCCAGCCAATGTCTTTTCTGCAGGGATGAATGGGATCGCTCAAATCATTTCCTCGCTTTTATATGAATGGTTTCATATCAAGGTAGACACAGGAACATTTATTTTTATTTTGAATATCCCTGTGTTTGTATTAGGGTTCCTCAAAGTAGGAAAACGAGCAACGATCCTTAGTTTTGTGAACGTTGTATGCGTATCAGTGATGACGATGCTACTTCCAGTCGGACAGATCACTGATAATATTTTGATGAATGCCTTAGTAGGCGGTGTTTTATTAGGTCTTGGCGTAGGGTTATCTTTAAAAATGGGCTTTACAACTGGGGGAATGGACATCATCTCTCTTGTGCTTTCACAAACAACTGGAAAAACAGTCGGAAATTACATGCTGATTCTAAATGGGATCATTGTAGTCATCGCAGGCTTCTTCTTTAACTGGGAAAGTGCCTTGTATACGATTATTTCCATTTATGCAATGACTCAAGTGATTGATGCCATCCATACGAGTCATCAAAAAGTAACAGCGATGATCGTGACCGTCAAACCGGAAGAGGTAACAGAAGAACTAGCGAAACGGATGGTACGTGGAATGACATTGCTTCCGTCTGTCGGTGGCTATTCAAAAAAACAAGGAAATATGATCATGATGGTCATCACCCGCTATGAAATGTATGATCTTGATCAGATCGTTCATGAAATCGACGACGATGCATTTATCAATATTTTACCAACTCATTCAGTATTTGGCCGATTTGCAAATGAAAACGAACAAAAAATGTATCGAACAACAGGTGTGTTGCCAGAAATAAAAAATCGTTCACAAAAAAAATGAGGAATCAGTTTTATTTAGAATGAATTTAATGTATTCCATCTAATAAGGACATTTTATAAATTTAAACGAGAATCTTCCTTCTAAATTCTCATTTACAAGTAGTTAAAAAAAGAGTATGATAAATAAAAATCGTGTTAAGGAGTGTCGTACGATGAGCGAAGCAAACCAAGAACGGTCTGCGCAAGAAATAGAACTGATCAAAGAACGTATTCTTGCTGCCTTGGAAATGGTGATCGATCCTGAATTAGGAATCGATATTGTCAACTTAGGCTTGATTTATGATATAGAATTCAATCCTGAAAACGGAGAAACAGTCATCAAAATGACGCTAACAACTATGGGCTGTCCACTAGCCGATATTTTAACAGAATCTATCCATGACGCATTGAAAGAAGTACCAGAAGTAACGAAAGCAGAAGTAAAACTTGTCTGGTATCCCGCATGGACGACCGATAAGATGAGCCGTTATGCACGGATTGCGTTGGGGATTCGATAGGGATCTTGACTGACTAGCTATGAGAAGCAAATAGTAAAAACAAAAAACCTTTTATCCTTTCTAGAAGAAAAGAGATAAGAGGTTTTTTTGTTTATAAAATTTTGTCTGCTATATTAGAAGTTAATCAAATAAATGTGTTCTATTGATAAAGGACATTCAAATCTCTTTTCTTTTGCCATCCATATTTTTTACATCAATTTGATTTTCGTATAGTATTCTTTCTCATCTTCACGATAAATCGTGGCCCCATTTTTTTGCTGCGCCTTAAGACTGCCAAGATTTTTTTTATTTACAGACAAAAGTGCCTCATCGATGCCGATTTTTTTTGCCTCTTGTAGTACTAATGCTAAACCTTGTGTTGCATATCCTTTTTTACGATAGTCAGGGGAGATGCCGTAACCGATATGGCCAGCGCCGTTTCTTAATGATTCGTTCAGTTTATGGCGCAGATTAAAAATTCCTACATACTCATGTCCATCATTTTCCAAAATAAAGACGGTTGCGGGAACGTAATTCTCAGGAAGATCAATACCTAAAGAAGTGTTTTCGCATTTTTTTACATAATCTAAAAATTCAGCAAGTGTATAGCCATAAGCACTGTTGATAAATCCATTCTCGTTTGGTCCGAAGCTAGTTTGCAGCCGATAAGCTTTCTCCAAATCTGCTTCCCATAGTTTGATCAATTTCATCGAATCCGCCTCTTCCTAAGTAAACATATTTTTTCTACTATAGCACTATTTTGGCGAATAGCCATTCTTATTTTTATTTTTTTGTGATGTATCGTATTAAGAATAATTTAACAAAATAAATGATTGCAGATTTTTGTTATTTATTGTATTGTTTTTATAATAGATGAATCCTCGTTATCTTTTAAAAATGATCTTATTGATTGATATTGAAAGTTCAAGATAAATTGAATTTTTAATAAATGTGTTATTTAAAGTTTTTTCGTCCGTTGCTTATGATCACTAGAAAGGAGATCTCGTGAACTACTTTAGCGGTTATAAAAGAATTCCAGAAGGATGGCGGCAAACAGAAGCAAAAAATGATCAGTATCAAAATGAAAGAAGAAGACAGTTGTTGGAGAAAATGCAGCAAAAACAGCTGAATCGAGAGAAAAAGAAGAACAAAGAAACGAAGAAAAAGCAGCAAAATAAAATAGCTACCGATCCCAGAATCGTTCGTTTAAACAATGAAATGAATCAATTGAAGCAAGAATTGAGTAAAGCAAAAAAACAAGTAGCTACTGTGAGCAAGAAAAGAAGAGAGGACAAGAAACACATCAGAGAGCTGTCACAGCAACTCGAACGACAGCACCAACAAGCAAAAGTAGAAAAAGAAGAGATGAGACAAAAAGCCATCGAACAGCAGAGGAAAACAGAACTATTGTATCAAAAATTAGAAGAAGTGGGCTGGGATACAGATAATCACGCACTTCAGGAACTCCAAAAACGTAACCAGATCATCATTTATTTGCTGCAAAAAAATAGCCAAATGCAACATTATCTAGAGAGAATACATAAAGCGTCAGATTTATTAAAGAAAAGAAATGATCGACTGAACAAGAAATTAGAAAAGCTTTCAAATAGAAATGCTACGTATCTGAAAATCATGGAGAAGAAAAAACAAGAACTGCAACAGTTGTATAAAGTCAACCAGCGACAAACAGAACAATTAGCAAAGAAAAAACAAAACTTCGTACAAGCAGCTCCTCAAGATCTGATCCATGCATTGATCCAACAGTTAGATACCCAATCATTTTATAAGTTCAATCAGCTGAACAAGCTGTTCAATAGGTATCAATGGATCTTTGAACAACAAGCGAATAATTTGCAGTATCAAGAAACAAATATTTTTTATGGTTTTGTAGAAATAGAAGAGGACAACATTTATTTCTATGAGGTCAATACGGAGCAAAGAAGACCACTGATAGTAGAAGAGAGCTTTAAACGCAAAGATCTTTTAACAGATGGCATAGCAGTACGAGTACATCAAAAAATAGTAGACGGTCCAGTATATCTAAGGTATTGCTATCCTATCGTTGAACAGAATAAATCAAAAAGAAGAAGCGACAAATATCTAAAGAAAACAAGACAAAAATCTAAACAGTCAAGTAAAAAGCAATTGAGCATAGACGCTGAAAAGTGGGCATCATCACTCAAAATTGCTGTGATCGGGAACAAACAAATAAAAGGATTCGTAAAAGGATTGCAGAAATATGTAGGAGCTGTCGAAAGAATCGATGCATATGAGTACGGGGAGAAAGCACTATTTGAAAGAATCCGTGCTGTTGACTATGTCTATGTTTGCATCGACAGCGTCCCGCATCATGTGACCAATTTTCTGAAAAGTGAAATTGAGCTTATGGAAAAAACAGAATTTTTTTATCGCCCTTCAATAGATGATGGAGTTATTCGGATGAACTATTTGTATTGGTTGCAAGAGGGGAAACGCGTAGAGAAAAAAAAGAACAAAAAATATGTTCTTGACAAAAAACAAATGTAATCCTAAACTAGAACATATGATGCGGCTATGGCGGAATTGGCAGACGCGCTAGCTTCAGGCGCTAGTGAGGGCGACCTCGTGGAAGTTCGAATCTTCTTAGCCGCATAATTTTTATATATACTGAGAAAAGATGTCGAGGGAGAGATCCCATCGGTATTTTTTTATAAAATCTGATATAAAATAGATTTCGGTAAGAAAGTCATAGAAGTAATAGATGAGCAAAAAACTCGCTCTGATGTGACAAAACAACTCAAAAAGAGGCCATGCGATGTATTCTTTCGCATGGCCTCTTCCTATTTTGAATGTGTTTAAACGTTCAAATAATGAATCTTAGTACCAACCGTTTGCTTCCCAGAATGCTTTCGCAGCTTCCCAAGAACCATAACGTGAAGCAACATATTGTTCTGCCACTTTTTCTTGGTTCGCAGCAGAGTAATCACCATTCAAGTAAGAAGAATCTAATTGGTAACGTCCGATGTAACGTCCGTTCGTTGCTGTGTAAGAACCGCTTGATTCTTTTTGTGCGATCCATTCTTTTGCAGCATTCGTGCTTGTTGCCGTTGTTTCTGTTGTAGCAGATTGTGTTTCAGCAACAGGGGCTGCTTGTGTTTCCGTTTGAACCGTTTCTTGTACAACAGGTTGTTCAGCTTGAACAGGTTCAGCTTGGACTGGTGCTTCTTGAACGGCTGCTTGAGGTTCAGCAGCTGCTTGTGTAGAGCCTTCTGTTGGAATCGTTAATTGTTGTCCTGAGTAGATCAGGTTAATGTCAGAAATTGAATTTGATTCTGCAATGGCATTGATCAAGGAGTTGTCACCAACGTATTTTTGAGAAATCGTTGATAGAGTATCACCTGATTGAACGGTATAAGCTTCGTCCGCATGAGCAGTCGTTCCCATGAAGAATGCAGCGCCGGCAGCCAAAGTTGTTCCAAAAAGTAAAGTTTTAAGTGATGTCATGAAAAATCTCCTTTATTCGTTAAAAAGTTTTATTTGTTGTGTTCAACGAGGAATACTTTAACACGTGAAAATATTTCATAGGTAAAAGAAGCATGACAATTTATGACAAATCCACGTTTTTTGTAACAGAATGATGTTCATCTCATGTGAAAAATGATGAGGAAATTCACATAATGCAGAAATAATAGGTTTAGAACAAGAGTTCTGATGAGAACAGAAATGTATAAATAACTTGAAAAAAATTGCTATTAATCATCATTTTATTTACACATTGCGTATATTTTTTGTATTTTTGCTTGAGATGTTACAATAAAAGAAAAAGGAGGCGGTTCCAATGAGTAAGAGATACCAGAACATCATGGTAGCAGTTGACGGATCAAGACAATCGATCAAAGCGTTCGCTGAAGCCCTTGACTTAGCAAAGGACAATGAAGCCCACTTATTTATCGTGTCAATCATCAACAAAGTTGAGCTGACCCATAGTGCCTATGCCTTTTCAAAAATCTATGCAGATGAAAAACAAAGAACAGAAGTAGCCATGCTGAAAAAAATCAATGATGCCAAAGAGTTCGGTATTGCTGAGATCCATGCAATAGTTGAAACTGGAGATCCAAGAAATTTGATTGCCAATGTCATCCCTGGACAAGAAAATATTGATTTGATTGTTATGGGAGCGACAGGAAAAGGAGCGATACAACAAGCACTAGTAGGATCGACCGCTTCTTATGTCGTTTCACATGCCCCTTGCAGTGTATTGGTTGTGAAGTAATTAGATAAGGGAGGAATAGAAAATGGTTCGCCCTCAAGAAGTTCGTGCACCAAAAGAAAAAATAGAAATTTTAGCAATTATTGAAGACGGCACACAAACAAAAAAAGGATACTCGATTGCTTTAATAAAGTGGAAAGGAAAAAAAGGTGTTGCTGTAAGGTGGGATGGAGATAATCAACAAGACAAAGGATTCCCAATCACTGCGAACGGCTACCATCCAGCGTGGTTTGTTCTGCCTGATAAATTTACAGAATTATACAGCTATGATTATGCGAAAACCGTCACATCCCTCAAAGCATTAGACAAATTAGCAGAAGAGCAGCATAAAATGGATGAAAAATAAAAAAGACGAACCAATCAGTCTTTAGAAAACTGACTGGTTCGAGGAGTAAAAAATGAAAAAAGGTTATTTGGGATGAATATAGAATAATGCGTATAGCTTAAATCAAACTTAAAGCCATAAAAAAGGCAAGAGGGTGAGGTAAATGGAAGCAGGAAAAGTTTTACAGGAAGTAAAAGTATTATGTGCAGATAAAAAATATGAAGAAGCAAAAAGTCTGATTGAAAAGAACAAAGAAAATTTGGAAGAAAAATATCCGATTGCACAAGAATTTGTAGAATTAAAACAAGGAACGCTTCTTCACCGATTCAAACATTTTTTTGGTATCACAGAATAGAAAAAAACGATTAAAGATACAGCAAATCTCTGCTGATCTTTAATCGTTTTCTTTTGAAACTGCTAGGATTCAATTCTGATTTTTATATAAAAAATAAATCCAAATGATTAGAAAAACTACTGCAAGCGTCAATTCGATGATGTGTATCACTAATACAGATGTTGTTTCCCAATGTCTAAAAGAAAAAATCTGATAAGTAAAATATACGGCAGGTAAAGAGGCCAGTAAAACTGAAAACTTCTTTTTCGTCCATTTTATGTAATAGAAAAGAATGCTTAGCATAATAAAAAAAGGAATATAAAAAACAAACTGACCGATCGCAATCATACTATTGCCTCCAATAAATAAAGTCCAAGATACAAAATAACACTTTGTGCGTGAAGGCGCAAGCAGCTCTATGGATTTATCCAGTAAAATATGTATTGTTTTTGAATTTATAGGGGAAAATTGCTATAATCAAAGTGAAAGAAGGAGTGGAATTTTCATGGATCATGTAGTGTTAGAAATCGATTTGCATTTAATCAATAATATTCGGGTGATTTACTATGTTGTAAGCAATAGTGTCGAACAACGTGTACTGACGAATAAAATCAATGGTATTTTAGCAAAGAAAGACGTTCACCGATTCAATAACGGTGAAGGTAGTTATTATAGTATCCCAGTAGAAAAAATCATTTATACGACAGTCAAAGTCAGAGAAGATCTGGATACTAAAAAGGCATATGAACCTATTTTTACAACTTATTGATTAACAGCAAATGGAGGAAAAAAATGAATCCATATGAACAACTTATCCAAGATTTGATTGATGGAAAAATCGAAAAAATTGATGTAAAAAGAGAAGAATTGATGGCTTTTCGAGAAGCATGGCTGAAATTGGAGAATCGTAAATATGTGGTAGGAAAAGCATCGCTGAACGGCAATGTGACTTATCATTATGATCCAACACGCTTATTTTAGTAAGGATGATTCAGAAAGAAGAAGGGACTGTGACAAAAATCGTGTCACAGTCCCTTCTTCTGGACAAACGGTGTTCAAGAGACAGCCTATCGGCAATAAGGCTGAACGTCTCTTTCACAACTTCTGATTCCCGGTGTTCCAGAAATGAAAATTCCTACTTATTAAATAGATTTTTGAATTTGTCTTTCACACTGTCGATATTTACGTCTTTTAGAAGATTTTGTGCTTTCTCTTTGTAAGGACCTAGTTGTTCTTTATGTTCTTCGATAAATCGTTTTGCGCCGTCGAAGTTGCCGCCTTTTATCATTTCCTTGACTTTTTGAAATAATTCTTCTTGATTCATTTTGAACACATCCTTTGCCATCAACTTGATTTTTTAACATGGATAAAGTGAGAAAAACTACATTATCCACACCTCCATAATATCAAATAACGATCATTTTTACTAAAAAAACACTTGTTTCTCGCTTCTAAAGTAGGAGAAAAATCTCCAACTTAGGTCGGATGGAATTTTTCTAATTGCCCCATATACTGAATATATAACAAGGAGGTAGAAAGATGAAAGTGATTAAATATTTGATAGGATTGGCGGCGATTAGTGGTATTTTGCTATTTGGACTGAAATACTATACTGAAGGAAGTTACGGGGAAATCCCTGGTATACTTGATCAACTAAATCCATTAGTTGAAAAAGGTGAGGTCTATGTAAAAACACAAAAACCAGAGGAAGTAAATGAACATGGAACGGCAAGGTATGTTCAAAAAGCTGCTAATGTCGATGGAGAAGAGCGTACAATTGAATTTAATGGACTTTCTGTGTTAAAAGAAAATCATTATTTGAAAATCAGCAATAAAGGAGCGCACATAGAAACGTATGAAGAAGTTCCTAGAGAAAAAGTTCCGGAAAAAGCATTAGCAATTATTGGCTAAATTTACTGTATGAGTGCTACAGATTTAATTGTTAATTATAATAAAATTATGTAAACTATATAATAAATAATAAAAATATTCCAAAAACCCCTGAAAAAAGATTAATCTTTTTTCAGGGGTTCATTTTTTATCAACAAGTCCATCAAATTGGGATGGCAGGGTTCGAACCTACAATTGCTTGATTCAGAGTCAAGTGCCTTACCAGTTTGGCTACATCCCATTTATTCAACAAAATAATCATAGCACTTTTCTAAAAAAACGCAAGTTATTTTTCTTGATCAGATAGTTGTTGTTTTACTCGTAAAAGGCGGCGCACCAGTTTCTTTTCCAATCCAGCAGGAAGGGCAATCCGCTCTGCTACTGACAAGACGGAGTCAAGCAAGTGATATTCTTTGACAGGTTCATTCATGATATGGTAAATGTTTGCTAAACGTTCGATATATTCAAAATGGGTGTACTCCGTTCGAGCGATCAGAAATTTTAATAAATCGATTGCTTTTCCATACTCTTGGTCTCCATAATAGACAAGAGCTTGACGATACAGTTTGATTTCTAGTTCATTGAGGGTAGCAGGTCTGCACCGTTCGTTCCACTCATTAATAGAAACTTTACCTTGAACATTTCCTTTGCGGTCACGGACAAAAATAATCGGAATTTCATTTGGATCCATTTTTTTATGAGTGAATTTTTCCATTATCTGTGCTCCCTTCAAAGGTTCGGTATCTAGAGTATAAGGGATTTTTACTTTAATTACTAGCTTTTCTCCAAAGTTAGCATTTGTCCACCCATTGCAGTGAAAATAGCCGAAAAATCATTGATCGGTACTGCTCGATTTTTTACGCCATAGGGGTCGTTGACGTAAATATTTTCTTTGTCGTATCCAGTGACTACACAAGCATGAACAAGTGGAGTGACTCTTACTTCTCCGTTGTTTGTTGTCCAAGTCATAAAATCAGTTTCATCAGGGACTTCAAAATTGATAGTCACGGAAGTCCATACAGGATTTCCTTTAGATAGAGCTTTTTTGATATCATCTAGTTGAGCGTCTGTTTTTGGAAAAGTATGATAATCCGTTTGGACGATTTGTTGAGCAAGAGAGGCAACAGGAGGGACATAGACGCCCATAGCCCAGTCTCCGCCACTGATATCTCCAACAAATCCTTCATTAGGATCGCCGTGAGTCCCGTCTGCATTGAAAACAAGGACGTAATCCAATTGTTCAGCTAACTGGTTTTTAGTCGTTTCATAACCATAAAAAGATAAAAGCATGGAAAGCGAAGTGACCTCGCAGCCATTTTCTAGAGAAGGAGAGTCAAACTGGCTCTCTAATGGAACATCTAGCAAAACTTCTGCTTTCTCTTTTGTCTTTTTCGTTTTTTGTGTTGAACTTTTTTGTGTAGTATTCATTGTATGTTCTGGAGAATGGATATGTAGGTAATAACTTGTACCGCTTAATAAAAGAGTAGCTGTACCTCCTAGAAACAATAGTTTTTTAAATGTTTTTTTCTTCATTGGAAATCTCCCTTTTCAGCTGTTTATCTTTCCTATTATAAGTGTATTTTTATTAGGAAGGGAAGTATTTTATTTAAATATGTAAGAAATAATCAGTTTTTGAGGAATATTATTTATTATTCTAGAAAAAATTCTTCTAGATACAACAGCTGTTTTAATTGTGAAAACGAAAACAGTACGCTATAATGCCTGTAAGGTTGATTTTTGACTGTAAACAAAAAATCAAATAATTAAATCTCCAAAAAATAGCAGTTGTAATATGGAGAAAAGTTCCAGCAGTTTAGGAGGATTTTGATGACGGAAGAAATGATTAATTTAGGAGAACAATATGCATGCAAACCAATTGGCTTTACAAAAACGGTCATTGGTGAAGTTGTATCAAAAATGACAAACTGTGCCGTGGTCAAAGTTGCCCAATGTGCTGCAGAGGATCAAGAGTTATTAGATGAAAAAGCAAGCATGGTTGTTGCAAAATATGATACATTTGAATAAAGAAAATAATTGGACGTGCGGCGTGCTGCAAGTCCAATTTCTTTGAGAAGGTAAATCAGTATTCTTTTCCTGTTTTCAGGAGAAGAAAAAGCGAGGCGAGTTGTCATGGTAACATTTTTTACGGTTCTATTGTTTTTATTCGTTGTTGTTATGTTCTTATTTCTTTGGCTGGTTCGAAAAGAAATTATTTATCGGACTGTTCGGAATCGATGGGTTTACTTGGTCATACCATTCTTAGTAGTACTAGTCGTTTGGTACACACTCATCAGTCAGCCTACAGCAGATGAATTGGCAAAAGGGATTTTGTCAGCGATGATTTTTATTAGTTTTTTGTTGGACAGTCGAGGAATTACAGAAGAAGGGCTTGTCTTGAATAGCTTTGATAAAAAAGGTGTTCCTTTTTCTGAAATCAATAAAATCGTGTTGTACCAACCAAAAGGTTCTAAAATTGTAAAAATGAATTTTTTCCGAAACGGATGGCGGGGACCAATGCTGAAATTTTCTGCATCATTAGAAGAATTAGTTCCATTTTTGTCCCAACGCTTGAACGATGAGGCGGAGATTGATATTATGATCGATCCAGAATAAAAAACAGAGGTTACGACAAGATGTTTGTCACAACCTCTGTTTTTTTCAAGTAAAATTATCCGAATACACGGAAGCGATCTGCATCGTTCATATATTCTTTTTCCCCAGCTGGTGTTTCTGGTGAACCGAATACTAATTGTGAACGTAGTTTCCAGTTTGAAGGGATATTCCATTCTTTTGCAACTGCTTCGTCAATAACTGGGTTGTAATGTTGCAAGTTTGCGCCCAATCCTTTATCAACTAATGCTACCCAAGTGTTCGCTGTTGCGATTCCGTTTGATTGTTCTGACCAATCTGGGAAGTTGTCTGCATATAATTCAAATTGTTCTTGTAGACCTTTTACCACGTCAGTATCTTTGAAGAATAATACTGTACCATAACCATTTTTGAAACCAGCTAATTTGTTTTGTGTATTTGGAAAAGCTTCTGCTGGAGTCAATGGGCGAAGTGCTTCTTCAGTGATTTCCCAAAGTTTTTCATGTGCATCTCCGAAAAGAATAACTGCGCGTGTTGATTGAGCATTGAAAGCAGTTGGGCTTTCTTTAATTGCTTCTTTGATCAAAGCTGTCAATTCTTCATTAGAAAGTGAAACGTTACGTCCTAGATGATAGATTGAACGGCGGTTTTTTAAAGTGTCAGTAAAAGTTGTCATATTAAAATTTCTCCTTTGATTTGCGTTTTGCATTTTTTTAATTGATTACGAAATGAAGTATATCATCTTACAAAAAGTAAGTAAATAGATATGCTCACAAAAAATAAGCGAAGTTCAAAAAACAATTTTGATAAGGGAAATCGTTAGAAAAGGATTTCCTTGGTTATCGCTTTCATTGTTGTGTTTGAGGAATTTTTGCTTATTTGAAAAAAACGTCTGATATATAATTATTAAATCTCTATCTTCTTTTTTTTATGATATTGCCATTAAAAATTACTTGTTTTTATAGAAAATTAGTTTATATTTCTTAAATAAGTTTTTTAGTTAAATTTTTCGGTAAAGATGTATAATATTTTCTGAAAATTTAAAGAATTGGGGTATAGATTATGGAAAAACAGCAAGACAAGGGCTTCTTCGGGCAGCCGAAGGGATTGTCAACTTTGTTCTTCACTGAGATGTGGGAACGATTTAGTTATTATGGTATGCGTGCATTACTTATCTATTATATGTACGATACAGTTGCCAACGGGGGACTTGGATTACCACGAGCAACAGCATTAGCTATCATGTCGATATACGGATCTCTGATCTACATGTCTAGTATCGTCGGCGGATGGGTATCTGACCGAGTGTTAGGAGCAAAACGCACTGTATTCTTTGGTGGAGTCTTCATTATGCTTGGACACATCGTCTTGGCTTTACCATTTGGTGTAAGTACATTATTTGTTTCAATGGCATTGATCATTATTGGAACCGCCTTTTTGAAACCGAACGTTTCTGGCATGGTCGGACATCTTTATTCAAAGACTGATTTGCGAAGAGATGCAGGATTTTCGATTTTTTACATGGGTGTCAACTTAGGGGCGTTATTAGCACCACTAATCGTTGGGACAATCGGTCAAGAATATAACTACCATTTAGGGTTCTCTTTAGCTGCTATTGGGATGTTCTTTGGATTATTACAATACATCATCCAAGGGCGCAAGACATTAGACGGAGTGGGTACAACACCACCGAATCCTTTGACAACTGAAGAACGTAAAGGATTCATCCGTAACTTGATCATCGCACTTGTTGTTATCGTTGCAGTATTCGGTGGCGCACAATTAACTGGTCATTTGACAATCGACTTTTTTGTCAATACAATCAGTGTATTAGGGATTATCTTACCGTTGTATTACTTTATCAAAATGTTGACTTCAAAAGATGTAACTGCTGAAGAAAAACCAAGAGTATGGGCGTATATCCCATTATTCCTTGCAGCAATCATTTTCTGGTCATTACAAGAACAAGGTTCATCTATCTTAGCTTTATTTGCTAGTGAACGTACGCAATCTACACTATTTGGTGTGACGATCCAAGCAAGCTGGTATCAATCATTGAATCCGATTTTCATCTTTATTTTGACGCCGGTATTCGTAACAATGTGGACAAAACTTGGCAAACGCCAACCATCTACAGTAGTGAAATTCTCTCTTGGTCTTTTGTTTGCAGGATTATCATACTTACTATTGATGTTGCCAGGTATGCTTTACGGAACAAGTGGAAAAGTAAGTCCATTGTGGTTGTTGGGAAGTTTCTTCATCGTGGTTATTGCTGAATTGTGTCTTTCACCAGTTGGTTTGTCTGTGACAACGAAATTAGCACCACGAGCATTTGAATCACAAACAATCGCTATTTGGTTCTTAGCTGATGCTTCTTCACAAGCAATCAATGCACAAATTGCACGCTTCTACACACCAGGAACAGAATCTGCCTACTTCGGTATTATCGGTGCAGTAGCAATCGTCGGTGGTATCTTGCTATTTACTGTGAAAGAACCAATCAAAAAACTAATGGGATCTATCCATTAATCAACTCATGAAAAGACAGGAATTGCTTATTTGTAGCGATTCCTGTCTTTTTGCGTATACTCAAAAAAGATAGAAATATCAGAACCATAAAAGTATATAATTTGAAGAATATAGAACAAATGTTCAGTATTTTTTGATATAATAAAGAAGCACCGTATCATGTGTTGAAGGAGGAAAAGCATGTCTTTACAATTTATTCTTGGAAACGGGAAAAAAGATCACCGTCAAGTCTTGATTGACGAAGCATCAGCTTGGCTCGACCAAGATGCAAGCAACCAAGTATTTTTCCTTGTTCCCAATTACAGCAAATTCGAACAGGAACAAGAAATTTTAGCGGAGATGCGAAGAAGAAGCGGGAAAAAAGCTTTCAGCACAACAAATGTTCAAGTATTCAGTTTTTACCGTCTGGCTTGGTATTTGCTGCAACAGACAACCCTTCTTACAGGAAATGAATTATCAGAATCCGGATCTGCGATGATCTTGCGACAGATTTTAGAAAAACATGAGGAAGAATTAACGATCTTTCGCGGAGAAATCAATAAAAGAGGATTTATTCGCCAATTGCAAGAACTCTATAGTGAGTTGCGCACAGGGAATATTCAACCGGAAGACTTGATGCTTTTATTTGGTGATTCACCGAATGCAGAAGACCAGCAACTTAAAATGAAAGACTTGAAGCTGATTTTTTCAGCTTATGACAGCGAATTGACCGAACGTGCACTATCAAATGAAGATGCACTGGCTATACTAGCAAATTATATGCAGACACAAGATTTCACCAACGTCCAATTTATCGTCAGCGGTTTTTCCCGAATCAATGGGCAAGAGTATCAATTACTGCAGGCAATGATGGAAAAGGGGCAATTAGTTGTCGATTTATTGTTGGATCGTCCTTATACAGCGGATCTTCCAGAAGTACTTACGCTCTTTCATGAGACTGGAAAGCTTTATTTCCGTCTTTTTCAAAGTGCGAGAGAACGGAAAGTTCCTATATTAGTAGATCGTTTTGCGCCAGAGCAGAATCGTCCGACAGAGCTTCAGTTGCTGCAAACGATGTGGGAAGAGACTTCCAGCCAAAAGAAAGCAACCGTCCGCAAATTAGGGGAACAAGAGGCTCTCCATTTGTGGGAAGCTGAAAATCCAACTGAGGAAGTCCGACAGCTAGCTGTTGAAATCAGACGGCTAGTCAGTGAAGAAAACTACCGTTATCGTGATATCCAAGTACTGACAAAAAATATGTCCTTATATGGAAATATTCTTCGACCAATCTTTCAAGAAATGGCGATTCCTTTTTATATCGATGAAGAACAAATGATGGAAAATCATCCGCTGATTGAATGGGTCAACAGTCTGTTCGCTCTTGACCGATATTCTTATCGACTAAGTGATATTATGCGTTTTTTCAAGACGGAATTGTTCCTATCGATGGAAACAGAAACCGAACTGGATGAATGGAAACAAGAACGAGATGAATTCAGGAAAAAATTGGACATCACAGAAAATGTTGCACTTGCTTATAATTATCAAGGCACTTACTGGACGCGTGAAAAAGACTGGCAGTTTGTGGCGTATGATTTTGAAGCAGAACAGATTGAAGACGTACAGTATCTGGAAGAACAGTCAAATACGATTAGACGATTATTTCAGAAATCTGTACCTGCATTTTTTAAAAAAATAAAGAAAAGTAAAACAGGTCAAGCGGCCGCAAATGTTTTTTATCAATTTTTGATTCAAAGTGGTGTACAGCAACAATTATTGTTTTGGCGTAATCAGGAAGTAGACAGAGGAAACTTAGAAGCGGCAAGAAACCATGAGCAGACATGGGGAGCGCTGATTGATCTGCTGGATGAATATGTAGTCATTTATGGTGAATCGGCTTTTGACTGGTCTCTGTTCCAAGAAATCATTACGAGTGGTCTCGAAAATCTAAGTTATGGTAAAATCCCTACCGCAATCGACCAAGTGCGAATCAACCGTTTGGAATTAGTTCGACCGAATCAAGCTGCCGTCACTTTTGCATTAGGTTTGAATGATCAAGTGTTTCCAGACCGTAAAGAAACAAAAGGATTGTTGTCCAGTGAAGAACGAGAAGTATTAAATCAAGCTTTGCCAGATGGACAGTTTTTATTCGACCCATCAAAAGAAAGTATCTCTTTTGAGCCTTTCCAAGCCTACCTTGTTTTTCTTTCCGGAACGGATCGATTATATCTTAGCTATGCACAAAGCTATGACACAGATGGTTCACTGAAGATGTCTCCTTATTTGCGCAGAATCACAGAATATTTATCAGTTCCCGTCGAGAGAAAAGAGCATTTGACAATCGAAAGCGATCCTGATTGTTATGTAGGAACTTACAGAAGCGGAATCAATACAGTCAATAGGATTTATCGATTAGCTTTAGATGAAAAGAAACCTGTACCAAAACATTGGCAAAAGCTCAAAGAATTAGTACTGAATTCCTCATGGCGCAATTTTGCTTTACAAATCTTTGAAAGTCAGGAACATTTGAATGTGCCTGTTTCGATGCCAGAAAAAATGGCGGAAGAGCTTTATGGAAAAGAAATTTATACTTCGATTTCACGTATGGAGAATTTTTATAATTGTGAATACAAATACTTCATGCAATTTGGGTTGAAATTGAAAGAACGAACTGTTTATGGTTTGACTCCAGCAGCAACAGGTGATTTTTATCATGAATCATTGGATCGTTTCTTCAAGCTACTGTTTTCAAACCAATTATCCTTAGTGAATATGACCGATGCGCAGCGTAAAGACTTTACTGAAAAAGTGCTGCAAGAAGTGTTCGGAGAACTTCGGTTTGAGATATTGGATAGTTCCGCAAGAATGAACTATATCCGCTATCAGTTAGGACAGACGATCCAAAAAGTAGCATGGGCTTTGCAAAAACAGAGCAAAAATACGGGCATGCATCCTCTTCAGACGGAGATTTTATTTGGTCAGATTGCTGGAGCAAAAGGTATCACAGGTCTGGAATTACCGTTGAGTAATGGTGGAAAACTCCACGTTCGAGGAAAAATCGATCGGATCGATGTAGCTTCTGAACAAGAAGATACTTGGTTAAGCGTTATTGATTACAAATCTAGTGGACGTTCATTCGATGTCACAGAAGCTTATTATGGCATGGCTATGCAATTATTGACGTATCTGGACGTAGCATTGATGGATGCGGTACGTTTGACTGGAAAGGCGGCTGTTAAACCAGCAGGATCATATTATTTACATGTTCATAATCCTGTATTGACGGAGACCGATGATGTAGAGAAGAATACATTGAAAAAATTTAGTTATGATGGCGTTTTTGTCGATGATCCCGCTCTTTTAGAAGTACTAGATCATTCACTGGAAGCAAAAGAACAATCACTGATCTATCCAGTGAAAAAAAATGCGAAAGATGAATACCAAAAAGGTAGTTTCAGCAAAGATAAATTTTTCACGGAAGAAGAACTGCAACTGTTCATGGCGCATAATCGGGAAAATATGCGGTTAGCTGGAGATGCAATCACTTCCGGAGAAATCAAACTGAACCCAGCTTATAAAGATAAACAGCGAATTGCCTGTGAATTTTGTCCATTCAGAAGCATCTGTACGTTTGATGTGATGCTGAAAGAAAATAATTACCACCGTCTGGAGAAAATAGATAAGGAAGAAGCACTGCGCAGAATATTGAAAAGGAGTGAAGAAGAGTGAATCAAATTCCTTTAAAACCGCAAAATGAACGATTTACAGATGATCAGTGGCAGGCGATTTTCGATCAAGGAGATAATTTGTTAGTCTCTGCGTCTGCCGGATCAGGTAAAACTACAGTGCTTGTTCGAAGAGTGATTGAAAAATTAAAAATGGGTTTTGATATCGATGAATTACTGATTGTGACATTTACTGAAGCAGCTGCAAGAGAAATGAAAGAAAGAATTCAAGAGGCATTGCAAGAAGCGGTCAACAGCGAAAGCGACCCTGTACGAAGACAGCATTTTACTAAGCAGTTAGTTTTATTGCCCACAGCGAATATCTCAACCTTACATGCTTTTTGTCTAACAGTTATTCGACGTTATTATTACTTAATTGATATTGATCCGGTCTTTCGCATGTTAACAGATGAAACAGAAACGATCTTGATGAAGGAGGATGTGTGGGACGAGCTGAGAGAAGCACTTTATGCAGAAAATGATGAACGATTTTTCCAATTAACAATGAATTTTTCTAATGATCGTTCAGATGACGGCTTGACGAATCTGGTATTTTCGCTTTATGAGTTTGCCCGTGCCAACCCTGACCCCAAAAAATGGCTAGAACAGTTAAGCGCTAATTATCGTTTGACTGAGGGGCTAGCGAAATCTCGATTATATCAAGAACAAATCCGTCCTTTAGTTTTGGCAGATGTATACCAATGTGTACAATTATATGAACAGATGACTCAGTTAGCACAAGGTGAAGGATTAGAAAAAATGCATGAGCAAGTAGCTGGAGAACAACAGCAGATCAAAAATATCTATGAAGCTTTCTCGCAAGATCGGTTAGAAGATGCTTATGCTAGTTTGGAACAACTGACTTTTTCAACTTTTAAGAGCAGTCGTAAAGCAGAATTGAAAGAAATATCCAATGAAGTCAAGGGCATGAGGGATAAAGCAAAAAAATTGATTCAGCAGATAAGTAAAAGTTACTTTCCTGTTTCACCAAGCCAAATGGAAGAATTAACGGAAAAAGCACTACCGTTAGTCGAAGAAATGACAAAAGTCACGCAAAGCTTTATGGACGGTTTCAGTATGCGTAAACGGGAAAAAGGCGTATTGGACTTCAATGATCTGGAACATCTAGCGTTGCAGATTCTCACAGAAAAAACGAAAGATGCATGGCTGCCAAGTGAAGCTTCAAAACATTATCGAAAAAAATTCAAAGAAGTAATGGTAGATGAATATCAAGACGTGAACCAATTACAAGAAGCCATTTTATACTGGCTAAGAGAACCTGATGATACAAAAGGAAATATGTTCATGGTTGGGGATGTCAAACAATCCATTTATTCTTTCCGTTTAGCAGATCCTAGTTTATTTATCGGGAAATACGAGAATTTTTCAAAGAAAGAAGGCGGACGTCGGATCGTTTTGGCTGAGAACTTCCGCTCTAGAAAAGAAGTCCTTTCTTTTACGAATCTTATTTTTGAACAACTAATGGATCCAGCAGTTGGTCAAATCAATTATGACGAAGCAGCCAAACTGATACAGGGATTTTCAGACTTTCCAGAGAATGAACAGTTTGAGCCAGAAATCATGATCTATGAAAAAGAACAGGAAGAATCAGAGATCGAGATTCCCACTGACGATATACTGGAGGACAAAACAGAAGGCGAACTTTTTATGACAGGACTGAAGATTCGTCAATTGATTGATTCTTCCTTTATGATTTATGATAAAAAATCAAAGAAAGATCGTCCGATAGAATACAGAGACATTGTTCTCTTGACACCTACAAAAAAGAACAACTTAACAATTTTAGAGATTTTCAAAACATTGGATATTCCTTTGGAGATGAATGATGCTCAAAATTATTTTCAAGCGACAGAAATTCGCACGATGATCTCGTTGCTACAATTAATTGACAATCCCTATCAAGATATTCCGCTTGCAGCTGTATTGCGTTCGCCAGTCGTGGGTTTGATTGAACCAGAATTAGCAAGTATCCGATTAGCCGACCGTGCACATACTTACTATGATGCTGTGCTTGCTTATCAAGCATCAAACGAAGATGAATTAGCGGTTAAGCTGGAACATTTTGGCAAACAACTAGATCATTGGCGAGAACTTGCTCGCCGTTCTTCGATCACTGACTTACTATGGGATATCTATTATGAGACGGGATATCTAGAGTATGTGGTCGGTCTGCCAGCAGGGGCACAGAGACAAGCCAATCTTTATGCATTGGTCGATCGTGCCAAAGCATACGAGCAAAGTTCTTTCAGAGGATTATATCAGTTCGTGCGTTTCATTGAAAAAATGCAAGAAAAAGACAAAGACTTAGCAGAACCAGTCATTTCAATAGAAGATAATGCTGTTCGCGTAATGACGATCCACGCAAGTAAAGGCTTGGAATTTCCAGTTGTATTTTTGTTAGATATGACGAAAGAATTCAACTTACAAGACTTACGCAATCGGTATGCTTTTGAAGAAAAACTTGGAGCAGGTATTCGCTATATGGATCCTGAAACACGGGTACTGTATGATACGTTACCATTTCAAGCCATCAAATTGGCAAAGCAAAACAAATTGTTATCGGAAGAAATGCGTAAATTGTATGTAGGATTGACTCGGGCAGAACAAAAGCTTTTCATTGTCGGTTCCTATAAAAATAAAGAGCAAATGATCCAAACATGGTCTGAAGCAGCTGATCATGAGGAGTTGGTTTTTGATCCTGAGCTACGTTTGAAGGGCAGAAGCAGCTTGATGAATTGGATTGGTTACGGATTGATCCGTCATCCTGAAATGCAGAAATACTTAGAGGAAGAAGTTTCGACTTCTCTCCTTCAATATTCAAATGCACAGTTTTCCATTTCATGGATGAATCAGCAATCAATCATTGAACAAAGACAGTTGCTTGCTGAAAAAGAACTGGTTAACTTAGATCAGCAGGTGAAAGAAAAGGAAACTGTATTAGCAGATTCGTTACAAAAACGTCTAGCCTATGAATATCCTTATCAGGCTTCTTCGCAAACCACAAGTTATCAATCTGTATCTGAGATCAAACGATTATTCGAAGATCCAGATGATACACAAGAATCACGTTTGACTCTGGAAAGTAGTCAGACAAAGGCAGCATCTCGTCAATTCCGTTATACGCAAGAACAACTAGCAGAACCAAAATTTTTACAAAAAGATCGGCAAGTGTCGGCAGCTGCTGTTGGAACAGCTACCCATGCTTTATTGCAATTGCTGCCATTAGAGATGCCAACTACAGAGAGCATCAATCAAAAGTTGCAGGAATTAGTAAAGAAACGTTTAATAGACGAAAAGGTCGCAAAAAAAGTAGATGTTTCTTCTATTATATGGTTCTTTCAAACAGAACTTGGGCAACAGTTGATTGCCAACAAAGAAAACGTAAAACGGGAACAACCTTTTTCCATGCTGCTTTCTGCTGATGAAGTATTTCAAGACTATCCAAATCAGGAAGATGAGCTATTGATCCACGGAATCGTCGATGGATACTTAGAAGAAAAAGATCATCTCCATATCTATGATTTTAAAACAGATTTCATTTTACATCCGGATGATCCAGCAGAAATAGACGCAATCGTCCAAAAATATCAGGGACAGCTAAGACTTTACCAACAAGCAATGACAGAAGCACTGAATAAACCTGTAGAAAATGTTTTCCTAATTTTACTTCGAGTGAAACGAATCATAAACATTAATAAATAATTATAATTGAGCAAACTTGACTTATATTTTGTAAGGATTATGCTATACTCTGGGAAGAGGTGAGTATGATGGAGCTAACACAGACAGAATTCGTTTTGTGTCCTAAATTTGAAAAAACGTTCTCTATTTTAGGAAAAAAATGGAACGGATTGATTATCGATGTACTACTCGAAAATGGTCCGCAACGCTTTGTCGAGCTTGCGGCAAAAATCCCGATGGTTAGTGATCGGGTATTGGTCGAACGCTTGAAGGAATTGGAAAAAGAAGGAATAGTCACTCGAAACATTGCCTGTAGTGAAAAAAGCCGTTCAGAATATCTCTTGACTGAAAAAGGAGCAGACTTGCAAAAAGCAATGCGTCAAATACAAGTTTGGAGCGAAAAATGGGTCACAGAGGAAGAATGCGGTTGATTTTGTAAAAAAAATCTTGTAAACTATAGTCCATACGAATAAGTAAAAGAACGATGACGAAAAAGAGTAGTTTGGCTAAACCAGTTCAGGGAGATCTGTCACAGACTGAAAACAGGTCCTGTGTTTGAAAAATGAAGTTCACTTTCCGAGTTCGTCTGATCATTATCAGACCGGCAACTGTCGTTAACGAAGTAAGAGTGCGATGTAAGTTTATTTATCGCAAATTAGGATGGTAACGCGAAGACCTCGTTCCTTAACAGGAATGAGGTCTTTTTGTTTTGTATTTGGAATTTAAAGGAGGAACAAGCACATGTCTTTACAAGCACAATTAGAGAGCTTGAAAGAAGAAACAATCGTCAAAATCACGGCGGCACAAGATTTAAAAGAATTAAATCAAATACGTGTTGAAACGTTAGGAAAAAAAGGACCGATCACAGAAGTATTGCGTGGGATGAAAGATCTAAGTCCAGAAGAACGTCCAAAAGTCGGAAGTTTCGCAAATGAGATCCGAGACCTTTTGACAGAAGAAATAGAGCGAAAAAAACAAGTGTTAGAAGAAGAAGCGTTAAATGCGGCTTTGGCAAAAGAAACAGTAGACGTGACATTGCCTGGTAGAAAAGTAAAGCATGGTACACGTCATATCGTGACACAAATCATGGAAGAAATTGAAGATATTTTTGTAGGTATGGGGTATCAGATCGTGGAAGGTTACGAAGTAGAGTCTGACCATTACAATTTCGAACGGATGAACCTGCCAAAAGACCATCCGGCAAGGGACATGCAAGATACTTTCTATATTTCAGACGAGATATTGATTCGGACACATACTTCACCAGTCCAAGCACGGACAATGGAAAAGCATGATTTCTCTAAGGGTGCTCTACGAATGATCTCGCCTGGAAAAGTTTTCCGCAGAGATACAGATGATGCGACCCACAGCCATCAGTTCCATCAAATTGAAGGGCTAGTTGTTGATAAAAACATCACGATGGGCGATCTTAAAGGAACATTAGAAGTCGTAATGAAAAAAATGTTTGGGGAAGATCGTGAAATCCGTTTGCGTCCAAGTTATTTCCCATTTACGGAGCCATCAGTAGAAGTAGATGTCAGTTGTTTCAAATGTGGTGGTGCCGGTTGTAACGTATGTAAATACACTGGATGGATCGAGATTTTAGGAGCTGGCATGGTGCACCCGAATGTGTTGAAGATGTCAGGAATCGATCCAGAAGAATATTCAGGCTTTGCTTTCGGCCTTGGACCAGACCGCGTAGCTATGTTGCGGTATGGAGTGAATGATATCCGTAATTTCTATCAAAATGACTTACGTTTCTTAAGTCAGTTCAAGGGGGAGTAAGAAGATGTTAGTTTCATATAAATGGCTTAATCGTTATTTGGATTTATCGAATGTAACACCAAAAGAATTAGCGGATAAAATGTCTGTAACAGGAATCGAAGTCGAGGGAATCACGGTTCCAGAAGAAGGCTTGAAAAAAATCGTTGTCGGTGAAGTCAAGGAATGTGTACCACATCCAGATTCCGATCACCTTTCTATTTGTCAAGTCGATATTGGCGAAGACGAACTGTCTCAAATCGTTTGTGGAGCGCCTAATGTGAAGGTCGGAATCAAAGTGATTGTTGCGCTTCCTAACTCACGGATTGCTGGAAATGTGAAGATCAAAAAAGGGAAAATGCGTGGTCAAGTATCAAATGGCATGATTTGCTCGTTACAAGAAATTGGCTATTCAGACAGTGTTATACCGAAAGAATACGCTGAAGGTATCTATTATATGCCACAAGAAGCTGTAAATGGCGATCCAGTTTTTTCTTATTTAGATATGGATGATTCGATCATTGAATTGTCTATCACACCAAATCGTGCAGATGCATTGTCAATGCGTGGCGTAGCTTATGAAGTTGGAGCAATCTATCGTCAGACGCCTACATTCGATGACGAGAAATTAGTAGAATCATCACAACTTGCTAGCGATAAGATCCAAGTGACAGTTGAAGATAAAGAAGTCGTTCCTGCCTATCAAATCCGCATCATTGAAGGAGTAAGAATCCAACCAAGTCCTCAATGGCTGCAAAATCTTTTGATGAATGAAGGCATCCGCCCAATCAACAATGTAGTAGATGTGACGAACTATATTTTGCTTTTATTCGGACAACCACTACATGCATTTGACTACGACAAATTGAAATCAAACGAGATCCTTGTCCGACATGCAAAAGAAAATGAGACATTAGTCACGTTAGATGGAGAATCTCGGAAATTGACAACTGACAATCTTGTCATCACTAATGGCAAAGAACCAGTTGCTTTAGCTGGTGTCATGGGTGGATTAGATTCAGAGATCACGAATGAAACAACAACAGTGGCACTGGAATCTGCTTTGTTTGATCCAATTTCGATCCGTCGTACAGCAAAACAATTTAATTTGCGTAGCGAATCTTCTGCACGCTTTGAAAAAGGGATCAACCATGCAACTGTTGGAGAAGCCAGTGAGGTTGCTGCAGCAATGATCGTTTCTCTTGCAGGTGGGGAAGTTCTACAAGGCGCGGTCAAAGGTTCAGAGATTAAAGCAGAAGACGTATCAGTGAAGATTTCACTTGAACGCATCAATCAATATTTAGGAACATCTCTTGTCGTTAAAGAAGTAAATGAGATTTTTGAAGCACTTGGATTTGGCTATGAAGAAAAGGATCATGTTTATTCCGTAGTCGTACCACCAAGACGCTGGGATATCCAAATCGAAGCAGACATTATCGAAGAAGTTGCTCGTATTTATGGATACGACCAGTTGCCATCCACACTTCCAAGTGGAGAAACGGTTGCTGGAAGCTTGTCAAAAGAACAAGAAACTACTCGTAAAATTCGTACAATCTTTGAAGGAAGCGGATTGAGCGAAGCAATCAGTTATGCATTGACAACAGAAGAAAAATCAAGACAGTTTGTTATAAAAGAAAGTAATATTACACGTTTGGACTGGCCAATGAGCGAAGAACGTTCTGTATTACGAATGAATTTGATCAGCGGACTATTAGATGATATCAGTTATAACACTGCTCGAAAAAATACAGAGATTGCTTTATATGAAATCGGTCGGGTATTCTTCCAAGAAAATGATCCGCGCGCACATCTGCCACAAGAAGTAAAACATGCAGCAATCGCTATTTCTGGTGTTTGGGAAGAAAAAGATTGGCAGACGAAAGCACAAAACGTAGACTTTTTCACCATCAAAGGTCTTTTAGAAAACTTATTTGAACAACTAGGTATCCATGAAGATATCCATTATCAAACAGTGACAGAAATAAAAGAAATGCATCCTGGAAGAACTGCTGCGATTTACCTTGGCGAACAATTTATCGGTTTTGTCGGTCAAGTGCATCCGACAATTGCCAAAAGTTATGATATTCCAGAAACATATGTAGCTGAGTTTGATTTATCTGCTGTAGTGGAAGCTGCTCAAAAAGGAATCGTTTTTGAAGCAGTGACAAAATTCCCAGCAGTCAGCCGGGATATCGCTTTGCTTGTAAAAGAAACTGTGACAAATCAGGAATTAACAGAAGTTATCGATTCTGCTGCCGGAAGATTTTTAACAGATATCCAATTATTTGATGTCTATCAAGGAGAAAACATCGAAAAAGGACATAAATCCATGGCTTATAGCCTGACATTCGTCAATCCTGAAGCAACATTGACAGATGAAGAAATCAATAAAGCAATGGATAAGGTAACAAAAGCTTTGACAGAAACGCTTGGAGCAAGTATTCGTTAAAAGTTAGAAGCAAAATAGTTATCAGTCGTCCATGCTTTTGAAAATGTTTTTTTAAAAACACTTTATATAGAGTAGATACTTGAGCAGATCCATCTTCGGTTCTGCTCTTTTTTATTTTTCAGGTAGATTCCATAAATTTCTAAAATCAGAAAAATAGGTAGTTATCGAGCCGTCGTATTCACAGTGAAAGACTATCAATAACACGGCTATGTAAGTATGAAAAAAAGAGAAGATGAAATTGAAAAGGGAGAGTTTTATTACACAAGTAATTAGATTTTAAATGAACAGGAAAATCATTATTTTTATCGCTAATTTTCAAAGAACAGTTTTGGCTATATACTAATAAGAGGTTTATTGGATAAGAAATCATGACATTTAATCTGCTGAATATGGAAAAATGACCGAGGTGGTAATCCCAACCATTTTTTCTTAGTGTATCATTAATTGAATTTCAGACGTTTTGCACATGGCTACTTCAGAGATTAAAGGAGGTGGTAGTGGTGTTCATGTTAGTTGTTCTTGGTCTTTTATTAATAATCGTTGGTATTCAACTTAGAAGAGGCAAATGGTATGGAATAGTTGCTGGGAATACTTTTAAAGATAAACCGATTGAAGTTCAAAAAAAGGTGCATTAGGAGCTTCATCTATTGCTTTTTTTGTAGGAGGCTTTTTACTAATCGTTTATATTTTAATGTTTTTTGATATTCAAACTAGATTTTTAATCATTCTAGTAATTGTAATAGCGATAGTATATTCTTTGTTTACCTTATATAAATATCTTAAACACTTCATTAAATATGGAGAATAAAGGAACTATTTAGTAAGAAAAGAAATAGTAGAAAATCTATAAAAAACTACCAATAAAAACGAGGGGGACACAGCTTTTGGCCCTTCTTTGACGACAGTTGAACAAAATATCCGCACTTGAAAAAGGGAATGTCACTGAAGCTGTGGTCGCCACTCAGCCGATCAATGAATACGAAGATGCATTGAAAAAACTGATCAACTGTGAAAAGCAGTATACGACACTTCTTGAAGAAACCACTCAAGTGATCGACAAACAAGTCGTCACGGACTAAGAACTGGCCAATTATTTCAACTAAAGTGAAAGTCTCTGATTCTGATTTTGAACATCAAAAAACCGAACGATAGAGAGCGTACGCATGCAAGTAAGCAGCTACTCAACTATTGTTCGGTTTTTTGAGTTTGGTAATGATGTCACTAAGATGGATTCACCGGTGTATTAATGGAAGTAATTGATCCCCATTGCTGATTTTACTTCAGAAAGTGTTTGTGCAGCTACTTTAGCAGCTTCTTCACTACCTTTACGTAAGATTTCCATAACAGCTGAAGGATCTTTTTCCAATTCTTCTCGGCGCGCGCGGATCGGTGCAAATTCAGCTTCCAATACATCAATGAGGTATCGTTTGATCTTTACATCACCAAGTCCGCCGCGGCGGTAATGAGCTTTCATTTCTTCAATTGCTTCTTTATCTGTTCCGAATACATCCAAGTAGGTGAAGACCATATTCCCTTCTACTTGTCCAGGGTCTTGTACATGGATGTGGTTTGGATCAGTATACATACTCATGACTTTTTTCTTTAAGACATCGGCAGGATCGGAGATATAAATACCGTTTCCTAACGATTTACTCATTTTGCCATTTCCATCGATTCCAGGTAATCTACCCATTCCTTTTGGTGGGAATACGCCTTTTGGTTCCACCAAGACTTCACCATATGTATGATTGAAGCTTTGTACAATTTCCTGTGTCTGCTCTAGCATTGGTTTTTGATCCTCGCCAACAGGAACGAGATTCGCTTTGAATGCAGTGATATCTGCTGCTTGAGAAACAGGATAGATAAAAAATCCTGTAGGCACGCTTTCACCGAATTTCTTTTGTTCGATTTCTGTTTTGACAGTCGGATTGCGACGAACGCGTCCTACGCTGACCAAGTTCAAATAATACATGGTTAACTCAGCTAATTCCGGAATTTGTGATTGGATAAATAAAGTAGATTTTGCAGGATCTAATCCCACGGCTAAATAGTCTAAAGCAACTTGCAAGACATTGGATGAAACCTTCTCAGGATTTTTAGCATTATCGGTCAGTGCTTGCATGTCAGCAATCATGACAAACAGTTGGTTGTCTTCATCTGCTTGCATAGCCACTCGGGTTTTTAGAGAACCGACGTAATGCCCTAAATGCAGCTTCCCAGTTGGTCGATCTCCCGTTAAAATAATATTTTTCAAAAAAGACACCTCTTTACGATTTGTAAGTCTGAGCACTTAATATCTTACCGTTTTTCCTGACAAGAAACAACAGTTCCTAAGGAAAAAACAAGGAAAGAGGATAAAATAACTAATAGATTAGAAATGAAAGAAATATTTATGGGAGAATAAACGTTCTAAGAAACTTTACAAATTACTAAACTATCAGATATAATGTATTTTATTATACATCTTTAAAAGAAATCTTACTAAATAATAATGGGAGTGTAATTCTATGGCAATGATTAAATTTGATCACGTGGATAAATATTATGGCAAGTTCCACGCATTAAAAAATATCAATCTCGAATTCGAGAAAGGAGAAGTTGTCGTTGTCATTGGTCCTTCTGGTTCAGGAAAGAGCACGATGCTTCGCTGTATCAATGGATTAGAGACGATTTCTTCAGGCAAGCTACTAATTAATGATGCTGACTTGCATGATAAAAGGACAAAATTGACAGAAGTCCGAAAGAATATCGGCATGGTTTTCCAGCATTTCAATTTGTATCCTAATAAAACCGTTCTGGAAAATATTACATTAGCACCAATCAAAGTGTTAAAGCAAGACCAGGCAACTGCAATCAAAAACGCGGAGAAATTTCTGAAAACTGTCAATATGTTAGATAAGAAAGATTCTTATCCTTCCATGTTATCCGGTGGACAACAGCAACGGGTGGCAATCGCAAGAGGTTTAGCGATGAATCCTGAGATGCTCCTGTTTGATGAACCTACTTCTGCTTTGGATCCGGAAATGATTGGTGATGTATTGGACGTCATGAAAAAATTGGCGCATGATGGTATGTCAATGATTGTCGTGACGCATGAAATGGGCTTTGCCAAAGAAGTTGCGGATCGTGTCATCTTCATGGCTGACGGAGAAGTATTGGAAGATAGCAGAAATGTGAGAGACTTTTTCGAAAATCCAAATGAAGTCCGAGCACAACAATTTATCAGTAAAGTTATCAATCATTGATAGGAGGAAAAAGATGCGCAGGTTTAAAAAGATACGCCTGATTTTCCTTTTAGGCATTGCTTTTCTTGCACTAGCCGGATGTAAAGGAAATGGGTTGGCAAATGAAGATATTTTAGAGCGAAGCAAATCTACCAATGAAATCATCTGGGGTGTCAAATATGATACTCGATTATTTGGAATGATGGATATTGAGAGCAGAACCGTACAAGGGTTTGATGTAGATATTGCAAAAGCTATCACTGAAAAGATCCTTGGTGAAAATGGAAAAGCGGAATTTGTTGAAGTCACTTCTAAAACGCGGATCCCGTTATTGAAAAACGGAAACATCGATGCAATCATTGCGACGATGACGATCACAGATGAACGAAAAAAACAAGTCGATTTTTCAGATGTCTATTTCGATGCTGGCCAAGCTTTGTTGGTAAAGAAGGGAAGCCAAATTAAAAGTGTAGATGATTTGAATGCTTCTACAACAGTTCTAGCAGTCAAAGGTTCTACGTCGGCTGCGAATATCCGACAGCATGCACCAGATGCAAACATTCTGGAATTGGAAAATTATGCAGAAGCATTTACTGCCTTACAATCTGGCCAGGGAGATGCGATGACTACGGATAATGCGATCTTGTTAGGGATTGCAGATGAAAATCCAGAGTACGAATTAGTCGGCGGAACGTTTACTAATGAACCTTATGGAATTGCAATCAACAAAGGACAAGAAAACTTCTTGAAAGCTGTTAACCAGGCGCTAGAGGAAATGCATGCAGATGGCACATACGATAAAATCTATCAAAAATGGTTTCCAAATGAAACTGAAGGAAAAGTAGAGTAAGGGGGAGAGGCAATGAGCGAATTGATACAGACTTATGGACCAATCTTTGTCGACGGGTTCAATATCACATTGTTTTCGAGTGTCTTAGCACTTGTGTTTAGTTTGATTATCGGAACGTTGATGGCAATCTTCCAATTATCAAAGAATAAAGTAGTGAGTACCTTAGCAAAGGCATATGTAGAATTTTTTAGAAACATTCCATTATTGATTATCGTGATGTTTTTTTATGTTGTCGTACCGATTTATTGGTTTAATCTAGACGGATTTCAAGCTGGGACGATTGGATTGACTATCTATACATCCGCTTTTATTGCTGAAACGGTACGTTCAGGGATTCAAACCGTACCAAAAGGCCAAACAGAAGCAGGATTGTCTTCTGGATTTACCTATTCAGAAATTATGCGTTATATTGTTTTGCCGCAAGCATTCAAAATCGTTATTCCGCCATTAGGCAACCAATTTATTAATCTTGTGAAAAACTCGTCTATTTTAGCAATCGTAGCTGGTTTGGATTTGATGTATCAAGGAGACTTGATCGCCAGTGAAACATTCAATACCTTCGATACGTATATCATCGTTGGGTTATTTTACTTAGTTATCACGCTGCCGTTATCTTACTTAATGGTTTATCTTGAGAAAAAATGGGCGGTTCGTTCATAGAAGGAGGGGAAATACATGGATTTTAGCGGCGCTTTTTCATGGATGAATGTCCGTTTTTTATTGGAAGGATTAAAGGTTACTGTTGAAGTTTCATTGTTTTCGATCATTTTCAGTTTCTTGATTGGTGGTCTGGCAGGTGTGATTCGTTTTGCGAACATCCCTTTCTTGTCCAAAATCCTTGGTATTGTGATCGATATCATACGAAATCTTCCATTATTATTGATCATTTTCTTCACTTATTTTGCCTTGCCTCAGATTGGTATTCAGATGAACATCTTCTGGTCCGCTGTTGCAGCATTGACGATCTTTGAATCAGCTATGCTGTCGGAGATTTTCCGAGCAGGACTTAATGCTGTTCCGAAAGGGCAGATGGAGGCAGGATTGTCAACAGGACTGACTTATGTAGAAACGATGCGGACGATCGTCTTGCCGCAAGCATTCAAATCAATGATTCCGGCAATTGTGAGCCAATTGATTTCACTGATCAAAGATACTTCATTAGCAGTAATCATTTCTTTACCTGAACTTTCTCATCAAGCACGTATTATTTATGGACAGAATACCAATTATGTGCTTCCGATGTTCATCATCATGACACTTATGTATTTCGTGGTGTGTTACGCGCTTTCTCTGCTTTCCGGTTACTTGGAAAAGAGACGGTACAGTTATTAATAGATGATTCTTTTAGCGGTTGTGGCAGACTAAAGTCACAACCGCTTTTCCTCTTTCCATTCGAAAAAAGAGAGTTTGATTGTTTTAAGCAAGTGAGAGCACTTGAAAATTCAGGCTAAAAAGTACACAATAGGGAGGATAGAATTTATTGAAAAAAAGGATGATACGATTGACAGATAATCGCCCTATCGGATTTATTGATTCAGGTGTCGGCGGCTTGACTGTAGTAAAAGAAGCCCTGAAACAATTACCGAATGAAAATATTTTATTTGTAGGAGACACAGCACGCTGCCCATATGGCCCTAGACCCGCGGAACAGGTAATCCAGTATACTTGGGAAATGACGGATTATCTGGTGGAGCAAGGAATCAAGATGCTAGTGATTGCTTGCAATACCGCAACTGCGGTTGCTTTAGAAGAAATCAAAGCTGCTCTTTCTATTCCAGTCATCGGTGTGATCCTTCCCGGTACAAGAGCGGCAGTAAAAAAAACACAAAATAAACAAGTTGGCATTATCGGTACGATTGGTACGGTAAAAAGTCAAGCTTATGAAAAAGCATTGAAAGAGAAAGTGCCAGAATTGACTGTGACAAGTCTTGCTTGTCCCAAATTTGTTTCAGTTGTCGAAAGTAATGAATACCATTCATCTGTGGCAAAAAAAATCGTGGCAGAAACATTAGCTCCGTTAACGACTAAAAAAATCGATACATTGATTTTGGGATGCACCCATTATCCATTATTACGCCCCATCATTCAAAATGTAGTGGGTGAAAATGTTCAACTGATCGATTCTGGAGCAGAAACAGTAGGTGAAGTATCTATGCTACTCGATTATTTCAATTTGAGCAATTCACCGCAAAATGGACGGACATTATGTCAGTTTTATACAACAGGATCTGCTAAACTTTTCCAAGAAATAGCCGAAGACTGGCTTGGAATCGGACACCTAAATGTAGATCATATTGAATTAGGAGGAAATAAGGATGCGTCATGACGGGAGAAAAGCCCAAGAGCTTCGTAAACTGGAGCTTCAAACAAATGTTTTCAAATATCCAGAGGGATCGGTTGTGATCCGTTTTGGTGATACAACAGTTATTTGTTCTGCAACAGTAGAGGATTCTGTACCGCCCTTTTTGAGAGAAACAGGAACAGGGTGGGTAACTGCTGAATACAGTATGCTACCTCGAGCAACGAGTACGAGAAATCGTAGAGAAAGCAGCAAAGGGAAACTTTCTGGTAGAACAATGGAAATCCAGCGTCTTATTGGTCGCTCCTTGCGTGCAGTAATAGACTTGGAAAAGCTGGGAGAGCGTAGTATCATCATAGACTGCGATGTGATCCAAGCGGATGGCGGAACTAGAACAGCTAGCATCACTGGGGCATTCGTCGCGTTGAGACTAGCAATTGAAAAGCTTTTAAGAGAAAAGGAATTGTCAGAAGATCCAATTAAAGAGCATCTTGCTGCAGTTAGCGTAGGGATCTTGCCGGATGGGACTTGCGTGACAGATTTGGACTATCAAGAAGATTCCGCAGCACTTGTAGATATGAATCTCGTGATGACAGAATCAGGAAAATTCGTGGAGATTCAAGGAACTGGAGAAGAAGCAACGTTTGATGGAGAACAGTTGAATGAAATGCTCTTTTTTGGAAAAAACGCGATTGAAGATTTGATCAAAGAGCAAAAACATGCTTTGCTAACAGAATTTGCTCAAGATAATGAGCGGATAGAAGAAACAAAAACAATCATCATTGCGACAAGAAATCCAGGAAAAGCAGAAGAGTTTCGAAATATGTTCAAAGAAGCGGGATATCATGTAAAAACATTACTTGACTATCCTGAATTGCCAGATGTAGAAGAAACTGGCAGCACATTTGAAGAAAATGCCCGATTAAAAGCAGAAACGATTGCACAATTACTTGATCAACCAGTCTTAGCAGATGATTCAGGTTTGAAAGTGGATGCATTAGGCGGTATGCCAGGAATCTATTCTGCACGTTTTGCAGGGGAACAAAAAAGTGATGCGGGGAATAACGCCAAATTATTATATGAATTGACAGATGTACCAGATGAAAAAAGAACAGCACAATTCCATTGTACACTAGTATTCGCGGCACCAAAAAAAGATAGCCTTGTAGTAGAAGCGGAATGGCCCGGTCGAGTAGCCCGTATACCATCTGGCGAAAACGGCTTTGGGTATGATCCTTTATTTATCCCAGAAGGTAAGAAACAAACAGCAGCAGAATTATCGAGCGAAGAAAAAAACAAGATCAGTCATCGGGCTCAAGCAATGAAAAAATTGAGTGCCGAGTGGAAACAATGGCTGGAAGGAGAGAGATAGATGCGGTATTTAGTAGTAAGTGATAATCATGGGGACAGAGATATCCTCGTTGACTTAGTAGATCGCTATCGTTCTGAAGTGGATATCTTTTTCCATTGTGGTGATTCGGAATTAGAAGCTTCTGACCCATTATGGGATACATTCCAAGTGGTTCAAGGTAATTGTGATTATGGACCAGGATTCGAACAGAAAAAAGTGATCCAAACTGGTCAGGATACAGTATTCATGACTCATGGTCATTTATCGAATGTCCGATTTGGTTTGACACAGTTAGCAATCGAAGCTCGAGCTGCAAATGCCGATATGGTGTTTTTTGGTCATACCCATCAAATAGGCTGTGAGATGGATCAGAAAATCCTATTTTTGAATCCTGGAAGCATTTCTCAACCTAGAGGCCCGATCCAAATCCCATCATATGCTCTTATTGAAAGTTTAGATGACCAAATTTCTGTTCAATACTATAACCGTGCCCATCAGGCAGTTGAAGAGTTGGCCTTTTCTTTTTCGAGAGAGCGCTGAATAAAAAAACTCTAATTTTTAATAAAAATAAGCTTTATTTTGTGAATTTTGCATCCGGTTTCGGTAAAATAGTAGTGTTGAATGAAATAGAAATGGAGGCCATCAGATGATTGGACCTATAGTAAGAGAAATGCTGCTGGAAAATCAGGAAACGTTTTTGATTCCTGCAGAAAATGTGGCAAATGTTATGTATCATCATCCATTATCCCATGGTTTACTTGTCTTATCGAAGGTCGGTTATTCCAAAATTCCTGTATTAGGAAAAGATGATCACTTTGTAGGACTAGTAAGTTTATCAGATGTGGTCAATAAAATGATTGACTTGCAAACAATCAGCATGGATCCCTTAGAAGGACTAACAGTTGCTGATGTAACAGAAACGGATGTTCCGACGATTGATGAAAATTGGGAACTAGAAGAAGTACTCCATTTGTTAGTTGATTCGCCTTTTTTACCGGTTGTCACAGAAGAACGGGTTTTCAAAGGAATCATCACAAGGAAAGAGCTGCTTAAAGCCGTAAACTTCATGGTGCATGAATTAGAACGTCGCAATATATTGTCTCCAAAAATCGAAGAATTAAAAGAACAAATCGATATTGTGAGCTAAAGAACGAGAAACTGAAAGATAATCAAAAAATAAGTAGAAACAAAAGCGTACCAGTTTTGACTTTATCTTGAAAAAGAGGCTGGGACAGAAGCGTTTAACTCCAAGAAATAAAAAGGAATTCACGAAAATTACTTTTCGAATTTTTGTGAATTTCAGCTTATTTCCGAAGGATTTACTTCTACTTCCGCCGTTTATACGTGTTTAGAGCGTGGGACAAAAGTGTTCTTTACTTTTGTCCCACGCTCTTTTTAGTGAGATCCGTTGCATCGTTTGACCAAATTATTTTCCGACAGCAATTGGACTGTTCGGAATCGTGAACCCAGAAGCTGTCAATTCTTTGACATAGGAGCTCAAAAACTCTTCTTTTAAGGCATATTGTTTTCCGTTCAATGCGTAGCAGACCGTACGAATAGCAAAATTACTATTACCAAGATCCACTAAACCAAATATGGAAGGTTCAGTTTGAAGCTCTTCTTGGTATTTTTCAGCTAATGTATGATTTACTCGATCAATGATCTCATAGATTTTGTCATATCCTTCTTCAGGAACGATCCGGATATCTAAAAGTACTTGCATATTTGCACGAGAAAGATTGCTGATCGTGGTGATGTTTCGATTCGGGATGAAATGGACAGTACCATCCGTTGCTTTTAGCTGAAGGGTACGGATACCAACAGATACGACGGTTCCTTCAATCGTTAAGTTTGATAACTTGATGTAGTCTCCAACATCCATCTGTTGTTCCATGATAATAAAAAATCCGGTAATAACATCACTCATGAACCCTTGGGCACCAAGACCGATCGCCACACCTGCAATTCCGGCACCAGCCAAAAGTGATCCGATCGGTACACCGATAGCAGATAAAATTGCATAGATAAAGAAGAAACCAAGGGTATAATGAAAAATAGTATTTAAAAGACTATGTAAAGTCTTTAAGCGGCTCTCGTTTAGAATGGCTTTTTTAGAATACTGATTAAAAGACTTATCAATCAGATATTTTCCCACACGGTGAAGAATCCAAAAAAGGATGATCAAAAAAACCAGATATAAACTTTTTTGGATAAAGGCAGCCAAAATAGCGTCCCAATCAATCCCGTCCCAAAACCGCTGAAACGCATTTACTTTGCTGACAGCTTGATCTGTCAATGTCTCGCCAGAAGAGTCTGTCGTACCGGCAGTTGCTAATAATGAAAACATAAAATCCTCTTTTCTAAAATTTGATTCTTTCTGTATTGTACCAAGAAGTTTTCAAAAAAGGAAATAGCAAAAATAACTATAATGAAGGAAAAAAGCTGAAAATAAAATGACAAACAATATGGATAATGATAAAATGTGGAGAAAATAACGAAGGTGGTAAATATATGCAAATCGATTGGAATAATTTAGGATTTTCTTATATCAAAACTCCTTGGCGTTTCATTGCCAAATGGAAAGACGGACAATGGGAAGAAGGGGAATTGACAGAAGATAATTACCTGACGATTCATGAAGGCTCTCCAGCGCTTCATTATGGTCAGCAATGTTTTGAAGGTCTAAAAGCTTATCGTCGAAAAGACGGGAAGGTCAATCTCTTTCGACCTGAACAAAATAGTCGTCGGATGAATCAAAGTGCTAGACGCTTGCTGATGCCGATGGTCCCTGAAAAAATGTTCGTTGATGCTGTTAAGCAAGTGGTAAAAGCAAATGAAGCTTTCGTGCCTCCGTATGGAACAGGCGCTACATTATACTTGCGTCCTTTACTGATTGGGGTCGGTGAAAACATCGGTGTCCATCCTGCTCCAGAATACTTATTTGTCGTCTTCTGTACGCCAGTAGGAGCGTATTTCAAAGGTGGGCTAAAACCAACGAACTTTATTGTATCTGATTACGATCGTGCTGCTCCTAAGGGAACTGGCGCAGCAAAAGTCGGCGGAAATTACGCAGCAAGTTTACTTCCAGGAACAGAAGCAAAAGAACTGGATTACTCAGATTGTGTTTATCTTGATCCAGCCACACACACGAAAATCGAAGAAGTAGGGGCAGCAAATTTCTTTGGGATTACGAAAGACGGAAAATTCATCACCCCGCAATCGCCATCTATCTTACCAAGTATCACGAAATATTCTTTGCTGCAATTAGCTGAAGAACGACTAGGACTTCAAGCAATAGAAGGAGATATTTTCATTGATGATCTAGATCAATTTGCAGAAGCTGGTGCATGTGGTACAGCGGCTGTTATTTCTCCAATCGGCGGGATTTATCACAATAACAACCTGCATGTATTTTATAGCGAAACGGAAGTAGGACCAGTAACCAAGCGGTTGTATGATGAATTGACAGGTATTCAATTCGGGGACATAGAAGCACCAGAAGGCTGGATTGAAGTCGTGGAATAATTTCAAAGTAATAAGTTGAAAAAACGTAAAAAAGAAAAAATCAGGAAGAGACTTTAAAAAGTTTTTTCCTGATTTTTATATGTTTTACTTTAAAGAATGCAACAAAAGGGTTATGAAAGATGGACACCTTTGTCAACGTAGATAATATCACCGATGATTCCGCTGGAAAGAGGACTAATCAAGAAAGCACAAACATTACCGACTTCTTTGATCGTTACACCTTGCTGATCAGGCGTACGAGATTCAGATAACTGGATCAGTTTTTGATAGTCTTTAACCCCTGTAACAGCTAATGTTTTGATTGCTCCAGCTGAAATACCATTGACTCGGATGCCTTTAGGTGAAAATTCAGCTGCCAAATAACGGATAGCTGCTTCAAGAGAAGCTTTCGCGATACCCATCATGTTATAATTCGGGATTGCGCGCTCTGAACCTAGATAAGTCATGCTAACGATTCCGCTATTTGGTGCAAGAAACGGTTGTGCGTATTTTGATACAGCAATCAAAGAGTAGCTACTGATATCTTGAGCTAATTGATAGCCGTCTCTGGAAATATCAGACACATTTCCAGACAATTCTTCTTTGTTGGCGTAAGCAACTGCATGGACAAGGCCGTGGATCTCTCCAGCATATTCACCGATGGCATTCATTGCTTTTTCGATGCTTTCGTCGCTAGAAACATCACATTCTACAGTGAATGCTTCTTCGCCGACCAATTTGACTAATGATTTTTTCATTCGTTCATTTTGGTAAGTATAGATAATCTCTGCCCCTTGTTTCAACATTGCTTCAGCGCACCCCCAAGCAATGCTTTTTTTGTTAGCGACGCCCATGATGACGATTTTTTTTCCTTCTAGAAATGACATAATGACTCTCCTTTGTTTCTGATAAAAATTTGATAGTCGTAAAAAATAGAAAATAATAGCTAAAATAACTTCTTGATTTCTTAAATTAAAAAAAGATTGCTAAATATTTAGGAATATGATACTTTGATAGTCAAAGTAATGAAAATGGCAATTGCCTGAAAGAAGGAGTTTAGTTATGTCTTACGTATTATCTGCTACTGAAGTAATGGACTTGATCCCTAATCGTTATCCTATTTGTTATATTGATTATGTAGATACATTAGAACCAGGAAAAAAGATCGTGGCGACAAAAAATGTAACGATCAATGAAGATTTTTTCCAAGGTCACTTTCCTGACAATCCAGTGATGCCGGGTGCGTTGATCCTAGAAACACTGGCACAAGCAGGTTCGATTCTTATCCTAAAATCAGAAGAGTTCCTAGGAAAACGAGCTTATATAGGTGGAATCAATAAGGCCAAATTCCGTCAAAAAGTTGTTCCAGGAGATGTACTGAAATGTCATTTTGAAATCACCAAAATGAAGGGGTCAGTCGGTACAGCGTTATCTGCAGCATATGTAGATGATAAAAAAGTCTGTGAGTGTGAATTCACGTTCATCGTCAACCAAAATGCTTGATCATAAAAAAGTTGTTATAGAAAAATAGAAGGATGCTTACCTGCTTTTTTATGTAAAAAGAAGACGTCTGAATCTAGCACATTTTGTCATATTTGCTAGATTCAGACGTTATTTTTATGTTCTGTTTATTTTGCTTCTTGCAGTATATTGATTTTATCAATTTTTACTTCTTCTTTTGGTTTGTCTGAACTATCTGTTTCGACATTTGCAATAGCATCCACGACATCCATTCCTTCAATCACTTGACCGAAGACAGTGTACTGACCATCAAGGGAAGGATAACCGCCGTTTTTATAAGCATCGATAATCGCTTGAGGGTAATCATCTTTTAAAAGACCATCATGCATGTCATCTGAATTTTGAACGATAAAGAACTGGCTGCCGTTACTATTAGGATCTTGTGAGCGAGCCATAGATAACGCACCTCTTATATTGTAAAGGTGGTTGTTAATCTCTGTCTCAAATCCTTCTCCCCAAATGCTTTCGCCTCCAGTGCCATCGCCTTTAGGATCGCCGCCTTGGATCATGAAATCTTTGATGACGCGGTGAAAAGTCAAGCCATTATAGTAACCATCTTTTGCGTGTGTCATAAAGTTTTCAACTGCTTTAGGTGCATATTCAGGGAATAATTTGATTTTGATTGTGCCTTTATTTGTCACCATTTCGACCAAATCTTCATTTTCAGCTACATCTTTCGTCAATTGTGGCAATTCCAATGCATTCAAATCGACACTACTGGCAGTTGTACTTTCCGCAGTGGATGTACTCTTTGAACTTTCAGCGGATGAACTAGGAGAAGTCGTACTGTTTGCGGAACAACCAGCAAACAATAATGCTGCAGCTAAACTAATACTTAAAATAACTTTATTTTTCTTCATAACTATTCCTTTCCAATTTACTATTTTGTTATCTTTAATGATAACAAAATAGAGGAGAAATACCTACTTAAATTATTGGAATTTATCATTTATTTTAAAAGAAAAAGAAAAGGTGTAGACCATTTGTCTTGTCTTTGCTATAATGTAAGTGGATACAAAAACGAAAAGATGCAGGAGGAAATGGTAATATGGGAAAATTAGGAATCTCGATTTATCCAGAACGATCAACATTTGAAAAGGACAAAGCGTACTTGGATTTAGCTCATAAGTATGGGTATAAACGGGTTTTTACCAGTTTACTGCAAATCAACGACGACAAAGAAAAAGTTCTTTCAGAATTTAAAGAAGTAGTTGATTATGCGAATAGCCTAGGCATGGAAGTAATGGTGGATATCAATCCAGCGTTATTTGAACAGTTGGAGATTTCTTACGATGACTTATCTTTTTTCCATAAGATGGGTGCCTATGGAGTTCGCTTAGATATCGGGTTCACCGGAGCAGAAGAAGCAAAAATGACGCGTAATCCTTTCGGTATCAAAATCGAGATCAATATGAGTTCGGGCACGAATTATGTTGACAACATCATGAGTTATTCGCCAAACACGGATAATTTATTAGGTTCTCATAATTTTTATCCTCATCGATATTCTGGTTTAGGCTACGACCATTTTGTTTTTTGTTCAGAAAAATTTAGAAAATATAATTTGAATACGATGGCGTTCGTCAATTCGCAATCCGCTGAGTTTGGCCCTTGGCCTACACAAGATGGCTTGTGCACACTAGAAGACCACCGAGACCTTGAGATTGCTACACAAGTGAAGCATTTGATCCTTACAGGGCTGATTGATGATATTTCTATTGGAAATGCGTATGCAAGCGAAGAAGAATTGAAAGAAATGGCAGAAGCTTTTAATGCAGATTATCCAACATTGAAAGTAGATACGGAAGAAGGGATTACAGAAAACGAACGAATCTGCTTATTTGACAACCTCCACAGTTATCGAGGAGATCGCTCAGAGTATATCCTTCGTTCGACGATGACTCGTGTATATTATAAAGAAAAAGATTTTCCACCTCATAATACGCGAGATATGCATCATGGTGATGTGCTGATTGATAATGATGGGTATGGTCAATATAAGGGAGAAACACAAATCGCCTTGAAGGACATGAAAAATGACGGACGGGTCAATGTTGTAGGAAGAATTTCTGATGACGAACTGTTCCTCCTTGACTTTTTGAAACCTTGGTCAAGCTTTAAATTAATTGAAAATAAAAAATAGATAATGAGTTGCTGCAGAAATAATCCGCTAGAAATAGCCAGTTATTTCTGCTTTTTTATTTTGTTTTTTTATAGGTTATAAAAATGAACATTGCATAGTAGAGATTCTTTGATTATACTAATTCAAGGTTAGATGAAAAAAGAGAAATGAGATGGATAATTTATGAAACTTTGGATGAAAATCCTTCTAGGCGTTGCCCTAGTTCTAATCGTTGCGCTATTGTTTGCAGGGAATTATTTTTATAATTATGCTGTCGTGCCGTCTGAGAAAGACTTTTTAGATGAAGATACACCAGGTACAACACAGACATCCAAAGAAACGGAGGCACATAAGTGGTTTAGTTCAAAAGAGAACCGAAGCAATTGGACAATCACTTCGAAAGACGGTCTGAAATTATCAGCGATTTATCTTCCTGCTGAAACGAAAAGTGAAAAAACAGCTCTAGTTGCTCATGGCTACATGGGAGATGCTGAAACGATGACCAATTATGCAAAGATGTTCCATGATATGGGCTACAATGTCCTTGTTCCTGATGCAAGAGGGCATGGAAAAAGCGAAGGGGATTATATTGGATTTGGATGGCCAGAGCGTAAAGACTATGTGCAGTGGATCAACAAAGTGTTAGAAGAAAATGGAAACTCGCAAGAAATCGTTCTGTATGGTGTCAGCATGGGGGCAGCAACTGTCATGATGACTAGCGGAGAAAAATTACCAAATAACGTAAAAGCAATTATTGAAGATTGCGGTTATTCTTCTGTCCATGATGAGCTTGCGTATCAGCTAGACGATATGTTTAGTCTTCCAGCATTTCCGCTTATGCAAGTAACGAGTCTAGTGACAAAAGTCCGTGCCGGCTACTTTTTCGGTGAGGCAAGTGCAGTGGATCAATTGAAGAAAAACCAGCGTCCAATGCTATTTATACATGGAGACGCAGACACATTTGTACCATTTGAAATGTTGGATAAGGTCTATCGTGCAACGAAGGGACCAAAAGAAAAGTATGTTGTAAAAGGAGCCGAGCATGCGGAAGCATACAAGACAGATCCTGAAAAGTATCAGCAAGTAGTCCAACAGTTTTTAAGCCAATATGTTCATTGAACTAGTTTAAATGCAAAAGGATAAAAAGAAACAAGCCTTTGACTAGACCCAGTCAAAGGCTTGTTTTATTGTTTGATTTATTAAATTACAAGTTAGCGAATTTTTCTAGTAAGCGAATCATTTGGCAAGTGAATCCGTACTCATTGTCATACCATGCAACAGTTTTGACAAGTTGGAAATCGCCAGCAGTTGTTACTTCTGTTTGGGTTGGGTCAAAGATCGAACCTTGAGTTGTGCCAATGACATCGCTAGAAACGATTTGACGGTCATCATACCCAAATGAAGGATTGTCAACTGTGTGTTTTTTGATTGCTTCATTTACTTGATCAGCAGTTACTTTGGTTTTCAATACTGAAACTAATTCAGTTAATGAACCATCAACGACTGGAACACGTTGCGCATGTCCTTGTAATTTTCCTTGTAACTCAGGGATAACTAAGCCGATTGCTTTTGCAGCACCAGTAGAATGTGGAATAGTGTTGTCAGCAGCTGAACGAGCAGCACGTAAATTACCGCCTCTTACTGGTCCATCTAACAGCATTTGGGTTGAAGTGTAGGCATGGACTGTTGTCATTGTACCAACTTCGATCCCAAATTCATTATTCAAGAAATAAGCCATAGGTGCTAAACAGTTTGTTGTACATGAACCTGCTGAGATGATTCGGTCGTTTTCATCTAATGTATCATCATTGACGTTATAGACGATGGTTTTCATTGCACCAGCTGGGGCAGAAATAACTACTCGTTTGACACCAGCATCTAAATGTGCTTTTGCTTTTTCTTCAGATGTATAAAAACCAGTACATTCTAGTACGATATCTACACCGTTTTCTTTTACCCAAGGGATTTTGCTTGCGTCGGGTTCTGCATAAACACGCGTTGCTTCGCCATCCACTACGATTGAGTCTTCTGTTGCAGTAACTGTGCCAGGATAAGTACCGTGAGTAGAGTCAAATTGCAATAATTGTGCCAACATAGTTGGACTTGTTAAGTCGTTGATTGCTACTACTTCAATATCATCTGATACTTCTTTGATGCGGCGGAAAGCCAGACGGCCGATACGCCCAAATCCGTTAATACCTACTTTTACTGTCATATCAAAAGTTCCTCCTTTATTAGGGGTGCTATGAAACGGCATCCTCAATTAATACAATTAATACACTGTTATTCTGCTACGCAAAGCATATTTTGTCAAAAAATTATACTCGATAGCAGAAAAATGGTTGGAAACCTTACCAAATAATAAAAAAAGAAGAAGGCAATCAATCTTTTTGCTGAAATGATAGACAAAAACAGATTTCACCGATAAAATAAGGAAGACTTTTGTTTATTGTGGAAATTCAGGCAGTCAAATAAATAAATTGAATAATAGGAGGACTTAATTATGTCCATGTTTTTAGATCAAGTAACGATCGATGTGAAAGCTGGCAAGGGCGGAGACGGAATGGTTGCATTTCGTCGCGAAAAATACGTTCCTGACGGCGGACCGGCTGGTGGAGACGGTGGTCGTGGCGGTGATGTCATCTTGGTCGTCGATGAAGGTTTGCGTACATTGATGGACTTTCGTTTTAATCGCCATTTCAAAGCGCAGCCAGGTGAAAATGGAATGAGTAAAGGGATGCACGGCCGTGGTTCAGAAGATACCTATGTGAAAGTACCGCAAGGAACCACTGTCCGAGATGCAGAGACTGGTGCTCTTTTAGGAGACTTAATTGAAAATGGTCAAACACTAGTTGTGGCGAAAGGGGGACGTGGCGGACGAGGAAATATTCGGTTTGCCTCTCCTCGGAACCCTGCACCGGAAATTGCTGAAAACGGGGAACCAGGACAAGAACGAAAAATCGAACTGGAATTGAAAGTATTGGCAGACGTTGGGCTTGTAGGCTTTCCATCTGTTGGAAAATCGACTTTGCTATCTGTGATTTCATCTGCTCGTCCAAAGATCGGCGCTTATCATTTCACGACACTAGTCCCTAACTTGGGAATGGTTACTACAAGTGATGGCAGAAGTTTTGCCGCAGCAGACTTGCCAGGGTTGATTGAAGGAGCTTCGCAAGGTGTTGGGCTAGGTACACAATTCCTTCGTCATATCGAAAGAACGCGAGTTATTTTACATGTGATCGATATGAGTGGGATGGAAGGACGAGATCCTTACGAAGACTATCTTGCCATCAACAAAGAATTATCTACTTACAACTTACGCTTGTTAGAGCGTCCGCAAATCATCGTGGCTAACAAAATGGATATGCCGGATGCACAGGAAAACCTAGTGAAATTCAAAGAACAGCTGAACAAGGAAAAAGAAGACGAATTCGCTGATGATATCCCAGTATTTCCAATTTCTGGAGTGACTCGACAAGGATTGGATGCGTTATTGAATGCTACAGCAGACTTGTTAGAAGTAACGCCAGAATTCCCATTGTACGAGGAAGAACTGGAAGAAGAAACTGTACACTATGGATTCAATCCAGAAGGTCCTGAGTTCCAGATCAATCGTGATTCAGATGCAACGTGGATCTTATCCGGTGAGAAGATCGAAAAATTATTCCAAATGACGAATTTCGATCATGATGAAACGGTAATGCGTTTTGCTCGTCAATTACGTGGTATGGGTGTGGATGAGGCACTTCGAGCACGTGGGGCGAAAGATGGCGACCTTGTCCGTATCGGTGAATTTGAATTTGAATTTGTCGAATAGGCAAACAAATAAAAACAAATACCAAAAAATATAGATTCAAATCTAAGGGGAGTATGGCTGAGGCCATTCTCCTTTTTTATTAGGTAGAAAAGAGTGCTTTTCTTTTCTTATTTTACAATTAAAGGTAAAATAAATAACAAGAAGGTATGAAAGGGGCGTTTTCAATGAGCAAGCGAGTAATCATTTTAAATTTTCAAGTAGAAAGCCAAGCATATCAGGCATTTTCAGAAATCAAAAAACTCCATGCTGTTCGTTCGATCAAAGGAGAACAGATGGCCGTTGTCAGCCATGATCCCAATGGAACCCATCAATTCAAAATAGAAGATTTTATCGACTTTACTGGTAATAACAAATCTTCTACTGGTGGGTTGATTGGTATGTTGGTTGGCGTATTAGGTGGGCCGCTAGGGATTCTATTAGGATGGTTTGCTGGAGGGATGATCGGTGCGACACAAGATGCAAAAGAAATAAAAGATGCTCAGACTGTGTTCGACTTTGTAGGAAATAAAATCGGTGAAGGAGCTACAGGACTGATTTTGATTGCGGATGAAGAAGACAATCGTCCATTGAATCAATTAGTGATGATGGAATTAGGCGGAGAAATCACCCGTTTGGATTATGAAGATGTCGAAAAAGATGTGCATGATGCGAAGGAAGCCGAAAAGCAGGCGAAAGAAGCTGCCCAAAAGACTTGGGAGGACAAACATCCGCAATCTTCCGATGACAATGAGAGTTCCGAATCTTCAAATTAATAAAAACAGCAGAGAATCTCAAAAGGATTCGCTGCTGTTTTTACAATGGAGTTTAAAGGAGTTTAAAGGAGTTTAAAGAAAACGTTATCACAGAAGAACATTATTTTTATTTGAAGCCTTTCTCGACTTACGGTTGATTATCCTATCTTTTTCCCCTAAAATTAAAGAGGAACTTAAAGAAAGTCAGGTAGATTATGGAATTACAATTTTTAGGAACAGGCGCAGGTGTTCCTGCAAAACATAGAAATGTGACAAGCATAGCATTGAAACTTTTAGACGAACGTAATGAAGTTTGGTTATTCGACTGTGGTGAAGGCACGCAAATGCAGATTTTGCGAACGACTATCCGTCCGAGAAAAATCGGAAAAATTTTCATTACACATTTACACGGCGATCATATTTTTGGGCTTCCCGGACTCATCAGCAGCCGTTCATTTCAAGGTGGGGATACGCCATTAGAGATTTACGGGCCAAAAGGGATAGAGGAATACATAAAAGTCTCTTTAGGCATTTCGCAAACACGGTTAAGTTATCCGCTGAAATTCATCGAGTTAAATGAAACAGACCCGATTTTTACTGATCAGCAATTTTCTGTTTATGCAAAAAAACTAAATCATGGAATCGACAGTTTCGGTTATCGTGTGGTTGAACATGATCATAAAGGAGAATTGCAGGTGGATCGTCTGAAAGAATTAGGCATTCCTGCTGGACCACTGTACGGCAAGCTAAAGCAAGGGGAAACGATCCAACTAGAAGATGGTCGGACGATCAATGGAAAAGATTTCGTAGGCCCAAATAAAAAAGGGCGGATCGTGACTATTTTGGGGGACACGAGAAAAACACATAATTCTGTTGTGCTTGCGGAAAACAGTGATATTCTGGTACATGAAAGCACATTTAATAAAGATGAAGCAAGAATGGCGCATAACTATTTCCATTCCACGACTCATCAAGCTGCTGAAGTAGCAAAAGAAGCGCAGGCAAAACGGTTGTTGCTTACTCATATCAGTGCAAGATATTTAGGAAAAGCAGCTCTAGAGCTTGAAAAAGAAGCAAAAGAAGTGTTTGAAAACACAACGATCATGAAAGATTTTGATAGCATTGAGATACCATTTCGTGAGGAGGATGAGGCATGAATTTAGAAGATAAAGTTGTTTTAGTAACAGGTAGTTCAGGTGGTCTAGGCGCGCAAATCTGTTATGAAGCAGCAAAGCAAGGAGCAATCGTTATAAGTTGCGCACGAAGAATGGCATTTGTAGAAGGTGTCAGAGACGAGTGCAGACGCTTGAGTGGCAAAGAGGCTTATGCTTTCAAAGTAGACGTCAGCGATCCTTATAGTGTGGATGAACTATATGAAAAAGTAATGGAAGAAGTTGGACGTGTCGATATTCTGGTAAACAATGCTGGTTTTGGTATTTTCGAGGACTTCCTTACATTCGATCTCGGAAAAGCGTACGATATGTTTGAAGTCAATATCTTAGGAATGATGGTTTTGACACAAAAATTTGCGATCAATATGGCAGAAAGAAGACAAGGACATATTATTAATATCGCCTCAATGGCTGGGAAAATGGCAACTGCAAAATCAACGGTTTATTCTGCCACGAAATTTGCAGTCCTTGGCTTTTCCAACGCCTTGCGATTAGAATTGAAACCACTTGGTGTAGCTGTTACGACAGTAAATCCAGGTCCAATCGAGACAGATTTCTTTGACAAGGCTGATCCAAGCGGAAGCTATTTGGAAAAAGTCGGGCAAATCGTTTTAGAACCTACTAAGTTGGCAAAAATGATTGTCCGCAATATGAGACATCCAAAACGGGAAATCAATCAACCGTTTATTTTAGAAGTTGCATCAAAATTTTATACGCTGTTTCCAACGATTGGTGATTATTTAGCCAGCGGAATTTTTAACAAAAAGTAGGTGGAGGAATTGAAAAAGCAAAGCAATGTGATTCTTGGATTTATCTTAGTTTTGATTATTGTTCTTTTTGCTGTATTGAACAATAAAAATGTCCCTGTAAGTTTTGGCTTCACTTCCTTTTCTGCACCGTTGATCTTAGTGATCATCGGTTCTGCGCTGATTGGTGCACTGATCGTATTCTTGACTGCTTCGGCAACACTATGGCAGCAAAAAAAGCAAATCAAGCAGCTGACTCAGGAAATATCAGAATACCAAACAGATCTGCAAAAGAAAATTGAAGAAGCAAAAGAAGAACAGCAACGCGAGTTTAGAAACGAACGCGCGGAGTTGGAAGCTGCTTACCAGGCGGAATTACAAGCGAAAACAACACAAATCAGTCAATTGAAAGCGCCGGAAGAACAAAAAACGCAAGTACCAAAACAAAGCTTCAATTATTTTGACTAATAGCGATATTTCATAAATGGTCGTATAAAAGATCGGGTCCTGCTGAACATCAGTCTAGCGGATCTGATCTATTTTTATTCTTTCTTTCTGCTTTTTTTTGCTGATTTCCTTTGCTATAATAACTAAGTTAGGAGTGAGAAAGTGAGACAAGCAAATTTTGATTGGAAGTTAAGCGAGACAGAGCCTTCTGAATCCTTTCTCCAAATGATCCGTGAACTGAAATTATCTCCATTTGTCGGTAAGTTACTGTGGCAAAGAGGTTACCATGAGGAAGAGGATATCAACCGATTTTTACATCCAAAGGAACAAGAACTACATGATCCGTATCTGATGCACGATATGGATAAAGCAATCAGTCGAATACAAAAAGCTGTAATCAGTGGAGAAAAAATCCTCGTTTACGGTGATTATGATGCAGACGGAATCACCAGTGCAACGGTAATGAAAGAAACACTGGAATTACTTGGCGCAGAAGTAGAAGTATTTTTGCCAAATCGATTTGAGCACGGGTATGGACCAAATCGATCGGTATACCAAGAAAAGATCGAAAAAGGCATCCAGTTGATTATCACTGTTGATAACGGGGTAGCAGGAAATGATGCAGTAGCATATGCTCAGCAAGCTGGTGTAGACGTGATCATTACAGACCATCACGAACTACCTGAGAAATTACCAGACGCCTATGCGATTGTTCATCCTCGTCATCCAGCGGGGCAATATCCATTTCCAGATCTGGCAGGAGTCGGAGTAGCATTCAAAGTAGCTTCTGCATTGTTGGAAGAACCACCTGCAGAATTTTTGGATTTAGTAGCGATAGGAACAATCGCCGATTTAGTTTCATTGACTGATGAGAATCGAATCCTTGTTTCATTAGGAATCGATGCCATCCATCATTCAGAACGGATAGGACTTCAGGCACTGTTTGAAGAAAGCGGCATAAAAATGAGGGATGCAGACGAAACAACGATCGGCTTTTCGATTGCGCCCAGACTAAATGCCATTGGTCGAATGGGTGACCCGCGACCTGCCGTTTCATTGCTTGCAACGTTTGACGAAGAAGAGGCATCCATTCAAGCAAAAAAATTGAATGAAATCAATGAAGAAAGAAAAGCAATCGTAGAGCAGATAACAGAAGAAGCATTAGCAATGGTCAATAAGGAGAATCATATCCATCTATTGGTAAACCGAGGATGGCATGAAGGTGTTTTAGGTATTGTTGCAGGAAAAATAATGAACGAAACTGGTAAACCAACGCTTGTTCTTACTTTAAAAGAAGACGGATCAGCTAAAGGTTCTGGACGTAGTGTTGAAGCCTTGAACCTTTTTGAAATGCTTGACCAGATGCGGGATCTATTTACTTATTTTGGAGGACATCATGCAGCAGTCGGGTTAACGATGCCAAGTGAAAATGTCACAATACTACAGGAGAAGATGAACCAATATATAGTCGATCGTCAAATCGATTTGACAAGAGGACCTGAATTAAGAATTGATGAAGTGCTACTTCCGAATGAAGTAACAGTAGAGCGTATTGATGAACTAAAATTATTAGCGCCATTTGGTACAGATAATCCTTTACCTCAATTTTTATTTCGGCAAGTCCAAGTAGCGAATGTCAAAAAAATCGGAGCAAACCAACAGCATCTGAAATTTGTCCTTTCCGATGAATCTAGTCAGCTTGATGCGGTCGCTTTTGGTTTTGGAACTCAAGAAGAAGAACTGCTGAATAATCTAGTAGATGTAGTAGGAAAGCTTTCGATCAATGAATGGAATGGACGTAAGAAACCACAACTGATGGTATCTGATTTTGCAGTAGGTGGTCTGCAGGTATTTGATTGGCGGGCAAAACGTTTCCGTGAACAGAGCCGAACATCTGAAGACAGTCTTTATTTAGCTTTTGATTCTTCGACGTTGAAATTCGTGCCGGAGAGCATCCAAGAAACGGCGATTGTTTTCGAAGGAATGGACTTTATACAAGCAGTAATTGAAAAAAGAAAACCGAAATCTCTGGTTATTATGGATTGTCCAGATGATTTAGCAAAGCTGAAAGAAGTCTTTGGGTCTTATTCATTCAATCGTGTTTATCTGATGGGGATTTCACCTGATGAGGCTTATTTGAATGGGGTAGGCACAAGAGAACAGTACGCCAAATTGTTTAAATTGATCCATTCTCAAGAACGAATAGATATACGTCATAAAATAAAAGCAGTAGCTCAATATTTGCGTATCCCTGAAAAATTATTAATTTTTATGATACAGGTGTTTTTTGAATTGAAATTTGTTACAATAGAGAACGGTGTTTTACAAAAAGTCGCCAGCCCAGAAAGTCATCCTTTGACTGAGAGCAAATTATACCAGCAGCGGCTAAATAAAATCAAAGTTGAGGAATTTTTGCTTTTGAGCGATATTCCTACCATAAAGAAATGGTTAACAACCTAGGAGGAAACAAAGAGTGGATTTAAAAGATTATATTGCCAGTATTCCCGACTATCCGTCAAAAGGAATTGTGTTCAGAGATATTTCCCCGCTGATGGCAGATGGTGATGCTTATCGGGAAGCTACGAAGCAAATCGTAAATTATGCAAAAGAAAAACGAATTGATATGGTAGTTGGACCAGAAGCACGTGGGTTCATCGTAGGATGTCCTGTTGCTTATGAGTTAGGAGTCGGTTTTGCACCAGTCCGCAAAAAAGGAAAATTACCTCGAGAAACCATCGAAGTGACTTATGGATTAGAATATGGAACAGATACATTGACATTGCATAAGGATGCCATTAAACCAGGTCAGCGTGTGCTGATTTGTGACGATTTGCTGGCTACAGGTGGAACGATCAAAGCGACAATCGAACTGATCGAACAATTAGGTGGTGTAGTCGTAGGCTGCGCATTTTTAATCGAATTGATGGATCTCCATGGACGCGACAAAATCAAAGGATACGACATTATTACATTAATGGAATATTAAGCAGAAAAAGCGATTTATGATTTATAATTTATAAAGAAGCGATTTTGAAGCGACCCTCAAAAGTCAGATAGGCACTCTGACGCTTGAGGGTCGCTATTTTTTTATAAATGGAGCCAGTCAAAGTCCAGTAAAAGTTCGAAAAAAAGGATGTGACCATTTTTTGTCACACCCTCGTAAAAGTTTAACTTTTTGTCTTTTGAACAATTAGCAGTCAATCCTCATTATGATTGCCTGGATCTGTAGTAGGGTTCATGATAGAAATGATCTTCATGAATTCTGCGCCGCTCAGATTGACGGTACTTCTTTTCATCCCACAACATGAACCACAAAGTAAATAACGGAACAAACACAAGTAAAGCTGGACGTATGCCGAAATTACCAATAATAATACCTAAAAACAAAACAGTTAATACTAAGCCAAGACGTCTCATTGATTTCATGAATTCTCACCTCGTTAATTTATGCGAACAATTGTTCGTATATTTAGTATACGAATATTTGTTCGGTTTGTAAAGAGGGAAGCGATAAAAATTTGAAAGAAGAAGAACTTGGGCGAAAAAAGAGTTTGAGACAATGGTCTCAAACTCGGTTTTAAAAAATTTCTTTTTTAGTACTAATTAATAGATATGACTACGATAAAGCCCTACTACTCGTCCTAATATAGATACTTGATCTAAAATGATTGGTTCGAGTAAGTCGTTTTCAGGTTGAAGACGGAAGTAGTTTTTTTCTTTATAGAATCGTTTGCAAGTCGCTTCATCCTCTGCAGTCATTGCAATGACGATATCACCGTTTTGTGCAGTTTCCTGCTTCCGAACGATCACGTTGTCGCCATCCAAAATTCCAGCATTGATCATACTATCTCCACGAATCGTCAGCATAAAGAGACTGCCTTCTTCAGAAGAAAGATTAGGAGGGATCGGAAAGAAGTCCGAAGCATCCTCTACTGCTAAAATTGGTTCTCCAGCTGTTACTACGCCAAGTACTGGAATAGTTGTTGGACGAATCCCAATCTTTTCTAAACCTTGTTTTGTCAACTCGATTGCACGAGGTTTCGTCGGATCTCTTTGGATAAACCCCTTTTTTTCAAGCCGTGCAAGATGACCGTGAACAGTAGAAGTAGAAGAAAGCTGAACAGCTTCCCCGATTTCACGGACAGTTGGCGGGTATCCTTTTTGGGTTACTTGTTCATGGATATAACGTAAGACTTCAATTTGTCTTGATTCAGTTTGTCGGGCCACAAGGTACACCTTCTTTCACTTGATAAATAAATAGTACCATATAAAAAGCGCTAAATCAAACGAATGTTCGTATTTTATTTAGTTTATCTAGTTGTTTTTTTTTCAGTTTTTATATAATATGAAGGAGAGTAAAAGGAGGGCTGAGCATGCTGTCACCTGAAAAAATAGAGCGGATCAATGAACTTGCACGTAAAAAGAAGGAAAATGGTCTCTCGAAAGCCGAAGAACAAGAACAAATCAACTTGCGTAAAGAGTATTTGGAAGCTTTTCGTTCCGGTATGCGTCATCATATCGAAGGAATGAAAATCGTCGATCCTGAGGGCAATGACGTGACCCCGGAAAAATTAAAAGAAATCCAAAAGAAAAAAGGCTTACACAACCGAAATGACAACTTTTAGTAAAAAATACTGAAAATGATTGCTTTTTCGTTTGACATCTTATAGAATGAGAGTGTAAGAAATAAAGGTAAAAAAAACCTAAATTAATAGGAGGGGTTATTTTGTTTGACAAAATTGACCAACTTGGCGTTAACACAATTCGTACATTAAGTATTGAAGCAGTCCAAAAAGCAAACTCAGGACATCCTGGATTGCCGATGGGCGCAGCACCTATGGCATATGCGTTATGGACAAAACACCTGAAAGTAAATCCAACGACATCGAAAAATTGGGCTGATCGCGACCGTTTCATTCTTTCAGCAGGACATGGGTCAGCAATGTTATATAGTTTACTTCATTTAGCTGGCTATCAAGTGACAATTGATGATTTGAAACAATTCCGTCAATGGGATTCTAAGACACCGGGACATCCTGAAGTCCATCATACAGATGGTGTAGAAGCTACTACAGGCCCATTAGGCCAAGGAATTGCAATGGCTGTTGGTATGGCGATGGCAGAAGCACATCTTGCAGCCACTTATAACAAAGAAAACTTCAACGTAATGGATCACTATACGTATGCAATTTGTGGGGATGGAGACTTGATGGAAGGAGTCTCTCAAGAAGCAAGTTCGATGGCAGGTCATATGAAGTTAGGTAAATTAATCGTTTTATATGATTCAAACGATATTTCATTAGATGGTCCAACTTCAAAAGCGTTCACAGAAAATGTTGGTGCTCGTTATGAAGCATATGGCTGGCAACATATCTTAGTGAAAGACGGAAATGACCTAGAAGCAATCTCTAAAGCGATTGAAGAAGCAAAAGCTGAAACAGATAAACCAACGTTGATCGAAGTAAAAACAGTCATCGGCTACGGTGCTCCTAAAGAAGGAACATCTGCTGTTCATGGTGCTCCTCTTGGTGAAGATGGTATCAAGATGGCTAAAGAAGTTTACGGATGGGATTATCCAGACTTCACTGTTCCCGAAGAAGTAGCTGCCCGCTTCCATCAAACAATGATAGAAGAAGGACAAAAAGCTGAAGATGCGTGGAATGAAATGTTTGCCAATTATAAAAAAGCTTATCCTGAATTAGCACAACAATTTGAAGATGCCTTTGATGGAAAACTGCCAGAAAACTGGGATGCAGAATTGCCAACTTATGAAGTGGGAAGCAGTCAAGCAAGCCGTGTTTCAAGTAAAGAAGTCATCCAAGAATTATCGAAAGCTATACCAAGTTTCTGGGGTGGTTCAGCAGATTTATCAGGTTCCAATAATACAATGGTAGCTGCTGATAAAGATTTTACTCCTGAACATTATGAAGGACGTAACATCTGGTTTGGCGTTCGCGAATTTGCGATGGCTTCGGCTATGAATGGTATCCAACTTCATGGCGGAACTCGTATCTATGGCGGAACATTCTTTGTCTTTGTCGATTACCTAAGACCAGCTGTTCGTTTAGCAGCGATTCAACATACGCCTGTTGTTTACGTTTTGACACATGACTCCGTTGCTGTCGGAGAAGACGGACCAACACACGAACCGATTGAACAATTAGCTTCTGTTCGTTGCATGCCTGGTGTCCAAGTGATTCGTCCAGCAGACGGAAATGAAACACGTGCTGCTTGGAAAGTGGCGATGGAGACTAGTGATGCGCCTACTATCCTTGTATTGAGCCGCCAAAACCTTCCTGTATTGCCTTCTACAAAAGAAGTAGCAGATGAAATGGTCAAAAAAGGCGCATACGTTCTTTCTCCAGCTAAAGGAGAAACACCAGAAGGTATTTTGATTGCAACTGGCTCTGAAGTTGATTTAGCCGTGAAAGCTCAAAAAGAATTGGCAGAAAACGGGAAAGATGTTTCTGTTGTCTCTATGCCAAGCTTCGACCTGTTTGAAAAACAATCTTCTGAATACAAAGAAAGCGTACTTCCTAAAGCAGTGAAGAAACGCGTGGCGATCGAAGCTGCTGCATCATTCGGATGGGAACGCTATGTGGGTACAGAAGGAACAACGATTACCATCGATCATTTCGGTGCATCTGCTCCTGGTGCTAAAATTTTAGAAGAGTTTGGATTTACAGTAGAAAATGTTGTGAATACGTACAATCAATTATCATAGACACCAATCATTGTTTGAATGATAAAGACAGCTGTCTGCAAGTTGGAGGCAGCTGTTTTTTATGTGGTGGTAAGAATAAATCAATGTTACTTTTCGTTTTCTTTTATATTACATTTAAATGACAAAACAAAGAATTCTTCGGATTAGTTTGTGTTTCTTGAGAATTAAAAGTATAATTCAATTAATTAAGTTTGTTTTAAGAAGAGAACTTTTTAGTAAGTTTTTTTATTTTGAGGAGGAATTTGAATGCAAGAGCTGAAGACCCGCAGTGCCCGACACCATAGACCTAAAAGAAACATGGTGATCAATAAAAAAGCGATTGCTCCTTTAATTGGAACGAGTCTTTTAGTTGGGCCGATGATGGTTACAGCGGTACCGCAAAGTGTTCATGCAGATGAACAAGGATCTCAAACAGTTGCTGATCCTCAAGCGTTTATCGATCAAATCGGCTGGTCTGCATCAGAAGTTGCTGCAAGTAATGACTTGTATGCTTCAGTCATGATCGCTCAAGCGTTGTTGGAAAGTGCATATGGTACTTCCGGATTAGCTAGTGCGCCCAATTATAATTTGTTCGGTGTAAAAGGAAGCTATAACGGACAGGTCGTTTATATGGCAACCAAAGAATATGTAAACGGACAATGGGTAACGATGAATGAACCATTCCGAAAATATTCTTCTTATTGGGAATCCTTCCAAGACCACGCAAATGTTCTTCGTTCAACCAGTTTTTCAACAGGCGATTATCATTATGCTGGTGTATGGAAAAGCAATACAACAAGTTTTTATGATGCAACAGCGTACTTGACAGGTCGTTACGCTACTGATCCAGATTATGGAACCAAATTGAACTCATTGATTAATACTTATAATTTAACCCGTTTTGATACACCATCAACTGGTTCGGCGACAACAACAACTACAAGTACAACAACAACAACTACTACGACGACTTCAACGTCATCATCATCGTCGACAACAGGTACGGATACAAATAGTAGTCAAACATATACAGTTGTATCAGGAGATACGCTATGGGATATTGCACAAAAATTTGGCATGTCTGTTGATGATCTAATGGCGAAAAACGGCATGTCCATGTCCAGTTATTCTTTATTAGTCGGACAAGAACTAAACGTGTGATTTAGATAAAAAGGCAAAGAAACGACCATATCTGGTATATCTTTGTCTTTTTTTTTACTAGTCAAAGACGAATCACTCGCCAGAAATGAACAGATTGTATTATGATAAGTAGGGAAGAGCAAAGACAAGGAGGAATTGAAGATGACAGCTATCTATAACTCAGTCACCGAATTGATTGGTAAAACGCCAATCGTCAAATTAAATAAACTCGTACCAGAAGATTCAGCAGATGTATTTGTGAAACTTGAGTTTTTTAATCCAGGAGGAAGTGTAAAGGACCGGATTGCTCTAAGTATGATAGAAAAAGCGGAACATGATGGATTACTGAAACCAGGAGATACTATCATTGAACCTACCTCCGGAAATACAGGAATCGGATTGTCGATGGTAGGAGTCGCGAAAGGATATAAAGTCATTATCGTGATGCCTGAGACGATGAGTATCGAAAGACGTTTATTGATGAAAGGATACGGCGCAGAGTTGATTCTGACGCCTGGTGTGGATGGTATTTCTGGATCCATTAGAGAAGCAGAACGTTTGGCAAAAGAAAATGGCTACTTTTTACCCTTACAATTTGAAAATGAAGCAAATCCTCTTGTACATGAAAAAACGACTGGTCCAGAGATTCATCAAGCCTTTGGAGTAAATGGATTGGACGCTTTTGTCGCAGGTATCGGGACAGGCGGGACAATCACTGGCGCTGGCCGAGAATTAAAACGTGTGTATCCAAAAATCGAATTAGTAGGGGTAGAACCGGCAGAATCTGCCATTTTAGAAGGAAAAGAAGCGGGTCCTCACAAGATCCAAGGAATCGGTACAGGATTTGTCCCTAAAACATTGGATACCTCTGTATATGATAAAGTCCTTTCCGTGACTGGTGACGAAGCGATGGAAACAGCTAGAGAAGTCGGACGAAAAGAAGGGATTTTAGTTGGTATCTCATCTGGTGCTGCAATTGCTGCCGCATTAAAAGTCGCAAAAGAACTAGGGAAAGGCAAAAAGGTATTAGCAGTCGTTCCCGACAATGGTGAACGTTATTTATCTACAGCCCTTTACCAAGAAATGTAAGTAAACTTGTTTCTCTATAAATAGGTTTATGTGGAAGGCTTTTACAGATGAAAAGAGAAAACACAAAAATCTATGATAAGAAAAGAGTTAGTTGAATAGAGACGTAGAATGGTGAACATGACTGTTTTACGTCTTTTTTTCATTAAAATACAATAAAATTGAATTTTCTTTTCATGTTAAGTGGATTTTAAAATGTAAAAATAGTATGATAGGACGAGAATAACAACGTGGGGTGTTTACATGGAAAATAAGTTAGTCGAAGAGGTTATCGAAAAGTTAAAAAAAGAGAACATTCGAATCACACCTCAACGGTATGCGGTTTTAGAATATTTGATTGAACATCATTCCCATCCAACAGCTGATGAGATTTATAAAGCACTTGAACATCGTTTCCCAAACATGAGTGTTGCGACCGTTTACAACAATCTTCGTCTGTTTACTTCGATTGGATTTGTTCAAGAAATGAAGTACGGCGATGCTTCTAGTCGCTTTGATTTCAGCTCAAAGCGTCACTATCATGTGATTTGCGAAAACTGCGGTAAGATCGTTGATTTTCATTACCCAGGGTTAGAAGATATAGAAATGGCTGCGAGTAGGCTGACTGATTTTGAGATTAACGAACATCGGTTGGAATTGTATGGACTTTGTCCAGACTGTAAAGAATCAGCAAAAAAGGCACAAATGTAAAACAGTTTCTACAAGTGTTACACTTAAAAAAGCTGGCTACGTAAAAAAACGCTAGCTTTTTTTATTTTTTTGTCTTTTATTCACAAGGACAAACGTTAAAGTGAATGTTATCACAATGATGATCTTGCTAACAATGGATTTCTATGATTGTAAATGAGTAAAACTACAAATAAACCTTTGTGAATTCACAAGCATTAAACTGTTGTATCCGTTTTATTTCTGTTATAGTAATTTTGTCGAAGGACAAAATGTTAATCGGAGGGACCATAAATGAAAGTAGTAGTAATTGGCTGTACTCATGCAGGTACTGCAGCTGTAAAAAGTATTTTAAAAAATCATCCAGAAGCAGAAGTGACAGTGTATGAAAGAAATGACAATATTTCTTTCTTATCTTGCGGTATCGCACTTTATGTCGGCGGAGTAGTAAAAGACCCAGCAGGCTTGTTCTACTCAAACCCTGAAGAATTATCTTCATTAGGAGCAACAGTTAAAATGGAACACGATGTAACAGACGTCGATACAGAAAACAAAACAGTGACGGCAAAAGATCTGAAAACAGGAGAAACAGAAACGGTTTCTTATGATAAATTAGTAATGACAACTGGTTCATGGCCTATCATCCCACCGATTAGTGGAATTGATGCAAAAAATGTACTCCTATGCAAAAACTACAACCAAGCAAATGAAATCATTGCACAAGCGAAAGAAGCAAAACGTGTAGTAATCGTTGGTGGTGGGTATATCGGTATTGAATTAGTCGAAGCTTTTGTCGAATCAGGAAAACAAGTAACATTGATTGATGGGTTAGATCGCATCTTGAACAAATATCTAGATAAACCATTCACAGATATCCTAGAAAAAGAATTGACAGACCGTGGTGTCACTCTTGCATTAGGTGAAAATGTTACTGAATTCATCACAGATGAAGAAGGAAAAGTGAAACAAGTAGCTACACCAACAGATACATTTGATACAGATATGGTCATTTTATGTGTGGGCTTCCGTCCAAATACAAAACTGATCGAAGGAAAAGTAGAGACACTGCCAAACGGGGCAATCAAAGTAAATGAATACATGCAAACAAGTGATCCAGATATTTTTGCCGCTGGAGATTCAGCAGTAGTCAACTACAATCCAAGTGGCACACAAAACTATATTCCTCTGGCAACAAATGCCGTGCGCCAAGGATTGCTTGTAGGAAATAACTTGACAGAGCATAAAATGGCGTATCGTGGGACTCAAGGAACTTCAGGACTTTATCTCTTTGGCTGGACGATTGGCTCGACAGGAGTGACCAAAGAAAGCGCAACATTGAACGATCTAGAAGTCCAAGCAACGGTATTTGAAGACAATTATCGTCCAGAGTTCATGCCGACTACCGAAAAAGTAATGATGGAGTTAGTTTATGAAAAAGGCACAAATCGTATCGTTGGTGCTCAGTTCATGTCTAAATACGACATTACGCAATCAGCAAATACTATGTCTTTAGCTGTTCAAAATAAAATGACTGTAGAAGATCTTGCTCTTTCAGACTTCTTCTTCCAACCACATTTTGACCGTCCTTGGAATTACTTGAACCTACTTGCACAAGCAGCGCTAGGCGAAATCGAAACAGCACAATAAAGAAAGACAGACGAGAGCGGTTAGGAAAAAGCTGTTTAGTTTTGACTAAATACCGTTTATTTTGGAAAAAGGGTTGTGACGTATTTTTTGTCACGACCCTCTGTCTTTTTGTGAAAAGTACAATTAGTTGTCTTTCTTCGCATTTTTTGTCACAATAAGCAACAAAGATAAAGCTATTACGTAAAAGAACAAGCAGTTTTACTTGAACTTGAAAAGAAAGGTGAGAAAGAAAATGAATAAAGAATATTTTGTCCAACAAGATGCATTTTTAGAAGATTATAAAAATGTTGCGAAGGAGTCGACGATCAATATAGATGAGTTGGCGGAGCAAGTGCTCTCTCAATTGAATGAAACACAAGAGGAATATTATACGATGCCAGCAGAAGATGCGAAAGATAATGCTTCTCATCGTTTTCCTTTCAGTCGGCGTATCTACTCAGATGAAAATGACGGCACATTGAATACGGAGTACACATATGAAGGACAGCCGTATGAACTAGAAACAGAAGATGATGTTTAAACACCGTTTATTCGGAAAAAGGGGTTATGACATTTTTGTCAAACCCCTTTTTTCTTGATTTCATTCTCTTTTTTACTACAAAAATCCTTTTAACTTTGTTGTTTAGGAAACAAAAAAATAATATAATGAAAGAAAAAGAAGGTGTAGAAATGGATAAAAGACAGCTGCTAATAGAAGAATATCTGGAATTAGCTAATGAGATTATTCATCGTAATAAACCAGAAATGGAAAAAGAATTTGCAGGATTTACGCTAAATGAACTAGAAGTGATTGAACATATCGGGAAAATCCCTGATCCTAACGTGACAAAATTAGCGAATGCTAGTTATATGACTAGAGGAGCCATCAGTAAGCTAACAAAAAAACTGATAGCCAGAGGGATCATAAACACTTATCAAAGCGAAGAGAATAAAAAAGAAATCTATTTTCAATTGACGCCAATCGGACAAAAAATAAAGAATAGACACGAGCAACTACATCAAAAATGGGTCCAGCGAGATGCTGCTGTATTTGAAAATATGTCAAAAGAAGAATTTGACACAGTATTTCGTTTTATCGGTCGATACAGAGAATTTATACGAAGAAGCAAATGAAACTAATGTTTTATATTGTAATAATAATAGGCAAAGATTATAAGCAAAAATCCGAATACCGTCGGAAGAACTGGTGCTGCGGCATAAAGCTGTCCTGCGATTAGCGGGCCGATGACGCGCGATAGAGATTGTATACTTTGGGTACCGCCCATTACAAGACCTTGCTGGTTTTCTGAAACAGAATTGGATAGTTGGCCATTGAATACAGGAGTAAAAATAGAATCGCCGAAACCATAACAGATAATCCCAAATAAAAACAAAACCGGCAGTAGAAGAATTCCAGATAATGTGATGAATAGATAGGCGAGGATTTCACTGCACATTCCTATTCTTGTGATCTGCTGTTCTGAAAATTTTTTGAGCAATCGAGGCATAATGAATAATTGTGAGACAATATCCAAGATTCCAATCAAAGAGAAGCTTAAACCAACCAACCCCGCTTTCCACTGAAAGGTGTCAATCGAAAATTGAGAAAAGATAGATTGCAGAGAGCCAGCCGCTAACCAAACAGCAAAACCGACTGTCAATAAAGGAATAACGGATGAAATCTTGAATAATTGTTGTAATTGGTGAAAAGGTCTTACATGGGAGAAACTTAAATCTACTGAACGTTTTTTTATTGGAAGGCTTTCTTGCATAAATGTGTAGCCATAAACGGCATTTAAGAAAGTAAAGAGTGCTCCAATAAATATAGGAACAGAATTTCCCAATTCAGCTAATAGACCACTTATAATAGGACCAAGCGTTGTTCCTATACCGACTAAAGCACCCATCCATCCAAAAACTTTGGTTCTTTCATTAGGTTCCGTGATGTCGGCAAAGTAAGCATATAAGGTGGAGATTTCTCCTGCTGTCAATCCTTCAATGATACGACCAAGGAACAACATCCATATCGAATTTCCTAAACCAAAAATCAAATATCCAATACTTGATCCTAATAAACTGATAATAAGGATCGGACGACGCCCGAAATGATCACTTAAGCTACCGAGAATGGGGGCAGATAAGAAGGCAGCTAGAGCATAAACAGACATGAGCAAAGTGATATAGAAAGCTTGCTGATGTGCGGAGTGGGAATAAGGAAGCACTAAAAAAGGAAGTACAGGACTGACGATAGTAAATCCTAATCCAGTGAATAAGACAGAAATATATCCAAAAACTTTAGAATGTTTATTTGTGAAACTGAACATTTAAAAAACTCCTTTATACAATAATGTTAACTCGGAAACAAAAAAAGTGTACAGTAATTTTGTTTCCTTGTCAACATTATGAGGAGCAGCGAAATCTACTTGACTTATTTATTCCGAAAAGTGAAAATGCACATCAAAAACATAAACAAACAAAAATCAAGTAGACGACACTATAAATCTGACCGATCAGTGAAGCAATAGAAAAGAAACCTGTTCTTGCTTCCCATGTTTTTTTTACGTATACTGTGATTGAGCGGAGGAGAAATCATGTTGAATTTAGAAAAATACTTAAGCGCTGGACAAACAGTCATATCTAATCTTTTACTTAAAAATTATCATAGGATCGGTCTGCAATCTGAAGAATTTTTATTTGTTCTACAGTTGCACATGGCACAGCTTGAAGGAGATACTTTCCCTGATTTGCAGATGATTGCTATAGATATGGGAATCAAACAAGACCAGATTTTTCAAATACTGGATCGTCTCGTAACAAATGGATTTATCAAGATAGAAACGACGATTGTCAATGGTAAAAAAGCAGATCGATATAATCTTTACCCTATTTATGATCAATTAGGTGAGTATTTAAAAACACAAGAAAAAAAATACGAAGAAAAAATACAAGAAAAAGAAATCCAGTCAGTGTATCAATTATTTGAACAAGAATTTGGACGTCCGCTTTCTTCGATCGAGTTCCAGCGGATTGGTCAATGGCTAGAAGAAGACCATTATCAGCCGGAAATTTTGAAGCTAGCACTACGGGAAGCCGTATTGAATCAGGCTTATAGTTTTAATTACATTGACCGCATTTTGCTATCGTGGGAAAGAAAAAATCTACGTACAAAACAGCAAGTAGAAGAAGACCAAAAACGAAGGAAACAGCAACTTCTTCAAAGAGAAGTAGAACAGCCGACTCAACAAGAAGAATTGCCAAAAGTTTCGCTGAAAAATTGGTTGGAGGAGTAGCAGAATATGTTAAGCAAACAAAAGACGATGGAAGCTCTAGAAACGATGTATGAAATGTTCCCAGAAGCACACGGAGAACTGAAACACAATAATCCATTTGAGTTATTGATTGCAGTGATCTTAAGTGCCCAAGCGACAGATGTATCAGTAAATAAAGCAACGCCAGATTTGTTTGCCTCCTTCCCGACACCTGATGCATTAGCAGATGCTTCAATCGATGAAATCATCCTCAAAATAAAAACGATTGGTTTGTATCGTAACAAAGCAAAAAATATCAAAGCGTGTGCGCAGCAGCTGATTGAACGTTTCGACGGACAAGTACCAACGACAAGAGAAGAATTGATGTCTCTTCCTGGCGTGGGCAGAAAAACGGCAAATGTCGTATTAGGAGATGCATTCGGGATACCAGCAATCGCAGTAGATACCCATGTTGAGCGTGTTTCAAAACGACTGAGGATCTGCAAACTAGATGCCTCGGTCATGGAAGTAGAAGAAACACTGATGCGGAAAGTGCCGCAAGAATTATGGGTAAAGACACATCATACACTGATTTTTTTCGGTAGATATCATTGTACAGCAAGAAATCCTAAGTGTGAGGTGTGTCCTTTGCTATCAATATGTCAAGATGGGAAAAATCGGATGCGCCTAAAAGAAAAGACGCTAAAAAAGAAACCACGCCTGTAGACGTGGTTTCTTTTTTCTATCTGTTTCCAGAAGCTGAGGTGCTACTGGATGGTGTATGGTCATTTGCAGCATCCGCTTCGCTAGTTGCTGGTTCACTGGAAGAAGGAAGAGTAGATGAAGACGGCGTCGAGCTTTCTTCAGATGAAGAAGAAGGAACCGTCGTTGATGACGCTGGCTCACTTGTCTCTGCTGTCGTGCTTTCTGTTGAGGACTCAGCGGTTGATTCACTTTGACTAGTAGAGCTAGTTTGAGTCGTCGTCTCTGTTGTTGAGCTTTCAGGAGCCTGGACATAGCTGGAAGAAGGAATAGTTGTTGATGGCGCAACTGTATTTGATTTCACTGTATATTGATCCTTATAGTACAGTTCACCGCCCACACGAATCAAACCGCTTGGCATCTCCCAGTCTGTATTTGTCACGTTAGCTGAAACATATTGCATAAGCTCGCGATAAACATCAGAGGCCACGTGTGACGATTCTGAAGTGACAGGTGTCATTTTCTTGTTGTAACCTGTCCACACGGAAATCGAATAATTTGGTGTATAGCCCGCAAATAGGATATCTGGATATACACCAGAAGAAATACCAAGTTTCGCATATTCGTCATCTGTATAATTTGATGTTCCGGTCTTACCGGCTTGATATAACCCAGCGATTTGCGCATTCGTACCAGTACCTTCAGTGATTGTATCTTTTAAAATGTCTGTGATCATATAAGCTGTTTCTGGAGACATGGCTGTTTTTCCATCAGGTTCATAAGTTTCTTCTGTACCGTCTTGGAAGACGATTTTATTAACATATTGAGGTTTGTAATAGGTTCCTCCATTGGCGAAAGCCGCATAGGCTGCTGCCATTTTTAAGGAAGAAGCTCCGTATTTTGTCCCATCTTGTTCTTCCGTATTACTAGAGATCGCATTCGATTGATGGATCGTGCTGTATTCGATCCCAAGATTTTTTAAGAAAGAAGCCACTTTATCTGAACCGACTTCATTGAATAATTTGACTGCTGGAACATTACGGGATAAGTAAAGTGCTTGGCGTAAAGTAATGGTGCCCATATATTGATTATCCCAGTTTCCTACAGGAGTAGAAGTGCCTTCATAGTTATACGGCGCATCAGTGATAGTTTTTCCAGTAGAATATTTCAAATATTCAAAAGCTGGTCCGTAATCTGTGACAGGTTTCATCGTAGAACCAAAATCACGGGAAGTATTCACTGCTAAGTTGTTGCCTAAAGTCACGTCTTCTGCGATGTGACGCCCGCCAATCTGGGCTTTGACTTTCCCAGTATTTGTGTCGATAAGCGTGGAGGCAACTTGCATCTCGTCGTCTGGATAAGAGACATACTGATCCGTATTGACGATATCATATAGTTTCTTTTGAGCATCCAGATCCAAATTCGTATAAATCTCTAAACCGTCTGTGTAGACATTCTTATCTGTTTTTTCTTGTACTTCATTGATGACTTCTTTGACATAATTATCGACGATCTTAGTGTTGTCATCAGATTGAGTTAGCTCTTGCAAACCATCCGTTACCGGTACATTGACAGCTTGATCATATTCTGTTTGAGAGATTTTTTCGTTTTGAAGCATCGTATACAAAACAGTATCTCGTCTTTTCTTCGCCTGATCGGGATAAACATAAGGATCATAGGCAGAAGGGGCTTGCGGCATTCCAGCAAGCAATGCTGTTTGTGGTAAAGAAAGTTCTGATAGTTTCTTACCAAAGTACATCTCAGAAGCTGTCTCCATCCCGTACAAACCATTTGACATGTACACTTTATTTACGTAGTAGGTCAAAATTTCTTGTTTCGATTTTTTCTGTTCCAATCTTACAGCCATCCACGCTTCTTGAGCCTTACGTTTCAGGGTCTGATCCTCGGCGCTGGTGGAGAAGAAGGAAAGTTTGATCAATTGTTGTGTCAAAGTACTTCCGCCTTGTAGACCGCCAGAGGTGAAATTAGAAAGGGCAGAACCGATGATCCGAATAGGGTCAACCCCGATATGTTTATAAAAACGCCGATCCTCTACTGACACGATCGCATCTTCCAATGTTTTCGGTAATTCATTTGCAGAAATCTTTTCTCGCTTTTCCGCACCTAGATCTTCGAATAATTCGCCATCTTGTGTATATAATTTGGAAGATACGGTAGCGTCCAATTTTTTATCTGTCAATTCGGGTGCATCTTTTGCGTAATACCAGAACAGTCCTACACCTGCTAAAAAGAGGATACAGAAAAACGAGAGGATGCCTAAAAGGATTTTAATAAATAATCCTTTTTTATGTGGTCCAGAAGTCTTCCCAGAACCTTTGCCAGAATTCTTCTTCACACTCTTTTTAGGAGTAGGCTGTTTCTGTCGTCTAGAGCTTCTAGTTTGTTCATTTGCCATTCTTGCTTTCTCCTTCAATAGATAATGTTGATAAATAGAAGTCAACCGCGTCCAAATAAGGAATCCGCGGAGAAATACCAGTTTTGATCTCTATTCCTAGTTCTTCGATCAATGATAAAGGCAGTGATTTGCGTCCTTTTTCCTTTTGAGCATCCCAGTAAGCAATCAAATGAACACTATTCAAATAAAAACAGCGTTTCAATGTCGAAAACCATAATAAGACAAAGCAGACTCCTTTTTGTTCGAGGCATGCTTTCATGTGTTCGATTTGATGGGCATGGAAGTTTTTAAAGGGAAACGATGTTTTGTTCTTGGTTTCTTTTGCTTCAAAGTCCAAGTAAAAGCCTCGATAGACGCCATTATAGTCTGTGGTTGAGGCTTGGGTAAAGTAGGCTTCTTTGATTACAGCAGCGCTTCTCTTAGGATAGTCTACTTTCACGATTTGGATAGGGGTAGGCTTTTTATGGATAACTGCCAACCCGCGGGAAAGATAATACTCATTACTTTCATTGATTGCTTCTTCAAAGCGCATCCCCCGATTGCCGAATTCGGTGATTTGTTTTCTTTTTTCTTGAATTTTTTCGACGGGAGAGGCATTCTTATAATAAGGTTGGCCGTTTGGATAGCGCAATACCATCTTTAATCACACTCCTAGGCCACATTATAGCAAAAAAGCAGATAGAAAGAAAAGGAATCTGAGATGGATAAGTCAAAAGTAATCTATGTGTCTGGGTATCGAAGTTTCGAACTCGGTGTTTTTAAAGAAAATGACCCTAAAATCCAAGTTGTTAAAAATGTTTTAAAAAGGGAACTCCGCCAGTTAGCAGAAGAAGGGGTGGAATGGGTACTTGTCAGTGGGAATTTGGGCGTTGAACTATGGACCGTGCAAACAGTAGCGGAATTGAAAGAAGAATATCCGGAACTTTCCATTGGTATTTTGTATCCTTTTGCTGATTTTGGTAATAACTGGAATGAAGGGAACCAAGAGAAAAAACAATTAGCAGAGCAATTAGCAGATTATGTCGAAGCTGTTAGCCATCAACCCTACCAATCACCTAGTCAGCTAAAGAATCATACTCGTTTTATACTTGAACATACAGTAGGCTGTCTGCTGATCTATGATGAAGAATTCCCTGGGAAAACGAAGTATTTTTTTGAAGATGCACAGAATTACCAAGCGGATCATCCTTACGAAATTCGGCTGATCAGCATGGACGATCTTCAAAATTTTAGTGAATAATCGATATTGTGTTTGATTTATCAACTTTTTTCCTATACAATGAAAAAGGTAGAAATGTTATTACGTAAATGAAAACTAGAGGTGTAAATATGGCGAATTTGGTTTATAGTCCTAAAGACATTTTACAACAAGAATTCAAAACAAAAATGCGCGGCTATGATCCCGTTGAAGTTGATGAATTCTTAGACAATATCATCAAAGATTATGAAACTTACAGCAAAGAACTCCTTGCTTTACAAGAAGAAAACGATCGATTGAGTGCAAAAGTAGCTCAATTATCTAAAACTCAAGGAGCAGCTCAAACACGTGTGCAGCAAACAGAAGTACCGAAGAGCGCAGCAGTAACCAATTTCGATATCTTAAAACGCTTGTCAAACCTTGAACGTGAAGTATTTGGTAAAAAGCTTGATCAACAAGCAAGTGCAGTTAAACCAGCACAACCTAATCCAAATAACTACACAAATGCAGATACAAGCTTAGATGATAATGAAAAAACACGTCAATTTTAATTTTTGACTAATGAATTTGCGGTTTTCGGGTAATCGCGGTCTGACTTGATCAGGCTGAGGAAAGTCCATGCTCGCACAGGCTGTGATGCCTGTAGTGTTCGTGCTTAGCGAAAACATAAGCTAAGGTACTCTTTGGAGTAACGGCAGGAAAACAAGCTAAGGCTTCGGCTATGCTTAAGTATTCTTGAAAGTGCCACAGTGACGAAGCGGCTGGGGAAACCCATCCGGTGGAACGCGGTAAACCCCTCGAGCGAGCAACCCAAACAATGGTAGGGGCGCTTTTTGTTTGGAAGAAGAACAAGACAAAAAGGCAGTACAACTGCAGATAGATGGTTACCACTTTGCTTTTTCTCCCTGGAAAAGCAAAGTACAGAACATGGCTTATAGAAAACCGCAAACATCAGGGAATAAGGTCGTGACAAAAGTATTTTGTTCTTATTACAAAACAGACTTTTGTGTCACCGGTTATTCGGAGTTTGAGTAAAAGCGTGGGGTAGGACTGACTGATGTCCCACCCCCCTTTTTTTATAAATAAGGAGATTATGTATGGAAAAAAACAGGAAATTCAACCTCGTCGCAACTGCGGCAAGCGGTCTCGAAGCACTGGTTGGTAAAGAATTAAGAGATCTTGGAATTGAATGCCAAGTTGAGAACGGACGTGCACGATTTGAAGGAACAATGGAAACAATCGCTACAGCTAATTTATGGTTACGTACAGCAGATCGAGTAAAAATCGTGGTTGGGGAATTCGATGCGTATACGTTTGATGAATTGTTTGAAAACGTAAAAGCATTGCCTTGGGAAGATTTTCTTCCACTAGATGCAGCTTTCCCTGTAGCTGGAAAATCAATCAAGTCGAAACTATATAGTACGCCTGATTGCCAGGCAATCACAAAAAAAGCAATCGTTGAACGTCTTCGCACGTATTATCATCGTCCAGCTTCTGTTCCGCTGACGGAAACAGGCGCACATTTCCAATTGGAAGTAGCTTTGCTGAAAGACCATGTGATGCTAACTTTGGATACGACAGGACCAAGTTTATTCAAACGTGGTTATCGCTTAGAAAAAGGTGGTGCACCATTGAAAGAAAACATGGCGGCCGCGCTTGTGATGCTGACAAATTGGCGGAAAGATCGTCCATTTTATGATCCTGTATGTGGTTCAGGTACGCTTTGTATTGAAGCAGCCTTAATAGGCCATAATATCGCACCAGGATTCAATCGTGAGTTTGCTTGCGAATCTTGGGACTGGTTCAGTCAGGAAATCATGGAAAATGTTCGATCAGCTGCAGAAGAAAAAGCAGATTATGATATTGTATTAGATATTACTGGTTCAGATATCAATGGACGAATGATTGAAATTGCCAAAGCCAATGCTGAAGAAATCGGACTAGGTTCTTCGATTGTCTTTAAACAACAAGCAGTGAAAGACTTCAAGACAGATAAAGAATATGGGGTCATCGTTGCTAATCCGCCATACGGAGAACGACTAGGAGAAGAAGAAACCGTTCGAAAATTATATAAAGAAATGGGCGATGTATTCCGTCCATTAAAAACATGGAGTAAATATATCTTGACTAGCGACTTAGCGTTTGAGGAATTTTACGGACAAAAAGCAACCAAAAAAAGAAAATTGTATAATGGTGCTTTGCGTACGGATCTGTTCCAGTATTGGGGAACTCGTCCGCCTAGAAAAAAAGAGAAAGACGAATAATCTGACTAATTGATTCATTCAATTGGATGTTTGGAGGAATAGGGAATGAAAGAAAAAGAGTTTTTACAAGAAGTAAAAGAAATCAATCTTCTACAACAAGCTTTAGGAATCCTCGATTGGGATACACAAACAGGTATGCCAGAAAAAGCTAGTGAATACCGGAGTGAAGTAGATAGCTATCTTTACAGTATTTATTTTTCAAAAAAGATCGGTCCAAAAATTAAAGAAGCCATTCGCTATTTTTCTGAACATCCGGAAGAATTATCGGAAGTCGGAACGTCCGTTTTTGACAAAGTAAAAGAAGAGTATGATTTAGAACATCGCGTACCGGAAGATCTCATGAGAAAATATACAGCTGCTGTTTCTTCCGCTCATGGTCAATGGCAAAAAGCTAGAGAAACACAACAGTTTTCTGATTTTCAAGAATCATTGAACCAAAATATCGAATTGACAAAACAATTGATACCTTATTGGAAAAAAGAAGAAAAGACAGATTATGATGTTCTACTTAACCAATATGAACCTGGGATGACTGTTGAAATCCTCGATAAGGTATTTGATCAACTCAAAGAAGGAATTCTTACGATCCGCCGTGCGCTCCAAGAAAAAGGGACGGAACCTGAAACAGACTTCTTAAATCGGAGAATGACAAAGGAACAACAGAAGAGATTTGTAGTAAAAGTGATCGAACAACTTGGTTATGATTTTAGTCGTGGTCGTCTAGATGACACTGTCCACCCATTTATGACTGGAATCAATCCAAATGATGCACGGATCACGACACGCTGGAACGAAACAGATTTCAAAATGGCTGTTTTTGGAGTGATCCACGAGGCTGGTCATGGAATGTATGAACAAGACATCGATGATAAATATGCTTATACACCGGTTTATCAAGGCACATCAATGGGTATTCATGAATCACAATCGTTGTTTAATGAGATCATTGTGGGAAGTAGTCGCAGCTTCTGGAAAAAGCAATATCCTTTCTTCCAGGAATGTGCAGAAGGAACATTCGATGATATTCCTTTTGACAAGTTTTATCGTTCATTGAAACATACACAATCAAGTTTGGTTCGTATCGAGGCAGACAGTTTGACTTACCCTCTCCATATCATCATTCGTTATGAAATCGAAAAAATGATTTTCAATGAAGGCGTAGGTGTTGCTGAATTACCTGAAATATGGAATCAAAAATATGAAGAGTATCTGGGAATACGACCAACAAATGATGTGGAAGGTATCCTACAAGACGTTCATTGGTCAGGTGCAAGCTTTGGTTATTTTCCATCTTATGCATTGGGGTACATGTATGCGGCACAATTACTTCATTCTTTGCAGCAAGAAATAGATGTGGAAAATGTTCTAGCGTCAGATGATTACTCTCCAATCAAAAATTGGATGTCAGAGCATATCCATCAATATGGTGCATCTAGAAAGCCAAATCAATTGATTATGGATGCAACGCATGAACCACTTAATCCGCAATATCTGATCGATTACATGAGAGAGCTATATTTCAATGTATATCAAGTAAAATAAAACCTATTTATAAAGATAGCTGGAATTCATCTAATCGATTAGATGTTTTCAGCTATTTACTTAAGAAAGAAGTGGACTGGATGGATAAATTACAAGTAATCGCTGATTATAGCATGGAAAAATTAGCACATGATCAAACGGGACATGGAAGCGATCATACCAAAAGAGTCGTCAAGCTAGCAGAGAGAATTTTGGATACGGAACCGCAGGCAGACCGTTTTGTGACGCTTGCAGCAGCTTACTTGCATGATACGATTGATGATAAAGTCGTTAAAGATGAGAACGAAGCAAAGCAACAGCTTCGTGTATTTCTTCGCTCTTTGCCAATCACAGAGGAACAGATTTCAATGATTTTTGCCATTATCGAAAATATGTCCTTTTCTAAAAATCTCTCTGAAGCAGTCGAACTATCTTTGGAAGGGAAGATCGTTCAAGATGCTGATCGTATCGAAGCGTTAGGAGCAATCGGCATTTTGCGAACTGCTTATTTCGGTGGAGGACATGGACACCCGATTTTTGATTCTGAACTGTATCCACAAACATTCAAGGATAAAAAAAATTACCGAAAAGGCACGACAGTGATCAATCATTTTTATGAAAAACTGTTCTTGTTACCTGATAAAATGAACACTGATTACGGATACAAAGAAGCCAAACGTAGAGAAGGCTTTATGCGTGAATTTTTAGAAGAATTTTTTCTAGAGTGGTCTATTGACGATCCATCTTTCACACCAGAAAATTGGATCAAAAATAACAAAAAATGATGGAGATTGTGACCGAGGAGTTGGCAGGAGAACACCGTTTATTCGGAAGAAGGGACTGTGATAAGACATTTATCACAGTCTTTTTTCAAATTCAATATAAATATTTTGTGAAAAAATGATCAGATAATAAGATTAAAAATTGCTGATAAATAAAGATGAAAGCTTTTTGCTTATTTTTTTATTTTTTATTGGTCTATGCGATAAATAGTTTAAAAATTCAGAATATACTAGATTTTATCTAGTTAGCTTCCATCAATGGTTTTGTTGTGTTTTCTTTCTAGGTAAATCAATATACCACCATTATTTAAAAGTTAACTTTTCATACTATCCAAGTTCTTGGAAAGTAAAAAGATGCAGTAAATAAAAAATATGGTTAAATAACTCTCATAATTAATGTAAGCGTTACCAATCGTGTGGCATACTTGCTTCGTAGATGAATGACAAGATATATGTTTGGGATGTTCTGCAAGACAGATGAATATGGAGGTGGAGACCATGTCTTCCAAAGAGTTAACGACGTATTTGGAGAGAGAATTGGAGCAACTGAAAGAAAAGGGATTGTACAACACGATCGATATACTAGAAAGCGAAAATGGTGCTTGTATCATCGTAGACGGAAAAAAGATGATCAATCTGGCATCCAACAATTATCTCGGGTTTGCCAATCGCAAAGAATTGAAGAAAGCATGTATTGAAGCAACTGAAACTTATGGCGTAGGAGCAGGTGCAGTCCGAACAATCAATGGCTCGCTGAAGATCCATCAACAATTAGAAGAAAAAATCGCAGAATTCAAAGGGACAGAAGCTGCAATCGCCTTTCAATCTGGATTCAACTGTAATATGGGCGCTATCTCTGCAGTAATGACAAAAGAAGATGCTATCTTATCGGATGAATTAAACCATGCATCTATCATTGATGGATGTCGTTTATCCGGAGCAACAATCATCCGAGTCAAACATCAAGATATGGAAGACCTTGAGAATAAAGCAAAGGAAGCCGTAGAAAGTAAGAAATATAAAAAAATCATGTATATCACAGATGGGGTTTTCTCCATGGATGGAGACATTGCACGATTGCCGGAAATCATCCCAATCGCCGAAAAATATGGACTCATCACCTATGTAGATGATGCGCACGGCTCAGGTGTAACTGGAAAAGGTGCAGGAACCGTCAAACATTTTGGATTAAGCGACAAAATTGATATGCAAATGGGTACGTTATCGAAAGCTGTAGGTGTTGTTGGGGGTTATGTAGCTGGTTCAAAAACACTGATTGACTGGTTGAAAGCCAGAAGCCGGCCATTTCTATTTTCTACCTCGCTAACTCCTGGAGCAGCTGCATCTGCGTTGGCTTCGATCTCTTTGATGCAAGAACATCCGGAACTTGTCGAAAAAGTTTGGGAAAATGCTAATTATTTTAAAGAAGAATTGAAAAAAGTCGGCTATAACATCGGTGTGTCTGAAACACCTATCACTCCAGTTATTTTAGGAGATGAAAAAGTGACTCAGACTTTCTCTAAGAAACTGATCGAACATGGGATTTATGCTAAACCAATCGTTTATCCAACTGTTCCTCTGGGGACAGGTAGAATCAGAAATATGCCGACTGCGGAACATACAAAGGAAATGCTTGATGAAGCAGTAGCGATTTATCAAAAAATAGGAAAAGAAATGGAAATTATTTAACTAATTTAGTTTTTTCGCATATTTGAAATTAGAGAACATGTTCACGCATATATTGTTAATCATCTGAATATAGTAGTAAAAAAAGATCAGGGAGGATCATCATGAAAAAAGTATTGGTGACAGGATGTTTAGGACAAATTGGTTCAGAGTTGATCACGCGGCTACGTCAAGAACTAGGCAGTGAAAATGTCATTGCGACAGATATACGCATGCCTGAAGTCATTGGGAAAAACGATATCTTTGAGATCCTAGATGTAATGGATTACGAAAAAATGCGCAGCATAGCAGAACAATATCAAGTGGACACATTGATCCATTTGGCTGCTCTTTTGTCAGCTGTTGCAGAAGCAAAACCACAGTTAGCATGGGATTTGAACATGACTGGGCTGGTCAATGCATTGGAAGTCGCTAGAGAATTCCAGCTGAAATTTTTTACGCCAAGTTCAATCGGCGCGTTTGGTCCAAATACTCCAAAAGATCATACCCCACAAGACACTCTTCAGCGCCCTACAACCATGTACGGGGTAACGAAGGTAGCTGGAGAACTACTATGTGATTATTATTATGTGAAATATGGCGTAGATACTCGTGGTGTCCGTTTCCCTGGATTGATTTCTTATGCGACCTTGCCAGGAGGCGGTACGACAGACTACGCAGTCGATATTTATTATTCAGCAATCAAAGAAGGAAAGTACACTAGTTTTATTGATCAAGGTACATCAATGGATATGATGTATATGCCAGATGCGATCGATGCCATTATAAAGCTCATGAACGCAGACCCTAATCGACTAGTTCACCGAAACGCCTTTAATATATCGGCAATGTCTTTTGAGCCTGAAGAAATCAAAGCATCTATTCAAAAAATCATACCAGATTTTGAAATGGATTACGATGTCGATCCTGTGCGTCAATCGATAGCAGAATCTTGGCCAAACTCACTAGATGTTTCTTGTGCGCAAGAGGAATGGGACTTTTCACCAAAATACGATTTAGATGCAATGACAAAGGATATGTTGGAAAAACTGAGAGAAAAATTAGCAGAGACGGTATAAAACAAGAACTATAGCCAAAAAGGTTTCTATACTTTTTGGCTATGGTATGTAAGGAGGTAAGTAATGGAAGAATATCAAGCCACGCCAATAAAGGAAGTAAAAACGGAAAATGAATTGAAGCGTACGATGGGTTTTTTCACTGCTTTATCGACTGTTATGGGCACAGTGATCGGTGCAGGGGTGTTTTTCAAAGCCGCAAGCGTAGCAGAAGTAACAGGTACCGTCAGTTTGCATATGTTTTCCTGGTTTCTAGGTGGTGTGATTTCTGTTTGTGCAGGACTGACAGGAGCTGAATTGGCAGCGGCTATTCCTGAAACAGGCGGGATGATCAAATATATCGAACGGATTTATGGAAATACAGCAGCATTTTTACTTGGCTGGGCTCAAGTCGTGATTTATTTTCCAGCAAATGTAGCAGCCTTGTCGATCATTTTCGGTACACAGTCCGTCAATTTATTTGATCTTTCCCAGTCGATGATTGTTCCTGTAGCTGTTACAGCTGCTGTATCGATCATGCTGATCAATTTTTTAGGTTCTAAAGCTGGAGGAGCTTTTCAGTCGATTACGCTTGTCTGCAAACTCATTCCTTTGTTTGTGATCGTTATTTTTGGTTTATTCAGACAAGAAGGAGTAGACTTCCAACTGTTTCCGATCCAAGCAGGAGAAAACCTTTCATTTTTCTCTGCTTTGGGAGCTGGCTTACTAGCAACGATGTTCGCATACGACGGTTGGATACACGTAGGAAATATTTCGGGAGAATTGAAAAAGCCGGCGAAAGATTTGCCAAAAGCCATTTCTTTAGGAATCATCGGAATCATGATCGTTTATTTATTAGTAAATGCGGTTTTCTTAAAAACTGCGTCTATCGACGGAGTCGTAGGAAACAGCAATGCGGCAAGTGATGTTGCAAAAATGATTTTTGGCGGCTTTGGTGGAAGACTAGTCACAGTTGGTATCTTGATTTCTGTTTATGGAACTATCAATGGCTATACTCTTACTGGAATGCGTCTTCCTTACGTTATGGCAAAAGAAAACAACCTGCCTTTTAGCAAGCTTTTTGCTAAACTTCATGATAAAACTAAAGTTCCTGTAGCCGCGGGTATCTTAGAGCTAGTCATCGCTATTGGCATGATGATGGTCGGTGGTTTTGATACACTAACAGATATGCTGATCTTTGTCATTTGGATTTTTTATACGATGGTCTTTGTTGGTGTCATCCTTCTTCGTAAAAAAGAACCTGATCTGATTCGACCATATAAAGTTCCAATGTATCCGTTTATCCCATTAGTAGCAATCATTGGAGGAACCTTTATTGTATCAAGCACACTTATCACTCAAACTTTTTTAGCTTCGATGGGGATTGCATTGACACTTGCTGGTGTCCCGTTTTACCTTTATTTGAAACGTAGATAGCAAAAAATGATTTTGAAATTCATTGGAAACAAACTTTTGACCATAAATACCCGTTAAGAAATTAAGTCATTTCTACCAAGGAGGATCTTATGGAAATAAACTGGTTGCAAGAAGCACAAAAGAGAAAAGAGATGTTGCTAGAGGATTTAAGTGAATTGCTACGCATCAATAGTGTAAGGGATATCGAACATCAGACAGATGAATACCCACTAGGTGCTGGTCCTGCTTTAGCATTGAAAAAAGTACTGTCATTTGGGGAAAGAGATGGCTTCAGAGTTAAAAACATTGATAATCTAGCCGGACATATAGAATATGGGGAAGAAACAGCAGAAGCACTTGGTATCTTAGGACATGTAGATGTCGTACCGCCAGGAGAAGGGTGGACAACTGATCCGTTCGAACCAATCGTCAAAGAAGGGAAATTGTTCGCAAGAGGTTCAAGTGATGACAAAGGTCCTTGTATTGCTGCCTATTATGGGATGAAAATTATCAAAGAACTGCAATTATCAACATCGAAAAAAATTCGATTCATTTTCGGAACAGATGAAGAGAGTGAGTGGATAGGTATCCATCATTATATGGAAAAAGAAGAAATGCCAGCATTTGGATTTTCGCCAGATGCCAATTTCCCAATCATTAATGGTGAAAAAGGGATTTTATCTTTCGAGCTGAGTTTTTCTTTGAAGGAAGAAAAGGCAGACAAAATGCAACTGAAAAGATTCTCTTCTGGTTTGCGTGCAAATATGGTACCAAGCGAGGCAATAGCCGTCTTGGAAATTCCTGATTTGGAAAAGTTATCTTCTTTAGAAGCTGGATATACAAAATATCTAGATGACAAAAAATTGAAAGGGACTTTTGAATATAAGGAAGGAGAAGCATCCTTCGTTCTGTATGGAAAAGCTGCACATGCCCAAGAACCAAAATTTGGTATCAATGCGGGAACTTATCTCGCCGACTTTTTGCATCAATATCCATTAGACAGCTCAGGATCTGCTTATCTTTCTGTCATTGCCAATTATCTGCATGAAGACTTTAATGGGCATCGGTTAATGGTCGATTATGAAGATGACGTGATGGGAAAAGTGACTTCAAGTGCTAATGTATTCATTTATCAGCAAGAAGGAGAGAAAAAGATCATTCTTAATATTCGTCATCCAAAAGGGATTACAAAAGAAAAAATTCAAGAATCCTTGCTGACTGTCCTTCAAAATGAATCAGTATCAATTTCGATAATTGGAGATATCAAGACTCCGCATTATGTTTCAGGAGATGATCCATTCATCCAAACATTATTGTCTGTTTACGAAAAACATACTGGGGAAAAAGGTTATGAACAAACAATTGGTGGAGGTACGTATGGACGAATCTTGGAAAAAGGATGTGCGTACGGTAGTTTATTTCCTGGTAGAGAAAATGTAATGCATCAGCCAAATGAATATATGTACGTAGAAGATATCTTGAAAGCAACAGCTATTTACGCTGAAGCAATCTACCGTTTGGTTAAATAAACGTATTCATAGAAAAAACGTTACCAATCAGTCGTAACTATTTTCACACTCGTAACGTTTGTATCCTTCAGTAAAAAAGAATATTCATGAAAGTTTGAAAGATTGCAGAGAATAAGACGGCAATTTCCTTGAAGTAAAGAAGCTTCTAAAAATAAAAATGAACCAGATGATAGAAAAAGCTTGTTTTTCTTTCATCTGGTTTGAAAAAGGAGGAGAATAGATGCCAAAAGAAAAACATTCTAGATTAGATAAAGTGTTAGATACAGTAGAAAAACTAGGGAACAAGGTGCCCCATCCAGCTATTATATTCTTAATTTTGATCGTTATTGTAGGAGTACTGTCTCATATTTTTTATCTAATGGGTCAACACGTTACGTTTGATGCTATTAATGCTGAAACAGGAGCACTAGAGCTTACTACTACACATGTAAAAAGTTTGTTGAGTGGTGAAGGGATCCGTTTTATGTTGACTTCGATCGTCTCAAATTTGATGAGCTTTCAGGCTCTTGGAGTCACTTTAGTGGCGATGGCAGGCGTAGGATTTGCAGAAGAGGTTGGCTTAATCGGTGCGATGATTCGAAAGCTGGTAAAGGTAGTACCAAAATCTAGTCTGACAGCGGTACTAGTACTTCTTGGCGTAATGTCGAGTATTGCCTCTGATGCTGGGTATCTAGTATTGATTCCATTAGGTGCAGCAGTATTTTATAAAGTCGGGCGACATCCTTTAGCAGGTTTATCTGCGGCCTTTGCAGGTGTTTCAGGAGGATTTGGTGTCAACTTAGTTATTACGCCAGTGGATGGAATGCTTACCGAAATATTAAATGATGCAGTACATATCATTAATCCATCCTATTCTGTTGATTTAATGGCAAATTTTTATTTTTCGATTGCATCAACCATCTTAGTAGTGATTGTTTCCACTATCATTAACGAAAAACTCATTGAACCTCGCTTAGGAACTTTCCAAGAAAAAGGAATGATTGCTAACGATGAGATTACCGATGAATCGAAAGGCTTACATTGGGCTTTTTGGGGATTTACAGTGGTACTGGCATTTATCCTGTTGATTACGATACCAAGTGGTGCCCCACTTCGCCATCCTGAAACTGATGAATTGATTGGTTCTACACCTTTTATGGATAGTTTAATCGCTTTGATCTTGATTTCATTTTTGATTCCAGGGATATGTTTTGGAAAGGCAGTTGGAAAAGTCAAATCGAGTTTGGATGTAGTAAATCCGATTATTAAAGTATTCAGCAACTTAGGCGGGATGATTTTCTTATTGTTAATCATTAGCCAATTCATTTCATATTTCAATTTTACTAATTTAGGTACTGTTTGGGCAGTCAATTCAGCCACGATTATTGAAGATATGAATTTGAGCAGCTTAGCCTTGTTACTTAGTTTCTTAGCACTAGCACTTATTCTTGATTTTATTTTAGTGGGAGCGATACCAAAATTTGCTATTTTAACCCCAATATTTGTTCCATTACTCTATCAGTTGGGAGTAGCTCCAGAAGCTGTTTTGGCTGCTTATCGAGTAGCTGATTCTCCTGTCAATATTATCACGCCACTGATGCCGTATTTTGCTTTGATCGTTACATTTGCCACGAAATATCAAAAGAAAACCGGTGTCGGAACGATTATTTCCATAATGCTACCACATGCTGTAAGTCTAACTATCACATGGATCATTTTATTTATTCTCTATTATGTATTCCAGCTACCGCTAGGACCAGGGATCGGTATGCATTTGAATTGAGAAAACAGGCAGAAACCGGGTTCAACCGATTTCTGCCTGTTATTTTGCTTTGCGTAAGAGAAATATTCGGCGTACACCGCGATAAATATTTAATAAAACCAAGCAACCAGAAATGAAAATGGGAAGCCAAATCAGATAGACAGGGTAGCCAATCATTTTAGACAAAGCATGTGGAGTCATTTTATCCATTTCAAAAAGCGCTTGCTGCCAAGTCTGAAGGTTGAAGACAAGCATGAAACCTGAAATAATCAGGAGAATAAATCCTAAATAATGAATCGTAGTTCTTTTTCTTACATAAGCAATTGTTGCATAAAGGAACAGTAAAAAAATAGGTACGCCAAAAACAAAGTACATATTCAGCATCTCGACACCCCCTTTGAGTTTATCTTACTTTACTTTGAAAGAAATGAGAAATAATAGCCTCGTTACTTGCTTGAAACAGCAAAGGACTGCTAAGATAAGGGAGATACAAAGAATCAAGGAGGAGTCACATGGCAAGTTATATCGAACCGATTCGTTTTGCGCTGGTTGTTTTTCCATTTTTAGCCTTAGCGATTTCATCTGTTTTTTTTATTTATGAATATCGAAAGTATGGAACATTTCTAGTAACAAGGGCAGTTATTTTGTATTCCTTTGTTTTCTATTTATTGTGTGCATACTTTCTGGTAATCTTACCACTTCCGGCAAAGGAGACGGTTGCCCAAATGACAGGACCAAAGATGGAGCTGCATTTATTTGCTTCATGGCAACATTTCAGAGACAACACGGTATTGGTATTATCTGAACCTAGTACCTATCTGCCGGCGATGAAGCAGAGTGTGTTTTTGGAACCAGCTTTTAATGTTTTATTACTCATACCATTTGGCATTTATTTAAGATATTATTTCCGGCTTTCCTTTATGAAAACGATGATTGCTAGTTTCTGTCTATCACTATTTTTTGAGCTGACGCAGCTAAGTGGCCTTTATTTTATCTACCCAAGACCATACCGCTTATTTGATGTGAATGATTTAGTGACAAATACATTGGGTGGAATCATTGGTTTTGTTGTTACGCCGTTATTTACATTTATGCTTCCTACGAGAAGACGGATGGATGAACTTTCTTATGAAAAAGGAAAAACTGTCTCGTTGACACGACGTTTGGTCGCTTATTTGATCGACTGGACATTTTTATCTATTGTCAATTTTATCGCAGCGATTTTCTTTAAACTTGCGTTCGATTCAGGGACAGTTACTTCTCATATCTGGTGGCTTTTATTGGAAGTAGGGCTATACTTTATGATTGTACCGTTTATAACCAATGGATGGACACTTGGGAAAAAAATTGTACGCATCCGCTTGGTGGAGCAAGACCGCGAGCGAATTTCTTTGAAAGCATTGATCATCCGCTATGGGTATCTATATTTTCTTTTTTATGGTTTAAGCTGGTTGGGGCAGTTGCTTCAGCAAATCATGAATTCGACAACGAATACGGTGTTGCAGATGAGTGCAGTATTCATTTCTCTCGGTGTCTTGCTACTGCAAGGTATTTTTATTTTAAATATCTTGCTATCATTTTTGAGAAAAAAACGGATTCTGTTTTATGAAAAAGCTAGTCACACATATACCGTTAGCACGATTGCTCAAACAAAGGATGATGATTCTCGAAATTAGCTGAGCAAAAATACTTTGTCTATGTTATAATGCCAAAGTCGTGATAATTTAAAGAGAAGAGGTGCACGAATGAATAATTTTGATATATTTCGCTTCAAACCATTTATCAATGAAGCGTTAGCCGCAAAGGGCTTCAAACAGCCCACAGAGGTCCAGGAACGTTTGATTCCTTTAATTGCAAAAGGAAAAAATATCATTGGGCAATCTCAAACTGGTACAGGAAAAACACATACGTTTTTGTTGCCGTTGTTTGAAAAAATCAATGCAGATAAAGAGGAAGTACAAGTTGTTATTACAGCTCCAAGTAGAGAACTGGCTGCACAAATTTATGAAGCAGCTACACAAATCGCTAAATTTTCTACACCGGAGATCCGTGTTTCGAATTTTGTCGGGGGGACAGACAAACAGCGTCAGTTAAACCGTCTGCACCATCAGCAGCCACAGGTCGTAGTAGGCACGCCAGGTAGAATATTAGACATGATGAATGAACAAGCGTTGAAGATTCACACAGCATTTGCATTTGTTGTTGATGAAGCGGATATGACATTGGATATGGGTTTTTTAAATGAAGTAGACCAAATTGCAAGTCGGTTACCAGAAAAATTGCAGTTCTTAGTCTTTTCTGCCACTATTCCAGAAAAACTGCGTCCATTCTTGCGAAAATATATGGAGAATCCAATCATTGAAGAAATCAAGCCGAAAGCAGTTATTTCTGAAGATATCGAAAATTGGCTGATCTCAACAAAAGGTAAAGATGAGAATCAAATGATTTATCAACTGCTGACGATTGGTCATCCTTATTTAGCAATCGTATTTGCCAATACAAAACAGCATGTGGATGAAATTGCTGATTATTTGAAAAACCAAGGATTGAAAGTAGCAAAGATTCACGGGGACATCACACCAAGAGAGAGAAAACGAGTGATGCGACAAGTACAGAATCTGGAGTATCAATATGTTGTAGCGACTGATTTAGCTGCTAGAGGAATCGATATCGAAGGTGTTTCTCATGTTATCAATGCAGAAATCCCGGAAGATCTGGACTTCTTTATCCATCGTGTCGGACGTACTGGACGTAATGGTTTAAAAGGAACGGCCATTACGTTGTATTCACCAAACGATGAACAAGCCATTGATGCGATCGAGAAATTAGGCGTCTCATTTGAACCGAAAGAAATCAAAAATGGCGAAATCGTTAAAACATATGATCGTAATAGACGTACCAAACGAGAAAAATCAAAGGATGTATTAGACCCAACTCTGATTGGACTTGTGAAGAAGAAAAAGAAAAAGATCAAGCCTGGTTATAAGAAAAAAATCGATTGGGCAATTGCAGAAAAAAATAAAAAAGAACGCAAAATCGAACGCAGACAGCAAAGTCGTATTGCTCGTAAAAATAAGAAAAATTCGCATAAATAAAAAACAAGAGATTGTGACACGCCTTTTGTCACAATCTCTTGTTTTTAAGCGAGACTTTTTTCCATTCCGATACAAAGTACTTCATCTTCAATAAAAGGTTTCGTGCAAGTATGATACCCTTGTTTTTCATAAAAATCTACAGCCGTCATTTCAGCTACTACATAACTAGTCTGACAACCTTCTGACATCGCCCGTTTTTCTGCAGCTTCAAGCAACTGACCGCCTAACCCTTTTCCTCGGTATTCTTTTGCTACGCAAAAGCGTTCTGGCTTGAAGCAAGTAGGTGTTTTCTTTTCATAACGCAATGTGGCTACTGGTCTTTTTTTATCAAGAAATAGATAATAGTTTTGTTGCGGGATATCTTTTCCGTCGAATTCTAGTTCTGCAGGAATTCCTTGTTCTAATACAAAAACTTGATATCTCAAAAAGCAGCTAGCTGCGCGGATCCATTCATCTGCGCCAACTATTTTTTTCATCATATTCCTCCTTATCATGAATAACAGAGATGTATTGATTTCTTTATCCTTATCGTACCAAAAAATATGGAATATGACCAAAAGGAAATAAAAATAGGTAATTGAGATATTGACAGTGATTGACAGAATGCGTATACTTATTAAAGTACGAAAAGGACATGATTTGTTTTTTTAAGACTCACAGAAAATTCTTTCTTGGCTGAAAAAAGAATAGTCACTAATCAAATTGCTCCCTTTTTCTATTTTGGTAGAAATACCGACGCAGCTCAGCGTTATCGAGTTTAAGAGGTAATGATTACACATCATTGCAATCAAGGTGGTACCGCGAGTTTTCGTCCTTGGCTGTAATGGTGTTTTTTTGTATTTAATTTATAGAAAGCAGGTAATGATATGAAACAATTAAGTAGTGCACAAGTTCGACAAATGTTTCTTGATTTCTTCCAATCTAAAGGACATACAATTGAACCTAGTGCGTCTTTGATCCCCGTGAACGATCCAACCTTATTATGGATCAACTCTGGTGTTGCAACATTGAAAAAATATTTTGATGGTTCAGTTGTACCAGAAAATCCAAGAATCACAAATGCCCAAAAGTCTATTCGAACAAATGATATCGAAAATGTCGGTAAAACAGCACGTCACCATACGATGTTTGAGATGCTGGGCAATTTTTCTATTGGTGACTATTTCAAAAATGAAGCCATCCACTGGGCATGGGAATTTTTGACTGATCCAAAATGGATGGCATTCGATCCAGAAAAACTTTATGTAACAGTTTATCCAAAAGATACAGAAGCAAAACGCATCTGGCATGAAGAAGTCGGTCTACCGTTAGATCACATTATTGATGTAGAAGACAACTTCTGGGATATCGGTGCAGGCCCATGTGGACCAGATACAGAAATTTTCTATGACCGAGGAGAAGCTTATAACGATTTAGCAGAAGATGATCCTGAAAACTATCCAGGAGGAGAAAATGAACGTTATTTAGAAATCTGGAACTTGGTATTTTCAGAATTCAACCATAAACCTGATAATACATTTGAACCACTTCCTCATAAAAACATTGATACGGGCATGGGATTGGAACGTATGGTCTCAATCGTTCAAGATGCGCCCACGAACTTTGAGACAGATTTGTTTATGCCTATTATCCACGCCGTAGAAAAGCTAAGCAAACAAGTAAAATATGGTGAAAACCCAGTAACAGATATCTCTTACAAAGTAATCGCAGATCATATTCGGGCCCTTTCATTTGCTATTGGCGATGGTGCATTACCATCGAATGAAGGAAGAGGGTATGTCTTACGCCGTTTGCTTCGTCGCGCGGTCATGCATGGGAAAAAATTAGGTATTGAACAAGCATTCTTATATCGTTTAGTCCCTGTCGTTGGGGAAATCATGGTAAGTTATTATCCTGAAGTACTTCAACAAAAAGAATTTATTGAAAAAGTTATCCGTACAGAAGAAGAACGTTTCAATGAAACAATCAATGAAGGATTGGAAATCTTGAATCAAGTGATCCAAGAAGTGAAAAACGAAAACGGTACGACTCTATCAGGAAAAGACATCTTCAAATTATACGACACATATGGCTTCCCAGTAGAATTAACGGAAGAAGTGGCAGAAGATGAAGGACTGAAAGTTGATCATGCTGGTTTTGAAAAAGAAATGGACGCACAACGTGAACGTGCTCGCTCTGCCCGTAGTACAGAAAAATCAATGGGTGTACAATCTGCTTTATTGACAGATATCAAAGTAGAAAGTAAATTCATCGGATACACGGAGCAAGAATCAGATAGTCAATTATTGGTCATCGTAAAAGGCGAATCTCTTCTGAATGAAATCGCAGAAGGTGAAGCTCAAATGATCTTTGACCAAACACCTTTTTATGCAGAAATGGGTGGCCAAGTAGCAGACCAAGGTTGGATCATGGATGAAGCAGGAGAAATCGTTGCAGTTGTTACAGATGTTCAAAAAGCGCCTAATGGTCAATTTATGCACACAGTAGAAGTAAAAGCACCAATGAGCGAAGGACAAACTTATCATCTATTGATCGATCAATCGATGCGCAACCGTATCATCAAAAACCATACAGCAACCCATTTACTGCACAAAGCATTGAAAGAAGTACTTGGCGAGCATGCAAATCAAGCTGGTTCTTTAGTCGCTCCTGGACATTTACGATTCGACTTTACCCATTTTGGTCAAATCACTTCAGATGAATTAGCTGAAATGGAAAGAATCGTCAACGAAAAAATCTGGGAAGCTATCCCAGTTGAAACAATTGAAACAGATATCGATACAGCCAAAAATATGGGTGCAATGGCTTTGTTTGGTGAAAAATACGGACATGACGTTCGCGTAGTCAATATTGGCGGTTGGTCAATCGAACTGTGCGGAGGCACACATGTAGCAAACACAGAAAACATCGGAATCTTCAAAATCGTTTCTGAATCAGGAATTGGTGCAGGCGTGCGACGAATCGAGGCTGTAACAAGCAAAGAAGCGTATGAACTACTTGAAGAAGAAGAAAAACAACTAAAACAAGTAGCAACAATTGTTAAATCACCTCAATTGAAGGAAGTTGTTTCAAAAGCGGAACAATTGCAACAGCAAGTAAGAGAGCTACAAAAGGAAAATGAACAATTAGCTAGCAAGTTAGCGAATCAACAAGCCGGTGATGTATTCAAGAATCCAGAAAGGATCAATGGAAAAACAATCATTGCAGCACAAGTAAAAGTGAAAGACATGAATCAGTTGCGTCAATTAGCTGACCAATGGAAACAAAAAAATATTTCAGACATTCTTGTTTTAGCAAACGAACAAGAAGGAAAAGTCAGTCTGCTAGCGGCAATGACGAAAGAATCAAATGAAGCTGGACTAAAAGCTGGCGACTTGATTAAAGCAATCGCACCGAAAGTAGGCGGTGGCGGTGGTGGACGTCCAGATATGGCACAAGCTGGTGGGAAAAATCCTGCTGGTATTCCAGATGCACTTAAAGCTGCGAAAGAATGGCTTGCGCAACAATAGACCGTTTATGTTTGATAGAAAAAAACAACTGTTCAATCATTGAACGAAACACGATCATGGGGGCGAAGACAAATAGTCTTGCCCTCATACTTTTTTCGATGGAATAGAAGAGCGCATCTAATCAAATGGTCGATTTCGGATGGTCTTTAGTTGACGAAAGTGACAGAAATTTTTACGATTAGTATAAATAAAAGGGGTGAAAAAAATGAATAGCAGAAATAAAACCTTTCGACTAGTCTTACGTGCTATCTTATTAGCAATCATCATCGTACAAGCTATGGTACCTTGGCTTGGCTTTATTCCATTAGGGTTCATTAGTTTAACGATTATTCATATTACAGTAATTATTGCCGCAGTAGTATTGGGTCCAAAAGATGGGATGGTAATTGGCCTGTTTTGGGGAATTGCTACAATTGTCCGTGCCTACGCCATGCCGACAACGCCATTTGATACATTGGTATTCACGAACCCGATTATTTCGGTAGTTCCCAGAGTGCTTGTTGGCTTAGTAGCTGGTTTGGTTTTCCACTGGATTTATCAAAAAAATAAATCAATAACGATCAGCTCGGTCTTTGCAGGGGTATTAGGTTCATTGGTCAATACAGTCTTAGTGTTAGGATTCATGGGATTATTTTATACAGGTGCAACGGCAGATGCCTATGGTGTAGATTCTGCTCTTTTATTTAAAACCTTAGCAGGAGTTGCAGCAATCAATGGGATACCTGAAGCAATAGGAGCGGGAATCATAACACCATTACTAGCAAAAGCGTTATTTGCAGCAACGCCATTAAAACCAGAATAACGGCCATCTTTGAATGAATAGTAGGACGCATGATAGATGGAAAAAGGAAGAGAGGAGAGGAAAAGAATTGTCCTCTCCATCTTTTTACCTGAGCAACAAGCAAACTAGAAGGGGTAAAAAACTTGGTTAAGAAACAAGAAGAAAAAAAGAAACAAATACCGCAACAGCGGACAAAAAAAGGAGTACTAGCTGGCATATTAGGATTGGTTACGAATCTAATCTTGTTTGTCTCTAAGCTAATGATCGGGCTTTTTTCAGGGAGTGTCTCCATTATGGCTGATGCAGTGAATAGTCTATCAGACACTGCTTCATCTATATTGACTTTGATTGGATTTAAAATTGCTGCAAAGCCAGCGGATCAGGAACATCCTTATGGACATGAACGTTTCGAATATATCAGTGGGTTATTTGTTTCGATCATCATTACTTATGTAGGATTTCAATTTTTAGAGTCATCCGTTGAAAAAATCATCCATCCAGAAAATGTCTCTTTAGCACCCATCGTCTTTTTTGTCCTGATCATTTCCATCTTTTTGAAATTTGCACAAGGAAAAATGTACCAGGTTATTGCACGATCCATTGATTCTGAAACATTGAGAGCTACAGCAACAGATAGTTATAATGATGTCTTTACTACACTGGCTGTATTGCTTTCAGCAGCAATCGAATGGGTAACTGGATGGCGTATCGATGGATATATCGGTTTTGCTTTAGCATTATATATCCTTTATAGTGGTTTAACGATGCTTCGGAATTTTGTATATGAGCTATTAGGTAGTCGCCCAACGTCAGCAGAGATTGAAGAAATGGAAGAACACTTGAATGCCTGCGACGATATACTTGGCTATCATGATTTGCTGGTGCATAACTATGGACCCAATAAACGCTTTGCATCAGTCCACATCGAAGTAGATGAATCAATGAATTTGAATGAAGCACATAAGATTATTGACCTGATAGAAAAAGACTTCAAAAAGTCTTTAGACGTAGAACTTGTCTGTCACTTGGACCCAATGCCTGTTGATAACGAAAAATACTATAATATCTTGCATCAATTAAAGCAAATTCTTTTTGAAACAGGTAGAGGGCTCGATATACATGATTTTAGAGTCATCCATCAAGGGAAAACATTGCAGTTTGACGTAGTTGTTCCTGAAAAATTCCAATTTGATGATACAGAACTCGAAAGAATTTTACGTATTCAAATAGAAGAAAAAATCGGAGATTATCATTTGGAAATCACTTTTGATCACAATTATCTTTTGTATTAAAGACAAGATACTAAAAAGACTCTTTAAAGTTTTTTCTTCGAAGAGTCTATTTTTCTTTTAATTGTTTTTGTAGGGCTTGTCGTGCGAGGTTATCTGCCCCTTTGTTTTTGTTTTCGGGCAACCATTGTAGGATTAACAAGGAAAAGTCGGGCAGAAGTTCTTTGATTTTTTGGAGATAGGGAAGGAAAAGCTCGTTTTTCGTTGTGTTTTTATCGACTGTAGAAACCAGTGTTTTGCTGTCTGAAAAACAGAAAATCGTTTCATTCTGTAAACCCTTATTCTTTAGAAATTCTAAAGTTTTTAAAAAGACTTCGAACTCTGCTTGATGGTTTGTCCCTACAGAAAGGGGAATAGATAGCTGTTCTTGTTTACCTTGATAGACAATCAAGATCCCTCCTCCGCTAGGTCCAGGGTTGCCTTTTGTAGAGGCATCAATGTATACTTTTAACATAAAAAGAGATTCTCCTTTTTGTTCAAATTAATGTTATGGTAAGATTATATCATTACTGAATCGGTGAGAGGTTAGAGAATGAAAAAAAATATTCGATGGCAGCCTGAATTGGCACATACGATCATCTATTGGTCATTGACCTTGATCATTCTGTTTTTTAGTCTGATTCTTTCTTTAGAAAACACAGGTCCGTATTGGAAAAGCAATATTGTTTTAGGTGTTTTTCTTGTTTTTCTATTTCTAGGATGGCGGCGTTCTTTTATTTTAAAATCCAACTCGGTAATCATACGCTATGCTGCTTTTTGGAAAGACCGGGAAATAACTGTCGGACAGATTCGATCTTTGACACCGACTAATACAGGAGTACAAATGACATTGCAAAATGAGAAAGCCCCATCTGTTTTTATGATGCGAAAAAAAGATCAAGTGGTTCTTTTTGATCATCTTGAAAAAAGTGGGCCTAAAGTAGGACCATCTTCTCAACAGCAAAGAAATAATACCCCATATACGAAAAATAGAAAAAGTTAATTTTAAAAAATAGGCCCTGAAGAAATGAATCTTTGTAGGAAAAGAAAAGAGTGAGACGTACGGATCAACCCGTTAAACGTCTCACTCTATTTGATTATCTAAATCAATGTATACTGGATTCGGAAGTGTGAACACTGCCTTTCTTGACATGGGCAGCTTGTGTTCCTCGATTCCCCTCGATGATCTCAAATTCGACCACTTGATTTTCTTCCAAAGTTTTGAATCCCTCTTCTTCAATCGCAGTAAAATGTACAAAAATTTCTTCTGTGTCATCATAACTGATAAAGCCGTATCCTTTTTTGTTGTCAAACCATTTTACAATTCCTGTGGTCAAAGCACTCACGACCTTTCTAAAGTCTGATCATAGCCTTCATTATAAAGAGTATTTATAAGTACGTCAAATAAATTAAAAACCCGTAATTTAATGTTTTTTTTCTGAATAAAACAAGGTATAATTGGCATATCTTAACAAAGAAGGTATTTTTTTTAATAAAGTTCGTGAAAAGGGGTAATCAAATGAAGAGTGATCTGCAAATTTCACAAGAAACAGATCTAGAACCGATTATTGAAGTAGCTAGTAAATTAGATCTTAAGGAAGACGATTTGGAACTGTATGGGAAATATAAGGCGAAAATCAATTTTTCTGGAATCAATCGATCAAAGGATAACGCTGAAGGGCATTTGATCTTAGTTACTTCCATCAATCCAACACCAGCTGGCGAAGGAAAGTCAACAATCACTGTAGGGTTAGGAGACGCGCTCAATAAAATCAATAAAAAATCTGTTATTGCATTGCGAGAACCCTCACTTGGTCCTGTGATGGGAATCAAAGGTGGTGCTGCAGGCGGAGGATATGCACAGGTATTGCCTATGGAAGATATCAACTTGCATTTTACTGGTGACATGCATGCTATCACAACAGCTAATAATGCATTATCTGCTCTTTTAGATAATCATATTCATCAAGGAAATGAATTGAACATCGATGCTCGCCGAGTGATTTGGAAACGGGTAGTTGATCTCAATGATCGTGAACTGCGTAAAGTAATCGTTGGCTTGGGTGGGCCAATCCAAGGTGTCCCAAGAGAAGATGGGTTTGATATCACAGTTGCTAGCGAAATCATGGCTATCTTGTGTCTTGCGGCAGACCTCGAAGATTTAAAGGCTCGTCTTGCAAGAATCGTTGTCGGCTATACATTTGACCGTCAGCCTGTGACTGCTGGAGACTTGAAAGCAGAAGGCGCTCTGGCATTACTGCTGAAAGATGCCATCAAGCCGAATCTTGTACAAACAATTTACGGAACACCAGCTTTTGTCCACGGGGGACCGTTTGCCAATATCGCCCATGGCTGCAATAGTATTTTAGCTACCAAGACAGCATTGAGATTAGCAGATTACGTTGTCACAGAGGCAGGATTTGGTGCAGATCTTGGCGGAGAGAAATTTTTAGATATCAAAGTACCTAACTTGAAAAAAGCGCCGGATGCAGTGGTGATCGTCGCAACAATCCGCGCATTGAAAATGCATGGCGGAATGAAAAAAGATGAACTTAAAAATGAGAATCTTGACGCTTTGAAAATAGGTTTTGCAAATTTAAAACGTCATATACGTAACATGGAACAATACCAACTCCCTGTGATCGTTGCAATCAATGAATTCGTAACAGATACAGATAGTGAACTTACACTGCTGGAGCACTTGTGCGAAGATCAGGGAATCCTTGCTAAAAGAGCAAGTGTATGGGCAAATGGAGCAGAAGGTGGCGTTGATTTAGCAGAAGCTGTGGTACGATTGATTGATAGAAAAGAAGCTGATTACAAGCCATTGTATCTCCTAGAAGAAACGATACAAGAAAAGACTGAAACAATCGTCAAGAAAATCTACGGAGGAAATGGTGTTGTTTTTAGTAAAAAGGCGCAAAAACAAATAGAAGAATTTACGAAAAATGGATGGGATAATTTGCCGATTTGTATGGCGAAAACCCAATATTCATTCTCTGATGATCCTTCATTGCTAGGCGCACCTGAAGATTTCACCATCACCATCCGAGAAATCATCCCAAAAGTAGGGGCAGGATTTTTAGTAGCCTTAACTGGGGATGTTATGACGATGCCTGGTTTGCCTAAAAAACCTGCTGCATTAAATATGGACGTGACAAACGACGGAGAAGTATTTGGTTTGTTTTAAGCTTGATTATAATCTACCGTATACTAAATGACTTTCATTAAACATAAGAGGAGCTGTATTTTGACTACAGCTTCTTTTTTTGAAGGTGTCAAGAGATTAATTGTGTTTGCACTAGGATCATTCTTTTTCTTTATTGTATTTTGAGCTATACTAAAGCATAATAGGAGGGTACGATGAAAACGACATTTATAAGAAAAACCGGTTTTTACGGTATGGGCAGCTCGATTCAATTAAGAATCAATAATGAAAAACGCAGTTTTCTCAATCATGAACAAAAGATAACGCTTGATCTGGAAGTTCCCTTTACGATGCAGGTCACCTTTTATTGGCTAAAAAGCCCCGTTTATACAGTGAAAGAAGCAAAGCCTGTTTATGTGATCACAATGAATAGTTTGATTCTTCAAATCTACCCGTTCTTATTTCTGGCAACTGGGTTGGGGGCCGTTTTCCTACAAAATCTATTTTTCAGTTTTTTTGCAGTTGTCGTGATATTTGCGTTCTTTTTCTATATAAAAAACCGGGCATATTTGATCAAGGAGGAAAATTATGGCAAACTCTGATCTTTTTTTAATCAGTTTCAATCGAATCGAAAAATGGATGAGAGACGAGATGGGAAATGCACGAAACATGGGATTTACCGAACTTGTCAGACGCCTAGCTCAAAGAAAACAATTGATGATCAGAAAATATGAAGATGATCTTTTACAGCTTGCTCAGTTAAGGAATGCAATCGTCCATGACCGAATCGCCGTCGATTTTGTCATTGCAGAACCAAATGATTGGACAGTCAAGCGAATCCAGCTGATCGAACAAGAACTGATACGCCCAGAAACCGTACTACCTCGATTTGCAAAACGTGTAACCGGTTTTGAGCAAGATCTTCCGCTACTTGAACTGTTAAAGATAGTAGCAGAAAAAAGGTATTCACAGTTTCCGTTATATAATAAAGGAAAATTTGTAGCATTGATTACTTTACGGAATATCGGATTTTGGCTAGCAAAAGAAAGCCAAAAAGGTCCTGTTGATTTAACAAATAAACGAGCATTGGATTTGATTATCCAAAATGGGAAGTACACAAATTATCATTTTGTTCCAGCTAAAACACATATTTACGAGGTTGAAGCGATGTTTCGTGAGCAAGGAACTTTGGAAGCCGTACTTATCACTAAAGATGGTAATCCCGATGGTAATCTGCTTGGGATCATACGACCTCGCGATATTTATAAACAAATAGAAAAGGATTGATTTTTTGTTAATTATTTATTGGATATTCAGCGCTCTGCTAGTGGGAGTGGATCAGCTGGTCAAATGGTGGATCACTGATAATTTAGCGCTTGGAGAGACGAAAAGTCTTATACCAGGTATATTGTCACTGAATCATATTCGAAACACTGGAGCCGCATGGAGTATGCTAGAAGGGAAGATGTGGTTCTTTACTATAGTGACACTCATTGCAGTCGTTGTGATTCTCACATTGATGATTAAAAATCGTGAAAAAGGTAATCGCTGGTTCATGATTGGATTGAGCCTGATTCTAGCTGGTGCGATAGGTAACTTTATTGATCGTCTCCGACTTGGCTATGTAGTAGATATGTTTCAAACAGACTTTATGAACTTTCCAATTTTCAATGTAGCAGATGTGACACTTGTATGCGGAGTGATCTGTATATTAATTTATATTATTTTAGATGAAAAGGATCAAAGAAAAAAATGACAGAACTTAAAACAACGATTTATCATGAATCTGGTAGGATCGATAAAGTATTGACTAATCTATTCAGTAATTACAGCCGTTCGCAAATTCAATTGTGGCTGAAAGAACGTGCGGTTTCTGTCAATGGAGAACCAGTCAAAGCAAATTACAAAGTAAAACAAGGAGACGAGATCACTGTCTTGATCCCTGAACCAGAAACATTAGATGTTGTCCCAGAGAACATCCCGTTGACCATTGTTTACGAAGATGAAGATGTCGCGGTAATCAATAAACCCCAAGGAATGGTCGTTCATCCTTCAGCAGGTCATACGCATGGTACAATGGTCAATGCGCTGATGTATCATGTCAAGGATCTTTCTACGATCAACGGAGTTATCCGACCGGGTATCGTCCACCGAATCGACAAAGATACTTCAGGTTTGCTGATGGTTGCCAAAAATGACCAGGCACACGAATCATTAGCTAAGCAATTAAAAGATAAGACTTCTTTACGTAAATATGTTGCTTTAGTCCATGGAGAGATTCCTCACGAAAAAGGCACGATCAATGCGCCAATCGGCCGTTCGAAAGAAAACCGAAAAATGCAGGCGATAAGAGAAGATGGAAAGCCAGCTGTCACGCATTTTACTGTATTGGAACGTTTTGAAGGATTTACTCTAGTTGAATTAAAACTGGAAACTGGAAGAACACATCAGATCCGCGTGCATATGAAGTATATCGGTTATCCGTTAGCTGGAGATCCAGTATACGGACCGAAGAAAACTTTGAAAGGCAATGGTCAGTTTCTCCATGCGCAAATGTTAGGTTTTACGCACCCGACTACAAACGAAAAGATGATCTTTGAAGCACCTCTTCCAGAAGTTTTTGAAAAAACTTTAGAAAAATTAAGAAAAAACATTGCATTTTAATTTAGATAACGGTATAGTAATTAACAACGAAAGCATAAAACTTAATAGAATTCCTTTAAGTTTAGTCCCGTGAGGCTAAGAAGGGTGGGAGCAAGGATACGTATGGTGCGCCATAAAGTAAATTGCTCATTGACATAGTATAGCTATCAGTGTATCAGTATACGCTCAGTCTAAACATTCCTCCTGTCCTCTTAGGGCAGGAGTTTTTTTATGCAAAAAAGTAGGGGGAATGAAAATGCAAGCAAAAGAAGTAGTAGATCAGGTAACGATGAAGCGAGCATTGACTCGAATTACTTATGAGATTATCGAGAGAAACCATAGTATCCAAGATATCGTATTGGTAGGTATCAAAACACGAGGGATCTACATTGCATCAAGAATCGCTGAACGCCTGAAGCAGCTAGAAGATATCGATATTCCTGTAGGAGAACTAGATATCACTTTATACCGAGATGACAAAAAAGAAAATCCAGAAGAACCGGAACTTCATTCTTCTGACATCCCAGTTTCCTTAGAAGGAAAAGAAGTTATTTTGATTGATGATGTTTTGTATACAGGACGAACGATTCGAGCAGCAATGGACGCAGTAATGGATTTTGGCAGACCAAGAAAAATTTCATTAGCAGTCCTAGTAGATCGTGGGCATCGAGAATTGCCAATCCGTGCAGATTATGTTGGGAAGAACATTCCAACATCTCGGGCGGAAGAGATTTTAGTAGAGATGCAAGAGCTTGATGGACAAGATCGCATCATGATTTTGAAAGAGGAAGATTAGAGGAGAGAGAAACATGTCGGAGAAAAAAGGATTTCATAATGATGACGTGGTGTTAGATATCCACGATCGCCCAACCCCAGGACATTGGGTTGGATTAAGTTTACAACACTTGTTCACGATGTTCGGAGCAACCGTGTTAGTACCTATCTTAGTAGGGATCGATCCAGGTATCGCACTAGTCAGTTCAGGACTAGGTACATTGGTGTACTTATTTACTACTAAAGGAAAGATACCTGCGTACTTAGGAAGCAGCTTCGCTTTCATTGCAGCGATGCAGCTTTTGATAAAAACAGATGGTTATCCAGCGATTGCACAAGGAGCAGTCACAACTGGATTAGTCTACTTGATTGTTGCGCTGATCATCAAAAAGATCGGTTCAGCATGGCTAGATAAAATCTTGCCTCCGATCGTCGTCGGCCCAGTCATCATGGTTATCGGGTTGGGACTTGCGGCAAATGCAGCAACAAATGCTATGTATAATCAAGGCACATATGATTTCAAGTATATTGCCGTAGCACTGATCACATTAGGATTGACCATCTTCTTCAACATGTGGCTAAGAGGTTTTCTCGGATTGATTCCGATTTTACTAGGTATTATTAGCGGGTACATCGTAGCCTTGCTGTTTGGAATCGTGGATACTAAGCCAATCGTAGACGCTGCTTGGTTTGCTGTTCCTAACTTTGAGATTCCATTTTTACAATATGAACCAAAGCTATATCTTGGAGCAATCACAACAATGGCGCCCATCGCTTTTGTGACGATGACAGAGCATATCGGCCATCTTATGGTATTGAATAAACTAACTAAACGTAATTTCTTTGAAGAACCGGGTCTTCATAAGACGTTGACAGGTGATGGCTTAGCACAAATCGTAGCAGCCTTCGTTGGTGGACCTCCTGTAACAAGTTACGGCGAAAACATTGGTGTTCTGGCTATCACACGCGTCCATAGCGTGTTTGTGATTGGGGGAGCTGCAGTTTTTGCAGTCGTTTTGGGATTCGTAGGAAAATTAAGCGCTTTGATTTTAAGTATCCCTGGACCAGTCATCTCAGGAATCAGTTTTATCTTGTTTGGTGTCATTGCAGCAAGCGGAATGAAGATTTTGATCGAGAACAAAATCGATTTTGACAAAAAGAAAAATCTGTTGATTGCTTCAGTTATACTAGTAGTAGGAATTGGCGGACTTGTCTTTGAAGTAGGCACATTTACATTGTCGGCAATGGCGTTAGCAACTGTACTTGGCATCGTTTTAAATCTTATCTTACCAGAAACTTCACGAAGCGAAGAAAACTAAGGAGGAAACATTATGATCATCAAATCAGAACGTATCAGTTTAAAGCATTTATTGACCGTTGAGGCACTTACTGACCAAGAAGTTATGGGCTTGATTCGCAGAGGGCAAGAATTCAAGCAAGGGGCTAATTGGACTCCGCAAAAGCGCCAGTACTTTGCTACAAACCTCTTTTTCGAAAATAGTACCCGCACACATAAAAGTTTTGATGTAGCGGAGAAAAAACTAGGGCTTGAAGTGATTGAATTTGAAGCAAGTACAAGCTCTGTCCAAAAAGGAGAAACGTTATACGATACAGTACTGACGATGTCTGCATTAGGTGTAGATGTAGCGGTCATCCGTCATGGTGATGAAAACTATTATGACGAACTGATACAAAGCAAAACCATCCAGTGCTCGATTATTAATGGGGGAGACGGAAGCGGACAGCATCCAACCCAATGCTTGCTTGATTTGATGACCATTTATGAAGAATTTGGACACTTTGAAGGACTGAAAGTTGCCATTGTGGGGGACATCACCCACTCTCGGGTAGCGAAATCCAATATGCAGATGTTGAAACGCTTAGGTGCACAAGTATTCTTCTCAGGTCCTAGAGAATGGTACGACGATGAATTCGAAGTATACGGACATTATATGCCATTGGACGAACTACTAGATCAAGTTGATGTCATGATGATGCTTCGAGTGCAACACGAACGCCATGATGGAAAAGAAAGCTTCTCAAAAGAAGGCTACCATCAGGAATATGGTTTAACAGTTGAACGTGCGAAGAAGCTGCAAAAACATGCAATCATTATGCACCCAGCACCAGTTAACCGCGATGTGGAATTAGCTGATTCATTAGTGGAAGGATTACAGTCACGAATCGTTCAACAAATGAGCAATGGTGTCTTTGTCAGAATGGCAATCTTAGAAGCAGTGCTAAATGGAAAAGCGTAATTATAGGAGGATGGAAAAATGAAAACACTCATTAAAAACGGTCAGATCAATACACGAAAAAATATGACGACACCAGCAGAAATTTGGATAGAAGATGGGCGAATCAAAGCAATCGGTACAGGATTCTCAGAAGCCGAATTTGATGAAGTGTTTGATGCAAAGGGACAATTGATCACACCTGGTTTAGTGGACGTCCATGTCCATTTGAGAGAGCCAGGATTTACATACAAGGAGACGATCGAAGCTGGAACTCGCTCAGCTGCACGTGGTGGTTTTACTACTGTATGCGCGATGCCGAATTTAAATCCTGTACCTGATAAGGCAGAAAAGCTGAAACAAGTATATGACATCATTAGAAAAGATGCAGTTGTGAAGGTATTACAGTATGCGCCAATCACAGAAAATCTGCGAAGTGAGAAATTAGTTGATCAAGAAGCACTGATTGAAGAAGGTGCTTTTGCTTTCACAAATGACGGTGTAGGTGTCCAAACGGCTGGAACGATGTATCTGGCTATGAAAGAAGCTGCGAAAAACAATAAAGCACTAGTAGCCCATACAGAAGACGAATCTTTATTATTTGGCGGTGTTATGCATGCTGGCAAGAAGGCAGAAGAACTGGGTCTTCCCGGGATCTTAAGTGTAACCGAGTCTTCTCAAATCGCCAGAGATCTGTTGCTAGCTGAAGCAACTGGTGTTCATTACCATGTGTGCCACGTATCTACTAAAGAGAGTGTCCGAGTAATCAGAGACGCAAAAAAAGCAGGAATCCACGTAACAGCGGAAGTTTCGCCCCATCATCTTATTTTGATCGATGAAGATATTCCCGAAGATTTCGGCTTTTGGAAAATGAATCCACCGCTAAGAGGACGGAAGGACAGGGAAGCCTTGATCGAAGGTTTGCTTGACGGCACGATCGATTGTATCGCTACAGATCATGCCCCACATGGATTAGAAGAAAAAAGCCAAAGCTTCATGAAATCGCCATTTGGCATAGTAGGAAGCGAAACAGCATTCCAACTGATCTACACTCATTTTGTAGAAACTGGACAATTCACATTGGAACAAGTAATCAATTGGCTGGCAGTTAAACCGGCTGAGATTTTTGGTTTGAATGCAGGAACGCTGACAGTCGGCGCACCCGCTGATGTAGCAATTTTTGATATTACAAAAACTTGCACGATCGATAAAGAAGACTTTTTATCAAAAGGGGAAAATACACCTTTTATCGGCTGGAAAGTAAAAGGTGAAACACAAATGACTTTTGTCAACGGAAAACTTGTGTGGCAGAAGGGAGAATAAAAATATGGAACGTTTGCTTATATTAGAAGATGGAACAGTTTTCGAAGGAAAAGCTTTTGGCGCGGATGCAAATGTCTTCGGAGAAATCGTTTTTACAACAAGTATGACTGGTTATCAAGAAACCATCACCGATCAAAGTTTCAACGGTCAAATCATTACATTTACCTATCCTATGGTGGGCAATTATGGGGTAAATAGAGATGATTATGAATCGATTTCTCCAACATGCAAAGGAGTAGTAGTAAAAGAGCACGCGCGTGTAGCTTCAAACTGGCGAAACCAAATGACGCTAGATTCATTTTTGAAACAAAAAGGGATTCCTGGAATATCAGGTATCGATACGCGCGCCCTTACTCGTAAAATCCGTGAAGTCGGAACGATGAAAGCAAGTATCGTTGATGCTGGAGATTCCTTCGAACATGCATTTGATCAGCTGAAAGCAACCGTTCTAGCAACCAATCAAGTGCAGCAAGTCTCCACTAACAAACCTTATCCAAGTCCAGGAACAGGACGGAAAGTTATCGTCATTGACTTCGGCTTGAAACATAGTATTTTACGAGAATTGAGTAAAAGAAACTGTAACCTCACAGTACTTCCCTATAACACAGATGCCGAGACGATTTTAGCGTTATCACCAGACGGAGTCATGCTGACGAATGGACCTGGTGATCCAAAAGATGTGCCAGAAGCAATCGAAATGATCAAAAAAATCCAAGGAAAAGTACCGATTTTTGGTATTTGTCTTGGTCACCAGTTATTTGCTTTAGCCAACGGTGCAGATACCTATAAAATGAAATTCGGACATCGAGGATTAAATCACCCGGTACGAGAAGTAGCGACCGGAAGAATTGATTTTACTTCTCAAAATCATGGCTATGCAGTCGATGAAGCCACGATTGATTCAGAAAAACTCATCGTAACCCATGTAGAAGTAAATGACGGAACAGTAGAAGGAGTCAAACACAGAGATTATCCCGCTTTCAGTGTGCAGTTTCATCCAGATGCTGCTCCTGGTCCGCACGATGCACTACATTTATTTGATGAATTTATGGAAATGATGGATGCAGGAAAGGAGCAGTAAACAGATGCCGAAACGTACAGATATCAAGAAAATTATGGTGATTGGATCTGGTCCGATCATCATTGGTCAAGCCGCAGAATTTGACTACGCAGGAACACAAGCTTGCCTTGCTTTAAAAGAAGAGGGATATGAAGTGGTTTTAGTAAATTCTAATCCTGCGACGATCATGACGGACAAAGAAGTGGCAGATCAAGTATATATCGAACCGATCACACTTGAATTTGTATCAAGGATTCTTCGAAAAGAGCGTCCAGATGCTCTCCTTCCAACTTTAGGCGGACAGACAGGCCTCAATATGGCAATGGAGCTGGCAGCATCAGGTATTTTAGAAGAATTGAACATAGAACTTCTAGGAACGAAGCTTTCTGCGATCGATCAAGCAGAAGACCGTGATTTATTCAAACAGTTGATGAAAGAATTGAATCAGCCAATCCCCGAGTCTGAAATCGTCAATACAGTAGAAGAAGCTGTAGCGTTTGCAAATAAAATCGGCTATCCCGTCATCGTTCGTCCAGCCTTTACTTTAGGCGGGACTGGTGGAGGCATGTGTGAAAATGAAGAAGAATTACGAATAGTCTCAGAAAATGGATTAAGTCTTTCCCCAGCTACCCAATGTTTAATTGAACGAAGTATTGCGGGTTTTAAAGAAATTGAATATGAAGTGATGAGAGATTCGGCTGATAATGCAATCGTTGTCTGCAACATGGAAAATTTTGACCCAGTGGGTATCCATACAGGTGATTCTATCGTGTTTGCTCCTAGCCAGACATTGTCTGACCATGAATATCAAATGCTTCGTGATGCTTCTCTTTCGATTATTCGAGCACTTAAGATCGAAGGAGGCTGTAACGTCCAACTTGCTCTTGATCCACATAGCTTTAATTATTATGTGATTGAAGTCAATCCGCGTGTTTCTCGTTCATCGGCGTTAGCAAGTAAGGCGACTGGCTATCCGATCGCTAAGCTAGCTGCTAAAATAGCGCTTGGATTAACATTAGACGAAATGAAAAATCCTGTAACAGGAACGACTTTTGCAGAATTTGAACCTGCATTAGATTATGTTGTAGCTAAAATTCCTCGCTGGCCGTTTGATAAGTTTGAAAACGGAGAACGGCTTTTAGGTACGCAGATGAAAGCAACTGGTGAAGTGATGGCTATCGGTCGGAATATCGAAGAGTCTTTATTGAAAGCTGTGCGTTCTTTAGAAATCGGTACACACCATATCGAACTTCCTGAGTTGGCAGACATCACGGACGATGACCTAATCCAAAAAGTGGTTCGAGCACAAGATGATCGCCTGTTTTATGTAGCTGAAGCTATTAGACGAGGGTACACCATAGAAGAATTGGCAGATTTGACAAAAATCGATTTATTCTTTTTAGATAAACTGTTGCATATCGTAGAAATTGAACAGCAGTTGAAACAGCAGCCGTTGGATGACAGGATATTGAAAACAGCGAAACAAAACGGTTTTACAGACAAAAAAGTGGCGGAGCTGTGGGAAATAAGCGAAGAAGCCGTTCGCCAGATGAGAAAAGAAAATGACTTGATTCCTGTATATAAAATGGTTGACACTTGTGCAGCGGAATTCGAATCAAAAACACCTTATTTTTATAGTTCCTATGAATATGAAAATGAAAGTTCACGATCAGAAAAGCCCTCAGTTCTAGTACTGGGATCTGGTCCTATCCGTATCGGACAAGGAGTTGAATTTGACTATGCGACTGTGCATTCTGTCAAAGCAATCCAGCAGGCAGGATACGAGGCAATCATCATGAACAGCAATCCGGAAACAGTTTCTACTGACTTTTCTATTTCGGATAAATTATATTTTGAGCCATTGACCTTCGAAGATGTGATGAATGTGATCGAGCTAGAACAGCCGATAGGAGTAATCGTTCAATTCGGTGGTCAGACAGCAATCAACTTAGCCGAACCTTTGACTACTGCTGGTGTAAAAATCTTAGGGACAACGATTGAAGACTTGGATCGTGCGGAAAATCGTGATTTATTCGAGCAAGCGCTGAAAGAGTTGGATATTCCTCAACCTTTAGGGGATACTGCTACAAGTAAAGAAGAAGCCGTGGTTATCGCTTCGAGAATTGGTTATCCAGTACTTGTTCGTCCAAGCTATGTATTAGGCGGGCGTGCGATGGAAATCGTTGAAAATCAGCGAGATTTAGAAGACTACATGGAACATGCTGTGAAAGCTTCTCCAGAACATCCAGTACTAGTGGACCGCTATTTGCTTGGTGGCGAATGCGAAGTGGATGCGATTTGTGACGGTGAAACAGTACTCATTCCAGGGATCATGGAACATATTGAGCGTGCCGGTGTCCATTCAGGGGATTCAATGGCTGTGTATCCACCTCAAACATTATCTGAATCAATCAAGAAAACGATCGAAGACTACACGATCCGTTTAGCATTAGGTTTGAACTGTGTCGGGATGATGAATATCCAGTTCGTCATCCATGAAAATGAGGTTTATGTGATCGAAGTCAATCCTCGAGCAAGTCGGACTGTTCCATTCTTAAGTAAGGTGACAGGAATTCCAATGGCACAAATTGCGACGAAAGCTATTTTGGGAGAGAAATTAAAGGCACTTGGTTATGAAAACGGACTTTATAAGGAAACAAAAGAAGTCCATGTTAAAGCGCCCGTCTTTTCTTTTACTAAATTGCAGAAAGTCGATACTTACTTAGGGCCTGAAATGAAATCGACTGGAGAAGTAATGGGGTCTGACAGACAATTAGACAAAGCTTTGTACAAGGCATTCGAAGCTTCTGGATTACACTTGCCTGAATATGGAGCCGTATTGTTTACGATTGCGGATGAAACAAAAGAAGAAGCACTAGAGTTGGCTAAACGTTTTACAGAAATCGGCTATAGTCTGATAGGAACGAAACATACAGCTGCCTATTTCGAAAAACATGGTTTGGTTGTTGAAACAGTTGCGAAAATTTCTGAGGAAGCAGCAGAAAAAAATGTAGTCGACTTAATACGAGATGGTAAAACACAAGTGGTTGTCAATACGATTGATAAAGATCGGGGAAATGCTTCTAAAGACGGCTTCATTATCCGAAGAGAAGCAGTCGAACATGGTATTCCGTTGTTTACTTCTTTAGACACAGCAGATGCGATCGTTCGAGTGATGGAATCCCGTGCATTTTCAACCAACCCTATTTAACGGTGTATACATGTTAAGACCGAAAGAAGAAAATCCGTTACAGGAGGGGACAGATGAAACAAGAAATGATGGAAATCGTTCAGCAAAAACAGCTGGCACCAAAGATTTTTGAAATGACATTAAAAGGTGATCTAGTAAAAGAAATGCAGCAACCAGGACAGTTCTTGCATATCCTCGTGCCGCGTGCAGACTTGCTGCTACGCCGACCGATTAGCTTGAATCATATCGATCACGAGACAAATACTTGCCGTATTATCTATCGGGTGGAAGGTGAGGGGACTAGCGTTTTCTCTACTCTTTCTGCCGGAGACTATTTAGATGTTATGGGCCCTTTAGGTAATGGCTTTGATTTATCTGATCTTCATACAGGAGACGAAGTATTTATAATCGGTGGAGGAATCGGTGTCCCGCCTCTGTATGAGTTATCAAAGCAGTTAGTCAAAAAAGGGATCAAGCCAACGCACTTTTTAGGTTTTGCCACACATGAAGTCGTTTATTATGAAAAAGAATTTAATCGTCTTGGAGAAACAAGAATCGCTACTGACGATGGCACATACGGTATGCACGGAAATGTCGGTAATTTATTATTAGGAACGAAGACGAAACCTACAGCAGTTTTTGCATGTGGTTCAAACGGGTTATTGAAGACAGTGGAACAGCTGTTTTCTTCGCATCAAAATGTCCAGTTATCATTAGAATCCCGCATGGCATGTGGGATAGGGGCTTGCTATGCTTGCGTTTGTCATACGCCGGAAGATGAAACAGGAACAAAAAGTGTGAAAGTTTGTGACGAAGGACCGATTTTTAAAATAGGAGAGGTAATTATATGAATGAGAATCCTTTAGCAGTCAAACTTCCTGGCCTAGAATTAAAAAATCCTATCATGCCAGCAAGCGGCTGTTTCGGTTTTGGCAAAGAATATGGAAAATACTATGATTTGAATCAGCTTGGTTCGATCATGGTCAAGGCAACGACTCCAAATGCTCGCTTTGGCAATCCCACACCGAGAGTGGCGGAAACACCATCTGGCATGTTGAATGCGATTGGTTTACAAAATCCTGGTCTAGACGTTGTTATGAATAAACTTCTTCCAGAATTAGAGGAGTACAATGAGTTACCCATCATCGCAAATGTTGCTGGTGCTTGTGAAGAAGACTATGTAGAAGTTTGTAGCAAAATCGGCGAAGCGCCAAATGTGAAAGCAATCGAGCTGAATATTTCCTGTCCAAATGTCAAGCATGGCGGTATCGCTTTTGGAACAGATCCTGACGTTGCTTTTCAATTAACACAAGCAGTAAAGAAAGTTGCTTCTGTTCCTGTCTATGTCAAACTATCTCCCAATGTGACAGACATCGTTCCAATCGCTCAGGCAATCGAAGCTGGAGGGGCAGATGGATTTACAATGATCAATACACTACTTGGTATGCGGATTGACCTTAAGACAAGAAAACCAATTTTAGCCAATCAAACAGGTGGACTATCCGGACCAGCAATCAAGCCTGTCGCTATCCGTTTGATTCATCAAGTGGCAAGTATATCCAATCTTCCAATCATTGGGATGGGCGGCGTGCAGACAGTGGACGATGTTCTTGAGATGTTTATGGCTGGAGCAAGAGCTGTAGCTATAGGGACTGCGAATTTCACCGATCCCTATATCTGTCCTAAACTAATCAAAGAGCTCCCAGTGCGAATGAACGAACTAGGTATTGAGTCACTGGAAAGATTAATCAAAGAAGTGAGAGAGGAACGTGAACGATGAACCAACTAAACCAACGACCAATCATTGCATTAGATTTTTCAACTTGGCAAGAAGTAGAAGACTTTCTTCTTTTTTTCCCAGAAGAAGAAAAATTGTTTGTGAAAATCGGAATGGAATTGTTCTACCAAGAAGGACCTGAAATCGTACGTTATTTAAAAGATGCTGGTCACGATGTGTTTTTAGATCTGAAACTTCACGATATTCCGAATACGGTCGAAAAAGCAATGCGGGGACTGGCAAAGCTTGGTGTTGATGTCACATGTGTTCATGCAGCTGGCGGTATTCGCATGATGGAGGCGGCAATGCGTGGATTAGAAGAAGGAACGCCAGAAGGTGGGAAACGTCCCCTACTTCTAGCTATCACTCAACTTACCTCTACAAGTGAAGAGGAGATGCATGCAGACCAACTAATCGAAGTTCCTTTAGAAAAAAGTGTGATCCATTACGCTAACTGTGCCAAAAAAGCAGGATTAGATGGTGTGGTTTCTTCTGCTTGGGAAGTAGAAGCGATCAAAGAAACGGCGGGAGATGAATTTGTTTGCTTAACTCCAGGGATAAGACCAGAAGGAACAGTCGTAGGAGATCAGACAAGAGTAGTCACACCTTCTCAAGCAAGAGAGATTGGCTCAACTTTCATCGTTGTGGGACGACCAATCACACAGGCAACTGATCCTTATGAAGCATACCGAGCGATTCAAACAGAATGGAGCCAACCTAAAATGAATGTAGAACAAAGTATCGCAAAAGATCTATTAGAGATTGAAGCAGTATTTTTAAATCCAAGTAATCCTTTTACTTGGGCAAGTGGAATCAAAAGCCCCATTTACTGTGATAACCGAATCACGATGAGCTATCCAAAAGTCCGAAAAGAGATCGCAAAAGGCTTAGCAAGAAAAATCAAAGAAGCTTTCCCTGAAGTACAAGTAATTGCTGGAACTGCAACGGCAGGAATTCCTCATGCTGCATGGGTAGCGGAAATATTAGACTTGCCAATGGTCTATATTCGAAGTAAGGCGAAAGATCATGGGAAAGGCAACCAAATCGAAGGGCGTATAGTTGAAGGTCAGAAGATGGTTGTGATCGAGGATCTGATTTCTACAGGAGGTAGCGTCTTGGAAGCAGCTGAAGCAGCAAAAAGAGAAGGTGCAGCTATCCTTGGTGTTGCAGCTATCTTTACGTATGAGTTGCCAAAAGGAAAAGCAAATTTCGAAAAAGCCGAAATCCCTCTTATGACGTTGACCAATTACTCTGTATTGATCGAAGCAGCTTTAGAAGATCGTTATATCGATGAGCAAGAATTAACTCTGCTAAAAGAATGGAAAAAAGATCCTGAAAATTGGCAGTTTTAAGTACAAAAATACTTAGATAATTGAAGAAATAAAGCTATATTATTTTGAATATTTCTAAATTACCATTTCTCTACACCGTTATATTTTTTAAGGATACAGTTTATGTAACTGTATCCTTATTTTTTTCATAACCCTGCATGGATGATTTGGATGAGGAGATACATCCATAAAATACATATGCATGATCTTCAATAGCGCTGATTACACAAAGTATGAACGACTTCAACGAGTCAAAAACAGCCCCTCAACTGTGTTCCTATCCCACAGTCGAGAGGCTATTTTTGTTTTATATATGTAGAAAAGCAGTTCAACACTTTTACAAAATAGATTGAACACTTATCAGTAAATGATAAAAGTGTTGGGAAATAGTTGTAACTATAGCTTTTACAGGCTGAACAGAAGTTGGCACGGTATTTGCTTTATATAAAACTGTCAGCGAGGAGGAAATAAAAATGAATACGATTATTCTAGCTAGTCATGGCGCATTATCTCAAGGTCTAAAACAAACAGCTGAAATGATCTTGGGACCTGCCACTAATATTTATGCATTATCGGCTTATCGCGATGAAGATGAGCCGATAGAACAACAAATACAAAGTATAGTTTCAAAATTAGGAAAAGAAAATCTATTTATTCTCACAGATATCTTAGGAGGAAGTGTCAATAATGAAATGATAGGACTGTTAAAGAAAGAGCCAGCAATACGCTTGATCACAGGAATGAATCTACCCTTAGTGATTTCAATCGCCACGCAAGTTAACCCAATTGCTGCTGCAGATTTAGAATTGATTATCGAAGAAAGTCGGCAGTCATTGATTGATTGCAATCGATTACTAAAAAAATCAAATGAAGGAGGAGATGATCTATGATCAAGTTCATTCGTATCGATCACCGATTGTTACATGGACAAGTGGTGTTTTCTTGGAGTAAATCTTTACAAATCAACCGAATTCTGGTGGTGAATGATGAAGCAGCCAATGATGAATTTAAAAAAATGTCTTTAGAACTATCAAAACCTCAAGGAATCAAACTCAATATATTTACCGTTGAAAATACCTTGACAAAAATATCTAAAATAGAAGCATTGAGTGAAAACATCATGATGATCTTTGGAAATACCAAGGATGTTCGTCAGTTTTGCGAAAGTTACTCAAACGTTAAGGAAATCAATTACGGAGGCATCATAAAAAAAGAAGGATCAAAACAATTCAGTAATGCTATCTTCTTGACTGAAAATGAGATAGAAGATGCGAAAGTACTAAAATCAATGGGCATCAAACAGTTCATGCAACAGGTTCCAACCTCCAAAAAAGAGGATTTGAATACAATGATTTAAAAAGAAAGGAGTTTACGTTATGTTGTTTCAATCGATTGCCTTAGGTCTGGTCGGAATCATGTGCATCTTGGACTCTAGACTACTAGGGAGGATGAATTTTGAACGGCCTTTAATCGTGAGTACGTTAGTTGGGTTAGTATTAGGTGACTTGGAAAAAGGTTTGTTGGTTGGTGCTTCTCTGGAATTGATGTCGCTTGGTCTGGTAAATATCGGAGCAGCAGCGCCACCGGATATGAATATGGCGTCCATTATTGCTACAGCTTTTGCTATTCTATCTGGCTCCAATGCTGAAACTGCTCTGACTATTGCCATTCCAATCTCTGTATTAGGACAAATGCTTGGAATATTGATGCGGACGGTACTCTCAAATCTGACACATTGGGCAGATAATTTAATCAATGAAGGAAAGTTCAGCAGAGCACGACGGATCCACATAATCTATGGTACGGTCTTATATTCACTGATGTATTTTATCCCTATCTTTTTAGCTGTTTACTTTGGAACAGATTTAGTGAAAAATATCGTGAGCAGTATCCCAGTATGGTTGACAAATGGTCTGACTTTAGCAAGCAAAATTTTACCAGCATATGGTTTTGCTTTGTTGTTACAAACGATGTTGACGAAAAAAATGATCCCGTTTTTATTACTTGGTTTTCTAATCACAGCTTACTCCGGATTAAGCATCACAGGTATCGCAGCTTTTGCTTGCATTGTGGCCTTTGTGATGGCACAAGTCAAATTCAATGGTAAAGATAATAGGACAGCAGTAAGCGAACCTGATCCTTTAGATGATTTATAGAAAGGAGTTTTTTTATGACTAAGAAAGATCAAAATAGTTGGAAGTATTGGCAATTTTTCTGGCGTTCGTGGGCAATACAAGCTTCGTGGAATTACGAACGACAAATGAATATGGGATTTATGTATGGTATTGCACCAATCATCGATAAAATCTATGACAAGCCAGAAGACAAACAAAAGAAAATCGATGCTTATGAGCGGCACATGGCTTACTACAATTGTACGCCGCAAACAAGTTCATTCGTTTTAGGACTAACAGCATCTATGGAAGAACAATATGCCGAAGATCAAGAGAATTTCAATCCGGAAACCATCAGTGCTTTGAAGACTTCGCTTATGGGCCCTTTGTCAGGAATCGGAGACTCTTTCTTCCAAGGAACCATACGTGTTTTGGCCTTTGGCTTTGGAATCAATCTCGCTCAGCAAGGTAGTATCTTAGGCCCTATCTTGGCCATTATCATCTCCTTCATTCCGTCCTTTTTCGTTACATATTATGGCGGAAAAATTGGTTATAATACTGGGAATAAATATTTAGCGAAACTGTATCAAGAAGGTTTGATGGATAAAGTGATGTATGTTTGTACGATTATCGGTTTGATGGTCATTGGAGCCATGATTGCTAGTATGATTGGGATCACCACGCCGCTAAGATTCGGCAAGGCGTTTGTTTTACAGGATGTTTTAGATAATATCATGCCCCAGTTGATTCCTTTAGGGCTGACGTTTTTTATGTATTGGTTGTTGCAAAAGAAAGTTCGGACCGGTTTGATGCTCACTATTTGTATCGCTGGTGGTGTTTTACTAAGTTTATGCGGGATTTTTAATTAAGGGACCAACCTAATTTAGGTTAAAAATAAATAGTATGAGGAGGAATTCAAACATGAATTCAACATTAAGTCCAAAAGATATCGTCAAAGAAATCATCGCGAACAAAGAGGTGGAGTCCATCGTATTTGTCGGCTGTGGTGCATCGAAAGCAGATCTATATCCAGCAAAATATTTTTTAGAACAAAACGCAAACAAATTACGTATCAGCCACTTTACGGCAAATGAATTCAATTATGCGACACCTCGCTCGATCAACGATCATACTGTAGTTATTTCAGCTTCATTGGGAGGTACGACTCCTGAAACTGTTCAAGCTAACGCAGTAGCGAAAGAACAAGGTGCCACAGTTATTAGTTTAACACATAGCGTAGATTCTCCGTTAACGAAAGACGCAGACTATGTGATTTATCATCGTTTCACAGAAGATTACGCAGCAAAACTAGAAAAAACAGGTTACTGCTTAGAACTTGCAGTTGAACTACTAAATCAGATCGAAGGATATAAAGACTACGATAAGATGATGGATGGTTTCGACAAAATTTATGATTTGTCGCAAGAAAGTGCAAAGGGAGCACGTCTACAAGCAAAAAAATTCGCCGAACGTTTCAAAAATGAAAAGGTGATATATGTTATGAGTTCAGGAGCGACTCATGAAGTTGCGTATTCCACTTCTATTTGTTTAATGATGGAGATGCAATGGATTCACTCTGGTACTTTCCATTCTGGTGAATTTTTCCATGGTCCATTTGAAATCACGGACAAAGACGTACCATTTATCTTATTGATGAATGATGGTCGTACGCGTCAAATGGATGCCCGAGCACTGACTTTTTTGAATCGTTTCGATGCAAAAATAGAAATCGTAGATGCACTGGATTGGGGACTGTCTGCCCACATTGCGAAAGAGGTTCTTGATTACTTCAATCCATTCGTCATCACAGCAGTATTCCGCGTCTATGCAGAAGAATTAGCTGAAGTACGCCAGCATCCACTGACAAAGCGTCGTTATATGTGGAAATTAGAGTATTAAACTAGAGCTGAGGCCAAGTGCCTCGGCTTTTCTTCCCTTGCATTGAAAAGGGTTTCTTATTCTCGTACAATTGATTGAGCAAGAGTAAATTGGGTGGTGTTGATCATGAACAAAAAAGTAGAAAAATATTTAAAAGAGCTGACAAAAAATTACAGTGAGCATCATGCAGAAGATTTTTCAGCTTTATCAATTAGCGAAAATGTCGGTTTGAATCGAAGTACAACAAGCTTCTACTTAAATCAAGGAATGAAAGAAGGAGTATTGGTCAAGGTCAAGAGTTACCCCGTCTCTTTTTTACATGTTGAAGCTTTAGCTGAACTTGGCATTTTTCACAGAGAATCTGAATATGAAACTTGGGAAGACTTATTTGCAGCAGAAAAAGCCAATGCATTAGAAACGGTGATTGGAGCAAATGGCAGCTTAAGAGAAGCAGTTGATCAAATAAAAACAGCAGTACTTTATCCTGGGAATGGGTTACCTATTCTTTTATCGGGCAATAGCGGTTCAGGAAAAACATTTTTAGCAGAAAAAATCTATGAATATGCTGTAGCAGAAAAGGTCATCCCAAAAGATGCTCCGTTTATCTCTTATAATTGTGCCCAATATTTCAACAATCCTGAACTCTTGTCTTCTGCTTTGTTTGGCCATGTCAAAGGAGCATTTACCGGAGCAGAAAAAGAACATATTGGATTGATAGAAAAAGCTGATAATGGCGTCTTATTTTTGGATGAGGTTCACCGCTTAAGTGATGAAGGGCAAGAAAAGCTTTTTACATTTATGGATACAGGAGAAATTTCACCGATGGGGGACAATGCAATCAGACATAAAGCAAACGTCCGTATGATATTTGCAACAACTGAGAATGTCTATCAAACATTTTTGCCGACCTTTATTCGCCGTTTGCCAGTGATTGTCATGTTGCCGAATTATGAACGTCGTCCGCAATCAGAACGTATGCAACTGATAGACACATTTTTTATCAATGAAGCGAATATTTTGTCAAAACGCATCGATGTAAGTTATCAACTAGTGGACTTTTTGCTTAATAGTGACTTAGAAGGCAATGTAGGGAAGATAAAGAACATCGTGAAATATGTCTGCGGTAGTGCGTACGCCAAAAACCAAAATAGTCTGTCTATTCGAGTTCGTTTGAAGGATCTTCCAACTGAAAATACCATGCAGCTAAAAGAGCAGCTGAAAAAAACGATTAAAGCTTTACCAGACCGCCAATATTTGCCGCATACAGCTAACCAAATCTTTTTAGAATCTTCAGAAGTCAGGCAAATCAGGCAGTTATTTGAAAAAATAGTGCAAATGTATCAAAAAGTTGAAAAGCAAGAATTAATGATCAAAGATTTTATTGATCATACGGTAAATCAAATCAATCATTTGATGGACGAGTTTATTTTTAAAGATAGTTATTCGAAAGAAGAATCATTTTATTCTGTACTAACCTATCAGATACGAGAAACTTTTGATTGGATGCATGAAAACTACGGATTGGAACAAGATGGTAATCGTGTGATTGCCCTAGCACAGTATCTCTACCATAAAAACAACACAGATATGATTGCAGAAAATCATGAATGGCAAAGTGTCAAAGACAAGTTGTTAGAATTGGTTTCGAGTTCCATAGATACTTCTTATTGGTATGCTAAAAAAGTACTAGGACATATTTCTCGACAATTAGATCAAGATGTTAAAGAGGAAGATTTGATTTTTATTTCCTTTTATTTTCATGGGCTGCAGATCACGCTAGGAGAAAAGAAAATCAAGAGTGTTATTTTAGCTCATGGTTATTCTACTGCTAGCAGTATGGCGAACGTAGGCAATCGGATACTGAAGCAGAATATCTTTCAAGCTTATGATATGCCAATCAATATCACGTTAGCTAAAGTAGAAGAACAAGTTATTCGCTTTATCAATGATCATCAAACGGACGCCGGGTTGATTTTATTAGTAGATATGGGGTCGTTGAACGAAATCGGAAAAAAGCTAGCAGATAAAATACGTGGTCCACTGCTGATTATCGATTATGTCTCTACGCCTCTTGTATTGGAGATTGGGCAGTTGATTCAAAGACAAATGTCTATCGCAGAAATCAGCCAAAAAATCGATATAGAAAACAAAGTAAAAAAACAACTAATACTACCAAAAAAAGAAAAAACACAGGCAATCTTAACTTGCTGTTACACCGGAATAGGTTCAGCTACTCAAATACAAGAGATTTTGGAATCTTGTTTAGAAAATCATTGCAAAGAATTGACGATTATTCCGTATGATTACAAAAAATTGCAAAAAAATAAAATGTATGAGGATCCTTTCCAAATATATGAAGTATTGATGATTGTAGGAACAGAAGATCCCAAAATCGAACAGGTTCCTTATATTGGTCTTGATCATTTAATTAACGGTGAAGATGTTGAGAAGTTCATTTCAATTCTACAAGATTATTTTGACATACGTGATAAAGATTTAAAAGAACAGCTGATGTTCAGTTTTTCAATTAATAAAATCATCGAAAATTTAACGATTTTGGACGCAACCAAACTGTTGCGTTTAGTGCAAAGTGCTGTATCCGTAGCTGAGGAAACCTTAGAGATCACTCTATCTAATAGTAAGTTGTTTTTACTATACCTACATTGCTGCTGTATGATTGAACGAATTTTAAGGAAAGAAAGTGTGGATGAACAAGAAGATATAGAGGAATATACGACTCAAGCAGGTGCAGAAATGGAACAGATCCATCGTGCCTTTTTCGAAATAGAGAGTGAGTATACTATCAAGATTTCCACGTTGGAATTACGATTGATTCATGAAATTATTTATGGATAGGAGGAAGGTTTGTGAATTTAGGCATGATTTTTGATATGGATGGTGTCTTAATTGACTCAGAAAATTTTTATTTTGATCGACGTATGCAATTTTTCAAAGAAAAAAACATCCTACCAGGTTCGACGAATAAGTTGGATTTCGTTGGACTGACAGAAAATGGGATTTGGGAAGTATTGGTCTCAGAAAAAGACCAACGAGCTGATCTTAGAAAAGAATACCTTGCGTACCGGGAAAAACATCCTATTGACTTTAAAATAGCACTGCGAAAGGGTGCGGAAGACATCTTGGATTATTTAAAAAAGAAAAGTATCAAAATTGCTCTTGCTTCTTCTTCTCCTCAAAGAGAAATCGACAAAATGCTGACACAGAATGCTTTAGCACCATACTTCGATTTTGTCATTTCAGGAGAAAAGCTATCTAAAAGCAAACCACATCCAGAAATTTATCAAATCGCAGTAAATGCATTGGATGGTAGACATTGCATCGCAGTAGAAGATTCTCCTGTTGGTATTGCGTCAGCAAAAGCAGCTAATTTATATACGATTGCATTAAAGCAAGATCTGCCCCTTGATCAGGCACAAGCAGATATCGTGATTGATGACTTGAACGATATCATTCAAATAATCGAAACTTACGATATAGATTGATTCAACTATCTGAAAAAGATTTAAATGCCCCGAAACTTCGTGAAATTTTTGAACAAGAATCTTAAGCATATAATTAATTGATTGTGAGAAAAAATGGCTATCAATCGATATAAAAACAATCCAAAAACTGATTGCGAAAAGTATCTTTTCATCAGATATGAAAAGAAACTTCTATCGTGATCAGTTTTTGATTTTTGCAAAATTTATTTTGCTAAGACTAAATAGCAGAGAAAAGAGAATAATCTCTTCTCTGCACTCTATTCTATCGAGAGTTTCTCTATTTTTTGGTAAGCGAGCTGTTGCGAAAATGGAAAAGAGCGGAAATGTTGCGAATGTCAGTTATTTAATGATATGATATTCGGAAAAAGAAATCTCAAAGGGAGGTAACTTTTATGGGATTGAATGAATTTATTTTAGGATTGAACAATTTAGAGACGATCACAAGGGCACCTGGTTTTTTTAAATATACGGAGCATACAGTCGCAGCACATTCGTATCGTGTAGCATCTATTGCGCAAGTTCTAGGAGATATTGAAGAAGCAAATGGGCAGCCAATCGATTGGAAACTGCTCTATGAAAAATCACTGAATCATGACTACACAGAACGTTTTATTGGTGATATCAAAACACCAGTGAAATATGCAAGCAAAGAATTAAGAGGGATGCTGCAAACAGTTGAAGAAAAGATGACGGACGAATTCATCAATCAAGAGATTCCAGCTGAGTTCCAAGAAGTTTATCGCCGTCGGTTGTTCGAGGGAAAAGATGAAACTGTAGAAGGAGAACTATTAGCCATTTCAGATAAGGTTGACCTTCTTTATGAGTCTTTTGATGAAATCATCAAAAATAATCCAGAAAAAGTTTACAAGGAGATGTTCATTGAGGCAGTGACGACTATCAAAAGCTTTGAACATCGGCCTTCTGTTCAGTATTTCTTTAAAGAGATATTTCCGGAACTATTGAACCAGGAATTTTATGGAAAAGAGGCGTTTTTAGAAACTGTCTCAACGATTGTAAAGAAAGAAGAAAAATAAAAACGATATGAGATGCAGGGGGAAGTATAGTTGAAAAAGAATATGGATGTCGAATGGGGCTATTCTGGAGACAGAGGTCCGGAAAATTGGGCGAATTTATGTGATTGGTTTGCGAGAGGTGCGGAATTTCCGTTGCAGTCACCTATTCATTTAACAAAAGGTGAAGAAATAAAAATGAAAGGAGAGACACTTTCGTTTCATTATCAAAAGCAACGCTTCACTGACAAGGAATTCAAAAATACGATTCATTTAGTACCTTTTGATCAACTCAGTTATGTAGAGTTCAAGAAAGAACGCTATTATTTGACAGATATTCATTTCCACTTACCATCAGAACATATCATCGACGGGAAACAGGAAGATATTGAGTTTCATTTTGTTCATATGAACAGCAAAAAAGAGAATCTGGTCGTGGGCGTCATGTATCAGTTAATGGAACAGGAAGGTTGGTTTTATAATCAAGAAAATGGAGAGAGATGGAATTTAGAAAAACATGAACACTGGGTAAATCCAGATGTCTTTTTTCCAGAGAAAAAAAGCCATTTTCATTATGTAGGTTCATTGACAACTCCACCTACCAGCGGACCAATCCAATGGTTTGTGATGGATCATGTAGAAAAATTGAACCAAGAGTTTCTTCTACCCTTCAAAGGGCAGTATGCACAGCCGAACAACCGACCAATTCAACCCTTGAATGGAAGAGAAATTTATTATTTTGAGGAGTTTGAGCAATGAATATTCAACAAATGAAATATGTGGTCGCTGTGGCAAATAATGGTAGTTTCAGAGAAGCTGCAAAGAAAATGTTTGTTTCACAACCAAGTCTTTCAGCTGGTATCAAAGAATTAGAGACCGAGTTAGGAATCACGCTATTTACTCGAACGAATCGAGGTGCATATTTAACAGAAGAAGGACAAGATTTCTTAAATCGTGCCGAAAAAATCTTGGTTCAGCTTGATACATTAGAAAGTCACTATCTAACGAGTGAAAAGAGAGAGAATTTTTCAATCGCTGCCCAGCATTATGATTTCTTAGGTCCTTTGACCGCACAGCTACTCGAGGAATTCAAAGATGAAATCAAACAATTTCGGATCATGGAGACGACGACGGCGAGAGTGATCGAAGAAGTCAAAGAGCAGCACAGTGAAATCGGCATTATTTATATGAACGAGCATAATCAAGCTGGTATCAGAAGATATTTGCAACAAGGAGAACTAAGTGGCCGCAGCATTGGAAAATTTAAAACACACATTTTTTTAAGGCATGGACACCCGCTAGCTACACACGCAGAGATCACAAAAGAAGAATTGTTATCTTATCCTCAAGTTCGTTTTACACAGGATGGAAATAATTTTCCGTATTTTTATGAAGACCTTATCGAGATTCCTGATCAAGAAACAGTGATCTATACCAGTGATCGAGGGACTTTGATGAATATCGTTCTTGAAACTGATGCGTACGCTTCAGGGTCTGGTATTGTGATTGGAGGAATTCGTGAGCACTTGCGGTTAATTCCTTTAGCAGAAGGCGAGCTAAATGAATTTTATATCATTTATTCGGCAAAGCGCCCGCTCAGTGAAATCGCTCAAAGATTTATCAAAGAGCTTCCTCGGTTACTGGACCAACAGAATTAAGAAAAGCAGACGGAACATCTGACTGATATTAAGTAGAAAGAACAGCCAAACAAAACAGTTTATTCGAAATAAGGGGTTGTGACACGAATTTTGTCACAACCCCTCTTTTTATAGAAAGCAATTTATAACTGATTGCTTTCTATAAAAAGTACGAAAATATGATTCTAAGAAAATACATTCATTACCCGTTTTGTTTCATAGCTATAATTTTCTCTTCTTCTGGTGTCACGATGACTGTTTTCTGATTTTCATAAATGACGTAACCAGGTTTGGCACCATTTGGCTTGCGGATATGCTTCACTTGTACAAGATCAACTGGTACTTGGGCAGAATATCGATATTTTGAAAAATAGGCAGCTAACTCGGCAGCTTCGGTAATTGTTTCATCTGAAGGTTGATCACTTTTGATGATGACGTGCGAACCAGGGATATTTTTTGCATGGAGCCAATAGTCGGTTTTCTTAGCTGTTTTCATTGTCAGCTGGTCATTTTGAAGGTTGTTTTTACCAACAAGAATGAGCGTTCCGTCAGAAGAAAAGTATTGATCAGGCTGAGATGGTTTCTTTTTCTTTTGTTTTTTCTGTGTCTTCTTTTTCAAATAGCCCTCAGCAGTCAATTCTTCTTTGATTGCTTCGATATCCATCGGACCGGCAATTTCCAGTTGAGACAAGACAGATTCAAGATATTGGATTTCATCTTTGGCTTCTTGGATTTGTTCGCCAATCAACTTAACGGCGTTCTTCAGCTTTTGGTATCGATGAAAATATTTCTGTGCATTTTGATTTGGCGTCAACGCCGGATCTAATGCTATTTTGATTGGCCGGTCTTCTTCATAATAATTAGGTAAAACAACTTCTTTTGCGCCACGTGGTACTTGTGTCAGAAAAGTAGTAAGTAGTTCGCCATCTCTACGGTAATTCTCAGCGTTTTCGGATTCTTTGAGTGTTTGTTCACGTTTTTTCAATTTATTTTTATTTCGTTTTAGTTCATTTTCGATTTTTCGGATCAGTTCTCCGCCTTGTTGTTTTGCCCGATCTTTCTCCGCTTTTTCGTGATAATAGCTATCTAATAATTGACTGAGTGTTGGATAAGTTGTCACAGCAGATGCTTGTTCGGAAAATACCTGATAAACAATCGGCGTAAAGAAATCTTTATTTGTCGTTTCGTAAAAAGTAGGGTCTGGGTGATTGATGATCGATGAGAAAAATTCGTCCCAAACAACCATTTTTTCATTAGGACGTTCAAGCAATCTCTTGGTCAGCTCTTGAGCAGTATCGAAACCGATTCCCTGAAACTGATATTGGATTGCTTTTGGTTCTAGTTCAGTTTGAGAAAGTCGCTGGAAGATTTTTTCTTTATCGGAGCTAAATGGGTTCAAGACCTCTTGTTTTGGCGGAGCAATGTATTCTACGCCGGGAAGCAAAGAACGATAAGTGTTTTGAGAGCTTCCTATGTGTTTGATCGCGTCCAATATTTTTCCAGTTTCTTGATTAACTAAGACGATCGTACTATGACGCCCCATTAATTCAACGATCAATATGATATTCTGTAAATCGCCCAACTCGTTGCGCTTAGCAAAGTGAAAATGGATCACTCGATCGTTTTCGATTTGTTCGATGCTTTCTAAAATAGCACCATCCAAATACTTTCGAAGCATCATCACGAAGTTAGGCGGATTATCAGGATTCTGATAATCGATTTGGGTAATCTGTACACGAGCATAACTAGGGTGCGCAGATAATAATAATCGATGGTTTTTACCGCGTGAACGAATCACCAGCACGATTTCATTTTCATAAGGCTGATGGATTTTCGAGATCCGGCCAGATAGTAACGTTTCACGCAATTCGTTGACCATCGCATGGGTAAATACACCATCAAAGGACATGGTTCATTCCTCATTTCTTTTCATAAGTATATTCATTATAACGAAAAAAAGAAGAAAAACCAATTTGGCCGAATAGTGAAGCAAAAGTCTAGAAAAAATTGGACTAATTACATAAAAAACAGTGTTTTTATCGTTGAAATCCAAATTTTTAGGTATAATAAAAAATAGGAGAAAAAGTAGAAAAGAAGGTGTTTGTTATTTGGGAAGCAGTTAAATCGAGAGTACAAGAAATGAATGATCATTTCTCAGTGTCATTCGCAGAAAATCCAATTAAGTATTTTCGACGTCTTGTGTTTCTGCTCATCTTATCATTGCTACTAACAATTGCGATGTTTTTGTTGCCGGAAAAAATCCGAGAAGAGCAAGTAAATAGTCTCGTTTATTCATCCATACCAACCAGCAAATTAAAACCTTTTGATTACAGTCAAGCGGATCAGAAAATCAAACAAAGCCGAGCGATATCGGTGATGTTCAGCAAACCGAACGGGAAAACCTATCAGGATATGCTGGATGTCTTTAATGACCCTGAGCTTATGGAAGAATTGAATCGACCGATCTTTTATTATCCGATCGTTTATGACGTACATGAACTGGAACAAAAATATAACATACGAACGGATGAAGTGACATTTATTTTCTTTGATGGAGGAAAAGAAGCAAATCGGATAACTGCGGGTAAGGGAGGAATAACTGATTTTGATAAGGAGTTGATCCCTGAGCTGAATCGACTACCGTTAGCCAATATCAAACAATTAGAAGAAGAAATGGATAGAACAGGAACAGCTTCCCCAAATGCCGAGACTGCTAATTGAGTCGTTAACGTGATGAAATGGTGGCTCTATATAGCGCTATTTTTAATTATCAGAACAAGTGATGTTTGATCTTCAAAATAACAAATGAAAAAAATAAAAAATATAGTTGACGAAATTCAAAAATTCGATTAGACTTAAATCAATTCTTAAGGAAAGGGTGACCTGTAATGAACTTATCAAAACGTATTTCAGCAGAGAACAAAAAAAATTGGCGCAGCTGGCGTAGATAAGTTGTATTAATGGTGAAACTTTCCCATAGATACAACTTTTTAGAGTGCATTTCTAAAGCTTGTATCTATGCTAGACATGAACATTGACTGCCGCATAGATCCTATCTATGCGGTTTTTTGTGTAAAGACAATGACCGTTTTGGCCATTGTCTTTTTTTGTAGACTGGATACTTGCCTGATTTTAATAAATAAAAAGTTTGACTTTGCAGGAGGAAAAAATGAAAAACAAACGTTTAATAACAGTTGTAGTAATTATTTTAGTTTATTTAGCAGGTGCATTTATTTATGGAAAAGCCTCAGGAGAAAAAGAAAGTACTTCGACGAACCAGACAAAAAAAACAACAGTTGTCGGGGTATTGCAATATGTGAGCCATCCGGCATTAGATGAGATTTATCGAGGGATCAAAGATGGTCTGAAAGAAGAAGGATTAAAAGAAGGAGAAAATCTTGAAATCAAATTTCAAAATGGACAAGCCGATCAGAGCAAGCTAGCCACAATGAGTCAACAGCTAGTACAATCCGATCCTGATGTTTTGATCGGAATCGCAACGCCTGCTGCTCAATCATTAGCAAACACGACTTCGTCGATTCCCGTTGTATTAGGTGCTGTAACGGATCCTGTGGGGGCTGGATTAGTTGGTTCTTTAGAGAAACCTGGTGGAAACGTGACAGGTGTTTCTGATCAGCCACCTGTTGCTTCACAAATCAAGCTTGCTTCTGATTTGCTGCCAAATGCAAAAAAAGTCGGGATCTTGTATGCTTCTTCGGAAGATAATTCAAAATACCAAGTAGCACAAGCGGAAGAAGCTGCAAAAAAAGAAGGGTTAGAAGCAGTAAAATATGCGGTGCCTTCCACTAATGAGATTGCACAAACGGTACAAGTGATGAGCCGACAAGTCGATTTTATCTATGTTCCATTAGACAATACGATTGCCAATGCTATGCAGACAGTGGTTAAAGAAGCGAATAAAGCAAATATCCCCGTCATTCCTTCTGTTGATACAATGGTAGAACAAGGCGGACTAGCAACAATCGGGATCAATCAATATCAATTAGGGCTTCAAAGCGGTAAGATGGCGGCAAAACTTGCGAGCGGAAAAGAAAAACCGGAAACGACACCTGTTTATATGTTTGATCAAGGGGATACAGTGATCAATCAATCTCAGGCTGATCACTTAGGAATCACTATTCCTCAATCGATGAAAGAAAAAGCCAAAATCATTACAGATGAGTCGCAACAAGAAACATCTAAGGAGGATGACAAATGATCGTATCAGCTATTTCACAAGGCATGCTTTGGGCAATATTAGGATTAGGGATTTTCATGACCTATCGGATCTTAGATTTTCCTGATATGACGACAGAAGGGTCCTTCCCATTAGGTGCTGCTGTCTGTGTGACAGCTATCACTCATGGGGTAGCACCGATTTTAGCTACGTTATTGGGCGTAGGTGCTGGTATGGTAGCAGGACTCATTACAGGGTTACTTTATACAAAAGGAAAGATACCGGTTATTCTAGCAGGGATTTTAGTGATGTCAGGATTGAACTCAGTTATTTTGTTTGTGATGCGAACACCAAATCTATCTTTATTGAATCATCCGATTCTACAAGACAGCTTTCATCGCTTTGGATTACCTGATTACTTTGACACAGTCCTTCTTGGCTTCATCTCTTTGGGCATCTTGATTGCTGTACTGCTATTCTTCTTCAATACAGATTTAGGTCAAGGCTATATTGCGACAGGAGACAACGAAACGATGGCTCGGTCGTTAGGGATAAAAACCGATCGTATGAAAATTTTAGGTTTGACTTTGTCGAACGGTGTCATTGCATTATCCGGTGCGCTGATTGCCCAGAATGACGGATATGCAGATGTAAATAAAGGGATTGGCGTGATCGTCATCGGTCTTGCTTCCATCATCATCGGTGAAGTGATTTTCCAAGAATTGACGCTAGCAGAAAGATTGATTGCTATTGTTGTCGGCAGTATCATTTATCAACTATTGATTTTAGTAGTAATCAAACTAGGGTTTGACACGACTTATCTGAAGTTGTTCTCCGCTATCATCTTAGCTATTTGTCTGATGATCCCGCAATTGAAGAAAGCACTGAACTTAAAAACGGGTTTTGAGAAGGAGGCATAGTAATGACAGATATATTGACAATCAAAAACGGCAGAAAAGTCGTAAACAATGGGATGAATGAAGAGAAAGTACTATTGGATGAAATCAACCTTACAATCAGAGAAGGGGACTTTATCACTGTTCTTGGCGGGAATGGTGCTGGAAAAAGCACACTGTTCAATACCATCGCTGGTACGCTTCAACTCAGTCAAGGATCGATCTCTTTTAAAGATCAGCTGATTACAAAAGATTCAGAAGAAAAAAGAGCACGATTCCTTTCTCGGGTTTTCCAAGACCCTAAGATGGGAACGGCTCCCCGGATGACTGTAGCAGAAAATCTGCTACTTGCACAAAAAAGAGGGCAAAAGCGGAAATTCCGTTTACGTAACTTGAAAAATCAAAAAGAAGATTTTTTCAGACTATGTCAAGAAGTCGGTAATGGCCTAGAACAACATTTGGATACTCCAGCAGGGGAATTATCTGGCGGTCAACGCCAAGCATTAAGTTTGCTGATGGCGACGATCACGGCTCCTGAATTACTGTTATTAGATGAACATACTGCCGCTTTAGATCCTAAAACAGCTAAAGCATTAATGCAGTTAACAAATCAGCGGATCAATGAACAAAAATTGACTTGTCTCATGATCACGCATCGAATGGAAGACGCCTTGAAATACGGAAATCGTCTGATCGTACTCCAAAAAGGAAAAATTGTTCAGGATCTTTCTGAAAAAGAAAAGCAACATTTGACAATGGGCGACCTTTTGCAGTTCTTTGAAGAAGTAGTAGATTGATTTCGACAGAAAGTCTCCTTTCAGTAGAAGGACTTGAAAACTCATTGACATCTTCCTTTGATTCATCCTATACTTAAAACAATAAACAATTGGAACATATTTGGGTGTTTTGTAGGATCACGTAGTCAATGATTTTAACAATTAAATAGAATATTCTTTGCTCTGACAAGTGAACGATGAGAAAAGAATTTGCTACTTTGCCACCTAGACGTTTCGTACTTTTTCGTATCAAACGCTAAGTGGCTTTTTTTATTGAAGTAAGAACAAAGGAGGAATAAGATGATTTCTGGACAAACCAAATTAGCTGGACTCTTTGCTGATCCAGCTTCTCACAGTTTATCTCCATTGATGCACAATACTGCTTTTGAAGCAAACAACATCGATGCGGTGTATTTAGCTTTCAAAGTAAACCCAATGAATTTGAAGCAAGCAGTCGAAAGTATACGAACTTTTGATATGTTAGGTGTGAACCTTTCGATGCCGAATAAAACAGCGGTTATTCCTTATCTGGATGAGGTAAGCCAGGAAGCACAATTGATTGGAGCAGTGAATACGATCGTGCACGAAAAAGGTCGTTTGATTGGCTATAATACCGATGGTGCGGGCTTCATGCAATCCGTACAAGAAGCTGGGATTTCGGTCAAAAAGAAAAAAGTGACTCTGCTGGGCGCTGGAGGGGCAGCAAAGGCAGTCACTGTTCAAGCGGCGTTAGACGGTGCTAAGGAAATTGTAGTTTATAAACGAAACAATCAAACATTCGCTCAAGTAAAAGAAACATTCGAACAACTCAGCTATCGAACTTCTTGTGAGATAAAAGTTCGTGATTTTGCCGATACGTATCAATTAAGAAAAGACTTGAAAGAAAGCTGCCTTCTAGTCAATGCAACAGATATCGGGATGGGAAAGAAAATCGATCAGTCACCGCTCTTAGATATAAACATGATGCATGAGAAACTAGCGGTTTTTGATTTGATTTATGCACCTAGAGAAACACGTTTATTAAAAGAAGCAAAAAAAGTAGGAGCAAAAGGATACAATGGACTTGGCATGTTGATCTACCAAGGAGCAATCGCGTTTGAATTATGGACAAAGGAAAAGATGCCGATCCATGTGATTGAAAAACTGTTTGATTAAAAAAGGATAATAGATAAAGATTTTTTATTCTCGCATAAACGGTCTCAAGAAAAGTAATTCTTTATGTATCGAAGCATTTATTTCGTTATTTTTTATTAAATTATCAAAAAATGATAGGCTTTTGTCGATTGGTTATCGTATCCTTTATTTATCAGTAAGAAACGAGGAGGAACCACAATGAGTCGGATGGATCGCTATAAGGACATCCATAAGAAGGCGAAACCTCTGAAGCGGGATACGGGGAGTATTTTTGCTAGAAGAGAACGAAAACGAACGCGTATGGAAAATGAGGAAGATGCTACCCGTATTTATGAAAGAGAGCAGCACTCATTTGAACATTTGAACCAACACGAACAACAGATATATAGAGATGCACCAAGAACAGAAGAACAACAAAAAAATAAAAAATTTTTCAATCGGCAAAAGAAGAACAAACCGTTGAAATCTCGAAGAAAGCGATCGTGGAAAAAAATCATTCTATCGATTTTGCTTGTTTTGATCCTTTATTCAGGTATCTCATTTTTTATTGGTAAATATGTAGCTGAACATGACACAAGCTTAGAGGCAGCGACTTCAGAAACCTTTCATGGGCAAAAAGCGACAAATGGTGCGCATAATATTTTGATTCTTGGGAGTGATACACGCGGAGAAGATGCTGGACGAGCTGATACGATCATGGTCTTACAGTTGGATGGTCCTTCCCATAAGCCGAAACTGATTTCTTTTATGCGTGACAGCTTCGTTACGATCCCAGGGGTAGGACAAAATAAGATCAATTCAGCTTATGCATACGGAGGAGCCGATCTAGTGCGTCAAACTTTAGTAGAAAATTTTGGAATCAATTGTCAATACTATGCGAAAGTCGATTTCAAATCGTTTGAAAAAGTGATCGATGCCTTGTTCATGAACGGAGTGAAGATCGATGCAGAAAAAGATCTGAATCTGGATGGTGTAGATATTAAAAAAGGGGTCCAGAAGATGGATGGACATGTTCTTTTGCAGTACGCACGTTTCCGAATGGATGAAGAAGGAGACTTTGGCCGTGTCAGACGCCAACAGCAAGTAATGAACGCTATTTTCAGCCAATTGAAGAATCCATTGAATCTGATTCGTGCACCTTATGCAGCTGGTAAAGCTTTAGGGTATACATCCACAGATGTCACTGCTTGGTTCTTGACGAAAAACCTCTTTTCGATTGCACGAGGAGCTGGTGGCATTGATCGAATAAGTGTGCCAGTAGACGGTTCGTGGAATTATGGGCAAAGTGATTATGCTGGTAGCATTCTTGAAATTGATAATCAAATGAATCAATCAGCTATTACAGATTTTTTGAATAAATGATCATAAAAAAGATTAAGAAGAAGTTGCGACAAGGCTTTTGTCATGAATCAATCAAACGATTCACTCGTAAAAAACGCTTTCTTATGATAGATTATAACCAAGAAAGGAGCTGTTTACATTGGATATCTATCTGAACTTCAAAAATGAGTCTCGTGAAGCCATCGCTTTTTATGAAAAAGTTTTTGAGACTGAAGCATCAGGTATCACCACATACGGTGAAATGCCTGGAATAGAACAAATGAACTTGCCAGAAGAAGCAAAAAATCTAATCACGAATGCACGGTTGAACATTTATGATACATTAGTTATGTTTGCAGATACGCCAGAAGGAATTGGTCCTGAATTAGTTGTTGGAAATAATGTTTCTTTAGTCATCCAAACAAGAAATGAAGAGGAAACGAAGCGTCTATTTGAAAGCTTAGCTGAGGGTGGTAAGATTGAGATGCCGCTGGATGCTGTTCCGTGGGCTCAGTTGTATGGGATGGTAACTGATCGATTTGGCATCAATTGGCAGATTAACCAAGAGTGACAGCTAAAGATGAATATTTTCTAGAAACATCAAGCAGCAAACGGAACATCGTTTGCTGGCTTGATGTTTTTTGTGCCTATTTCGACTATACGGTATCTTTTTTTTATTGCCAGATGCGAAAATATGTTCCATAATAGAGAAGTCCGCAAAAAATCAAGTAACGGAGGTCAGAAGATGAAGACGGTGATACTAGCTGAAAAACCTTCACAAGCAAAATCCTATGCCGAAACCTTCCAACAGCGAAAGCGGCATGAAGGGTATTATGAAATCAGCGATCCATTGTTTGCTGGTGAAGTAACCATCACTTATGGTTTTGGACATCTGGTAGATATGGTTGCTCCAGGAGCTTATGAAGAGCGTTGGGCAAAATGGTCTTTAGAAAATTTGCCTATTTTCCCAGAAACCTTCCGTTACGAAGTTCCAAGGGACAAACGTGCACAATTTTCGATTGTAAAGCGAGAGTTACAGTCAGCCAATACCATCATTATTGCAACAGATGGTGATAGAGAAGGTGAAGCCATCGCGTGGTCGATTATTCGTCAAGCAAACGCCTTTTCTAAAGAAAAGAACTATTTACGTTTATGGATCAATTCTCTTGAAAAAGAAGCAATATATGAAGGTTTTAAGAATCTCCAACCTGGAAAGAACTATTTTCCAAAATATAAAGAAGCGCAAGCAAGGCAGAATGCTGATTGGCTGATTGGAATGAACGGAAGCCCATTATATAGCTTACTGCTTCAACGAAAAGGGATTGATGGTAGTTTTTCTCTTGGTCGTGTACAAACGCCGACACTTTACATGATTTATCAGCTGCAAGAAGAAATCAAACACTTCAAAAAAGAAACATACTTTGAAGGAGAAGGTTTAATTACGACAAACAAAGGACAATTTTCAGGAAAAATCGTACCAAAAAAAGCATTTAAAACACAAGAAGAGTTAACAAAGGAAATAGAGAGACTCGGAGCGCATTTAGGTAAGCAAAACGGACGGATTCTTGAAGTTACGAAAAAGGAAAAGAGGTTGCATAGCCCACGTTTATTTTCGCTATCTAGTTTGCAGACAAAGATGAATCAGCTAATGAAAGCAAGTGCTAAAGCCACACTTGATGCTGCTCAAGGATTGTATGAAAGCAAATTTCTAAGCTATCCAAGAACGGATTCCTTTTATATCACAGAAAATGAGCATCAGTATCTGGTTAAACATCTGCAAAACTATAAAAAGTTTTTAGGAATAGAAGAAGTACAGACAACTGAGATCAGAGCAAAGAAACGGTATGTCGATGCGAAAAAAGTTCAAGAACATCACGCAATCATTCCGACAAAGACGATTCCGACTCCTGCACGCTTTGCGAAGCTATCTAAATTACAGCAAGCAATCTATTTGCAAGTCTTACGTACCACTGTGGCTATGTTTGCCGCAGATTATATTTATGAAGAGACGACTGTCACGACGGGTGTACAGCAATTAAAGCTAAAAAGCACCGGAAAGATCCCATTACAGCAAGGGTGGCAGGAAATCTTGCGCATCAAGTCAAAAAAGAAAGAAGCTCAGACGCTTCCTCCTATCGTAGAAAATGAAGAAGCAGAAGTAGAGCTGAAAAGTATGGAGAAAGAAACACAACCTCCGAAACCCTATACCGAAGGAACCTTGATCACAGCAATGAAAACTGCGGGAAAAACGCTGGATAATGATGAAGCGCAAGAAATCCTCAAAGAAGTAGAAGGAATAGGGACCGAAGCTACACGGGCCAATATCATTGAAAATCTTAAGCAGAAACATTACATCGAAGTCAATAAAAACGAAATAATCGTTACGCCAAAAGGAATCACTCTTTGTAAGGCAGTAGCTAATGAACCATTGCTGACAAGTGCAGAAATGACTGCACGCTGGGAAGGATACTTGAGAAAAATCGGTAACCAAGAAGGAACGCCATCTGTTTTTTTAGAAAACATCAAAAAATTCATCTTACATTTATTGGCAGAAGTACCTAATCAAATCGATAAGGTAGATTTCTCAGATGAGATCAGCGGAATACGCCAGATAAAAGCGATGGAGAAGAAAAACGACCAATTAGGAAGATGTCCAAAATGTAAAAAAGGGGTAGTCATGCTTTATCCTAAAATCGCTACATGTTTGAACCCGGAATGCGACTTCAAATTGTGGCCAACAGTAGCTAAAAAGAAGCTGACTAAAACAAATCTCAGAGATTTGCTTTCAAAAGGAAAGACAAGTAAAGTTGTCAAAGGTTTTACTGGTAAAAAAGGGAAATTCGATGCAGTTTTAGTATTAAAAGAAGATATGACGATCGGTTTTTCTTTTCCATGGATCGAAAACAGCGGAACAAAAGCAGTTGATGGAAACAAAGAAACATCAAGAAAAAATAATGAAAACGAAGTAGAGTAAATGAAAACAATGAAATAGCAGAATATTTATTCCGAAAAGTGAGAATATAAATACCAATAAAACCAAAAAATATCAGTCAATCAAGCAAAAATGTTGGGGTAGGCTGATTTTATATAGATAGCAAGGAGTTTTTTTATTTGAAAAAAGTGCATTCATTTTTAAATTATCTTATGGGAGCAATCACGATTGTGGCTGTATACCAAGCATTTCTAAAGTATCCTGATTACGGGACGAAGTTGCTGTCATTGACGCACAATCAAACAGCATATTCACCAACGCTGATTTTATCTACTTTGACTGCAGGAGCTAAAAGCGCTACTTATTTTTTTCATAAAACGACAAGCATGTTGAAGCGAAAGAAACAGCGTAAACAATTGTTGATGGTGGTAGGGGCTATGATCATTATTTATTTCCTACCAGTTATTACACAAGTATTCCATCAATATTTTGGTTAAAAATACGAGAGTTTGTGACAAAAGTCATGTCACAAACTCTTTTAACTTTTTTCTTTTTCGTTTTTCCGTAAGAAAAAGTAAATCAATAGTATATACATTGATTAAATGTATATACTTAGATATAATGTACTTACTATAGAATGATATAGAATATAGAGGGTGGCGAAATATGAAAAAAATGAAAAAGTATAAAATTAGAAAATCCGGCAATAGCGATGTAACAACTATCCCACCAGAAGTAAAAGAATTCATGGGTGTGCAGACGGGTGACGCAATCAGTTATGTTTTTCAATCTGATGGTTCTGTACGAATGATCAAAGCACAAGAAGAACCTGATATTGATTTATTAGTTGATTCGATCATGAATCAATATGAAGAC
>NZ_NGMF01000001.1:1653396-1685509 GCF_002140245.1 Enterococcus sp. 10F3_DIV0382 | reverse complement strand
TCTTTATACAGTTAATCCAGATTACGACTCACTGTATTTATGTTTGCCATCACTGAAGGATTTTTAATCACATAGATAAATCATTTACTTAAGTTTTAGTTGTCACTGATATCGATTCGATTATTTAATCAGCAGATTACATTTCATTCGTATGGATCATTTTCGACCGAATCGATTATAATCATTCCGTTTATTTGCTTACCTATAGATATCAATAAAAAAACTGCTTAACAGCTGAAATATCTGTTAAGCAGTTTTTGACTTTTTAGTTCTTACTCATTATTTCTTATAATACAGTGTTCAATACTTCTCTTAAAGCACTTGTTGATTTGCTGAACATTGCTTTTTCTTCTTCGTTGATGGATAATTCAACAACTTCACGAACACCATTTTCGTCAACGATTGATGGCACACCTGTAAAGATATCTTTTTCGTTGTATTCACCAGTTAAGTAAGCAGATACAGGCAATACAGCTTGTTCGTTATTCAAGATAGCTTTTACGATACGTGCAGTACTCATACCAATACCATAATAAGTTGCTTTTTTACGATCAATGATCTCATAAGCAGCATTACGAACTTTATCAGCAATTACATCTAATTCGTCTTTTGCGATACGATGATCTTTTTCTACGATTTCAAAAACTGGTTTACCACCAACAGTTGTATGTGACCATGCAGCAACTTCTGAATCACCATGTTCACCTAAGATATAGCCGTGAACGCTACGTGGGTCTACTTTTAATTTCAATGCGATTTCTTTACGGAAACGAGTTGTATCCAATGTTGTACCAGTACCGATAACACGTGATGTTGGCAGGCCTGATTCGTTCCAAGCGATATATGTCAAAATATCTACTGGATTTGAAGCAACAACGATAATTCCGTCGAATCCTGATCCCATGATTTCTTTGACGATTTGGCGCATGATTGACGCATTTGTCTTAACTAAATCTAAACGAGATTGACCAGGTTTTTGGTTGATACCAGCTGTGACAACAACGATATCTGCATCTTTGCATTCTTCATAACCGCCTGACCATACAGCAACGTTTTCATCGCCCCAAGCCATACCATCTAAAAGATCCAGTGCTTCCCCTTCTGCTTTTTCTTGGTTCACATCGATCAAGACTAATTCATTAGAGATTCCTTGGTTGATCATTGCATAAGCGATACTTGTTCCAACAAAACCTGTACCGACGATTACTACTTTACGACTTGTTTTTTTCATGAATAAACAGCTCCTTTTTCATAACTATTTGTTACTTTCATGGAAATTATAGTCTTGTTTATTCATTTTATCAATATGTTAATTATAATAGCTGTTATTATAATTTTTGATGGAAACGAATTCCTAAATACGTACAACAGATAACTGATAAACGATTACACCCATGTACCCTGCCAACACAACTAAAAGTACTAACGCTATCACTAATGGAGCTACTTTAGCTCCACCTTTATCAAAGCTATACTTTTTCCTTGTACGCTTTAGAACTGAAAATAAAACCAAGCCAAAAATAATTAACCATAATAAAAAGCCAATCGCACCTAAAATCAATATCCCTTCATTTACGATTGCAATCCCTATATCCATTTGCTCTGCTCCCTCATTGTCACATCTAAAGTTTTGTTTTGTTATAAACGTTTTTCTTTACTTTGTCCGTATCAGTCAATCCTTTTTCATAATTTTCTTGGATCGTTTTCTTTTGTATTTTATAGGATGCAGCTAACTGTCTTTTAAATCGGCGTTTGTTTTTTCGTATACTGGTGCCTTTTAGATATTCATAGAACTGTTTGACGATAAAAATGAACAGATAGACGGCAAAAAAAGTGGATAATCCGTATCGGATGAGATACATAGCAACGAAGGTGGCAAAAATACCAGTTCCTTCATTTTGTGCTAAGACAGCAAATTCGCTTAAAAAAGTTATGATAAATGCAAAATTTCCCATGCTTCACCTCATTGTAAATAGTAAATAATTGCCGTATCATCCTTTGATTTCTTTAAAGAGATAGAAAATATCACTTACGATAGTTTTTATATTGCTGCTGCTTCTGAAAACCCTTATTACTAGGTGCTTTACTCTTCGTACTTGAACTTGCGGACATCTTTTTGCTCAACAGAACAGTTAATAGAATCACGAAAAAAAGAGCACCTAATAATACAAAACGATACTTAGACAAATACATAGCGAACGCAGAAAATAAATCAGTTTGTCCAACAACGCTGTAAGCAGCTAAACCACTCAACCAAGCCTTTACCATTTTCATCTCCTCCTCCCTTCTTCAATCACATTATCTAAAGGATACAATAAAAGAAGTTTAAAAAAGAAACTGCTTTTTCTTATTTATGAAAAAACTGTTCCTTCTATATGTTTATTGGAAGATAAGAAATGAGTACACTAGTATCGGATATACCTTATGATATGTACCAAACAAAAGCCTATCTGTCTGACTAACCTATTGAAATGAGTGAATATTATTAAGAATAAGTCCAATGGTTCATCTTGGATAAAGTATGTCTTTTTGAGTGTCCTCTATTTTTTTCTGCCACGTATCCAATTAACAATGGATTCCCATCTCTGGACGCTAATCTTCCAAATTAGAAAGATCAGCGTATCTATCATCACTGTATGCTTACTAGTGAGTATTTATCAAATGAAGAGAAGGCACAAGTGGAAACAGCCACTACTAAAACATCTATTTATAGCAACTTATCTCCTATATAGTGCCATCAACTTTTTCCTGCTTCTCTTGATTGAGTTTAGTTAATACGCGGGTAAGACTTTGAATAGTCTTATCTGTTTTTTACATGTCAGACTGTTCTTCTTATCGGGGGTTTCTCCATTCATTGGGCGTACATGTTGAATACTTTTTGAATAATTTGAATAAAGAAGTGGTTTGTTTATATCCGATGCGATTAGCAATCTCTTCCAACGAAAAACTCGTTTCTTGAATCAATTCCAATGCAAAGTCAAATTTTTTTTGTAGAACCAGTTCTTGAAAAGAAGCATCAAAATACATTTTCAATTTATTACTAAGATAGACCGGATTGTAGCCAAAATGAGCCGCTGTTTCTTTTAACGTACAAGAAGTAAAATGCTTATCGATATAATCCAATATACCAAGCATCTCGTTTTCTGCGTATCCATCTGCTGACGAAAAGGTTTGCTGTTCTAATAAATGAGTCAATTCGATTAGTAGTAGTGATATATATAGGTTTAGTGAACGGATTTTATGACTGTATGTATCAAAATAAATCAACAGCATATTTTCAATCAAATGCGTCAAACGACTCGTTTTTCCGCCATGAAAATGAATGAATTGCGTATGTTCTCCCTTTTCTTTTGCTGCATTGATCAAAAAAGAAGAAAGCAGATTATTGGTGCTTGCCAAATGGTTCAATATTTCTGTAGATAAGGTCTCTTCCTTTAATAAGATGTTGATTAAAATATCCTCTTGCCCTGTGTATTCAATTCTTTGAGTAGCTTCTTTATCAATGATTACCACGTCACTTTCTTCCATATCCACCCTTTCCCCATTGATGACCTGTGAACATCTTCCGCTATACATATAATTGATCTCAACAAAATCATGTGTATGCTCAGGAACTTCCGCATATCGACGGTGTTTACTGATATGAATATTTCCGTTTTGAAATAAATCTCCTCGGTGGATTTTTGGTGGTGTCTGAAGATGATAAGCTAAGTTTAAGTCATTGACATTCTTTCCTTGTTCACGCTGCAGAGTTTCGATTGATTCTTCATTACGCAAAAAAGTGTCTAATTCAGCTAGTTCCAATTGACTTCCTCCTTCTTGTAAGCAGTTTCTTTCGCTTATTAGTTTACGCTGTACTGCAATTATATGCAAAGCTATTTTGGGTTTCACAAAGACTTTCTATGGTTGGGACATGAATTTCCTGTGGTTCCGCTATTGAGTGAAGAGCTACTTCATACTATATTTTTGACAAGCGCTTACAAAAAGTGAAAGGAATATGTGTATGAATAAAAAAATGATGAAATTTTCTCTACTGTCAGTCTCTCTTATTTTGACTTCTGCTGGTGCGGTCACATCAGCGATTCCCAGTATGTCAGCTACTTATACCACGCGTTCTTTATCTGCTGTTGAATTATTAACGACTGCTCCATCTTTTATGGTCACTATTTTCGTTTTGTTTAGTAGTTTTATTGCTAGGAGAATCGGACAAAAACAGACTGTGATCATCGGGTTAGTGATTGCATCGATTTGTGGTGTCCTCCCCCTCTTCTCGCAAAGTTACAGTATCGTCTTAGCTTCACGAGCTGGGCTAGGTATTGGCTTCGGATTGATCAATTCTTTGGCAGTCAGCATGATTGCTGCTTTTTATCACGGAGATGAACGTGCATCTATGATTGGTTTTCAAAGTGCATTTCAGGGATTTGGTGCAGCTCTAATGACATTTGTTGCAGGACAACTAGTACAGTTCGGCTGGCAATATACTTTTTTAGTCTACGCCATCAGCTTACCTATTTTAATCTTGTTTGTTTTGTTTGTTCCTAGACCTGAAACAACTAAGATTCAAGTACAAGGAACAGCTTCAGCAAGACAAGTAATCAAAACAAATCCCCAAATGATTAGTTATGGTATTTTTCTCTTACTGATCATCGTGATATATAACGCTGTCTCAATCAAATTAGCCACAGTCTTGACGACCTATTCTCTAGGAGACGAAACCAATGCAGCGAATATCTTGACCATCATGCAGTTGGCAAGTATGGCCGCGGGAGTTTGTTTTGGCTGGCTTCAGGCAAAAGCATATCGTTATATGCTTACTCTTTCTTTACTACTGATGGGTATTGGCTTTGTATTGATTGCCAGTGCCATGAATCTGTATGTGATTGGATTTGGCGCGATTTTAACTGGGATTTCTTTTTCGTTATTCATTCCTTATTTATTCAACCAAGTGAGCATCCAAGCGCCTAAGCATGCGGAGAATTTCAATACCTCGATCTTACTAGTTGGCGCTAATTTAGGCACTTTCATTGCACCATATGGTTTGCTTTTCCTCTCTTTTGTTTCTCTTGGAAGTAAGACACTTGCTGTTTTCGTTAATGGCAGTATCTTGCTGTTGATTAGCGCGCTTGTTAGCGTTCTAGTGGTATACAGGACGAATAGAAAGTCAGTAATAAGAGTAGATGAAGAAATAAAAGAACAATTGACAACAAAATAATTTTGATGGAGGTCGCGCAAAATGACAAATGAAAAATCACAAAATAGATGGCTTTGGTATCCTGGAGACTTTGAGATCCGCCGTGGACTGCTACAAAATTTCCAACGAGAAGAACGAGGTTTCGACTGGCCGGCGTACTGGTACATGGATGATTGTCATCGGAACGTCAAGTTTAAGAGATATTACTTTCTTGATCATCCTTCCATGTTCAAAGTAACGATCCAAGGAGTTGGGTACGTAGAAATTAATGGGAAAAAGCATCCATCTGGAAAATGGCTGACTTGTCCGGCTGGCAAAGTAAAAATCCGGATCTTCGTTGGACATACATCTGGGCTACCAGCGATGTTTATCGAGGGAGATGAAATAAAATCAGATATCGGCTGGACAGCAAGCAACTTTATTGAAGAATACCCAGCTGGTTGGAGTCCACTCTATGTCGATATCGCTAAAGATCCAAATCAAATCTATTATCAAAAAGAATGTGTCCATCCAGTTACTGAAAGGGAAGTTAATGGAGGAGTCTTATTCGATTTTGGACGAGCAGTGAATGGCTGTGTAGAACTAATGTCTCTGGACGATCCTATCGAATCCATCACTCTATGTTATGGAGAGTCCGATGTAGAAGCTATGGATATCGAGTATTGTTACTATAAACAAATTGGAATGACAAGAAAAATGAAAGCTCGTAAACGCGCTTTTCGCTATTTGTTTATACCAGAGGTTTCTACTGGAATGGTTCAACTTCAAGTTTTTCATGAATTTTTATCTCTTTCGAAACAAGCTACTTTTTCAAGCGATTCTTCTTTATTGGATCAGATCTGGTCAGTATCAGAAGAAACTTTCAAGTTATGTAGTGATTTGTTTTTTATCGACGGTATCAAACGAGATCGCTGGATTTGGTCTGGAGATGCGTATCAATCATTCATGATCAATCAATATCTTTTCTTTGACGAGGAAATCAATAAGCGAACGATATTCGCATTAAGAGGACAAAATGAAATCAAGCAACATATGAATACGATTGTCGACTATTCGATCTTATGGCTGATTGGCATCGAAAACCACTATATGATGACGAAAGACTGCGAATTTTTACGCATTGTCTATCCTAAGATGCAATCCTTGATGAGGTACTTGATGGAACAAACGAATGAATTAGGGTTTATTTATGGAAGAGAAAAAGATTGGATCTTTATTGATTGGTCTGAAATGGATAAAGAAGGAACGCTTGCTGCAGAACAAGTCCTATTACTGAAAGCCTGCCACTCTATGATCACTTGCGGAGATATCTTAGCTGAAACATATGGAGAGGCTGAAATTTATCCTACTGATCTCTATCAAGAAAAATATCAGGTATTGAAACAAAACCTATTTGACTACTTTTGGGATGAAGAACTTGGCGCTTTTATCGATTGCTATGAATCTGGGAAAAGAAATGTGACGCGTCATGCGAATATTTTCGCTGTTTTATTCGATTTTGCTAACAAAGAACAACAGCAATCGATTTTAAAGAATGTCTTATTGAATGATACTATCACACAGATCACTACACCCTATTTTAAATTCTATGAACAAGATGCCTTATGCAAACTCGGACAGACGGAAATCGTCTACCAAACGATTCTTGATTATTGGGGAGGGATGTTATCTCATGATGCGGTAACTTTCTGGGAAGAATACGACCCTACTCAAACAGGAAATGAAAAGTACAGTATGTACGGAGATCCTTATGGAAAAAGCTTATGCCACGCATGGGGAGCAAGCCCAATCTATCTTTTAGGACGCTATTTTATCGGTTTGTATCCAACAAAGCCAGGTTATGAAGAATTTATGATACAACCTAATCTAGATTCATTTGAAACACTGAATTGTACGCTACCTATCAAAGATGGAATGATTTCGCTGGAAAAAACAGAAGATAAGATCGTGATTACTTCTGATAGAACAGGCGGAACAGTGAAAATGAATGGTAAAAGTTATCCTCTTCTAGCAAAACAGCCACTTGTCTTAACAAGCCATTCAATAATAAATGCATAAAACAAAAAACTGCTTGCGACATATCAGAAAACATTCGATCGTCTTCTGATATTGTCCAAGCAGTTTTTATTTTGAAACTTGCTTAATTCTGTTCTTTAGAAACAATGCTTGTTCTTTTTCCGGCAAAAAGAAAGCTAGATAATACGACAAGTAAAAAGAAAGCGATGATTCCGACTGTCAATGCCATTTGACCGTATTCTCCTAGTTTCCCAAGTACAAGTCCTGGTACTAGATAATCAGTATCGGCAAATGTAGAAGAAGCGATTTTAAGATCTCCTAATACCGGAATGATAAATAATGGCAACCAACTAATCAATAAGCTATTGAAAGCAGAACCTAATACCGCCCCTCTTCTACCGCCAGTCGAGTTGCCGAAAACACCAGAAGCAGCTCCGCAGAAGAAATGGCCAACTACTCCAGGGATGATAACTGTAGTCTGTAAGCCTATCATGGCAAACATCGATAGTGTTCCTACAAAGAAGCTGACAAAAAAGCCAATCAATACAGCATTAGGTGCATATGGAAAAACGATAGGGACATCTAACGCTGGTTTAGAATCAGGTACAAGTTTTTTAGCGATTCCTTGGAATGCTGGAACGATTTCTGCCAACACCATCCGAACCCCTTGAAGGACGATAACAAACCCTGCTGTAAATGTTCCAGCTTGGATCAATGCAAAGATTACAGCATTATCTCCATTGCTTAATTCTCTTTCAACAAATCCAGGACCTGCTAATAAGGCAAGTGCGACATATACGATTGACATCAAGAGCATGATCGATACAGTAGAATCTCGCAAAAAACTGAAACTTTTAGGAATCTTTATGTCCTCCGTAGAGCGGTCTTTATTTCCAAAGAACTTACCGATCCACCCGCTAGACGCGTAACCGATATTGCCGGTATGTCCTAGCGCAACTTGGTTGTTCCCAGTAATGTTTTTCATGAATGGTTGACAAAGTGCGGGCGTAATAGTTAATAGTGTTCCTTCAAAAATCCCTCCTAATAAGATCATCCACACGTTTGCAGTAAATCCAGCGCTTACTAAAATGACTGCTGTCAGACAAGAAACATAAAGCATCGCTTGACCTGTAAGAAAAATAAATTTATATCTTGTGAATCGAGCAAGTAGAATATTCACGATCATCCCTACTAGCATGATCAAGGCAGTAGGTGTCCCGAATTGTTGTAAAGCAATCGCCACTACTGCTTCATTACTTGGAACTACACCTTGGGTATGCAGAGCCGTTTGGAACATCGAAGCGAAAGGGGTTAATGAATTACTGATCAGCCCAGCACCGCCAATCAATACTAAGAACCCGACAAATGTTTTAATGGTTCCTTGGATCACTTCTGAAAATTTCTTTTTTTGCAGAACAAGCCCAAGCAGTGCAATCAGAGAAACGAGGATGGAGGGCTGACTGACGATTGAAACAAACAAATTCAACAATTTATCCATTGATATTTCCTCCCTTGAATCATTTTTATTCTTTTGACAAAATCTGTTCTACTTTTTCTTTTACTTCATCACTATCGATGATCGATTGCAACGGCACAAGTTTTTCATCCGGTATAGAAGTAAGTGTATCTTTCAAAGAATGTTCAATGAAGAAATAATCCGCCATATCGCTAGATACACTCCCCACATCCGTATGACTTACTTCGAAATCGTCCACATCTGCTCCAAGATCTGCAAGAGCTTGTTTGATGTTCATCTCTACCATAAAACTTGTTCCTAATCCACTTTGACACACTGCAAAAATTTTCATGTTATTCGTCTCCCTTTTTTATGATTGCTAGTATTTCTTCTTTTGTTGAGGCTTGTAATAGTTCTTGAAGATTTTGTTTATTAGAAAGCAGCTTGGTTAAATTTGCCAACGCTCGAAGATGTGCCTCGTTATCGATAGCGGCTAAACAGATAAATAAGCTGATGGGGTGAGCAGGATCATCGATTAGATCAACTGGTTGTTGAAGTTTCAGCAAAGACATCCCTACTTCGTTTACGCCGTCTTCCGGACGAGCATGCGGCAGTGCGATGTGGTCGCCGATGTGGATAAACGCACCATACTGCTCCACACGTTCAATCATCGCTTTGATATAACTCTTCTCTATTTTATTCTTTAATAATAGTGGCTGTGCGGCAAGTGTGATTGCTTCTTGCCATTTTTTTGGTTGATCGGATAATTGGATCATTTCTTCTGTTAATAATTCAGATAGCATAGGACGTTGATCCTCCTTCTTTTCTAAAAGTTTGTTCATTTTACGATTTAAGACTTGATAGAGCTTTTCTTCATCTACACCTTCTTTTAATTCGATATATGGAAGTAGCGCAGCTAGCAATTCTTGAGCAGAAGGCATGGAGAATCCTGGTATCAGCCAATCTCTTTGTACTTGATTGATCAGCTGGTTTTTTTCCAAGTCAGTCATGATTGGTTGTAGGACATACAGTGACTTTTTCTTATTCGTAAGCGTGAGAGGCACAGTAGAAAAAACAATATCGTAAGAAGTTTCATCAACCTCGTGCAAGCGATCAGCTGAATTGGTCTCTGTAAAAAGGATCATCGGGAATAATTGCTGAAGTTCGCTTTTTAAGATCAATGAAGAGCTAATGCCACTTGGACAGACGATCACGGCTCTTATTTTTCTGTTTCTTTCTTCTTCATCTACTTTTCTTATTTCTCCGCCGAATAGTATAGTGAAAAAACCAACCTCTTCTTCAGGGATGCTCTTCCCTATCCGTTTTTCTAACGGACGCAATGCTTTTCTTGTCATTTCATAGATGGTAGCATATTGATGTTTGATTTGATCAATCATCACATTAGGCAAGTAAAAAGAATAAGAAATACGAAAATAGGCAGGTACCAAGTGATAAAAGACATTCATCAATAATTCACGAAATGAATCAAATTCTATGGCCATCAGGAATTCCATGCGATGGATGACTTCTGAAGAACATTCCAGCAAAAAATCAAGCGCAGGCTCCTGGATATCTCCTTCAACAATGGAGGCTAAGCAAAGAGAGAAAAATAGAATCTCTGACTCTAGATGTTCGGAATAGCCTAAGCCAGTCAATACATGTCGACTGATGTCATTGATTGCAAGAGAAGCTAAAAGTTCAGCATCTTTTACCTTTTCTACAGATATTTTCCCCATTCGATTAGTGGTCAAACTTAAATAATACGCTAACTCATCCATTCGATTGGGTGCAAAGCGTAGATCTGATAGAGAGATTGTGTTATCTAACAAATCTCTAGCTTTTGCATAACAATCAAGAGAAAGCATTGCGTTTAAATACGTGAGACCAAATCTTCCAGCAAGCGATTGCATTAAACGAGCGGTGCGATTTTTTGCTTCCTTTCTCAATATTACTTCTGCCCCCAGTAGCCTAAAGCCTGCTTTTCTAGTATATGTCAGCTGACATTCTTCCCCTTCTAATTCCTTTCTTACTTTTTTGATATCCGATAGGACTGTTCCTTTAGAAACCTGAAGAAAGTCTTGAAAATGAAATACAGAAATAGGTATGGTATTCGAATAGACCATCAAATAAAGAAGATCTCTACGCTCTTGTTCGGTGTACACCGCTTCAAAGCGAGTGATATTCACGTATTTTTCTGCCCAGTCGATCGCTCGAAATTTTTTCAGACGGATATGGGTCTCATCCATATATTCGGCAAAGGGAGCTAGTTGGTTGATTGCCTCGTCTATATTTACTTCGATGATCTCGGCTGCTTTTTCTAGACTGATTTCTCTGGGTGTTTTCAGGAGATAACTAATTTTGTAATTCACAGCGCTGTTCACCTCCTATTTGTATTCTAGTATGATACCGCTTTTAAAGCGAGGATTGTTTGGTACAACTTACAGTTAGATTTTTTTTACGACTGTACTAAACGACCTCTATCGAGTTACATAAAAAAAGCAGGTGACCAAATGGCTCCCTGCTTTTATGAATTAATGATGATCGTGTTTATTTTTTGAAGTCAGTTCTTCAAATTTTTCTTTGACCTCTTCAACCGCTTTTTCGATATCTTTTTCGAAGTGATTAGGTTCGTTAGATTCTGATTCTTCTTCTACGGAATTTGAACCAGATAAAGCTGTTTCTTTGTTTTCTGTTTCACCGGAGTTTGTACCAGCTAATGATTCTTCTTTATCTTCTGTTTCACCAGAATTAGTACCTGCTAAAGCTACTTCATCTTCCGTTTTAGGGGCCATTGAACCTCTTAATCGTTTGTGTTTTTCACCATCATAATTTGTCATATTGGTTCCTCCTAGTAATTCTATACTTTTTCATCGTACAATAAGACAGTTTGTGCGTCAAAAAACAAACCCGATTCTTACAAATATGTCATGTTTTCATCTTTTATTTTCTGATTCTTGAATGCCTTTGATTCCTTCTTCCAAAATTTTCATCTGTAAGATTGTTTCTTCATCTTTAATGACTTTTTCAGCGCCATTGACTAATGTCTCGTAAATGCCTTCGTAGACGCGACTATAATCACCGACCTCGGAAATCACTTTTTCTTCATGATAATCCCCTTGTTCATCTATATAAGTCAATACACCGTAGTGTTCGGGCAAGTCGATCCCAAAGTCTTCATGATCAGGCATATAAAACATTTTAAGGTGTTCTTCTTGCCGATCTTTCGTTTGTTTCACGAACATCCCCTTTTTTCCATAAACGACGAAACTTGGACGTTCTTTTATACGGAAATAACTGGATTTTATCGAAATTTTCATGTTTCCGTAGAAAAAGTCCAAATCGAAGTAATCATTCATTCGTCCTTTCCCTAATAGTTGACGAACATCATAGAGGATATCATCTGGTTCGCCGAAATAAGAAAGAACTTGGTCTACTGTATGACAAGCATGTCCATATAAATAGCTGTTTGCAGTAGAAAATTCATGTGTATTTTCTGGTACTTCCGGTCTGAAATAATCGTAATGCATTTCTACTTCTAAAATATCCCCTAATTTCCCGCTTTCGATTACTTTTTGGACTGTCAAGAAGTCAGAATCGAACCGTCTGTTTTGGTAACATTGGATAAATAGCCCTTTTTCTTTTGCTAATGCAAATAACTCTTCTGCTTCCTTTGAGGTTTCTGCAAAAGGTTTTTCTACCAATACATTCTTTCCATGTTCAAGTGCCATTTTTCCATATTCATAATGAAATTGACTTGGTGTAGTAATGACAACTAATTGGATCTCAGGATCATTCCAAAGATCAGACAACTGATCGGTATATTCGATGTCTTCAAATGTTTCCCACACTGGTTTAGATGGGGAAAAAATTTTTTTGATATTGATTTTGTCCGTAAGTTTTCTTGAAAATGGCAAATGATAGCGATTTGTACTCTTTCCATTGCCGAGATAAGCGATTGTAAGCATGATTTGTGCCTCCTTTTATTGTTGTTTTCAGTATATCTTAGAAAAATATAGAAAGTGTCTATAATAGCTATTCTGGCAAAAAAGTTCAGAAAAACATTTGTTATCATTTGGTTTGGTGAAATTTATGTTCAAAGTAAGGTAAAAAATCAAAAAGAGAGTGGCGGAACCAAGCATTTATCAGTAAGATAGAATTTGGAGGTCAGATCATGCTTATTGAAGAAAAATTAACCAAACAAGAGTTGTTTACCACGACAGAGAAACGGATCGCTGATTATATTCGGAGGAATATCGAAGCCACAGTCTACATGACGATTGAAGAATTAGCAAAAGCTACGTATACTTCCCATTCAGCTATCATTCGTTTATGCAAAAAAATGGGCTTCAGCGGATTTAAAGAATTTCGTTTCGAACTAGGACGGGAAGTTCATCAATTGATTGCCCAGTTTAATCAAACGATTGATCCTAATTTTCCTTTTTCAAGTGAAGATAACACACAGCAAATTGCAAAGAAAATGGCAGATTTGTCGATCCAGTCAATAAAAAAAGCGCAATTGCAGATCGAGCATCAAGATTTGGAAAACATCAGTAAAGTATTGAACAACGCACAGCGAATTTTTCTTTTTGCAAAAGGTGATTCCCAAATCACGGCAAGGAAGTTCCAGAATAAAATGGTCAAGTTGAATAAATTTTTGATCTTGGCCGAAGAATATAGCGATTCTTCTTGGAATGCAGCCAATTTGACTAGCGAGGATTGCGCAGTTTTTATTAGCTACAGCGGTCGTATTCATCATTATGAACGGATAATGACCTATCTAAAGCATGTAGGAGCTCCAACATTATTGATTACCGGAAATCAGCATTCAGAAATGGCCAAACAGGCTGATATGTGTCTTGTTATATCGCAGGAGGAATATGATTTTGCTAAAGTAGCGACTTTCTCCTCTCAAATTGCCTTCGATTACGTATTAAATACGTTATTCTCAGTGATATATTCTCAAAATTTTGAAGAGAATATCCGCAACTTGAAAAACAAACAAGAATTGATGCAAAAAGGCCTTCTTAAAGAATATCGGAAAAATTGAGATAAGCTTTCTTTGATATCGTTATAAATATAGACTGGCTGAAGTTTTCTTTTTCAAACTTCAGCCAGTCTATTTGTTTACGCATTGATTTGAATATATCTATCATAGAAAAGAGACACAGTTACCTTCTGTTTCTTATTTTAAATGTCTGCCGAAAAAGATAAATAAGAAACAGAAAAATCAGTATACTTATAGCTATCAATCCGTACAGGAAGAAACGTTTGTTCTCAGATACTTTCTGTACTTCTTTCTGTACTTTTTTTGCATGATAAGGAATGCGATGCCCTCTGACAAGTAAGCGATGACTGTTGATCATATAAGGTGTACAAGTCAGTAGTGTCACGAAATCCTTCCCTTTTTCGATTCTCAGGTCTTTTGTATCAGTTGGTTCTACCGTCTTTATCTGATCGACTTGATAAGCAAGTGTCTGTCCGTTGATCTCGATATAGAAAGAATCACCGAAAGTCAGTTTTGGCAAGTCAGTGAACAACTTTGCTTGAGGCAGTCCCCGATGACTGGAAATAACGGCATGCGTACTTTCTCCCCCAGTAGGATAAGATGTCCCTTCCAATAACGAAGCGCCTTTTTCTAGCAGCACGGTATTTGTTTCGTCAAAAATCGGTAAATGGACATTGATTTCAGGAATCGTCAGAACGCCGATCGTATGTTTTTCAAAATAGGTTTTGTCCGTTTTCACTGGTTCCTTTTTCTTAGTAAAGGGATCGACACCGGGATTTCCTCCTTTTTTTGCTAATTGCTGGTTTTTCTTTGTCATGTCTTTTTGGATTTTGGCCATGACTGCTTCATTTTCTTTTACTGCTTGTTGCTGATAATGAGAGATGATTTGCTGATCTAGGTAGTTATTCAGCGCATCGCTAACGAATGGATAAGCCAAGACGCCTATCCCTGACAGAAGCAGAAGAATCATTAGCAGGTCTAGATAGTTCCTTTTCTTTTGTTTCATTTGTGTTCTCCTTGTGCTGACTAGTTGTTAATAAAAGAAAAAGGAGCAATTGCGTAAGCCACTGCTCCTCTTTCCAATTCATGTACAAAGATTAAATCTGACTATGCTTGCGTCTAGCAAAGTACAATCCAGCAATCAATAGAAGGATCACTCCTGCACCAATATAAAGATAGATTCCCTTACCACCTGTTGAAGGAAGTGTACCTTTGTGTTTATTTGGTATTTTTTCAGGAGAAATCAACTGTCCTGCTGTTGCGTAAGATTGTTCATCGACAGTAAATGCTACGCGGTTTGCCAATGGAACATAATTTTCTGGTGCTTTCGTTTCTTCCAGATAGTACGTGCCGTATTTGAGACCTGTCACATCAACTAAACCGTTGTTTGTGGTTGTAAAAACTGTTGCTGATTCTTTCGTCGAAACCCAGTTGACGGCTTTTGTAGATGGGTCGATCGACAAATAGTTGGCTGTGTCACTCTCTTGATCACGAACGACGAATTCTGCTCCAGCAAGTGTTTGATCTGATGCAACATCACCATCTACTTTGACAAATCGTTTGCCGCCAGTAACGACATCGACTGACGGTGGTGTTTGATCATTTGTATGTCCGTTATCGACATTTGCTTGGTTAGAAAACCCTTTTGTTGGATCTGCTTTTTCGTTCAAATACATATAGTAAACAAATTTCAGCGTACCACCAGGAGTGAGTGAAGGAATATAATTCGGATCAACTGAAACCGTGAATCCGTTTGTTTGTTCAGTGACAGAATAATTTGTTGGATCGATTTCTTTATCCCCATCATACAAGACATACGCATACGTTCCTGAAGTTTCATGATCAAATGTCAAAGCAGCGTCATGAGTATCAATGAGTTTGAATGTCGTGTACTTGTTTTGTGTTCCTTCTTTATCAGCGATACCTAAAGGAATATTAACAGAGATCTCATATTGGATTTTTTCTCCGATTGCGACATCTTTTCCATTCAATTGTGGAGTTGTCTTATCGACTTTGGACGTATCATTTTTGATTGTCTTTTCTACAGGTGTTTGACTATTTGCCAAGATCTCAAACGGTGTGTTTGTTTGATTGTCAATCATTTCTGCATTATCAGGAGCTTTTACTTCTTCTAAATTATATTTTCCAACCTCTAAATGATTGACGATCAACTGTCCTTTTTCAATCGTTGCCTCGGCAAAGTCATTGTTGCCGATATCATAAGAATGACCAGTAATGAAATGTTTGGCTTTGGTTTGATCCGTTGTCCAAGTGTACAATCCATCTGTGACACTTTGGATGTATTTTTTGACGCTTGGTGTTCCTTCTTCTTTAGAAATAATGAATGCTGCACCGTTTAGTGCTTCGTTTTCGGCAGTACCGATTTTTGTAACTTTCAACGTTCCATCATTACCGACTGTATTTTTAGGGTAGAGATGGATAGTATCTAGTTCTTCTGTCCCGTATTTATAAGAGCCATCTGCTTGTTTGATCATCTCATATACAGGGAAAGCTAAAACCATGTTTGCGGCAGCTGTCACTCCGTCTTTTGGTTCTTCTTTGATCGTGTAGACTGCATCTTTCCCATTTTGTTTTTTAGGTAAAGATAAAGTGACATTTCCATCAGCATCTGTCGTTCCTGATGCAATTGGTGTACCAGGAGTCAGAGATTGGACTGCTTGTTTTGCTACATCCACCGACGCTCCTTTCTCCCGTTGCGCATAAAATTCTGGAGTGACGTTATAAACAGAAAATGAAATATCGGCTAATCCTTGGTATTGATCGAATTCGCTCATTTCTTTTCCACTGTTTTGAATCAAAGGATCGGGTAAATCAGTCATTTTCTTTTTATGGAGAATGACTTGAGCTGCTGTCTCCTCCGCAAACACTCTTTTTGCACCGAAGCTACTTGTGATTAATGGTAAAATAAGAAAAAGTGCGCCTAATATAATGCTTATTTTTTTATGATTTTTCATTTTGTCACTCCTGTTCTTTTTTTAATAAACAACCATATTGCAAGGCTTGCGAACACCATGCCAACAACGACTAGAAGGATGTTTTTCGTTTCGTTTGTTTTAGGAAGAAATGGACGACTATTTTCTTTTCTGTTCACTACTTTCAATCTACCGACAGTCTCTTTATCCTCAGAGAGACTAGTTGAAATGGTAAACGGAATTTCTGTTTCACTTAAAATATAACCAGATGGTGCTTTGAGCTCTTTTAACCAGTAATCTCCTGTTCTCAACCCGATAATGGAAAAAGCGCCATTTTTATCGGAGGTCAGGTGAAGCGCATCTGGTTCGTTACTTGTCCACTTGTATCCATTGGCTGTTCGCTGGAGGTAATTTCCTGCTTTGTTTTTAATAAGGAATACTGCGCCAGCTAATCGTTTGTTTGGTTTATTTGTCTCGATTTTGACAAATTGCTTACTCCCTGTATATACAGAGACTTTCTTTGTACTGATACCAAAACCAAAATCTAGTGTTCCGTTGTTATTGATTTCCTTGTTCGCCTGAGCTGTACTGCTTAGTTGCATCTGATAAGAAATATTCAGGTTTTTTCCAGCATATTTTTCTAGCGAAGGAATCGAAAATGCAATTTCAAATCCGTGTGGTTTCGTGTGTATGACAAATCCTTCTGATAGCTTTTGTCCATTCGATGAAATCGTTAGACTATTAGGTAAAAACGTTAATGCTCCATCCGCACTATCTGATAATACGAACTTTTGATAGTCTAAGATATTCATAGGGATCGTCGTGTGCAAGGAATAAGTGATTTTGTCACCAATCGTAAAATCATCCCTCGATTCTTCTAATACCTTTTCAAAAGGAGGATCAGGGTAGTTATTTTCTTCATTTTTAGGATACAAATGGATAGATGAAAGTTCTTGATCGTTTTGTCCATATACAGGTAGAACAACTACCATGTTCTCTGCTTTTTCTTTGACGACTTCTGGTGCTTTGGATTCAATAAAAAGATACGCTTTCTCTCTTTTTTTATGATCTTTGACAGGTAGAGAAAAAGAAGCAATACCATCTTCGTTGTTCAGAGTTTCGGTCGTTGCTTCTGCGATAAACGTGCCAGAAGACACACCGTTTTTTGCAATCTCTGTTTGTGCTTCCTCTACTGTTTTCCCCTTTTCTCGTAAATGGTAAAAAGATTCTGTGACATCATAAACTTGAAATGTGGCTCCATTCAATCCCCGATACGTTTGCAATAACTCTTTTTCTTGTCCATCACTTGGCTGGTTTTCCGGTAGTTGGCCATTTGGAAACAATAATTTGTGCAAAGTGATCTGGACCATATCTGGTTCTGTTGCTGTTACTGCCTGAGTAAAAACAGGTTTAAATAGTAATAAGAAGAGACACATACTAAGCCAACCAAGTTTTTTCATATTAGCTGCCCCCTCTTTCTTTTTTGAAAAAAAGATACCAAATAGAAAATGTACAACCAATCATCCCTACTAGATAGATTCCTAAGCGGCCAATTCCTCCCGTTTCAGGTAATGGTACTTTTGCCTGATTCGTGATGTCTAAAGAAATCTGGTTGTTTTTGGCTCCTGGTGAAAGAACAGACTCATAATCTTGTCCCTCCACTTGAATCGATCCATCTTCTTTTATGATGATAGTAACTGGATCTTTTAGTCCTTGGTATCCTCCTGGTGTAAAGGTTTCGGTCAGCTTATAAGTTCCAGGTTTTAAATTTTCGAATAGAAAGGTGTCCGTTTCTTGTCCATCTTTTGGCAATTCTAAGTCTATTTCTGGTCCTTGCAGTCTGAATTTGGCTCCTTTTAATGCCTGTCCGTTGTCTTCCTTTTTGTGTACTGTCAGGTCAAACGCTTTTAATCGATTTTGATGAGTAAGCGTCCACATGCCATTCGTTGTCTCGATGTTTTTCCCCGTGTAAATAATCTTTCCATATTTATCGATTTGGAATTCATAATTTCCCGGTGAAGTATCATATCCTGCAGGACCAGCTGTCTCAACGACTCGATATTCTCCAGGTGTGAGTGAATCAAAAATGGCAAGACCTTTTTCATTCGTTGTTTGGTTGTCCATTGGCTGATAAGCACCGTTTGCTTCTTTTTTCTGTAGGGCAAAAGCTGCACCTTTAAGATTCATCTCTTTGCCCGTCCCTTGCATCGTATACTTACGTACTGCTATAGGAATTTCAATAAAAGGATTTTCAATGGTCAACTGAATCGTATCATCGGAAGTAGTGACTGTTTTTCCATCAACGGTTACCGTACCATTAGAAGCAATCTTGATTTTCCAAGTAGTCTTTTTGCTTAATTCATGTCCTTCTGGAGCTTTTGTTTCTGTCAGTGTATAAGTCATTTCTTTTTGCAATTTGACATTTTCCGGAAGAGAATAGGTCCCATCACCATTATCAGTTAGTAAAGTATCAATAGAATCTCCTGTTAATTTGAAAACAGCGCCAATGAGATCCTTTTCTCCTGTAGAGGAATTTTTCGTTATTTTTAAGTCTAACGGTGTGAATTGTTTAGTATTCTTCCATGTCAGTGCATCTATTTGTTGAGAATCATATCCTGGTACAGGAAGTTCTTTGATTGTTTGGTAACTGAATGCTTGACCTTGATTATTGTATTGAGGCAGTGATAGTATCTCTTGATAACTTTCTCCACTATTTGCAGACAGTTTTTCGATGTCTGCACGTTCCCACGTATTTGCAGTATCTTTAGTTGGTTTAGTGATGCGGATATATCCGTTTTTCCAAGCTGCAGCATCTGTTGTATGGTTCCGTTGGATTTCAAAAGTGACTTGATCTGGACGATTAGCTGGATTATTGTCAAATTCTTCCCATAATTTTTTGATGTGAAGATTGACTCCTGGAGCTTTAGCAGATGGTATACCGAATTCAGCTAGTTCGTCAGTGTCAATACTTGGTTGAAAAGTCGTCCTACCGTTCATTTGATACCAGAAATTCGGGTGGAAGTCCTCATTTTCTGTCTGGATCCTCACTTGGTAATGAATTTGGATTTCTTGGTTTTTTCCTAAATAAATCTGATTGCTCTTGATCGTATTTCCGTCTATAGAAATAGTTGGAGTAACTGTTGTAGGGTTTGTTCCCACGCTTTTGACTGAAAGTGTACCAGGTTGATAAATAAATGGTTCTGCGATTGGATCATTTATTTGTCCATTACTTACAGTTGCAGAGATCTGTACAGCTTTTTTAGCCAGATATTCAGAGATATCTGTTGCATGATCAGCTGATTCATAGTAAAGGTCTCCTTTTTCGTCTGCTGAAACCATTTTCCGCATACGAGACTCTACTTCTGCTTTAGATAGACCAGCTGCTGAATCACTTTGAAGTTGGATACCAAGACCATGTATCTCGATTCCTCGTTCTTTGAGCGCCATCGCTTCTCCAATGGTTGCGATAAATGTGCTGTCTATTCTTCTGGATTGGTTGTTTTGATCAGGTGCATAATAACTTCTTGCAATTCGAGAAGTATTTCCCGGCTGATCTTGAGTATTGGAAAATTGGGTACCGTAATAATCGTTGCTTGATTGTGCGCGTACTCGCTGTACTTTATAGGAAAATGTCGGTACACCATCCGTCAGCAAGACGATCACTTTTTTATGTCCGTTTGGAACGGATAGCATGTCTCCTGCATCTCTTAGTCCTTTTTGTGTAAAAGTACCGCCATTTGTCCATGAAGGTGTGATGGATTTTACTTGATTTTTTACTGAATCAAATGAACCCATCTGTACAGTACCATTACTATAATTATGGCCTTCGCTGGAGTAGCCGACATATCCCATATTGATTTTGTCTGTGATACCGCTATCTGCTAAAGTATCGACAAAACGATCGACACCGATTTTTACTTCACCGATCCGATCATTGTTGTTCATACTTCCTGACCAGTCTACGACCAATACGAGATCAAGAGGTGTGATATCTTTTTGTACATTTCCACGGGCATTTAAATAAACATCAAATAATCCAGGTGTAGTTGTCTCCTTTGCAAACTTACGTATCGCATAGTCTGCTTGATTGCCTGTTCCCCCGTATTCGATATACGAATGAGAGGGAATCACACCAATTTTCATACCAATTGGTTTCATTTATGAAGTTGATTCCTTCGATTATTGAGCGTTTCATTGAAAGAAAAGGGTTGAGGGAGAAAAACATATGATCAGGTTGTTGGAAGGAAACTATAGAAAGATGGAAAAAATCATTCGAATTCTGTCCATTTCTGACAAGTGGATGACTAAAAAAGAACTTGCCAAACGAATTGGTAGTTCAGAATCTACATTTGTAAGGTATATCGAAGAGATCAAAATCCGCTGGGGAACGGATATAACGATTCAATCTTCACAAAAATTGGGGTATCGTCTTGAACATTTGAATGTACCAGCTTATTTAAATGTTCTGATGGAAATGTCACAAAGTTCTACAAATAGTCGTCTATTAAATGAAATCATTGTCAATCCGGGCAAAACGATCGAGTATTATTGTGAAAAAATCTCGATTAGTCGTTCTTCTTTTACGCGTAAGTTGAAACAATGCAATCAAATTTTAGAAAGCTATTTATTAAAAGTAATCGTCGATCAAGGGTTTCAGTTGACTAGCCTGAAAAGTGAGCTCCAGCTGCGTATCTTTGTCACCTTTTTCTTTTTAAGTTACTACGGAAGACGCACGTTGCCATTTCCAATCGAAAAAAAGAAGATCAAAGAAATTATGGTCAAGAATAATTGTCAGTTGAATTTGTTTCAGGAAGAAAGCCCATATGAGCAATCTTTCTTTATTATGTATTTTGTTGTGCATCTTATGCGGGAATCACAAGGAAATCCATTCGAATGGAAAGCTGGAGACTCTTATGTACAGTTGATAAATATCGATAAAAAAGACTTTTTGATCTTGAAAAATCTTTTAGGGAAATTGAAGTACAGCAGCTATATAAAAGTAGTGAACTATTTTGTCAATACGATTTTTTCGGAATTTTCGGAGAAAGAAAAAAATGAAATCAGTGAACAAATACGAAGAAATATATCCTACTGTTCATTTTCATCTGCTGATTGCAAAGAAAAAAACGAAGAATTTGTTGTTCGACTCTTAACTCAAATTTATTTTTTCTCACGTATCTTCCCATACGACACGACTCATTTGACGATTCGCGCCACTTACTTTGCAGAACAGATGCAACATCGCCATATACGTCTATATGCTGGATTTCGTGCAGAACTTCAATTTTATTCCACCCTACTGAATCGAAATTTGATTTGTTATTTATCTAGCTATATATTTTGGATGCTTATCGGTAATCCTGAAATACACCATTATACTTCAGATAAAAAAATACTAATCGTCAGTGATTTAAGTCTTCGACATAGTCGATACATTGAAAAATATGTCAGTGATGTTCTTGCTGTGCATAAGATTCACTCTGAAACAACTGCTATCACTGAAGATCAACTTTCGAAGTACAATCTTCTTGAGTATGACCTGATCGTCACGAATCAACCAATTCCGAATACCCATGTTCCTTATATGTTGATTGATGATAGTGTGTCATTCGCAAATGAAGAAGAACTGATCCGCTTATTTGAACTATAAACAATCAAAAAACAGCTATGTATACTCTACTATCCTGATAAAAATATCAGGACAAATAGACATAGCTGTTTCTTTTTATTGTATACCTTCAGCAATCCAACGAGATTTATAGCGAAAGTCTTTTAACAACTCTTCTTTTGTCCAATTATTTGCAATGAGATCCGTCAATGTGTTCATTACGAGGGACATGGAAAAGTATAGGAAACTAACTGCTTCTTCCGACGATTGAATGGAGAAATGATTGATTCTTAATAATTCCAGCCATTTTTTGTTCATTGGAGAATCAGCCGATAGTTCTCTACGTTTGGTTGTCTGCTGATCATTTCGCTGGGTTAACAAGTATAACCTTTGCCAATAGATACTTTCGTGATCTAAGTCGCAGCACCCCTCTAAATATTTTTCGATCCCCAAAAAGAAATGTTGTTTGTTTTCGCTAATGAATTTTAAGATATCTTGATGGACTATGTGAGAACTGCTTTTGATCGTATACAAATAAGCATCTTCCAAATCTTGAAAATATTTATAAAAAGCACCGCGCGACATCCCCATCTTGTCAACGATCTCTGAGACTTTGACTTGGCTGATGTGCTGTGAGCAAAATATCTCCAGTAATAGGTCATCGATTCTCTGTTTCTTTGCGTTCGATAAATTGAAAAAAGTTTCTTTTGGCATCCACATCTCTCCTTTATCTCTGATTATACGTGGATAGCCCTTCATTGTCATGAAGGATTCATTCCTTCTTTTTCTCTTCTTCTGTCAAGTACCCATCTTCCATTCGATAAACGCGATCACTCCATTGAATCATACGGACATCATGAGTAACCATAATAGTCGCTTTTTGTTTCTCATGAGCTTCTTTAACTAGTAATTTGACGACTTCATATGCATGATCTGTATCCAAACTAGCTGTTGGTTCGTCTGCTAAGATCAAGCTTGGCTCATTATATAAAGCGCGAGCAATTGCCACTCTCTGTCTTTCTCCACCAGAAAGGTCTTTAGGATAACTATTTTTAAGTGACTGGATATCTAAAGATTGCAGCAAGGAATCGATTTTTGTTGAATCTTCTTTTTTTGAAGTAACTTGGTCAACTAGTTCAAATTGTTCCTTTACCGTTAAAAAAGGAATCAAATTAGAGCTTTGGAGAATAAATCCAATTTCTTTAAAGCGTAAATCTGCTCGTTTTTTTTCTGGAAGCTCAGTTAGAGAGTGACCGTTGATCACTATTTCTCCGGAAGTCGGTGTTTGCAATCCTCCTGAAATGGTAAGGAAAGTACTTTTACCTGAACCAGAAGGACCAATGATGCTGACGAATTCTCCTTCCTTTACATAAAAATCAATTGCTTTCAAAGCTGAGACCTTTGTATGACCAGAACCAAATGTTTTGGTAACTTTTTTCATCGTTAATATTTTTTTCATTTTTATTAACCTCCTATTGCTGTAATTGGGTCTACTTTGGTTATCGTACGTATCGAAAACAATCCGCCTAGCATTGCGACAATGATCAAAATCCCACTATATAGCAACCATTGTGACCAAAAAACAGCAAAAGGCATCGCGCTTGGTAAAATCAGACTAGTCAAATAAGCAAACAAAAGAGCAAGCAGAACGCCTACCACCCCAACAATAAAGGACTGTGCTACTAAAGATTTAGCGATGAAGAAATTTTTAATCCCTTGTGCTTTCATTACTCCAAAAATAGCAGTCTTCTGAAGTGTCATCACGTACATGAAAATACCGACCACGGCAGCAACCACTAAGAACAAAAAGTATATCATCGCATTTAAGGTCATATTTTGGGCAGAATAGCCAGGAATACTTTCAATGAATGTCCCAATAGTTAATAACTGTAGATCCTTCGATGTTTTTTCTTTCGAAATTTTAGCTGAATCCTTTATTACGATCCCATTGATCGGCTGTTCTTCTTCAGAAGCAAACGGCTGTTTTCCATACTTCAAAGCAGTCCACGTATCTAGGGATGCATAGATGACGGGAGAAACTGTGTAATAAGTTTCAGGAAAGATACCGACAATCGTCAAAGGATCGTCGTAACTGCCAATTTTGATCGTATCTCCAATTTTATAGCCTGAATCAGCCAGATTTTGAGAGATGATGATTTCATTCTTTGTTTTAAATTCATGCCCTTTCGTGAGTTTTGGTAATAAAAATGCTTCTTTCGTTGTGCCGAAAACTGTAACATTTTCTTTATTTTTTCCTTTGATTGCTCCGCTGTACAATCCGATTGGTGCTTTCTCTCCTCCTTCAATGTATTTCAGATCTCCTCTTGTTAATTGTGAAGCTGCAAATACTTGATTTGCATCCTCCGACAAAACAATCTCTTGTGCGTCCCAATCATCGATTGCTTTTTTAAACTCTTTTGAAAGTCCATTCGCTAGTCCTGACAACATGAATACGACATACGCAATCAAGAACATAATACCGACGATCAAGCCATATCGTAATTTAGAATAGCGAATTTCTTTTATAGCTAGAAACATTTGTTTTTCCTCCCTATGATAGATTGATAGTGACAAAATGTCACTCGTTGAATAGTGTAACTCCAAAGTGACATTTTGTCACTTATGTTGTTTTTTTCTTATCAATAAATTGTCTAAGACATCTTTCGATAAAACCTTAACATGAGTCATAAAAAATTTATTTAAGTCTTATTTATGCTTTCCATGATAAACTAAAGTGACCAAATGAATGAGGTGGGAAAATGATCAAACTGTTAGTAATAGAAGACGATAAGGTATTATCCAATAATATAAAAGAAATACTCACAACAATTGGCGAGATAACACAAGTTTATAACGGTAGTGAAGGACTGTTTGAGTTGGAAAGCGGTGTTTATGACCTTGCAATCTTGGATTTGATGATGCCGGAAATGAATGGTTATGAAGTCCTAGCAAAGTTACGGAAAGAAAAAATACAGACTCCTGTATTGATTTTGACAGCAAAAGATAGTTTGGAAGATAAGATTGAAGGATTTGAACGTGGTGCAGATGATTATCTGACAAAACCGTTCTATCGAGAAGAATTGATCATGCGCGTGAAAGCATTATTGAAACGATCGCTTGGTCTCTTTGATGAAAACATTCTGAAGTATAAGGATATCAGTTGTGATCTAAAAAGTAATGAAGTATTGTACAAAGAACAAGTTTTGCCCATACAAGGAAAAGAGTTTGAATTACTCGTTTATTTTTTACAAAATAAAGGAATCATTTTGACAAAAGAGCAGATATTTGATCGGATCTGGGGATTTGATTCTGATACGACGATTACAGTTGTTGAAGTTTACATGAGCAATTTACGGAAACATCTACGCAGTACTGGACTAGATAAAGAAATCAAAACTTTACGTAATGTTGGTTATATATTGCAAGGGGTGTGATGCAATGAATGGAGATATTACGCGTAAGCAACGTAGCCGTTTTTTTATAACGAATGTAGCTGCATTTGCTTTGATCTTTTTTCTTCTGGGGTTCATTACTTTACAGATATTGAACCAATCTGCGTATAGAGAAACGGATCTTTCATTAGAGAAAACAGATTTTGATTCTCGGACAGTACAATTAGAGATACAAAGGTATCAGCAAGGTGATCCCTTTTTGAACCCGAATCAAATGGAACAAAACAGAACAAACATGGAACAACCATTGATGGAACCATCAAATGACCGATTTAACACTCAAGTGATCTTGTGGTCTGAAAATGGTGAGATATTGAATAAGGCAGCTATTGGTGGACGCTTCAATCAGATCAAAGAATTAAAAATGGATACAAAAAATCTGAATACCATCCAAAATATTGAATTAAATGAAGAAAACGACTCGTCTACCCTCTCCTTCCGCTCGATAACGAAAAAAGCAGAGACGAATCAAGTTGGTGTTGCCTATATCCAAATTTTAGAAAATACAAATCAAATCAAAAATTCATTAGCAACTTTTCGCACAATTATGATTTTGTGTATGGTTGTTTTCTGGCTTATCTCAATTGGCATTAGTTATTACTTGTCTAGTCTAAGCATGCGCCCTATCATTCTTTCTTGGAGAAGACAAAAAGAATTTGTCGAAAATGCTTCTCATGAATTACGTACACCGTTAACGATTATTCAAAATAGTTTGGAACATCTATTTACCAAACCTGATCATACCATCATTGAGGAATCTGAAAGTATTGCTCAAGCATTGTCAGAGACGAGACGGCTCACTGGATTGACTTCAGATCTGCTGACGATTGCCCGAAATGATTCTGATCAGCAGCTACTTTCAAAACAAATGATCAATACACAGGAATATATCGAAAGCCTTGTTAAACCATTTCAAGAGATGGCCACCATAGACGGAAAGGAGTTTATCCTTCATAACGAGGCAACATCAGAAGTACCAATTGACGAAAAAAAGATCCATCAAGTTTTGGTTATTTTGCTAGATAATGCCTTAAAATATACGAATCCAAAAGATAAAATTATTTTAGATTCGTCTGTTAACCATAAAGAATGGCTGATTCACGTAAAGAATACTGGCCCTTCTATCAGTGAAGAAGATCAAGTAAGAATCTTTGATCGATTTTATCGGGAAGATCAATCTCGTGCGAAGGAAACTGGCGGTTACGGACTTGGATTGGCGATTGCAAAACAGATAATCGAACAGCACCACGGACAAATTTCTGTATCCAATTATCTTCCACAAGGAGTTGATTTTAAAGTCCAATTACCGTTGAAGCCTAAAAAATAATGCTTAACTCTAAAACATACTAGGAAAAGGGCTGTGACAATAATCTTGTCACAGCCCTGTTTTCCGAATAAACGGTGTTCCAGAAGTAGCTTCTTTGGAAATAAGCCGAAATTTCACAAAAATTTGAGAAACAAATTTCGTAAACTCCTTCTTATTTCTTGAAGCTGACCACTTCTGTCACAACCTCTTTAGCTTACGCTTAAGATTTTTTATTGCGGTCTTCAATGTGTACGTCACCGCTTGTGTCAATATCCAATTCTTCTCGGCTAACATCTTCTGTCACTTTTTCAACGTCTTCATGTTCTTCTTTATGAATTCCCACTTCTTCACGAACAACTGTATGTTTGCTAACATCTACTTGCTCTTCTTTGATTGGGATAGTGATTGTGTCATCTTCCAAGTTTTCGTCTGTACCCTGTGAAGATGGATCTGTTACTGGTTTGCGCTCGATGACGATTTCTTCACGTTTGACCGGTACTTCTACCGTTTCAGTATCGTTGACCACATGTTTGTGGATGTCGACTTCTCCAGTGGTAACATCATGTGTATTTACATCTAATTTTTCTTCTTTTAGTTGAATCGTATCATCATCTAGATTTGGTTTGCGATCAATGTCTTCAGTCTCTCTTGTACTCATAGAATCAGCTTCGCCAGGTACATCCATCGGATCAGTTCCTGGTGTCATATTCAATGGATCTGTTGTATTTTGAAAGCCTGTCGTGCCATCTACGTCCATTGGATCAGTGCCAGTCCCAGTCCCTAGTCCTGTTCCCATTGTGCTTGCCGGGGTAACTGTATCTTGCGTATCCATTGTGTCTTTTGTTGTTTCTGGCTGACGATAGCCTTTTACTGTGATGACAAATTTTCCAGCAGAAATATCTTCTCTATACTGATATAAAGGATCATTTTCTGGCGTAGCCGTCTCAGAATCATAGGTATCAAAAGAAAAAGTGTCTTTTATTCTTTCCCATAAAGAACGATCTTCTTCGCCATCCATCCGATTCTCATCTGTTTCAACATCTATACCGGATAATCCGTCGAATCCCAGTCTAGTTGCTGCTTCATCAGTAGTATAAATAACGATATCATCTCGATCATACCCTTCGTTACGTAATCGTTCGATTACTGATAATGCTTCATCCTTCATCCCTTGTGCTGTAGCTACCGATGACTGTTAAATTTTTGTCTTCCATGTAAATTCCTCCTAGCAAATAGATTTATGATTGGTATATTTTTACTTATAAATTTATTCTATAGGAGACGATTGATTTCTACAAATATTTAGATTGGAATTAGATTAAAACCTGTCTCTTATACACATCTAGATGTGTATAAGAGACAGCCATTATCTTTTGTTAAGTAATATACAAACTAAAGATAATCGTAACATAAACCTTTGTATAATAACATAGTTCATTGTGAAAAAAGTTCAGATTTCTATGTGACAGAAACCTGAACGAATGTCGCTAATTCGTGATAAGAAAAATCAACCATTTTTTCCCAGATTTCTTGAAAAGAATGGGAAGATAGGTATCGATTACCACATAAATAGTTTACCGCGTCAGCATCATCTAAATATAGTTCAGTATAATAGCGATAGGTTTTTCGGCATAATTCTGGTGATACATTCTTATACACTGTGATTTTGCTCAAAATTTGGCGAATAGTCCGAGGAGAAATTTGTTGATCATGCGAGGAACGAAAAACAAAAGAATTTTCGTCCGTATTTTGTGCTGTTAACTTAAAATAGTTCTCCAGAAACGGCATCGCTTCTTTTGGTATTGGTACTTTACTCAATCTGTTTTCTTTTCTATTCAGATTAAGAATCTGCTTGGTCAAAGATACATCTTTACGTTTAAGTTCTACTACTTCATGGATCTTTAATCCGCAATACAGAAGAATGGCAGTAATCGCAAGGTTCCTCGGTCTATTTTTTTCTTCAAAGCTAGCTTCTCTGCTTGTTCGAAAGCCTTCAATCGGGATAAACAAATGCTCAAAATCTTTGAAAAGTTCAGCATCGATATATCGCGGAGCTGCTTTGGTTGTTTCCGGTAAACTTGTACCCAAAAGAGGGATCTCTTCTTCAATCAGTCCTTTTTGATACAAAAATCGTAAAAAATGATTTAATGAATATTGCTTCCTCGAAATCCCGTAATAGCTATTTTCAAACAATTGCTCCGTTTCTTGGTTCGCTGTAGTTTGGAACGAACGAGTATGTCGATAGATTTTAGCTAAGAAATTCTGATAATCTTGTTTTTCTAGACGGATAATCAGCTGGTCATCCACTTCTTCAGAAAATACTTTTCTCAAATAATCAGTAAACAAATGGAAATCTTTTGCATATTCATAGCGACTACCTAATGATAAAGAAGAACGATTTTCTTCTAAAAACTGTTGAAAGACGGAAGGGAGCAAATGTGTACGTTGTTTTAATTTTTCTTGCAGTTGTTTTCTAGTTTTGCTGTCCAATACAAATCCCTCCAGTTATTGTTCATTTCCTTTATTTTACCGCATTTCTTCAAATGAGGATAGAGACTTTGTCTTGCTTTGATAAAGAGCATCCATGTAACTGTCTTTTAAAAGTCTTTACAAAACCAGAGGTGATTCTCTTAGTTTTTAAGAAGCCCTTAAGTTTCACTTGCAACAATAACTACAATTTCAAATAAAAACAGGTGAATATATGTCAGCTATTCTATTAATTCCAATCTACGAACCCACAGAAAACACTGTATTCTTCATTAATCAATTAGCACAATCTGTAAACGTACCGATTATCATTGTTGATGATGGAAGTGGGAAAACCTATCAAAAACTGTTTCAGCGAATGGAACATCCTAATATCACTAAAATCAGCTACTTTGACAACAAAGGCAAGGGATATGCATTAAAATTCGGCTTTTCAGTTATACTTGATTCCTATCCAGACATTACTGGCATTGTCACAGCAGACAGTGATGGTCAGCATGAAATCGAAGACATCCAAAAAATGCTAGTGGCAGTAGATCGATTAGCTGGTCAGGAATTCCTTTTGGGTGTAAGAGATTTTTCGTATGAAAACACGCCCTTTCGAAGCTATTTCGGGAATCGAATGACGAGCGGTTTTTATTATCTTTCCTCAGGTATCCACTTACAGGATACACAAACAGGACTGAGGGGATTTTCTATCTCTAGTTTATCTGAACTGCTCAAAATCGAAGGAAATCGGTTTGAATATGAAATCAATCAACTGCTAGTTTTACCAAAGATCGGCTATCGAATGACTACGATCCCTATCAAAACAATATATAGCGATGGAAATAAAGGTTCCCATTTTCGAATATTCCAAGATTCCTATCTTGTTTATCGTCCGTTCATTCGTTTCTTTTTTTCTTCGATTTCCTCTTCATTGGTGGATATTGGACTATTCTATTCCATTATATTTTTTATTGGAAATCATACAATGGCTTCTTTGTTGATTGCTACCATACTTTCTAGAGTACTATCAGGAATTTTCAATTATCAAATGAACCGACATTATGTGTTCAGAAAGCAAAGAGCCCATACTGCTTTTTATAAATACAGCTTATTGTTTCTCTTTCAACTAATTTTAAGTTGGCTAGGTGTGTCAATCCTTTCGGTTATTATTCAATCGCTTTTGCTTTGTAAGGCTGTTGTAGATATTTTATTGTTTTTTGCCAGTTTTTCTATTCAAAGGCGCATAGTCTTTCGTTAGGAGGAAATTTATATGAAACTTTTTTTAAGAAAAAAATATATGTGGGCATGTCTATCGAGTGTTTTCTTTTTAGGAAGTTCAAGTTATATATTACTAAAAACATTTGTTTTGCCTCAGGAAATAGCATCAGTAGAAACGATATCCAAAGAGACTTCCAGCTCGACGACAGACACAAAAAGCACGAGTAACTCAAGTTCTTTTGAACCAGTGATCACAGATAATAGCTACCAAGATGAAAATATCAATATCACATTATCTTCAGAACGTGTTGATGAAACCACAGTTTATGTTGCTGATATTACAGTAAGCGATTCTAGCTATTTAAAAACAGCTTTGGCAAACAATACGTATGGACGCAACATCAAAGAAACTACATCTGCGATCGCACAAGAACAACAAGCAATTTTAGCGATAAACGGAGATTATTATGGTTTTAGAGATAAAGGATATGTACTTAGAAATGGCACACTATATCGTGATACACCTAGTGATGATGAAACGAAAGAAGACTTAGTAATTGATAAAAATGGTGATTTCTCAATAATAAAAGAATCAGAAACATCTGCTGAGAAGCTAGTAGAAGAAGACGTACAACAAGTTTTATCTTTTGGTCCTGCTTTAGTTGAAAATGGAGAAGTCACTGTTTCTGAAGATGAGGAAGTGTCGCAGTCGATGAAAAGTAATCCACGAACCGCAATTGCTCAAGTTGGAACAAACCATTATCTCGTTGTTGTTTCAGAAGGTCGAACAGATGATAGTCAAGGGTTGAGTCTCAGCGAACTAGCAACTGTATTGAAAAATCACGGAGCAAAAACCGCATATAATTTGGATGGTGGAGGATCAACAACACTTTATTTCAATGGAAAAGTCATTAATCAAACAGTCGGCGGAAGCGGAAACTCTGAACGATCTGTCAGTGATATCGTTTTTATAGGTTAAGAAAAGGGGTATAGTTATGAATAAGAAAAAAGCATTTTATAGTTATTTTATTAGTTCAGTCCTTCTTTTCATCTTTCAATGGATTTATCATCATTTTAGCCACGGGGTCACTTCACAAGCCTTGAGATGGGTCTGGGTTATTCCAATGGTAGGAGGGGCATTCCTTTTTATTTTCAAAAAAATATTAAATACTTTTCAAAATCGCTTGGCTTTCAATTTATTCAATACTGGTTTGACTAGCTATATCGTCGGGATGATTCTTAAAGGAATATTAGAAATAGCTGGGACTTCCTCACCTTACATAGGAATTTATCCTATGATAGGAATGATTATACTGGGAATCAGTCTCTTTATCTATATAAGTAGCTTACTTATTCACGGATTGGATAAATGAGACAATCGTAATAAATGGAAATATAAGGATTTTTTTCAAAAAATTTCCTATAGGAATAAATGCACAAATGACTATTTTAG
>NZ_NGMF01000001.1:1584766-1653296 GCF_002140245.1 Enterococcus sp. 10F3_DIV0382 | reverse complement strand
GTATAAGAATGTATCACCAGAATTATGCCGAAAAACCTATCGCTATTATACTGAACTATATTTAGATGATGCTGACGCGGTAAACTATTTATGTGGTAATCGATACCTATCTTCCCATTCTTTTCAAGAAATCTGGGAAAAAATGGTTGATTTTTCTTATCACGAATTAGCGACATTCGTTCAGGTTTCTGTCACATAGAAATCTGAACTTTTTTCACAATGAACTATGTTATTATACAAAGGTTTATGTTACGATTATCTTTAGTTTGTATATTACTTAACAAAAGATAATGGAGTGTGAATGATGGATACCATAATGTATTCCCCTTTGAATTTATTTACGAATTTTCAAGAAGCTGCAGCTGGCTTTTCCGAGATCCCGATTATCTTTGATCAGCCGCTTTCTGCTTTTCCTGAGTTAGGACTTGAAACAACTTACAAAAAATGCTTTGAAAGTGTATTAGATCGAGCTTATCAATTGGCCCATCTTGGTGTGAAATCTGGAGACAAAGTCATTATCTATAAGAGTTCCGCTTTTGACACATACCTTCTCGCTGTTTCTGTGTCTTACCTTGGTGCAGTGCCTGTCATGACTTCTTATCATCTACCAACAGCGACAATGGAAGTATTTATCGACCGTTTAGAAGACCCCTTTGTTTTATTTGATGATGAGACAAAAAAACGAGTGGGAGAAATTTCAAACGGGACTAAATCAAAACAGATTCCTATTGTTTATTTACTGGAGCAACCTACTTTTCCTGTTCCCCAATCGTTTTTAGCTAAAAATGAAATTTCTTATATGACCCATACTTCTGGTACAACTGGTATCCCTAAGCTTATTTGTCATTCCGCTCATTCTATGGGTTGGCGAACGAAATGGCAAAAAACTGTTTTTGCAAAAATTTCAGAAAAGAAATTAATTGCTTTTCACATTTCCCCCGTACATTCTAGATTCAATATTGGCATCTCTTCTTTGATGTCCATGGGTTTTCCTATGATGCCTTTAGCAGACGCACAAAGTTCAAAAGTTATTCATATGTTGGAAACCTACCGACCAATCGCATTAGAGACTCATCCGAATAACTTTGTTCAGTGGAGTTTTACTGCTAAAGAACATCCAAAAGCTTTCTCTGGCATCCGTTATTATCACTCTACTTTTGATGCCATAAACAATCAGACAATGGAAACATTTTTGCGAACATCAATAACACAAGATGCGGTATTTCTTCAAGTATATGGCCAAAGTGAATGTGGACCAATGATTCTTAAGGCTCATACACTCGACAGTTTGAAAACGAGTGATGCAAGAGATATGGGCGTTGGACTGGAAGACATGACAAGCGCACGGATCACAGATTCAGTCGGGAACGTCCTTCCTGAAAATACAGATGGTCATATACAATTACTGTCTAAAGGACGGGCTTTGACTTATTATAAGGAAGATGCACGGTTCCAAGAAAATGTTTATGGCGATTGGTGGGATAGCGGAGATTACGGTTTTATGGATGAACATGGCCACCTATTTTTGAAAGATCGGCAAGTGGATCTGATCGAAACGATCAATAGTACATTAGCTATTGAAGACTTTTTATTAGATTCGTTAGATTTTTTGGCAGAGGTAGTGATTGTAAGAGATAAAAATCATTCTCCACAGCCGATTATTGCTTTAGCTCCTGATAAAGAAATGGATTGGAATCGCTGGTGGGAGCAAGTCCATGAACTTCCACGTTTGAACGCCCCTATCATCCGTGACTTTGATGCAATCCCGCGAACAGCTACAATGAAAGTTCAGCGGCTTCAAATCGAGAAAGAATTAAAAACACAAAACAACTAATCGTTTTTAAGCGGTTGTGAAAAAGCTGTCCTGCATCAAGTAATAAGAACAGCCAAACAAAAATAGTTCCTTATATTTTACCGTTTGTTGAGCTAATATCGAGGGCCAGTTAATTGAAGACCGTTTATTTGGAAAAAGGGAATGTGACACGATTTTTGTCACATTCCCTTTTCGCTTCTTTTTGAAAATTGGATGAGATAAAAATATGCCAATTGGCTGTTTTTCTTTTTTGAAAATTTCGTTATACTCTTATTCATGGAGGGAAATGTTATGAAAAGAATCTTGACGATTGGTGGCTCTGATCCATTTGCTGGTGGAGGAATCCAAACAGACTTAAAAACTTTTGAAGATTTTGGTTTATTCGGGCTAAGCGCCTTGACATCTATAGGGGTACTAGATACGAATGGGCGATTTATCTTGGAATCTATTCCTTCAGAATTGCTTGAACGACAGTTGGCTTCAATTGATCAAATGACTTCATTAGATGGAATCAAGATTGGGTTATTAAATTCAAGTGAAGCAATCATGGTTGTTCGAGACTTCATAAAAGCAAAACAAAATATCCCAATCATTTTAGACCCTGTTTTGGCATTCAAAGAAACTGAAACTGTGATCAATCAATGGTATATTTCGCAGCTCATCGAAGAACTTTTTCCACTTGTTACGATGATTACGCCTAATTTGGCAGAAGCTGCTTTACTTTCTGGTCAAGCTCTCCCCTCTTCGTTGATAGAAATGATCCATCTCGCTAAAGAGCTCACTGCTTCAGGAGCAAAGAAAATTGTAATAAAAGGCGGCACAAGGATGGCTGGCGAACAAGCTGTGGATCTTCTCTATTCAGTTGACCATCATGAGGTGTTTTCTCAGAAAAAAGTCGATACCCCGACAGTAAATGGTGCCGGTTGTGCCTTTTCTTCTGCAATAACAGCGAATCTTGTATTAGGAACAGACGTTTCAAAAGCCGTAGCAGAAAGTAAAAAATTTGTTGCCCATTGTATTTCCAATGGTGTGCTGATGAATGATCATACAGGAAGCGTCTGGTCTGGCGGTATCCAAAAAGGAGGAACGATAAATGAAAACTAAACAACTAACAATCTATGCGATGTTGATTGCGTTGACCGTTGCACTTTCATTAACTATTTTGATCCCTGTACCGGCTACGAACGGCTTTGTGACATTATGTGAGGCTGGAATCTATACTGCTTCTTCTCTTTATGGTCCAATGGGTGGATTAGTTGTCGGTGCTTCCAGTGGTCTATTAATCGATTTGATTTCAGGATATCCGCAATGGGCTATTTTTTCATTAGTGATTCACGGATTACAAGGATATGTTGCCGGATCTTTCAGTAAATCTTCTACTCGTATGTGGCTATTTGGTCTTTTTTTAGGAAGCTTAGTTATGATCGTCGGCTATGGTATCGCCGGTTGGATTTTGTATGATTGGCCGGCTGGAGTGGCTTCTATCCCAGGGAATACCTTTCAAAATCTTATCGGTATGGGTCTTGCCTTTCCTATAACTGCAAGTCTTCAACGTATTCAAGCACGGAAGCAATATTAATTGAAAAGAAGGTTTTAGAGAATGAAGTTGTCAGAAAAAGAATTGAAAGTTCAATTGACTGAAATAGTTAATGACGTATTGGCTGAGGCACACTTGAAAAAAGGAGATCTCTTTGTTTTAGGGTGCAGCACAAGTGAAGTCGTCGGTGGACATATTGGAAAAAATTCCAGTGCGGAAGTTGGTCAGTGGATCATCCGTACGTTAAAAGAGCTATTAGATCCTAAAGAAATTGCCTTAGCTGTCCAAGGTTGCGAACATTTGAATCGAGCATTGGTGGTAGAACGAACAGTGGCAGAAGCAAAAAAATTCGAAATCGTCTCTGTTATCCCTGCATTACACGCTGGAGGTGCTTGTTCTGTTGCTGCTTTTGAGCAGTTCAATGACCCTGTCGAAGTGGAGCATGTAATTGGGCAAGCCGGCATCGATATCGGTGACACTTCGATCGGTATGCATATCAAACATGTCCAAGTGCCTGTCAGACCTCGTTTGAAAACCTTGGGACAAGCCCATGTGACAGCCCTTCGCTCTCGTTCTAAATATATCGGTGGTCCTAGAGCAAATTATTAAGATGGGTAAATTAGAAAAACTTCCTCGGAAAGTCCAACTATTGAACTTTAACGAGGAAGTTTTTTAATTGTTTGTTTTATACAGCCGAGCTTCATAAGGGGCTAGTGTTCCTTTTTTTTCAAAGTTTCTGCTAGAATAATTTGATAAGAGCAATGTCCATGACTGATCTGCTTCTTTTGGGAGTTCATAGTCAGCAAATGATTCCGTCAAGTTTACCATAATAAGATACTGTTCATCTTCTAAATCTCTTTCATAGACATATAGTTGTGGATGTTCATGAAGATATTCTTTATAAGAACCGTATATCAGGCCTTTATTGATTTGTCTAATGCGGATCATGTTCTTATAGAATTGCAAGATCGAATCCGGTTCATGTTCTTGTTGTTCTACATTGATCGTTTTGGTATTAGGATTAGTGATCATCCAAGGCTCATGTGTAGAAAAGCCGGCATATTCTTCTGAAGTCCATTGCATGGGTGTTCTGCTATTGTCTCTGGTGGTTTCACGAATGATATCTAATGCTTCTTCTCTTGTCTTACCTTCCGCAAGAAGCCTTTCATATAGTCTTTTCGAATCCACTGCATCAACTTGATCGATCGATTCAAAAGGCATATTCGTCATTCCGATTTCTTGTCCTTGATAAATAAATGGCGTTCCTTGCAAAAAGAAATACATCATAGCGATTGCTTTTGCAGACATAGCCCAAAATTCGGGACGGGTATCTCCGAACACAGAAACGGCACGAGGAACATCATGGTTTTCCATATATAAAGCGTTCCATCCGATACCATCTAGGGAAGTTTGCCAAGCACTTAATGCATGTTTTAACTTAAGGACGTCTAATTGCCCTTCTTTTTCTTGCTGCCAAATATGGATATGATCGAATTCAAAGATCATATCGAAATAACCGTCTTTTCCTACCCATTCCGGCCCTTCTTCTGCTGTGACGCCGCTTGCTTCTCCGACTGTCATGATATCGTACTCTTCGAAAACATGTTTTAAATCAGTCAAATGTTCTTCGATTCCCGAGACATTTTGAAAGGGTGAAAAAGGGTTCTCTGTGGCTTTTACTGAATATTCATCTTTTTTTACATGAGAAATAGCATCTAAGCGAAATCCGTCTATCCCTTTATCTAGCCACCATCGAATCATATTGAATAGTTCTTCTTTCAATTTCTCACTTTCCCAATTTAAGTCTGGTTGTTCTTTTGCAAAGACATGCAGATAATACTGTCCTGTTTCGTGAGAATATTCCCAAGCAGAGCCGCCGAAAATCGATGTCCAATTATTTGGTTCTTTGCCATCTACTCCATCGACCCAAATGTAATAATCTCGATAAGGGCTTTCTTTGGATTTCTTCGATTCTTCAAACCATTGATGCTGATCCGAACTGTGGTTGATGACAAGATCCATAATAACTTTGATTCCTAATTCATGTGCTTCTTTCAGCAATAAATCAAAATCTTCCATCGTGCCGAATCGCTTTTCTATGTCTTGATAGTCACTTACGTCATAACCATTATCGATAAATGGAGATTGATAGATTGGATTGATCCAGATAAATCCGATGCCAAGATCTTTCAAGTATCCAAGTTTTTCGCGGATCCCATTGATATCTCCTTGTCCATCGCCGTTGCTATCTTTGAAACTGGCCGGATAGATTTGATAGCCTACTGCTTCTTTCCACCATTTTTGTTCTTGTATCATATCGTTTCACTCCTTTAACGGTCCCTCTTGATTATAACCGATTCTATTTTAGAAGTATCCTTGTTACCGGTAACTAGAAACGAAAAGCTCAACGAATCTGCTAAGTGCGTTCGTTGAGCTTTATTTTATCATAGATAACGGGCAATCAATTGAATCATTTGCTTGGGAAATTCATTTAGGTCAGTAATATCTACAAAACGGCTTTCACCGTAGATTGACTTGATCTCTTCTTTGTCTTGACCAATGGCTGCGGAAACAAATAATATGCCTTGACGCTCGTATTCTTTCAAAACAGACTGGATGTCCTCTTTTGCTTTTTTGCCAGTATAATCTGGCAACGCCTTTGGCTGACCGTCACTAATATTAAGCAACAGTTTGGTTGTGGCGGATTGTCTGTTTAATTTTTCCGCTGCTAAACGAAGTGCCGCTCCATCACGATTGTTTTGTCTTGGTTTCATAGTGACTAATTTTTCATTTAACCATTGAAACCCGTCTTCAAATTCTTTATAAGAAAACAAAGAAGTCTTTTCTCTTGCTGAACGGTCTGCTGTATCCCCGTAAATCAACAAGGGGATATCGACTTTCTTAGCAAATTCGGCAATGGCGATCGCTGCTTTTTTTGCCGCTTCGATCCGATTATCCCTTATCATTGATCCAGATTCATCGATCCGCACAGCTACCGCTAAGGAAGGTTGCTCATGTGGCGGGTTCTTTTTGTCAAAATTTCTCAAATCACCATATGCTACTCTACTTGCGTTAAACCGCTGTCCTTCATATTTTCCCTTTTGGTACGTCTCTGTTTGTTCATTATCCAGTAATTCTAAAATTTGTCGGCTAAGTGATTCTACTATCGGCATGACTTGCATTTGTAGTTCACGTGCTTCTTGCGTTTTTCCTTGGAAAGCTGGTCGGTGAACGATGAGACCTTCTTTTTCATGAATCGTTTCCTTCATGATTTGCCGCGCTTCTTTATTTAATTGCTTCTTGATTTCCTTATCATGTGTTTCCATGTCAGAAGCAGACATTTCTTGGGAATCCTCTTCTGTTTGTTGTTGCTCCTTCTGATTTTTCCCTTCGATATCGCTCCTGCGTTCTTTTTGCATTTGAGGAGGCATCTCGTTTTTTTCTGTTGTTTTCTCTAGTCTCTCTTCTTCCACATTTGGTTCTTCATCAGACAGTTGTTTCTTTTCATCTAAGCGCAAAGTTTCTTCAGCATCTTCAGTGATGTTTCGTTCGTTTGCTTCTTCGGCGCTGATAATTCTTCCTTTTGCATGCTCAGATTGAGGTTTTATTTGAGGATAGCCCCATTTTTCTTTTCTCAAAATGTCTTGAAGTTCTAATAACAATCCACTCTCAGACAAAGCTTGCTCAAGGATTGCCAATTCATCTGGATCAGTGGATAATTTATACAAAACTTTTGGATAAATCGACTGGAGTAAATCTTGTCCTTGCTTATAGGTATTCGCCCAATAAAAATATGAACGCATTCCTGCTACACCTTTGATGGCATTTGCTTTTGCAGTTTCATCCAATAAACGGATAATCTCTGCCATCTTCATAAGGAGTTCTTGATTTTGAATCATGGTTTTCGCCATCGCACGTTCTGCCATGACTTCTAAGGCAGGGAGATCCATTTTTTCCGCATGCTGCATCCGATCTCTTAAGGATTCATTTAAGGGTCGATTTCCTTGGTAGTTTCGATTTGTGGTAATGACAATAATACAATCTGGATGGCGACGAATGATTCCTGTTGGCAAATTCAACATCCCATTTGGTTCGAGCGCTGAGTTAAGTGCCACAAGAACAGAAGCATCACGGATGACAGTCGGCTCTTGGATCTCTAATAGATATCCTTTTTCGACCGCTCGAACGATTTCAGAAGGATAATAACTATAATGGATTGCATCTGGATAATCGGCTTCGATTCTTTGAACTAACTCTGTTAATTTTTCTTTGGCAGAAAAAGAATCAATGCCGTAATGGTTCTGGATCAGTGTCAGTACAGCTTCAAGTGTATCTGTTTGGTAAATAGCTTCCAGCAATTCTTGGTCTTGTTCTTTATCGGAATCTACTACAGGTAATAAGGCGCCGAACACATCTGATTTATCCATATCTGCAAAACATGTCACTTTTGTATAGGGAAGTTGCAAATCAGCAGATAGTGCTTTTGCTAACTGTGTCTTACCCGATCCGGCGTCTCCTTCTAAAAGAACGTTACTGATTTTCATTTCAGGATCTTGCCAATTTTCTTTGATTTCGGAGGCGATCCGCCACTCTTCTACACTTGTCCGATGACTTTTCGGTTTCTTCCAGATCATTTGCTTTTCTAGCCGTGAAAAGGTCCGGTTTTCTGTTAGTGAGAAATTCTCCATACTTCTCTTCCCCTTTTGATCATCTCTGTCTATTAATATCCTAACTCATCTAAAAGACGTTTTAAAATACGGAATCGTTCCCCAATCAGTTCTCCGTCTTTTTGTAGTGTATCGTAATACAAAATAATGTCTTCATCGATCTTTGGATTTTTGGTATCTACCTCGACTGTCATCCGGTTTCCCTGCAAACCAATGATGTCCACAACTGGATTTTCTGGATCATAGAATTTTTCATAACGATAAGCATCTTGGAAGTATAAACTTCCTTGTGCAGCTAAGATCGCTAAGTCTAAAATACGTGTAATTGGTAATTCTTCTGATTGTCGAGACCATTTTTCTCCAGTATGTCGCCATACTTTGCCTGATATGTCGACTTTTCCACGGTCATTCCATTGAGCGAGACCTAGAGAAAGACCTTTTGCGTCCGTATTCAATGCATTTCTTCCATCAACTTTATCGTAGTCTTCTACAACGAGCACTGGTTTATGTTTTAAATTTGTAGGTATTTCCATGATTTTAACTCCTCGTCTTTCTATTTTTAGTAAATTAGTAAATCAGTAGTTTACTAATTTACTAAACTATATACGACATTATAAATGACTGAAGAGAGAAATGCAAAGAAAAAGAGCCTGTTTGTTAGAAACACATAAAAACATCATCTTGCTCTTCTACACGTACATTTATCACGTGAATAAAGAGCAAGCTGATGTTAGAATATTTTTGGTATGTTTTTTGAATAAAAGGAATTATTGCGCTGAAATGGCGATGCCGATGGCTTTTTCGCCTAAATGTGTACCAATGACTGGTCCAAAATGACCAACTTCGATTTCTGCATTTGGATACTTTTTCTGCAATTTCTCTTTTTCCGCAATCGCTACTTCTAAATTGTTTGCATGTATCACATAAAGTTTGACTGGCGGTTGTATTTCGTTATTTCTTTTGCCAATGATTTCTTCAGCCCGAGCAAATGCTTTTTTACTTGAACGGATTTTTTCGAATAAAACAATTTTTCCTTCAGAAAATGTCAGGATCGGTTTGATTTTCAATAGGCTACCAATCAGTGCAGCGCCATTGGTCAATCGCCCTCCCCGTACTAAATTGTTCAAATCATCTACAATTAGATAAGCGTAAGTATTATCTCGAATTCGATCGACATGCGCAAGTATCTCATCAAGGGGCTGACCTTCATCATTTAAGTCTAAGGCAGCTTCTACCATATGTCCCATCGGCATACTAGTGATCTTAGAGTCATAAGGAATGACCGTTACTCCACTGATATCGTCTTTCATCGCAAATAAGGTGTTGACGAAACCAGAAATACCTGAAGAAAGATGGATACTTAAAATCGTGTCATAGCCTTTCTCTTTCAATTCCTCATATAAAGCCAAAACTTCCCCTACGACAGGTTGTGAAGTAGTAGGAAAATCTTTACTGTTTTTTAAAAGTCCATAATATTCATCCGCTTCGATATCGATTCCTTCGTTATAAATTTTCCCATCCATAATCAAAGGGATTGGAATCACGAATAAGTCGGGATGGTTCTTGATACGTTCCGGCAGATACGCCGAACTATCTGTAACTACTGCAAGTTTCATGTGTTTAATTTCCTCGTTTCAAAGAATTTTTCCAGACCTCATAACTATATCATAAGTAAGATTAGATATGAAACTAAAATTGGAAAATAGAAAAACGACAAGCGTAATCATACGAGTTGCCGTTTTTCTAGTGACAGCAAAAAGACGACTAGTTAGCCTATTCTTTGCTTCCGCTACGATGTTTAACATTTTTCAACATTCGGAACCCATTTTTTCCGAATTGAGAAAATAAAAATACTAAACCCCCAATACTTCCTAAAGCCACACAATAAACCATTGCATAACTTTTTGATTCCATTGGCAATCGCTGATTCAGCAAAAAGAAAATGATGAAACATACCGCAAGCATAATCAAGGTAGATCGGAAAGTTTTTAAGAAAAAACTGCTGATTTTTGCTAAAGGTGCTATTCGGTATTCTTTGCACATAAAGTGATACCCACGAACAAAGACGATACCGAATGCCAAGCCATTTGATAAGCTCATCCCGTATCCGCCAACTAGACCTAGTCCGATTACTTGGAAGATGACTTTCAGGATAATTGCTTCTACAGTTAGTCGAATCGCAAAACGATGGTGGTTCAGAGATTGAAGCATCGTTGATAGGATCGTGAATAATGAGAAAAACAAAGAAGCTAACAAAGCCATTTGGAAATAACCAACACTTTCAGGATCATAACCAAAAAACAATGTGTATAACGGTCCAGCTAATAAAGACATCCCGGTCAATGAAGGAAGAAGGATCAATAACGCAATCGAAAAACTGTCTCCTACTGTCTTTTCGATTTGTAAACGATCTTTTTTCTTCATTGTGCTTAGTATTGGCAAACTACTTATAGCAACTGTTCCTACCATGGAAATCAGGATCAATGTCAGTTTGTTTGGATTAACAGAAGCACGACTGAATAAGAATTCCAGTTGCTGATCTGCAATCTCTGGACGGAAAAAGTGAAGCAGTGGTTTCATCGTTACTTGGTCGATCATTTGAACGATAGTAATGACGGAGCCGACAAAAATGAACGGTAGTGTTTCCCGAATGATAGAGACAGAGGCAGATCGGTTTTCTCTTTCGAAGTAACGACTGGAAATCAAAAAGTCTTTAAGTTCAAAGAAGTCTTTTCTGCGTCCGACGATATACATATGGATAATCGCAGCTAACCCACCGAAGAAAGAAGCAACTGTACTGATCAATACAGCTTCTAATATGGTTCCGTCAGTCAATACGCGCAAGTAATAAGTACCAGCCAAGATAACGATCACTCGTACAGCTTGTTCAATAATCAAAGAAGTTCCATAAGGTCGTAAATCGTTTTTCCCTTGGAAGTATCCTCTCATTGCACTCAAAATCGGGATAGCAACCAAAGATGGGCATAAACTTCGGATAGCTAATATCCCGTTGTTAACGTTAGCGATTGGACTGATTCCGGCTAATAAAGGAGCAAATAAATACATCAACGCAGCAGAGGCGATACCGATGACGAACATGATATTGATCGTACTTCGAAAAATCAGCCGACAAGCAGCGTTATCTCCTTCTTTTGTTGCTACAGCTACTTTTTTTGCAATCGCATTTGGAAATCCGACTGTACCAAGCATCAGGAACAATCCATATGGAAGATAGCCAACATTGTATAATGTCGTAGCAAGCATACCATCTTGATTGTTCCCCATCATACTTAGCCAGGGAATCAAATAGACTACCCCTAAAACTTTACATAGAAGATTAGCAAAGGTTAGCCAAAATGTTCCTTGCATCAATTTTTTATTCATCTAATTTCCCTCAACTATTCTTTCATAAAATAAACATCTTCCCTATTATAGCAAAAAAACATAGAAGGACAAATCCCTCTTTAATTCTTAAAACAAAAAAGAGCTTGCATCATAAGTCAACACTAATCTTTTTATCCGAACAAATGAACTTGCATCCACAATTGGCTGATGCAAATGCAGTTTGGATAGATCAGTTTGAACAACTTATGTCGCAATCTCTGTTTTTTAGGGAATAAAACAGTTTAAAGCATGGATAGTAAAAAGACAGACGCAAGTCCTGTCAAAACTGACAACGCCATCGAACGTGTTTTGTAAGCCACACCTGCTACTAGAATCATTGCAGCTATTTTGATATTCCAAGCAATATCCAGATGTTCATGAGTAATGAAGACATCTTTGAAAGCTAACGCCGCAAACAATGCTACTGGTACATACTTCATCCAGTCACTAAACCAAGATGGCACTTTTCGATGAGTAAAATAAAGCATCGGGAACAAGCGCGGGATATACGCAACGATGAACAGACAAGCAACTAAAAACAGCAAATATAGTTTAGTCATGATGGTTGGCCTCCTGTTCTGGGAAGTTGAAGAGCGGTTCATTGACATCTTTGCCGCGATCCCTTAGTTTCTTGGCTTTTTCTTTTTTAAATGCCTTCTCCAGCATGAATCCGGCAAATGAAGCAATAACAGTAGCTGCAATCAAGCCGAATGTGTTTTGGAATAATACCATGAAGATTACCCCTAATACACCTGAAAACAAACCTGTAAAGATCAGTAGTGCGTTTTTCATTTGCATGACAAACATAAAAATGAACATAGCAGTCAAAGCAAAATGGACAAGGTCAGCATCTACTCGAATCACCGAGCCAAAAAAATTACCGATCATGTTGCTACCGGCCCATGCAGCCATTGAGAACCAATTGACATATAAAGCCTTTCTTTTGTTCCAAGAGGGGTCAGTTGAGAACTTTAAGTAGTTCACCGCATAGTTTTCATCATTCAGTGATTGAGAAAAGACAGCTAAAAACGTCCGCTTTTCTTTTTTCATAAAACCGGCAAGACTTGCTCCTAATAATGTATAGCGTAATTCTAAAAAGAAAACCATCAATAATGTCGTTGCAAATGATGCTTGCGTCGTAAGCATAGATGCAACTAAAAACTGCGCGCCGCCGGAAAAGACCAGAATCGATAACAGCCCTGATAAGAGAGGGTCAAATCCAACTTTTTGCAACAATACTCCACAAGCTAATCCCACTGGTATATAGCTTATACAAAGCGGCATCACTGCATGCAAAGCTTGAAGCCATGGCGCACTCTTCTTTTTGTTCATTAAAATATCTCCTTTAATTACAACAAATAAACAGCGGACTCATTGTAACATAAATTCGCTAAATTGTAGCCGTTTTATTTAAAAACAAGATTATATTTTTCTCATTTTTGCTTCAATTCATGAACATACGTTTTATTTGTGAGAATAATTTGGGTCATATTTATCTGTTTCAATGTATATATACATCTTCTTGTCAGGAAGAGACTGGCGCATATTTTTTTCAATATCATTGATGATCGAATACGTTTCATTTTCTTTGTTTCCAACAATATCTGCTTTTGCAGCGACTAAAATTTCCGTTGGACTTAAATGAACGGTTTTGATATCAATTAGCCGACTGATCTCAGGTCGTTCAAAGGCTAACTTGATTTTTGATAAATCGCTTGCTGTCACACTTTCACCAATGATCAGACTATAAAATTCTTTTGCTAGGAAAATCGCAGCTCCCATCAGTAAGAAACCGATCATTAATCCGCTGATAGCATCAAATGCAGCGATCCCGGTTGTATAAGTCAAGATTGTTCCCGCTAAAGCCAAGACCAAACCGATTACAGCACACAAGTCTTCCGTAAATATAATCAGTATTTCACTATGTCGACTTTCGCGCAAAAAGCGCATCGTGGAAAGATTTTCAGTATTCAATTCTTTGATTTCCTTCATTGCGACACGCAAAGAACTTCCTTCGATTACCAAACCAAATAACAAAATGGCAATGACAATGATTGGATTACCAACTTCATGGGATGGATGCGTCAATTTTTCAAAAGCTTCCATCACCCCTAGTGCTCCCCCACCGAAGAAAAGCATCATTGCGACGATCGTACTAAAAAAGTATTTTGCTCGACCTTCACCAAATTGATGCAAGTCGCTCTGACCTTTATTAGCTTGTTTATCGCCAAATAGCAGCAAAATCTGATTACTACAATCAACGATACTATGGATGCTTTCATTCAGCATGGCGGCACTGCCACTGATTGCATAGCCGACAAATTTGCTGATAGCAACTAGAATATTAGCCCCTAGAGCAGCAATTACGGAAAACATTCCGCTTTTTTTAAAATTTTCCATATTCTTTTCCTTCTTTCATCAAGTGAACTGACTAAAGAGTAGCAATATCCGCCCTTTAACAGTTTTTATGAAACTTATAATTTAGATAAATTGAAAATGACCGATTGTCCATTGTTCAATTCGATCTCTTTTGCCCCAGTAGTAGCACTTTTCCCATCCACAGTAAACATCCAATAGGTTTGATTCTTTTCATCCTGAGAATGCCCTTCAAGCGAAGTGATGAAGCCATCATTTTCCTCGACTTCAAAATTTTGTTTCAAAATAGTCAGTAAAGTTTCTCCTTTTTTGAAAGACACTTCTTTTTTCAAAAAGTTTTGACCATTTTCTTGTAACGTGATCGTTGCTTTTTGCGATGTTTTTACTTCCTCCTTTTGGTTTGAAGTCGATGGTGTTTTGGTTGTACTACAACTTGTCAACATGAGTACACTGACACTCATTGCAAGCAGACTATAAATTATTTTTTTCATTTTTTCCTCCTGAATGATTGTAAAAACGTTTGACGACTGGCAGAAAAATAAGGAAGAACACAACATTACCTATACTGTGCATCGGATCAAACGACACCCCTTGAAGGTAATAGACCCAAGGTTGAGGTAAATGATAGAACAGCGTATCGAAAACAGTCATCCCTATTCCATAAACTATACCTGCTAGAAAAAAGCAGGTTCCTTTTAACCAGAGACTCCTTTGAATTGTTCTTCTCGAGTAGAAAATTGAAAACAACGCCAGAACGACGGTATAGCTGAGCCACTGACCGATGACCCATGGACCCACACCAAAATAAAAACTGCTGATTGCGATAGAAAGACTCATGACAATTAGCGCATCTTTCAAGCTTAAGTAAAGTACTATAAATAAAAAAATAGCAGTCATTGGCTGGAAATTCGGAATAAATTGAAAAGCGATCCTACCTGCTACACAAGCAGCAGACAATAAGCTAAGCTGGGCGATTTTATTTGTGGTCATTCTTGATGTAACTCCTCCTTCACCAGCAGATGATTCACGTTCATTCAGTACATACAGAAAAGACTTGTGACAATTATTCTGGATAACTGCCGCAAGTCCTTTGGAACAGAATTATCTGAATGACCTCTGGTAATCCAACTTATCCAATCAGGACTTTCTCACCATTAACGGAACCAAGAATTCGTAATTGATAAAGAAATCAATGACGGATCGTGGGTAATCTCCAGATGAGATCGACAAGACCGTTTGATCTTTTTCGTTTGTTGCTATCGTTAAAGACTGTCCTTTATCTAATCGTACTTGATAAGTAGTTTCGTTGATCTTTTCCATATCATAGGAGGGATTTTTCATCGCCACGATAAAAATATCATCCAATACTTCATTCGTCAATTCAAATTCGCTCTGAAGGTTCAAACGAAGTGGCTTCGTATTGTCTAGTAGTGTCTGATTAACTGTAAAACCAAGCATTCTAGCATGGGCTAATAATTGATTCAATTTGTGATTGAAGATCGTAATCTGTCCTGCTGAGAATACTCGATCAACTGACCAGTATCGGATCAAAGAAAGCACTCGATCATCCTGGACATCGATTTCCATCGTCTCTGGTGATACATTTAGAAGACTCATCGATTCCACTTGGTATCGTTGATCGATGGTCGGTAATACAAAGGAAAAGACTAATTCGTTTTGTCCATTCAACGTATAATTGATAGAGAAATGTCTTGTTTTCCATGTGTCATAAGCTGAATTTGATCGTTCCAGACCAATATCATTCAACGGTTTCAGTAATTCATATGTGAAATATTCGATCAGACTTGTTTTTCCAATCGTTGAGATCGGTTCTTCATTCAATATAAAGCGGTCATATGATTCTAATAATTCGGGAAAATCTGATTCAATCAAATATTTTCTCATACGTAAATCCGCTAATTCTGCTTCCGCTGTTTCAATCAAACTGACGATATCTTGATAATCTTGCTCTTTTCCTTCTAAATATCCGGGATTTTCAGATACTTCATAAGCATGGGTGTTTTCTGAAGTATCCGTATTTGTCGGAGTTACTTTTTCTTTTTCATGGATTTTTGTTTCTTCTGGCATAAGGACTTCTTCTGTGTCATCCAGTGGCTTACTGGTTTGTTCCTCTAATGAAGTGTTCGTTTCTTCATGATCTTCTGTCTGTGATTCATTTTTTGTCCATTCTGCTTCATCGTGTTCATTCATACTCGGAACCTCCTTCATTAGATTGATTATTAGGATTTTCATTACCAAGATAATTCATCAAGAATTCATGGATTGCTTGACCAAACCCCTCTTTGCTACCGAAATAGCGACTGATTTGCCGTTGCTCTTTTTCTACGATGGCTGCGCGAAGTTGGTCCGCTCTTGCTTCTTGTTTCAATGCTTCTTTTTGCTGTTGGATTGTTTCAGGTGTCTCGATATAAGGAAGCCAGCCTAATTTTTCATTAGATAGCACTTGCTTCTTCTTCTCTAATTCTTGAATTTCTTCCTCGATTTTCTTACGATTCAAGAATCCTTTATTATCGTCCAAATCAGTCATCTGCCGATTGATTTCTTTTATCTGTTCGTCTAAACGTTCGATCTCTGTCTGAGCTGTGATCACCTTTGCGTCTAGCTCATTGATTTTTTTGTCATAGTCCGTTGTCTCCGGTTGGGAATATTTCTCCCACTCTTCATCGATCTTAGGCAAAACAAAAATTTCTGGCAAACTTGCATCGATACCAATTGTAGGGCGATCATGGTAATAAGTGCCGATTTTGTAATAGCTCATCGTTGGTGAGATGCTTTCTACTTGTTCCATAAAAGGAAATTCTTGCAAAAAACGATCATGGATCTTACGCATCAGCAATTGGTCAATCTCGTGATTTTCATTTGAGCTTCGTTTTAATTCTTCGTTCAATCTGCCGTTGTACAAACGGTAGATCTCAGGAATATCTTCTTCGCGGACAGCTTTTTCAAAAGCTTGTAAATCTTCTAATAATTGGGAAAGATTCATGCTTGCTTTTTCTTTGATATCATAAAAAGAAGACGATTCTTTTGCTGTATCCTGATTCGTGCTCGTCTCCTCTAGTTCGCCTTGCTCGTAATTTGTGTTTGTATCTGGCTCTTTCATACTACTTGCCTCCTCTTACTCATCTGATTTTCACTTATTAATACTTCAATAGTACCATTTTCTGTAAAAAATTGTTATAAAAAAGAGCGGGCAATGCTCCATAAAACAGGCTGCACCAAAATTTGGCACAGCCTTTTTTTCGATCAACTAGTCTTTGATATCTGATTCATCTGATAGGACAGAATCGAATACAATGACTTTTATCATATTCTTTTATTTACTAGGCAGATCTCTTGTTGTGAAATGAATGCGCTGATGGTCATCACGAGTTAGTTGCGTTTCTTCGTTTAAATAAGTAAACGTCAATTGTTCTAATTCGGGATCTTCAAGCATTTTTTCATAACCGGTAAAAATCGAACGGATATAGTGTTTATATGCGTTTTTCTTTTTCTGTCTTTTTTTCATGTAGCACCTTCCTTATCAAAAACTATCATACCAATGAATAACTATCTAGACAAGTTGGTTTAAATCATTTTCTTTGTTTTTTTGAGGAATTTTACTCTTCCAGTTGACGAATCCAAAAAAAAATGAAAAAATGCTTTAGTACTTAAGGAGGGAACCCAGTGAAAAAAATTGGTTTTGATTCAGAGAAATATATTGAAGAGCAGTCCGCGTATATTTTGGAACGAGTGAACCACTATGATAAATTATATTTGGAATTTGGTGGAAAGCTAGTGGATGACAAACATGCAAAACGTGTACTTCCAGGATTTGAAGAAGATGCGAAAATCAAATTGCTACAAAAATTAAAAGATCAGGCTGAAATACTGATTTGCGTCTATGCCGGAGACATTGAACGTAATAAGATCCGCGGTGATTATGGGATTACTTATGATATGGATATCTTGCGACTGATTGATGAATTACGCGGTTATGGATTATTGATCAACAGTGTCGTTATCACTCGCTATAGCGGCCAGCCTGCCACGAAAGTCTTTATCAATAAACTAGAAAGACGAAATATCAAAGTCTATAAACATTCAGAAATCGAAGACTATCCAGTCAACGTAGAAAAAATCGTTTCAGAAGATGGGTTTGGGAAAAACGAATACATTGAAACAGCTAAACCAATCGTTGTAGTGACAGCTCCTGGACCAGGAAGCGGAAAACTCGCTACTTGTTTGAACCAACTGTATCATGAAAGCCAAAAAGGACATGCAGCTGGTTACTCCAAGTTCGAAACTTTTCCAGTATGGAACGTTCCGTTGAAACATCCATTGAACATTGCCTATGAAGCAGCCACAGTCGATTTGAAGGATGTCAATATGATTGATTCCTTCCACTTTGACGCCTACAATAAAGTAGCTGTAAATTATAATCGAGATGTTGAAACCTTCCCTGTAATCAAACGTATTATTGAAAAAATTACTGGTAAAGAATCTGTTTATCAATCTCCTACTGACATGGGTGTGAATCGTGTAGGATTTGGTATCGTGGATGATGCGGTTGTCCAAGAAGCTTCTAAACAAGAAATCATCCGCCGCTATTTCCAAACAGAGTGTGACTTCAAAAAAGGATTGATTGACGAAGAAGCAGTTAATCGAATCAAACTGATTATGGAAGAAGTCGGATTACGCCCTGAAGACCGAAACGTTGTCGTTCCTGCCCATGATTATGCAGATAAAATTCAAGCACAAAGTCCTACAAAAGATCCTTCTGCTGTGATTGCCATCGAATTACCAGATGAAATCATTATTACTGGACGTACAAGCTCATTGATGGATGCGTCAGCGGCAGTCATCTTAAATGCAGTAAAACATTTAGCGCATATTGCAGATGACATTCCTTTATTATCACCATTAATTCTTGAAACAATACAAGGATTGAAGTCAAAGACACTTCATTCCTCTTTGGATGCACTAAGCATCAATGAGGTTTTGATCGCTTTATCAATCAGTGCAGTAACGAATCCAATCGCTCAAGTTGCTTATGATAAACTAGCTGAACTTGAGGGAGCACAAGCCCACTCCACTGTGATGGTCAATAAAAATGATGAACAAACATTGAAAAAACTAGGAATCGATATTACTTGCGCACCTGTTTACCCTTCAGAAAATCTATACTACCAATAAAAAAAACTCACTTATAAAGGTTGAAAACGAAACTATTAGCATTAGCTTAAACAATAGTTTCGTTTTTTTATAGCCATTACTAAGTGGATACACTTCTTGTCCCTTCTTGAGGGATATTCAGTTTGAAAGAAAAAACAAGAATAGGATAAATTTTATTTCTCATACTTTCACTTACTTTCCCTCTCTATTTGAAATACGAAAAAACAATGGAACATCAGTTTTTTTAGCGTCTTTTATCTGTTTTTTTAATTTATTTTGGTTGCTTTGTATTCTAATGGAAAATGAATGCGTTTTACTCTAAAAAAGTAATGAAAATTTCACTAAAGATTAGTATTTTATTTACAAAACAGGTAAAATAAAACGGAATTTGGAATAGGAGTGATTATTTGAGTTATTTATTAGGTATTATTGGTTTATTTGTCACATTAGGTCTTGCTTATTTGATCAGTAGCAACAAAAAAGCAATCAAATTGAAACCACTAATTGTGATGTTCGTTTTACAGATTGTTCTTGGTTTCGTATTATTACGTACAACTTTTGGTACAGCGGTTGTTTCTGTATTGGCAAAAATGTTTGATCATCTTCTTGCTTTTGCTGGGCAGGGTGTTGACTTTGTTTTTGCCGGTGTAGCAAATAAAGGAAGTGCACCTTTCTTTCTTTCCGTATTGATGCCAATCGTATTTATTTCTGCTATTATCGGGATTTTACGTTACATCAAAATTCTTCCATTGTTTATGAAAGCCGTTGGTCTTGGGTTAAGTAAAATCAACGGAATGGGCAAATTAGAATCCTACAATGGAGTAGCTTCTGCTATTTTAGGGCAATCGGAAGTATTTATTTCCATAAAGAAGGAATTACCTTTCTTATCTGAGAAACGTTTATTCACCATGAGTGTCTCGGCTATGTCTACAGTGTCTATGTCAATCGTCGGATCTTATATGGCACTAATCGATTCTAAATATGTGATCACTGCCCTTGTTTTGAATTTATTTGGCGGATATATTCTGGCTTCGATTGTGAATCCCTATGTATTAGAAGAAAAAGAAGACGAACTAATTATTGAAGAAAACAAAGAACAGACCTTTTTCCAAATGTTGGGAGAATACATTCTTGATGGTTTCCATGTGGCAATCACGGTTGCTGCTATGCTTATCGGATTCGTTGCCTTGATTGCCATGATCAATGCTATCTTTCACGGGATATTCGGTATTACTTTCCAAGAGATCTTAGGTTATATCTTTGCCCCCCTTGCCTTCATCAGTGGAATCCCATGGAAAGAAGCAGTGGATGCTGGTAGTATCATGGCGACTAAATTGGTTACAAATGAATTTGTTGCTATGACAGAATTAGCTAACGGTCATTTCCATTTTACTGAACGCACAACAGCGATCATATCTGTTTTCCTTGTTTCATTTGCCAACTTCTCTTCTATCGGGATCATTTCTGGCGCGATGAAGGGATTAAATGAAGAAAAAGGAAATCTTGTCGCAAAACACGGATTGAAAATTTTGCTAACAGCGACTTTAGTCAGCTTTTTAAGTGCTATTGTGACTGGATTACTGGTATAATAAACAAAAAAAGCGACGTTGCTTTCAAAAGCTTTGGAAATATTTCCAAAGCTTTTTCAGTTGCTCAAATATCAAAGGAGAAATGATGATGAATTATTGCTATGTGTTTATCGGACCTTCTGGTTCTGGGAAAACTTCACTCGCAGAAGCTGTTTTTCAGCCCGAACAAAAGATCATTACTTACACGAATCGATCACCAAGACCTGGAGAAAAAGATCAAGAGGATTATTATTTTGTATCTGACGATGCATTCAATCAAATGATCAAGCGAGACGAGTTTGCAGAGTGGGATCAATATGCTCAACATAAATATGGTTCCAGCAAAGCAGAGATTACCAAAAAACTGAAGGAAGGAAATTGTTATGCCGTTTTGACGGCAAATGGTTTTTGGCATTTATACGAGTATTTTGGCACGGTAGTCCGTCCGATCTTTATTACGATTTCTAAAGAAACATTACAATCGCGCCTGAAAAAGCGTGGAGATTCACCCGAACAGATTTTGGCCAGAATGGCAGTTTATGCGAAAGACTTAGCTCAACTGGAACGGTTGACAGCTATTCCCACACTTTTAGTCGTATCAAACGATGGAGCGTTCCAAGAAGCAGTAGATAAAATAAAAAAAGGATTATTGATAGAAACAGATTAGCTAAATAGCCATAAGATAAGCTGAGAGGCCGCGACAAAAATGGTGTCACGACCTCTCGATGAACGGTGTTTCAGAAGTAGCTTCTTCGAAAATTATTTCTTGAAGCTCACCACTACTGTCCCAATCTCTTAGCAATCAGCTAGTTGTTTTTTCATATTATTAAGTCTTCATCCTTGTGAAGATGCTTTTATACTCACTTGATTATTTTTTGATACGCTTTTCTTTCACCATGTTCAAAAGGGAATTCAATCATTCCTTGATAAGTGAATCCAGCAGAATAGATGGTCTTTTCCATCGGTTCATTAGCTGGATAAGTATCGATACGGACATCTTGAATATCTTTGCTGGCTGCAATCGTCAACAAATGTTCTAAGAACGGTTTTGCTAGTTTTTTTCCTCGAGTACTTTCTGCTAAAGCAACACGATGAATCGATAAATAAGGACCAGTTGATTCTTTCCAACTACCATCTATTTTTGTGTAAACGGGATCCACGCCTGAGACTAATGCAGCTGTTCCAACAATTTGATCTTCGACTATTAATACATAACTTTCTTTTCTTTCAATATCGTTCAAAATCGTTTCTTTTGTTGGTTTCTGCCCGTTCTGCCATTGGGGAGAGCCTTGCGAAGCAATAAATTCCGCTGCAGCATCAATAATTTTTACCACTTCTTCTACTTCTTCTTTTCTTGCTAGCCGAATATACACATCCAGTTACCTCTTTTCTGTTTCTTTTTCATTTATATTCTCTAATTTTTGAATCACTTCATACAGTTCAGGAACTTTTGAATAACTTCTAAGCCAATTTTTTGGATGATCCAGTAGTTGACTGATAAGTTCCAAATGATGCATTAGGGACCATTTTTTCAATACTCCGAGTCCTGGAAATTTTTGTTGCTGGTAGAGAGCCAGTAATTCAATCATTCCTGATGTGATTAAGAGCTGATGATGGTGACGCATGATCCATTTTTTCATTTTATCTCCTGCTTCAAGAAACTTCAATGCTTGATCTTTAGCGGAATCATTACTGTCAGAGACAAAATGCTTTACGCGGATATTACCGTAAGCATCGATATACGTTAGATGGATAGCAAGCGCTCGGCTAGGAAACCCTTTATCGAAATAACGGCTGCCTTCGATCGTGAAATCAGAAAATCCACTATATCCGTCTTCGTGGAAAAAAAGATAGTCATCACTAAAAAAATCGTCTGCTTTATCTGTATAACTTTCAACATGCTTTCTCGTTCGAAAAGAGTCACGGATCACAATTTTATTTTCGGGCAGCCAGATGCGAAAGCGACTAGCATCTGGTATCAAGAATTTCGAATCGACTCCTGCCAGCTGTTTCCACACCTCTGCGTCTTTTGGATAGTGTTGTCCATCGAATACAAGAAATGTTGGAGGTGAATCCAGTACGTCGTTAAGATTTTCTGGCGTTAAAATCTGTGCAGAGACGACAGAGCTATGTTCCTTGACTGTCCAACTGTGCACATGCTGATCGAATAATTTGAATTGTCCTACTTGGGGATTTTGGATTACAGCGATTGGATGGTGCTTTTTTTGAAATAATTCGATCACGTTTTTAAGCGTAGCGGAATCACGTACTGGTTCGATTACCGGTTGGATTTTATTGGAGAGCAATCCTCGCGACAATGCTTCTTTTAATGCTAATAGGTCAAATTGTTTTCCTCTTAAATAAGGATAGTACATATTTTTCACTCCAATGGCTCTGTGGGCAACCGCCGGATCTGCTGTTGTTGCCTTAAGTATTCATAATCATGTTGAAGCGCAGCAACTTCTTCTTGCAACTCATTGATTGCCTGACTAGCTATTTCTTCTAAAAATCGTTCATAGTATCGTTCGTTAGAAAAGGGATCTTGGTTTTCTGAACGTCTTTTCAATTCTTTGTACAATTGATCTGTTGGAAAATATTTTACGCCTCGCTCCATTTGCTTTGCTTTTCTTACTTCTCTGAATAAAGAAGCCATAAAACGGTTTGTCAAAGCTTCTTCCGGTACAGCAAGCTCCTTCTTTGCTGCTTTTTTCGCAATCATAAATGTACCAGATGCAGGCATTTCCTCTTCGATCGTGTACGGGCGATATACTAGTACACCTATTCCTGTAGGGATCTCTGTTTTCACTTCTTCATATAGTTTACTTGGCAAAACAAAATAATTATAATGCCCGACAAATGACAGTTTGGCTGTAGAACGAAAATCTGCTTTTGTCACTTTCAGCTCATAGCATCGCCATTCTCGGCTGCCATCAAATTTTGTCAAGCAGCTAAGCGTATCTACAATTCCTTGGTCATCAGGCATCGTGACTTCTTCTACGACTAAGCCGCCCTGCTCGATGCAATATTGGTATAATGAGGATTCTATTTCGATGGTTAGCGGGGTCTTCATGTTTTTACCTCCGAACATATTTTCGTCTTACATTTTACATGAAATGATTTTAAAATACTAGACAGAATACACAAGAAACAAAAATAGAAATGATGCTTGTCACGTTAGCACCATTTCTATTTTTCAGATTGACTGATGGACGGAACGTTTTTCTAAATACTGTTGCACTTTTTCGATCCCGATACAAATGATCCAATAAATCAGTGCAACTAAAATATAGAGAGAAAAATAGTCGAATGTCCGACCACCTATGATCTTTGCTTTTTGAAATATTTCTGGCACTGTGATCGTTGCCGCTAATGAGGTACCTTTCACTAAATCCATAGCTACGTTACTGAGTGCCGGTACCGAGATTCGAAAGGCTTGCGGTAAAACGATATATTTCAATACCCCAAAGAAAGAAAAACCAGAAGCTAAACCAGCGTCCCACTGACCTGAAGAAACGCCTGCTAGTGATCCTCGATAGATTTCACCAATAAATGCACTGCTGGTAATCGTGAAGCAGATGACTGAAGCCGTTAAGGCACTTAATTGATAAGGTAACCCGAAATATAACAAGAACAGCAAGACTAGTGCGGGAATACCTCTAAAGAACGATAAATAAAAACGAATAAATACATTCAGAGGTAGCCAATCCAAAAGACCTAGAACTGTCAAAAGCAACCCTACCAAGTTTCCTAAAACAAAAGACACGAAGCCGATCCCTAATGTGTATACCAAGCCTTGCAGTACGAAAGGAAGTGAAGTCCACATGAGGGAAAAATCAATGAGAGGAAAGTACATCAATCACTCACCGACTCAGTCATCGTTTCTTTCGGTTTGACTGAAACATCAGTTTGAAAATATTTTTCAGATATTTTCTTTGTCGTCCCATCTTCTTTCATCTCTTTTAATACGCCATCGATTTTCTTTTTCAAAGCATCATTTCCTTCTTTCAATAAAAAACCACTTTCGTTTTCATTGAAATAAACGTTCTCCAAGATTTTTACGGGGATATCTGGTAAAGCAGATACGGCCATTTTCTGCAAATAATAATCATTTAGAATAACGTCTGTTCGACCGTTTGCTACATCGCTTAAATATTGATCATTCGTGGCGTTATCGTAAGTAACTAATTTAGCTCCGTGTTTTTCCGCTAAACGCATATAGCTAGTATTGGGTTCGCCAGCTGCTTTTTTTCCTTTAAGATCATCAAGTGAGTGGATTCCTGAATCATCTTTTTTTCGTACGATCATACTGTCAAATGAATATTTGAAAGGCTCTGAAAGGGAGAATTTTTTTTCTCTTTCTTTTGTGATACCAAAATCGTTCGCAGCAAAATCTGATTCTCCTTTTGAAACAGAAGTGATTTGTCCATCCACATTGTATTCTTTAAAGGAGATTTTGACATTTAAACGTTTGGCTACCTCTTTCGCCAAGTCTACGTCATAACCAACTAATTCATTTTGATCATTATAATAAGAAGCGGGAAATAGTGTGCCAGAAGTTGCTACTACCAATTCTTTCTTTTTTTCCACATTACTCCAGCTGTGATCTTCTTGGTTAGCGGCAGCTGTACCACAAGCGCTTAAAATAAAAAAGACGCTAGTTATTAGAGCAAACAATCTTTTTTTCTTCATTTTTTCTTCTCCTTGTTTCTGCTATTTCCATGGATTTGGTAAATGGAACTGGTGACTTGCTTCAAATAGATAGCCGATTTGAAGCAGCAAATCTTCTCTTCCTCTGGCGGACATAAATTGAATCCCGAGAGGCATGTTTTCTTTTGTCAAATGAGTAGGCAAGCTGATTGCTGGTTGTCCAGTCAGATTAGCCAATTGTGTATAAGGTGTGATCTTCAAGCTTTCCTCAAACATAGAAGAAACAACTTCTAAAGCTTGTACTTCAGAACAATCATGGATGTGTTCCATCTGTGCTCTTATCGTATCACTTTGCAAATCTTCGCTGATTTTAGGGGCAGTAAATGCAGTCGTTGGTGAAAGGAATAAATCATATTCTTGATGCAAGTGTTCCATGACAATTGCTGCTTCATCCCATACATGCAGAGAATCAATGTAAGTAGCGGCAGAAAGTTTCTGACCATATTGGAACAAAGTCCAAGAGATCGGCTCAAGTTCTTCTTTTCTGACAGTTCGCTGGATGCCTGCTTCAATCGAGTGGATCATTGCTGCTGTCTCTGCGCCATTCATCTGATAATAAGACCTAATCAGTTTACGACCATCTAGTGGGTAAGGAATCTCCGTCAAATCATGTCCTTCTTTTTCAAGGAAATCTACAGCTTTTTTTACAGCAAGTACTGCCTCTTCACTAATCTGTGAGTGGATCGGTGAATCAACACAAAAAGCTATCTTCAAATGTTTTTTTCTTGGATGTGTTTGCCACTCAACTGGCGATACTTGATATGGCGCACCGGAATGGATGCTTCTCATCCCATAAAATAAAGCCTCCGTGTCTCTCATAGAAACCGTCAAACCGAAATCAATAGCAGCTCCTTGCCATCCTCGCCAAGCATATGGACCAACTGGCATCGTCCCTCGCGAAGGTTTCAGCCCAATCAATCCGCAAAACGAAGCGGGTATTCTAATAGAACCACCACCGTCACTAGCGCCAGCTAAAGGAACGATTCCCGCTGAAACTGCAGCAGCAGCGCCTCCACTTGATCCGCCAGGTGTACATTCAAGGTTCCAGGGGTTTCTTGCTGGGCCATAGATGACGGGGTCTGTAATATTTTTGAAACCAAACTCTGGCGCATTGGTTTGTCCAAAAGGAACTAGCCCTATCGCTTCTGCTTGCTGTACATAATTGGATGTATGAGAAGCTCGATGTGTTTCAAATAAACGAGATCCTGAAGTAGCTAGCCATCCCTTTTTTTCTTGACCGAGCATTTTTAAAGGGAATGGAATACCTGCCAATGGTCCTTTTTCTGACTGGGGAATCAATCGTTCAGTGGAACTATTCTCGAATGGTTCAAGTGCAACAAACGCATTCAATTCATGATTTTGTTTTTTTATTTTTTTCTGTACATCATCAGCTAATTCTTGAAAACTAAATTCTTTTTCTTTAAGTCCTTTCGCTAATTCTGTTGCATCTTTCATAGTATCCTCCTTTTTGCCCCTGTTATTTTCCCACAAGTTCGTCTAACATACAATGAGTACGCTTGCACATGAATGAACAGACGAGTGTTTTTTATAAAAAAAGACGAAGATCAATCATGACCTTCGTCTTTTTGCTATGAAATGTTGCGTAATTTGCCTTTAAATTCGTCAATTGACGTATATCCTTTTTCTGACATAATCTGCGTTAATTCTTTTATGATTCTAGAAAAAATTTCCGGCCCTTCTTTATGAAGCTCTGTACCAATCTGTAACATGCTTGCGCCACATAGCAGATGTTCAAATGCATCTTGTCCTGTCCGAATCCCACCTGTACCAATGATTTGGATTTCTGGTTTCAAACGCGTATAAAAAGCGCGGACATTTGCTAAAGCGGTCGGCTTGATATACTCTCCCCCAATGCCGCCGAACCCTTCTTTTGGTTTGATGACCACTGCTTCTTTGTCTGTATCGATATACAACCCGTTACCCACACTGTTGATAGCATTGACATATGTCAACGGGAACTGATTCAAGATATCTGCCATCTGATCAAAATGAGCAAAATCAAAATAAGGAGGCAATTTGATCCCTAACGGCTTAGAAAAGATGCTGAATACTTCTTTCAATGTTTCATAAGTGGCCTCAAAATCGTAAGCTAGTTGTGGTTTACCAGGCACATTTGGACAAGATAAATTTAGTTCAGTAATCCCCTTGAATCCACTTTTTTCTATTTCCCCAAGCATTTCCAAGTTTTCTTGGACACTCATCCCGGCGATCGAAAAAAATAATGGTTGATTTGGTTTTTTCTGCGCTTTTTCATACGCAAGAGCATACTCTAGATAATAAGAAAAGCCTAAGTTTGGAAGCCCCATAGAATTGATACTGCCTAAAGGAACATCAAAATAACGTGGTTCGGTATTTCCTTTTCGTTCATTGATTGTACAGCTCTTAGTGATAAATGCTCCTGCTTCTGAATGAGCCAGCTCGTCTAATTCCTGGGTAGTCATGCAGTGTACACCAGATGCATTCATAAAAGGGTTAGCAAAGGTATGATTGGCAAAGGTCGTTTCTAAACTCAAGTAAATCGCTCCTTCAAACAAGTTATTTTATCTAGTGTATCATGACTAAAAGAAAAATCAACTCTTGTTTTTCAACGAAATTCTTAATCATCCTGTTCGGTTGATAGTACTTCCCCTGTTTCACTATTGATCTTGACTGATGTACTTTGATTACCATTTTGTACTTTGACTTCCCAATAAGTAGTACCTAGATCTTTATCCAGATCCCAATCTGTTGCTGTACCGCTTCCTACTTTATCGACAGCAATCTTTGCTGCTTCCTCAATTGTAATTAATTTATCAACAGCTAGACCATCTTCTTTTTTCTTTTGACCATTTTGATCCTCTCGATCTAGCGTTTCTGGATTCTCTGTTTCCATTTTTTCATTCTGAGCATCAATTCTTGCTTCATATTCTTTTTGATCATCGACACCTTCTATCTTGTAGAAGTAAGATCCCCAATCACTATCTAGTTCCAAACTAGTAATAGCAGTATCTGGATACTTATCTTTAAACAATTCAATCGCACGAGCTGCAGACACTTTGATAGCTGACTGGCCCATTGCCTCGCTCGAATTCTTTGTTTGGCTAGACGAAGATGTACTTGCGTTTGTTGAGGATTCCGATACCTGAGAAGAGCGTTGTTCACTACTTGAAGATGTATTCCCAGATGTTCCTTGATTGGTGTTTGATTGACAAGCAGCTAAAAACAAAGCCGCAAATAAACTAGTATAAATAACAGTTTTCTTCATTGATTTTATCTCCTTTATTATAAAATAGTATTCTATAAAAGTATAACGAAGAAAAAAATTTCTGTCATGTTTAAAAATTAAAGAACAACGTTATTATTATGAAAATAAAAAAGAAGCTAAGCTTTAGAGACAACCCTAGAAGTTAGACTAAAATCTCACTTCGGGAGCATCATAAAACTTAGCTTCCATTTATTAAATAATTAAATAGCTTTTAAACTGCCTTTTTATATCAATTATGCACGATGCATTGGGATATCATTATTTCCAGGTTGAACAAGCAAATATTGAATTACATCGATATTGCTTGACTCAAATGACGCTGCACAAGCTTGTAAATATAGATCCCACATTCGATAGAAGGAATCCCCCATTTCTTTCGTGACTTGATCTTGGACTTGATGGAAATTTTTTGTCCAATGCTCTAATGTCAATTGATAGTCACGACGCAAACTTTCTAAATCGATCAATTGCAAATCGTTTTTTGTAATATTATCAACTAATTCAGTAACCCCAGGAACATAACCGCCAGGGAAAATATATTTATTGATCCAAGCATTTGTCGCACCGCCTTGTTGTCGACTGATTCCATGGATCAAAGCTGTTCCTTTTGGTTTCAATAAATCTTTTACGACTTTGAAATAACCTTCAAGATTTTCAGAACCTACATGTTCGAACATACCTACACTTGTGATATGATCAAACATTTCGCCTTTTAGTTCACGGTAATCCATTAATAATACACGGCATTTATCTTCTAAATGTTCTTCTTTGATTTTTTTTGTGATCAAATCGTATTGTTCTTCACTTAGAGTAATCCCAGTTGCTTTGACGTTATATTCTTTGGCAGCAGTGAACATCAATGTTCCCCAGCCGCAACCGATATCAAGCAACGTTTCGCCTTCTTTGATAAAGAGTTTGTCTAAAATATGATGGACTTTATTGATTTGTGCTTGTTCCAACGTATCTTCAGGTGTGTTGAAATAGGCACAAGAATAAGTCAAAGTTGGGTCTAGCCAAAGTTTATAAAAGTCGTTACCTAAGTCATAATGCGCATGGATATCTTCTTTGTTTTTTTGTTTTGTATGTTTTTCTTTCTTTGGCAGCCATTTTAGATAATCTTTTCCTCGTAAAAAGCTGTTTGCTTGCTGATAAGCATCGTTGATTAATGCTTGGATACTTCCCTCGATCTCGATTCGATGATCCATATAGGCTTCTCCTAGTGCCAAAGAAGCGTTGCTTGTAATCTCTTTCATTGGGATTTCTTCATGGATATTGATTTTGATTTGGGGAGGAGTGTCCGTATCTCCGTATTGTTTCGTTGTACCGTCCCAATAATTTACTTCGACAGGGAGCGAGAAAGAACGTGAAAATAATTGGTTGTATAAAGTTTTCTCTAACATGATTTTCCTCCTTAAAAAAACTACCCTATTACGTTAATACTAAAAAAGAAAAGAATCAACTAAGAAGTTTAATTTTTTCAGAAATTTTTCAAAAACTACTTTATTTTTCATTTTTTTCACATTCATTGTCGCACAAATCACTTAAACTTGTCATTCGACACGCTTATCTTTGAATTTTGTCTTAGCAAAAACCCATAAAAGCAGCAAGACAGTTATCATTGTTTGGACACTTAGCATCAAGATAAAGTCAAAGTGGATAAACCCTACAACTGCTGCTACCATGGATCCTATCCCCATCACATTCAGCATCAAATTTGCACTCTCTTTGAATGTATGAATGGATGAGAGTTGGCTTTTTCTTGTCATCCACAAGAAAAAGGAAGCACCGAATAAAATGAGACTCGTCATGATAAATAGGACAAGACCAAGACTTAAACTATAAGATAAAATGATTGTTGGACGATTACTGGCATAAAATTCTCTTTCTAAAAATCGTTGGAAATCTTCCGGCGTACGTACAGAATCCGGTTGGAAAGATGGACTATAATTCATCGTATAGCGGCGTATACCAGATTTATCCTTTTGTTGGATCACCCATTGTTCCTTCTCAAAATCAATAAAAGTTCCATGATCGGATTGTTGTTTCTCAGATAAAGACACACCTACCAAAATTTCAGGGGTCACAGCTATCGTTTGTTGCGATGATTGTAACCCAGTTTCAGATAATTCAAGTTCAGAAAATTTTTTGGTTCCTTGTTCATCGATCAACGAATGAACGGATAGAAATTGTTCTAATGGAATCCCTTGGATCTGATTGGCATAAAAAAGAGTCACAGGCATGACCATCAAGGAAACTAAAAATACAAATATCAAGAAAAATTTGGGCCATGATAATAGTTTGCGTCCCGCAAACACTTGAGTTGGCGTACGTAAAGTGGAAAAATAATTTAACGGAAATGTTTGCATGATCCTCTGCTCCTATCCTTTTGTCCCGCCAGATGTCAGGCCGGTAACAAAGTTCTTTTGTAAAAAGAAGAATAATAGACAAATCGGTAAAGCAATCAAAATTGCTCCAGCAGCAAAGAGGGAGACCCTTTGATTTGTCACGTCAGAAATAAATGTTTGCAGGCCGACAGCAACAGTCTGATTTTCAGGTGTTCGGAGCAGGAACTTCGCTAGCATGAAGTCGCCAAAAGGTCCCATGAATGCCCATAATGCTTGAACGGCGAGCATTGGTTTGACAAGAGGTAATACAATCTGGAAAAAAATCCTGAAATGCCCTGCCCCATCAAGTTTAGCAGATTCATCTAAATCTATTGGTACTGTGTCAAAGTATCCTTTCATCAGCCAAGTATTCATTGGAATCCCACCGCCTATATAAATCATCGTCAAGAACCAATACTTATCTAGTGCCTCTAATAAGAAAGCCATGACATAAAAGGCAGTCAATGCTGCCATAGTCGGTACCATCTGAATCACTAAAAAGAACATCAAACTTGATTTGCGTCCGATAAAACGATAACGGCTATACGTATAGCCAGCTAAAGTTACTACAGTTACTTGTACGATCATCGTTAGGACAGAGATGATTAACGTATTTTTATACCACGTCCCGTAAAGTGTTTCACTGAACAGTCGCGTGAAATTCCCTAAAGTCCAGTCGCTTGAAAAATCCAAACTGAAAGCCGCAATGTTTCCTGACTTGAAGGCAGTACTTGCTGTGATCAAAAGTGGATAGATAATAATGACTGATAACAGTAAAAGAAAAAAGTAAGTAAAAAAGTGAGAAAGCCGTTTTTGGAATCGTGCACTCGAATGAAATTTTTTCATTGTTTAATCCCCCATATTGAACGCATTTGTCTTTTTGAACACTAGCAAAGATACGCAGATAACGATGATGGAGATGATCAACGTAATGGCTGAAGCCATAGAATACTGCGGAGAAGTTCCAGTCGTAAGTTTATAAATCCATGAAATCAGGATATCTGTAGAACCAGCTCCTCCACCCACGCTTCCGGGCCCTCCATTGTTAAATAGGTAGATCATAGAAAAATTATTGAAATTCCCAGTATATTGGGTAATAAACGTTGGTGCCGCAACTAGAAATACAGCTGGCAGTGTGATATTTGAGAAACGTTGCCATGCATTTGCTCCATCGATTTTTGCTGCTTCATACAAATCTTCAGAAATCGACTGTAAAATCCCTGTAACCATTACATAGATATAGGGAAATCCTAACCATCCTTGAACTAAGATGATTGCCACTTTAGTCCAGTTCGGGTCCGTTTTCCAAGAGATTGCACTGATATCTACAAATGGAAGCTGGTTTATGAAAGGAATAACTTGAGTATTGATGGCACCTACGCTATCGTTGAATATATTCGAAAAACTCATGATAGTAATAAACGCTGGGACCGCCCACGGTAATAAGAAAATGATACCGAAAATACGTTTAAATTTAATAAATTTTTGGTGAGCAACAACCGCTGTGAGAATACCAAGGGTGATTTGTAAAGTTGTTGCACATAACGTCCAGATTACGGTCCATGAAAAGACTGCAAAAAAAGTATTGCGATATGAACTCAAGAAGAAGATGCTAAAAAAGTTTTTAGCCCCTACCCAATCAATCAAACTGGCTGGTGGAATATGATTAAAGTCATAATTGGTAAATGCAGTAAATAATGTGACTAAGACTGGGAAAATGATGGTAAAAATCATGAGAAGATACGCGGGAAGTGTCAATAGATAAGGAAAACCTTCATCACCTATATTATGTATGACTTCCTTCATCGTTCGATTGATTTTTTTCCCTTCTTTACGCATCCTTGCTACTCGATAGGCGTCTAGAAGATTCAAAGCGTAAAAAATCAAGAAAATGATTGTAATGATGAATTGCAAAGTGCCTTCAATCAAAATAAATAATGAATGATCTTCCATTGGTATACTTCCCAAAGTAACCAATCCTATCAATGCATGAAATCCGCCCAAGAACATCTGACCAATGAATAGGACGAATATTGCGAAAAAAACGATACCTTTAAAAGTTTGGCCATTTACAAACTGCCCCATCCCCGGAATAAGTGAACAAAGCGTGATTTTTTTTTCGTTGATCTGGCTTGTTTTATCTTGCTGCATCTGAATGCCCCCTCTAAACTTGCTAAACCGCAAACTACTTTTAAGATAATGGCAACAAGAACAAGATAATTTTCCATCTCGCTCTTGCCACCTCTATCTGAAGCACCTGTTCCATTTTTTTATAAAAATGGACGGTTATCATTTTAATCAGTATTTTTGTTCTATGGCTTCACTGATTGTTTTCACTGCTTCATCTGCGGATTCTTTTGGTGTTTTTGAACCTGATGCTGCATCGAACATCAAGTTTTCTGCACCTGTCCAAACTTCACCCATTTCTGGGATGTTTGGCATTGCTTGAGCTGTTTCATATTGTTCGATCACAGCTGTTGTTAATTCATCGTTTTTAGCCTTGGCTGTTTCCCGAGCTTGTTGATTTGCAGGGATTTCATTTACCATTTCAAAGAATTTCTCTTGATTCTCCTGATTCGTTACATAATCGAGCCATTTTTGAGAGAGATCTTTATTTTTAGCATAATTGCTGACTACCCATCCTTTTCCTCCGCCAAATGGTTGATAAGGCTGTCCATTGTTTAGAGTAGGAATTTTTGCAACACCATAATTGATATTGTTTTCTTTGTATGTTTGCGCTTGCCATGGGCCGTCAATAATTGCTGCAGTTTTGTTGGACATGAATTGCTGGCTGGCGAAGTCTCCTGCACTTTTTATGTCTTGCATTCCCTTAGGCCAAACATTTTGGAACCAATCTGTTGCATAAGAAATTCCTTCTACAGCACCTGCATTATTCAAACCGATATCAGAAGGATCTGTACCATCATCACCGAATACATAGCCACCGTAACCTGCAATCAAACCATAGGAATAATAAAAGTCAGTCCATTTAGCTAAAAATCCTGTATTTTTTCCTGCTTCTGACTCAAAAGCAAAACGACTGTCTTTGGATAGATTTTCCAAATCTTTAAACGTCGCTGGTGCTGTATCGACTAAATCTTTGTTATAGTACAAAACAAGGGTCTCGATTACTGCAGGTTCTCCATAGATTTTTCCATCATAAGTCACTTGGGCTTTGTCTGTTTCATCGTAAGCTGATTCATTTCCCAGTTTTACTTCCGCCAGATGTCCTTGCTGTCCTAACGCACCGATCCGGTCATATGCTGCCATCATAACGTCAGGTCCCTTTCCAGCAGGCCCATCTAACGCTAATGATTCTAACTGATCGAACATGTCCTTTTCTACCAGCTTGATCTTCACATCGTTTTCTTTTTCGAATGTATCTTTTATTTCGTTTATATAATCTTTATATCCAGAATCAACGGAGACTGTTAACGTTTTCCCTTCTTCCGCTTCCCCTTCTGCTGAAGAATTACCATTGCCACAAGCCGCTAATCCGCCTAAGATTCCTAAAGAGACTAACCCTAAACCTAACTTTTTCGCGCTTCTTTTTTTCATCTTCATTTCCTCCTGTGTATTCAACGTGCTGTTACACCACTATTATAATGGGCACAAATCTTTATTTGCAAACGCTTTCTTACTGTTACCGGTAACAGTTTTCAACACATAATCAAAAATCCGTATTGCTGTATCTCTGCTTTCCCATCTTCTAATAACTGACAATTTTGACTAAGAATAACCTCATTTTCCTGTTCTACTATCCAAGGTTCTGCTGACTGATTGAAGTAAATATGGATAATCTGCCCCTCTAGTTCACGTACAAAATAGAGCTTATCTTCACGATCATTTACTATTAACCATTGGGTAGCCCCTTCAGAAAGAATCTTAGACAACTGTTTCCTAAGAGAAACGAGTTCTTTTATAAAACCAAACAGTTCTAGATCTTGTTTTTCTTTTTCCCAGACCATACATTTTCGACAATCCGGGTCTTCTCCACCAGTCATCCCTACTTCTGTCCCATAATAGATACATGGAGATCCTTTTTGAAGAAACATAAAAGTCATCACAGATTTCATCAATTCCTTGTTCCCATTACAAAGAGTTAAGATCCTTGCAGTATCATGAGAATCTAATAAGTTAAATGTCCCTTCGTTCACCTGATCTCTGTAAAGCATTTGCTGATGATTCATTCCACTGACCATTTGCGAAGCTGTAATTTTCTTTTTTGCAAAATAATCTTTAATTGAATCTGTAAATGCGTAATTCATTACTGCGTGGAATTCATCCCCTTGCAGCCAGGCCTGTGAGGAATGCCAGATCTCTCCCAGGATATAGATATCAGGTTTGATGGCTGTAACTTCTTCTCTAAATTTTTTCCAAAAATGATGATCCACTTCATTAGCAACATCTAGTCGCCATCCATCAATATCGAATTCTTTTATCCAATAGGTGGCAATATCTAATAAATATTTTTGAACCTCTGGATTTGCTGTATTTAGTTTGGGCATGAATGGAGTAAATGCAAAAGTATCATATGGGATATTTTCAGCAGTTTCTGGCACATCAGTCATCTGATAGGAATCTACTGGGAAAAAGCGGATATGGAACCAGTCTTTATAGATTGATTTTTCTCCGTTTTCGAGTACATCTTGCCATTGGGGCGAATGGATTCCCATATGATTGAATACAGCATCAAACATGATACGTATCCCTCTTTTATGTGCTTCATCAATTAAATTTTTTAAAAGTTTTTTATCTCCAAACGCGGGATCGACTTCATAATAGTCGATCGTGTCGTACTTGTGATTGGATGTAGCTTTAAATATGGGACAAAAGTATATTCCGTTGATACCCAGGTCTGTCAAATAATCCAGATGATCCATCACACCTTGTAAATCCCCGCCAAAGAAATCTTCACGATCTGGATCTTTGCTTCCCCAAGCCAAAGTATGATCGGGATCATTTGCTTTATCCCCATTTGCAAATCTTTCAGGAAAAATTTGATACCATACTGTTTCTTTCACCCATTCTGGTACAACGAAGCGATCAATTTGATGGAAATAAGGCATTCGAAAATAAAAATTTGGTTCAGCAATCACATTTTTTCGATAAGGAAAAACACCTTGATCACCATAGAAACAATCCGTGCTGTCTTCTCCAATAACATGGAACGCATATTGTAATCGTCTTGTTTCACTTGTCAATTCAACTTCCCAATAATCATGAACATTTGTACTTAAACACTTTTTCATTGGTCGTTCTTTTTGATACCATTTTTCAGTTGTTATGGTATACGGATCTCCGCTTAACACATATACTTTTTTGATATCATTCTTCCGAGTACGAAGCCGGATACGGAATTTTGTATTCGTATATAGAAATGCATATTCACTTTCCGGTCGATGATAAATTGCAGCTGTGTCCATTGATTTCCTCCTTGCGATTTAATATTACGTCCTCACTATAAGTGATAGAGATAGAAAAGACAACGCTTTCAAAAATGTTATCGGTAACAGTTTTTTTGGCACTTTTCTATTACCTTTTAAGCGAATTCAACAGATAGATCCAAAAACTTTTAAAAGTTTTTGAATCTATTTTCTACCTATTTCGAGTTCTATAATTATCTTAGTTTATCTGTTTCTCTGCTCTCTATATTCGATCCTCCTAATCGAAAAAGTTTTTTAAGAGTTTTTGCTTGATCGAGTGATTTCAGATAAGATGAGTTTCCTAAATTAGCCAAGCCTAATTTTTTTCTTAAACGAAGTTAACTTATAGTGAAAAATAAGTTATAATAAGATAAGAATACTATTAATCAACTAAAGGAAGTGGATAAATGAAAGAAACAAGACAATTTATATGGACATATGCCAAAATTATTTTTGCCCTCTTTATATTAGGAGTCGCTATAAATATGTTTTTAGGGCCTCATCATATCGCTGCTGGTGGTGTCAGCGGACTAGGAATATTACTGGAAGCTGCTTTCGGTTTTGACCGTGCTATAGTCATTTTAGTATTGAATATCGCTATGTTAGTGCTAGCTCTTCTGTTTTTAGGTAAAAAACCTTTTTTCAAAGTGCTTTTTGGAAGCTTAGTTTTTCCTTTGATCATCGCGGTAGTACCAGAGATGATGATTACTTCAGATCGGTTGTTATCTGTCATTTTTGGAAGTGCGATTTTTGCTTTAGGAGTGGCCATCTTATATAAAAATAACTCTTCCAGTGGTGGCACGACGATCCCTCCCCTCATTTTTAAAAAATATTTCCACTTGAACACTTCGATCGGCCTGTTTCTTACAGATGCTTTCGTCGTTTCTCTCAATCTGTTTGTTTTTGGAATAGAAGAATTTCTTTACGCTATCTTATCTATTGCAATCACTTCAATCGTCATGACCTATATCGAAACAGGGATCAATCGGAAGAAATCCGTCATGGTTATGAGCGAACATTCTTTGGAAGACATTCGCCTTCGCTTAAGTGCTGAAATTGGACGCGGGCTTACCTTGCTGGAGGCAAAAGGCGGCTATAACCGAAAGTCAAAAGAAGTGTTATTGATCGTTGTGACCGATCATGAATTCTCTCGAATGAAACCTCTGATAGAAGAAATTGATCCAAGCGCCTTTGTCATTGTCAACAGCGTAGCAGAAGTAATGGGACGCGGATTTACTTATCATCCAATCGAATGAGTTGGTAAGTAATCAACCCTATTATTTTGAATGCGTTTTCTTTAACTGGTATAATAATAGAAGAAGTAAGTAAATGTTCGATTGAAAAAGAGAGGAGAATTTTATGCATAAAGGAACAGAAATCGATTTTGTATTAAATGATAGTTTGAAAGCTCTAAAACTTTATCAAACGATCTTTGATGAAATAGAACTGATTGAGGCAACAGAGTATCCTAGAGGCAATAATGAAGTCATTTTTCCTTGTATGGCACGCGGTTCCATATGCTGGATGACAATCCGCCCCTTGGTCTGACTGCCCCTACTGCTGAACATCCAAATACGATCTGGTTCAATATCATCGTCTCTGACATTAAGGACACACATAATAAAGCATTACGAAATGGCTGTGTAGAGATCCAAGAAATGACAGAAATGATGGACTTTGGTGTGACCAATTCGATGTTCAGGGATCCTTTTGGTTATTTATGGATGCTTCATCAGGTTCATCGTGAAGTAAGTTTTGAAGAAAGAAAACAACTTTTTGAAAAATATATGTAAAGTTTATGATGGGATTAGTTCTTGTCACTGATATTTTTTTGTAAATATTCTTATTAGAGGAAGCAAGTTTGTTCCATGTGCTTTCTCTTTTTTCTTGAATAATCAATTTCTTTGCTTTTTATAATTAAATTGTGTACAATCTAATTGCATCAAATATAATAAAAGGTGGTAATCTTATGAAAAAAATGTATTCTACAAAAATGATCAACACAGGCGGACGTTCTGGAGAAGTCCATAATCCTGATCACACATTCGAATTAAATATTGCAGCTCCTGGTAAACGTGTTGAAAACGCAACAAATCCTGAACAATTGTTTGCAGCTGGTTTCAGTGCCTGTTTCAACAGTGCATTGGAGTTGATTAAACAACAAAAAAATATTTCTGGCGCTTCTACTGTCAGCGCACAAGTTTCTCTTTATTCCGAAAGTGAAATGAGCTTTGTCTTAGGCGTAGAGATTGAAGGATCTATCGAAGGCCTTTCTCTAGAAGAAACCCAAGAATTATTAGAAGCTGCACATAAAGTGTGCCCTTATTCAAAAGCGACAGCTGGAAATATCGAAGTTACTCTGAAAGCTGTTAGTGAATAGACTTTTTTGTGTAAATCCGCTATGATACACTATAGTGAAACAGCGGAGGTGGAAAAATGGAAGATCTATATTTAGCTAATCAAGTATGTTTTCCTTTATATGCCGCCTCTAAGGAGATCATCAGGCACTACACTCCCCTTCTCAAACCGCTGGATCTTACCTATACCCAGTATCTTGTGATGCTAGTTTTATGGGAAAAGAAAAAGACTACAGTGAAAGAGCTAGGAAATGATTTGTGTCTGGATTCTGGTACGCTAACCCCCTTACTGAAGAAGTTAGCAGAAAAAAATTATATCAAGCGTCAGCGTGAAACGGATGACGAAAGAATCGTAAATGTTACGCTCACTTCTCAAGGAGTTGCGTTGCAAAAACAAGCAGAAGGTATTCCACAAAAGATCAAGTCTTATCTTCCGCTTGAACAGGAAGAATTGGATACACTGCAACATCTGACCCGAAAAATGCTAGATAATTTTCATCAAGACCAGAAAAAGGGCTGAAACTGCTAGATGAACGATTTTATGAGGAAAACCAACTCATAAGATAACGTCATTTAGCGGTTTTTCTTTTTGCTCTTTCCCTTTCTTATTTTCGTATTCCATCATATAATGAATAACGTGTTTATTTTTGTTATTTGGAGGTTGTCAAATTGTCCGTTTATCAGCGTTTTTTGGCGAATGAAAAAATACGCCGCCTCACTGTTTTATTATCTGTCATTTTTGTACTTTTCTTAGTAAGAAGTATGATTACAACCATTTTACTCACATTTATCTTTACTTACTTGATGATCCACCTTGTTCAAATCATTCAGCGATTTGTCCGAATCCCTACAGGTATTTTAGCCATCATGATTTATACATTGATCGTTTATCTTATCTATCTGGCATTCACAAAGTATATCCCGATGCTTATTCATCAAACATTCGATATGATCCAATCTGTTATTGATTTTTACGAGCATCAACCAAAAGATGCAGATCCAGTTTTACAATACATCCACAATTATATCGAGCGGAACGATTTCTTTGAACAGCTTCAAAATGGCGCGTCAATTGCGCTTGGCTATTTACAAGATATAGGAAAACTGGCAGTGGCGTTCGCTATGTCGTTCATCTTAAGTTTCTTTTTTATGATTGAAAAGCAAAAAACGATTTTTTTCTCACGGTTATTTCTAAAAAGTGAGTTTTCTTGGTTCTTTCAAGATCTATATTATTTCGCCGATAAGTTTGTCAATACATTTGGTTTAGTATTAGAAGCTCAATTTATTATTGCTCTTTTAAACACCCTGCTCACAACTATTGCCTTGGCCGCATTTGGCTTTCACCAACTGCTGAGCTTAGCAATTATGATATTCATTCTAAGTCTGATCCCAGTAGCAGGCGTTATTATTTCTTGTATTCCTCTATCTTTCATTGCTTATTCACAAGGAGGAATCAGAGATGTTGTTTATATCCTGATGACGATTTTGGTTGTGCATCTGATCGAATCTTATGTACTGAACCCAAAATTAATGTCTAGCAAAACAGACTTGCCGATTTTTTATACATTCGTGGTCTTGCTTGTTAGTGAACGATTCTTTGGCGTTTGGGGATTGATTGTCGGCATCCCGATTTTCACCTTCTTTTTAGATGTGCTGAAAGTGAAAAAGATTCCGAATCATTCACCAAGAGAAACAGATCTCCTTTAAATTAAAAATGAAGAAAGATAAAAATTAGAACGACCCTAAATATCAGATTTAGAATCTGTTATTCAGGGTCGTTTTATTAATATTACTTTTTCGTTTGTAAAAATGTGTTCTCCGACATTCTTCAAATGTCAGTGTCATCTATTTTGTTTAAATCTTTTTACAGAAAACATCATTGTTATGCTTAATAGAATGATTCCGCTCCACAGTATGACTTTATTTTGTGCTTCTCCGGATTTTGGCAGCTGTTTATTTTTCGTATCAGGACTAGCAAGGATTGTATCTTTGCTACTTTTTAAAGTCTCAGCTGGGTGAGGGCTATCAAATCGTTGTGTGTGTGTATTCTGCTTCTCTTTATTTATTTGTTGAATGGTTGTATCTATTTTTTGACTCTCTTTCTTTTCATCCTTTTGGGTGCTTATCTCTTTTGCTGTTATATTTGTTTCAGGTGTTTTTTCTGGCATTTCTGGGACCACATCTGGCTTTTCTTCAGGAACCCTATTTGGTGTTTCTGGATTCTCGGTTTCATTATCCGTGTCTGGTTTTTCTTCTGGTCTTGCTTCGTTGCTAGAGTCTGTATCTGGTTCTGGAGTCACATCTGGTTTCTCTGGATTCTCGGTTTCATTATCTGTGCCTGGTTTTTCTTCGGGAGTTGTTTCAGGTTTTGATTCATTGTCTGGCTCCGGCTTCATTTCTGTATCAGGCTCTTCACCAGATTCTATTTCCGGTTGCTGTTCTCCGTCTGGATTTTCTGTAGGCGGTATATCAGGCTTGTTTTCATTTTCTGGTTTATCCGTTGGTTCCCCAACAAGATCTCCTCCTCCTGAGTCGGTTGCTGAATCTTGCTCAACTGTCTGCCGTTGACTATACGGCGTCAAATAATGAAGATCGTTCGGTAAGCCATCTGCTACTTTGACAGTAAACAGTGCTGGTTTTAGCAAGTCCTGATTTAATGTGACGGTGAAAGTAAATGTTGCTTGCTTGTGTTGGATAGACAAAGTATTCTCGTCGTAACTGATCAATAAAGCAGGGTCAACATTCTCAAATGTAACAGCTGATTGTCGTATCGGTGCTAAGTCTCCCGAATAATCAACTGTTGCTTTGATGGTCGCTGTTTGTCCTTTTTTCAATTTTGTGACACCTGAATTGAAGGAAGAAAATTCATCTTGGAAAGTAATTCGATTAACATTGGCCCATTTGGTTTCTGCCCAATTTGCTGTTCCTATCTCCTCTGTATGCACTGTCTGATTTATAGTAAGCGATAAGCTTAAGGCTGTAAATGTTGAGATTAAGATGGTTGGATATCTCATAACTCTCTCACTCCTTGATTTTTTTGTATGCAAGAAATAAGATAGTAGAGATTGTACCTATATGTTTACTGTCTTTTTGTCTAGATTCATGAAAAAAACAGTAATATTTTCTAGTTTTAACAATTTAAGTAAAAAGGAGCGCCCTTCATGCAAACCCAAGAAGCGATAAAAACGTATCTTTTAAAGAAAAAAAGCAATACAAAATTAGATATTTTTCTTTTCCTGTCTGAACATCGTTTCTTTATTACTACACAATATTTAGCAGATCATTTCCATATGTCTGAATCAAATTTTCTATTATACATCAAAGAATTAGAACAAGATTTTGAGCGTCTAAATCTAACAGAATTGCATATTGATAAACAAAAACCTTTTTTGAAGTTGAATTTTGAAGGAATTGATCCGGCTTATTGCTACTATCGTCTATTTGGAAGGTACTGCAACGAATCGGTCAGTTATGAGATCTTGACTTCTTTGTTCAGTTGTCAGACAAATTCGATTATCAGTTTAAGTCAGCAAACGAACTATAGTGCCTCTTATCTGTATACGAAAATGAAAAAAATCAATGCATTTTTAGCATTGTATGGTTTGTCTGTCTCCTTTTCTAATAATGGAAGAAAGTCCTTTTCTGGAAAAGAAGTACAAATCCAATATGCAGCATTAGATATTTATTGGAATATCTTTTCAAGTACTGCTACAGATTTTTATGATGAAGAACCACAGGTAGTTGCTTTTATGATGAATACTTTTTTTAAAAAAGAGGTACTTGACCGACTGAATAGCGGTATGATGGATAAATTATATTTGCTGTTGAAAATATGTAAAGAGAATTTTCCGGCTACTTCTGTAAAAGGTGTACAAAGAGAGTTTGAGGAGTATGAATATATTGACTTTTTTATTGATCCCTCTGTCGATATTTTGCGTCCCAATCTGCCAATTTGTCGCGAACAACGCATCCTAGTGAATATTTTAGCTCGGCTCTCTATCACGAAAATCGAATCAGAAAAAACAAGTTTGGAGCAATACGAACTTTTAAGAAAAGCAAATGTTCCTCATGTTCTTTATTCAAGAAAAATGGTGGAATCCTTTTGTACTGTATTTGATTTGCTTATGCCTGAAAAAGAAAAGATTCTTTACTCGTTGGCGTTCGCACGAAATAAACTTTATAATGGATTTCTTAACTTCAATCAACCAAATACGCCCCTTCCTACTTTTATGCTTTATCAAGAGCATAACGTATTGAAAGAATTCCAAACAGCTATTGAACGATTTTACATGGATTTCAGAGAACAAAATCAACATATGCTGCCAGATATTTTAGAAAAAGAAAATGTGCTATGGATGGTCGAAGATCTAGTACATTTATATGATCGTTACAAAAAACAACCGCTGATCGTTATTGGTGTGAACTATACGCGTGATTTTTATATCAGTAAAGATTTGATTGTTAAGATAGAACAAATTTTTTCAAATGAATCGATCAAAATACAAAACGATTTTATGGAGAACTGTAACATCGTTATCAGTGACTGCCCTTTGAAACAGTTGCCTTCCCACATCAAAAAAATATATATTTTAAAGGGAATCATCACACCAGAAGATTGGAAAAAAGTGATTATGAGGATTTCAGAATATATTTTTGAATTAAAAGAAGAGGCTCTTATGAACCAATCGGAAAAAGAAAATCAAGATAACCTCTAGTTCCTAGACCAAAGAAGTGACATAAATCCGTATACTGTTGAAAAGCATACGGATTTATGTCACAAAAATTTGAATATCTTTTTCTTTTACATAATAAAATTATAAATTATTTACTGGTTTTCTTTACGTTCGTTTCCTTTTTCAATTGCTTCCCATAATCCATTTAGATATACCGCACCTAATGCTCGATCATATAAGCCATATCCTGGTCTTCCTGTCTCATTCCAAATCATTCTGCCATGATCAGGGCGGATGTATCCGTCAAATCCGTTGTCATACATTGTTTTTAGTATACGGTACATGTCTAATGAACCGTATTCTGATTTATGCGGTGCCTCATAGAAATCTCGATTATCTAAAAACTTGATATTTCGAACGTGAGCAAATGGGATCCGGTCTCTTTGGCAAAATTCTGCTAAAATTTCATACACATCATTTTCTGGATCTTCTGCAATACTTCCTGTACAAAGAGTGATTCCGTTAGAAGGACTGTCTACTACTCGGCACAACCAATCTAGGTCTTCTCGATTCTTTACGATTCGAGGTAATCCAAAAATCGAGTACGGCGGGTCATCTGGGTGTACAGCCATTTTGACCCCTACCTCTTCACATGTCGGGATGATTGATTGAAGAAAATAAGCAAAATTTTCTCGAAGTTTTTCTTCGTCTATTGATGCATACGCTTCAAGCAAAGATTTGATATGAGCTAAGCGTTCAGGTTCCCACCCCGGCAACTCGAATTCATTGCTGGACTGTTCGATGCGTTCGACGATTTCTTTTGGATCAGCTGGAATATCAGCGGATATAAAAGCTAACGTAGATGAGCCATCTTCTAAGCGGTAATCAAGATCAGATTTGACCCAATCAAATACAGGCATAAAATTATAGCAGATGACTTCTATTCCATATTCTGCCAAGTTTCGAATCGTCTGCTTATAGTTTTCGATATACTGCTCACGGGATGGTAAACCAATTTTAATGGCATCATGCACATTGACGCTTTCGATAACCTTTAGTGTCAATCCACGAGACTCAATTTCTTCTTTTAATTCTTTGATCCGTTCCCTAGGCCACACTTCTCCTACTGGTATGTCCATCAATGTGCCTACAATACCTTTGACTGCAGGTATTTGTCTGATTTCATCTAAAGCAATCTTTTCCTCTTGTGAACCGTACCATCTAAAAGTCATTTCCATTATAAAGTTCCTCCATGTTCTTGTAAGTAATTCTGTAATGTTTTTCGTACGGCATTGGGTCCTGCCAACATTTTGATGAACATTCCTTCTATTTTTCTGCCAATCTCAGCTTGATAAAGATCTACACCAAAAATTTCTTTATTTGACAAAATAGGAACAATTTTCTCTTGGATATGTGAGGTATCTTGCGTACCCAATTGAATATCAGAAAGCCTGTGCTGAAGTTCCACCAGCAAAGGATCTGGACTCGGTGTGAATGGTTTTCCTTGATCATCAAGGCCAATAAGGTATCGAAGCCAAGCAGCGAGAATCAATGGGATGAACACAAGAGTCTGCGGGTCCTTATTTTCTATTTCCATATATTTTTTAATCGTCTCACCGTAACGAATCGCCACCTTTTGAGAGGTATCCGTGGCGATTCGCTGAGGCATGTCAGGAATATTTGGATTAGAAAATCGCACAGTGACTACTTCTTCAAGAAAGGTCTTTGGATCAATGATTCCAGGCGATTCTACGACTGGAAGACCTTCATTGTACCCGATTTCAGAAACTAACAGTGACAAATCTGGATCTTTCATCTCTTCAGCTATACTCCTATAACCCAGTAAACAACCCATAATAGCTAAAGCCGTATGCAAAGGATTAAGACAAGTCGTCACTTTCATCGTATCTGCTTTATCTACCGTTGCACGATCAGTCAAGAACACTCCAGCTTTTTCGAATCTCGGACGTCTGTTTGGAAAATGATCTTCCATGATTAAATAATGGATATCTTCTGTATTGACGAATGGCGCAATATTGGTTCCCTTTGCGGTTTGCAAGATCGATATATTTAAAAAACCTTCTTCTGCCAACATTCTGCTAACTGATATGGAAGGATTCGGAGTGATACGATCAATCATTGTCCATGGAAACGCAACGATTTCTTCATTCGATAAGTATTGGATAAATGTTTCTGGTACATAACCTTCCTTTTGCCATTCTTTTGCAATCGTTAGCAACGAAGTACGTAATTGACTGCCGTTTTGTGAAAAATTATCTGTAGAGACAAGTGCAATCGGCCAAGCTCCCGATAAAAACCGTCTATAAAGTAGTGCAGCAAGAATATTCATCGTATGTGATGGCTTTTTCGGACCATTTTTTATATCAACTGCAATCGGTCCTATATATTTATTACTTGTATCTTTCAATCGATAACCTTTTTCAGTAATAGCAAAAGTAACTAATTGTAAACTCGGATTTTCAAAGTGACCAATCATCTTAGCAAAGTGTTCCGAACAATCTGGATGACAATACAGACTGTCAGCTGTCGCAGCTAATACACGTTTGATAAATTTTCCACTGCTTGGCATGACCACTTCAAGAATCAAATCATCAAAAACTCGGTAAGCCTTTTCAATTATTTCTTCATCGAATGTTTCACAAACAATGACACCAGTGGGCAATTCGCCTTGATCCGCTAAACATTGAGCGATTTCTGCATGAAATCCTCGATAAAGATTTCCGCCACCAAAATGGATCCAGACAGGATTTCTTTGTCCAGTTTCTCTTAATGATGCACGGTCAAAATGAGGTATTTCTACTTCTTTTTGAGATAATTCAGGAATAAAGTTCTCCCAGTTGTTTAAATCAATCATTTTTCCCCTCCTAAACTAACATATCAGTTTTTGTCTTCAAATGAATTTTATGCAATAAAAACCGCTATGTCAATCAAAATTTTACTATTTGTACAAATCTACGAGTTAAAGTGACATATCAGATTGTTTTTCAGATCTCTTCTGTTATACTACGTTCATAGAAATGATTTTGGAGGTATAAAAATGAAAAGTAGCTTGCAATCTCAAGCTTACCAAGCGATTCGTAAACAAATCATCTATGCGGACCTAGAACCTGGAAGAAAAATATCTGAAAAAGCGCTGGAGGAACATCTTTCTATCGGCCGGACCCCCATTCGCGAAGCATTGATTCAACTACGTCAGCAAGAACTCGTGTACACAGTTCCTCAAAGTGGTACGTATGTTTCAAGAATCAATCTCTATTCTGCAGAAAATGCTCGATTTGTTCGAGAACAATTAGAACAGCAAATCATGATTGAATGCTGTTCCAAATTGGACCATCAAACACGAATAGTGTTAGAAACGATTTTAAAAGAACAAGAAAAAGCAGCCCAAATAAAGGATGAACGTGCGTTTTTTCGTGCAGATAATTTATTTCATGAAGCTTGTTTCGAAATTGCCGGCAGAAAAGAAGTTTGGAACTGGTTAGATGACCACAATACCCATTTAGAACGTTTTCGTTGGTTAAGAGTGACTATACAAGGGCTTCCATGGGAAACGATCATGGAACAACATGAAGATTTATTCAGAGCATTAGTCGATAAAAAACCAGAAGAAGCTCGTTTTCAAACGGGATTGCACTTGCACATGATGCTGAAAGAACAAGAAACTGTCACTCAACGTTATCCTGAGTATTTCAAGTAGTTGTATTTTCTTATGCCTCTTCCATTTTATAATTAACCAGCGTTTTTGAGTAATCTTTATTAAATAACAAAATATTCATTGACTTTCTAACTCCAACTAAATTACAATCATTATAAATAAATAATTATTATTGGAGGTTTTACTATGTCATTGATTGGGAAAAAAATCGAAGAATTTAACGCTCAAGCTTATCATCAAGGAGAATTTTTAGAAATTAGCGAGAAAGACCTTATGGGGAATTGGAGCATCCTATGTTTCTACCCAGCAGATTTCACTTTTGTTTGCCCCACTGAACTAGAAGACTTACAAGAACAATACAGCACCTTGAAATCTTTGGGTGTTGAAGTCTTTTCTTGCTCTACAGATACCCATTTTACTCACAAAGCATGGCATGATACATCAGATGCTATCGGTAAAATCGAATACACGATGATTGGCGATCCTTCGCATCGGATTTCTCGTATTTTTGATGTGTTGGATGAAGAACAAGGATTAGCTCAACGAGGAACATTTATTATTGATCCAGACGGCATCGTTCAAGCTATGGAAATCAATGCAGATGGAATTGGCCGTGATGCTAGTGCACTGATTGATAAGATACGGGCTGCTCAATATGTACGTACCCACCCAGGTGAAGTTTGTCCGGCAAAATGGAAAGAAAGTGGCGAAACATTGAAACCAAGTTTTGATCTTGTTGGAAAAATTTAGGTGGTCGACATGTTAGATAAAGAAACTAAACAAAACCTCGAACAATATTTAGCACTGATTGAATCTCCTATTGTTTTTTCTGTTAGTTTGGATACTAGTGAAAATAGTCAAAAATTAGCAGAATTTACGAAGGAAATATCAGAAATGTCTCCTAAAATCTCTTGGGAAAAAAAAGAGTTGATGCGGACACCTAGTTTTTCTATCAGCCCTCTTGGCAAAGAAAGTGGAATTATTTTTGCTGGTATCCCCCTCGGTCATGAATTTGCTTCTTTTTTACTAGCACTGTTACAAATTAGTGGACGGGCACCAAAAATCAGTGAGTCTTTGAGTCTCAAAATCAAACAAATCAAACAAAAGCTGCATTTTGACAGTTATGTTAGCTTGACTTGTCACAATTGCCCGGACGTTGTACAGGCATTGAATATATTAGCTGTATTAAATCCAAATATTACTCATACGATGATTGAAGGCGGTATGTTCCAAAAAGAAATTGATGATAAACAAATCATGGCAGTGCCAACAGTGTTTTTAAATGGTGAAGAATTTAGTAGCGGACGCATGACGATCGAACAAATCGTTGAAAAAATCACTGGTCCTTTGGTTGAAGAAGAATTATTTGAAAAAAAACCTTATGATGTATTAGTGGTCGGTGGCGGACCAGCAGCTAGTAGTGCAGCTATCTATGCAGCACGTAAAGGAATCCGCACAGGGATTGTTGCTGACTCCTTCGGTGGACAAGTCGTTGAAACACTGGGAATTGAAAACATGATTGGTACCCCTTACACAGAAGGGCCAAAATTAATGCAGCAAGTAGAAAATCATGTGCGTAGTTACCCTATCGATATTATGATCAATCAAGAGGCTGTTTCCTTAAATAAAGAGCAAGATTTTATCAATATCGGCTTGGCTAACGGTATATCACTTCAAGCAAAAACTGCAATTATTGCGACAGGTGCGCACTGGCGTTCTATCAATGTACCGGGCGAAAAAGAGTTTAAAAATAAAGGAATTGCTTATTGTCCACACTGTGACGGTCCTCTATTTAAAGGAAAAGAGATTGCTGTTATCGGCGGTGGTAATTCTGGTGTTGAAGCAGCAATTGATTTGGCTGGGTTAGCAAAACATGTATATGTTCTAGAATTCTTACCAGAATTAAAAGCAGATCAAATCTTACAGGATAAACTAGTCTCTCTTGCGAATGTCACTGTTATCAAACATGCAGCGACGAAAGAAATCAGCGGTACGAATCAGGTAGAATCTCTCTCCTATATCGATCGCCGTACGATGGAGATGCATACACTAGCTGTTTCAGGAGTATTCATTCTAGTCGGCTTACTCCCTAATACGGATTGGCTAGATGGAACGATCGAAATGAATCCAAGAAATGAAATAGTGACCGAGAAAAATGGCGCAACGAATATCCCCGGCGTTTTCGCAGCTGGTGATTGTACAGATAGTCCATACAAACAAATCATCGTTTCAATGGGTTCAGGAGCTACTGCAGCTTTAGGAGCATTCGATTATCTGATGCGCACTTGAACTATAAAGATTGTACAAAAGACAGATAGGGGTTGTGAGCCTGCCGTTCAGCTCCGAGTCACAAGGAACAATTTCAATAAACAGTTTCTCATGTTTGTTGAATATTGTGACTTGTGGCTGAGGAGTAGGCATGAGAACACCGTTTATTCGAAAAAAAGGATTGTGATAAGAATTTTGTCACAATCCTTCTTGTCTTTTTTTTGAATAATCACTTTTTCTTCTCTTTTTCTTATATACTATAAGTAGTAAATAGTTTGAGAGAAGAAAGGTGACTGATTATGGCGCAAAATCGTATTTTTAAGACAAGTTTTGCAAGCGTTTATCCTATGTATGTAGCAAAAGCAGAGAGAAAAGATCGTACAAAAGAGGAAGTAGATGAAATCATTTGCTGGCTGACAGGTTATTCCCAAACAGAACTAGAAGAGCAACTACAAAAACAAGTGACTTTCGAACAATTTTTTGCGGAAGCCCCTGCCCCCAATCCTTCTCGTTCTTTGATTACAGGTGTTGTTTGTGGTGTGCGAGTAGAAAACATCGAGGATAACTTGATGAAAGAAATTCGTTATTTAGATAAAATGATCGATGAGCTAGCAAAAGGCAAAAAAATGGAAAAGATCCTCAGAAAATGATCTTTCTTAAGAAGCTCTTCTCCTTCACTCATTTTGTAACGTTTGATTTGGTAAAATGACTAGTTCACGTTAAAATAAGTCAAAGGAGGTTTTCTTATATGTTTGAGACGATTAAACAAAATATTCAAAAATATGCCTTATTAAGAGCTGCTGTTTATATTATTTCTGGGATTGCGATTGTGCTAAACCCTTCTGCTGTTTTTCATTTTATCGGTTATCTGATCACTGCCTATCTTGTTTTGCTTGGGGTGTTGAATCTTTTTGAGGCTTACCGTTTTAAAAGGAAAACAGGTTCTTGGAGTATCGGTCTGTTTAGTGGTCTTTTTTTCCTGATCTGTGCGCTGATCGTTTATGCTTTTGCACCTGCAATCGTTTCTATCCTGCCGATTCTTCTTGGATTAGCTGTTATCATCAACAGCTTGTTCCAGTTGTTCTTCAGCATGAATACAAAAGCTAAAAGTTGGAGTGTTTATAGTATTCTGTTGTTGATTGGCGGATTCGTCTTATTGTTTAATCCATTCAAAAGCTTGATGGTTCTATTTCAAATATTCGGTTTCATCTTGATTTTCATGGGCATCCAGGAAATCATCAATTTTATCAGAGTAAGAAAAATGACTATACGTTAATCGTTTTTAGTTATTAAAATAGACTGTTTAAAAACCAACAAACCAAAAAATACTTTTGGATTGTTGGTTTTTTTATGAGTATATTTTCCTATTTTTTCAATAATATATGTTATGCTAAGTTCGGGCTATATTTTATAAAAAGGAATGATGAGAATGGAATTTATTGGTATTTTATGCCTGATATTGATTTCAACAACGATTGGCTCACATATCTCTAGGAGATTAGGTATTCCAGCAGTAATCGGACAATTACTTGTTGGTGTTTTGCTAGGACAAGCTGGATTGAATTGGGTCAAACCGGATATTCTAGTCCATGACTTCTCGGAGATTGGTGTAATCTTATTGATGTTTTTAGCTGGTCTGGAAAGTGATTTATCTCTTTTGAAAAAATATTTCCGACCAGGCATGTTCGTTGCTTTACTCGGAATCATCTTCCCTGTTGTTTTTGGTTGGCTAACAGGCGAAGCATTCCAAGTTTCGGGAAATGAAGCGATTTTCTTTGGGATTATTCTTGCAGCAACTTCTGTCAGTATTTCAGTTGAAGTATTAAAGGAACTAAACGTGGTGAATACGAAAGAAGGCTCAACTATTTTAGGTGCTTCTGTTGTAGATGACATTTTAGTCGTTTTAGTCCTAAGTTTCAGTCTATCTTTTCTCACTGGAGAAGCTTCTAGCAATGCTTCTTTACCGCTTGTTTTGATTGAACAGCTCGTTTACTTTGTTTTTATTTTCTTATTAGTCAAATGGATTGCACCCTTCTTGCTTTCATTTGCAGAAAAAGTGTACGCAAATTCTTCTATTATCATCGTATCGCTAGTTATTTGTTTAGGTATGTCTTACGTAGCGGATCTTGTAGGTCTTAGTTCTGTCATTGGTGCCTTTTTTGCTGGGATAGCAGTCAGTCAGACAAAGGTCAAAGAAGAAGTATACCACAATGTTGAAGCTTTAGGATATGCAGTATTTATACCAGTATTTTTTGTCAGTGTAGGATTAGAAGTTGATTTTTCTGACTTTGGTGAGCAGCTTCTCTTTATTTCTATATTGACGCTTGTAGCAATTTTGACCAAATTGCTTGGAGGGTATTTTGGTGCTCAGATTGCCGGTTTTTCTCAACATAGTTCATTGATGGTCGGTGCTGGTATGATTTCGCGTGGAGAAATGGCTTTGATCATTTTGCAAATTGGACAGCAAAGTCAATTGATCGAACCACAGTACTATTCACCTTTAGTAATCGTGATTTTATTAAGTACACTTATTTCTCCACTTGTTCTGAAATATTTTACAAAAAAAGTTTATGAAGTGTGAGTGACCCAGAAAGTGGTCGTGAACCTGTCGTTTATTCGAAAAAAGGACTGTGACGATACCGTCACAGTCCTTTTACTATAGTTATGAAGTCGTTCTTTATTGATAATTTTGGTTGAGGTATTGTAATAGTTCGGGTGCTCGTTTAGTTGCTGAATCATCATCTTCTTTATTTTCCAACATGCTAACCATCATATATCCTTGGTTATCAGGGTTGAAAGCAAACAAGAAACTGTTCTCTTTCCCTTTTTCATCCTGTTTTTCTTTGATTTCCGCTGTACCAGTTTTCGCTGCCAATGGAATCCCTAAAGCAGAAAGAGAATGTGCTGTACCATTTACATCTTGCACAACTTCTCTCAGATCTGGCACGATCGTTTGTACTGCTGTTTCGCCGATGACATTCTTCTTATCTTTTGTCTCTTTATCTGCAATCAATTTAGGATAGACAAGTGTGCCATTGTTGGCAAAAACAGAATACATTGCTGCTTGCTGGATAGGATTAATTAGAAGTTCGCCTTGTCCATATCCAGTATCAGCTAGCAAGATATCTGAATTAAAGCTCTCTTCATTAGAAATTTGTGCTGGATTCATACTGATTGGCAAATCAAGGTCTTCACCAAAAATGAATTTATCCAAACCTGCACGGAAATTCTTCTCCCCCATTTTCAACGTTTCTTGTGCCATATATATATTATCGGAATAAATCAAAGCAGTTTTTAAGTCTACTTGTGACACATCACTAACACGAGTTACTTGATACGATCCCCAAGAACTATCTTTTTGCCATTTAAGCCCGTTGATCGTCAACACTTCATTTGGATCGATAGTGCCGTTGTCGAGACCGATTGCTGCTGTGATCATTTTAAACGTAGAGCCAGGAGCATAACCTGTCGCAAATCGGCTGATGAATGGTTGTTCAGGATTTTCTTCATAAGCTTTGTAGTCTTCTTGTGAGATCCCGTTTGTCATTTTGTTTGGATCATAGCTTGGAGAGCTAGCAAGCGCAAGAAGATCACCGGTTTTTGGCGTTGTCGCAACAGTCGATCCAGCTTTTCCTCCTAGACTGTCGAAAGCTGTTTTTTGTGCCTTTGCATCGATTGTCAATTTGATATCTTTTCCGTTTTGGACTTCATGCTCGATCAGAACCTTTTTCTCGACACCGTCTGTATCTGTGATGCTTAATTTTCCACCTGTAGTCCCACGAAGATCCTTATCAAAAGCCATTTCCAAACCAGATCGTCCGATTTTTCCATTACTGCTTAATTCTGGATTTTTATCAATATCTTCTGCTGTGATATCTCCCACGTAACCAATCAGTTGAGCAGCTGCTTCACCCAAAGGATAATATCTGCCGTCTACTTCTTGGATGGTAGCTCCAGCTGGAAGTTCTGGCGTTGCTCCATCAATGATTTTCAATGGGACAAAGTAATCGGGTTGTACCCAGCTTTGTGAAATAGCCTGATTGATAGCATCTTCTGTTAAGTCGAATGCAGAAGCAATGGCTTTGATATTGGCTGTTTTTTCGTCCCCATCCCCAAGTTTGCTTGGAACGACTCCTAATTGTTTTAGTTTGCCGGTTGTTGCTAATGGTTCCCCATTTCGATCTAAAATGTTCCCTCTTGTTGCTTCTTGCGTGGTCAGACTTACTTTGTCATTTCCTTCCATTTCTGGAAAAACCAAGTTAGGCTGCCAGTTGATCGTGGTTTTTCCATCATTTCTGTCTAATGTTCCTTTATAAGAAAGATCTTTCAATTCACCTAATGAGGTATTCATCTTTGCTTTATATGAAAAGCTATAAGTAGAATCATCTTTTTTATCTACTTTTAGATTTGATATCTCAAGTCCTTTGACATCGGCAGCACCGTATATATTTTGGTATTTTTCTAAGATCTCTTTTTCAGATAATGCACTTTTATTTGCTGCCTTTTTCGATGCCATTCCTGCAGCTTTGTTATAATCTCCTTTGTTTAAAGCTTGGACAAATTGCTCAACCGTCTTTTCTCCAGCTTCTACTGCTTGGGTTTCTTGGTAGTGCCGGTAGTAAAAATAACCGCCACTTGCAGCTACTATTAAAATCACTGCGCCGGCAATATAAGCGCCTGTTCGATTTTTGCCGTGCTTGTCACTTCTTTTCATTTTTTCCTCCTTCTTTTGCTTGTTATTCCTTTATTTTCACTATTTATACCTGTTTATTCTAACATAATAAAAGAAGTCAGAACATAACATAAATTGTTATTTCTAACTTCTTTTCTTTTATTTTCTTTACTTAATTATTCAGAAATTTTTTGATTGCTTCTTGGTTTTTGGTCAAATCTAATTCCAGAACACTTCCGGAAGGCGTATTGTCGTTGAAGTCCCAACTGCCGTCTACTGGTACGGATAATGTATCGATCTTTTTATTATCGTCTTTGAGGAAATCCATACCGCAATCCAGTAGCACACTCTCAGGAAGGTTCGTTTGGATACTGCCAAGTAGTTTTCCCACCGCTTTCGGTAATTTAAATATCGAAGTGACGTCTTTCAGCTGCTGAGAGATAGCTTTAATCACTTGTTGCTGTCTTCTAATCCTCCCAAAGTCCCCTTCTTCGTCTTCACGGAATCGAGCATACTGCAGTAACGTATTGCCATCCATTACTTGCTTCCCTTTTTTTATATATACGCCATCTAAATCTAAAGATTTTTCTGCATCAATCTTTACTCCATCAGGAAACAGTTCATTGACGCAATCGATAAAATCTTGAAATGTGATACTTGCATAATACGGGGCTTCAAATTTGAAATTTTCCTTTAATGTTTGGTTCAATAAATCAACTCCTCCGTAAGAGTACGCTGCATTGATTTTATCCATTCCGTAACCTGGTATATCGACATATGAGTCTCTCATGATAGAGATTAGTTTTGCTTGTTGTGTTTTCTGGTCGTATTGTGCAACCATAAGTGAATCTGAGCGACCATTTTCGTCTTTCGAACGGGCATCCGAACCAATCAAAGCCACGTTTAGTGTGGTAGGGACACTTTTCGGATCTACCTTTTTTACAGTTGAGGTCTGTTTTGCAGACGAAAATCCATGGACAAATTCAATCGAAAAAAAGCCGACTACTAGTGTAAGCAGTAACAAAACAGATAATATGATTTTTTGAAATACTTTCATTGCGAATTCCTCTTTCTAAAAAGAATCTCTCGCTTGAAAAATAAAAGATAGTCCTTTATGATAATTCAAACTGAGAGATTCTCAGTTTCTCTTTATTGTTTTTCAGGTCGATAGAGCGGCAACTCTTCGGCCTGTATATTCGAAGAAATATTCAACGTGATCCCGATCCCTAAAGAAAGGATCAGATAACTTGTTCCTCCATAACTAACAAATGGTAATGGCACGCCAGTCATTGGCATAAGCCCTGCGATACTTCCCACATTCATTATCGTCTGAACGAATAGCAAAGTTCCGAATCCTAAAAGAAACAATCCAGCTTGCTGATTTTTACAACGACTGCTTAAACAAAAGATTCTCATGCATAATGAGAATAATAAGAAAAGTACACACAATGCACCAATTAGCCCAAGCTCTTCTGTAATGATCGAAAAAATAAAATCTGTTTCTGTCTCTGGAAGATATCCCTTTTTTGTGATACTGTTTCCTAATCCTCTCCCCCATATGCCACCATTGTATAGTGCATAAAACGAATGAGTCATTTGATAGCCCGCACCATGACTATCTATGAAAGGATCTCTTAAAGTTGCAATCCTTTCATAAGCATGATTGAACATCTGGGGAAGCCAGCCTTTGTTTCCTAAATATAATACTCCGCCGGCTGCTCCAATCAATAAGGCAGAAAAAGTAACAATCAGATAGATTCCTTTTTTAAATGGAACTGCTGCTGCCCAAAAAATGACCCACGCAATCGAAAGAATCATCAATGCTCCAGCAATCTTTGGCTGGAATAAAATCAACAAAGTTATGCTTACTGTAATCAGGAAAGGTTTTTTTAGATTTTTTGGCGGATTATTTCCGTCACGAAAAAACCAGCTTAGATAAAAAATCAGAAAAAGATTTGCTAATTCTGAAGGCTGGAATTGAATGCCAAACAGAGAAATCCAACGTTGTGCGCCATTGACAGTGACACCGAATATTCCTACTCGTACTAAGATCAAAAAGAAAATCGATAAAGCTAAACCATATCCTGCTATTTTAGGGTGAAGTAAATAGTGCAGTTTGATTGAACGAGCTAAGAAGATTACGCCCCAACTCAAAAATATGAAAATCAGTTGGCGCAATAATAGACTTTTTGTATTTTCATCTGCTTGCAATAAACGATAAGAACTAGCACTGTATACTTCTAAAAGACCGATCATGGACAAAGTCAAATAAGGACCCAAAATCCACCAATCGATCTTTTTTCTTTTTTTCACCGCATCTCCTCCTCCCACAGTAATCCACTTGTCAGGTAAGGAGCGAGTTTGTCTCTTCAAATAAGTCAGTCTTGAAACTATAAAGAAAAGGCCAGAAACCTTTTCGAACAAGAATTCTGACCTAGCATCATCTCATCGTCCGAGTTTTAGCACTATACAACGTAAAGAAAACATTCTTAGCTATTGGAAAAAGCCTTAATCCGACAGTTTCTGTTTTACCCATTGGCGACTTTCGACGTTTCTGGGCAATAGCCTATGTTTGTATAGGAGCCTCACCTAACAAGGTTATTACTATATTCTATTTACGAGTCCATGATAGACTTTTCCTAATGAATAGGCAATGAAATTTGAAATGAAATAGTGAAATTTAACAATCTTTAATATTTTTTATGAAAAAATAACAAATAACGTAAAAGAATCCCAGCGCAGTTTCGTTCAATTGTGCTAGGATTCCTTGATAATCTTTTTATTTTTAGTGTTTTTTTATATGATTTTCACTTTTCGGAATAAATGTTTATTTGTTTAAGTAATTGAATAACCCGCTAATCGTGTGGTCTGTTAATCCTATTTCTTTGCCGTCTAAAGTAACTTTGGTGACGACAAAATGATCTTGTAATGGCGGAACTTCTAAATACTGCCCTTGCAGAAAATCATTCACTGTCTCGTATTCTTTTCCCATTTCTTTTGAATCTGCTGATGGTTTATAACTTATTTTTAACATAACTATTACTCCTTCTTATTGGGGACGTGCGATCGTGAAAATTTCTCCTATTGCTGCATAATCATTTCCTGCCAAACGGCTTATAGCATTCAATTCTCTTGGATCGATTCTTCCCGTCTTTTCATCATAAACTGTTTCATTCAAATGATATTTCTGTACTTCTAGCAAAAATAAATCAGCTGTTACTTTATTTTTATTCCGTATCTCGACATGTTCATATAAGGTTGTCTCAAAACGAACTTTTGCTTCTGTCAATGCTGGTACTGAAATGATTGCTGAATCCGTTAAAGTCAATTCAGTCAAGTGTAGTTCGCTTTCCTCATTAGGCAGATTAGCAGCTGTTTTATTTGCTTCTTCTACGTTGTCCTCATCAAGGATATGGATGACCGCTTCTCTTGTCTCAAGAATGTTTTTTGCTGTGTCTTTTACTGTATCTTGTTTTCTCTGGATCGCCAAGGATAAGATAGGTGGATTCGAACTGACAATATTAAAGTAACTGAAGGGTGCGATATTCACTATATCATTTACGGATTTAGTCGTTACTACTGCAACCGGCCTAGGGATAACTGAACCAATCAGCAACTTGTAATTTTCACGTTCTGTCAATTCTGAAGGACTTCGTTCAAACATGGTCTCGCCTTCTTTCTATAAAATACGCTAAAAAGCAGATCTTCGAAGACAAAAGGAAAAGCAACACTTTCCTCTTCTTCTTAGAATCTGCTTTAAACTATCTATTAATTTTTCTTTTTTGTCAAGAATCTGTGCCGTACGTGTTTTTTAGTTCTTTGCTTTATTCGCGGCTTCGACATATCTTTTAGTGATGAATTGTGGACGGGTGATGATAGATCCAATCACGACTGAAAAAGCACCTAATTCATAGGCTTTCTCTACGTGTTCTGGAGAGTCAGTATGGCCTTCCATGACTACTGGTATATTGACTTGTTCTATGATCTGATTCAACAAATCAAAATCAGGCTCCTGTGTTTTTCGAGAATATTCTGTATATCCTGCTAATGTCGTAGACAAAAGATCAAAACCATCTTCTTGCGCTTGAAGCGCTTCCTCAAAAGTCGAAATATCTGCCATGGCTAATCGACCGTGATCGTGGATCATTTGGACAAGCTCAGCTGTTGTTTTTTCTGTCGGACGTTTACGAGAAGTTGCATCCAGTGCAATGATCTCAGCTTGCGTCTCCAAAAGTTCTTTCACTTCTTTTTCTGTCGCAGTAATAAATACTTCTGACCCATCGTAATCTCTTTTGATAATCCCTATTACCGGCAAATCAACGATTCGCTTGATTTCATTGATATCTTCTGTTGTATTTGCGCGAATACCAACTGCTCCGCCTTCTTTTGCAGCCAAAGCCATTCTCCCCATGATAAAAGAACTGTGTAATGGCTCATTTTCCAAAGCTTGACAAGAAACGACAACCCCACCTTTTATTTTTTCCAGTACATCCACACTATCTCCTCCAATGACGTTCTCTAGAAATACATCTTCTTATAAAAATGTAACCCTTTTCTATCTAAGAGTCAATAAAGTAGCTATCCTTTTTCTTTTAGCAAGCTTTTCTTGCTAAAAGAAAATTACTTCAAACTCTTCATATACGATTAGCTTCTCTTCTGTAAATGCCATGTTCAGTGCTTCTTTGTAGACATGCTTGAAAAAGTCAGTATGGACTTTCCGCCAATAGGCTAACGTTCGATCTCCTTCTCCTTCTTTCCAAGCATGTTCTTCCGTGATTTCACTAAAAGGCAAGATAGTCACATTTATATTTTTGATGATACAAACTGGTTCATTTTTTCCATTCAGAACCACATCTAACTGGCCCACTTTTGGTAAAGGTTCCTTCTCTTTTTTATATAGATCATATCCACTTGATGTACCGGTTTTTATTTTTTTTACAACTAACCCACTCAATTCATCTGCCATTTCTTCTGTATTCCCAAATGAAAAAAAGCTTAGTTCTTCTGATTGATATCTAGGATATTTTTCTTGAAACTTTTTGAAATATTCTTCTACTTTTTGATACATAATAGCATCTACTCCTTTGTTTCGTATAATAAAAACCATCCAGATACTAGTATAAACGATTATCTGGATGGAAAATACGATGGATTATTGAATATTTAAGACACGTAGACTATCCTCAACGATTTGGCTTGGTGTCAAATGATAACGTTCATAAAGTTTAACTGTTGGAACACTATCTGTGAATTCTTTCTTTGCACCGAAATTCAGCACATGCATTGAAGAATCACCATAATAACGACTGATTTTTTCACCAAATCCGCCTGATAAACTACCATCTTCTAATGTGATGACTAATTCATGGGCTTCTTTTAATTTATCTAATGTTTCTACATCATTTTCTGTGATTGTTCCTGGATTGATCAATGTTGCTTCTATTCCTTTTTCTCTAAAAGCTTCCACTGTTTCTTTTCCTAGTCCAAGAAAACCACCTAAAGCTAAAATTGCCACTTTTTCGCCTTTATTCACTGTCTGATAGGCTGGAATACTGTAATCATTTGCGATAGCTTTACCATGTTCCACACCGTGAATAGGGATTCGAATAGCTACAGGCTGTGCTGTTTGCTCAAAAGCCCAATCTAGCATAGAGATCATATCTTCTTTTGTTGCTGGAGCAAGATATTTGATATTCGGGATACTTGATAAATAAGGAATGTCAAACGTTCCTTGGTGTGTTCGATCACTAGCAGAGATCGTTCCGCCACCAACTAAAATGATGACTGGATTCTCGTTGATTGCTAAATCATGTGATAATTGATCATATGCCCGTTGCAGGAAAGTACTTGATTGGAAGACGACTGGACGTACTCCCTGAGAAGCCAAAGCAGAAGCAAACGTAATGGAATGCTGCTCGGCGATCCCCACATCAAAATAATGATCTGGATGTTTTTCTTGGAATGTTTTCAGTCCAAAGGCGCCTGGTATTGCTGCATTGACAGCGGCAATAGGTGCTGTACTTGTTTGCACTTTTTTATCCAGATAATCCATGATGATCGTATTGAATGTTTCTCCAGAAGCTGCCTGTTTTGCTTCTCCTGTAGACAGATCAAATGGGACGTGCCAATGATATTTCATTTTATTATCGATCGCTGGCTGATAACCGCGGCCTTTTTCCGTATGTACGTGAAGTACGATTGGATGATCAATATCTTTTACTTCTTCAAATAAACGGATCACCGTTTCTAGGTCGTTTCCATCATCCACATAGCGATAATCAAATCCCATAGCTTTAAATAGGTTATTACTGCTTTCACCGTGAGTTTGACGAAGCTCTGCTAAGTTCTGATATAAGCTACCGTGGTTCTCATCAATAGACATCTCATTATCGTTTACTAATACGATTAAATTGGTCTGTAAAGCGCCGCCGTTGTTCAGCCCTTCAAAAGCTAAGCCGCCACTTAGTGAGCCATCTCCAATAAATGCTACCACATTTCCTGATTCTTTCTTCAAATCTCTGGATTTAGCCAACCCAGTAGCTAAGCTGATAGATGTAGATGTGTGACCCACTGTAAAATAATCATGTTCACTTTCGTGTTGATTGGAATACCCGCTTACTTCATGGTAATGTCCTTTTTCAAAGCCATTTTTCCGACCAGTTAGCAGCTTATGACCATAAGATTGATGGGAAACATCCCATACGATTTTATCCTTAGGTGAATCAAATACATAATGAAAAGCGATCGTTAATTCGACTACACCTAGATTCGGACCAACGTGCCCACCTACATCGCTGTCCTTTTGCAAGATCTTTTGGCGCATTTCTTCTGCCAGCTGTTTCATTTCCTCAACAGATAACTTTTTGACATCTGCTGGACTATTGATTGTATCCAATACATGTAATGCTGTACTCATTATACATTCTCTCCTCCGTACTATCTTCTTTTTAGTTGAAAATAGATTTGTAACACTTTATCTATTCTACTCCTTAGAGTTGACTCTAAGTCAATAGTATTTTTAAAAAAATTCAGAGAAAGTTTGTTATATAAGTAGTTCTTCGCACAAAACAGATCACAAATAAAAAAACTTCTACAGTCTTTTAAAAAGCTCTGTAGAAAGTTGATTTTTGTCTTGCTTTAAGATTTCCTCAAGAAATATGTTTTTTTAATAAATGAAGCTCTTGAGCAATACGATACAAAAGGATGTTTGCGCCTTTTAACGAGATAGGATAGACCTTTGTTTTTTCCGTTTCCAAACCAGTTTGATAGCTAGCAGCATCGCATAAAACCACTCGTTTTTTTGAACACAAACATTCATCAGGTAATTCTTCTAAAGAACGAAATAGAATGGGGTTTATTTCAGCCATATCTTCTTCAGCATACAAATGAAATTGAGTTCGATAAAAAAATTGTTTGACTGAACTTTCTGAAACAACAAATATTTCTATCTCTTGCTGTATCATCTGTTCTCTGGTAATCAAAGAAAGACTCTTAACAAATTTTCGGATGAAATTATCATTCCATCTTAGATGAATTTGGTTTTTCTTTTTCCAATCGTCTAGCACTTCTACTATTTTTCTGTATAGAAGCTGTTCTTTTTCTGACAGTAGATAGATTCGTTCCGGTAAAAATACTTGACCGTCTGCCCACAACGTACGGACAAATTGTAAAAAGGATTGCTTAAAAATAAAATTGTCTGCATCGTCGATTTCAGCAACTGGGAGAATCTGTAAAATCAATTCATTGAGTGACAGGTCATTGAGAACAAAATTTTTATACACAACTTCGAAATCTTTTCTTAACAGCTCCATGTTCTCATTGGTATAATTTCTGCTATTGAACAAAGAGAAAATATAATAGATATCTTCTTCCTGTAAGTGTAACATCCCTTTTTGCTCTTCCAATCCTTGACAGACTAATTGAAATAATGGCTTCGTCTCCGCACTTTTCTTATCTTCTTCTTTCAGTTCAAGGGGAAACGTCTTTCTTCCAATTGCAATCTCTATTCCCCGTATGATAAAGGACTTTTCATCTTCCGAATATCTCCTTTTAAAAAAATGAGTCTCTACATAATCGATCAGCTCGTTACAAGCTTCTTCTACATGTGGATTTTTACTCTCATATCCTTCCCAATTGATATAACGTACTAAAGCTAGCAGAATATTCCGCGAATCAAATTCTGGAATAATGATTTCTTTATTTTTCAAATAATCATTTTCTTTGAAAAAATCCAAGACGCTCTTTTTGATCGTATATACTTTGCTCAAAGAAATAAATTCAAGATCAGCCAGTTCTGTACTCGTGAATATGCCCTTGAAATAATAACTTAAAAACTTTAAAAAATAAGATTGACCATACAAAAATTGCGTAAGCTCAGAAAGAGCGATCCCACGTTTAAATATAAGTTTGTACTTATGCTTCTCTCTTATTTTTTCTTTTATGCAATATTCCAAACACTCGGCTAGACTTTCTAGATCATGAAGGATCGTCGGTGTGGTCACCCCTAGTGAAATAGCTGTTTGTTCGATATCTATTTCTTGGAATTCAAATAATTGTTCGCATAGATACACTTTCCTAAATATATTTCGCTCAATGTATTTTTCCAGCATTCCTGATACACGCCTCCAGTTTTTCTTATAGTTTTATTTAAACATATCCACGAATCGCTTTTTTATTTACTTTTTGTTTAGAAAACCCCTTTCAAAAACCAATAAAAAAGAAGCCGGAACAAAAGTCGATCAAGCTTACAATCCCAGCTATCGTTTAGATAACTTGGCATCGCTTGGACTTTTACCCCAGCCACTTTCAAGAAAGGTTATTCGAAGATATCAGCATCTAGTTCTTTGACTACGTCCTTCAGTAATTGGATGCCAGCTGCACTGTTACCGAATGGATCTAATGCTGGACTGAAGACGCCTATACCGTAACGATTTGGCACAGCTGCCATCAAGCCGCCACCTACCCCGCTTTTGGCAGGTACACCAACATGGACGGAAAACTCGCCTGATTCATCATACAAACCGGCAGTTGTCATAATCGATTTGACGATCGTTGCACTTTCTTCAGTAATGAGCCGGTTGCCATTCCAAGGAGCGATCCCTTTATTTGCCAATACAGCAGCTAATTTTGCTATACCTGTAGCGGTGACATTGACGGAACATTGTCTGAAATAGGCATCGAGTATCTCTGGAACGTCTCCTTCGATCATTTGATTGCCTTTCATGTAATAAGCAAGAGAGCGATTGATATCACCTGTTCTTGATTCAGAATGATAGATTTCTTCATTCAATGTGATATCAGGATCATCACAGATTTCTTTCATAAATGATATGATCCGTTCAAATTTTTCATCTGCATCTTTTCCCGCAATCAAAGAGGTTGTTGCAATCGCTCCTGCATTAACAAAAGGGTTCATCGGATGTTTGCGATGATTGATCTCCATATTCATGATAGAATTGAAAGCAAATCCGGTGGGTTCTGTGTTGATTGTTTGAAAGACTTTTTCAATTCCGTTATCTTTGATTGCTAATAACAATACGGGAACTTTTGACATGCTTTCGATGGCAAAACGTACATCGGCATCTCCTCCCTCGATCAGTTGTTTTGTATCAAGATCATAAATCGCCATACCTAATTGTTTTGGATCCACTTCAGCTAATGCTGGAATGTAGTCTGCCACTTGTCCCGTTTGATAGTAGTGGAAATTTTTTCCAATCAATTGTTCTAATTCTTTTCCTTCCATTTGAATAACCAGCTTTCATTTTTTATTTTTCTGCATGCTGGAATTTATGACGGCATGCATAGATCGTAAATGGAATAACTAAGACGATAAGATAAGAAACGATCAGAATCGTTTCATAAATCCCATGCTGTCCAGCTGCGATACTTGCAGGTGGAACAAATGAGATACAAAAAGCAAAAAGTGAAGTCAAAAGACCTAAACAAGCAACGATTACTTTTACAACTTTTCCGCCTGGAACCTGATAGGCTCTTTCAAGACTTTCATCTTTAAATACTAACTTCAAATAGCCCGCGAAAAACATAAAGTACAACATTAGGTAAATCACAACAGTCAATGACATTGCTGCAAGAAACGAAAGATTATTCCCCCCGCCACTTAATGTAAAGACGGCTGCCCAGATTGTCGCAACAATCCCATTTGCAATCATCAAATGCGCAGGAACACCATGTGCATTTTCTTTCGCAAAATATTCAGGAAGTAATCCTTCTTCTGCCGCTACGTGAAGTGCTTTTGAAGGAGAAGTTACCCAAGAAGCTATTTCTCCGATGACACCTAAACAAACAAGGATCGCAAGGATTTTCGCAACCCATGCAAGACTTGGATCAATGTGTCTTAATAAAAATTCTAACGATTGGATCACTCCTGTATTAAGAGACAAACCCTGTTGAGGGACTGTAGTAGCCACAGTCAATCCGCCAAAAGTGTCTAAAATGATGGCCAGAATGACCAATACAAACATTGCTAATGGATAATCCTTTTTAGGGTTTTCCATTTCATTTGCATGACTAGCAGATGTTTCTACTCCCATATACGCTAAAATAAAGGAAACAAAAACAACCAGCGTAGGTAATTTTGAAAAATCAGGAATCAATGTTTTCATAGAAAGTGTCGTTTGTAGTGGAGCACCTGAAGAGACATAGTGGATCCCTAAGCCAAATAAGACTAATGCAGGCAATAAGATCCCAGCTACAAAACCGATTCGAGCAATTAAAGAAGTGTATTTGGTTCCTTTTAGCTGAGAGAGCAAAATAGCCCAGAAAATAATCAATAAGATGGCCAATTTCAGAAATTTATTGTTTTGTATAGCGTCGATTCCCGTTGCATAGGATAATGCACCAGTTAAGAAATACAGCATAGTCAAGTAACCAACAGTTATCTCAAACCATTGGAAAAAGATAGCGGCAAATCCAAATCGTTTTCCCAATGTCCGACTGACCCAAGTATAGACACCGCCTTTTTCCCAGCCTTTCACCGTTGCCATCTCTGCTGCACACAATGCCACAGGGATAAACCATAGCAAACCGCCTAATAACAAGAAAAATACTAAACTGAAGCCAGAGGTCGCAAATGTGGGATATTCATATAGTGAAACGACCATTGAGATCGTCATGGCTAAAAAGCCGAAGAACGTTAATTTTTTTGCAGGAATTTTCGTTTTGCTTTGTTGCATGAATCTTCCTCTTTTCTATTTGATTTTGTTTCAATTGCGTTTGTTACCAAAGAAGAAAAAGTCTAATCCTTCTTCCTGCTCTTCTTTTGTAGTAGTGATCGTTGTGAAATGCATGGCTGATTTTAGAATCGCTGTTGTTAGCACATAGGCATACACGGCAGTAATGATGACACCAATCACTTGGATTCCTAAGAAGTACCAGCTGCTTGGATTTGTTAATAAATGGCTGTTAGATGCAAAAATTCCGATCAGAATCGTCCCTGTGAATCCGCCCATTCCATGGACGCCCCACACATCAAGTGCATCGTCCCATTGTTTCTTTTTACGAAAATCAACAGCAGCATGACAGACGATTCCAGCAATGATTCCGATCAACATAGCACTTTTTGCTTCTACATAACCAGCACAAGGCGTAATGGCTGCCAATCCAGCAACGGATCCTGTTAGTACATCGACAAAATCAAAGCCATTTCCTTTTACTTTTGCAATAATCAACCAAGTAACCATCGCAAATGCAAGAGCGATGAATGTTGAACCAAATGCATTGACTGCTTGATTATCTGCTCGAAGTGCACCACCAGAGTTGAAACCGAACCAGCCAAACCAAAGTAGACCTGTACCGATAGCAGCTGCCATAAGACTGCTATGCTGATTTCTTTCGCCCATAGGAATCTTCCTCTGTCCAAGTGTGAGGATGCATGCCAATGAACCGAATCCAGCTGTCGTGTGGATGACTGCTCCGCCAGCGAAATCTCTAAATCCCATCTGATCCAAAAATCCGCCGCCCCATATCCAATGGCAAACAGGGAAGTAAATCAGCAGGTTCCAACAAACAACAAGGATAATATAGCCTTTTAAATTCAGTCTCCCTGCAAAAGCTCCTGTCATCAAAGGAACAGTAATCACGATAAACATCAGTTGATAAAGAAAGAACATCAAAAATGGGATCGTCGCTCCATGGAACATGTTGGGGAAGCTTGTAACATGTCTCATCAAAAAGAAATCTGCCGGATTTCCAATCATACCGCCAATATCTCGTCCAAATGCCAATCCGAATCCACCGAATATCCACATGATCGTTGTTATCCCAACTGAGAGAAAAGATTGAGTCATGATCGTCAGTATATTATTCTTTCGTGCCAGTCCGCCGTAAAAAAATGCTAAACCAGGAGTCATCAAGCAAACCATTGCTGTACATAAAATCATGAATGCTGTATCTCCTGTATTGATAGGTAATGTATTCATTTTTTCGCCTCCTTTCTACGTTTACGAGTATAAAAAAAATCTACTTGTATTTTTCTTCTGTTTTTATAAATACATTCTTGTATTTATAAAAGACAGACAATCAATAAAAGCTTGGTGTGCTGTGCTTTTTTATCGTTTTGACCAAATAAAGACAAAAAAATAAACGATTTTCTTTTATAGAAAACCGTTTATTTTCGTCTTTTTTTATTTTTCAAGCTATTTTTTCATAAGGAATAAAGAATACTTCATATAAAAAAGAACCGCAGCAAGTTTCGCTGCGGTTCTCAAATGTGTTCTTCATTTCAACATAAGTTTTTCTTCAATTTGCTTATAATTTACGTGCAAAGAATGAAACGACTAATACTAAAATGATTGCACCAATCAATGATGGAATGATAGCCATTCCTGCAATTGTTGGTCCCCAAGTTCCTAATAAAGCTTGTCCAATGGCTGAACCTACTAAACCAGCAATGATGTTTGCGATGATTCCCATTGATGATCCTTTATTCGTGATTGCTCCTGCAATTGCTCCGATGATACCTCCGACGATTAATGCCCAAATAAATCCCATTTTAAATTCCTCCTAACTGACTTTTTACTTCTTATTGTACACGTGGTTCGTTATTTTCTTTGACTTTTTGTGCACCTTTGCCTACAGCAGCTTTTGCTTTATCTGTTTGGCGTGAAGCAAATTGTCCTGTTGATTTTGCTGCTTCTGTTACTTTGTCTTGTACTGTTTCTTGATCTTTTTGGTATTCTTCTTGTGTTTTGATGTCTGCAACATTCACATTTACTTCGATAACATCTAAATGTGTCATATTGTTTACTTCAGTACTGATCAATTCTTTAATTTGGTTGTAGATGTCTTCGATGTCTTTACCGTATTCTACAATCACATCTAAATCCACAGCTACTTGTTTCTTTCCTACTTCTGTATTGATACCTGCTGTTACATTATCTGTGTTGACTAATTTTTCAGCCATATTTGAGAAGAATCCGCCATCTAATGTCAATAGACCGTCTACATCTTTCAATGCATAGCCGATGATTTTTTGGATAACTTTGTCTTCATAAGTCAATTCACCATTCATCATGCGGTTTTCCCCTTTTTCATTTGCCAAAACTGATCCATTTGTTGTGTTCATGTTTTTGTTTTCCATCTTTGTTTCCTCCTATGATTTAAAAAATTGATCCACTATTCCTGTCTGTTTCAAATAAAATCCGATTCCTGCGCCAATTGCTGTCATAATGATGATCAACAATGTTTTGAAAAATCCAATTGTTAACCATAAAACAGCTAGCAGTAGTCCAAGACCCCCAAAGATAATAGGGAGCTTGTATGCTGAAAATAGTTCTTTCATTATTTGGCCCTCCTATTCCACTCGAGAGTGCTTGTAGTCTCTTGTATCTTCTTGTTCTTCATAACCGCTGTATGTGACTGCCACTTTGACTGTTTCTTTTGTTCCAAGTACTCTAGTCACTTCTTCTTCGATGTCTTGCATCAGTACACCTGTTTTCCCTACTAATGAAGAAGTTCGCTTCAAGTCTCCGTTGACATGGATATGGATTCGATTTTTCGTTGAACGTATCCGTACTTTAGGTGAATGAATGAACTCTTCTTCGTGTAAATGGGAACGTACCAGCCCTTCGATCGCTTTTTTGTCGATCGTCAATTTGCCATCTTCCCGTTTCATAACGAAAGTTCCTCTTGATTTTGGATAGAAAAGAACGACTAGCAAGATGATAATAGCAAGAACGGCAAATACTACAGCTGCCCAGAAAATATATTGTTGCATGTAGTAATTCGTTAAGGTAAAGAAGCGAAATCGTTCCAATTGTTCAGGCATAATATACGGCGCATTAATTAACGCAATTGCTAGAAACACTGAAAGTAGTAGCAAACTCATGATAACACCGGTTATTTTTAACCCCTTATTCATTTTCCACCTCCTATAAACTTATTTTTACCCTGTAAATAACTCTACCGACAATCACAGTATAGAGAGCGAACAGTTAGTTTAGCACCAATAAATAAAGCGCTACCAAACGATATTGGATTATAACGGCTTTTTATTGTCATTCTGATACTGAAATAACAACTACTCACTTATTCTCTATTTCTTTTTGATTGCTGGCTATACTTAAAGG
>NZ_NGMF01000001.1:1581037-1584583 GCF_002140245.1 Enterococcus sp. 10F3_DIV0382 | reverse complement strand
TGGTTTATACTATTCTTATAAAGAAAAACGAGGTATGTCCTATGATGAAAAGATTGTATTATTCATTGATCATAACGATTGGCTATTTGATTGTATCGAATCTTGGAAATATGGTATTTGGTATCAGTAAAGAATTCAGTTGGACTACTACTCTATGGGAATCTTTATTCTTTTTCATCTTTGTATTTTTGTTACAAAACTATCGAAAAAAATAAAACTGTGTCAACGATCTGTTGGCACAGTTTTTAGGACTTACGGTACTTTTTATTCGGTAATCCATTTTATTTTTACTTATTTTTCTACTTCTTTTTTTAATGCTTCTGGTACTTTTGGTTCATAAACTAAACCAATACAGGTACTTCCGCTTATTACAGCCTTTTCGGCAACGCTGATAGCAATTGTTGTGATTGCATGTGAGAGACTAAATTTAGTTTGTGTGTGTTTCATTTGATGATCTTCCTTTCTTTTTTTGGAATGAATACAAGTAAGATTGCGGTCAACATACCCAGTAATATCATGACTCTTGAATCATTTGCTGGAATCACTGAACCGATCAGCGTGAGGCTTATTCCTGTTATAACTAGTTTGTTTCTTACGCTTCTTCTTTTTTGTTGGTCTTGTGCGATAAAGGAACCAATGATTCCTAAAACCATACTAAGAATAGCTGCTCCGATGAAATATTCGTAGCGTGTAAGTTCCAAATTGTAATGATTAGCCAAAACAGGTAGCGCCACCAATAATCCCATACTATAGAGCGTGCAGGCCATGCTTCGGCTTGCATGATATCCTTTTGCATATCTTCGTACAGCAATAAAAGACAAATGAGTGGTGATCACAGCAAGAATGCTATGTAAGAAAAACGCTGATACGTAAATAAGCATGAACTTGAAAAGATTAATGAACAGGATCGCTAATCCATAGTTGACTTTTGCTTCCTCCAGTTCTGTTAACCCATATTTCTCTCCGAGTTTTCTGCTCATCTTGCTTGACAGCTTCTCTTCAAGAGACAGATATTCATTTGGCATATCGTTCACCCCTTTCTCACTTTTGATTATACTAAAAATAAGGATGCATATATTAAAAAGTAAAAAGTGCGCGTTTTTTTTACATAACTGCAGTGTTTTCTTTCTTAATAAAGCCCTTATATTCTTTATATCTAAATTATTCTATAAAAAAAGAACGTGACATTCGTCACGCTCCTTTGCTAAATGCAATCAATAATTTTTTTAAACTTCGGGTGGAAACAAGACACTTTTCTCCGTTAGACATAAGGATCGTTCTTTCCTTCTTGTTGATGGAACAAATATTATCCACATTTACAACAAACGATTGATGGCAACGGTAAAAGCTCGGGCTAAACGATTCGATCTCTTTGATTTTTCCATTATATTCTAGCATTCGATTTTCAAGATGAACGATCACTTTGTGAGGAACAGGACTGGATTCAAAAAACAAGATTTCGTCTACGAACAATTTTGTATTGATTGGTCCACTCTTAATACGAATCTGTTCTCTTGTAGGTAAAATTGTATCAAGATATCTTTGGTTAGCCACATCGATACATTTTGTCACGCTTTCTTGCAGCAGTGTATCGTTCCCCTTCACAATATAATCCATTGCTTCTACTTTATACAAAAAAGTGAGATAAGCTAAATCCGTGTAACTGGTCACAAAAATAATTTTTGCTAGTGGATCGTATTCTCTAATCGTAGCGGCTAGATTGATTCCGTTCATATTGGAACTTAAGTCAATATCTAAAAAATAGATGCCTTCTGTTTTATTTGAACGTATATATGAAAGCAACACTTCAGGGTCCGAGGTATCCATTTGAAATTTGATGTCATAATCTTGCATCATTAAATAATTTTGAATCATCTTTGCTAATTTTAATCTAAATGTTCCGTCATCTTCGCAAACAAAAATTTTCAACATAAAGATTCTACCCCTCCCAAATGGTCAGTATTTGAATAAACTGTCCTTCTTCGATTTTAGTATCTAAGTACACATTTTTATTCAACTGAACTAATTCATCAAGATTGCTTAGACCAATCCCACGTTCTTTCCCTTTTGATGAATAAGATTTTTTCTTTAATACATGTAAATCAGGTATATCAGAACGACATTTATTGGCAATAATAAAGGTTATCGCTTCTTCTTGTCTCAATCCGGCAAACAAGATTTTCGGCTTATCTATAATAGAAGATTCTTCAACTGCATTATCTAGTATGATCCCCAGCATCCGAACTAGCATGATAGAAGGAACGGGGAAAGAATCCAATTTTTGTGGCACATTTACGTCTATTTCTATTCCTTTTTCATGAGCTAGATACAACTTGCTCAAAACGATGCTTTTTATTTCCTTGGCTTCAAGATTTCTTATCGGTGACATTTCTAATAATTCCTGATCAAAAAGGGTTCCAGTTTCCTTGATGTGGGAGTAAAAAAAATGTTTCAATCCATCTATATCATTACTTTGGATATAATTTTCCATAGAAACTAGTATGTTTTTGTAGTCGTGCTTGAACTTGCGTATTTCCATATAACTTTTTTCGATTTGCTCACTATATTCGATAAGATATTCCATTCGATTCTTTTCTTCTTTACTTTTATATTCTGCCTTTTTTGTATAAACAGCTAAAAAGCTGATAAGAATAGCAAAAAGGCTATATGCCAGCATAAAGATCCCATGAGCACCCTTCATGAAACAGTCTAAATCTGAAAAGCGTTCAATCATAAGAAAAATGAAATAAATCAAAAACGTAGCAATAACAGTATACTTACTAATATCATATACCATCGATTCAAGGGGTACTTTTTTTAATATATGATTCCTTAAATAAAATGCGAAACATAAATATAAAATAATTGATAAAAAACATATACCTAAATCATGCATCATTATAGATAATGATTTTAAGATAACGTAAATCAGATAATTAGAAAAAATAAGTAGGATAATAGATAACGAAGCATAGAATAAAGCTGATTGAAGCGTCTCTTCATGATAAATCACGAGAGCACACATGACTAGCCATACCAAACCAGTGGCAATTACATTTATCCATTGATAAAGCACCGATATTAATAGGATAACTAAGATTGATAATAAAGCATACTTTTTATTTCTTAGTTTCTTGTTCAAATAGCCCAATCCAACAAACATCGTCATCAGCTGCCCTGATATGAGTAGAGAATAACTTAACTGTAAAATATTCAATTTTAGAACCTCACTTTTCTAGATGTGTATAAGAGACAGGCCCTGATATGAGTAGAGAATAACTTAACTGTAAAATATTCAATTTTAGAACCTCACTTTATGCATGTTTTACATCTGTCTCTTATACACATCTAGATGTGTATAAATCGATGGTATATGATATTAGTAAGTATACTGTTATTGCTACGTTTTTGATTTATTTCATTTTTCTTATGATTGAACGCTTTTCAGATTTAGACTGTTTCATGAAGGGTGCTCATGGGATCTTTATGCTGGCATATAGCCTTTTTGCTATTCTTATCAGCTTTTTAGCTGTTTATACAAAAAAG
>NZ_NGMF01000001.1:1561676-1580907 GCF_002140245.1 Enterococcus sp. 10F3_DIV0382 | reverse complement strand
CTATATTTTAGCTATCAAAGATAAAAGAGGGATAAAAATGAAATTAAAAACATTATTATTAAAGTTTGTTGTTTTAGGTATAAGTGCCGTATTTATTTTATTCGGTATACTTTTTTATACTCAGATTGCTACAAGCGAAAAAGGATTCACTTTTGATTGGCAGACGACTTTATTCGTTTCTGTCATCTACTTCGCCCTTCTCTTAGGGATTATTATTGCTTATTTCTTATTGAGACTGTTGAAACAAATCGAAGAAAACCAGGCCTTTTCCAATCAAAGCTTGGACATTCTCAAAAAAATCGAACGAACGATTTTGATTATTGGCTTCGCCTTTTTCGGCTTGCTTCCTAAATTTTTGAAAGTGGCTGATTTAGATGATGCTCCTGGTTTGATGTTGGTAGGAATTGCTGTCGTATTCATTCCTTTTGCCGTATACACTTTGACAAGCGTGTTGGAAAATCTGCTCGAACACGCGATTTTACTTAAGACAGATCATGATTTGACAGTGTGAGGTGCGACATGGCTATTATCGTTAATCTAGATGTAGTATTGGCTCAAAAAAAGATGAGTGTAACAGAATTGAGTGAAAAAGTGGGTATTACGATGGCAAATATCTCTATTCTAAAAACCGGAAAAGCAAAAGCTATCCGTTTTTCTACCCTCGAAAAAATCTGTGAAGTATTAGAGTGTCAACCGGGGGATTTATTAAGTTACCAAAAAGACCCCGATCCTATACCAAAAAAAGGAATATAAAACATAACAATCAGTAAAAAAATAATCTGAATAATAGATGTACGAGAACTTTAGCGGTCATTACATCTATTACTCAGATATTTTATTTTGATGGAATATCCTGTTGTCTATAGATACGTATTTACACGTAGAGAGACTTTTCTTCTACTACTTGGTACTTCTCCTGATAAAAATGGAGAAGATTTTGGATCTCACGTTGATTTGGAAATAGAGAAATACCGAAGACCGGAATGTTTGTCTCATCATCAATCATTACATTTGTAATAATACAGTCGATATCTAGATGATATGATTTCTTTTCTTTCTGATTAAAGTTTGGCATGACACTAAATTGATAATAGTCTCCCAATTTTTTTTGCAATCTTTTTGCTATGTAATCCGCCTGTTTTTTTCTTGTATTTATGACTATCACTGCTTTTAATTTATTTTCTTTCCCTTCAATGTATGATAGCAATAACGGCCAGTCGAAAAGAATTTCTAAGATAGCATGGCGAACAAATGAATCGAGTTCAGGGATGACGTATCCTTTTTCTCTGCAGTCATCAACCATCCTGCCCTTCAGTTCTTCATATAAACAGGCTAAAATCGGCGGATCGACTATCGTTGTCTGGCTTGGATCATTTAGGATATATTCTGGAAATCGTGGTTGTGTCAGTATCTCTTTACATCGTTGAACGATCAGATCTTTGTTCTCACATTCCAACTGATATTTTTTTTCCAAGCAATCCATCCATGTCATTAAACAATTACTGATACAAAAATGATACTTTCTTTGCTCGCTTGCATTTCTTATTTTCAAAGCAGTATGGATGACTTCTGTATCAAATATCCACTGCCAGATTTTTTCTTCCCATGGCAAAGAAAAATGGCTCAAGTGATTTTTCTCCAAGAATGAAAAGGTGAAACAGCTGATTTTCTTTTGCTCCATTTCCATTTTATTTTTGTTGAATCGTTGTATACGACAAGCAATAAAAAAATGTAAAAAACATAAGGTTTTCGGATCATTTTTTGCTACCTCATACAGCTGATTTTCTTTTAAAAATAGGATAACCACGTCATAAATTGCTTCGCTAAAAGAACGATTAAAAATACTAGCAGGAGAAGGATACTTTTCCATCAGCAAACGAGCTGTAAGACCGTCGATCACCTGACCCTCTCCGACAATCCGAGTCAACCCTTTGATCCTCAAATCGTATTTTTTTAATTTTGATTGGGTTTTCTTTACGATTCTTCGCAATGTACTTTCTGAAATAAACAGATACTCTGCTAATTCTAAATAATTCTCTTTTGGATGTAGCAGTATGGTTTCTAAATATTTATATTCAGTAGATTGGGAGATCACGATCTGATAAATATGATCTTTTGTGAAAGCAGGTGAAAATATAGCTGTCACACCAGCATCCCGATCAGTGACGATTTGGATATCGGAAGAATATGTATTGATTTCTATAAAATCGTTCCGCAATGTTTTTCCAGAACTTGCCAATCTTTTTTCCAATTGACTAAGACGGCAACGTTCCTCCTCGAATAGTATTTCTAACAGATTCAACTGACGTTGTAATTTTTTTGAGAGAAGATTCAACATGTTTCCACCCCTTTCTAACAAAATCCTTTTGATACATCCTGATAGATAAATGTAAAAGCACTCAATGTCGGTTTCCCTTATTGAGTGCCTTTAATTATATTATATCGTTTATCTGTTTTAGGAATAGGAACTTTGAGAACTATTTTTTCTTACTTAAGCAAAAAACGGTTATTGATTTTCAACTTTCTCTTTTGCTTTTCTTCTCACAACAATCGCCCCTATGCCTGCTACTAACGCGATACCAATCAACGTCCATGCAGTATTCCTAGTTGCATTGGTTTGTGGCATATTCAGTGAAGATTCATTATCTGCACTTGTTGTTGGATCATCTTGGATGCTTGGTGTCGTTCCTTCATTTCGTTCCGTACTGCCGCTTGTTCCATCATTATTCGTGTTATTATTTTGTGATTCATTCGTACTGGATTCCGTCGTGTGATCACGTACTTCATACGGCATATTCAATTCTGTTGAAAAACCGCCATAAGAACTGTCAGTCGTCACGTTGACTGCGACATTGTTCCGACCAGGAGTCGATGTGTCGATTTCAGAATTTAAAGAGACTGTATAAAGATTTTCTGGAATGACCTTGTCATTTACTTTTACATTTTTGATAAATGATTTAAGATCGAGATCCGTTGCACCTCGTGGGATTTCTACTTTATTAGCTTCTACATCAATTTTCCCGCTTGGTTCGAACCCATATTCTGTGACTTCATAATAAGCATATTGAGAACCGTAAGTGAAGTTCTTCTCCTGCTCATCTTCCATCAACATATTTCGTCTAAACTCTTTCGTATGATAGATCCTGACAATGTCTCCTATGTTGACATTCAATGGCTGTCCACTATTGAATCGAGACAATGCTTGTTCGATCGTTCGGTTTCCTGTTACATCATATGTGAATCTGCTAGTGGTATTATCTTTGTTCATCACATCGAATTGATAATAAATCGATCGATCGGAATAATCATGCACTACTTTGGACAACTCTGTATTTGCCACACCTTGAGATGCTCGGATCATCATTTGAGTATTCTGATTGTTCGGATTTGTCTGTTTAATTAGACTGAATGCGCCAATCGTTGCGCCGTCATTGTTTTTGACTCGGATCGTACTTCCCCATTTCACTACATAAGGGATCTTCACTTCTGTGAACCCAGTACCATCAGTCGTGCTTACTCTCACACGAACCCCTTTTTCTCCCACTGTTGTCGTATCGAAGTTAGACAATTGTTCCACCGTATAAAGATCACTCGTTAGCGGACGTCCGTTGAATGTCACATTTTGGATCAATTCTGCCGGATTCACTGTATTCGTCTCATGTCCTAACAGCAGTTCTTGTGAAATCGGATCAGCCTTGATATCTGTAAACGGCTCAAACCCTTCTTCTGTTACTTTATAATAGGCATAATTAGAACCACCAGTGTAATCTCTGACCATTTCATCCATCATCAGAAGATTTCTTCCTTGTGTCTCCGCATGATAGACTTTGATGGTATCTCCTACATTGACTGCCAACGGCTGCCCGTTGTTGAAGCCGTTTACTGCTTGACGGATCAAGGTATTCCCTGTTACTTCATAATTGTATTTTCGCGTGTCGTTTTCCAGCACTTCGATGGCATAATAGATTCCTCTGCCGAACGGATTGTTCACTGGACGATTCAAGTCCGTGTTACTTGAACCAGGAGAAGCATGGATTGCTAACTGATCGCCTTCTTTTAATAAACTAAACGCGCCTACGGTCATTTCTTCCAGTCCTCGAAGAACGAATGTACTTCCCCACTGTACTTCATAAGGCACTTCGATTTCGGTTTCAGCTAACCCATCATTCATCGTAATCTTTACTTTTGTCGTTCGTTTTCCAGTTGTACTTGTGTCAATCTCTGACAATTGTTCGATCGTGTAACGATCCTCTGAGATACTTTGATGATTGATCGTGACATCTTTGACTAGTTCTTTGACATCTAATGTGCTGACGTCATCTCTCAAAGAGAATGTTTGCGAAGTCCCTTCTGCTTCCATCACTGGAATCGGTTCTAGTCCGAATGCAGTCACTCTGTAATAAGCATATTCGGAATCATAAGTGAAATCCCGTTCTTCTTCATCGATCATGACAACTGAGCTGTTCGGTGATCTCTGTGGGTGATAGATCTTGATTACATCATCCAATCGTACATCATAGTAGCCATTCCCGTTCCCAAAGTTATTGATCACTTGCCGCAGAGTTCCTCTACCAAGTACCTCATAATTGTAGATTGACTGATTGTTTCTCAGGACTTCCAAAAAATAATACAAGGCGTGCATCGATTCTTCCGTACCGACCCGTTCATCTAATGCTGAAGGCAACCCACTGGTAACGGTTAATCTAGCTGCATTCCCACTTCTTAGATGTAAGGAATAAGCACCTGCTGAGCCACCTTCGCTTGACTTGATCATGAATGTATCTCCCCAAAGATAATTGACCGATGTTTCGGCTGTTCCTTTGATCGTCTCCCCAGAAATCGGGTGTTTCGCTTGTACCGTGATCCGAATATCTTGTTTGCCAGCAATCGTATTCGTCGGCTCTGTTGATTCTGCTGCGACGAATTCTAAATCCTCGATCGCAACTGATTCCCCTTCAAAAGTGGCTTCTTCGATATAATTTTTAAACGTACTTGCCAGTGACGCAGAAGTTTCTCCTAATGTACGTTCTTCCATTGGCTTCAATTTCAGTTGGATAGCCGGATCAGGGAGTACAGGAAGTGGTTCAAATCCGAAAGCTGTGACACGATAATAGGCGTTATCTGTTCCGTAAGTGAAGTCCTGTTCTTCTTCTTCTACCATCAAGACTGAGCTTCCTGCACTCTTTTGTGGATGGTGAATATTGATGATATCGCCCAACTGTACATCAAGGTATCCATTTCCATTTCCGAATGTCGTGATCACTTGCTGTAGAGTAGCTCTCCCCGGCACCTCATGGTAATAAGCTTGTCGGTCATTTCGTAGCACCTCAATAGAGTAATACAACGAATCTTCAAGACCAATCCGTTCATCGAGAGGAGAATCTAATCCTCGAGTTGCCACGATTCGAGCATTATTCCCATTCCTCAACTGGAAAGCGTATGCTCCAGCTGATCGTCCATCATGGGCTTTCAATAAGAACGTGTCGCCCCAACGAATATTGACTGTTGTTTCAGCTGTTCCTTTGATTATCTGATTCGTAACGGGATGCCTCGTTTGAACAGTCAGTTTGAGCGGCTGTTCTCCTACGATAGAATAATCTGGCTCTGTTGATTCAGCGGCGACAAACTCTAAATCAGCTGTATCAAGTTTTTGCCCTTCCATCGTCGCTTCTTGGATATATTCACGGAAGGAAGAAGAAAGTGTAGGATAATTTCCACCGAGATGTCGATCTTCCACATTCTGTAATTTTAGTTCTACCTCTGGTTGAGGAAGGACATCCATCGTGATGGAATCAGAGGCTTCACGTCCATCAGCAGCTGTTGCTTTTGCCCGCCACGTTTTCGTACCAGCTGAACTCGTATCAGCATCGAGCCACTCTAACTGATGTGTCTGTCCAAGAGGATCTCTCACGTCAAAGTAGTCAGCAGGATTAGGGATTGCTTCGTTCACGTAAATGGAATGCGGACCAGCCTTCCCAGTGATTTGTAGTGCTTTGGCCTGAACGGTGATCGGCACAGTTACAGTAGTCGTTCTGCCAGAAGTATCTTCAGTTACTTTGATTCTAGTATTTTGAGTACCTACTATATCCATTCTAGGCGGAGTTTCCCATTCTGTCTTCAGATCCCATTTGACATTACTACGATCAATCGTCACATAATCAGAAGGATCAGGAAGGGCATCATTTTCCCATAAAGAATGCGGACCTGTTTTTGCTTCGACTTTGATGTCTCCCATAGCTTGTGCTGCAGAAAGGAAGTTTATTGTTTTTACGGATTCTGCGTAGTCTACGCCGGAGCTGTTAAAACTTAGCCAAAGGCCTATCCATATTCCCATAGTTTCTGTGCCTAAATTTTGTTGATTTCCTATTCTAGTTAGAGTCATTGATTGAGTTGCATTAGCGCCACCACTGGTTGACAATTCATATCTCCAATTCCCACTTTCTGTATAAGAAATAGAATTATCAATAGTTACACCCCCATTGGGCCAGATAACCACTGTATTGTTATGAAGCGCATTAGAAGGAAAATTGGGACGAATACCTTCGGGCGTATTAAATATGTCGTCAACAGTTGGTACAAAATGAATTTCTATCATTTCCCCATTTACAAAAGAATGATTATGTTTTTTCATTGCCTCATTCAACCTATATTCGGTCAAACGTGCAGCAAAATTAAATGCTTCTTTTTCTATTTCTTCACGTGACCATCTAGCTAGTCGTGACTCCTGAAGGACATTCTCCATTCGTAACTCTTCTTTTTCTTGTGTTTCTATGGGTAATCGTGGCAAGGTAGATGCTCGTGGTTTGTTTTCCTCTTTCTTTGTTTCTTCCTGTTCTTTCTCTTCCTGAGGGCGCAATTGCCTTAATACTGGTAATTCAATCGAATGTAAGGCAGAGGCGGCTTCTACTACGGTACCGCCCATATTCCCTAGAACCAGTCCCAACGATAGTGTACTAGTCAATAATTTTTTTACTTTTTTCAATGAACGTTTTACCTCCTTTATTTTTCCTATACAGATCAAAAGCGATCTGCTTTAAACCGTCAGCAAAGAAGGTATGCTATTTTCTTGTCTTAAACATAAATAAATCGTGTAAAAATAGATTTGCTTATTTCTAACCTCCGTAGCTTTTGCTCAATTGACACAAGTCTGATCGATCAAATAGTATTGATTTTGCTAAACACCTAACGATCATTTGTTGTGACAAACTTGACGGTCAGCATTGTACGTGAATTGCTTCTGTTCCCCTTCTTACGATCTTTGAATATGTAGTTCTCTCCCCAATAATCGTAACTGGGTGTCTCCCACTCCTTTCTTTTTGTTTTTATGCGGGAGCAAACTCCCACATTTATACTGTAAAGGGGTTCTTTCTATTATGTAATGCCACTTTTTACCATTTAATATGGAGTTTTTGACAGAATGTTTCGAATAACAACGATCCACTACTCATTTTTCTTTTTAACGTTAATTTGATAATAATGATTATTTATTTAAAAATACATTAGATAACATTTGTTACGACACGAAAAAGCTTCACAAACAAATATCGTTATTTTAAAATGAGGACGAATTCACACAATTAGGAGGAATAGTATGCCATTCATCGTTTACTTTTTTCTTTCATTACTCGTGATCTATATTCCATTACCAACATTCTTTCTGCTCGTCAATCGTCTAGCTGAGCAACATGATGCGATTACTGCTCTTACGAAACTTTGTTTACTTCTATTTGTTTGTCTAGATTACTTTACGAGCTATTATTGGCTAAAACAGACAAGAGTAAAAAAGAGATATTATTTCTTCCTTGTCTTTTTCAATCTCTTTGAGTTTCTGATCCATTGCTTTTTACTTCATCAGTATCATACGATTCATTTGTGGATCATCTGGGACTTTCAAGTGGTCGTACTATTTTGTATGTTCACCTTCCCTCTCTCAAGAAAATTTAGGGAGACATTGTTTTATTAAAAAAAGGTGGAGAAAGCTTCTCTGTATCAATAAAGACACAATTAAGGAAAAACTGGTCAACATACTGGTTTTTCTTTAAAAAACTTTTAAAAATCTAATTGGGAATTTACCCACACAAACAAGGGGCTATGACAAAATCTTGTCACAGCCCCTTATTTCGAATAAAAAGCTTGCATCTTCGATAATAAGCCCAACCAAACGAAAAATATGAAAAGCTATTTTTGTTTGGTTGTTCTTATTACTTGATGCAGAACAGCTTTTTCACGACCTTTTTATTAAAAGTCTTTTTACAGTTTTCTAGCAAAAAATGAGACAATCAGTACTAAAATGATGGCACCAATCAATGATGGTACGATTGCCATTCCTGCAATACTTGGTCCCCAAGAACCTAATAATGCTTGGCCAAGTGCTGATCCAACTAAACCTGCTACGACATTTGCAATAATCCCCATCGAAGAACCTTTATTCGTGATTGCTCCTGCAATTGCTCCGATAATTCCTCCGACGATAAGTGACCAAATAAATCCCATGTTTCGTTCCTCCTAATGTTTTGCTTCCTTATTACTGAACGCGTGGCTCTGTATTTTCTTTTACTTTTTCAACGCCGCTTCCAGCTGCTGATTTTACTTTATCTGTTTGATTAGAAGCAAATTCACCGGTTTTTTTCGCTGCGTCAGTTACTTTGTCTTGCACTGTTTCTTGATCTTTTTCAAATTCTTCTTTTGTTTTGATGTCCACTACGTTAGCGTTAACTTCGATGACGTCTAAGTGTGTCATATTTTTTACTTCTTTGCCGATTACTTCTTGCATTTCTTCAAAGATTTTTTCGATATCTTTGCCATATTCCACAATGATATCCATGTCAACTGCTACTTGTTTTTTACCGACTTCTGTTTCGATCCCAGCCGTTACATTATCTGTATTCACAAGTTTTCCTGCCACATTAGAGAAGAAACCACCGTTTGCAGATAATAAACCGTCTACTTGTTCAATTGCGATTCCAATGATTTTTTGCACCACTTTGTCTTCATAATTCAACTCACCGCGCATCGAATCTTCCTGCTCAGAGCCATGGTTTTCTTGGTCATTTGTATGTTGTGAACCAAATTTTTCTTGTCCATTTGAGTGTTCAGAACCAAGTTTTTCTTGTGCTTTCGCATGATCAGAAGGGTGCTTTTGTTCCTCTAATGGTTTAGAAGGATCGATTGCATCATGTTGTTCTGGAACTTTAGATTCTGGAGAGCCGGGATGATGAGGCGCATGTTTTTCTGCGTCATGTTTCTTTTCTTCTACACCTTGTTGAACATTTGGCACGACTGGATCTGGATGTGCAGATACTGGTGCTGTTTTGTTCTTTTCATCGTTCACACCATTTGATTGGTTTGGTGTCGTTGGGTCTGGATGTGCAGACACTGGTTTTTGGTTGTTCATTTTATTGTTATTATTATTTTTGTTATTCATGGATGTTTCCTCCTAAGATTTAAAATAGTGATCTAAGATTTTCGTTTGTTTCAAATAAAAACCGATAGCGACACCGATAGCGGCCATGATCAAGATCAATAAAGTCTTGAAAAAGCCGACGGTTATCCATAAAACGGCTAATATCAACCCAAGTACCCCAAAGATGATAGGGAGCTTGTATGTCGAAAATAGTTCTTTCATTTTGGTCCCCCCTATTCTACTCGTTTGCGGTCATTACTTTGTTTAGCTGGTTCTTCAAAGCCTGTGTATTTCACGGATACTTTCACTGACTCTTTTGTGCCTAATATGTGTTGTACTTCGTTTTCGATTTCTTTCATCAATGTTCCCGTTTTACCAATGAGTGCTGAAGTTCGTTTCAACTCCCCTTTTACATTGACGGCGATCTTGTTTTTCGTTGCTTTGACATTTACTTTTGGTGAATGGATAAATTCATCTTCATGCAAGTGAGAACGAACCATTCCTTCGATTGCTTTTTTATCCAACGTCAACTCCCCATCACCATGTTTCAGTAAAAAGGTTCCGATCGTTTTTGGATAAAACAAGAAAACAAGCAACGTGATAATCGTCAAAATAGCAAATGCAACAGCAAGCCAGAATACATATTGTTGCACATATGAATTAGTGATGGAAAAGAATCGAAACTTCTCTAATTGAAAAGGCAGTGGATAGGCTGCACTTAATAGTATCGCAAACAAAAGTATAGATAGCAAAAGTAACGTTCCGATCACTCCAAGCGTTTTTACTCCTTTATTCATTTTCGCACCTCCTCATAGGGGTGAAACGATCAACTTTTTATAAGTTGATCGCTTCTCCACCAGTTACTCCGTAGATTTGAGCTGTGACATAACTTGCTTTATTCGATGCTAAGAAGACATAGACCGGTGCTAATTCTCCTGGCTGACCTGCACGTTCTAGTAAACTTTGCTGACCAAATTCAGGAATTGAATCAGAAGGCTGGCCTTCGTCTAGTTGCAGCGGTGTCCAGATTGGACCAGGTGCTACGCCATTTACACGGATTCCCTTAGGAGCAAGTTGTTTTGCTAAGCCAATCGTAAAGTTAGCGATTGAAGCTTTTGTTGCTGCATAATCCAATAAATGTTCACTTGGATTGAAGGCTTGGACAGATGTTGTTGTAACAATCGCTCCTCCTGCTGGGATATGCGGAACTGCTTCTTTCACTAAAGCAAACATAGCGATGATGTTGACCATGAATGTGTCTTTGATTTGTTCAAGTGGCAGTTCAACAATGGACTGGCAAGAAATTTGCTGTCCTGCATTCAATACCATCGTATCTAGCCCACCAAGCTCACTTACTGCTTTTTCAATGATTTCTTTAGGTGCTTGTTCATCACGAAGATCAAATGGTAGTAAGACGATTTTACGTCCTGCATCTTTGACGTATTTAGCTACTTCTTCTGCATCTTTTTCTTCTCCTGGGAAGAATTGAAGAGCGATGTCTGCACCTTCTCTAGCAAATGCAATCGCTGCTGCACGACCGATCCCTGAATCGCCACCAGTGATGAGTACACGTCGGTTTTCCAGCTGATTACTGCCCTCATAGGATTCTTCTCCGCAATCAGGAACAGGAATCATGTTCTGTTGTAAAGCTGGCGTATCCTGATCTTGCTTAGGAAATTTCTCCGTATGGTACAGATTTCGCGGATCGATTAATTTTGGTTCTGTCATTGCTGTATTCCTCCTAGTTTTTCTAAATTGTATTGCCAAAACAAATTTCTTTGTTTGATACCTGTTTTAAATAGTTTGTTTAATTCGTATAATCTTTTCGGTATAGATGGTAGCCTAAAACCGCCGCTGCTATCAAAGAGCCGAATACTACGAGGATAAATCCTAAAGCAGAGCTTTTACCCGGCAACCCTCCTGTATTCATTCCCCAAATCCCTGCAAACAACGCCGGAACGGAGATGATTAGTGCAGCTGAATCTAGATATTTCATGATGTGGTTTAGATTATTGTCCATCATCCCATTGAATAAATCACCAATACTCTCCAATAAGTCTCGATAGATCTCGATCATTTTTTCTGTTTGGCGCTGCCTCAAATGGACATCATAAAGCAACTGTTCATCGTCTAAACGTTTGATAAACGTTTCAGAATTCCATAATTGATTCATCGTTTTCCGCTGATCTCTTAAGGTATGATCGATATACACAATGTCTCTTTCAAGATCTGCCTGTTTATACAGTTCCTCATTCTCCGTCGTTTTACGAGCTGCTTTATCCAAAGCGTCAATTCTATGCTTCATTTCTCTTAGTTCTTTCACGTAATGGGTATAAATATCCAGTAATGTATACGTGATGATCTTTTCAAACGAGTTTAAATGATCTCCATGCTTTGTCAGCAAGCGATCCACGAAATCGGTCTTTCTATCAATACATGTAATCAAGAGATTATCGGAAAGTACAAAAGATATCGGTGTCAATTTTTTTTCGATACGATTATCTGACTGATCCAGATTGATCACAACCAAAGAAAATGGATGCGCTAATTTGGTCTCATAAAGGCGCTCCATCCGAGAAACTTCTTCCGGATATTCCGTGCCTACGAAAATATCATCTGGAAGCTCGAATTCTTTGATTGCCTGCTGGATCTCTTCTGGCTTTTTATTATCGAGAATAAGCCAATTGTATTTGTTTTCATCTGTTTCTGTGACTTTCTTTTCATCATCCACAAAGTAGTATCTCAATGTATACCTCCTTTCTGGACTTTTCAAAAACGATTAGCTGAAGAAGCAGTTCTTTAATTTGATATTATAATCGAGTACTGCACTTTCATTTTCTAATGAGAAGCTGTCAAGCTGTTTATTAAAGTCCATGTTTAGTCGTTTACCGAAATAACTTTGTTCTACTTTAGATGTATAGATCTCCAGTAAAGGATGCTCGATTTTTGTTGCATACTCTCCAAATTCCGAAACAAAAGGAATGATTTGGAAAAAGCTGCCTTTTGCAAAAGCACCTTTATCCCTTAAAAATGGATCGGAATCATTGATGAGAGCGAGTGCAATTTTTGTATTTTCCCCCACTTTTTCGATTAACGTCTCTACTGCATTTTTAGACAGTGTAATTTCCATTCCTACTCCCCCTGTTCAGTTGTAGTCTTGTATTATTTAACAACTACGTCTGTTTTTTGTTGAATTTTTGCATATTTTGGATATTTAGGGAATTTAGCCACACAACGGAACGCCGTCATCCCTGCATATTTTTCGTAATATTTCTTCGTTGGTCCTTCAAAATCCTTGCTCCAAGGTTTCACATGTCCTGAGAAATGGATAATGTAAGGATTGTTGCGTGTTTCTTCGTATTCACGTTCACCTGCTGCTGTTGGATGTTTCTTTGCTTTAGCCATGATATAGCCTTGTGCATTCCAACGCGGATGAAGCGGAAGCCAACGATCATGTAAGATTGCATTTAATGCATCTTGGTCATGGAACCTTAATTTTTCTGGATTATGTTCGATGAAGTCTAATACTTTTTGCGTAATATTTTCATCTAACCATTTTTTTACATTGATCAGCATCAATCCTGAGTTGAAGTAACGCATTGATTTAGCTGGAATCTCCATTTTTTCTAATCGTTGATGGAACCCAGCGTCTTCAACAGCTGCTACGATTGAATCACCGAAGTCAAGACGCCATAATTTAGAGATATCTTGTAAAGCAATCATGTCGCAATCCATATATAAGATACGTTCAACTTCCGTGCCGCGGAACAATTCCGGAATCGCTATGCGGTAATAAGCTGTTTCTGGAATACGATCGCTGATTACTACATTTGTAAAGAATTCTTTATTAATTTTCAAAAATTCTACATCTGAATTCATTCGTGCATTTTTCACTGAGAAACGTAAAAGCTGTTTGCTTTCAAAATCGATATCGTCGTCAATCACATAGAACCGAACAAATTTAGACGGGTTGCAATTATCTAATACTGAGACAAATAACGCAGCTAAATGCGGTACGAATTTTGTGTTACAACTTGCGACTACTGCTATTTCTTTTTTATTCATTGATCTCGCCTACTTTCGTTAGAGTACTGTGTGCTAATTTTTTTAAGTATAAATTGGTATACGGATGATCTTTCAACGTATTCCAAGGTTTATCATGTCCTGTAAAATGAACGATTGAAGGTTTTTCATTTCCTTCTTTATACAGACGTTCATATTTTTCATTTGGTGCTGGGTGTCGTTCAAAAATCAAAGAAGTCTGCATGTTCCATTTTGGATGAAGTTGTTCCCAATCTTCATAAAGGACAGCATTCAAAGCATCTTGATCGTGATAAATGATTCGATCACCATTTTCACTTAAATAATGGATAGTTTTTTCTGTAATTTCTTTTTTATTCCATTGATCGATGTCAATCACCATCACCCCTGAATTGAAGTACAAGTCATCGGAATCTATTCCTAATCTTTCCAATGCTTTCACTTGTCCTGGATCGATAATGGCGCCGATCGTTTTTCCATTTAATGGTTCATCATATAGTTTTACGATATCGTCTAGCACTAACACATCTGAATCTAAGTAAAGGACTTTCTTATAATCCTCTTTAGCTAATAAGTTGGGTAAAGAAATTCTTAAGTAAGCGGTAGTTGTGATATGGTCGCTGACTAGGAAGTCTTCGTAGATATCTTTTTCCACTGTCAGGAATTGGATACTTGCATTACTTGAATATTTATTTACCGTTTCTTCCAATCCTTGTTTACTATATTCTGATAGACCATCGTCAATCACATAAAATTTTATGCGTCTTGCTTTATTGCAATTTTCTAATGCAGTTGCGATCATCACGCTCAAGTAAGGAGCATAATTTTCGTCTGAAGCAGTCACCACAGGAACTACGCCGTATCTCTTCTCCATCAAAATCACTCCTTTTTCTAATCTTTTTCTAATCTTTTTCTAACCTGTTCTACATCTAGAATATTCCTCATTTGGCTTTAAAGCAAAATATATGCTTTGTTTTCATTGAATATTTTAAAATTTTTTTATTACAAAACGCATTGGTAAGCGCTAACTATTCGTTTTTCATGGCTTTTTATTCAAAGGTATTGACCAAAAACTACTATATATAGCCACCTTTTTCTTAAGAATGTTTTTTGAAAAAATTCATAACGGCAAAGCAAGTTAGTTTCATTTTTTTAATTTCTCATTTAATCTTAAGGTAACAGGAAAATAGATATGTAAAAAGAAAGTAGGAAGATAAAATGAAACTAGCAGCGATTGATTTAGACGGTACCTTGCTTGATCGAAATGGAAAGATACCAGAAGAAAATATCCAGGCACTTCGGAAATTTGATGAAAATGGCGGAATCGTAACAGTAGCTACAGGAAGGAACAGCATTTCTGTTAAAGATATTTTTTCCGAATTAGGGATCGGCGGCTATTTGATTTCTTCCAATGGTTCGCTGATTGCTGAAATGAAGGATGGAAAGATGGCAAAGGTTCTCAGACGTTCGAAAATAGATATCGATACTCTGAAAAAAGCCTTCTTCTATGCTCAAGAAGCAAAAATCTCAATTATTGCCAGCCGAGAAACCCAAGATGATCAGCTGACATTCGATGAGTCAAATCTTGTCAAAGACGACCCCTATTATGAACATTTCAATCTGCAGAATCATTCTTTTGATCAAATTTTAAGTATGTTAGAAGATCCTTCTCTTAGCTATCTTAAATTAGCGTTAACAGATAAGAGTGAAGAAAAACTACAGAAGTTACAAAGAGATCTGCAAGCAGACGGCATCAATTCAGTATTCTCTGATCCGCATTTCTTAGAAATCACGCCTACAGGTATCACTAAAGCTCATTCACTTGTTTTTCTGGCGGATTACCTTGGAATCGAGTCGAGTGATATCATGGCTTTTGGCGATCAAGAAAACGACATTGCTATGTTGAATTATAGTGGGTTGAGTATTGCGATGGGGAATGCACAGCGGCAAGTAAAAGAAATTGCAAACCAAGTAACACTGACGAATGAGGAAGCTGGGGTTGCTTATATTTTAAAAAACTTCTATTGAAAATAAAAAAATGACGTCATGAACGTAGGAGGAAAGAAAATGTTAGTTATTATCGATATGCAAAATCATATTCTTGATCCAAATAGCGAATTTTATATTCCAGAATCAGACCAATTGGCGGAACGCATTGCTAAACGATTAGCTAAAGCACGCAAAAACAAGGAATATATTCTATTCACACGGGATATTCCAGTCGAACTGAAGGACAAAGAAGAGGAACGGGAAGATTTGCAATTGATCCCTCTTCTTTCTCCCCAAGGAAATGAACGAGTGATCAAAAAGTATTACTTTACGATCCCCCCTGAAACTTTAGCTGAAATCAAGGAGACTTTGTTTGAAAGCAAAGAAGAACAAAAAGAGATCGAAGTGGTTGGGATCGAAACAAACTTATGTGTGCTCTCTAATTTGATAGGCTTGCAGAGTGCGTTTCCTGAAGCTGACTTTTTTGTTGATCCAACGTTAGTTTCTAGTAGAAAACATGGAGAATCTGCGTTGGAACTTCTGAAAGATTTCAATGTTTCGATCATTGAACCTAAAAAATAGACAGTCACACGTATGCTACAGTCTATTCTTTATATAAGTTCTATTATCATTTAGCAAGCAAATAAAAAAGAAAAAGCACGAAGAACTGTTTTCAGTCTTACGTGCTTTTTCTACAAAAGTATATTGGCTTTTCCATGACACCTTGGTAAACAGTGTTCTCCTGCCAACTCCTCAGTCACAAGTCACAATATTCAACAAACATGGGAAGCTGTTTTTTGAAATTGCTCCTTGTGACTCAGAGTTAAACGGTAGGCTCACGACCTCTTTCTTAAATGGTGTTCAATCAGCTGACTCTCGGTATTAGCTTAACAAACGGCAAAATATGAGGAACTATTTTTCCGTTTGTTTCTCTAATACTCAGGTCAAAACGCTGATTTCACAACCTCTTCCTTAAACGGTGTTCAAAAGCTTGCATCTGCGGTAATAAGTCCAACCAAGTTAAAAACATAAGAAGCTGTTTTTACTTGGCTGTTCTTATTAGTTGATGCAGGGCAGCTTTTTCACAACCTCTTATGTACCTTGTAGGACTCGAACCTACGACCGGACGGTTATGAGCCGTCTGCTCTAACCAACTGAGCTAAAGGTACATCATCATGAGATATATTTTAGTTACTTTTTAACTATAGCACGAATTATAGACGCTCACAAGCTTCAAAATATAAATAATATGATATATTTATTCTTATTTACTTGACTTGAAACTTGACTATTTTTTACTTGCTTATTTTAGAAGAAATGCTATTCTTTTAAAAATTCTCAATGCTAGGAGTGATTATTTTGCCATTTATTGCGATTTTATTCGATTTGGTTGCGGCAGCAGCTTACTTTCTCCAATACAATCATCAAAGTTCAGAAGTCCTGTTTGTTGGAATGATTTTCCAAGGTGTGATCACCCTTCTCCTTCTCATCATGATAATCAGCTACAAAGGAAAAAAATATGCACGTGTCCAGACAGAAATATTTGTTAAATATGTTTCTATTCGTTACGGGATCATCATTCTTTCCTTTTTAATGAATGCAATCGTCCTCTTTTTATATGTATTGAATTACTTAAATATCAATCCATTGATTTTTTCTAGATAGATAACTTGTATTTAGCGGAACAGTTCTCGCGTATGAGCAGAGAGCTGTTCCGCTTTTTCATCGGTCTATTCTTCTTTGATTTTCCTAGCATTTCATTTGTGATGTATGCAATAACATGTTATCTTTTATTAGAAGAAACGTTGAGGAGTCCGTTACATGATTACGTTGGTTAGAGTTTTGTTTTGGTTGCCTTCGGTCGTCCTGATCGCAATTATTTTTTATCTTATGCATTGGAACAAAGAACGGCTTTATTTAGCTGTTTTGACTCTTCCGGTTATTTATTTTATGTGGAAGGTTTTTAATTACAACTACTTTGAACCTGATAGTGTTTTTGTAGAAGAATTATCAGGGTTGGTTTTGTCTCTATTAATCGTCATTCTTTATTTGATACGTTTAAATAAAAAACATTGAGTCCTATTGATTGCTTGTGTAGCTTTCTATGGTCATTACAACTATCCTATTATGATGAAAGGTGATTAAATGAGTATCGAAGAAGCTATTTTACTGGATACTTTACGTTGTCGTCTGAATTTTTTAAGAACTGGCCGATCTTTATCCCAAGTAGCTGTTTCTAGCGCGTTAAGTATTCCTTTATTCAAATATCGTAAATACGAACAAGGGGAAGAAATTCCAAGTATCATTGAATTGATCTACATCGCCGACTTTTACGATATTTCCGTTGACTACCTGATTGGTCGCTCAGAAACAGCAAGCAAACTGAAATGATTTTTTCCAGCCATTGTGCTGGTTTTTTCATTTAATGTTTAAAGTGAACAAACTATGTACAAAAAGGAGATGTATCTATGCGTTTATGGCATGAAAAATTGATTTCAAAGCTTCCTCGTCAGCAGCTTTTAGGACAACATCGAGAATGCTGTGCGTTAAGAGGAAATGGTTGGGGAAAGAAACACGCTACTGTAGATTATGTCTTCCACTATTCTCCTTATAAATTATTTCAATATCATCAACTTGTCATGGACGAAATGGAAAAGCGTGGCTACAGCCCAGCACCTGAATGGACAGATCCTATGTACCGTGGCAAATCATGCGAAGCATTTTTTGATTTGCCTACTGTAGAACGTAGCGTTCCGATTTATCCGGAACATGATGAAGTGTATCTAGCAGAGTGTTTAGCAAATTTGGAGCAAAAAGGAATTTATCTTACCTAAAAAAGAGGCTGGGATAGAAGCGTTTAACTCCAAGAAATAAGAGGTAATTCACGAAAATTGCTTTTCAAATCTTTGTGAATTTCAGCTTATTTCCGAAGGAGTTGCTTCTGCTTCCGCCGTTTACACATGTTTAGAGCGTGAGACAAAAGTTTTTCTTTACTTTTGTCCCACGCTCTAATATAACATGAAAAACTCTTCTACTCTTTACTCATCGAAAAAGTCTTAACCAACGTAGGGTAAGCTCGAATGGTGCAAGTTGATTCTCAGGTTACCTTCGTCATCACGTATAAATCCGAAAGTATATTCTACTTTTGTTTCATCACCCGTTTTCCCAGAAGTAAAGTAATATTCTCCTGATGCGATTGCTGAATCCGTATCGATGATCGTTTCATGATTGTCGAAGCGGATGTCTGTCCAAGGTTCTAACGCAAAACCAGAATCTTCGCTGATATCACCGCCAACGAAATAAGAAAGTGCTTCTTCTTTTGTTGCCCTGAATGGTAACTCTGCAGCTTTAGTTGGTTTAAAAAGCACAGCACCTTCGTCGTATGCATACAATGTCTCGATGACTTCTTCTGCTTTTTCTGTTGCTTCCTCCATACCTTCTTCGCTTGCTTTACCGATACTTATGATTGCTTCTGCCCAGCGTTCCCGTGCTTCGTCGACTTCGGCTTCTGTGATCGTCTCAACTTTTACCTCTTCTGTCGTGTCTTCAGTTGTTTCTGTTGTTGATTCAGTTGCCGAATCGGTTGTAGAACAACCTGCCATTGCTAGTGTTAATGTTGATAGTAAAAATAGTTTTTTTATCATAAGATTATCCCCCCCTGAAAACAGACTAAAATAATAACATTTCGTTTTTTTATTTTCAGTTAAAGCTTAATAATTTCTAAATGTTCTTAAATTTTATTTAAAAACTCTTATAACTTTCATAATACATAACATAGTTATTTTTAAATAAAAAAAT
>NZ_NGMF01000001.1:1540899-1558867 GCF_002140245.1 Enterococcus sp. 10F3_DIV0382 | reverse complement strand
ATTTCACAGTTGTTATGATTGTTATGTAAAATAAAAAAGTTTAGGATACATCGATTTTTTGGGGAAATTCTTTTTGGGGGGTATCCTAAACCTTTTCTATTATTTTCTCATATTTTCCATTATTGGTCTAGACATATACTAATGAACTTCCTATCTATATGATGGATGAATCCTTTTTCATTTATCATGAGATAACTTTGCTCCAAACTTACTTATGATAGATGGATGGTATTTTTTGTTCACGTTCTAACAAACTTGACACATTTATGAATTCTTAATCTATCTATCCTATAATTATAAAAAAAGGAGGTGCTGCGTATGAAAGCTATTCATATTTCTTTGCTTTTTTTCGCTAGTGCATTGATTTTATTTGCTATTCATCTTTGCTCCCAGCCTTATATCAATAACAACGGAATATTAGTAGAACCAGCATTCTTTTGCTTACCGCTCGGTCTTTTATCCCTTTTTGCCTCCGCTGGATTCGGATTTGTTGCCTTTTTTAAACGATCGAAACAACAAATCTGACTATAAAATTTACGTAAAAGAGACCGTAAAAAAAACATATCACCTTTCCTTATTCCGAATAAATATTTTCCATAAACAATCTTTTGACAATAGGCTGGACGTCTCTTTCGCGAGAACTGATACACGGTACCTACAAGCTCTTCAGTCACCAGTCCCACTATTCATCAAACCTGAGAAGCTGCTTAGTTCCTTCTGACTCGGAACTAAGCAGTTTCTTCACATCCTCTTTTACATCATGAGCGTTTATTCCTTGAAAAATGCTACTAATTTTTGGTATGTTTCTTGCGCTTGTTTATTACTAAAATCAAACTGATATTCATGGTTCAAGACAACATTTTTCTTCGTATAGTCTACTTTTGTGACTTTCACTCCTACTTTTTCAAATGCAGAAGCTGTTTGTTCCATTTGTTTCGTAAACGTATTTGTGTTCCCATCCGTCAAGAATGTTTTTTGCGTCCAACGGTCTGCATGTCTTGCTAAAGCTAAATGTTTGACGTCTTCTAAACGTTCAAAGTTCTTACTATCAAAATAAGCCCATCCACATTTTGCATAAAGAAAGCTAGAAATCTTATCACTTACTTGGGTAAATGCAGAAGGGTCTAGTAGTCCAGACAAAGAAACAAATTTTGTGATCTGCTTGTTCTCCAAAGTTGGATCAAGTTGATCGGCTTTTTTGATTTCTTCGTTTTGAAGTGCTAACAAATACTCTCCGCTAATTTGTGCGCCTGCTGAATCGCCACCAATCGAAATATTCGACCAATCCGCTTGCTCTTTTATCTCTTTTTTGGCTGCTTGAATGGCTTCGTTCAATTGGATAACTGGTGTAGGATGCTTTGCTTCAGGTGATCGTTCATAATCGATATTTACGACGATCTGCTGCGTGTCTGAACATAGGTATTCCAAATAATCACGACAATCGTTTTTATCCCCTCCTACATATGCGCCTCCATGCATCCAGAAAAGGATGGGCAACTTTTTCTTCTCCGTTTTCGGTGTGTAGATATCCATATGATTGTTTTTGTACTTTGAAGGATAAGTTATTTCTTTATTTCTATCGATTTGTTTGATTTTTTGCTGGAAATCGTCTGGTCTGGCATATACTTGTTCTTTTTCACTTGTGTCAAATTGTTTTCTAACAAGCAAACTAATCGGCTTTGGTGTGATTTGATTAATCAAAAATACAGTGACTAAAATAACTACGATGATAACTGGCACTGCAATCACTATTCGCTTGAACCATTTCATTCATTTACCCTCTCTTTCTTCGCCAAATCCATGTGATAATCGTGCTAGCAGATAAAAATCCACCTGAATAAATGAGAAGCGAATGTTTCTTTTCCCCAGTTTTCGGCAACATTCCTTTTTTTGTATCTGTCTTTTTTTGTACTTTCACTGTCATCTGAATCGGTAGCGTATCATCACTTGATTGATCATCTCGAGGTTCATCCTTTCCCTTATTGTCTGCATTCTCTGCCGGATCTTGTTTTTTTGGTGGAACTACTGGGATTTTTTTGTAATGGTAAATAATAGTTGGTGTCGTCTCGTTAAAAACCCCTTCAGTCGGTCCTTCAACATTTGCTAATTCGTATCCTTCGAATGTCTTTTGCTCTGTCACATAATTCTCTCCATAAGCTCCGTAAAGCCGGATTTCGTCCTGGTCTTTGAGTAGACTTTTATTGTTTTCATCCACATATTTCACGTTTATCTGATCATGGAACACTACTTTCAAAAAGTCCGTTACATGTTTCGTGTAGGCAGCATGGTCAACTTCCTGTGCCTTTCCATGCCCTGCTCCTTCTACCAATAAAAGGTCTTTATATCCTCCTGCTAACTCATATAGTTTTTGCGCGTTAGACACAGGTACTACATCATCTGCCGTTCCATGGATGATCAATTTAGGCAATGAACCAGACATTCCAATCGTAGGTAGAGCGGCTGTCGGATCCAAATGCATCTCCTGATCAAAATAATATTGTTTCAAAAGCCCCATAAACAAATCTTCATGCTCTTGATCCCCAATGATGTCTAACTGATTTTTTATGGCAGGCGGTAATGCAGGGACTACTGTCTGGCTATACGTAAAACGTAGTTGTTCATCGATTGATGCAAATCCGCAATTTTCAATAATTCCTTTGACATTGACTGGGATATCTTTTGCTAATACAGACATCATCGTAGCTGCTCCCATGGAACCACCATACAGCAGGATCTTTTGAGATGGACGTTCTCGAACTTCTTGATTGATCCAGTAAAGGACATCATCTGATTCATATTGTCCATAGGTTACATAATCGCCTCCACTGTTACCAGTTGCTCTGGAATCAACAAATAATAAATTATACCCTGCCTTATAAAAATCATTGTATTCTTCTGTAACGATCCCATTATTCCAATTCCCTCTAAATCCGACATGGATCATGACTGTTTTATCTGAACCCTGGTCGACATAGTAAGCATACACATCCATCATTTTGCCGTCTTGTTTGTTTAGTACAGTTTGATGAAGTTGTTTTGTGTTTGGATAGAAGCCTGTGTTTTCTGTAGGCGTCGTACCATCATCTGTACCTCCAAGCATTGACATCAACACACTATTTTTAGAAAAAGCGATATCATACAATAGATAAGTAGCAATCAGATGTTTGATAATCTCTTTGTCTACACCATAATCCTTACCAAAAAGCTCACTTAATACTAAACCTATTAGTCGTGCGTTAATTTCATCTACTGGTCCATTAAGTATATCTGTCATCTGTTTACCGAAGTAATTAAGATATTTCTTACCATTGAAGTTTTCGCCTTTACCGATATCATCATTTTCTGTCCCATTCTCTTTGTCACTTACTTTAGCAGAAGAGGATTTGTCGTTTGGCGTTTTTGTAGCTGTTGCTTCATCTGTTTGTTGGTTATCTGTGGTAGCGGTCGTTTCTTGATCTGTGCTAGTAACAGATGTCTCAGCCGTTGTTTCAGTACTTGTTTCTGTTTGTGAAGTACTCGATTTCGTTTCGTTTCTAGCATCAGTTGTTTCCGTGGTTTCGACCTCCCTAGATCCCGATTCGGAAAAGATACTCTCTCCATATACTGACCATTGCGGGACATTTGTACTTACAGCAAATAAGACGACCAACGCTCCCTTTAACACTTGTTTTGTTCTCAATCGATTCACTCCTTTTTATGATTCTAGGAGAATTATATGTAAACGCAAACATTTTTTATACAAAAAACAAACGGTTTATCCCATAAAAATAGAACAGGATTATTTTCTCAATTTACGTAACAAAGCAGAATGGATACTGGTTTATCCATTCTGCTTTTCTTTAAACAATGAAACAGCTTATTGCTCCAAAAATGTCAGAAATCGTTTATCCCAAATCTTTTCGTAAAAAGCGATTGTTTCCTTTGCTTTCATAAAAGGATGATCATAAGTCGTCGCTGCTCCTCTGCACATCATAAGCTGGTATCCTAATCCATGAGCAAACTTCACAGTCGTATCTATACAATACTCTGTTTGCGCCCCACATAATTCGATCGAATGACAGTCCAATTCAGTTAATAACATACTCAAATTAGTCTTATAAAATGAATTCGCATGGGTTTTTCTCACAAAATAACTGTGTTCAGGAATAGATAATTCCGACAATAGCTCCCATGGTTTTGTTTTTGGTACTAATTGATCATCTTCGTGTTGAACGAAAATAACTGGCTTTCCAATCGTTTCGTATGCTTTGATTCTTTTATTCACTAATGCTGTCACTGTTTTTAATCCGTGTATCGGCGAAGAATCAAAACATACCCCTTTTTGTAAATCGATCACTACGAATGCGTCGGCTGTGTTTGACATACGTATGCCTTCTTTCTTGATTTAATAGTATTTCTTATCTAGTTAGTTCCTTTATACGTGACAACAATTTCTTATTTTACACCTATAAATGGCACTTTTCGACTATTTCTTCATGTTATTATTTCATAAATATTTAGCTATTGGAGGAATGTATCATGATTAAATTATATATAGGTTCTAGTTGCTCGTCTTCTAGACGCGCAAAACGTTGGCTTATCACACATGATATACCGTTTATCGAACAGAACTTAATTCGTCAACCACTAACCAAAAATGAATTTATCCACTTACTAAAATTGACAAACAATGGCGTGACCGAAATGCTCTCTACTCATTCTATTAGTTATAAAAATCTTGTTCACAGAATAGATGAGCTCAGTTTGAGTGAACTATATATTGAGATTCGTACGTCCCCTTCTTTATTGAAAAAACCGATTATCTACGACCAACCTGCAAAACTTTTGACTGGATTTAGCGAAGATAAAATCAGGATGTTCCTTCCTAAAACTAAAAGAAAACAAGAGCTCAACGAACTCTTGCTTTCTGGTCATCTTGTTGATTTTAAAGAAAATAATCTTTGCGTTCCTGTTATTTCCTGTTTCTCAAATATGTTAGTAAACAAAAATAAACCTGGCAAAGCTACAACTTCGCCAGGCAATACAGCACTCTCGAATGAAATATTCACTCAAAAATCTATCGTTTTATTCAATTTTAAATCTGTTGCTTTTATTCTTTATTTCACTCGATGGAAGAGAGAACGAAAATAGCTTGCTCCTACAAATCAAAATGAGTAACACAACCATCCATGTAATTAGCTTGTTTATGGTTCTACTACCAGTTTCTGGTAAATCGCTTTTTCTCTTATCTGTTTCTTTCGCTTTTTCTTGATGATCAATTCCACGAGAAACAAAATCAGACTGTTTTAGCACACTTTTTAGGTTGCTCCCTGCATTTCTCTTTTGTTCCTTAGTTGGTATGATAGGTACCAAATCAAGTTCATTATTTACTTTTCCTGTGCTGCTTTCGCTACTTGTGTTTCCTGTGCTACTTTCACTACTCGTACTATCCGTACTGCTTTCACTGCTCGTACTATCCGTACTGCTCGACGGTCCAACAACTGTCCAACTACTTGGTTTCAAATTCTCCGTAATCGTCATCTGTCCATCATAAAAAACAATCAAATCAACTTTATCTTTACTCTTGATCTCATCAATCGATAGTTCTGCAGAAATCATTATTGTATACTCAATACCAGCGGTCCATTGTACGTCCTTTAAATAAACTTCCCCAATAACCTTTTCTGAACTTCCATTACCATCCCAACCATATGTTAAAACAGCATGTATATCACTAGCATTCACGCTTTTATTTGGTTTGATCGGAACAGTAATGACTTGTTGTGTCACGTCATAAACGATCCGATCAGTTTTCACAGTAAATGAAAGATTTTCATTTGTCCGTTCATTTGCAGAAGTACTGATTCCAATCATTGCTGCAATTATACTTAGCCCAAGAATAACAAATAATACGGTCGCTGTTTTCTTCATTTCAATCACTCTCCATATAATAACCTTCTATTTGATAAAGGAATTATATAAAATGAAAATGATGAGAACACGACAGTCAGTTGTGAAAATCTAACAAAAGATGTCGTGTATTCGTTTGAATCTGTTTACTTTTTCGTTTAATCAATGAAAGACTTAAAAAAGCAAGACCGATATCAGCCTTGCTTTCTTCATCTTTTATTGATAAACAGCAGTATGTTTCTTCATTCGCTTTGTTTTATATGCATAGAGTAACAAACCAACAATCAAGACTAACAAGAATAATGTAGTCGATATAGACGCTTCAGCCCCAAAGTTTCCCCCAGTAATTATTGTGTTTTGCGATTGGACCAGAGTGGAGAAAAAACCTTGTTCTTACGTTCCGCTGACTGGTATACCTAAAATAACTCCTTGTGTCCAATTCCAAGTAATGTGAGCACCGATGGCCGTAAATAAACTTTCTGTACTGTAGATAAGTGCACTGAAAAAGCAACCTGCTAAAAAGATATTGAAAACTGCCAGAAATGTCATGTTAGGATTCAATCCGTGCAAAAGAGCAAATAATGCAGCAGATCCAATCATTGCTATTAACGGACCAAATCTAAGCAGCTGGTGCTGAAAAAAGCCACGGAATAAAAGCTCTTCGGATACCCCACTGCAATAAATAAAATAAAACTCGTGATCAGCGGCACAATATTTGCGTTTCCTGAATCTAACCGATACGCCCCTATCAAATATAATGGACTAGTAATAAGCAGAAACACTCCAATTCCACCAACGAGACCTCCCACTAAATACCCCCAGTCTTTTCCTCGTCCAGAAATACCATAATCTTCCACTTTTTTCCCTTCTATCTTACTAGCAAGAAATAAAGCTAGTAAAAAAACAACTAAATGTCCAACCGTACCAGCAATTGCTCCAATCCATTCACTGTCTCCAAGAAACATATCCGCAAGTGCATTATTGACAAGAATTCCTAAAACAAAACCAACTAAGACTATTAAAACAGAGCCAATCAATCGAATAATCCTGATCATCTTTCATCCCTCCTTTATATTAAGTGTAATAACCCTTTTCTTTCTTGTCTCGTGAAAACTATGTAAATGTTCTCCATCATAGAGAGAATAGATTTTTACGAACTAAGAATGTCTACAGCAACCTTACGAAAATGAAAGACTGTCTGCCTGGTTCTTCTGTTAGACTGTCTTTAATAAGGAAAGGATGGGAAATTTTTTAAAAAAACAACTACTGATTATGTGCCTTTCAGCATTTGCTATTTTGCTATTCTCAGGTTGTAGCAAGTCCAATGAAACAATTGCAACGTTTAAAGGTGGAACACTTACAGTTCAGGATTTTTATGATAACCCAAAAGTTAAATCAAACAATCAAACACTATTAAGAAAAATGATCGTCTTCAAAGCATTTGATGATGTATACGGAAAAGAGATTTCTTCAAAGGAAATAACAAAAGAATATAATGAACAGATCAAAAAACTTGGTCCAAACTACAAAGAACAATTAAAAGCAGTTGGCCAAACGGAAGAGACATATAAGAAACTTTTGAAACAGATGCTGGCTTTCCAGTACGGTTTGAAAGCCAATGTAAAATTAACAGATAAAGATCTAGACACTGCTTGGAAAGAATTCCATCCAGAAGTTAGTACACAGATCATCCCATTTTCGACTAAAGAAGAAGCAGATAATGCAAAAAAAGAAGTAAATGAAGGGGAAAATTTCTCCAAGCTTGTTCAAGCTTATGGAAAAAATAAAACACTAAAGGAAACTGATGGAAAAATGAATTTTGATTCAACCAATCCAGGGATTCCTACTGAAGTAAAAAAAGCAGCATTTCAATTAAACAACGGGGAAGTTTCTGATATCATTCCTGTAACAGATCCAACGACTTATCAGCAAAGCTATTATCTAGTAAAAATGGTAAAAAAACAGGATAAAGGTGCCAATAAAGATAAATACAAATCAGAGCTAGAAAAAATCGCCACGGAAACAAAAACCCTTGATACGGAATTCATGGATAAAACAATCCATAAAGTGATGAAAAAAGACAATGTAACTATTAAAGATCCTTATGTAAAAAATATATTCAAATAAACAAGTTTGACCCGATTGGGGATGTGGCAAGCAAGTTTCGGAAATTACTTCTTATTTCTTAAAGATGAACACTTCTGCCACGACCTCATGCGGGTTATTTTTTTCCATACCAAAACAAGTTCCATACCAAAACAAGTAACTGAATTTATCACAATCATATCAATATAAAATAAAAAAGAAGTATTTTTATTTATGAACATGCTATATAAAAAAACCTAAGTCAACTTGACGACCTAGGTTCAAAAATGGATATAAAGATGAATAATTACATAAAATGAATATATTATGTTTATAAATCACTAGGATTGATTTCATCCGTTTCTACGATTGGAACGGATGATTTTTTTAACACTTCAAATCGTTTAACGTCATTTACCCCATACACTTGATACTCGATTCCAGATTTATTTAGTTTATTGATTGTTTCTTCTGTAGCAGCATCATTAGATAGTGAGAGCAACGCTTTTTTATAACTTTTTACTTGTTCAATCTCATCTTCAAGTTTATTTTTTTGGTCATATAACCAAGATACTGTGCAGTCAGGATGATTCTTTACGACTTCGTCTCGGATCTTTTTATCCGTCAGTACAAAAAATGAACGTTCATACACACTATTTTGTTTTAGCGTGTTTACGATGTCATTAACAAAATGTTCATCCTGCCAGTTTCCTTTTGAACCATCCACGTTGACAATCAAGTTATTTTTTTTGATTTCCTTTACGGCTTCTTCAAAAGTAGGTATCTTAACTTTTTTATTTACGTATTCTGGATAGTTTTTCGTATCTAAATTAAACTTCTTTAGTTGTTTGATCGTGTATGTCTCTGGTTTCCCCGTTCCATCTGTTGTTCGATCCAATGTGTCATCATGCATCAAAAAATTCACGCCGTCTCTACTTGTCCGAACATCAATCTCGACTGCTTGGTAGCCTAATATTTTTGCTTGATGGATACTCTCCACCGTATTCTCAGGCGCAATAATGTGTGCGCCACGATGAGCCACTAAGTAAGTACCTTCATGTTCCAACCAATTATTTGCTAATGAAACACATCCTGTTAATAAAACAGTGAATAGCATTACTATTCCAATCTTTTTTTTCACTTGCCAAATCACCTCAAAAACAAGTATAGCAAACTTAAACCTGTTTAAAAAGTTATTTTAAAACGAGCTAAAAATATCCCTTATGGACTTTTTCTTCTTGTTCTGTTATACTAAAGAAACACGAAAGATATTTTTATGCGACACTTTTCATTTGTTTTTATGAAATTTATTCAAAACTGGCGTAACTTCAGAGTTACAAGGATGTATTAGAGGTTAGGGAATACATCGTTTAAATGAGAAATAAGTAATAGTTAGTAATAGTCACCGAAACTTTAAATTAATGAATATTGAATCGTCAGATAGCCTTCTCGAGTTTTCGAGAAGGCTATCGTTTATTTTATGGATAAGTGAGTCCGCAAGTCATTCCTCATCCCTCATCGGAGCTCATCAAGTATTTCTGACTGTCAATGTTGAAAATCAGACGTTTTGTAAGTCTATTTCTTTTTTTGATTGAAGGCATTATCTGCGATACCTTTACTTGTTTTTCCTCTTTTTGCATCATTTGCTAAAATCCCTGAGCGTTATATAAGCAATGTTTCTCTTTTTGATATATAATCATTTTATCATTTAAGAAAGGAGAATTCTAATGAAAACTTTAGATGCTATTGCATTAACTTTATTGATTGTGGGAGGGCTGAACTGGTTGTTGGTAGGCTTGTTCGAATTTGATTTAGTAGCTATGATTGCTGGTGGTTCAACAACTATTTTTGCGAAGATCATTTATATCATCGTAGGTATTTGTGCGATTTACTGCTTGAAATTTTTCCCTATGATTACTAGAAAAGTTGATGAAAGATATTAAAAAGCTATAATTATAAAAAAAGCAATTATCTTCATGAACCTTCCCATTAGTGGGAAGGTTTTTTTATTTGAAGTCATCTGATTCCACATGGAAAGTGGTATACTGAATCAAGATAATCTATTTTAGGAGGTACCATCATGAATAAAGGGATTTACGTAGGATTGTTAGGGGTTGTACTACTTTTTTCAGCCTGTGGAAATGCTACAAAGAATTCTATCAATGAATCTTCACTAACCAATTCAACACCTGTGGTCGGTTCAACTAAAAGTACTTCTACTGCTTCCATTACTAATACTTCTACTAATAATGTAGATTCTCAATATAGCCAATCAAGCATTCAGTCGTCTACCATTTCTTCAACATCTGAAATGCAAGAAAGAACTGAACCTTCTCTTCCATTGGAAAACTCTGATGAAGCACTTCTATTTCTTATTGCCCATCGTTCCGAATTACAAAGTGAAGATATCGTTACTAGCTTTTATCAAAAAATCGATCAAGATTATTTGTTCACGACTTCTAGCAAGCAGACTCGTGCCCAAGGAGGATCAGGAAGTGTCGGTTTCTATCGAGTTTCCCCCGATGGAGTGATCTTGATTACTGATGCGTACGGCACACCGTTTTGATGATATAGAAAATTTCACATTTCTGTCTGTTCATTGTGTGTTTTAACGCTATTTTATTTTGAAAAACGCGAACGAGTATCTCAATCGTTCGCGTTTTCTATTTCAAAATTCTCTGGTACGTCCCATTTATTCGCCACCATTTTTTTGTCAGATGCAGTCATACGATATAAGTGACCATTTGCGTCAACTACATAGTTTGCTACAGCTACTTCTTCCATAAAAATATCTACTTCTACTTCTCTAACTTGATTGATACGAACGTCAAACCAATAATGGTTAGCGCTTACAATAGTTGGATCTTCTAACTTCAAATGATAGTATGCCCACTTCTCTACTTGCTCTCTTGTTAAATTTGTGGTATCTACTTCGCTTTTTGTCAGTTGTGTAATAAAATTAGTCGCCGGATGGTTTTCTAAATCCAATTTTTCTACATTTGGGTAAAAGAATTTGCTTATTATAAAAAATGACACGATGATGATTCCTGCTATACAACATGTGTAATAGACGATTTTTCTTCTACGGGTTTTACGTATCGTTTTTATTTGGTAATTTCGCGCTTCTCGATCTCGCCATTTTCGTTGCTGCAAAGCTGTTTTTTCTTTTTCTAAAAGATAGCCGAGTTCACGTTTCTTTTGTGGATTGCTTGTCCTAGCGATTTCTAATTCTAAATGATAGATTCTGCTTTCTTCTCGCCAATAGGGATTTGTGGTTTTTGCCATATTTTCTCCTCTCTAAATTATTTTCTTACTATTATTCTAGCAAACCCTTTCTCAAATTAGAAAGATAACCTTTGTAATTCACTAGATGAAACATTCACAAAGACAATCGTTATACTTGAATTTTTTTCAAAATAGAGTTATTACATAAATAGGGATAAATAAAAAATACTCTATTGAAAGGATGATCAAAAATGGCAAATGTACCTAGCATTCGCGACATGTTCCCTGATTTCAATGATGTGTTTAGTCCAGCGTTCAATGATTTTTTAGGTGTTTCAAGTTATCCAAAAGTAGATTTAGTTGAAAACGAAAAAGAATACAAACTAACAGCTGATATGCCTGGCTGTGACAAAGAAGACACGACAGTTGAATATTCAGACAATACTTTGACGATCTCCGCCAACCACGAGTCCCATACGGAAGATAAAGAAAATGGCAACTATGTACGGAAAGAAAGACATTCGGTCTCTTACAAACGTTCATTCTATCTTCCTGATGTTGATGAAGAAAAAATCACCGGAACCTTTAAAAATGGTGTACTGAAATTAGCATTACCTAAAACGGCGCATCATCCAAAAGAAACGAAAAAAATTGAGTTAAACTAAGAACTTTCGCCTCTCAATAAATGAGAGGCGATATTTTTATTTTTGATAAGAACAAGTGATTTCTAATTGAAATTTATAGTTATTCAGAACTAATTCAATAATCCTAATTAAAATTTCAAACGATACAAAAAAATATTTTGTTTTGGCGATAAAGATGGTATGATCTCTCTTGGTAAAAAATATGGGAGTTGATCATTTGATTGTCTTAAGTAAACTTTTATTTTGGATACCATTCATCATAATGACCAGTATTTTCTTTTACTTATTCAAAAAACCGAACAAATACTTACTTTTATCTGCTTGTCCGATGATTTATTTTATCCATAAAATCAGAGGCTTTTATTATTATGACTCTGGTATTTCATTGTTTTACTACGAAATCGGTTTATTAGCTTCGGCCATCTTTTTCATTTGTGTGTTAGGATATTTCAGAAAAAAATAAGCTTCCAGTCAAAATTGGCTGGAAGTTTTTTATTTTGGCGTAGAACTTTTCATTTGATATTCATACAAGTTGATCCATTTTTCTATTATTAAGTACATACCATTGTTACTCTTTGAATGTGAGGGATAAAGAATAAAAGGAGCTGGTATTTTGTTAGCTATGAGTAAAGCTTTATATTTACTTCCCTGCACATTCATGTTTATTGTTTTATGTTACTTCAAAAGGGGGGAAAATGGTGCTGGATCTATGTTTTGCTGTTTCTTCCCTTTTTTCCGCTTATTTATTTTCTGGAAGAAATTTAGGATGACATGGCATGTGATTCTGCTTTTCTTTTTAGTCATTCCTTGGGGCTTATGCTCTCACTTATGTTCTTTGCCATTGTGCTATTTTTTTGAATAAAAAATAATGTATAAACACGTTTGTCCCAACTAATTTATCTTGTAACTTGATTTTTTGCATTAAAACCAAATAAAAAGATAAAAAAGTGCGGTATTTCGCACATTTTTATTATATATAAACGTTTAGACAAATTAGATTACTTTTAGGTTCGTGATACATTGGCATAGAAATTATTTGCAAATTATAAGTTTACATCATTTAATTATAGTTACATACTATTTTCCCCCCCTCATTCTCTGATATTCCAAAGATAATTTCTACTTTGTTTTGATTTTTGCAGTGATTCACATGACAAAAATGTTCGACTTTTCGATTGTATTTCTTACTTCAATTCATTAATAATGTGATTGTCACTTGTTTCATTTATTTAATCATTAGGAGGGGAAAATTTGAATACTGTTCGTTTGAAAAGAGGACTTTCTACCTTTGACTTGAAAATTTTAGGGATTACATTGATGTTTGTCGATCACATTCATCAAATGTTTTATCCGTTTGGTGTCCCCGACTGGCTGGATTGGTTTGGTAGACCAGTTGCTACTTTGTTCTTTTTTATAAGCGTTGTAGGCTTCTCACATACACATGATAAAAAGAAATATATGCAGCGGCTTTATCTCTCAATGGTTCTTATGGCCTTTTTTACTTATTTTTTAGGTAATATCGTTCATTATGATGAAGTAGTATTAATGAATAACATTTTCAGAGATCTGTTTATTGGTACGGTCATGATGTATGCAATCGATCTTTTCACTGAGGGAAAAAATACAGGAAGTTGGAAAAAGATTGTTACAAGTATTCTCTTATTCATTTTACCAATCTTGCTCTCATTATTTATCCCGTTGTTATTTTCTAGTCCTGTTATCCTTCAAAACAAAGTTGTTTTTATGCTGATTACATCATTTTTACCTGCACTGCTTTTGGCAGAAAATAGTTTTATGGTTCTTTTGATTCCTTTGCTTTATTTAGCAAGAAATCATCGTAACATTCAATGTGTCATCATTTCGATTGTTGCTGGAATATTCTTCTTTTTAGGTACGACCCAGTGGATAATGATCTTTTCAATCATCCCAATCTTGCTATATAACGGACAAAAAGGAAAAGGAATAAAATATTTCTTTTATATTTTTTATCCGGCACATATTGCCCTATTATATTTGCTGTCTGCCTTTTTATATAAATACTAGACTGATGAATGACCATTTCGATTCAGTTCCTGTCTTTAGTCTTTTTTACCCATTCCATGTTACAATCGCTTTGCAATCGATCTCAAAAAAGGAAGCAGGAGGGAAAAAGATGAAGCAACTATTACCGTTTTTGACATATAATGGTCAAGCAGAAGAAGCAATCAATTGGTATCACAAAGCTTTTCCTAACTCCCAAATCACTAAGTTGAATCGGTATGGGGATGCGAGCAAAGAGGAATCGGATCTTATCCTTGAAGGTGAACTTAAGTTAGGCAATCAAGTAATTGGATTTTTGGATATGTCAAAAGATTTCCCTGCGCCTGTCTCCACCTGGGCATCTACCATTTTGATTGAAGTAGATAATCAGGAAGAATTTGATCAGGCATTTAATACATTAAAAGATAGCGGAACCGTAATGATGCATGAAAAAAATTACGAAAAGTATACGGAAGTTTGCTGGGTGACTGACAAGTTTGGCTTTACTTGGCAACTGTTATTCTAGTCATGAGATAAAACGAAAAAGCGATAGTTGACTTTCCATATTTAGTGGATGGCAACTATCGCTTTTTCTCTCGAGTAGCATTACTTTTCTAATTTGAATAATTCGTCTAACGCATTGGAGAATGTTGTTATTTCAAAATCTGGAAATTTCTTTTTAAATTTATCAGAATTAAACTTGTTATCATAATGATATCTAGGTAGTAACTCTTTTAGCTCTTGCATATTTTTATTGAATATAGAACCAAGATCAAACATCCATTGTTTGATCACTTTATATTTTACCGGTTTGCACAACTTTTCTTCCATCAACTTTATCATCTCTTCATATGTTCGACTTACATCACAAGGTAGATGCCAAGTTTGGTTATAAGTGTCAGGATGATTTGCTAAAAGTGCCATGGCTTTACTAGCATCAGGTGTCCAAATCAAGGTCCTTAAAGTTTGATCAGAAATTGGTACCAAAGCAGTCTTATCGTCTTTCACTCGGTTAAACAATAAACTGTTTGTAATACTTTGCGTCTTATTAGGTCCATAAAATTCAGGAGCGCGACAAATCATCACATCGATGTCAGGATTCTCCATTTCAGTCACTAGCCGATCTGCCATTTTAGCTCGAACAGTGGATTTGATACCATCATAAATAAATTTGCTATCCTCAAATTGTTCCGTGTCATTTTTTTCGTACATATAAGTGTTATCGAAAAAAACTAATTTCGCCTTTGTTTCTTTACAAGCCTGTATGACATTTTCTAACATGATTTCAAATTTTGTTTTCCACTGTTCGGAGTCCATCGGTAATCCTGCAGCAAAATAAACAATCTCACTTCCTGCTACAGCACGAATAGTTGCCTCACGATCTAAAATATCCGCTGAGATTAGTTCGTCTGTATCGTTGATTGATTTCGGATTTCGACTAACTAAGCGCAACTGTTTCCCGTACGTTTGATTGAGTTCTTTTGCTAATTCGTATCCAATTTGGCCATTACTACCAATAACTGTTTGCATTTAGATAACCTCCTTGATGAATGTTCGTGCTAGTTCTCTTGTTGAATACGGGTTTTGTCCAGTAATCAGATGTCCATCCTTTACCACATGACTCTTAAAGAAACGCTTCTTGATAAAATGTCCTTTTCTCTTTACAGTCATCTCTTCATTATCATAAGGAACTACTTTGCTTTTCATCGCTAATCGTTCCTCCGTTTTAGTAAAACCAGTCAATTTTTTATTTGCTATTAAATAGTCATTATTAGCAAGTCTGATATTCAATAAACCTGCTATACCGTGGCACACAGATAATACATAGCCATTTGATTCATAAATATCACTCGCTATTTTTTGTAATGCGTTATTTTCTGGAAAATCCCACATCACACCATGTCCTCCGGTAAAGTAAATAGCAATATAATCTTCACTCTTTACGTTTGCAGGAGACAACGTATTCCTCAAACCTTTTTCAATAAATGTTGCATTAGAATAAATGTCCATAACATCAGAATCTAGATTTTTCATACTTCTAGGATCAATCGGCACATAGCCACCTAACGGACTAACAAAATCAGCTTCAAACTGATATTTATAGATTTCTGCTAAAAATTCTACTGTTTCTCCTAGCCAAAGCCCAGTAGCTTTATTTGTTCCTTTATATTGATTGACGTTTGTTTCAACGATCAGAATTTTCTTCACTATCTTTTAGCTCCTCTATTTCAGTTATTACATCATTCAAAAAATCTCTTAATTTGTATATATTTTTATTTTCGTGTTTTAGATAGTAAAAATTTTTAGTTCCTTCTTCTCTGACCTCTAATAAATCGGCGTCTTTTAAAATTTTCAAGTGGTGTGATACTGCTGGTCTTGATAAACCTGTATCGTCAGTTAGTTCTCCTACTTGCAAACCATGACAGCTTTTTTCATTTAATAGTCTAATCAAGATCAATTGTCTTTTTGTGTCACCTAACGCTGCTAAAAAACCACTCAATGATTCTAGTTCTGTTTTTAAACGATCATGTCTAATCATTGTAGCTCACCTCTTTGGTTTATACGTTTAAACCATTAAACCATATTTGGTAAAATATGTAAATTCCTTTGCTCAGAAAAGTATCTTCTTTATGATTTGACGGTTTCAGAAAAAAATATCAAAGCAAGTAAAAATTGAGTAACAGAAAATAAACAAACTAAATCAAACAATAGTGTTAAACTTAATCAATGAACGAAAAAAATCCCTCACCTAATATTACAGTGAAGGATTTTTTCTACCAACATAAACAAAAAAACCACCTCATATGAGGCGGTTAACATTCAACATTATTTTACGATATTTACTGCTTGAAGACCGCGTTGACCTTCTTCAATATCATAAGTAACTGCTTGGCCTTCATCTAAAGACTTAAAGCCTTCTCCTTGGATTGCTGAAAAATGAGCGAATACGTCATTTCCATCTTCACCAGTGATGAAACCAAAACCTTTATCTGAGTTAAACCATTTTACTGTACCTTTATTCATATATAATTCCTCCTGATACGTATATAATACGTGTTTTATTGCAATTAATATTACTTGGTAAAAGGAGTTTTTATAGTGTGAATATATCGCTCAGATTACGTTTCAAATTAGATTACTTATTTACTGTAACACGGATATAATACTAACACCTGTCTCTTATACACATCTAGATGTGTATAAGAGACAGATATAAGGTTTAAAAGATGTAAAATTTCAGAAAAATCACAACAATTGTTTAATGAACGAGTATGATCTCCGATTAAAAATCTCATATCTATCTACTTTCTTTTTGTTCTTCGTTAACTACTTACTTTTTCAACCTGAATGATGGCCGGCAATACAATTGCTCGCAATTTTATCCACTGCTTCTGTAGGAACACCGTATTTTTTAAACTTTGCTTTTATTTCAGTTAGTTCCGGTTTTCTGACTTTTTCCATTCTGGTGTGTTTGTAGTCCATTCGGAACTATTATCCTTAATATTTGGTTATTAGTTGATAAAGTGCTATTATCCTAATTGACATAAGACGATATGGGAGATGATACGGTGGTCACATTTAGCATGCTTTTATTTTGGATTCCAGTCTGTATTGGTATCAGCTCTTTTTTTTACTTCACTAAACGTTCTAGAAAAACAGTTATATTAATGCTTTCTTTTCTTCCTACAGCAATTTTTATCATAAAAATAGTGAAATATACATTTTATCAATCGCTTTCAGCATTATTTTTTTACGTAGTTGGGTTGTTTTTATCACTTATTCTTTTCATCATTGTTTTGCGATATCTTTATAAGAATGATTAATTATTATACATCGAAATGATTCTTGTTATCCTTAATGCTATTTTTTTAGATTACACATCTAGATGTGTATAAGAGACAGGGTAAATTCTGCTACTTCGGAAGCTGATGCGTATTATATCTATCTTTGACAATAAGTAATTGATGTGTTTTAAATATGCGTAACTCCGATGTTTATAAATTAATAGACAGCAACGGAAATAGTAAAAACATACTAGGAAACAAGGATGTGAATTTCAACTCTTCATAATTGTTCTTACTATTTTTCAACCGTTGCTGTCTATC
>NZ_NGMF01000001.1:1538169-1539183 GCF_002140245.1 Enterococcus sp. 10F3_DIV0382 | reverse complement strand
ATTTCGCACATTTTTATTATATATAAACGTTTAGACCTGTCTCTTATACACATCTAGATGTGTATAAGAGACAGGGTAAATTCTGCTACTTCGGAAGCTGATGCGTATTATATCTGTCTCTTATACACATCTAGATGTGTATAAGAGACAGGTGTAATAAGACAGTTTAATATTCAGTTTATAGGAAAAGAATGTAAAAAAGTTATTTCTATAGAGATTGCTAATTATTTAAAATTAGAAAATAGTATATTTAACAAATATATTCAAGAAATTGCCAAAGAACTCCACATCAAATTAGAAGGACTTCATAAGGTAAATTCTGCTACTTCGGAAGCTGATGCGTATTATATCTATCTTTGACAATAAGTAATTGATGTGTTTTAAATATGCGTAACTCCGATGTTTATAAATTAATAGACAGCAACGGAAATAGTAAAAACATACTAGGAAACAAGGATGTGAATTTCAACTCTTCATAATTGTTCTTACTATTTTTCAACCGTTGCTGTCTATCGCATTTCATCATTCTTTCAATCCGAATTAATTAGGGTACTTTATCGGCATATCTAGTATTAAACCGTCTATACCATGACTACTAGCGTAACATCTGTCTTTTTTTTCATTCCGCTCCCTCCCATTGACGAGCATCATTTTATATAGAAATCCAAGCTTACGAATAACCTCACTTGCAATAGCAACACCCTGACTTGCCACTTTATATACTTCTTCTGTAGAAACTCCGTATTCTTTTTCAAATGTTGCCTTCAGTACGTTCGATTCTTGTTTACTCGATTTATTCATTGCCGTTTTTCCAATTCTCATTAATCAATAACATTTTAAGTCGATTTTCTGAACTTATGTATCAATGATCATATAGCTTGAAACCGTTCTTATTATACTGTAGTAATCTACGTATCTAAGCAACCCTTCATTTTTGTATAAGTCTTTTATTACCGATCCCCCCTTCAATCTCATTTTTTTCTCATAATCAATGAATAATGATAAGATAAATAT
>NZ_NGMF01000001.1:1467826-1538043 GCF_002140245.1 Enterococcus sp. 10F3_DIV0382 | reverse complement strand
AGATGTGTATAAGAGACAGGGATATAACTTTGTTATTTATTAGTAAAATTTTATTCTGGGTTACTTGTGCATATAAAATTATTGTTCTACATTGTTTAAAAACATGGCGTAAAAAAGATTGTTTACTGATCGTCTCATCCCTCCCATTTATTTATTTCATGATTCAGATTTGGGATGATTCAGATACTGATCCCCTTTTTTTATCCAATTATTTAGTTGGTTTAGTATTTTCGATAGTATTTTTTATTTGCATACTAATTTATCTGAATACAAAAAATTAAGTTTTCCAGCTCTTAGGGCTGGTTTTTTTTGTTTCTAGTCTATTTTTTCTGAAAAAGTTACTTGAATAAATACACTTTTTGAGAGATTATAGCCAAACTATTTTTTAAAACAGCTAAGAATTTTGCGCTAACTTAAGCGACATCACTCAGTTTATACATGGATTCTTTTGACTAATCCAAAGTTGTTTCCGACTAATCCTCTGATTCCATGGCATCCAAAACATGATTAGATGGACACCTATTCTCATATTACAAATAAAATGAGAATTGAAATGGTAGATATCATGGAGAATTTTACCAACAAAAAAACCACCGGTGACATTCCGGTGGCAAACCCATGTAAATATGGTATTTTTTTCAGTATTGTCAAATAGACCTCTTACTACTTCTTACTTTCTTCTTCGTCCATTTTCAGAACGGCCATGAAGGCTTCTTGCGGAACTTCGACGGAGCCGATTTGTTTCATCCGCTTCTTCCCTTCTTTTTGTTTCTCTAAGAGTTTACGTTTACGAGAAACATCTCCACCATAACATTTAGCCAAGACGTTTTTACGCAAGGCCTTGATGTCTGAACGGGCAACGATTTTTTGTCCAATAGCTGCTTGGATTGGCACCTCAAATTGTTGGCGTGGGATTAGTTTTTTTAGTTTTTCAACGATTGCTTTTCCACGTTCATAGGCAAAGTCTCGGTGAACGATAAAGCTTAATGCATCGACTTTTTCTCCATTCAGCAAGATGTCCATCTTCACTAACTTGCTTTTTTGATAACCAGACATTTCATAATCCAATGAGGCATAGCCTTTTGTACTTGATTTCAATTTGTCAAAAAAGTCAAAGACGATTTCAGAAAGCGGAATATTATAGACGACATTTACTCGGTAATCGTCTAAATAATCCATCGTAATGAATTCTCCACGTTTTCGTTGAGAAAGTTCCATGACTGCACCGACAAAATCATTGGGCACCATAATCTGTGCTTTGACAAATGGTTCTTCTACATCTTGGATCGTTACAGGTTCAGGAAAATCTGCCGGGTTATCAACTGTAGCAGTCGTACCATCTGTTTTATTAACATGGTAAATAACGGATGGTGCAGTCGTAATCAATTCTAGATTGAATTCTCGTTCCAAACGTTCTTGGACGACATCCATATGAAGAAGTCCTAAGAATCCGCAGCGGAACCCAAATCCCAATGCTTGAGAAGTTTCTGGTTCGAATTGTAAAGCAGCATCGTTCAATTGCAGTTTTTCTAAAGCTTCCCGCAAATCGTTGTAACGAGAAGTATCAATTGGATAAAGACCACAATAAACCATCGGATTCATTTTTCGGTAACCTGGTAAAGCTTCAGCGGCAGGATTGTCTGCTAATGTTACTGTATCCCCTACTCGAGTATCTTGGACAGTTTTGATACTTGCTGTGATATAACCAACATCACCGACCATCAAAAAGTCTCTAGCAACTGCTTTTGGCGAGAAGACCCCGACTTCTGTAACATCAAATGTTTTGCCATTACTCATCAGTTTGATTTTATCTCCGGGTTTGACCATACCGTCCGTGATCCGGACATTTAGAACAACACCGCGGTAACTATCATAAATAGAATCAAAGATCAAAGCTTTTAGCGGTGCATCTAAGTCTCCACTTGGTGCTGGAACATATTCCACAATCTGCTCGAGAATATCTTCAATTCCAATCCCTGCTTTTGCACTAGCTAATACAGCTTCACTAGCATCGATTCCGATTACGTCTTCGATTTCTTGACGGACACGTTCGGGATCTGCTGCGGGTAGGTCGATTTTATTGATGACTGGCAGGATCTCCAAATCATTGTCTAACGCTAAATAAACATTGGCCAATGTTTGTGCTTCGATTCCTTGGGCTGCATCAACCACTAAAACGGCGCCTTCACAGGCAGCAAGGCTTCGAGAGACTTCATAGGTGAAGTCGACGTGCCCTGGAGTGTCAATCAAGTGAAAGATATATGTTTCTCCGTTTTTCGCTGTGTAATTGAGTTCTACAGCATTTAATTTAATCGTGATTCCACGTTCACGTTCCAAATCCATCGAGTCTAACAGCTGATCTTGCATTTCGCGAGACGTCACAGTGTGCGTCATTTCTAAAATACGATCGGCCAATGTAGATTTTCCATGGTCGATATGAGCAATGATCGAAAAATTACGAATCTGCTCTTGGCGTTCTTTCATTTTCTTTATATCCATAGCGTCTCCTCTTTTCATATAATCAGCACTTTCCATTATACCAACGAAAAGCAGTAATTTAAAGACTTTTTAATTAGTCAGCTTTAGAAGTTTTTTTGGTAGAATTTTGCTATACTGTTATCAAGCTAATAAATGGAGATGAAAAAATGGATCAAAAAGATTTTAGAGAAAATCTTGAATTAAAACCAGTCACTCAAGAACATATCGATCAGTTCAACGAATTACTTTCCTATGTGTTCCAAGTGACTGAAGCAGATATCGAGGAAAGCGGGTTTGAGAATAAACGAGCTTTTATCCGTTCCAAAAGACCGATTTTAGAAGTATCAAAAGTGTTCGGGTGGTTTCATGAAAACAAACTAATCTCTCAAATCGCTATCTATCCTTGTGAAGTCAATATTCACGGTGCACGTTATAAAATGGGAGGCGTGACTGGAGTTGGAACTTATCCAGAATATGCGAACCACGGATTGATGCAAGATTTAATCATCGTTGCATTGGATAATATGCGCAAGAACAAGCAATGGATCTCTTATTTGTATCCTTACAGTATCCCCTATTATCGGCGCAAAGGATGGGAGATTATGTCTGATAAACTTTCCTTTAAAATCAGAGATACACAGCTACCTAAACAAGTCCCAGTAAGTGGGATGGTTGAACGATTACCAGTTGATCATCCAGATGTATTTGCCGTTTATGACAAATTTGCCCAACGAAACCATGGTGCTTTATTCCGCAGTAATTTTCATTGGGAAGAATATTGGCGTTTCGAAAATGAAGATGAGCGCACAGCCGCTGTCTACTACGATAGCAATCATGAACCAAGAGGTGTTCTATTCTACTGGGTAGCTGAAGAAATATTTCACGTAAAAGAAATGTTCTATCTTGATCAAGAAGCTCGAAATGGCTTATGGAACTTTATTTCCGCACATTTTTCCATGATTTACTGGGTACATGGAGATATTTACAAAAATGAACCCTTAGCTTTTTTGATTGAAGACAGTCAGATCAAAGAGCAGATCGAACCATATTTTATGGCTCGGATCGTTGATGTAAAAGAATTCCTACAACATTTTCCGTTTGTTGGAACAGCTGATGCTTTTCATTTCATCATTGAAGATCCTGTCGCTCCTTGGAATAATGGCATCTTCGCCTTAACATGGGATGAACAAGGACAAGTCCGTGTCTTGAATGAACCTATAGGAAAACCTGTTCGATTGAATATCCAAACATTGACATGCTTGATGATGAATTATCGACGTGCTTCTTATTTGGCAAGAATCGAACGGTTAGAAACAGATGAAGAAACACTGAAGTCACTAGAGCGTATTATTCCAAATATGGAAGCTTACTTTAGCGATTATTTTTAATAAAAAGGATGATGTTTAGATGAAAATTTATTTTGCCGCACCAATGTTTGCTAAAAGTGATTTGTTATATAACGAGCAGATAGTTAAAGAAGTCAGAGCGATCTCTTCTAAACTTTCAATTTATCTTCCTCAAGAAAATGAAGCAATCAATGACAAAACTGCTTATGCAGACAGTCGGATGATTGCTCTTGCAGATACAGAAAAAGTGCTGGAAAGCGATTTGATGATCGCTTTATTAGATGGATTGACGATTGATGCTGGCGTAGCATCAGAAATCGGTGTGGCTTATGCGAAAGGTATCCCAGTGATTGGCTTGTATACTGATACCCGGCAGCAAGGCGGAGCCCACCCGAAAAAAATCGCTGCGCTACAGGAAACAGCTGAGAATCAATTTCACTATCTGAACTTATATACAGTAGGACTGATCAAATTGAACGGAAAAGTGGTTTCTTCAGAGACTGAGTTGCTTTCAGAAGTAAAAAGATTTTTAGATGGAGGGACTTTCAGTGATTAAAGAAATCAAAAAGGTTCAAATAGCTTTACTTGCTTTTGGTGTATTCGTTGTCTGTTATAATTTTTATGAATTTATCACCCAAAAGTATTCGACTTCTCAAGGAATCACATTTATCGTGGAATCTTTATTAGGAATTGCATTGATTTTCATGCCACAAGTCATTTTGACAGTTTTCAAACTTAAAATTCCAGCAGCAATCGTTTTGTTTTACTGGTTTTTCTTATTTATCTCTGTCTTTTTAGGTACAGGGATGCATTTGATTAGTATCATCTCTTTTTGGGACAAAATCTTACATGCAGTGAGTCCAATGGTTCTGACAGCTCTTGGCTATGGATTGATTGGTTACTTGATGAAAGATGCGGAGATATCAAAAACCAGTCCTTGGTTGTTCCTCTTATTCGGCTTTGCGTTTGCTGGACTTTGCGGCGTGTTTTGGGAGTTCTGGGAATTCTTATGCGACCAGTTCTTAGGCATGAATCTTCAACGTTTTGCTGCTTCTGATGGCACACTGTTTGTTGGACGAGCAGCATTGATGGATACGATGGGCGACTTGCTGACAAATACGATAGGTGCTGCCTTGATGGGATTGTTTGCTTGGTCTCAAAGTAAAAAAGATGAGCGTTACTTTGAAAGTTATAAATTAGAAAAAGTGAAAAATACTTAATAACAAAGGTCGTGACAGAAGTGGACAGCTCAAAAAATTTCGGCTTATATCCGAAAAAGCTACTTCTGGAACACTGTTTATTTGAAAAAAAGGAGGTCTGACAGTAGTTGTGTCAGACCCCTTTTTTCTTTTATAGTCTCAATGGAAGATTAGACGATTTCTTCTAGCTCTTCTGTTTTGAAATGAAGTTGTCCATCAAGTAAAGTAATCGTTACTTTTGATTTAGGCATAACATGTCCTGCAACGATTTCTTTAGCTAATGGTGTTTCTACTTCCTTAGTGATAAATCGTTTCAATGGTCTGGCACCATATGCTGGTTCATAAGCATTTTCAGCGATCCACGTTTTGGCTTCATCACTGATTGTTAGTAGGATTTCTTGATGTTCCAGACGTTGTGCCAATTGCGCCACCATTTTGTCAACGATTCCTTTCACGTTGTCTAGGCTCAATGGTGTAAATAAAATCGTGTCGTCGATTCGGTTCAAGAATTCTGGTTTGAAGTTTCCACGTAATAGCGTGTTGACTTGTTCAGCCACTGCTTCTGGAATCGTTCCATCAGCAGTCACACCTTCCAACAGTAACTGTGAACCGATATTGCTAGTCATGATCAGAACCGTATTTTTGAAATCAACTACTCGCCCTTTTGAATCGGTTAGGCGTCCGTCATCTAGGACTTGTAACAAGATATTGAAGACATCGGGATGCGCTTTTTCGATTTCATCCAACAAGACGATTGTATAAGGATTTCGTCTGACAGCTTCCGTTAATTGTCCACCTTCTTCGTAACCTACATAGCCTGGAGGAGCTCCGACTAGACGAGACACAGCATGTTTTTCCATATATTCACTCATATCGATCCGTACCATATGATCTTCTGAGTCAAACAAGTTCTCAGCTAAAGCTTTCGCTAATTCGGTTTTTCCGACACCAGTTGGTCCTAGGAAAAGGAAAGAACCTAGAGGACGATTTGGGTCTTGCAATCCAGCCCGTGAACGAATCACCGCGTCACTGACCGCATCAACTGCTTCATCTTGACCAATCACTCGTTTGTGAAGCGTTTCATTCAATTTAATCAGTTTTTCTCGTTCGCCTTCTACAAGTTTCGTTACGGGGATACCCGTTAATCTGCCAACGACTTGAGCAATTTCATTTTCGGTAACGGACTCTTGAACCATCTTGATCTCGCTGTCTTTTGCTTTGGTTTCTAGTTCCTTCAATTCTTTTTCTAATTGAGGTATCGTACCATGGCGCAATACAGCAGCGCGTTCCAGATCATAGTTATTTTCTGCATCTTCTAATTCGTGTTTTGCTTTATCGATTTCAGCACGTTTTGCTGAAACAGAATTGACCTCTTCTTTTTCTGTTTCCCACTGCATCTTCATTGCATTTGCTTCTTCACGAAGTTCAGCTAATTCTTCTTGCAAATTTTTCAGTCGTTTTTTACTTGCATCATCTGATTCTTTTTTCAGTGCAGCTTCTTCGATTTCCAACTGCATCAAACGTCTGGTCACTTGATCTAATTCCGTTGGCATAGAGTTCATTTCTACCCGAATCGTTGCACTGGCTTCATCGATCAAATCGATTGCTTTGTCTGGTAAGAATCGATCAGTAATATAACGGTCAGATAAAGTAGCTGCTGCGACCAGTGCGTTGTCATGGATGTTAACACCATGGTGGATCTCAAAACGTTCTTTTAATCCACGCAGAATACTGATCGTATCTTCCACTGTTGGTTCTTTGACTAATACCTTTTGAAAGCGACGTTCCAACGCTTTGTCTTTTTCCATATATTGACGGTATTCATCTAAAGTTGTGGCACCGATCAAATGTAATTCACCGCGAGCAAGCATTGGTTTCAACAGATTTCCGGCATCCATACTTCCTTCTGTTTTTCCTGCTCCTACGATATTGTGAATTTCATCAATGAACAAGAGGATCCGCCCATCACTTTTTTTGACTTCTTTCAAGACCGCTTTTAGTCTTTCTTCAAATTCACCGCGGAATTTTGCTCCAGCGATCAATGCACCCATATCTAATGAAAAAATCGTTTTATCTTTTAAATTTTCAGGCACATCTTTGCGTACGATACGTTGAGCAAGTCCTTCAACGATCGCCGTTTTACCTACACCTGGTTCTCCTATCAGAACAGGATTATTTTTTGTTTTTCGTGAAAGAATACGGATGACATCACGGATTTCTTCATCACGACCGATGATTGGATCCATTTTTCCACTTTTGACTTGCTGTACTAAATCAACGCCGTATTTTTCTAATGCTTTGTATTGTTCTTCTTGGTTTTGCGAGGTCACCCTTTCTCCTCCTCTCATCTCTTCGATGTTTTTACGCAATTCTTTTTCAGATAATCCGTTTTTATTCAAATAAACAGTTAACGGATAATTTTTTAATTTCATCAACGCTAAAATAACGACTTCCGTTGAAAGAAACTCGTCGCCGAAGCTTTCACGTATTTGGTCTGCTTCATTCAATAATCGAAAGAAATTCTGGCTGAGGTTATGTCCATATTGGACGTTTCCACCAGAAACAACTGGATACTCATCCAGTAGACGATCGATTTCATGTTCAAAAGATTCGACATCCAATCCGGCATCCGTATAGAAATTTCGACCAAAATGATTAGGTTGTAAAAAGATTTTCCATACATGGGCAATGTCGATATCTTGGTGTTTTCGAGTGACCGCAATCTGTTGAGCTTCAGCAATCGCTTCTTGAAGCGTCGTAGTCATTTTCTCAATATTCATACAGGTATACCTCCTAATTAAAGGTAAGATCACTTATTTCTTTGATCTTTACACAAACTATTATATCTCTTTGGTCAATTTTGGTCAAAATATACACATGTTTTTTTGACTTTTTTTCTCGTCTTATATAAATCTTAAAAAAACAAAATTGATTGTATACATACAAAAAAAGAGCAAAACAAACGTAAAATTATCTTACCCATAACGTTTTTCTTTGATTTGATAAAAAGGGTAGATCTTATAAAAGACCTACCCTTGATTTTCTTTATTCTCTTTTTTTACTTCTATTATTTCTTCTTTGATCACTCTTCGCCGTTCAGCAATCACATACACAAATCCATAGAGAAATGGCAAGATAAAGGAACTGAAACGATACAACAAAAGCGAAGAAACTGCGTCAACTGTTCCGACAACTGGTCTAAACAATAACAAGTAGACAAATTCAAAGGAGCCAATACCAGCTGGCGTAGGAATAACCCCTGAAAGCACTACTGCAAAGCTGATAAACGAAATGGTCAGTAGAAAATCTATTTTAGGATGGTTTTCAATCAGAATCAAATAGGGAAGTACATACCAAAATACAAGTTTCAACATATTCCATAGATAAATACGCAATAGCGCAGTCCTGTCTTGGATAATGGTTTGGACCGTTTCCCTTAAAGAGTAGATCTGCTGATTACATGTATCCACCCATTTTCGCAAACGCTCACTCTTAAATAACTTATTCGATAAGCTGACAAAAAATATTTGGACATTCAGACTGATGGACATTACCAATAAAAAGGCAACAATCACGATCGTCAAAAGAATTCCAGCAATAATAAACCAGATCATTGACGGACTATTAGAATAAAAAAGAGAGAATTGGATGAGCAAGCCAGCTAACGCATAGGTAATCACTGCAAGTTTGTACATGATCATATGGAGTGCTGTCACTCCTGCTCCCTGAGACAGTTTCATTCCTTTTTTATTATAAAAATAAATTTCCGAGATCAATGTTCCTGTACCAAACGAAACGATTCGGTAAAACGCAATATAGCTAGAGGTCAAGAACCCATCTTTCGTTGTAAAATTCGGCGCGAAAGGTTCAGCAATTTCTTTGATTGAGCGCCCTTCAGCGATTTGGTAAACTGTCCCTAATATAACAGTGGCTGCCAAAACGACAACACTGGTAGACATTAATTCGGCAAAGATATCTGCAAATGATTGATTGATTAAATAATAAATAATAGCAAAAATCGCAATCAGCAAAAGCAGATTCAGAATGATTTTAATTTTCGTTCCTTTAGATGACATCTCCTGCTCCTTAATGGAAAAAATAAATGAGAATCAAATCAACAAGCACACCCGCAGTGAATCCTACGGTAAACTTTTTTTTCCTTGTTTTATGATGAAAAACTTTCCGAGAAATCAATCCTCCCAAACCACCGCCTAACAGACTGACAAATATCAAGTTATTTTCAGGTACACGCCAGCCGCCATTTCGAGCCTGATGTTTATCATATCCCATCAGACAAAATAAATAAAAATTTACAATGAATAGATAAAACCACAAAGGATTGTGCAACAATACATCCATTATTCTTCTTCCAACTTTCTATTAACTACTATTTCTAAGCTTGTTCTTCTTTTTTTGGTGAATAAACTGCTAATCCTTTTGATACAACAGATAATTCAACTGGAAGATCATCTGTCGTGTCTCCATCTGTCCGAGTGCCAACAGATTTTTCCTTTGCTTTGATTTTCATGCGTTTGGCTGTGAAATAAGTGATGCCAGGTATCGTATAGAATTTTCCTCTCATGATTCTAGGCAAATAAAAAATAAATCGGAAAATATCTAAGGAAGGTACGATCGTTACATGGAATTTTCCATCATCTGGGGTCGCTGAATCGTCGAAATTTGTAAAGCCGCCCACGGAGTTAGACATCGTGACTGTCAATAACTGAGATTTTCCTTTCCAATGCTCCTCGTCTGTTTCTAAATCCAAATGATATTTTTTCTTCTTCAGCAATAACTTAAAGAATTTCTTGATAAAAATCCACGAGCCATAACGCTGTTTTTCTTCTTGACTGATCCAAACTGCTGTATCGGCTAAGATACCGATTGTCAGTGTAGAGATAATGACTGCATCATTGACTTGGCCATAGTCTATTTTTCGGACATTTCCTTCTAGAATCACGTCAGCAGCCTCTTCTTTCTTCAATGGAATCTCAAGGACACGTGCGAGATTATTGACTGTTCCACCTGGAAGTAATCCGATATGATACTGAGATAACGTTTGCTGGAACGCTTGGACGATATGATGGATCGTTCCGTCCCCTCCTATGATCACTAGAGTATCGGCTCCTATAGCTTCTGCTTTCTTGACTAAATCCGCATGGTCAATCGACGGGCCAGTTTCAGCTAAATCTACAAATAATTCTGGTTGCTTTTCTTTTACATAATCTTGAAACCAGCGTGCTAATTTCTCCCCCTCATCTTTCCCTGAACTTTTGTTATAAAAAACTAGCAGCTTTTTCATTCTTTACCTCCTATTTACTCTTCAAAAAAGAGGGCGGGACAATCCATTCCATTGTCCTGCCCTTTAGCCTTAGACGGATGACATTCCATCATCGGACGAACGCCTTGTCATAAGCTGTTCTTTTTCGATTTTAACTCTTTGTGTTCAATTCTGCAATTTTAACAATCACATCTGTTGCTTTTTCCATTACTTGTAAAGAAACAAATTCGAATCGACCGTGCATATTTTCTCCTCCGGCAAATAGATTTGGCGTCGGAATACCCATGTAAGAGATTTTTGAACCATCTGTTCCTCCGCGGACTGGTTCGATCACTGGAGAGATCCCAAGCTCGATCATTGCTTGTTTCGCTAATTCCACGATGCTCATATCTTTTTCGATGATTTCTTTCATGTTGTAATATTGATCATACATATCTACTTTGATTCGTTCTTGATCAAATCGTTGATTCAATTCTTCTTGGATATGTGTGATTTGTGCTTTGCGTGCTTCGAATTTTTCACGATCATGATCGCGAATGATATAACTCATAGAAGCTTCTTCAGGATTCCCATTCAATGCCATCAAATGGAAGAAACCTTCGTATCCTTCTGTTTTTTCTGGAACTTCATCGGCTGGAAGCTGATTATGAAAATCAATGGCCAGCTGTAAAGCATTGATCATCGTATCTTTTGCCGTCCCTGGATGTACATTTTTCCCTTGGATCGTGATATTTGCTTGAGCAGCGCTGAATGTTTCATACTGCAATTCACCTAAAGGACCGCCGTCGACTGTATAAGCAAAATCCACATTGAATTGCTCAACATCGAATTTATTCGCTCCGACACCGATTTCTTCATCAGGTCCAAAAGCTACTTTGATGGTACCATGAGGGATAGAAGGATTATTGATCAAGATCTCCATTGCAGTCATGATTTCCGCAATCCCTGATTTGTCATCTGCTCCCAGTAAAGTACTGCCATCTGTAGTGATCAACGTGTGGCCTTCATAATTTTTCAAATTTGGGAAATCTTTTGTATTCAACGTGTAACGTTCTTCCGCATCTAGTACGATCGTAGACTCTCCATCATAGTTTTCAATGATTTGTGGATTGACTCCTACTGCATTAAAGTCTGCTGTATCCATGTGGGAAATAAATCCAATGGAACGCACTTCATGATCGACATTGCTTGGTAATGTTCCCATAACGAATCCATTGTCTTCATTATAGAAAACATCTGATAAACCTAACTCTTCTAATTCTTTTTTCAATTCTTGTGCAAAAGCAACTTGTGTCTGAGTCGATGGGGTCGTTTTGCTTGTTGCATCGGAGCGTGTTTCTGTTTTGACATACCGTAAAAAACGTGGCAAAAGATTTTCGTACATAGTATTCTCTCCTTTAATTAAATTGAAATGGGTTTGTATTCGTTTCAGAAACGAAAAAGTCAATATCCCAATTTTCTTCTTGTTTCCAAGTCTCAAATTTCTCGATGAACCGTTCCTTACATAACGATTCAATATAATGTCCGGGATCAATTGCAATCAACCCGGCGCTTTGCATATCATGAGCCGTATGATAATAGATGTCTCCGGTGATATAGACGTCTGCTCTTTGAGCGATTGCTTGCGGATAAAATTTTTCGCCGCTTCCACCGCAAATCGCAATACGCTTGATGGATGATTTTGTTTTTTGAGGCTGAACGATTCTCAGTCCTTCTAATTGGAAAACTTTTTTTACTTGTTCCACAAATGTTTCTAAGGGGATTTCTTGCGGTAATTCACCTATTCGACCTAGCCCAAACTTTTCGACTGGTTCATCAATTGCGAAAAGATCGTACGCAGGTTCTTCATAAGGATGAACCGATTGCATGGCATCAATCACTTGTTTTTCGATTGTTTCGGGCAAAATAACCTCGACTTTTGCTTCTTGGACTTGTTCTGCCTTCCCTACTTTCCCAATCGCTGGTTGTGCACCAACATTCGGAGTAAATCGACCGTGTCCAATCGAGGTAAAACTTGTACCGGTATAATCGCCTTGCGTACCAGCACCAGCTACAGCTAATGCTTCCCGCATTTTCTGTGCATGATCCACAGGTACATAAACCGCCAGTTTTTTATAATGGATTTCATGAGTCTTCACTAAATAACTCTCCACTTCAATACCAAGCAGTTCGCAAAACCAGTCATTCAGTCCGTCCCAAATAATATCCATATTCGTGTGTGCCGCATAAACGGCAATATCATGTTTCAACAGATCTGCATACATTTTTTCTTGCGGCTGATCAGTAGTCAGCCGTTTTACAGGGCGAAAGATTGGGGGATGTTTAGCAATCAGCAGATCGATTTTTTTCTCGATTGCTTCTTCGACCACTTCTGGGCGAACATCTAATGTCATCATTACCCGTTGAATCGGTTTATCTAATGTTCCAATATGCAGTCCGACTGGGTCTCCTTCTTCAGCTAGCCATTGAGGACAATAGCTCTCAAACTTTTGGATGAAGGTACGTCCGCTTATTGTCATATCTCTAAAACCTCCTCAATCATTTGGATTTCCTGTTCGATTTGTTTTTGACGTGCCTCTTGATTAGCTGCTTGTTTGAGCTGTTCACGGATAGCTTTTCTTTGTTGAAGCTCTCTTGTCCATTTTGATTTGAAGATCTCACTTTTCTCTTCGAGCAGAAATGGTCCGAACATCAGCTCCATTTCGTTGTAAGTAACTGGTTTTTGTTCTTTTTCGGCTACAATAATTTCATATATTTTTTTGTTTTCTTCAAGTATTTTTTCTGATTGGATTTTGTATTGATTTTCTTGCAGCCATGATCGTAACGTACGCTCTCCGATATTTGGCTGAAGGATCAAACGTTCTTGTCCACTTAGGCGTTGATGCAACTTGCCAGCTTCTAGGATCTCTCGGATCAGCGAACCTCCCATACCCGCGATCGTGACAGCCGTTATAGCATCTTGCGGTTGGATCGCATCTAGACCATTTGCAAGACGTACAGTGATACGGTCTTCCAATCCATCTTTTTGGACTTGCTTACGTGCTGATTCATAAGGACCTTGAACGACTTCACCTGCAACTGCATATTTGATTTTTCCTTTTAGCATCAATGCAACAGGTAAGTATGCGTGATCTGATCCAATGTCTGCTAAACGAGCAGATTCAGGAACAAATTCACCAACTGCCGCTAAGCGCTGAGATAAATCTAAATGGTTCATAGCTTCACTCCTTCTAGGTAATTATAGCATTTTCCATATAAAATAAGGAGACTAGGAATAAAAAAATTCCCAGATCTCCTTAAAAATTATACCTTTTTGTTCAATGAAATATCAATGATCGAATCTCCAGGCACTTGTGGTGGGATAGACATCGTCATGATCGGCATCTCAACTAATGTAAATTGGACTTTGTCACCGATTTTCAGTTCATCTATGTCCACGCTTATTTTTTCAGCAGTAGCATTCAAAATCACTCCGTCATTGCTGAATGATGTCCCCATATTCGCTGGATCTTCTTTGGCCATGACATCGACGAGTTTCAGTTGAATCGTTTCTTCTTCCGCTTCTACTTGAGTGATGCTTTCAATCGTTCCTACAAATATGCTTTGTCCCTCCGTTTTCGTACTGCTTGTTTTTATTGTTTGACCCGCATCAATCGAATCAAGAGAACCTGTGTTGCTGTCTGCACTACCGCATCCTGCTAAAATAAAAAATAGACCAACTACATATATACTAGAAAAAATAGCCCTCATAAAAAATCCTCCGTTTAAGTTTTTGCATTACTTGTTGCGGTGATTGTCTCCGGTCATTTCTGTCCATGTAAAGATTCGCTGACCTGCTTTTACTACTTGGTCAAATATCAGTTGGACTTATCAACTGTTCAACCATTGCGGCGGTTGCGACCAGTCATTTCGATTTCTTTTGTCAAATAACGTATGCGTTCCATTATGCGTTTTGCTTTCAGCGGCTCTTCATCTCCACGTTGAGTGACGGACAAATGCTGTTCCAATTCATCCATTGTGAAATTTGATGAGAAGAAGGTCGGTAGCTGTTCCTGCATCCGATATTGAAGGATGACGCCAAATACTTCATCCCGTATCCAACTGCTCATCGCGTCTGCACCAATATCGTCAATCATTAAAATGGGGGAACGCTTCACTGCATCTAGCTTTTCTGCCACTTGATCTTTTCCGATTGCCTGTTTCATCTCAACGGCAAACGTCGGAAAGTGGACTAATGTCGTGGTGAATCCAGCAATCGCTAGTTCTCTCGCTGTTGCTCCTAATAAGTATGTTTTTCCAATACCAAAACTCCCCACCAAATAAAGACCTTTATGATACCCTTTTGGATCTGCAGTATATTTCTCTACGAAATCTAGGGCTTCCAAGCTTGCATATCCTCGTCCATCTGTACGCTCAAAGTTTTCAAAAGATGCTGATTGAATATCTTTTGGCATATCCATTGCTTTTACTCGGCTTCTAATTTCTTCTTGTCTTTGCCGAGCTAACAATGCTTCTGTTGGTACATAAGTGACATCCACATAATGAAAATTCAACGTCAACTTCGGCTCGTATCCTGGAGCGATCATCGTTGGATCGTTTTTTTGATATTTACGCTTTTCTTGCACGAACTCATACAATTTGGCGTAGCTTTTTTCAATATCCGCTTGTGTCAGTTCTTCTTGGTGTGCACTTAGAAAAGCTTGAACATCCGTATCATTTAGGACGTCAGCAATCATTTCAGCATATTTTTCTTGATAATTACGTTTGCTGATGATCCTCTTCAATTCTTTGCCTACGTCTTCCATTAGATGTCACCCTCCTTTTTCGCCAGGTATTCTTTAAAACGGCGGTCAATCTCTGCTTTTTTCTCACTACTGATCTGTTTTTCATCTTTTGGCTGGTTGACCCAATCAGGAAGCTTTTCCCGCCGAACATTTCGCTTGCCGTTTGGATAATTTGTTTGCTTTTTTTGTTTTGATTGTTTTGCTTGATTGCTTATTTGCCGAATATGCTGAATCGCTTCTTCTGCTGTGGCGATTTTCTTTTGTGCCCATTCATTTGCCACTGTATTCACATAACTAGCATTTAAGCTAGCATTATTTTTGATCACCAACACATAATTCAGCAAAACATTGATCACACTGCTGGAAAGACCTGATTGAGAAACAAGGTCTTGCAGTAACCAAGTTTCTTGTTTAGAAACATATCCGCCTTTTTCTGACTTGATTGCTTCCAGATATTTCATCGGCGGAATGCTCTGTGCTTCTTTTATCAACTGAAGCGCTGCATTTGTCAAATGTTCGTTCGTCGGAGATTCATTGCTGTTTTCAGCAACAGCTACTGTTTCCTTTATTTGCTTCACTGGTCGTCTCTGCATTGCCAAAACAGCTTTTTGCAGCTCCTTCATGGATACTTTTTGTTCACTAAAATCATAAGATTGACTGATGAGTTCACCAAGAGTTAGTTCATCGAATCCATAAAGCTGATGATACATGTCGACTTGTTTGATGATTGAATCATCAAGAACAGTCATATGTTTTTTTGCCAGCCAATCATTCAAAAATTGCCAATCGAATGTCGAATCTGTTTCAAGTAATGCTACTGGCTCAGATTCTTCAAAAGATTTATTCAGTGATTCGATGTTTTCTTGATTAGCAGCGTATACTGCTTCATTGAAGCGATAAACATCTAAAAATTTTTTTGTGATTTTTTGATATCCCTCTGTTGTATGCCTTTTAGGTTCAAACAACTGGGTAAGCTTCTGGAATCGTCGTTCACCAACTTTTTCCAAAAGAAGAAATGCCAGAACAGAATCTTTGAAAAATGCTTTAGGAATGAGTGGCTCTAACAACTCATAAATAAAACGAGGCCCCAGATCGCTATCTTCTTTAAAATAAACATCCAGTAAGCCGATTCCTTCCAGCTTTTTTCTTGCATCATAAAATTGAGGGATCCCGCAGCCTAGACTACTGAGTAAATCTGCATGCATCCCTTCAGGACCTTCACCAGATTCTTGCGAGATCTCTGATAACAGAGTGAAATAGATACTCAAGGCTTCTCCGCCGATCAGTGGCTGATAAAGATACAGCAACGCGTTCTTGCTGTCTTCCCTCAGCGGAGCTTCTTTTCTTCCTTGGTAAATATTTTTTGGTTGAAGCTCTTTCCAAGCATTTTCCAAGGAAATGCCTCCTTTTTGTTTCTTAATTGTTTTCTTTATTATTCTCTTTATTATTCTCTTTATTATTCTCTTTATTATTTTCTTTTGCTTTATCCACGATATCTTGCAGCTCTTTTAAGAAAACAGACATATCTTTGAACTGGCGATAAACACTGGCAAAACGGATATACGCGATTTCATCTAAATCGACTAAATCCTCCATCACATATTCACCAATCAGATTCGTTGATACTTCGTTTTCCCCAAGACTGCGTACGCGGTTTTCGACATGGTTGACGATTTGTTCCATTTGCTCCATAGCTACAGGTCTTTTTTCTGCTGAGCGGATGAGTCCTCTTAAAATTTTATCGCGATTGAATTCTTCGCGTTCCCCGTTTTTCTTGATGACTAATAACGGAGCAGCTTCAATTCGTTCAAAAGTAGTGAATCGGAACGAACAATTCTCACATTCGCGACGGCGACGGATCGCACGTCCATCATCTGCTTGACGGCTGTCGATTACTCGTGAATTATTATGTTGACATCTGGGACATCTCATTTTGTCTCACCTCTTGCATCGCATTTTTATATAAAGGATGTGTCTTTCTTTACAACTAGTTGTATTATAACACGAAACAAATCACAAACGCGACTGTCCTACCCAAAAAAACACGGATATAAGAACAATTTTTTCTATTTTCATGCGTAATTATGTCCCCTGTCCTAATTCAATTTCAATTTTCCAGTACTGATGACCTTGATTGCTGAGAAATGACTCGCCCAAAAGCTGATTTAGTCGGCTAGCACAAAAAACTTGAAGCAGATGAACATCTTATCATCTGCTTCAAGTCACATCTCTATTTCTTATTGTTTTATAACTTCTCTTCGATTCCTGTATAGTGTTTCATTCGTTGTTCCTCGATTTTTTGTTCATCAGGAATGTGTTCACTTTCTGGGAGCGGTGTCTTACTACGATCAGGTACCGGATTTTTTCGTTCTTGAGTCAAATCTTGCTGTTTCGCTTCTTTTTCTGCCTGCTGGTCTTCTATTTCATCGATTCTTGCTTGGTACTGCTTTTCTTTCTCTTCTGCTGTTTCTGATTGCGTACGACCTTCATCGATTAGATTTTCTTTATTGAGTATTTCGCCGATTTTTTCTTTTGCGTTACCTACGACTTTATCCTTTTGGTTTTTAAATGATCCCATCGCTATCCCTCGCTTTCTATATACTCAGGATAGCAAACTTGACACAGATACTCAAAGAAAGCGATTAGCTGAAAGCCAATTTTCGATTTGTTCCACAAGTTCCTCTTTTGTTCCGTTGTTGTCAAACAAAATATCCGCACGTTGCTTTTTTTCTTCGATTGGAAGTTGACTGCTAATTCTCTGCTGTGCTTGTTCTAGTGTTAGTTGATTACGTTTCATCAAGCGTCTGAGTTGAATATCTGGCGTGGTATAAACGACAGCTACTGCATCCATATAGTGGTCATAATGACCTTCATAGAGCAATGGGATATCTACAATTACTAAAGGATGATGGGAACTTAGATAGGCGATTTGATCTTTTATCGCTTTTCGGATAAACGGATCTAATAGCTGATCAAGTTTTTGTCGTTTCTCCTTTGATGGAAAAACAATCATCCCAAGTTTCCCTCGATCTAGCTGACCATCAGACTGCAATATCTCTTGGCCAAACACGGACACAACCTTCCTCAGAGCAAGCGTTCCAGGCTCAACAGTTTCTCTAGCAATCACGTCACCATCGATCAAAGGAAATCCATGAGACTGAAAGACTTTGGCTGCCGTACTTTTGCCAGTAGCTATTCCGCCCGTCAAACCTAAAACAAAGCCTACTTTTCGATTTTCAGCCTTTGACAATTCGGACAATAGTGAGTCCCCCTTTGTGCCACTTTTATTTTCACGATCGGTGTCCCACAACGTATACATGGTTTGCCAGTTTGCTGATAGACATGCAGTGCGACTTGGAATCCGCCTGATTCTCCTAATGCATTCAAATAGCTGCGAATCGTGGTACCTCCGGCTTCTATTGCACGATTCAAAACATCAATGATCGATAGACGTAATTGTTCTATCTCTTTTGGACGTAATGTATTCGCCGGTTGTTCTGGATGAATCTTCGCTTCCCATAATGCTTCGTCTACATAAATATTACCTAGTCCCGTTACTAGACGTTGATCTAGCAGTAAAGGCTTGATTGCTTTGTGCGATTTTTTCAGTCCAACTGCAAAATCTGCTAATAAAAAGCTGTCAGGCAATGGCTCAGGTCCTAATTTCATGATTCCTCGGTAAGTTGCACTTGCTCCTTTTTCGACAATTGTCATACGACCAAATTTTCGTACATCGTTGTAGCGAAGTTGGCTCCCGTCCTCAAAAAAGAAAAGTACATGCGTATGTTTATCGATTGGTGTATTTTCTTTCGTGAATTGATATTTTCCTTCCATTCGCAAGTGTGAGATCAGTTCATAATGATCGAGATGAAAAATCAAAAACTTCCCTCTACGTCCAATGGATTGGATGGTTTCGCCAACAAGAGAAGCCTCAAAGATGGGCGTCTCTGGTTGCTCAATGATCTTGGGCCACAAGACCTGCACTTTCTGAATCGTTTTTCCTACTACTAACCGTTCCAATCCTTTACGAACGGTTTCTACTTCTGGTAATTCTGGCATTTTTTCTTTTCACCTTCATTATATTGCTCTGTCTTAAACAATGTTTATTTTGCTTCGTACCACGTTTTTCCCCAACTGCTGTCAGTGATCAGTGGTACATGGAGAGAAACAGCTTGTTCCATAACTTCCTTCACCAATTTATCTAATGATTCAAGTTCTTTTTCAGGTACCTCGAAGACAAGTTCATCATGAACTTGTAACAGCATCGTAGCTTGAAGACCTGTTTCTTTTAATCGTTTATCCAATTCAATCATCGCGATTTTCAAAATATCAGCAGCACTTCCTTGAATTGGTGTATTGATAGCTGTTCGTTCCGCAAAAGAACGGATATTGTAATTTCTTGAATTGATGTCTGGCAAATATCGTCGGCGGTGATACAGCGTTTCGACGTAGCCTTGATCTTTTGCTTCGCGTACGATTCTTTCCATATATTCTTTGACACCTGGGTATTTTTCAAAGTACGTATCGATGTATTGCTGTGCTGCTTTTCGGCTGATGCCTAAATTTTGTGAAAGTCCGTAATCAGAGATGCCATACACGATACCAAAATTCACTGCTTTTGCCTGCCGACGCATATTTGGTGTGACATCCTCTGCCTTTTCGATTCCAAATACGCGCATCGCTGTGCTGGCATGGATATCTTGACCTTCTAGGAAGGCAGCTTTCAAATGTTCATCATTTGAGATATGCGCAAGTACGCGTAACTCGATTTGTGAATAGTCAGAAGAATAAATCAACCAGTCTTTTTCTCTCGGAACAAATGCCTGACGTATCTTTCTCCCTTCATCTAATCGAATCGGGATGTTCTGCAAATTAGGATCAACAGAGCTTAATCGTCCTGTTTGGGTCAATGTCTGGACATAACGGGTATGCACTTTTCCATCTGATTGGATCACTTTCAGCAGTCCCTCGACATAGGTAGATTGAATTTTTGCGATTTGACGATAGGTTAGGATATCCTCTACGATTGGTGCTTGTTCACGAAGCTGTTCCAGTACATCTACGGCTGTGGAGTACCCAGTTTTTGTTTTTTTGATAACGGGTAATCCCATTTTTTCAAATAAGATCACTCCTAATTGCTTTGGTGAATTCAAATTGAATTCTTCGCCGGCTTCTTCGTAGATTTTTTGTTCGATCTCTCTTAAGCGAGCAGAAAACTCGCCCTTCATTTCTTGTAAGCGAGTCGCATCTACTTTGATCCCGCTTATTTCCATCTCTGCCAAAATGATAGACAATGGCAGTTCCATTTTCCGGAAAAGATCTTCTTGGTTTTTATCTGCCAGTTCTTGGCTCAATTTTGGTGTTAACGCATTGATTGCAGCTACTTTTCGCGCTAAATGAGCAAAAAAGAGTTCCTCTTCTTCTGGTAAACCTTTTTTCGCCCCTTTGCCGTATACAGTTTCATCTGATTGGATATCGTTGTATCCGTAATGTGCAGCTATTCCTTCGATATCTGTGCTTTTTTCATTCGTATCGAGAAGGTATGCACCTAGCAAGACATCAAAATCGATTCCTTTCGTTTTTCCAGTATAGCGATTTAAAGCAACATAAGTTCGTTTCGCATCATATACTTTTTTCAATCGGTTCGGATCAGTGATCCAAGAATGGAACGCTTGGTTTTCGAATACAGACAGATCATTCGTGACATAGATTTTCTTTTCTGTCCCCCACGCTACTCCGACGATTTCCTCTGTATGGTAATTGTCGCCCATCATTTCCACGTACAGTGCCATATCCGTAGTAAACATTTCCTCTTTAAATTCATGCACGACTTCAAATAAAATATCATCCATTTTTACTTCTTCTTCAACGATATTCAGTTTAGAAAGGAACTGATTGAAATCCATTTCTTTATAAAATGGAACGAGTTTATCGAGATTTTTCCCTTCATACTTCAATGAGTCGATAGAGACCTCCACAGGGGCTGAAGTATTGATGGTCGCCAATTTCTTCGATAAGAACGCTTGCTCTTTGTCATTTATCAGATTTTCTTTCATTTTGCTTTGCTTCATTTCATCAATATGCTCATAGATTCCTTCGACTGAGCCATATTGTTTCAATAGCTTGATAGCTGTTTTTTCACCGATTTTAGTCACACCTGGGATATTGTCAGAGGCATCTCCGGCTAGTCCCTTCATGTCAATAATCTGTTTTGGTATCAATCCATCATATTTTTCCGCCACATGTTCTGGTGTATAACTTTCGATATCGCTGACACCTTTTACAGTGATATCCACTTTTACTTCTTTACTAGCTAATTGAGTCAAATCCCGATCACCGGAAAGTACGACGACATCAAATTGATTTTTATCTACTTTTTCTGCCAAAGTACCGATAATATCATCCGCTTCATAATTGGGCAATTCGTAATACTGTACACCTAATCCCGTCAACAAATCACGGATATATGGCATTTGTTCTTTGAATTCGCCTGGTGTTTTAGATCTTCCTCCTTTGTACTCCGCATACATTTCTGTCCGAAAGGTCGTTTTTCCTGCATCGAACGCAACCAGAACATGCGTCGGTTGCTCTTTTTGCATAACATTTTCAAACATCGTATTGAATGCATAGATTGCATTTGTATGAAGACCGTTTCTGTTTTTGAAACGTTCAAGGGAATTGTGCAGCGCAAAGAATGCGCGAAAAGCCACACTGTTCCCATCAACGAGTAATAATTTATTTTTTGTCATCTTCTTAACTCCTTACTGTAAAGTTCTTATTCATTCTAACAAAGAATCATGCGGAATGCGAAAAGAAAAAGCGGGACCATACCAAATATTTTGGTATAGCCCCAACTGATCAATTTTTTCCTTTTTAGTTGTTCCGTCCAAAGATTCTTAAAAACGCCAAGAACAAGTTGATAAAGTCTAAATACAGCTTCAATGCCATAAATACAGCAATGCCACTATGTGCTGTTCCATTTGTCTGGACATAGATATTACGAATGCTTTGGTTATCATAAGCTGTGATCCCTGCAAAGATGACGACTAAAAGCAGTGAGATGAACAGCTCAACTGCGCTACTTCTCAAAATGAAGATGTTCAAGACTAGTGCAATGATCACTCCGATCAAAGCAGCCTGTCCTGCTCTTCCGACCCCGCTAAGATCTCGTTTTGTTGTCACTCCGACAACAGACATCCCCATGAACATCAAGGTAGCTGTCAAGAAAGCTTGTGTTACTGTTCCAATATCGTAGAATGCAAGAGTAACTGCTAATGTTACGCCATTCAAAAGAGAGTAGGCAATGAATCCACCGATCGCTAAGCTCGGATTCTTTTGTGCTTTTACGCCTAGAACCATTACCAAAATCAGTTCAACGATCCACAGACCCATAAAGCCTAATGGAAAGTTATTGATAAAAGTTGCTAGTTGTAAAGGAAATACCCAAAGAGCCAAGTAAGAAGTGACTGCACTAAGGGCAAGCCCCATACCTAAAAAACCATAAACTTTTGCATAAAAACGATTGATGCCTGACATTGATGTACTTGGATTATTCATTTAATTCACCTTCACTTTCGATTGCTATTTCCAATTCAGGAACTTGTGGCGGTTGGACCATAACAACAGCATCCAACACACGATCTTCGTTCGTGTTTTCCGCTTCTACAGAAATCGTCACCACGTCCTTCATCTTATCTACTTTTATGACCTCAAACTGAAAAGTCAGTGTTTCATAATGGAAAACCGGTTCAATAAAATTGACAGAAAAATTGACAACATGTGATCCTGGTCCAGGAAGATGCTTTGAAATTGCACTTGTGATGATCCCCATCAGCATCACTGATGGAACGATTGGCTGATGATATTCTGTTTTTTGTGCAAAGTCATGTTGGATATACAAAGGATTTGCATCATTCGTCAATCCCAAATACAGCAAAAGCTGGTTATCTTCAATAGATTCTGTTAAAGATAACGAGTCGCCTTCCTCGATTTCATTTATTGTTTTTCCTAGTTTTCTCGGCTTACCTATGTTCAAGATAGAAACCCTCCAGTTTATTTTTAATCATACATTATTGTACCAAAAGCAGCGCAAAAGGCAAGTTCTGCTCCTTTGATTTAACAGATTCCTATAGTTTAAAGAGGTCGTGAAAAAGCTGTCCTGCATCAAGTAATAAGAACAGCCAAGAAAAAACAGCTTCTCATGTTTTTGATTTGGTTGGGCTTATTGCCGCAGATGCAAGCTTTTGAACGCCGTTTATCAAAAGTTGTAAAAAAGGGAGCATGACAAGAATTTTGCCACTCTCCCTCTTTCTATTTTTATAAGGACACTGCAGTAATTGTATTACAGTACATTTTTCGTCGTGCTGCTTAAAAGTTTTTCATACGCTTGTTCAAATTTTTGAACATCTCCAGCACCCATGAAGATTACTACTGCATCATGATAATCTAATAATGGAGATACATTATTTTCTTTGATGACTTCTCCACCTTTTTTGATTTTCGCTCCAAGGTCTTCGATCTTAACGTTTCCTTGTTCTTCCCGAGCCGAACCAAAAATATCGCATAAGTAAACTTTATCAGCTAAATCAAGTGCTTCTGCAAATTCATCCATCAATGCAATCGTACGCGTAAACGTATGAGGTTGGAAAACTGCAATTATTTCTTTATCTGGATATTTTTGGCGTGCGCCATCAATGGTTGCTTTGATTTCTGCAGGGTGATGCGCATAATCATCGACTACGGTCATGTCTGCTACGATTTTTTCACTGAATCGACGTTTTACTCCTGGGAAAGTCAGCATTTCTTCCGCAACTTCTTTCAGATCCAGATTTTCGAAATACGCGACTGCAATAACACCTAAAGCATTTAAAATATTGTGTTTGCCGAATGCCGGTACAGTGAAATGTCCAACAAATTCATCCCCATGATAGACATCAAAAGCAGAACCGGATGTTGTACGTTCGATGTTTCGTGCTTGGATATCATCATTTTCTGTGACACCATAATAATAAATCGGCACATCTGCTTCTAATTTGCGTAAATAAGCGTCGTCACCGTACGCAAAAATAGCTTTTTTCACTTGTCCAGCCATTGTTTGGAAAGCTGTAAATACATCGTCGATACTTGTATAATAATCCGGATGATCAAAATCGATGTTTGTCATGATCGCATAGTCTGGTGAATAGGCAAGGAAATGACGGCGATATTCACAGGCTTCAAATGAAAAGAATTCCGCTTGCGGATCACCATGCCCTGTTCCGTCTCCAATTAGATAACTTGTTGGACGAACACCACTCAATACATGAGAGAGCAGACCAGTCGTACTTGTTTTTCCGTGAGAACCGGTTACAGCGATACTCGTATAGTTTTGGATAAAATGACCAATAAAGTCGTGATAGCGAATCACTTCCAAACCTAATTCTTTTGCTCGCTGGATTTCTTCATGTGAATCAGGAAATGCATTTCCTGCAATAATCGTCATACCTGGTTTTACATTGTCTGCGTTAAATGGCAGAATCGTGATATTTGCTTTTTCTAAATCTCTTTGTGTAAAGAAATATTTTTCAATGTCTGATCCTTGGACATTTAAACCTTGTTCATGTAAAACAAGAGCCAAGGAGCTCATTCCTGAACCTTTGATACCAACAAAATGATACAATTTATTTTGATTTTCCATTTGAATCCTCTTCTCTTATCTAGCGTCCATTCTTTTAGCTATTACATTCAACACGCTCCTCATTATCTTATAAACGATTGAAAATTTCAACCAAATTTATTTAGAAAGGAGGATTCGCCTGCTAAAAAGGTCATGTACGGGAAAAATCCGTTTTTATTGACTGTTTGATTCTTGTATAAGAAGACCAAACTTCTTCTGATATATCAATATGAGGAATAAAATCTTTTCCTTTCGGACCATAGCCATTCTCATCGTCGTGGAGTCGCTCCATTTCTCCTAACACCAGTGCATAGAAATATTCCTTCGGCCATTGATGGTTCAGTTCTTTTACTGTAAAGACGATCTCCTCAGAAAAGTGAAGGATTTCCGGCACAAATGGCACAGCATTTGCGAAAACAGTTTGTTCATTTTGCCATACTTTCTCAAAAGTTGCTCGAGTCCTGCGTTGCAGTGTCGGATCATTCATCAATAGGACTTTTTCTGGTACAGCATCTAAGGAATGAAGAATCTCCAGTGAAAAAGTGGCGTTCTCTCCAGAATTTGTAGACTTCGATTCTATCAGGAAAGCCTTATCGGGCAAATCATAGACTTCTTTTAGATACTGACGACAGATTTCACTTTCACTCATGCCTTCTTCAAAATGAAATCCTTGCTTTTCAAAATTCTCATAAAGGATCCTAGTCGCATGACCCACCCCGCCGACCAAAAACAAACGTTCTACTTGACCATTTACATACATTTGTGCTGCTTTATCAGCTAAGATAGGAAGACCGTTTCCAGCTAAAATAAGTGTAGGTGCCGACAATTTCTCAAAATCTTTCTCATCAGGTGCGGCTAAAAAGGCTAATAACTGATTCCAGTCTTTTAGATTTCTCTGCTCGTTTTTTTCCAAAAACTCTTCATCCTTTCATTTGATTTTTTATACTTCATTGAGGCTTTCTCTCTTTGTCTCAATCCATTTGATTTCCCCATGACATCTTCCACAACGATATTTGTGTACATCGATTCTTCTTTTGCGGCAGATCGTGGCAGAACAATCTTGGCATTGATAATATTCGATCTTTATCTGTTTCTTCGTCAAGGCTGGCGCATAGCGCAATCCTCCTGTTTTTTTCAAAAGATACTTGAAATCCATATCTTTATGACGATATCCTCTTCCAGTTAGATGCAGATGATAATGGCAAAGTTCATGTTTGATGATTCCTGCAATTGTTTCTTTGTCTGACTCTTCAAACAGCTTTACATTAAAATCTAAATGATGATCGTTTAAATGATAGCGCCCGCCAGTTGTACGCAAGCGTGGATTGAACATTGCTTGGTGCTTGAAAGGACGCTGGAAGCTTTTTAATGATATCTCTTCTACTAACTGCTGCAGTTCTTCTTGTGTCAATTTTTGTTACTCCTCATTGTTACTCTTCATAAGGGGAAAGCATCGTCAAACTGATTCTGCCTTTTTTCGTATCAACTTGCTCTATCCAAACCGTCACGATATCTCCGACTGACACGACGTCTGTTGGATGCTTGACAAATTTTTTGCTAAGTTTTGAGATATGGACAAGTCCGTCTTGTTTCACACCGATATCGACAAATGCGCCGAAGTCGATGACGTTACGGACCGTTCCAGTCAATTCCATACCTGGTTTCAAATCTTCCATACTCAACACATCTGTACGCAATAGGGGCGCTGGCATCTCATCACGCATATCTCGTCCAGGTTTTGTCAGCCCAGCTAAAATATCGGCTAACGTTTCTTCTCCGACTGATAAGCTTTCAGCCAGTTTCTCCGCGGATAACCGTGTCAATTTTTCTACTGCTTCTTCTGTCCCAAGCTCTTTTTCTGAAAGATGGACGGTCATTAATATGTCTTTCGCAATAGAATAACTTTCGGGATGGATACCGGTGTTGTCCAAAATGTTTTTCCCGCCAGGAACTCGCAAGAAGCCGATTGCTTGTTCATATGCTTTTGGTCCTAAACGTGGCACTTTTTTCAGCTGAGTTCGTGCAGTAAATTCTCCATTTTCTTCACGATAACTGACAATGTTTTGGGCAGTCGTTTTATTCAATCCTGATATATGCTGCAAGAGCTGTGGACTAGCCGTGTTCACATCCACGCCTACTTGGTTGACCGCTGTTTCCACGACAAAATCCAATTGTTCAGCCAAACGTTTTTGAGAAACATCATGTTGGTACTGTCCTACACCGACAGCTTTAGGATCGATCTTGACTAATTCAGCTAAAGGATCTTGCAGACGACGGGCAATAGAAACAGCACTTCTTTCTTCTACTTGTAGATGCGGGAATTCTTTTCGTGCAATTTCGCTAGCAGAGTAAACAGAAGCGCCAGCTTCATTGACAATGGCATAATAGGCTTTATGGTCGGCTGATTTCAATTGTTCAGCCACAAAAAGTTCTGATTCCCGACTGGCTGTTCCATTCCCGATAGCTACCATATCTACTTGATATTGATTGATCAATTGGATAAAAGCTGGACCAGCAGCTTCCCTTTTCGCTTGTGCTGCAGGTTTATGCGGATAAATGACTTCGATTGCCAAAACTTTTCCTGTCGCATCTACGACTGCTAGTTTACATCCAGTACGATAGGCCGGATCAAATCCCAGTACGACTTTACCTTTTAGCGGCGGTTGCAACAAAAGATTGCGAAGATTTTCTCCAAAAATAGCGATGGCTTGCTCATCCGCCTTTTCAGTCAATTCATTACGCAGTTCTCGCTCGATTGCCGGCTGTATAAAGCGTTTATAACTATCTTGATAGGCTTCTCTTACAAAGGAAGAAGAAGGTGAGGCAGGATTTTTCACTAATTGGCGATCCAAGTAAGCTAAAACTGCTGCTTCGTCTACTTGAAGGAATACTTTGAGAACCTCTTCTTTTTCTCCTCGATTAGTGGCCAATATCCGATGAGAAACCATTTTATGGACAGGTTCTGCAAAGTCATAATACATTTCATATACGCCTTTTTCATCTATTTTCTCATCCTTGACTTGGCTGACATACATGCCTTTGTTATACGTATAAGACCGAATCCAAGTCCGAAATTTTGCATTATCGCTGACTTGTTCAGCAATGATCTCATGCGCACCTTGCAACGCTTCTTCAGCAGAAGAGACTTCTTTTTCTTTATCGATATATTTTTCTGCTTCCGATTGCACCTCTCCATCTGTAAGCTGCATCAGCCACAGCGCGAGTGGCTCAAGTCCTTTTTCTTTAGCAATCGTTGCTTTTGTCCGTCGTTTCTGTTTGTATGGCCGATATAAATCTTCCACTTGTTGCATTTTTACGGATTGCGTGATTTCTGTTTCTAACTCAGGGGTCAGTTTCCCTTGTTCATCGATCAGCCGAATCACTTCGTTTTTTCGTTTTTCTAAGTTTTCAAGATATGCATACCGCTCTTCGATTTCACGAATCTGGACTTCATCAAGACTTCCCGTCATTTCTTTTCGATAACGCGCGATAAAAGGAACGGTGTTTCCTTCATTTAACAAATTAAGTACAGTCGTCAACTGCTTGGGACGATAGTCTGAAAGCTCTTTTTGTACAAGCTGAATGATTGTCTGGTTCAAATTTTCCGTCATTAAAATGCCTCTTTTCTGCTAAAAATTGCTTCTTTATTCTATCATACTTTTTATCATGGGTTAAACTGCTGAAAGAAACAATATTCTCTATACAAATAAAAAGAGCAGCAACAAAGTCGCAGCTCCTTCATTCTTTCCATTTGTCAGATTCCTTGCCAAGATCCTTCGTTGTTCTGATATTCAATGTCTTGAAGGATGCCTTCCTTGTCAAAAACAACCCCATGCAATGACCCTCCGAATACAGCCCCACCGTCCATTCCGATTTTATGATCCTGAATCCAGAGATCTGTTGTCTGCATATCTCCATGGAGCATTGGTGTAATCGTATGTCCAAATACAATTGTCTTACCTGTATTGTTTTTCCCTTCATGAAATGGTTCCCGTATCCAAATAAAATCGCTTGGACTTGTCTTACGCCAGTCTTTCTTTGTCAAATCCACTCCAGCATGGACAAACAGATAATTTTCCCATTCATAATACAAGGGGCGCTGGACTAAAAATTCAATCAGTTCTGGGTATCTCGATCGGATCATCATTGAGATTTCAGTCGGGGAGTATTCCTCCGACGCACCTGGGTGAAGTAGGCTTTCAAATGTTTCTTTTCCACCATTTCTGATATAAGGCGCATACCAGTCCTCCGGTGCTTGCAGAAATTGCAAAAAATATTCTTCGTGGTTGCCCCGGAGATAAATGGCTCCTGTTTCTTCGACTAATTGTTTTCCTAATAGAAAACATTCCTTTGTACGAGGTCCTCGATCATTGAGATCTCCTAATAAAACAAGCTGATGGATCGTCGGATCATAATAGTGAATAAGTTTTTCAAAAAGATCATATTTACCATGGACATCGCCAATAGCATAAATCAATGATTTCATGTGGATCACCATCCTCAACGATAGTATAGCGCATATTGGAAATGGTCGACAATCAAAACTATTGTTTTCTATTTATTTAAAGCTGCAAACCGCAGTTCTGCTTCTTCTGGAGAGATTCCATGGTCTTGAACATAGCGGTTGCGTGGATGTTTCGCACACTCTACGCTACATGCTCCTAAATGTTTTTCTTCATTTTCAATGGAAGCAAGAATCTGGCGATTGCACTCAGGATTGCTACAATTGATATATCGTTCACATGGTGTTCCGTCAAACCAGTCGCGACCGACGATTTGTTTATCTACTTGGTTGATATCGACAGCGATTCGTTCATCAAACACATACATCTTGCCGTCCCATAATTCTCCTTGGACTTCAGGATCCTTACCATAAGTAGCAATACCGCCATGCAGCTGTCCGACATCTTTGAATCCTTCACGGACAAGCCAACCAGAAAACTTCTCGCAACGAATACCACCAGTACAGTAGGTCACTACCCGTTTTTCCATAAATTCTTCTTTGTGCTCGCGAATCCAGTCTGGAAGCTCTCGAAAACTGCGTATATCTGGGCGTACGGCCCCTCGAAAATGCCCCAAGTCATATTCATAATCATTCCGTGCATCAATCACCACTGTCTGTTCGTCTAAAATAGCTTCTTTAAATTCTTGCGGTGAAAGATAAGCACCTGTCACTTGGTTTGGATCAATGTCCTCTTCTAGCTTTAAACTTACAAGCTCTGGACGGTATCTTACAAACATCTTCTTAAAGGCATGTCCTTCGCTTGGATCAATCTTGAACATCGTATCAGCAAATCGAGGATCAGCTTTCATTGCTTCCATATAGGCAGTCGTGTTTTCAACGGTTCCAGACACAGTACCATTTATTCCTTCTTCAGCTACTAGAATACGACCTTTAAGATCCAAAGATTTGCAAAAGGCTAAATGATTTTTGGCAAATTCCTCTGGTTCTTCTATTTTTGTATAATTGTAATAAAGCAGTACTTGATAATCCATGTATTTCTTCCTTCCTTCTTTTCGTTCCTAAACAGTATAAAGAAGGCGTTCGCATTTGACGATTTATTTGCTTGTGTATAATTACGCATGTGTTTTTTTGTTTACATAATATTATTATTTGAATTAAAAAAACTTCGCTTTCCTGTTTTGCACAGAAAAACAAAGTCTTTGTTTCTATTATTTACCTGTAACCGCAAAGTAATTGCCATCAGGATCAGCAAAGTTGAAGACATATTCTTCTCCAAGCTGTACCATATCACCTAATGTGACTGATTGCGTCTGCATTTTTTTATATAATCCAAAGATATCTTTGCTGTAAAACATCAAAGATGGGGCACTAGTAGCTGTACCAGGTGAATGGGACTCAACAAACGCTCGATCATATAACACGAATGAGGTTTGACTGTCCTCAATCCCTACTTCAATTACAAGCGTCCCATCCATTTCTTGACGATCTTTTTCCGCAAAGCCAATTGCTCTCCAAAACGCTGCATTTTTTTCTACATCGTCCACATACAGCATGATTTTTATTTCATTTGTAAACATCTGTTTCCTCCTAAACGATCTGTTCTAACATCCCCAACTTTGTCAGTTTACCATAGGAAAATGGGAAAATCTACGAAAGCTCTCAACAGATTCATCCTACTTAAATACGCTTCTCTTTAATAATAAATTAAGTTGGTTGTTTTTGTTATTCAGGCTTTCACTTTTCGGAATAAATATTTTGTACTTATATGGAATGAATAAAAAAACATACTAAGAGAGGAGAACCTCATTTATCAATGATGTTCCCCTCTAATCTTAGTATGTTTTTAACTATGCATTCACATCGATCACTTTTGAATCATCATTGATGACATCGCGATCTAAATCTTTGATGCGTGCACTTGTCACGATACCAGCTACCATGCTACCGCTGACGTTTACTGCTGTGCGTGCCATATCGATTAATGGTTCAACAGAGATAACTAACCCAACGATTGCTACTGGCAAGTTCATTGCCCCTAAAACGATCAGTGAAGCAAATGTTGCACCACCGCCGACTCCGGCTACACCAAAAGAGCTGATTGTTACAATCGCCACAAGCATCAAAATAAATTCCAAACTAAAGACATTCACTCCAGCCGCTGGTGCGACGATCGTTGCCAACATAGCTGGATAAACACCAGCACAGCCGTTTTGTCCAATAGATAAACCAAAACTTGCTGAGAAGTTAGCTGTTGCATCGTCTACTCCTAAAGCTTTTGTCTGAGTCTCGATGTTCAATGGCAAGGCTCCGGCACTTGAACGTGAAGTAAACGCAAAGCTCAATACTGGAAAAGCTTTTTTGAAATAGTTGATTGGATTGACTTTGGCACCAATCAAAATCAGTGAGTGGACAATTAAAACAGCCAGCAATGCTACGTAAGATGCAACGACAAATTTACCTAAATTGACGATAGCTGCAAAATCACTTGTTGCCAAAACGTTTGTCATCAAAGCAAATACCCCATATGGTGTCAAACGCAGAACAAGCGTTACGATCCGCATAATGATTTTATACAGACTGTCGACTAGATCTGAAAAGAATGCTGCTTCTTTTGGCGCTTTTCTTTTCACCCCTAGATAAGCGATACCGACAAAGGCTGCAAAAATAACGACTCCAATCGTACTAGTTGCACGGCTACCTGCTAAATCAGCAAATACGTTTTTAGGGATAAAGGATAAAATCTGCTGCGGAATCGATAAGTTTTCAACCGTTTCCTGACGTGTCGCCAATTCAGAGATCCGTGCTGTTTCTGCTGCTCCTTGTGTGAATTTAGCTCCTTGAAGACCGAACAGCATCGTTGAACCGATTCCGATCAATGCTGCAATAGCTGTTGTACCAAGTAAAGAAGTCAGTACAGTTGCACTGATTTTCCCCAGCTTTTCAGAAACTTTCATTTTTGTGAATGCACCAATGATCGAAATGAACACTAGAGGCATAACTAGCATTTGCAAGAATGATACATACCCTTGTCCTACGATCCCGATCCATTCCATTGATTGAGTAACGACTTTGTCTTCTACCCCAAAGATCAATTGAAGCAGACCGCCAAAGACGATACCAACTCCTAATGCTGTAAAGACGCGTGTTGAAAATTTTGTATGGCGCTTTTGCATACGATAGAACACATATAATAATGCCGCAAAAACTAGAACCACTAAAACTGTGATGAGTGTTGTCATTTTTCTCCTCCTCATATTATTAATGACAAGTCCATCGAAGGAAGTAAAGGTTCCCGAGAATGATTCTTCAACCATCCTCCTGAAAAATTTTTTTCAGTGACTTTTATATTTTAGACGATTTTTATCGAAATGACATTCTTTTTGCTTACAATTAGTAATAAAAAAACATGCCTGTGATAGATTAAAACTATCACAGGCATGTTTTTACTGTCTATTCTTGTTTTTCTGATTGAAAATTCAATTTTACCCCAGGCTGATCCAAGGCGATCTCTGTCACCTCATAAGACATCCGGCGTACGATATCGAATAAAGGTGCTACTAGTTCGTCCACTTCTTCTTGTGTGACATCATTTTGACCTTCAATTTTCCGATTGAGGATATGATTGATCTGACTCACACTTCCAGATAAAACATATGTATCAAACACTAAACGGAACTCTAAGCGTGCTCCTACGATGCTATGTTCTTTCGGATAGTTTTCGATCGTTTCTTTCAAAGGCGAGAAGCCCACTTTCAAATCTGTTTCTACTTCTTGGTTCGGTAATCTCATATCATAATGAAATGCTTCTACTACTTCTTTTTGTCTTCTGATTTCCATATAATTTTATCACTCCTTTATAAAAATTATAACATATCTCCTTTGTAAGGGGATACTATTTTTTTACGTTACTCTGCAAGGATAGGATTTCATTCAAATTTCCTACCACATAATCTGCAGGAATCTCTCCCAGAAAATGATCGATATCGTAAAGACAAGTAACGACTCCTGCGTTTTTCCCTGCTTCAATATCTAAACGGCGATCGCCGATCATCATCGTGTCTGTTCTTTCTAAATGAAAAGTCTCAATCAAATACTTTAAAGATGCTGGATCCGGTTTACGAGGAAAATCCTGATCAATCCCTACTACTTCCTCAATCAGATGGGCTAATTGATACTCTTTCAGCAGTTCCCATGTCGATTCTGTCAAACGGTGGGTCAAGATGAAGTGACGTCCTCCATTGATTTTTAGCCTTTCAAGTACTTGTTTCGTTTCTGGAAATGGACGGGAAGCTTCCTTGCTTTTTTTCTCATACCGATGAAACCATTCATTAAACTCATTGGCGTCCAAATTTGATTCATTGATCAAATAACTGGTGGAATATTTTTTCATTTTGAAGTAGATCTCTTTTTTGTCCATATTGATACCAAAATCTTTTAGAGCTTGCTGAGCACCATCTACCATTGCGGGATACGTATCAAACAATGTCCCATCAAAGTCCCATATATAATTTCTCACGTTTTTTGTTCCATTCCTTTGCTTCTTTTTTCTATCTTTCATTATAGATAAATACGTTGATTAAAGTATTGTTTTCTCTAGAATCGTCAAATCGTCTGTTAATGTATATTGGATTGGTTGTGCGTTCGGGATATCAATTGTATCCATTTGATCCTCAGGAACATTTTCTAAATATTTTGTCAGTGCTCGGATGCTATTCCCATGACCCACAACTAGTAAATCTTTCCGATCTTTCAGTTTTGGTGCTAGTTGATCTTGCCACAAAGGAATGATCCGATTCACTGTCATTTCTAGACTTTCTCCGTACGGAATCAAATGTGGATCCAAATGATCATATCTGCGGTCAAATCGGTTTTCTGCGGTTAGCGGCGGAACTTCTGTATATCCTCTGCGCCATTTCTTTACTTGATCTTTTCCGTATATTTCTTTCATCTGATCCTTGTTTTTACCAACAAGATCCCCATAGTGCCGTTCATTCAGACGCCATGTTTTTACTATAGGAAGCCACAACTGCCCCATTTCTTCTAGTGCGACTTGACCGGTAAGAATCGCGCGTTTTAAAACAGAGGTGTAAACCGCATCGAATTGAAGACCGGCTTCATACATTTTTTGACCGGCTACTGCTGCTTGTTCTTTTCCTTTTTCTGTTAAGGCGACATCTAGCCACCCTGTCCAGTAATTTTCAAAATTTGCTTCGCTTTCGCCATGACGCAATAATACTAATTTCATTTTTTTCTCCCTTAAACATTCGTTTCGAATTTTATGCCACATGTTTTGCATGTCACGCGTATTCGTCCTTTTCCTCTAGGCGCACGCTGCTTTTGATGACAATTCGGGCACTCAAAAAAAGTATAGCTTTTTCGTTCCGTTTTAGCTTGCTTTTTGTTTCTCATCTGATGATATTTTTCTTTGACTTTATCAAAATATTCCAAATAACGTTGATTTTCATTTAGTCTAGGATAGATTTTTTTTGATAGAAAACGAAATAGCATCCATCCGAAAAAGACGATGAACAACAATTGCCCGATTCTAAATGGCAACCACCGACTTAGTAAACTAAAAAAAAGTGCGATAATCAATAGAACCCGATTCAATTGATCAAATTTTGCATATCTTCCCTGCATAAGTTTTTGATAGTTCTGCTGAAACCGTATCAGTCTTTCTAACCATGTTTGCATCCTATTATCTCCTCCATCATCTATCATTCATTATGACAAAAAAAACAAAAAAGAAAAAGCCTTAATTGGCCTTTTCCATTGCGACTTGATGAAGGACATTCCGATTTCTGGTAAAGTCGATCACAATCACTTTCTTTTTATCTTCTCTGTTGACTACACGGAATGTGTCCGTCAATGGCAAAAACAGCTTCTTAGATGGTAGCTGTTGCATACGTATAAATCGATGGATCATCGTAATCAATTGAGGGAATTGAATGGACGTATGAAGCAGATTTGGATATTTTTTCAACAGTTGAGTCGTTTTGATCAAATTCCGTTTTTTACTGATTACTTTTAAAAAGCTTTTTAGAATCTTTTGCTGACGTCTAAAAATAGAAAAAGAATTTTCATCATCTATTTGATAACGCATTTGTTTCTGTAGTTCTGCTGCAGTCAAATGAATCTTCCCATCATTCGTATCGATCATCAAACCTTCTGGGAATAGCTCAACGACTGCTCGATCCCAAGATTCGAGAGAAAGCTCGATATAATCTTTTACCGGTAATTCCAATTCTGCCTCAAAAAAGTGCAAAACAGCCGATAGTCCTTCTGCTTGATAAATTTCTCCTAATGTTAGTCCCTCTAGATGGAACTCTGGTGAAAAATGCAGCAATGTTTTATTTTCCTGCAATTGAACATATAGAAATGTAGACCGCTCAATCAGAGTATCTTTTAAAACAACTAAAAAATTCATTTTTCTCCCCCTTTTTTCATCATTTTTAAAATAGCATATTTTGAAAAGAATGTCTGATGCTTAGAGAAGAATTTCATAAAAATTTACTATTTCATAAGTATTCACGAAAAAACCTAAACAAAAAAGCGGAAATAACGTTCATCCGCCTTCTTATTTAGGTATATTTTTTCTTCAAATGCTTGTCTATGATTCAGGACTTTCTCTATCGTTAGTTTCATCCAAAAGTTCCTGCATCCCGATAATTTCCCGATACTGATGAATCTTAGTGATACCAATTACTTTATCTACATCAATACTAAAACAAATCCCGTTACCTGGAACATCGATGTTGATGCCTTGACCAATCGCATCCATCACTTGATTCGTCAAACTATCTGGTACTAATGTCAAAACAACATCTTTTTCTGGCGAGATGTCCAAACCTAAAAATTTCCCTGAATCATGTACACCAGAACCACGACCATGCAAGATTGTACCGCCAGCTGCACCTGCTTCTTTTGAAAAGTCGATGACATCTTCACCTGTTCCTCCGTCCACGATCGTCACAATCATGTGAAGATTCAATGCTACAAGATCTTTCATTTGCTTCCCCCCAATTTTTGCAATCTTTCTTTTTCGATTCTGTCTTTTTCATCTTTTCGTTTATAAATATATCCTAGTACTAAAGTGGATAATATTGGTGTCAATGCAATCATTGCAACCACACCAAACCCATCAATGATCGGATCTCTTCCCTCAATTTGTGCAGCGATCGCCACGCTCATTGATAAAATAAATGTCGAACACATCGGACCCGTTGCTACTCCACCGTTGTCAAAAGCCATTGCTAAAAAGATCTTGTCCACTTTTCGTCCTAAAATAAATGCTAGCCCATATCCTGGAATCAAGAAATAATAAAGAGAGAATCCGACGAGCAAACGCCACATAGACAATCCTACTGCTGCGCCAATCCCAATCGAAATTACCATCAGCATGACTTTCGACCGGATCCTCCCTTCACTCAATTCTTCAACCTGTTTGACCATTACATGAATCGCCGGCTCAGCAAACCCTACTAGGAACCCCATCAAAAAGCCAAGTGGAACCAATATATAATTATAGGGCAATCCAGCGATCGTACTACCTAAATGCTGTCCTACCGGAACGTAAGCCATATTGACTCCGTGCAGGAAAAGGATCAACCCAATAGTCGTTATCAAGAAGCCTTTCATAATGTCAAAGAAACGCTTCTTGCGCATACGAAAACTAATGATATTCATCAAAACAAATAGAATCACGATAGGTGCCACTGCTAAAATAACTTCCATAGTAACGATCTCGATACCATCTATCACTTGCTGCCAGAAATTCATTGGAAGATCACCCCCAAAATCATTACGGCAAGAATTGGTCCTAATGAAGCAATACCAACCATCCCAAAGCTGTCATTTTCATTTTTCTTTTGTTTGATCATACTAGTCATCCCTCCGGCAAGGGCCAAGATAAATGGAACAGTTACTGGACCAGTAGTCACTCCCCCCGAATCAAAAGCAATCGGCATGAATTCGGAACTGGTGAAGAACGAGGCGATCAAAACGCCTATGTAGCCTATAGCCATCAATTGATAATAGGATAGCTTGAATACGACCCGAAGCAGCGCAAAGGCTAGAAATACTCCAGTGCCGACGCTGACGATCCCAATCAGCAACACTCTGCCAATCTCTCCGTCAGATATATCATATACTTGTTGTCCCAAAACTTGCACGGAAGGTTCGGCAATCGTGATCACGATCCCGATAGCAAACCCCAAACTGACCAAAACAGCCAAACTTTTCTTTTTGATCATATATTTCCCTACTAGATCTCCGACTTCCATCATGGAATAGTCTGCCCCAAACAAAAAGAGCGTCATTCCGATCATCATGATAGCCGCACCTACCAAGAATGAAGCGAGGTCTTCTCCTTCTAACGGCGCAAAAACAAACGTTAAAATGACAATCAGGACGGTCATCGGCAATATGGCAGCAATCACTTCTTTAAAATTTTTTAGCATGTATCCTCCTCCTTTACTCTTTAAGTTTACCTTAAAATGAAAGAGTTTTCGAGTATAAACTTAAAACGTTATCTTTTAATTTTTCTCAACATAAAATAACACACGTCCCAAAAGTATCTTTTTACTTGGAAAAGATGACTTTGTAGGGACGCACTTGCTGTTGTTTTTTATTTTACAGAGCCGATCATTCCTTGAACGAATTGCTTTTGCAAAACAAAAAATACGATGGCAGTTGGTAAAGTAGCAATGACTAATCCAGCCATGATCATTCCATAATCTGGCGTATAGGAAGCACCCATAGCAGATAAAACAAGCGGAACCGTCCGTTTATCAGGAGATTGCAAAGCCACTAAGGGCCATAAATAATTGTTCCAACTGCTCATGAATGTGATGATTGCTGCCGCTGCATAGGTATTTTTAGCCGTCGGCATATATACTCTAAAAAAAATACTTAGTTCTTTTAGACCGTCTAATCGAGCGGCTTCTACTAGATCTTTTGGAAAGGATTTAACATTTTGTCGGAAGAAGAAGATCAAAAAAGCAGTGCTGACAGATGGTAAGATTACAACTAAGAAACTATTGATTCCCAAAATCGTTCCGTTCAATTGTGAAAACATTCGATACAAAGGAATCATCAACGCCGCAAAAGGAACCATCATCGATAGCAGTAGAATATTGAAAATCAAGTCTTTTCGCTTGCTTTGATAAATCTCAAACCCATATCCTGCCATTGAGGAAATCAGCAATGCAAACACAGTGGTCACTAAAGCGATCATTGCTGAATTCCAAAGGGAACGAGTAAAATTCAGTTCATTGGAAAACAAATTTTGAAAATTGATGATCAAGTTACTGCCAATCTTTATTTTTCCCGATGTGATATCCACGGGTGTATTCGTCATTCCCAGAATCATCCAGACAAAAGGGAAAATGGAAATAAATGATAGGATGCTTAATGCTGTATACTTTAATGCTGACCCAATTGCCGAACGAAGTCCTAAGGCTTGTTTTTTGACGTTGGGATGTTCGATCGTTTCTTTTTCTACCATGCTTTTCATCGACTCTCTCCTCCTACTTTCGTTTGGATTATCGACAATATCACAATAAAGGCAACAATAACAAAGGAAACTGCTGCCGCATATCCAAAATTAGGCGTGAATTTATAACTCAAATTATAGATGTATTGAGACAAGGTGGTCGTTGCATTTGCTGGACCCCCGCCAGTAATATTTTGTACTTCATCAAAAAGCTGCAATGTCCCGATCGTCGAAGTAATGGAAGTAAACAAAATGATCGGTTTTAAATTCGGGATCGTCACTTTGATAAACTGCTGCCATTTAGAAGCACCATCAATAGATGCTGCTTCATAAATCTCCGAATCAATATTTTGCATGCCTGAAAGGAAAAAAATCATATTGTATCCAGTCCAACGCCAAGTGATCGAAAGAATGATCAGAACTTTCGCCCAAATTGGATGAGTCAGCCAGCCAATCGGTGTATCAATCATACCAATGCCCAACAACAAGTTGTTTACAAGGCCAGATTGAGAAAATAGACTTTTCATAATCAGAGAATAACTGACCATCGAAGTGATACACGGAAGAAAAATAGCTGTTCGAAACAACCCTTTATATTTCAGCTTTTTATCATTTAAAAGGTTGGAAATAAAAAGCGCTAGAAACAGCATGATTGGTACTTGAACTAGTAAATACAGGAACGTATTGAAAAAAGCTTTTTTAAAAGTAGCATCTGTCAGCATCCGCTGATAATTACCTAATCCGTTAAATGTCATATTGACAGGGGGACCACTTTGAAAAGACGTGATCAAAGCCAAAACCATCGGAATAAAAACCATGATCGATATCAAAATGACTGGCAAGATTAAAAAAGCATGCCCGTTTTTGAATAAATCTTTCTGCTTCATTCTTTTCCCTCCAATTCTATCATTGATTATCTACATGAAAAGACAAGAAAGACAACGTCTGTAAGGCAGCCGCCATCTTTTTTGTCTTTTCGGTTGTCTGATAAAAAAGCAAAGAAATTTGCTTTTTTATCACCAATCAATTAGCCAACTGTGCTTCTACTTGTTTTTGTGTATCTGCTAGTACCTTGTCTGTCTCTTCTCCATTGATGATTCGATGAAGAGCTTCGGCTACGACTGCTTCAATTGCATAGGTCTCATGTCCGTAATTCACTTCTGGAATTTCTGATGTCCATTTGGAAAAATCATCAAAGACCTTTTGGCCACTGTAAAATTCTGAAGCTTCTTGATAAGCTTCTTGTTCATTTGCACTAAGCATCGTAGACACCAGTCCGATTTCTTTCGCAAGAGTGCCCATCAGTTCTTCATTCGATGCAAACGTTGCTTCGAGGAAATCTTTCGCTGATTCTTCTCCAGCTACTCCTTTGAGCACATACCAACCAGCTCCGCCAAGGTTAGAAGCTTGCGCTTTTTGTAAATTTTCTGGCAGTGCAGGTATTGGCGCAATCTTCCATTTTCCAACTTGGTCTTCTGCTCCTTGGATCGTTGAAGAATACCAAGCGCCAGTTGGGCTAGAAGCTACTGCTCCTGATTGTATCGCAGTTACTCCAGCATTCCAGTCAGAAGTTTGTTCGACTAGATCTTCTTTCAAAAGAGTGGCAAATAATTCAAGACCATACTTTAAAGATGCATTGTCTTGGATCGTGACCGTCTCCCCATCTTTGGACGTATACCATTCTCCCGCCTGTTGCATCATCATTCTTACTCGACCAAGATCAGAAGGATTGACTTCAGCGATTTTCTTTCCTGTCTTTTCTTTGACATCTCGCGCCACTTGAATATACTCGTCCCACTTCAGATTCTCCATATCCTCTTCTGTATAGCCTGCTTCAGCCATCAGATCCGTACGATAGAAGTTTGCTGTTACGCCCGAATCGAAAGGAACACCGTATATTTTTTCTCCTACTTTGTTTACCGCAAATTTATACGGTGCAAAATGATCTTCCTTTACAATAGCAGACAAATCAGCGAATGCATCTGGATAAGAAGTCAAATAGCCTTGTATCCTATAATCTTCAATCAAGACGATATTGGGCAATCCTTCTGTATTCCCGCTTGCTAAAGCGGTGTTCAGTTTCTGAACGATATCATCCTGAGACATCGTAACAACTTCTATCTCTGTTTCTTCGTTCTCATAAATTTTTTTTGCTTCATTCACTGCTTTGATATTGAATGTCTCATCCCACGCCCAGACAGTGACTTTTTCTTCGTTGTCTGCTGTGCTACTAGCACTTCCGCATCCTGTTAAGAAACCTGATGCTGCCGCTAAACAAACGACTCCAGCAATTAACTTTCTGATGTTCATTTTTATCCGCTCCTTTTCCATCCATTAGTTGTTTATGTTTGCTACATTCATCATACCAAAATCTGAAAACGGTTTCTTTATTATCCAGATACTTCAAAAATTTCTCCTAAAATAATAAAAAAATACAAATCAACTATGACAAAAGGAATAATCTTAGCATCTAGACCAAAGATCGAATGGGTGGAGGTTTCTTTAAAATAAAAATATCCTTGCATTTTCTCCTAGAAATAAGTATTTTTAAATTACAAGACTATTCTTAAGGCGGGTAAAAAAATGCCAATACGCGTAATTCTTATCGATGATGAACAGACGATTTTAGATGGAATGAAACAGTTGATCAATTGGTCTGAGCACGGGTTTCAATTAATAGGAACTTTTTCCAGTCCATTGAAAGCGTTTGACTTTTCTTTGGCACATGCAATCGATATTGTGGTCACAGATGTAATGATGCCTGAACTAAATGGGATCGAATTATCGCGGCTATTAAAACGGCAACAACCTGAAACACAGATCCTTATCCTCTCTAGCTATGATGAATTTGATATGGTTAAAGATTCTTTTAAAGAAGGCGTCGCTGATTATCTTTTAAAACCTCGATTGAGTCCTGATTTTTTTCTAAATTCCTTAACTGCCGTTTCACAAAAAATCAAAAAAAAGCCCAACAAAAGCCCAATCACCGATCGTTATGAGCAGATCTGCGAGAATCTTTCACAGCAGATTGCTGGACAAACTCGTCCATTGCTTGACCCTCTTCTTTTTGAACACACCTTGTTTTTTCTGTTATATACCGAAAAACGGCCATTCAGTTCAAAACAAGGCTCTAAACAAAAACAGTCGATCATCCATTCGTTGATGGATAGCGACGATTCGTTTACTATTTATCCCTTTTCTACCTTTTCGGAAGAATCCGGCTATGTGATCAATACTGATTCCAAAGATACGCTTAGGAAGTTTGTTCAAAAGTTTCGTCAAGAAGTTTTTCCAGGTGATTTTTTTGTTGTTTCTGACTCTTTTCCAATCCAAGATATCAATGAAATATTCCAAGAAATCAGAAATTGCACCAAAGGACAACGTTTCTATCATAAGGGAAAGAACCTTGCTTATCAGCATGAACTTCTTCCGTTATCAACCAACCACGAGCAGCAAGCAAGTAGCTATTTAACAAAAATCGTTCATAAAGACTACGCTTTAGCTGTCAAAGAACTTGAGGGTTTCTTCACGACAATATTGGAACAGCCTATTGATCCAGCTTATTTGAAACATGAGGCAATCAATCGTTTCTATGCATTACTCAACGCTTTGGCTGACGAATATGTTGGGAATGAAGAACTTTCTTTGCTCAAGATCGCCCTTCCTTCTTTATTAGCCGATGCTGAGTACTTGGAAGATTTTTCTATTCTTGTCAAAGAAACACTTGAGAAACTCACCCACTTTTCTGCAAATGCAATAAAAGACAATTTCGATATCTTGACTTTGATCTACGAGTTCGTCCAGGAAAATTATGAGAAAGAAATCAATTTACAACTTCTATCCGAAAAATATCATTTTTCATATAGCTATCTCTCAGCTATCTTTACTGAAAAATTTGGTATCAACTTTTCAAAATATCTAAAAAAAGTCCGTATTAGTAAAGCCAAGCTCTTTTTAACGGAAACACGGCTTACTTTGACGGAAATCTGTGAGAAAGTCGGCTATACCGAACTGGGTTATTTCTCCAGAGTTTTTAAAGAAGAGACAGGAATGACACCTTCTCAATACCGTAAAGGAACTTTTGTAAAATGAGAAAAAAAATCAAAGAGCATGAACTCTTTACCAAACTTCTGTTCATTTTGTTCATCGGTCTTTTTCTGCAGGCCATCGTCATCTCTTTGTTTATTTATCATCGATCAAGGGATGCCTATATCCAGCTGTTCAATCAATCGAATGATGTGGTACTAAAAAAGATCCAAACTGAATTTGAAAGCTTGAATGATGCAATCGAGAATACATTAGCCGCTTTTGATTCCAACCCAGCTGTCGAAAGCTATTTTTCCAATGGTCCAGTCCAACATATGGAACAGCTTCAGCAGCTAAGAACGATCCAAAAAATGAATGACTCTCTTTCAAAAATCCATCCAATGATTGATTACGATGTGTTGATCTTTGGAGAAAATGGAAGAACTTTTGTCGGAAACGATATGCTCACTGCCGTATCTGCCGATTCTTTTTTTCAATCTGCGATTGCCCAGAGAGTGAATGAACGTGCTGCGGATACACAAATGCTTTTTGCACAATACGGATTGACTCTTCGCGATAAGAAAGCGCCCAGCGTCTTCTTTGTCAAAAAACTGAAAAACACATTGAATCACGTTTACGGATATGCTGTTTTATCGATCTCATCCCAGCAACTAGCGAATCTTTTTCAATCTGTAGTAAATCCTGAGATATCGAAGATCTCCTTCATGAACGAAGAACAGACGATCATCGCATCAAATGAAGAAAATACAATTGGAAGCCGATCAATGATTTTCAAAAAACTAACAGTAGGTGAAACAACGATTTCAAATGGACAGCAGTTGACCCGTCTTCCTCTGTACCGCCAGGATTGTACATTACTCAGTCAAGTCGATCTTCATTCTTTGTCTAACCAAATGGGCGTGATTTTCCCCATTATTTTGTATAATATCGTGACACTTGCTTTTGCTGGCTCATTGGTATTTATGTATTTGGATCGACACACAAAATCGATCTACCGCTTGATTGATTCGCTAAAATGGCTAGAGGAAGATGGCTTAAAAGCTACTGTTCCTGTGCAAGGAAGCCATGAAGTCCAATTGCTAGGGAATACGATCAATCAATTGCTAAGTAATGCGCAGCATCATTATGAACAGACGATCCAAGACGAAAAGAAGAAACGTTCGCTTGAAATCCAGACTATGCAAGCACAGATACAGCCCCATTTTATTTATAATACGCTGACTAGCTTGAAATTTTTGATTTGGCAGCAAAAAACAGATGAAGCAGTTCAAGGAATCGACAGTTTCATTACTTTACTAAGAAGTACGATTGGGAAAAAAGAAGAAGTGATTCCAGTCAAGGAAGAAATCAAAAGCGTACAAAGTTACATCGATCTTTTGAGTATGCGATATGGCGAAAGAATCTCGGCTAAAATAATGATTCCTGATGAACTGCAGACATTATCTATGCCGAATATGATCCTTCAACCAATTATCGAAAACGCCTATCTTCATGCTTTTCACAATAAAACGCAAGGATTCATCACGGTGTACGGCAAAACAAAAAATCAGCTTCTTTTATTCGAAGTGATTGATAACGGTGATGGCTTCGATACTGAAAATACCAAACAAAAAAATGATCATTTTTCAGGAATCGGCATCAGCCATGTAGATGAGCGGATACGCCTAATGTATGGAGATGCATATGGCTTAACGATCCAATCAGTGATTGGGACAGGAACGACTGTAACGATTTGTCTCCCACTTCTTCTTAAAAACCAATCAGAATATTAAAAATAAAGAATAGCCAAGCGCTGATTTTTTTATTTTTAAGTTAAATCAATCAATCAGTATTCTTGACTTTCATCTACGCGTCTATTCTACTGTCAATACTGGATAACAGCCTAATATTTGACTTTTTCCTCCGAGCATCTTGATTTCTTGGAGCGCATTCTCTACTAATGCCATTGGGCGATCCAATAACAAATCGATTACGAAAAAATATTCTCCCAAGCTAGTTTTCAATGGTCGGGATTCAATCTTACTTAAGTTGATCTCCCGCCAGCCAAAAGCTGCCAGCATTTTATGAAGCATCCCTGGCCGATTAGCAGGTAGGGTCAAGATGACACTCATTTTTACTGGAGCTGACTGTTGGCTGGTCAGCTTTCGGTCACCGACGATCCAAAAACGTGTCTGGTTCAACTCATTATCTTGGATATTCTCAGCTAAGATCTCCAATCCAACATGCTGTGCTGTTTCTAATGAAGCAATCGCTGCTGCGTCTTCTTTCGGATGTTCTGCTACATACATTGCTGCAGCAGTTGTTGATTCTGTTGCTACTAAAGGCACATTAGGATAATGCGTTTCTAAAAACTGTTGTGATTGTGCTAGTGCTTGGGGATGAGAAAGGATTTTTGTAATCTTTGTTGCTGCATTGCCTAAAAGCTGCTGCTTGATAGGAAGAACGATTTCACTTTTAACTTCGACTTCTGGATGTTTGGAAAGAAGATCGATTGTGTGATGAACAGATCCTTCCAATGAATTCTCTACAGGAACGACAGCCAGATCGACCTGTTTGCGAAACAACGCGCGCAAACAAGCAGGGATCGAAGCATACGCAGTCAATTGTTCTGTAGGAAATAGCTGGCAAGCCGCCTGATAAGTGAACGAACTTTCTGGCCCTAGATAGCTGACATTCATATGCTTTTGATCCTTTCTATAATGGTATCGATGATCTTTTCTGGTGTTTCATTGGTCGTGTTGATTCGATGTGTCGCGCTCTCTTCATACCAGGAAAGTCGTTGTGCCAATAAAGCTTTTATTTCTTCTCTTGTTTTTCCAAGAGCTAACGGCCGAATAGACGTTTTATCTTGTTGGATACGATCGATTAGACAATCTGCTTCTGCCTCTAAATAAAGAACAATTGGCTGCGTTTGTAAAAATTGCCGATTGGCAGCACATTGGACGATTCCTCCACCAGTCGCGATAATTTTATCTTCATTTGACAGCTTTCTTAAAACCTTTGACTCCACTTTTCGAAAGCTGTTTTCACCGTAATAGTGAAAATATTCGGCAATCGATAATTGGATATGTTCCTCAATCTTTGTATCTAAATCTACATACTCTTTTTGTAAACGTTGAGCTAACCCTTTACCGATCGTTGTTTTTCCAGCGCCCATGAAACCAATCAGCAAAATGCTAGCCATGAACTTCTCCTCCTGACACAAGTTCTGCTAAATCATCGAAAAATGCCGGATAAGAGATTGAAACGGCTTCGGCTCCTTCTAGTTCGCAAGGTCCATCAGCTATCAAAGCAGCTACTTGCAGCATCATCCCGATTCGATGATCGCCTCTGCTGGAAACTTTTGCGCCATGCAGAGGTGTTGGTCCATGGATGATCAAACCGTCTGCTGTTGCTTTTATCTTTGCCCCCATTTTTTGCAATTCTTCTGCCACCGCATCAATTCTGTTGGTTTCTTTTACTTTTAATTCTTCTGCGTCTTTGATGATCGTGATTCCTTCTGCTTGAGTAGCCACTAAAGCTAGAATGGGCAGTTCATCAATCAGACGCGGAATGATTTCTCCACCAATCATTGCTTTCTTCAAACGACTCGTCTTGACACTTAAATCAGCCGATTGGTTCTGTTCATTGTGATTCGTCTGGGTAATCGCTGCGCCCATCTCCTCCAACACATCTAAGATACCGGTTCTTGTTGGGTTGACCCCGACATTTTTTAACAACAGTTGGCTTTCCGGAACAAGAAGCCCTGCTGCTAGAAAGAATGCAGCTGATGAAATATCACCTGGAACAGTTATCTGCTGACCGGTTAATTTTTGCGGTCCTGTCACCATGATTGTTTTATCTTCCACTGTGATCCTTCCACCAAATTGACGAATCATTTCTTCCGTATGGTTACGGGAACGTTCTTTCTCAACGATTACGGATGTACCTTCTGCTTGTAGTGCCGCAAACAGCAAAGCAGATTTGACCTGTGCACTAGCTACAGGCATATTGTATCGGATAGGTGATAAAGAGCGGGCTCCTGTCACAGTGATTGGTAGATACTGATCATTTTCATTTCCTTGCAAGTCAGCACCCATCTCGCGTAAAGGCTCCATCACTCGCCCCATTGGACGTTTAGACAACGAAGCATCACCGAACAGAGTCGTTGTAAAAGGCTGTCCAGCCAAAATACCCATCAATAAACGACTCGTCGTACCGGAGTTTCCCATGTCGATGGGTTCAGTTGGTGGGACAAAGGAGTGGCTACCGCGACCATGAATCTTGATCACCTCTTCCTCTTCTTCGATTTCGACGCCTAATTGTTGGAAGGCATGTAAAGTACTCAGACAATCTTCTGCGCGCAAAAAATTTTGTATAGTCGTCGTTCCCTCAGCAATTGCTCCAAACATGATGCTGCGATGAGAAATCGATTTATCTGCTGGTATCCTAACAGTCCCTCTTAATCCATGTATTTGTTGTAATAATCGCATTTATCCAGCCTCCTATTTGATCCAGCAATGATAACTGGTATTAGACAAAATGGTTCTTTTTGCTTGTAACAAATCCTGTTGATTTTTGAAACTGATTTGCAGTATCCCTAAAATATCTTCTCGCGTCTCTTGGATCTTCAAATTAATCAAAGAAACTCCCGCTTTTCCGATCAGTCCAGTTACTTCTGCAATAACGCCAGGCTCATCTGGCACATCGATAAATAAATCAAAAAAGGCAGGGATCGCGCCTTGCTTATGGATAGGCAACTGGTCTCGACTTTCTTTTGCCCGATTGAAAAAAGAAAAGATTTCCGATTGGTTCTCAGTCATGATCCATTCTGCTATTTGTGTCATTTCTTGCTGCCAATCTGCCAATCGTTCCAATAATATCTGCTTATTGCTCAACAAAATATCTGTCCACATGACAGGATCCGAGGAAGCGATCCTAGTGATATCTCGAAAGCCTCCTGCTGCTAGTTGTTTGGCTCGCGGATATTCTTGATTGAATTGTTCTGCCTGATTGACTAAACCAGCTGCCAGAATATGTGGAAAATGACTTAGCATTCCTGTTATACGGTCATGTTCTCCTGCTGTAAGAGTCACATATTTTGCTTTGGTTCCGCAAAATAGTTCTTGCAGTTTTTCAACATCTTTTTTCGTCTTTTCCAAAGGTGTAAAGATGTAATAGGCATTTTCAAATAGTTTAGCATCTGCTGCCTGTATACCTGATTTGTGAGAACCAGCCATTGGATGTCCACCGACAAACCGAAGATTTTTCTGCTCAGCGGATGTCACGACTTGCTGCTTCGTACTGCTGACATCCGTAATGATGACGTGATCAGACAAGTTGATTCTTTCAAGGACATCAAGATAAGCTAAGGTTGTACGGACGGGAACGGCTAATAAGATAACGTCTGCTTTTTCTGCACCTGTTTCAAAATCATTTGCAACGTAATCAACGATCTGCTGTTCTACTGCTTGCTCACGGGTTTTTGACTGACTATCCCAACCAACTACTATCAGTTCTGGATTGGTCTGACGAATACAAAGTGCCATAGAAGCACCAATCAGTCCAAGCCCCACGATAAAAACATGTTGTGCCATCTTATTTGCCCCCTTTTTAGTAATGTTTCAAGTAGTCACGGTACTCCTTCACTGCAGCTTTCAACTCAACAAGCGAATCACTTGGGAATTTTGACAATAGCTCTGTCGCTACCACAGTGGCTACAACATTTTCCGCAACGACACTAGCTGCAGGAACTGCTGTACTATCCGAACGTTCTACACTTGCTTTGTAAGGTTCTTTTGTATCGATATCAACACTTTGAAGCGGCTTGTACAATGTAGGGATGGGTTTCATGACCCCGCGGATAATAAGTGGTTCGCCATTGGTCATTCCGCCTTCGAAGCCGCCTAGATTATTGCTACGTCGGAAGTAGCCTCGTTCTTCTTCCCATAAGATCTCATCCATCACTTCTGATCCTGGTAATGATCCAGCAGTGAACCCGACCCCAAATTCTACTCCTTTAAAGGCATTGATACTAACCACAGATTGCGCGATTTTGGCATCTAGCTTCGTGTCCCATTGTACATAGCTTCCTAATCCAGCTGGAACGCCTCCAACGAGCACTTCTACAATTCCTCCGATCGTGTCTCCATTTTTCTTTGTCTGATCGATCAGTTCTTTTATTCTTTGCTCGACTGCTGAATCAACAACCCGTACTTCAGATGCTTCAGAAATTTCTTTGATTTCTTGAATGGAGATATTTCCAGGTATTTCTGCTTGGATTCCACCAAGACAAATCACGTGTCCGGCTACGATGATGTCAAGTTCTTCCAGAATTTTCTTGGCAATTGCGCCGATTGCTACACGCATGGTCGTCTCTCTTGCAGAGGACCGTTCAAGCACATTCCGAAGATCTCGATGATGGTATTTCATACCGCCTACCAAATCCGCGTGTCCTGGACGCGGACGTGCAACTCGCCGCAGTGATCGGTCTTTTTCAGGTACTTCTGCTACAGACATGACAGTTGTCCAATTTTTCCAATCTTTATTTTCTACCACTAAAGTGACAGGTGAACCAATTGTTTTGCCGTGACGGATGCCAGACGTGATCCGAACACGGTCTTTTTCGATCTTCATCCTTCCTCCTCTGCCGTAACCAGTTTGTCTGCGAGCGAGTTCGTAATTGATTTCTTCTTCTGATAGAGGTAACCCTGCTGGTAGTCCTTCAATAATCGCTGTTAATTCTGGTCCATGGGATTCTCCCGCAGTCATATAACGCATCTTACAGTCCTCCTAAGTAATCTTTGAATGTCTCTGTAGGAACAGGTACGATTTTTGCTTGCCCAATCTTTTCTAGCAAGATGATATTCAATTGGCTTCCTCTTGCTTTCTTATCATGGGTTATCGCGTGGAATAATTCCTCTGAATGACTTAGATCGTAAGTAATCGGCAGGTGGAATTTTTGGAGTATCCTTTCTAATGCAGCTGTCGATCCAGTTGGAGACAAGCCGATTTTTTCTGCATGAGAAGTGATGGCTACCATTCCAATAGCTACTCCTTCTCCATGACTGACTACCCCATATCCTGCTGTATTTTCAATTGCATGGCCAATTGTGTGACCAAAATTTAAAATAAGTCGATTTCCTTGGTCAAAGACATCTTCTTCCACTACTTTTCGCTTGATTTTCAACGTAGCAGTAATGATTGGAACAGCATGCTCTAAAAGATCTTTTTCGTCTTTCAGCTCATTCAGCTGTTGCCAAAGCATTGCATCTGCTATAGCTGCTGATTTGATGATTTCAGCGATCCCTTCTCGTAAACGACGTACCGGCAAAGTCTTTAGAACCTCAGGATCAATCAATACGCCAGCTGGCTGGCTAAATGTTCCGACAAGGTTCTTCGCTTTGTTTGTATTGACTGCTGTCTTCCCACCGATACTAGAATCTACTTGTGCAAGTAGCGTAGTCGGAAGTTGAACGAAATGGATCCCACGCATGAACGTTGAGGCCACGAATGCGGCTAGATCACCCACCATTCCTCCACCAAGTGCAAGTATTCCATCGCTGCGGGTAAAATCATTATCTGCCAAAAAATCGTATAACTCAGCTGCTTGTTCCAAAGATTTACTGGTCTCACCCGCCGGTACGATTGAAAGGACTGGTTCAAAATCAGCTTGTCTCAATTGGAACATGATTTTTTCCGCATACAGTGGAGCAACGTTGGTATCAGTGATTACAGCTACTTTTTGAGGCTTCCAAATCGTTTGAAGCCATGATCCAGCCTGTTCTAGTGCACCTTCTTCAATATGAATATCGTATTTCTGGTTATCAACATGTACAGTAAGCATTCGTTTCACTTCTTTCTTTTAAAAAGCTGACATTAATCGAGTGTTTGGATCTTTTCCATTGCTTCTTTCATGATCGTCACTTCTTTCATCATGCGTGAGTAAGTCTTTTCATTCAACGATTGGGGACCGTCTGACCAAGCATTTGCAGGATCAGGATGAATCTCTACGATCATGCCATCTGCTCCGCTTGCCACACCCGCACGGGCCATTGGTGGTACAAGATCCCAAATACCTGTACCATGACTTGGATCAACGATCACAGGGAAATGAGTTAATTTTTTCATCAATGGGACAGCACTTAAATCAAACGTATTACGTGTAGCTGTCTCGTAAGTCCGAATCCCACGTTCGATAAAAATGACAGGAGATTTGTCTTCGACTGCAATGTATTCTGCAGCATTAAGCCATTCATTGATCGTACCAGAAATCCCACGTTTCAATCCAACAGGTTTACCTGTTTTGCCGACAGCAGATAGCAGTTTGAAATTTTGCATATTACGTGCGCCAATCTGTAGGATATCGCTGTACTCAGCCACCATGTCGATATGTCCTTCATCCATCACTTCAGTAATCACTTTCATTCCAAATTCATCAGCCGCTTGACGGATGTATTTCAATCCTTCTTCTTCTAAACCTTGGAAAGCATATGGAGAAGTACGTGGTTTGAAGGCACCACCTCGCAGAATTTTTGCGCCCCCGGCTTTAGCCATCCGCGCACATTCTCTGATTTGGTCTAATCCTTCGATAGAACAAGGACCAGCCATCGTCACAAAACTGCCGTCACCGATTTTTACTCCGTCTACATCCACGACTGTATTGCCAGGATGGAATTCTCGAGAAGTCAATTTGTATGTGTTCAAAATACGCACAGCATTTTCTACTCCTTCGTAGCGTGTAAATGCTCCTTCTTGTAAACTTCGCGTATCACCTTTTAGTCCAATCACTACTCGTTCTGTTCCTTGATCGATTGAGACTTTGAATCCTTCTTTTTCGATATGATCGACGACTTTTTTTACTTGTTCTTCCGTTGCTTCTTTTTTCATAATTACTATCATTGTTTTTCCCGCTTTCTTTTGTTTACTTATCTATCTTGGCTGATTTTCTCTACTTTTTCAAGGTGGTTTTACATAAATTCCTACTAAACGACCGTGTCCTATTGTTCTCATTTTCGCTCCTTCTTTCCTACTTATGAACCGGATAATCAACAAAAAAAGATGTCCCTGTAGGAAATTGCCTCTACAGTGAACATCTTCAACGAGCCTTAAAAAGCGCTGCAAAAATATAAAATAGCCACTATAGATGAATTTCTCTACGTGGCTGTAAGTCGTGTTTAAAAATCTTTAGCCATCATAGATACAAACTTGGTTTGTTTGTACCCACGAAGTCATGAATACAAACCTATCTAAAATAGCTAAAGTAATACGTATTCAGTTTTGTAAGTTTTCTAGATTTCATAAAAAATCGCTCCAAACTGATGTAAGAATTGTACCTAGTATAGACATAAAAAAATCGACTGTCAATCATTTTTGTGAAACTTTTTTTAATTTTCTGATAGTTAACTTTATTTTTCAGAAAAATAACAATTGGTTTCATTGAAGAAAATAGTCATGAACAAAAGATTCTGAGAACTTTTTTGCTCGCTTGTTCATGACGTATCTTGTTCATGACGTATAGAATAAAGCAGCTTTGTCTTGTAAACTCTGTTTTTCAAATAATAATCTAAAGATCGCTACTGGATAATAAAGCTGATTTCATGGTCCTCTTCGCCGCTGATGCGATAAGGTGACTCAACATCCGCTCCCCAGCTATTGATACCCCCGACTCCTCTTACTTTTGCAAAAATCGTAAGAACCGTTCGTCTTTCTGGCGGTAGTTCTTCTATATGTGTCGCCTGTTCCAGTTCTTCTGCTTTGAATGGTAAAGCGGAAAAAGCAAATGGCGTATCCTGCTGTTCAAATCGCAACGAAAAGTCTTCTTGATCTTTGTCCGTATTATCCAATGTTTGATTTCTTGTCAGTTCTAGCCATTTCGTTTCCATATGCATACCGCATTCTTGGGGAACAAGATATGGAGGGATAGGGAGTCCTTCCACTTTATAAATACCTTCGATACCACCAGCCAGCCGATCCGGATATGTTTCCCCTGATAAACCCTCATACTCAAAGAATTTTGCTTTTGTTGGCATAATGAACCTTATACCCAATGCTGGTAATTCCGGCAACCCTTTTTGTCCAACATAATGCATTTTAACAAGCATTTTACCCTCTCCAGCGATTTGGTAGGAAATTGTCACTTGTGTTTTTGGTACTGTGTTGATTTCCAGTGTAAAAATGATTTCAACTGTTCCAGCGTATTCATTACTTGAATATTGATTATTTACTGGGGCAATCGGCAAATCGATCTTTTTATTGTCCACCAGTACTTCTATTTCTTTGACTTTTGGATACAATCCGGCTCCTAACCACATACCAGATTTAAATCCAAATCCGCTACCTCTGTCATTATCGGTCGTTGCCCGCCAAAAAACTGGAAGTGTTTCCCGGTATAGCCATTCTTTTCCGTTTTTATTGAGCGATTCTAGTCCGCCTCTTGTATAAGAAAAAATATAATGCGTATTCCCCGATTTGACACCTAATGTACAGTCGCCGAAGACGATTGCAACTTTTTCTGTCTCCATATGACTTTTATTTACTGTATTTTTCATAATAATATCTTACCTCCTGCATGGCGGGTTTTTCTTGTCCATCTGCAAAAACGATTCCATTCCCTGAGAATTCATAGTCACTTGGTTTATCGTCAAAGTCACCGCCATAGCGCATCACTTCTCTACCAGTGATTGGATCAGTCACTTGGATCGCCTGATCTTTAAAATCCCATATATAGCCTCCTTGGTACATTTCATAACGATCAAGCAACGTCATGTAAGAATCCATTCCACCTAACGAATTCCCCATGTCATGCATGTATTCACATAAGATGAACGGTTTTTCCGCTTTATTTTCAAGGTAGTCAACAATCTCTTCTGGTGGCGCATACATGCAGCTTTTTACATCTGAAATCGAATCTTCGAATGCTGGATTTGGAAAATTCCCTTCATAATGAACAAGTCGATCGGGGTCTACTTTTTTGAAGTAATCGTTCATTTGTCGAATGTTTTCTTCCGCATAGGATTCATTTCCAAGAGACCAAAAAAGAATGCTTGGATGGTTCTTTAATGTTTCGAAATTCGTTTTTGCCCGATCAAGAACAGCAGATTGCCACTGAGGTACTGCACCTGGCACATTGTAAGAAGGCTCAAATGCACCCATTTTTTGCCATGAGCCATGGGATTCGAGGTTCGTTTCCGCCATCACGTGGATACCTGCTTGGTCGCATAAATAATACCAAGTGATCTGGTTGGGGTAATGAGATGTCCGTACGCCGTTGATCTTTGCATTTTTTATGATAGCCAAATCTTTTTCCATATCTTCTATAGTGATGGCGCGTCCTTTTCTTGGATGCCACTCATGTCGATTTACCCCGTTGATGATCATCCGTTTTCCATTGAAGTATATGATTTTATCTTTGATTTCGATTTTACGAAAACCGAAGGAATAGTTAATATACTCCGTTACTCTTTTTTCTTCGTCTATCGTCTCCAATTCAAGCTTATATAAATTGGGCTGAAAATGCCCCCACAATGCCACGTTTTCAAATCCATCGATCCGAATCGTCATTTGTTCTTTTAACGGATATTGCTGTTGATAGATTTCCTTCCCCTCAGGATCTAGTATCGCTACATTCAGCTGACTGTTTTTGGCTACTTGCTCAAAAGACAAATCTACTTCAAGTTTACCATTTTGACATTTGTCATCTAAGCGAGGTTTGATCCAAAGATCTTCTAAATGGTTTTGTCCTCGAGCAACTAAGAAGACCTCTCTGAAGATCCCAAAAAATCGGAAAAAGTCCTGATCTTCCAAGAATGCAGCTGTACTTCTTTTGTAAACCTCCACAGCTAGAATATTTTCTTCTTCCAAATAAGGTGTTAAATCAAATTCAGACGGAGTGAACGAATCTTCGGCATAGCCGATAAAATGACCATTCAACCAAAGGAACATTGCTTGTTCTACACCAGCAAAATGTATCGAGATTTGTTTTCCCTTTAGACCTTCTTCTAATCGAAAAGTCGTCAAATAGGACCCCACCGGATTGTCTTTAGCAGCTGAAAATATCCCTTCCGCCTCTTTCTCAGGGCTTGTCGTGAAAGGGGGACGGCGAAATACATGTCCCTCCCACGGATACATCGTATTGATGTAATGGATCTTGTCATAATTTGCTAATTCAATATGACTAGGAACAGTGATTTCATCAAAAGAACAGGCATCAAAATCTTTTTTATAAAATGTTTTTGGACGTACCGAAGGATTTGGCGAATAACAAAAACGCCATGTTCCATTTAAAGACTGTTTAAGGGATGATGTGGTTTCTACTTCTTCCCTTGTTGCATAGCAAACATGATCACTATGCGCATTTGATTGGTTCACTCTAAAAACTTGTGGATCATCTAACCATTTTATATTTGCTTTCATACTTTTTTCCTTCTCTCTCATAACTTTTTGAAATGAAGCAGCTCTGTTTGGAAATCACCTTGAAAATCAGGGAAGTAAAGTCCGACTGTCATCAATTCGGCCCCCGAAAATAGCCGCTTCGAGGTCTGTTCCTGATAAAGTGCCTCATCATCTAACCCCAACAGATATACTTCATGGAACGCTGGTTGAGCTGAAGCTAGTATCCTCCCTAAAAACACAATAGCTTCATCTTGTTTAGGAGACACAAACATCCATGCGACAATATTTTCTTCAAAAGGACTCGCCAAACGATAATAATGGCCGTACTGGATCACGGGACGAATCGTTTGATAGGATATAATTTGTTCTTTGACTTGCTTTTTTTCTTCAGGAGACAGCTTTGTCAAATCCAGTTCATAACCAAAAACAGCGCTCATAGCTGTTTCTCCTCTTGTTTTCAACGAAGTAGATCTGCCAGTCTGATGATTTGGTACAGCTGATACATGAGCCGTGATGGACGAAATCGGATAAGCAAGACTTGTTCCATATTGGATTTTCATACGCTCCACTGCATCCGTGTTATCACTTGTCCATGACTGCGGCATATAATAAATAAAACCAGCATCAAACCGCCCACCTCCACCAGAACAGCCTTCCCATAAGATTTCCGGATAATCAGCTGTCAAATGTTCGAGTAGTTCATAAAGCCCAAGCATATAACGATGCGCTACTTCTCCTTGTCTAAGTGGGTCAAGGGTAATCGAATAGATATCTGAAAGCGAACGATTCATATCCCATTTGATGTAGTCAAGAGGAATCGTGTCTAAAATCTTTCTCATTTGTTTCTCAATCGTCTGCCGAACATCTAACCTTGTAAAATCCAGTACATGTTGTGATCTGGAAGCAGAAGGCATTCTACCTGGCACCTGCATAAGAAAATCAGGATGTGTTCGATACAGTTCAGAATCAATGGAGATCATTTCTGGTTCAAACCATAAACCAAATTTCAATCCTTTGCTATGAGCATAATCTGCTATTTCACGTAATCCATTTGTTAACTTGCCTTTATACTCGAACCAGTCTCCTAATGAAGAATTGTCCGCATCTCTTTTTCCAAACCAGCCATCATCTAATACGAACATTTCGATGCCTAGCTCCTTTGCTTCATCAATGATCGCCTTGATTTTTTCACTATTGAAGTCAAAGTAAGTGGCTTCCCAGTTATTGACAAGAATCGGCCGTTCAGCAAATTGATGACGACCTCTTGCGATTCTTTCACGTAGCAACTCATGGTGGATCTGACTCATTTTGTTCAATCCCTGACTTGAGTAAGAAAGGATCATTTCAGGTGTTTGAAAAGACTGATTTGCATTCAATTCCCACGAAAAACAATGGCTGTTGATCCCACCGACGACTCTCAATTGATTGATCTGATCTTTTTCAAGTTCGAAAGAATGGTTGCCGGAATAAACAAATTGAAGTCCAATCGCTTCTCCAGTATTTTCTGTCGTATGATGATGAACTAAAGCAATAAAGTTATTCATATGGTGACTGCTCGTTCCTCGACGGCTTTCAAATACTTTTGTTCCAGATAAAAGAGATTGCCGTGAGATCTGTCTTTCATTGACATGTGCTCCTGGCAAAGCAATGACTTCATCAAATCGCCTAGTATGGGCAAAATCTAACTGGAAACTAGCTGCTTTTTCTAGTTTGATTGTTTCTCTAGTTTCATTTCTTATCTTTACAGATCGTGTGATCACTGCTCTATCACTAAATATGGTATAGAACAAATCGAAATAAATCGCTGTTTCTCTATCCTTAAGTGAAATCACCAACGTTTGTGCCTCTGACTTGTCTAGCACATAAGTTTGAGGCAAGCCTTCGATGTCTGGCTTCCCATCTGTAATATAATGACTATCATATCTCAGATCCAGTAAGTCTGACCCATTCTTGCGCTGAATGATCGATGCGGGCGTTCGAAAGTCCATGCTGCCATGAGAAGAGTATTCTTGTGGTAGTGTATCTTTCGACAGAGACCGGTCAGGATTTAAGGGAATATTTCCTGAAAATCCACGATCTCTTCGGGGATAATTTTTATTGTCTTTGTACTGCTTGACTGGTTTGCCAAAATAAATATGCGCCAATACATTGCTCTCTTCTATCTTTATCAGATAAGAAAGAAATGTATTTCGTAAATGGAATACTCGGCTCTTTTCATCAAATAAGATGAAATTTTTTTCTGTTTTTTTATGCGTAATATCCATCATTTCACTCCCACCAAAACGGAAATCGTTTACTTTTTTTATAATTCCTGTATACTGTTTACTAAACAATTTTGTCAATAGAAATTTTTTGTTTTTTTGAGGAGTGTGTAAAAATGGTTGGAATTAGAGATGTCGCACGAAAGGCAAATGTCTCTCCTGCTACAGTTTCCCGCGTGTTGAATAACGATCAGACGATCCATGTGGCTCAGGCTACTCGGCAACGAATAGTAGAGGCAGCAGCTGCGTTGGATTATGATATCAGTACTCGAAAATATATCAAAAAGAGAATGCCTTCGATTGGTGTGATCTCTACGATCGGCAAAGCGAGCGAAGAACAGGATATCTATTACAAACATTTGCGAGTAGGGATGGAAGAAGAAGCTCGACGTCTGCATTTAGGGATGAATCGAATCTATAATCTATCTGATAATCCTAAACAATGGGAAGATCTAGATCAGTTAGGTGCGGTGATCGTTGTTGGGACCGTTACGAAAGAATCGATTACCGCCTTATTAAAACAAAACATGCAAATAGTCGTCGTGGATAACCCTGACATCCAGCAAGAGGTCGATATGGTTTATGCAGATCTTGAACGGATGACTAAAACCGTACTGGAATTGTTCTTAGAAAATGGCCATAAAAGAATAGCCTATATCGGGGGGTATAAAGTCGATATGGATGAACTGGGTGGGAAGCAGATTTCTATAAACGAAAAGAGAATGCGTGCCTATCAGCATTTTATGATCGATCATCACTTAGAAAAATATATGTCTTATCGTCTAGGTGGCTGGACAGAAAAACAAGGTGAGGGACTTGCGACTGATCTATTAGAAAATGAATCCCCTCTTCCTACTGCCATTCTTGTCGGGAGCGATCCAATGGCAATCGGTGTCTATCGGGCATTGAAACAAAAAAATATCCAAATTGGAGAAGAGATTGTTGTAGCAAGCTTTGATAATATCGAGACAATCGCAAACCTCTCCCCTGGCTTGACCAGTGTCCAAATCAATGCGAAATCAATTGGGCAAGCAGCTGTTCGAATGGCATTGGAGCGAATTGACGGAATACGGGACGAACCAATCATTTTGACTTATCCTGCACGATTGATTGTTCGGGAAAGTTTTATCCCAAGAACAAAAAGGTATTAAAAGAGAGGTTGCAAAAAGCCGCTTCGTTTCTTCATACTCAAAACTAAACGGCTTTTTCACAACCTCTTACTTATACTTATTCACAAAATCCAATGTCTGCTGGTAACAATTTTGCGATTCTTTTAGCGTGTAATCAAATTGGTATTCATGGGTAATCTCTTTTTTTGTATCTGTATAAAACAAGGATTGCACGGGTACCTTTAATTCTGTCAACCGATTTTCTAATGCTTGACCTTGCTCTTGGAAGGAGTAAGCATTTCCGTCAGTTATATACGTTGGCGGAAATTCCTTAGAAACATGGTCAGCCACACTAGCTTCTTTCAGTTGCTCGCTCGTTTTCCAATCTTTTGTTCCAATCAACGACCATGCAACGGTTTTGACGAAGAACTTCATAAATCGATCATCCGAATGTTGCTGTGCTGTTAGCTTTAAATCAACGGGTCCACAATAAGAAATGGTTCCTTTCAAACTATCTTTTGGAAGTACCTGTTTGATTTTCATCTGTTTGGCATACGCTTCATTTGTTTGTAGAGCTGCATATTGCAAAGCGATTTGTGCACCTGCACTATCGCCGCCAAAAAATAGTTGTTCCATGTCTAGCAGTTTGTCGTCGCCTTCAGCTAATAAATCTTTGACCAGCTCATTCACTTGAAGAACTTGATTAGGGTATTCTGAATCAGGCGCTAATTCATAATTCATCGCAACCACTGCGATGTTGGCATCTGATACTAATTTTGTCGCAAATTCCTTGACACCTGATTTATCTCCGCCGACGAACCCTCCACCATGTACCCAAAACAGAACAGGAACAGGTCCCTTGCTGTTTTTTGGATAGTAGATATCATACGTATTCTCTTTATAGTTGGACTCGTACGTCAAATCTGTTTTTTTCGCCACGTTTTTTTCTGCTTGATTGAACGTTTTCTGATCGATGATTTGAACAGTATTTGAAAACATATGGTTGATCAAGAATGCTCCGGGTCTGGGGGAAAGCTGGAAGGCAAGAAAGATTGCAAACGCGATCCCAAGAATGATTCCGAAGAACCATCCGATAAATTTAAGAATTTTCTTTTTCATAAGTCTCCCTCAGAAATTAATATTAAGCATTCTGATTATACCATAGTGTTCTTTCCTAGCAAGCTCTCCTGCATGATTTAATTGTTCCCCCAAACTTCTTCTGCAATGCTTTTGACAAAAGCAATCTTTTCCCATTGTTCTTCTTCAGACAAAATATTTCCTTCTTCTGTTGAAGCAAATCCGCATTGAGGACTTAAGCACAAACGATCCAAAGGCAGATATCGTGTCGCTTCGTAGATCCGGTCAATCACTTGCTGGCGCTCTTCCAGTTCACCACTTTTCGTTGTGATCAAGCCTAATACAACTAATTTATCTTCGGAAACTTTCGCTAAAGGTGCAAAACTCCCAGCACGTTCACTATCGTATTCTAAATAATAGGCACGGACATTTTCTTGAGTAAATAATGGATCTGCTACGTCGTCATAGCCCCCCGATGCTGCCCAAGTAGAATGATAATTCCCGCGACAGACATGTGTATTGAGTGTTAAATCATCCGGCTGGTCAGCTAAGACTGCATTGTTGATCGTTAAATAAAGATTTGCTAGTTCCCGACGAACTTCTTTTTCATCTTTTCCCTCATCCATCGCAAACCCTTTAGGAAGTGGTGCAACTAATACTCCCCATGTACAATCATCTAGCTGGATCGTCCGCGCACCTGCTTCATATAAGTCGTCGATCACTTGACGATAAGCTGCGATGATATCTTTGATCAATGTTTGATTGTCTTCATAGACTTTTCGAACATGGGGTAATATATCCGGACGAAGTAGTTCCACTAAAATTTGAGCTGGAGCAGGAATTGTCTGTTTCACTTCGATGCCTTGACTTGTATGTGCCTGAGTGAATTTAAAATGTTCGACGAAAGGGTGGTTCGTACCAGAAATTTTCCCCGTCACAATCACTGTACCAGGACGTGTCTCTTCTCCATGAAAGAAATAGCCATGTTCAGGCACATAAAATTCCACGCCATTCAACCCATAAAAGAAGTCCAAGTGCCACCAGCTGCGACGGAACTCTCCATCAGTAACAGCTTTCAAACCAGCTCCTTCTTGTTTTTTTATCAATTCGATGATTGTTTCATCTTCTACTTTTCGAAGTTCTTCTTGTGTGATTTCCCCATCAGTAAAACGAGTCCTTGCCTCTTTCAATTTTTCAGGACGTAAAAAGCTCCCAACGATGTCATAGCGAAATGGTGATGTTGTTCGAATTGTCATAAAAAATCTCCTCCAATAATCATGTTTTAACAAAGCGTAAGAAGCTTTTCAAAAAAAGAAAAAAGTACCCGCCTCTTTTGCCGTTGAACGACAAAAGGGACGAATACTTCGTGTTACCACCCTTATTTGCATTATTCTCACAAATAATGCCTCATCGGTACAGATTGTATACCCGGCGAGTTATCGGTCGCTTTACCGTTTAGATTGCGTGAACAATCCAAAAAACTCAGAGCTCATCTTCACTGACCAAACAATCCTTGCTCTCACCTACCAAGGTCTCTGTACTTATTTCCGATCAGCTACTCTTCTCTTCAACGCTTCATTATTTGCTAATTAATATCCCACTTTCGTTTCATTTTGTCAATCTTTTTTCAATAAAAAAAATCGAGCGATTTCTCTCTCATTTCATTTTCATCCATTCAATCCACTTATCCTAAATATTTCTTTCCTATTTTTTCATTTCCATCCATGCATGATAATATTCAATTCTGATATTGTTTTCGTCCGTATTGGTCAATAGATATTGTCCGATCACTTCTCCTGTTTCCCACCCTTTTACATGCATTGTTTCTCTGACTTCTAAGATATTATTACGTTCCGCATGGTTCATCTCAGATTTCAATAAAAACCGGCGATAAATAGTCGTATCTTTTTTCTTCCAAATCACATCTTGGGAAAATAAATGTATGTCACTGGGGTCGATAAAAAAGCCGTACATCGTTTGCGAACTGGAAGCTGGCATACTCATCATTCCAAAACTCGAATAGTTTGGTAGAAATTGTTTTATTTCCACAATATCTTCAAATTCCGTTGAGATCATACAGTCAAAAGGGATCTCTTCTATAGGAAATTCTTCCTCGTTTGTATCGATCATCAATTTCAACTGTTTTTTTCGCGCCCTTATCTCTTTCTGTTTTTGTTTCATTATCAATAGTTCTTTATGGATTCTTTTTTCTGTTTCATCAAGTGTCTCATATAACTCCGTCAACGTTTTACCATATAAATTCTTCATCTGCTTGATCGGTATATCTAATTTTCTATAAAAAACGATATCATAAAGCATAAAAATATCATCGATATCAAACAAGCGGTAATCATTCTCTTCCTGTCTGCTTGACCGGATCAGTCCCTGTTCATCCCAATAGCGAATCGTTGATTTTGGCAAATCAAACAGTTCCGATACTTGGCCGATCGTGTACATTTTTTTCATTTTTTCTCACCTCTTTTCCAGTTTATTCTTTTTTCTATTGACCTTCAAGCTACTTGAAGGTATAGAATCGAAAAGTATCAGGAAAAAGGAGGAATAATATGACTATCTTAAAAAAATTCTTACAGCAAAACAAAGGACTCGCTCTCCTTACCTTTGTGATGATCTGTTTACAAATCGCCGGTACATTAGGTGTACCAAAATTAGTAGCCAAACTGATCGACACAGGTATAGCAAGTGGCGAAGCCTCTGTTATCAAGAAAATCGGCGTTGAAATGCTACTTGTAGCATTTCTAGGAACGATTGCTGCAGTTGCCTCTAGTTACTTTTCAGCATTGGCATCCGCTCGGTTTGGTTTCCAGACACGGGAGAAATATTTCCGTAAATTCCAACAACTGTCAATGAAGGATATCAGCCGTTTCAGTTCTGGATCTCTTTTGACAAGAATGACGAATGATGTCGATAATGTCCAGCAAATGATTGTTTTATTTTGCCAAATGATTTTACCAGCACCAGTTATTTGCTTTTTCACCATCCTCATGATGTTTCGTTATTCTCTATTGCTTACATGGGTTACATTATTCTCTGTTGTTTTTTACGTATGGATCGTTTACCGACTGATGAAACGAGGAACGCCTTTATCTTTGAGTATCCAACCAAAAATGGATCGGATCACCATCACATTGAGAGAATTCTTTACGGGGATCAATATGATCCGTGCCTTTGATAATCAATCATATGAAGAAAAGCGAACGAATCAGACCTTTGCAGATTATGCTAGTCAAATGATCAAAGTGAACCGAATCTTTGCTTGGGTCACTCCAATTGCTTTTTTACTCATGGGAATCGTTTATGCTTCTATTTTGTGGTTTGGCGGAAATCTTGTGGCAGACGGGACGTTACAGATCGGGGTCGTGACCGCGGTAGTGGAATACTCTATGCTGACACTTGCTTATTTGATGATTGCAGCCATGGTACTGGTCATTATCCCTAAATCATTCGCCTCTTTACGACGGATAGAAGAAATACTCGAAGCAGAGATCGAAATTAAAGAAGAGACGATCCAAACAGTTGCTAAACCATCCTTTGATCAGACAAATGCAGCTGCTTTTAAACATGTCACATTCAAATATACTGAAACTTCTGATCCAGTTCTAGAAGATATTGATTTTACAATACCTAAAGGAAAAACAACGGCGATCGTTGGTGGGACCGGATCTGGAAAAAGTAGTTTAGCAAAACTTCTCTTGAGACTAAGTGATCCTACGGTAGGAAAAGTGACCCTTGGTGGTATTCCTCTTACTCAAATGACGCAGGAACAGATCCGCTCCCACATCAGTTATGTCCCTCAAAAAGCCTTCTTATTCAGCGGTACGATCTTAAGCAACTTGCAGATGGGAAATGAACATGCTTCACCAGAAGAATTGGCTAAAGCGATCAAGGTCGCCCAATTAGAAGAACTAGTGGACACTCTTCCTGATGGATTAGATAGCTTTGTTGCTCAAGGTGGTTCTAATTACTCTGGCGGACAGAAACAGCGGATATGCATTGCTCGAGCATTGATCAAACCAGCAGAAATCTATGTATTCGATGATAGTTTTTCCGCTTTAGATTATAAGACAGACGCAGCATTAAGGGCAGCACTCCATAAACACATGTCGGAGAAAACTCTCGTGATTGTTGCTCAACGGCTCAGTACGATCCAACAAGCAGATAACATCATTGTTTTAGATGAAGGAAAAATCGTAGGACAAGGTACTCATGAAGAACTATTGTCTAATTGTCAAACATATCAAGAGTTTGCCAAATCACAAGGAATATAGAAAGAAGGGATTCGATGGAAAAGAAAAAAACGTTGAACACACACGCTTTGATACGTTTTTGGAAAATGATCAAACCTGAACATAAATATTTTTACGGATTGTTTCTATGCAGTTTATTGGGCAACCTATTAGTTGTAGCCATGCCCCTGATCATGGGAATTGGGATTGATGATTTGTTGTCGCAAATAAGAAAAACAGGTATTGGACAGCTTACTTTCAGTGATATCAAACAGGCATTGCTGTTCCCTGTCTTATTGCTGATCGGCTGTTCAGTCCTAAGCAGTGTTGCTTCATTTATCCAAGAACGTACAATGGCAGCATTAAGCGAAAAGATCACATTGAGGGTACGAAAAGAAATCACAAAAAAATTCAAAACATTGCCGATGTCGTTTTTTGATAATCATCAAGTCGGCGACATCATCAGTCGGACGACTACCGGACTCAATCAGCTTTCTCAAGTGTTATTGACAGGTATCAATCAATTTTTCACTTCTGTGGTAACAATAGTTGCTGCTGGTCTAATGCTGTTTTATATCGAAAGCAAGCTTACTTTGCTCGTCTTATTGCTGATCGTCGGAAGTTCAATTGTTACAACTAAAATTGCGAATAAAAACAAACAGATTTCTGAACAAAACCAATATGAACTAGGTGTCTTGAATAATCGGATGGAAGAAATCTTAGCTGGTAATCTAGTAGTCAAAACATTCAATCAGCAAGCTCGTGCAGAGGCTTCTATACATGAAGTAAACAAAAAACAATACAATGCTTTTAAACGTGCTCAATTTATGAACTTTGCCATCTATCCGGCAATCCGTTTCATCAATCAACTTGCCTTCATCATAAGTGCGGTATTCGGTGCTATACTCGTTCTTTCTGGCGGTGTGACGATTGGCTTCTTACAAGCTTACCTTCAGTACATCAATCAGATCTCTGAACCAATTTCCACTGCTTCTTATGTGATCAACTCGATCCAATCCGCAATGGCTGCAATCGAAAGGATCTTTGAAATATTAGATGAAACAGATGAAATTCCGGACCTACCAGAAGCAAAACTTTTGGAAGAACCGAAAGGAAAAATAGCTTTCAAAAATGTACAATTTGGTTACACATCAGATAAAATATTGATGAATCAAGTTGATTTTTCAGTAAAACCAAAACAAACTGTGGCGATTGTTGGCCCAACTGGTGCAGGAAAAACGACTTTAGTTAATCTGCTGATGCGTTTTTATGAACTGAATAAAGGAAAGATCGAATTTGACGGCTGCGATATTACTAAGCTTTCGCGTGGAGAACTACGCCGTTCTTTTGGGATGGTCTTACAAAATACCTGGCTGTTTGAAGGAACAGTGGCCGATAATATTGCCTATGGGAAAATGGATGCCACGAGAGAACAAATTATCGAAGCGGCTGAAATCGCGCAATGTGATCACTTTATTCGAACACTGCCAGAGGGATATGATACAATCATCTCTAGCGAAAATGGTACGTTATCTCAAGGGCAGCAACAATTATTAACAATTGCACGGGTCATTCTGGCAAATCCCCCTGTCGTTATTTTAGATGAAGCAACTTCTAGTGTAGATACACGAACAGAAGCATTGATCCAGCAAGCAATGGAGGCTGTGACAAAAGACAGGACAAGTTTTGTCATTGCCCACCGTTTGTCAACGATTGAAAATGCAGATATGATCCTTGTAATGAAAAACGGCGATATCGTCGAAAAAGGAACGCATTCTGAATTACTCCAAGCACCAACGCTTTATGCTAGCCTTTATAATAGTCAATTTCAGGTAGCATAGCCAAAAGAGCGTGGGACAAAAGTAAAGAACACTTTTGTCTCACGCTCTAAACACGTATAAAAGGCGGAAGCAATTCTGATGGCTTTCATGAGTTTTTTTAACGTAGCTTTTCTAAATGCAGCTACGTTTCTTGTTTCTTTTGTCATCATGACTTTTTTCACCCCTCATTTTCAACGACTTTTTCATGAACAGCCGTTTGAATTACCAAAAAACGTGGAGTAAAGCGGCATTTTGTTCACTCTTTCTTTGTCTTTTTTAGGTTATATTATTGTCAAGAACATGAAACGAAGTATAGGAGGATTTAAATAGTGAAAGGATGTGGAACGATCATCAAGATCATCGTTCCACATCCTTTTTTAACCATATTAATTATTAAAGATCTTAGGGCCTTTTCTCATGTTTTTACGATCATTTTTAGGTGTTTCCATTTGTTTGGATCGACCTCCACCTTGTTTCTTTTTGATCAATTCTTTCATTTTTTCTTTTTGGTCCATTTTTATTCTCCTTTAACGAATGAAGCGACTAATTCGATATGTCTTGAGAGGACAGAATTGATGTCATTTGAGTATGTCTGTTCTCGGAAACATATCCATGGTGTTTTTGGCGCTATCGGTAGACGGGAACATATCTACCAATCGTACTGATTGCGAAAAGGAGCTGTGACATAAGTCCCTAGAAAAAATCGCATGAAATTACGAAAAATCGTTCTTTTCATGCGATTTATTGGGTAAAAGGAAAGGAGCACCGGTTGCCGCTAATGTCCCAACATTTAATCCAGAAAGAACTAAACAAAATGCACACTAATATAACATAAATCAACTCACTTTGGATTTATCTACTTCATTTTCTCCAAAAGGATCTTTGCAAAATAATCATATCAACCAGCTGCACACTACATTCAAAAATCGGATTGTCATCATTGTCAATAAAAATTTTTATGTTATGATAACAAACAACTTATCTAACTTCTGTCGGTTACGCGTCCGACAATCTTTCATCGATATGCTCCAAAAAATAGAAATACTTTTCAATCCTTATCCATTAATGCCGATTTGTAAATCATATATTTCGTTTAATAAGTTCCTTCTTCTCCTTGAGATGTTAGAATTAACGGCCCATCTTTCGTGATTGCCAAGCTATGCTCATATTGACAACTTAAACTGCCATCTAGAGTTCTTGCTTCCCATCCATTAGACATCATCTTTACTTGCCCATCACCCACATTCACCATGGGTTCAATCGTGATGACCATTCCCTCTCTCAGGCGAACCCCTTTCCCAGGTGTCCCATAATGAGCAAAGAAAGGTTCCTCATGGATACTAGGTCCAATGCCATGAGCAATAAAATCTCGTACGACGCTATACCCTTGTGCTTCTACATAAGCTTGTATGGCATAACCAATATCCCCAGTCCGATTGCCAACCTGTGCTTGCTCGATTCCAAGATAAAGAGCCTTTTTAGTTACCGCCATCAAATTGTCAACTTCCGGTGTGCTTGCACCTACTACATAAGCCCAACAAGAGTCCGAGATCGCGCCATTTAAATTGACACACATGTCAACTTTAACCAAATCACCTGACTTTAAGACTTGTTTTTTGGGGAATCCGTGACAAATTTCATCATTCACACTGATACATGTAGCATACTTATAACCTTCAAATCCAATTTGGGCAGCAACTCCTCCATGACTTTCGATGTAATGACGCACAAAAACTTCAATGTCCCAACTGGTAATTCCTGGCTTGATAAAATCTCGTAGATGGATATGAACATCGGCTAATAACGATCCAGATTCAGCCATCAACTCAATTTCCCTTTTAGATTTTAAGGTAATCATGTGTACTCCCCGCTTTCAAATTTTTATAAGATTTTGTTACAAAGTTTCAAACTGATTTAATTTCCCATATTTCTACCGAAGTTTTCAGCAAGAATGCCGAGTAGCCTTTTTATTTCTCTACAGTCCAAAAAAGAAGAAGATTTCTTCTTTTCATCCTAGGAAACATAGCAGTATACGATGGCTTTTTTAGGAGAGCGTCGTCCGTTGGAGCAGATCAATAAATATCATATAACATTCTTTTCGCTCTGATAAAAATCCGTTTTCTCGAATGGACGCTCTAATATCCTCATGGCATCTTCCCTTTTGATATTAAAAAAGCTATATACCAACTATCCCTTTTCCCTTCATTCTCTTTAGAAAGATAGATTCTGTCCATTTGCTTTCAATTTCTTTGATAACGATAGACCTCAGCAAAACAAATCCTCCTCAAGCTTCATAATAGCTAGATGTCTTCTTTCTGGGGTGTGTTCGGTTATTTAGATGTGCTTTCACTAGTAGTATCCTTTAATAATTCTTCAAACCATTGCACGTTTACGACATGATGAGAACGGGAATTTTCCAACATCTTTTTAAAATAAGTAGGGATAGCTTCATTATGTTGAAGTGTTTGATCTAATAAAAAAATTTTCTTTTTCGTTTGTTCAATTTGTATTTTTATTAGCTTTATAAATTCCTCTTTTTTATATTCGTTAGCAAATAACATCGCTGCATAAAAAGAAAAATTTATATAATCGGTCTTAGAGCCATACTTAAACATTAATTTTTCGAATTCTTTGTTTCCTCGTTCAGTAATGATATAATTATGCTTTTCTCTAGTATTGTCTAGCTGATCGACTTTTTTAATATATTGCTTTTCTTCTAATTGTTGAAGATTATAGTAGAAGGACCCTTTCGTATAATTTACTATATATTTATAGTGACGCTCCTCCATTAATGCTAATAATTCGTAACCATAAGAACCTGGTTTTTGTTTTAATAAACCTAAAATTAGTAGTGGAATCAAAAAAACACCTCTTTAGACTCTGAATTGGTATTCTGTAATGCTAAAGTTTACCTCTTGTAGATTTGTTTAAGTTGAGCTTCAAATTCAGGATAGGAAATTTTTCCCAACGCCAATTCTAGGCTTTCCATATATATTTTTTCTGTTTGTGTATGTGGTCGATCACAATTAAGCTTGATCAACTCATTTTCATTATTTAATGGTTTTAATATATGCTGCCTATTAGAGAAAGCTTCAAAATATCGTAAACCAAATTTTCTTTGCGAAATTGCATCAATGTGGATACCATCAGGATTAGATGTTAAACCTTCGGCTGTGACAAAATAACAATGATCTTGTTCGAAAGCAAATTTTTGCAATTCTTGATTGATGAGGTTATATTCCGTACAATTTTTCCCGAACCCTTCTTTACCTAGAAAATCTCCTAAGCCACCAATAATGATCGGTATATTGGGGGCACTTAATTCCTTTCTAAGAGCCTTCATAATGGCAAGTAATTTTTGGTAATAGACTTTATACTTCCCATTCATACTATCGCTTTCTCCTTGGTGCCAAAGAATTCCTATTAACTCACTATTCTCCATAGCAAATTTTGCTTCTGTTATAGCATGTCTAAAAAGAGTCTGATCTACATGCCATTCATCAAGTGTACTTCCTCCTTCCGCACAGGGAATTAAGCCAATCGTTTCTTCTCGGTTTACATTGCACCATGCATCTGCAAAGGAAGCAGCTAAACTGACTCCAGAAACAGGGCGATCATAATTAATGGGTTCCGTCATCATTTGCCATCCCCCATTACGTAACATTTTAATCCTTTCATTATAAATTGGAGGTACATCATTGATAAAGCCTCGTCCTGCCATATTCGATTGCCCTATCATTAAAAATGATTTAATCATTTTCTTCATCCTTTCTTTCCATTTTCGAAGTAATCCTTTCAAGCTTCAATCAATATTGAAGAGATGCTCCACTCATTGACTGCTTCAACCAACTTTATTGAGTTATAAAAATAATCATAGTCTAATTAGACGAATATCCTATAAACATTATAGTCTAATTAGACTAATTGTCAACTCTTAAGTTTTGACGCGACAAAGATCCATTCCGCCATCCATCTGACATTCACGCTTGACAAAATCGACAATTCTCGATAAAATGAATTGTATGAAACAAGTAGATATTTTTAAAGCATTATCTAATGAAGCAAGATTGAAAATCTTAGAATGGCTGAAGGAACCAGATTTCTATTTCACTCCCCACGAAGGGATTGATATGAACAAAACCGGGGTATGCGTTAGTCAAATTTCAGAAAAATTAGAAATGACGCAATCGACGGCATCTCATTATCTCTCGATGCTTTTACAAGTTGGACTTATAAAAGCTGAACGTATAGGGAAGTATACCTATTACAAAAGAAATGAAGAGGCCATCAATGGGATCGCTGAGTTCCTAAAGCAAAAGGGATAACTGGGTGAAGCTGAATTCCTTACATTGTTTGGGGGATTCAGTTTCATCTCCGCTTAAATATATCGTTAGTATTCACGATATATTTTTTTGAATAAACATATCGATAATTAGCAATATATCGATGTAAAAACATAAGAATAAGGAGGGACATCATTTGTCTAATACTTTGAAAATTTATATCTTGGCAAGCGTTAGTTTTTTAGTGGGAACTTCCCAATATATTGTTTCAGGAATTTTAGATACGATTGCAAATTCACTTGA